>NZ_MUNO01000006.1 GCF_002001015.1 Polaromonas sp. A23 | reverse complement strand
GAAGCAGCGGGAAAGCCGGGGTGGGCTTTGCCGCGCCGGTCTACGATGCTGCCAGCCTCCCCATAGCGGTGGTTTTTGCTGCTCTGGACCTGCAGGCTTTCGTTCCAGGCCTGGAACGGGTTGCCGTCACCGAAGGCACCAGTGTGCTGCTGACCGATCGCAAGGGCACTCTTCTGGCGGCGTATCCCCAGGACGCGGGGGTTGTGGGTGAGCCAACCCCCGACGCCGCTGTCCGGGCCTTGCTGCAGGCCCCGCGCATGGGTATTGAGGAAGCCGTTGACGCGGGCGGGCAGCAACGCGTGTATGCCTTTGCGCCGGTTGGGGGCGCCGCGCAAGACGCGCTGTTTGTCATCGTCAGCCGGCCGCGCGCGTTGATCTCGGCCGGCCCGGCGAGGGTGTTGGCGCTTGAGCTGGCCGTGTTGATGGCCGTGGCATTGTTCGGCATGGCGTGTGCATGGGTCATGGGCAGGCGGTTGATCGTCAACCCTGCCAAAGCCATGCTGCGTGAAGCCGATGAGCTGGCGAGCGGCAATCTCTCGGCGCGGGTGGAGATAGGTCCTCTTTACCAGGGTGAGCTCGGGCATCTCGCCCGAACCTTCAATCGCATGGCCGAGTCCCTGCAATTGCGCCGCGACGAGCTGGATGACTCGCTGGCGCGCATCGGCAAGGAGCACGGCCTGCTGGACCTGATCATCAACAGCATGAGCGAAGGGGTGCTGGCCATTGATGTTCAGGGCCGCTTCCTGCTGTTCAATGCTGCCGCCAAAAAGATTTTCCCCGTGGACCGCAATGGAATGACGTTGGCGGAGTGGCGCCGGGACCATGAGGTGGTGTTGCTTGACGGCAAGACCGTGTGCGCGCCGCAGAACAGGCCCTTGAGTCGCGCCATTCGCGGCGAGAGCGTTGACAACTGGGATGTGCTTTTGCGGCGGCCTGGCACCCGGGACCGGGTGCTGCGCAACAATCTCCGTCCCTTGCTTGACGAGGCGGGTCATCTGGTGGGCGGAATGGTGGTATTCAGCGACATCACCGAGCGCAAGTTCATGGAAGACTTCGTGCAGGCCCAGGAGCAGGTGCTTGAGCTGATTGCCTACGGCGTACCTCTGGCGCAAGCGCTCGAAGCCATCGTGCGCTTGATCGAGAGTCGCTCGGAGGGTGTTTGTTCGATTCTCCTGTGCGAAGGCAATCACCTGCGCCATGGCGCGGCGCCCGGTCTTCCCGACGACTACAACCGGCAGATCGACGGACTCGAGATTGCCGAAGGCGTAGGCGCTTGCGGGACCGCCGCTTTCCGCAGGCAGCAGGTGGTTGTGTCTGACGTGACCAGTGATCCGCTGATGCACAACTATCTTGACCTGCTGCACGAATTTGGCTTGCGCGCCTGCTGGTCCACGCCGGTCGTTTCGACTTCGGGTGAGGTACTGGCCACCTTTGCCATTTACCACAGAAAGGTTTACCAGCCGCAGGCGCAGGATCACGCTCTCATGGAAACTGCAGCCCGTCTGGCCCGCATTGCCATTGAGCGCGCGCACGCCGAACAGGCACTGCTGGGTAGCGAGGCACGTTTTCGGGAGCTTGCCGAAAACGTGGAGGATGTTTTCTACAACCGCGACTTTGCAAGCGGGCGTTTTTTTTACCTCAGCCCGGCCTATGAGAAGCTGTGGCAGCGCAGTGTCGGCAGCCTTTATGCCGAGCCCGAGTCCTATCGCGAAGCCATCCATCCTGATGACCAGGCGGCCGAAGCGCAAACCAAGTATCAGCAGGCCCAGGGAGGAGTCACCGATCTGGAATACAGGATCATCCGGCCCGGCGGCGAGGTCCGCTGGGTGCGTGATCACTCCTATCCGGTTATCAATGCGGTCGGGGTGGTGGAACGCATTGTCGGTACGGTACGCGATATCACCGAGCGCAAGCGTGCTGACCGTGAACTTGCGCGGACCAACCGCGCCTTGCAAATGCTCAGCCGCTGCAACGAGGCATTGACCCGTGTCGATGACGAAGCCGAGTTGCTTTTGCAGGTTTGCCGCTTGGCCGTGGATGTGGGTGGCTACCGCATGGCCTGGGTCGGTTATGCACTGGAAGACGAAGCATTCACCCTTTTACCGATGGCGCATGCCGGCCACGAAGCCGGGTACCTGTCTACCATCAAGTTGACCTGGGATGACGGACAGCCCACCGGCCGCGGGCCGGCCGGGCAGACCATACGCAGCGGGCAGGCCTGCGTCAGCGAAGACATCACCCACGGGGCCAATCAGTTTTACTGGAGCGAGTTAGCCACACAGCGGGGTTACCGCAGTGCCGTGTTCCTTCCCCTGCGTGATGCCGCCCGCACCTTCGGCGTGTTGGGGCTTTACTCGGGCTCGCTGGAAAAACTCGCGAGTGACGAAATCAAGCTGCTGCAGGACATGGCCGACAACCTGGCATTTGGCATTGGCAGCCTGCGCAGCCAGGCGTCGGCGCGTCAGGCGGCCGTCCAGGTGCGAGAGCAGGCCTCGCTGCTGGACCGTGCGCAGGATGCCATCATGGTGCGCAACCTGGACCGGACCCTGCGTTTCTGGAACAAGGGGGCCGAACGCCTTTATGGATGGACAGCCGGCGAGGTTCTCGGCAAAACCATGGCCACGCGCATGTACCGCAATCCGCAGGTACTCATTGACGCCATGAACCAGACGCTGGACAAAGACGGGGACTGGAACGGCGAGCTGGAGCAGGTGGCGCGGGATGGCTCTGCAATCAGCGTCGAGGCCCGCTGGACCGTGGTGCGCGATGAAAAAGGGCGGGTGAATGGCGTGCTGGGCATCAATACCGATATTCGTGAGCGAAAACGCGCACGCGAGCAAATCATGCAACTCAATGCCAGTCTGGAGGAAAGGGTTCAACAGCGCACGGAGCAACTGGAGTTTGCCAACAAGCAGCTGGAAGCTTTCTCCTATTCAGTGTCGCATGACCTGCGCACGCCGCTGAGCGCCATCGACGGGTTCAGCAACCTGCTGGCCAGGGAACTGGAGATTGCCGCGCCGGGCGAACGGGGCAAACATTACCTGACCCGTATTCGCGCCGGTGTGATGCAAATGGGTGAACTCATCGACGCGCTGTTGTCGCTGGCCCAGGTTTCCCGCGCCAGCTTACAGTGGGACACGGTTGACTTGAGCGCCATGGCACAGCGGATCCTGGATGGTTACCGCGAGGCTGAACCTGACCGCGTGGTGCTGCTTGATATTGAACCGGATCTGGTGGCGCATGGCGATGCCCGCCTGCTCCAGCAGGTGCTGGACAATTTGCTGGGCAATGCCTGGAAGTTCAGCAGCCAGAAGCCCCAGGGCCTGATCTCGTTTCGTCGTGATGTCGGCCCGGAGGGTGAGGTGGTGTACGCGGTGCAGGACAACGGCGCAGGCTTTGACATGGCCTATTCCGAGAAGCTGTTTGGCGCTTTTGAGCGCCTGCATACCGTCTCTGAATTTGCCGGCACCGGCATAGGCCTGGCAACGGTGCACAGGATCGTCACCCGGCATGGCGGAAGGGTGTGGGCCCTGTCCGCGCCGGGGCATGGCGCCACGTTTTACTTCACGCTCGGATCAGCACCTTCTTCCGAGGGCGCCGAAGAAAAGGCCTAGAAGCTTTGCTGCAGCAAGGTTTCGCGCAGCTTGCTTGCCTTGTCCGCGTCAAACGCGCCTTCGGCCCGGGCCAGCACCTCGCCGTCGCGGTTGATGACCACCGCATAGACCTGATCGGGCCCGTTCAAACCTGCGGCGCGAATAAAACGTTCGCGGTCCGTGAACACCGGAACCAGCCGCGCGCGTTCTGAGGCGGCAGGGTATTTGTGCAGGAGTTTGGTTTCGATGGCGCTGCGCGCGGCGGTGTTCCCTGGGTCGTTCAGCACCGGCATGCGGACCCAGGCAATGGAAGAGTCGCCCTGAAGGTTCAGGCCCGTGACCCAACCGTCGATGTGGCCACGCTGGGTGCTGCGAAAAGCGATCAGGGCCAAGGTGCGTTCAGCAGGGAATCCGCCTGGAACATGCAGGGTTTCCTGGGCCAGGGTTTGTGCTGTGAGTGTGGGGAATTGACCCATCACGCTTTTTTCATTTGGCGCAACCATGGCCAGCGCCAGCGCCGTGAACGCTGCAAGCAACCAGGCCAGGGTGCTGGCCCAAGGGGTTTTCATGGCACGCTCCCAAGAAGAAATAGAAGCCGATAAAGCAAGATACATGCGTCCACAAAGCAGTGCAGGAGTATTTGGGAACAAATTGTTATGACTGTAGGGTTTGAATGTGATTTTGTAGTTGCAAATTCATACAGCGCTGGCTAAAACGGCGGGAGGGTTTCCAAGACGTCAAACGCACCCGCCGCCAGGGCGGGAGCCAAAATCTCGTTCAAGGCACAGCTGCTTTGAGGGGCTTCGCGCTACATCGCGTAACCTTTTTTCTGCCCACTTGCCTGGCTGATGGTGTTCGCATCCGCCGGGGAAAAATCCATTTGATGAAACCGCTCTTCCTGTCCGTGAACATGCCCCAGCCTGCCTGGTGCAGCCTCGGCTCATGGGGCTTGCTGCGCGGCCTGACCATGGGCCGGCAAATTGCGTCCGCAGATGCCGAAGTGGTCCATGTGGTCCGGGACAACGGCGAAGGCTTCGACATGGCGCATGCCGACAAGTTGTTTCGCAGCTTCCAGCGCCTGCATGCCCCGCAGGATTTTTCCGGCGCAGGTGCGGGGTTGGCCAACATCCAGCGCATCATTGCGCGCCATGGCGGACAGATCTGGGCGGAGTCGGCCCGCAATCAGGGGGCCAGCTTTTTCTTCATGCTCGGCATCCCTTCGCCTTGATGTTGCGAAGCGTTTGCTATAAATTCAATAGCTATTCATGCCCATGAAATAAGGGCTAACCCCGAATTTCTATTAGTAAATCAGGCTTGAAGCGATCCTGCTCGCTCTTGCGTGCATAACCCAGCGGGTTGGCCACCACGCGGCAGCCGTTTTTCACGTAGTCGCTGGGGCAGTGCAGGTGCCCGTGCAACCACAGTTGCGCCTGGCCCAGCAAATCATCCAGTGAATTGCAGAAGCCGGCGGTGCCGGGTGCCAGGCCATAACGCGGATCGCCACTCAGCAGGCTGGGGGCAAAGTGGGTGACGACCACCGTCGGACCATCAAATGGGGCGGCCAGTGCCTGCCGCAGCCACGCCTGGCTCTGCAGGCCCAGCTCGCGCACAGCGTCGGCCAGCATGGGCTGGCCGTTCTGAAAAGTGTGGTGTTTGCTGAGGTAAAAATTGGCTGCCCGAAAGGCTTTTTCACGGGCCTTGAGCAGCTCGCCGGTGGTCAGGTTGCCACTTGACGCCTCGGCAGCGCTCAGCGCGTCGAAGTCGGTCCACAGCGTGCTGCCGACAAAACGAATGCCTTGCAGCTCCACCACCTCACGCTCCAGCCAGACCAGGCCCAGCCGCTCGCAGGTCTCTCGCAGGCGCGCGTGCGCCGTGTCAAATTCCAGGCCGTCGTATTCATGATTGCCGGGCAGGAAAAACACCGGTGTTGGCCAACCGGCACCGCCTTGTGTCACCGGTAGCGGCGAAAAGCGTGCGAGCCCGAAGGCCTCGTCTTGCAGCAGCTCGGTCAGCAAGGAGCCTGGCTGGTAGGAGCCAATGTCACCTGCCAGGATCAGCAGGTCGGCGCCGGGCGTGGGGCGGGGCAGGAAGTGCGGATTGGACTCAAGATGCAGGTCGGACAGGAGCTGGATGTTCACGTATTGATTGTGCAGGAACCCGTGCCGGGTACCCCTGGACTGCATGAAAGCAGCAAACCATGCATATCTCGCATGGCTTTGCGGTCTTTTGGGGTTGCAAACCTAGGGAAAACCCTTAATCTAACCGTATCGCAACTCTTCGTCTGTTGTCAGGCGACTCTTTTATGTGCACGCTGCTCTCCCAGATTTTCCGCTTCCTGCCTTTCACCTCCGCCTTGGCGCCCGTTCATGGCGTGGCGCACAACCTGATGGAACGTGCCGAAGCCGGTGCTGGGCGCAATCCGCTCCGCGCCCAGGAACTGCGCCGCGCCGCGCGCGCCTACCTCAGCGTTGTTCGCTGAAGACCCACGGTGTGGTGATCCGGCTTAGCGCCATAACCCGCCATTGAAAACGTCCGCGGCTCAGACCGAAAATGCCTGGTTAGATGCGCGAACGACCGCCTGACGCAACCAGGCATGTGCGCTTTGCTGCTGTGAGCGGCGGTGCCACACGGCATCCACGTGCACAAGGGAAACGTCGAACGGCAAAGGCCGCAGCACCAGCTGTTCGGCAATGCCGGTGACCCGCACAAAGTGCCGCGGCAGTACGGTCAGCAGGTTGGAGTTCGCCACTACCCGCCCGGCGGTGAAAAACTGGTTCACCGTAAGCACCACCTTGCGTTCGCGGCCCAACGATGCCAGCGATTCGTCGATAAAGCCGTAAGGGCGCCCGGAAAAACTCACCAGCATGTGGCGTGCCGCGCAAAACCGGTTCAGCGTGAAGGGGCCGTTGGCCAGCGGATGCCCGGCCCGCATGACACACACATATTCCCCGTCATACAGACGCAGGTGATTGAAGGGCAAGGGCTCGCCGCTTTGTGCGCGGGCCGTCAGGTCAGCCAGCACCGAGGGGAAGTAGCCCAGGGCGAGGTCGCAGCTTTCCTCGTCAAGCAGGCGCCGCGGATCGCGCGTCGTCAGCGGCACAACCCGAAGGGTCACGCCCGGCGCTTCCTGCTCCAGGATGTCGACCAGTCCCGGTATCAGCTCGGCGGCGGTGGCGTCGGCCATGGCCAGCACAAAGGTGGTGTTGGCCGTGGCGGGCACGAACTCGTTCGGGACAAGCGACTCATGCAGCTGCTGCAAAGCCTCTCGCACTGCCGGCCAGATGGCAATCGCCCGCGGGGTGGGCGCCATGCCCTGGCCACTGCGTTGGACCAGCTCGTCGCCCAGGGTCTCGCGCAGGCGGCGCAGAGCGTTGCTGACGGCCGGCTGGGTGAGGGACAGGTTGCGCGCTGCCCGCGTGAGACTGCGCTCGGCCATGACTTCGTCAAAAACGCGAAGCAGGTTCAGGTCAAGAGTGCGGAAATTGGGCGAATTCAGAGGGCGATCTCCTTGCAGAAGCTTAAGTTATCACGATCATGAATAACTAACATCATAAAGATAAAGTTGAACAACATGAGTATTAACCCTAATATTCCTCTGTGCCCAATCCAATACCGGTGGTGGCACTCATTAGGGGAACCATCATGACCAGCTTCGTCAACGTCAATCATCCAGCCGAACATCCCGGTGTGACTCGTTTTGAGTCGGCCTTGGGTGCGGCACGTCAACTGCGCCTCGGTTTCGATGGCGCCAAGGGTCTGGCAGTCATGCTGCTTGTTGCACTTGTCGCCGCCTTGGTGGTGGTGGCCGACCAATTGGTCGAAAACTGGGCCGATGGCCACCTGCTGGCCGCATGGGTTGCCGCGTGGGTAGTCGGTTTTGCGGCGCTGGCCTTGTTCGCCGGATCCATCCGCTTGCTGGCGGCACGTGCAGTTGCTGCACTGGATGCATGGTCCAGCGCCATTGCCCAGGCGCGTGCGGACGTTCGTTTGTGGGAAGCAGCCAAGGCCGACCCCCGGGTTATGGCGGACCTGCAGATCGCCATCGCACGCCATGAAGCCATGGCCGAGGCGGCGCCGGCTGCCGTTGAATCGACCCCCGCCGGCCTGACACAGCGCGCCAAGCGCCTGGGTGGTGATGAACTGCGCGCTTACCATCGCTACTACGTATAAGCTCCCGTGCGCTGCGCCGCTCTTTACAGCGGCCCGCAAAAAAGCCACCTGGTCAGGTGGCTTTTTTTTGCCCTGGAGAAGTCAACACCCTCCAGAGCAGGGGCACGCCGCAGGTTGTGCGAAATGCCTTTGCGCGTGGTGTGCCGGTCAGGCAGCCAGGCGGCGCTCGATGGCGGCTTTGGTCTCCCCCAGCTCTTTCGGCAGGTGATGTTCGAGTTGCTTGAACAGTTCGGCGTGCAGTTCCAGCTCCTTCAGCCAGGCGGCCTTGTCGATGCTGGTGACGGTCTTGAACTGCTCGGCGCTGAAGTCAAGGCCGGTCCAGTTCATGTCTTCGTAACGCGGGCTGACCCCGGTGATGTGCTCGGTACCCTGGCCTTTGCCTTCGACGCGGTCGATCATCCACTTGAGCACACGCATGTTTTCGCCGTAACCGGGCCAGACAAACTTGCCGTCCTCGCCCTTGCGGAACCAGTTGGTGGTGTAGATTCTTGGCAGCTTGGCGCCGGCGGCTTCGAGCTTCTTGCCGAGACTCAGCCAATGCTGGAAGTAGTCGCTCATGTTGTAGCCGGTGAAGGGCAGCATCGCGAACGGGTCGCGCCGCACAACGCCGACCTGGCCGACGATGGCAGCCGTGGTTTCGGAGCCCATGGTTGCTGCCATATAAACGCCTTCCACCCAGTTGCGCGCCTCTGCCACCAGTGGTACGGTGGTCGAGCGGCGTCCACCGAAAATGAAGGCGTCGATGGCCACGCCCTTGGGGTCATCCCAGGCGGTGTCGAGAGCCGGGTTGTTGGTGGCCGCAACGGTAAAACGTGAGTTCGGATGCGCGGCCTTGGCGCCGGTCTCCTTGGCGATCTGCGGCGTCCAGTCCTTTCCCTGCCAGTCGATCAGGTGGGACGGCAGCGTTTTGCCGGGCACGTCCTGCTCCATGCCTTCCCACCATACGTCGCCGTCGTCGGTCAGCGCAACATTGGTGAAAATGGTGTCACGGTCCAGACTGCGCATGCAGTTCGGGTTGGTCAGCATGTTGGTGCCGGGGGCCACGCCAAAGTAACCCGCCTCGGGATTGATGGCGTAAAGCCTGCCGTCGGCCGCGGGCTTGATCCAGGCGATATCGTCACCGATGGTGGTGACCTTCCAGCCGTCAAATCCGGCGGGCGGCACCAGCATCGAGAAATTGGTCTTGCCGCAGGCCGAAGGGAAGGCCGCTGCCACGTGGTATTTCTTGCCCTGGGGCGTGGTCACGCCGAGGATTAGCATGTGTTCGGCCAGCCAGCCTTCGTCGCGGCCCATGTTGGAGGCGATGCGCAGTGCAAAACACTTCTTGCCCAGCAACGCATTGCCGCCGTAGCCCGAACCGTAGGACCAGATCTCGCGCGTTTCGGGATAGTGCACGATGTATTTGGTCTTGTTGCAGGGCCATTTCACGTCCTTCTGGCCTTCGGCCAGCGGCGCGCCCACAGTATGCACACAGGGCACGAAGTCGCCATTGACGCCGAGCACGTCGAACACAGCCTTGCCCATGCGCGTCATGATCTTCATGTTGACCGCCACATAGGGGCTGTCGGACAGCTCGATGCCGATATGCGCAATCGGTGAGCCGAGCGGGCCCATGCTGAAGGGCACCACATACATGGTGCGGCCCTTCATGCAACCGTCAAACAGGGGTTGCAGCGTGGAACGCATCTCGGCCGGTGCCATCCAGTTATTTGTTGGGCCGGCATTTTCCTTTTTGGCTGAACAGATGAAGGTGCGGTCTTCCACGCGGGCCACATCGGTTGGGTCGGAGCAGGCCAGGAAGCTGTTTGGGCGCTTGGCTTCGTTGAGCTTCTTGAAGGTGCCGGCTTCAACCAGTTGCTGGCAAAGACGCTGGTATTCGGCGTCGCTGCCATCACACCAATACACGGTGTCGGGTTTGCACAGCGCCGCCATATCGGCAACCCATGCAATCAGCTTGGCGTTTTTTACATAGCCGGGCGTGGCGAGGTTAAGCCCTTGCATCGCGGGATGGTTCATCAAAATACTCCAAAGTTAAAAAGCGCTATTTCGAAAAACGTCGGCGAGAGACGGAGGTCTGTGACATCGAGACGTTTGTCGAAACAGGGCTTGAAGGTTTTTTCTGCCAGGCCTTGCATGGCCCGAAAGGAAGTCATACCCGCCATTGAACCGATCCCGGTCGTCGCGCGGGACCGCAGCCGGATGTGCTGCGGCGGAGGATCCAAAAAGCGGTTTGTAGGTGCTTTTCAGGTGGGTCCACGGGTCGGCCAGAAGGTCATTTTAAGAACATCGATGCGGGTTACCTTGTGGTTACGGGCAAAGTTCATGCAAAATTCGCATGACTTTATGCATAAAGATGGTAGAGGTTCCAGCAGCCTTGCTCTGCATGCAGGCAATAGCGGGGGTCGGCCTCGCCGTGGGGGTGTGGAGAACCGGCGCCGGGCCGGACGGCTCAACTAGAATCCAACGCTGTTGCCGGGTGGCAACCGAATGTTCCCTACGGAAGCGTGCTTATGCCCCTTGACCCGTCCCCGACCGTACAGCGTGCATTGCCTGCCGGCCTGGATGCCATCTTTGTGATCCACGCCACGAGCTTCGTACAAAGGCGGCAGTTCATTGAAACGCAGATGAAAACGTTGGGTCTGCCTTTCGAATTTGTCCTTGATTTTGATATTCCCGACATTCCCGAGGACCTCAGGCGGCAGGTTTTCAGGGATGACAGCCTGTCACCGGCGCAGCAGTCATGCGCCCTGAAACACTGGCAGGCGCACAGGCTTATGGTGAAGCGGCAGATTCCCAGAGCACTGGTTCTCGAAGATGATGTCATTCTTTCGGCCGCGTTTTGGCCCGCACTTGAAGGGCTGATGAAGGAAGAGCTTGCTCTGGGTGATCCCCATGTCACCTTCCTGGGCTGCGGTGGCCACTATTACATTCCGCATGACCAGATACGCCCTGGCCAATGGCTCTATCCCCGTAACCAGGGCAAGTTTGCTGACTCGTACATCCTTTCCCTGGAAACGGCCAAAAGACGGCTGGACTGGATCGAAAGCAATGGCATCACCCGGCCGATAGACCATACCTTCGAGCACATCGACCGGGTATTGGGCACGCCCATGTTCTGGCTGGAGCCGCCGGTGGTGGAGCAGGGCAGCCACAACGGGATGTTCTCGTCGACGCTGGATCAGTCGCACCCCCTGTGGTTTCAGGCACTCCAATTTCGTTGGAAGAAATTCTGGCGCCGGCGCCGGCATGAGTAAGCCTGGCGCCGGATCTTCAAAAGACAAATACCGATGAACGCTGCTTCCCCTTCGCTCCACGACTCGTCTCCCCGGTTGATAACGTGGGCACAGAACGCGGCGATATTTGCGTGCTGCGCGAATTTCTTCTCGACGGCGCTGGCGAGTCTTGGATTCGCAGCTTTTCTGGCACTTTTCCTGTGTGCCTGCGCGTCAAAGGAACGGCGCCATCTCGCCACGGAAAACTTTCCGGTAGCCGTTGCAATTGCGATAGGCCTCTATGTTGGATGGCAGATCATTGGCTTGGCCTATACCGACGCGCCAATGGGGTATGCGCTGAAGAGTATTTATGCCGAGCGAAAGATTCTTTACATTCTTCCACTGGTACTGATTTTTTCTGACGAGGCGCCCAAAAGGCGGTTTCTGATCGCTTTCCTGCTTACAAGCATTGTTGGCCTGGTGATGTCATTTCTGGTCATCGATCCATTCCTTCACTGGCGCTTCACCCTGAATCCCGACATCGTGTTCAGATCAAACGTCACGCAGAGCATGATTTTTGCGCTCGGTGGATTTTTGTCGCTGTGGTTTGCAACCCAGTACCAGGAGTGGGCACGCAAGATGGTTTTCTACATCGTGGCCCTTGCGTTTTTTCTGAACATTGCAACCCTGACAGCCGGCCGCAGTGGTTATGTTGTGTGCCTTGTGCTGGTGGTCTGGAGCTTTGCGATGTGGCGGGGATTCAAGGGCGTTCTCGCCGGACTTTTAGCCGCGCTGCTTATTGGTGCGCTTGCTTTTTTTGCATCGACTTCTGTGCATGACCGGGTGATGAAGGGTGTCAACGAAATCAACACCTATTCAACCAGTGCTGAAGAATCGTCCCTGGGAATACGGATGGTTTTGTACAAAACCACATGGACCATCATCCAGGAAACCCCCCTTTTTGGCACAGGTACCGGAGGATTCAAAAAGCGTTTCAGCGCCATTGCGGCAGAAAAGTACTCGGGGTGGCAAGCCAGCCCTGCCGAAGACCCTCACAACCAGTACTTATTCGTCACCGTTGAAAACGGGCTGGTAGGGCTGGCCACTTTTCTCTTGCTGCTGTTCACGCTGGTTAAATATTGCCTGAAAGACGGCAGCCCTTACGGAAAAATGGCAGCCGGTTGCGTGCTGGCCTGGAGTGCGACCAGTCTGTTCAGTGGTCATTTCAGGACTTTCCCTGAAGGGCACCTGATTGCGGCCATCGTCGGGATGTTGATGGTCAGCCGCTTACCACCAAAAGGCGTTTAGGACCGGGGCTCCTTGCGCTGGCCAGTGCAAACCCACTCAAGCGCCGGGGGTGGCCTCACTGGCCCTTGCCGGTTCAAGCCATATAGATGGCGATAAAGGCCAGCAGGAACATCAATACGCCGCCCGCGGCAGGCAGCACCAGCGGCATCAGCGGCACAATTGCTTCTACAACGTCCTGCTCGTGGGCGGGCGTAGGGCTGCTATGGGCGGCGTTGGTGGAGCGGTCGGCGGGGCTTGACATGGTGGTTCCTGAAAACTTGGTGAAGGACTGTCGCGATTTTACCTTCTTGGCATGGACCAGACAAACCGGGTCGCAAATGGTGCCGAGTTTCGCTTGTAGCCAGCCAATTTCCTTTCAACCTGGAGGCAGGCATGTTCGGTTTTCTGTTCAAAACTTGCGGACTCTGCGGCGTAGCGCTAGTCCTGATTGTTCTGCCGGGCTGTGCCAGCAACGGCTCGGCCAGCCCGTCTGCACGGCCCGTGCTGTATCCGAACGCCACGCTCAACCGTGTGGGCGAGGCGCAGGGCCGCGTTGAGGTTGATGCCTGCATGGCGCGTGCCGCCTCGGCCGGCCTGAACCCGGCTGAGAATACCAACGCTGTGGCACGCGGGGCCGGTGTGGGCGCGGCCACCGGTGGCGTGGCCGCGGCTGTAGGGGCGTTGATTACCGGCCGTGGCGGCGAGGGGGTGATCCGCGCCGGAGCAGGAGGCGCCGCCGTGGGCGGTTCGGCGGGAGCGGTTCAGGGCGCGTTCCGCGGCGACCGACCCAGCAGCGTCTATCGCGGGTTTGTGCAGCGTTGCCTGAGTGACAAGGGTTTTGACGTGATTGGCTGGAATTGAGCTTGCCCCTGCCTCGCCAATTGCTTTCCGTGCAGGTTGCCGGTGCCCGGCGTGTGGTCATCGATGGCCGCAGCGTCCTGACAGCCATGCCTAAACGGCCTGTCAACGGCCCTGTGCAAGTGTTGCCCCTGGGTCTGGCCGGGGACGAGCAGGCCGATCTTTCGATTCATGGAGGACTGGAAAAGGCGGTGTATGCCTATCCAGCTGAACACTACCCCTTTTGGCGGAAAGCGCGTTGCGAGCAGGGACTTGACCCGATCGACGACTGCTTGCCGTTTGGCAGCCTGGGGGAGAACCTCACGGTGCAGGGTTTGCTGGAAAGTGAGCTGTGGGCCGGCGATGTGCTGAAATTTCCGCACTGTGAGTTGCTGGTACGGATTCCGCGCGAGCCCTGCTACAAGTTCAATGCGGCCATGGGTTTTGCCCGCGCCTCCAAACGCATGGCCCAAAGCGGATTCTGCGGGTTTTACCTGTCAGTGCTGACCTCTGGAACCCTGCGCGCCGGCGAAAGCTTCGAATTGCTGCCTGGCCGGCGCAGCGTCAGCATCGCACAGCTGTTCGCCGCCAAAATGAGCAAGCACCTTCGTTAGCGATCAAAGCAGCGCGTAAGTTGTCGTGAAACGGCTGACGCTTTTTCCGTCGTCCGCGCCCCGAAGGTCGATCTCTCCGAAAGCCAGCGACTTGCCGGCACGTATCACGCGGGCTTCGATCAAGGCGTCCTGCTTTGACAGCGGCTTGAGAAAACTGCTGTTCATCTGCACGGTGGTGCAGGGTCTGAATTCGCCGAAGTGGTTGATCAGCGCCAGCACCATGGCAGTGTCAGCGGCGGCCATCATGGCCTGGCCGCAGACCATGCCGCCTGCCCGTGAAAGTTGATCATCTTGTGGAAGACGCAAAGTGACGCCGTGCTGGTCGAAGGCGTCGACTTTCAGTCCGAGTGCCTGGACCCAAGGCGCAAAATATTCCGGCAGGGCTGCCTGCAGGGTTTCGATGTTCATTGTTGCTCCATAGCCTCAAAGCCGGCTGTCTTCAGCACCGCCAATACCTGCGCTATATGTTCACGGCCGCGCGTCTGGATGACCAGTTCGATGTCCACGTTCTGTGCAGCAAGCATCGTAAAGGCCCGCTGGTGATGCACCTCGTCAATATTGGCGCCGGCATCAGCTACCGTGGCGGTAATTTTTGCCAGAGAGCCAGGCACGTCGCGTGCGCTTACGCGAATACGCGCCAGGCGCCCGGCCCGGACCATGCCGCGCTCGATGATCGCCGCCAGCAGTAGCGGATCAATATTCCCGCCACACAGCACCAGCCCGACTTTCTTGCCCTTGAAACGTTCGGGGTATTTCAGCAGGGCGGCCAACCCTGCCGCGCCTGCACCTTCGACCAGTGTTTTTTCGATTTCCAGCAGCATCACCATGGCCTGCTCGATGTCGCCTTCCTCGACCAGCACCAGATCGTCCACCAGGCGTGCAATGATGGCCTGCGGGATCACGCCGGGCGTGCCGACCGCAATGCCCTCGGCGATCGTGCTGCTGCCCTGCGGATAGTGCGTTCCCTTGATGGCATTGACCATGGCCGGAAAGCGTGAGGTCTGTACGCCAATGATTTCGATGCCCGGCTTGATGGCCTTGGCCGCAGTGGCCATGCCGGCGATCAGGCCGCCTCCGCCTATGGCGACGATCAGCGTGTCCAGGTCAGGAACAGCCCGCAGCATCTCCAGGCCGACCGTGCCCTGACCGGCCACGATGGCTTCATCGTCATACGGGTGAATGAAGATCAGACCTTCGCGTTCAGCCAGGCTCAACGCATGGCTGCGGGACTCGTCCAGCGTGTCGCCGTGCAGAACCACTTCGGCACCAAAACCCCGCGTGCGTTCAATCTTGACGCCAGGCGTGAACCGCGGCATCACGATCACGGCACGCAAACCGAGGCGCTGCGCATGGTAGGCCACGCCCTGGGCATGGTTGCCGGCGCTCATTGCGACCACGCCGCGCCGGCCTTCTTCACCGGAAAGCTGGACGAGCTTGTTGCAGGCGCCGCGCTCCTTGAAGGAGGCGGTGTACTGCAGGTTTTCAAACTTCAGGAAAACATCCGCCCCTGTAATCTGCGAAAGGGTCTTGGAGGCCACGCAGGGCGTATCGAGCAGCTGGCCTTGCAGGCGAAGCGCTGCAGCCTCGATATCGGTTAAAGCTAGCATACGGGTCCTTTTGACGAAGTGCCGATTGTGGCGCGATTTTGTGGCGCAATTCACACGGAGGTATTCAATTAGCGTCTTCCATCGGGCATGAAGCTGCGTTATGGTAAGGCGTACGTCAATCAAAGTGCATGTGTAACTGCTGTGGCCTGTTCCCGGGCCGGAGGTGTTTCAATGAGCAAGCGTTCGGGTGGTGCTGACAGGCATGGTCCGCTGCTGCTTTCTCCCGGCCTGAAAGAGGCGCCGGTCCTTGATCTGATGTGCTCGCATTTTGTACTGAGCCTGGCGGCCAGGCAGGGTGCCAAGTTCAACGTGCGGCGCGACCTCAACAGCTTGTTGTCGCTTTCAGGTCGCCACCTGGTCTGGCCCCTGCCGGCACTTCAGCGCTTGCGCGAGTTTCTCGGTCGCCGCTGTCGGGACAATGAATTCTGGCAAGACCATGAAGCCCTGAGTGACACCGGGTTCATGGCCCGCCATGGTGCATGGCGCGGTCCCTATGAAGAAGGCACCCTCTTCTTCTACCTTGACGAATACGCCAAGGACCAGCCAAAGGATCTTCTTTCTGTGCTGGCGGCTACCGGTGACTGGCTGGCCCACGCCTTGAAGAAGCAATCCACCCTGGTGGAGAAAAACATCGATGCCCTGGCCAACCTGCTGCAGCTCAATCAGGCCGAGCGCGCCCTGTTGCTGTATGGAACGCTTGCTCGCTATCAGAGAGACCTGAGATCCATGCTGGTGGAGTTCAAGGTCAACAATGCCCCCGAAGCCTATGCCGCGATTGCCGATGTTGCGGGCGTCAAGGCCAACGAGGTTGCGGAGGCCCTGCGTGCCGGCTCTCGTCTGGAGCGCATCGGCATGGTCGAAAACCTGATCTCCGAACACAACATCACCGATCTGGCGGACTTGATGAAAGTCAGTGAAAAACTGCCGCCCGTGCTGATGCGCGAATACCGCGATCAAAATGAATTGATGGCGGTGTTCACCCGTCCGGTGGTCCACAGCAGCCTGAGCCTGGCGGATTTCGCCTTTGCACACGATGATGTGCAGGTGCTGGTGTCACTGCTGCGCAATGCGGTGGAAGGCAAGGAGCTGGGTGTCAATGTGCTGCTCTATGGCCCACCGGGTACCGGTAAAACCGAGCTGGCCAAAGTGGTGGCGCAGGCCGCTTGCCTGGATTTGTTCGAGGTCGAATATGCTGACCGCGACGGCAACTCGTTAAGCGGGCGTGACCGCTACCGCTCCTTGCAAATTGCCCAGGTGTTTCTTAAGGGCAGCGCCCATGCCGCCTTGCTGTTTGACGAGGTCGAGGATGTCTTTCCGGCGCTCTCCAGCGAAGCTGCGCAGTTGCTCGCGCGTTCGGACCAGATGGCGGCTCCGGCCACAGGTTCGGTGAACGGCAAGGCCTGGGTCAACCAGATTCTGGAGTCGAACACCGTGCCGACACTGTGGGTGACCAACCGCATTGAACAGATCGACCCGGCCTTCCGGCGCCGATTTGCCTACCACCTGGAGCTCAAATCGCCGCCGCCCGGCGCGCGTGAGACGCTGGTGCGCAAAACCCTGGAAGGGGTGCCCGTCAGCGACACTTTTGTCGCCGGCCTCACTGCGCGCAAGGGCCTGACACCGGCGCAAATCCGGACGGCGGTGCGTTTTGCCAAACTGGCAAGCACGCCAGGCGCCAGCACCGATGCCGCGGGCATGGAGGCCGTGCTGTCTGGCGGCCACGCGGCGCTGATGGAGTCGCTGATTGAGCGGCAGCTCAAAAATGCGGACCAGGCACTGGGCAACAAAACCGATACCTCCGGCGGACGGCGCAATGTCACGACCTACGACCTGTCCATGCTGCATGTCGAATCCCGGTTCGAAATCCCGCGGATCGTGGAGGCCCTCAAGGCCAGGGGCCACGGCACCTTGTGCTTTTACGGCGCACCGGGCACCGGCAAGACGGCGCTCGCCGAGCACCTGGCCAAGGCGCTGGACCGGCCGTTGATCATCAAGCAGGCCAGTGACCTGATGAGTAAATACGTGGGCGAAACCGAACAGAACATGGCATCCATGTTTGCCGAGGCAGAGGCGGAAAAAGCCGTACTCCTGCTCGACGAAGCCGACAGCTTCCTGCAGGATCGGCGTGGCGCGCAGCGAACCTATGAGGTCACGGAAGTCAACGAGATGCTGCAGGGCATGGAGCGTTTCAGTGGAATTTTTGTTTGCACCACCAACTTGCTGGAGAGCCTGGATCAGGCGGCGTTGCGGCGCTTTACCTTCAAGATCAAGTTCATGCCGCTTACCGCCGTCCAGCGCGAGCAGATGTTTGTGACCGAAGCGCTGATCGGCAATGCTGCAGCGTTGACCCCCGCCCTGCGTGAGCGGCTGGCTCGCCTGAGCCAGCTGTGCCCCGGCGACTTTGCCGCCGTGAAGCGCCAGACAGATATTCTTGCGGCCGAGTTCACGCCGGACGAGTTTTTAAGCCAGCTTGAAGCTGAGCACCGAATCAAACCCGACGTGCGCGACGTGCGGGGCATGGGCTTTATCCAGTAAACAAGTTTGCTATCAAATAGCTAGCCATACACCGTTGATCGACAAGGGCTGCGGGTTGGTTTTGCTTTGAACTAAAGCAAAACCATGCGAATCGCCTTGCGCGAACCGTCGTTCATGTCCTTGATCACCTTCATCAGGCTGTCCAGGCTGGTCTGTGCATGATTGGGCGACAGTTTGGCAGGCTCAGCCATGTAGCCGATGGCAATGTGAAAGAGCAGCGGGTCGGCGTCAGGCAACTCCCTTGAAGGACGCAGACCACTGGCCAGGATCTTGGTGGCGACCTGGTTGACACCATCGCTGGTCATCGGACCTTCCATCAGCAGTGCAAAGTGGCTGTCGCCGACCCGGGCCACCGTATCCGTGGGTTGTGTTGCAGCACGAATACGCGCGGCCGCCAGCACCATGGCACGGTCGCCTGTCTCGCGGCCGTGTTGCTGCTGAAGCGTGGCGAGGTTGCTCAGGTCGATAACCATCAGGGCGCAGGGTTGCTGGTAACGCTCGGCAGTACTCTGCGCCTGGCGCAGCTTTCCGAGCAGCAGCTTGGTTGAGCCCAGTCCGGTCAGTGGGTCCGTCGTGCGCAGAGTCGTTGCACGTGTGGTCGATTCGCGCCGCTGCGTCACGCGGCGCAGCAGGCCGTAAAACAGGATGGGCGCCTCAATCGCCGAGCCCAGTATTAACGCGTTCTGGGTCAGGAAACTGGAGGGCAGCACGCCGAAGTTGCGCAGCAGGGGAAACAGGGTGGCCAAAATAATGGGCAAAAAGCCGAGTGCAATCCAGCGCGCATGGCTGTCGCCCTCAACCAGCGACACCCCGACCACCATCAGCAAAACCACCATGCCGGCGCTGATCAGGATGTTGATGAGCGCAAAACTTTCGGTGGTTGGAAAGGCGGCGTCGACAAGCGCGATGATCGGCAGCAGCCCCATCAGTGCCACGATGAACCAGTCCAGCGCCCGCGAAAAGCGCTTGGGTGTGGTGACAGTCCGCACAAACCATAGGGCCGCCGCCGCGGCCGCCAGCGGTAGCACGACGATGGAAATATTGTTCAGTGCCGGCCGCTCCGGCCATCCGTAGAGGCCGGCCACGCCGGTGAAGGCGGCCTGCGAGCCCGCAAAGGCGGCCATGTAAAGGGCATAGGTGGCAAAGCCCCAATCTTTATAGGCCGTGGCGTTGATCAGGGCCAGCAGGGTCACCAGCGCGGCCAGTCCGAAATAGGCGCCCAGCAGCAGGTGATCCAGCTGGCGCGCCGTGGTCACCTGATCGTCGCTCACCACGCGAGGTAGCGCCGAGAAGGGGATGCGGGCATGCTCCACACGAAGGTAATAACGAGCCGTCTGCCCGAGTTCGTGGCTGAGCGAGAGGATCGGATAACGGCCGGGCTGTGGCCAGGCACTGATGGGCAGGCTGTCCCCGGCCTGCTGCACCACCCACCGGCCCAGGCTGTCCCGGTAATACATCGTGATCTTGTCGACGCCGGACATGGGTAGTTCCAGTTTCCAGTGAATCCGGGGATTCTGGACCACGGCATCAAAACGCAGCCAGAGCGCGGCGTCGTCGATCAGGTGCGCCTGGCCGGGTTTGACTGCCGCAAAAGGCAGGCTGTCTGCGTCGGCCTCGACTTTCTCCACCGAGGTCTGGCCGGTGGCATCCACCCAGAACTCCAGCGCGGGGGTCATCGTGATCGGACCGCTGTTGTTGCTCAGGGTCAGCAGCTCTGTGGCCCAGGCCGGGCTGGCAAGCAAGGCAGCTTGCAGGCAAAGCAGGGCCAGCGCCGCTCGCGCAAAAGCGGTTACCCCCCCGACAGTAAGCTTCTTGATGATTGCCACGCGGCTATTGTGCCGTAGCCCTTCGGGGCGCCTAGCCTTCCGGGGGGCCGTTAAGGGGAGTGGGCTGGACCAGCGGTGTGCTGTGGCGCTTGAGCGGTACAGCCCGGTTATTGGTACAGATTTTGCGACTATTCCTTCAGGGTCTGAGATGAGGTGCCCTTTTGGTGCCTTCCGATCTCGGCCGTGATCCGATGCGCCTGCCGCGGATTTGCCCCGGAAGCTCCGATAGCTCAAGCAACTGGAGCCCGCACCGCGCGAGTGCTTGTCACCCGTCAGTACCGGTAGCGTGTGAATGAAAGCTCAACAACCATGGCTTTTCTCGAGGACATGCGTGCGGCGCAAGAGGGCGCTTTGTCCCTGGGCTTCTGGGCCCTGCAGGTGTACCGGCTGGGGCATCTGCGTTACCGCTTCCAGTCCAGGCTGGTGCGCTACCCGCTGGCAGCGTTGCACCTGGTGCTCGCCAAGCTGGCTGAAATGTTCTGCGGCGTCACGATCGGCGTCTCGGCCCGGATCGGGAGACGCCTCGTGATAGAACATTCGGGTGCGATTGTGGTGCATGGCAGGGCGGTGATCGGGGACGACTGCATCATCCGCCAGGGTGTGACCATCGGTAACCGGCGCATGGACCGGCCGCTGGAAGCGCCGCACGTCGGCAACCGCGTGAACATCGGTGCCGGCGCCAAGATCCTGGGCGCCGTGCACATCGGCGACGATGCCGACATTGGCGCCAATGCCGTGGTCATCACCGACGTGCCGGCAGGCGCCCTCGCCGTGGGCGTGCCGGCCCGCATCATCCTGCGCGGAGGAACCGATGCCGCCCCCTGACACTCCTGGCACTTCAGCCGTCCCGTGCCGGGTGAGCATTGTCATCAAGGCCCTGAACGAGGAAAAGCGCATCGTGGCGGCGGTAGAAAGTGCGCTGGCCGCGGTCCGGAGGGTTGGCGGCGAGGTGGTGCTGGCGGACTCCTGCTCCAGCGACCGCACGGTGGCCCTGGCCTCTGCCTATCCCATCCGCATCGTGCAGTTGGCGCGTGCCGATGAACGCTGCTGCGGTGTCGGCCCCCAGCTGGGTTACCAGCATTCGGCGGGCGAGTTTGTGTACATCCTGGACGGCGACATGGAAATGCTGCCCGGTTTTTTGCCGGAGGCGCTGGCTTTCATGCAGGCGCATCCTGAGGTGGCCGGGGTGGGCGGGCAGGTGGTTGAAATGAACACCAGCAGCCTGGAGTATGTGGCGCGTGTCGAACGGGGCTTGGGCCACATGCAGGCCGGCCAGGTGGACCGGCTGGACATGGGCGGCCTGTACCGCCGGGCGGCGGTGGAGCAGGCCGGGTATTTTTCGGACCGCAACCTGCACAGCTATGAAGAGTTTGACCTGGCCATGCGCCTGCATGCCCGGGGCTGGAAGCTGTGGCGCCTGGCCCTGGATTCCGTGCGCCACCACGGCCACGACGCGCCCCCCTACCAGCTGTTGATGCGCCGCTGGCGCAGCCGCTACATCTGCGGCCTGGGCGAAGTGCTGCGTGCGGCTTGGGGGGAGTCGCACCTGGGCCTGGTGCTGACCAAAGTGCGCGAGCTGCGCCTGTATGTCGCAGTGCTGGGGTGGTGGCTTGTGTTGGTCGCCGTTCTAGGGGTACCCATGCCCTGGACGCTGCGGATGCTTGCATTTGCGGGTATCGCGGCGGCACCGGTGGTGCTGATGGCGTGGCGAAAGCGAAGTGCCAGGAAAGCCGTGTTTTCCGTGGTGTCGTGGTGCTTTAACGCCGCGGGCCTGGTGCGCGGGCTGTTAACGCCGCAGCGCCCCGCGCGCGCCGCCATAGACAGCATCGAGATCCGTAATACGCTTTAAGGCAGGCGTCCCAATTCTTGCCATGGAATCTTGCCGCAGAATGGGTTCTAGGCCGTCCCGGCGCAGACGCGCAGCACCTCGGCCCCATAGGCTTCGAGCTTTTTGACGCCGATGCCGCTGATGCCTTCCAGGCCGACAAGGTCTTGCGGCGCGCGTTCGGCAATCGCCCGCAGGGTCGCGTCGTGAAAGATCACAAAGGCCGGCAGGTTGTGTTCGCGTGCCACCTCGGCACGCCAGGCTTTCAGGCGCGTCAGGCGCTCCAGTGCACCGGCATTGAGCGAAGCTTCGGCCAGCCCCTTGGCGGAGGTTTTTGTGCTCTTTTTCCGGCGGTCGGTTGAAGCGCTTGCGGCTTGCTCGCGCAGCATCACGCTGGCCTCGCCCTTGAGCACCTGGCGCGCGTCCGGCAGCAACTGCAGCGTGTTGAAAGCGTCGGGGTCGACCCGCACCATGCCTTTGGCGATCAGCTGGCGCAGCACGCCGCGCCACTGCACCTCCGCCAGGTCGGCGCCTATGCCGAAGGTGCTGAGCTTGTCGTGGCTGTGCTGCAGCACTTTTTCGGTGGCCTTGCCGCGCAGGATGTCCATCAGGTGGCCGGCGCCGAAGCTGATGCCGCTGGCCTGTTGCACGCGGTAGATGCAGCTGAGCATCTTGCGTGCCGCTTCGGTCGCGTCCCACACCACCGGCGGCTGCAGGCAGTTGTCGCAGTTACCGCAGGGCTGGCTGTCTTCGCCGAAATAATGCAGCAGGCTGACGCGCCGGCAGCGCGTGTCCTCAGCCAGGGTCAGCAGCGCATCCAGCTTGCCGCGCATCACCTGCTTGAATTCTTCGCTGGACGCATCGCTGGTGTCTATCATGCGGCGCTGGTTCACCACATCCTGCAAGCCGTAGGTCATCCACGCATTGGCCGGCAGGCCGTCGCGGCCTGCGCGGCCGGTCTCCTGGTAATAACCTTCAATGTTTTTCGGCATGTCCAGGTGCGCCACAAAACGCACGTCGGGCTTGTCGATGCCCATGCCGAAGGCGATGGTCGCCACCATCACCATGCCTTCCTCGCGCAGGAAGCGGTCCTGGCGCTGCTGGCGCAGCGCGCTGTCCAGGCCGGCGTGGTAGGCCATGGCCTTGAGGCCGGCGTCTTCCAGCATGCCCGCGACCTCCTCCACCCGCTTGCGCGACTGGCAATAAACAATGCCGGCCTCGCCCGCGTGTTCGGCCTCGATGAAACGCAGCAGCTGGTGCGTCGCGTTGGTTTTTTCGACGATGGTGTAGCGGATGTTGGGCCGGTCAAAACTGCTGACGAACTCGCGCGCGTCCTCCAGCTTGAGCCGCTCAATCATGTCCTGGCGTGTCAGCGCGTCGGCCGTCGCCGTCAGCGCAATGCGCGGCACGTCGGGAAAGGTCTCGTGCAGCAGGCTCAGCGAGCGGTATTCGGGCCGAAAGTCGTGGCCCCACTGGCTCACGCAATGCGCCTCGTCAATCGCGAACAGGCTCAGCAGGCCACGCTCGTGCAGCGAGCCCAGCAAGCCCTTCATGCGCGGCGTGTTGATGCGCTCGGGCGCGGCGTACAGCAGGGTCAGCTCGTTGCGCAGCAGCTGCTTTTCCAGCAGGCTGCTTTCTTCCTGCGTCTGGGTCGAATTGAGGAAGGCGGCGGACACACCGGCCTCGTGCAGCGCGCCGACCTGGTCGTGCATCAGCGCGATCAGCGGCGAGATCACCACCGTCACGCCGTGTCCGGCGTTCTGCCGTGCAATCGCCGGGATTTGGTAACACAGCGACTTGCCGCCGCCGGTGGGCATGAGCACCAGCGCGTCACCGCCCTGCACCACATGGTCGACGATGGCCTGCTGCGGACCGCGGAAGTCGGAGTACCCAAAAACCTGGCCCAGGATGTCCAGCGGAGAGGGGTGAGTCGTTGGGTGCGGCAAGGTGGGAGTGTTCAAGGCGGGGAATAAAATGCTATGAAAAAAGTAGCTACTTGCGCCCGTGGAATAAGGACAAAAGCCCGATTTCACTCAAAGAAATCGGCTACATCTGCTCCCAGGGCAAACCGTCAAAGCGCCAGCCGCTCAGGGTGGAGCGCTGGAACTGCTCATCCAGCTCTCCCTCAAAGCCGTGCACGACGTTGATCACCTCGCTGAAGCCCGCTGCTTCCAGCGCCTGGCCCGCGGCCAGCGTGCGCTGGCCCGAGCGGCAGATCAGCAGGACCGGCTGCGCCTTGCTGCTGGCTTCGCTTTCCACCGCTGCCGCAAATTTTTGCGCATCAGGCGTCAGGTCGGGGTACTCGTACCAGGGCACGTTGACCACGCCGGGCGGGCGGCCCACGTACAGCGACTCGATTTCCATGCGCACGTCGACAAACAGCGCGTCGGGGTGCTGCTGCAGGTAGTCCCAGGCTTCTTTGGGTTGGAGGTGTTTCATGGTCGGGTCCAGACTGAAGCGCTATTGTCAGGCATGTCAGCGGCCCCGGTCCATAACCGCAGGGTTTGTGGGTGCAGGGGCTGCGCCTTAAAATCGGGGCATGAAGCAAGCCATCTACACCCGCGGAGCCGCGCTCCCTGCCATCCTGGAAAAACGCATTGCCATCCTCGACGGCGCGATGGGCACCATGATCCAGCGCTTCAAGCTCAATGAAGCGCAGTACCGCGGCGAGCGCTTCAAGGACTTCCACAAGGACGTCAAGGGCAACAACGAGTTGCTGAGCCTGACACGCCCGGATGTCATCCAGGACATCCACGAAGGTTACCTGGCCGCCGGCGCCGACATGATCGAGACCAACACCTTCGGCGCCACCACCGTGGCCCAGGCCGACTACGACATGGCCGACCTCGCGGTCGAGATGAACTACGAGTCTGCCCGCATCGCGCGCGCCGCCTGCGACAAGTTCTCCACGCCGGAGAAACCCCGGTTTGTCGTCGGCGCCCTCGGCCCCACCCCCAAAACCGCCAGCATCAGCCCCGACGTCAACGACCCGGGCGCGCGCAACACCAGCTTCGAGGAGCTGCGCAAGGCCTATTACGAACAGACCGAAGCGCTGGTCAAGGGCGGCGCCGACGTGTTGCTGGTCGAAACGATTTTCGACACACTCAACGCCAAGGCCGCGCTGTTTGCGATCGACGAATACTTCGACAACAGCGGCGAGCGCCTGCCGCTCATCATCAGCGGCACGGTCACCGACGCCTCGGGCCGCATCCTGAGCGGCCAGACCGTCACCGCCTTCTGGCACAGCGTGCGCCATGCGCAGCCGCTGGCCATCGGCCTCAATTGCGCCCTGGGTGCGGCGCTGATGCGCCCCTACATCCAGGAGCTGGCGCGTGTGGCCGGCGACACCTACATCAGCTGCTACCCGAACGCCGGTCTGCCCAACCCGATGAGCGACACCGGTTTCGATGAAACACCTGACGTGACTTCTCGCCTCTTGCGCGAGTTTGCCGACGAGGGGCTGGTCAATATCGTGGGGGGCTGCTGCGGGACGACGCCTGAGCACATTGGGGCGATTCATCAGGCGGTTGAGCCGCTGGCGCCTCGGAGCATTCAGCGTGGGTTCTTTTATAAGGAAGCGGCTTAGTTCGCTTTGGCCCAACCGTTGGTGGTGTGACAACAAGCCGGGGGTTGCCCGGCAGCAAGTAACTTTCTTTTGCTTCGCCAAAAGAAAGTCACCAAAGAAAAGGCGACCCCGCTGCCTGCGTCCCCTTCGCTGCGCTACGGGGCGACCTGCGGTGCTCGGTCCAGCCGGGGCCGGGCTCGAACTCGCTACGCTCAGACAATCGCCCGTCCTGATCCGTCTGGACCTCCGCTCCTCGGCGCAGTCAGAAGGGGTGGGGAGCGGAAACGCAATCGGGATCGAGCTCCGGCGAGGACGCGCTTTGCGCGTCCTCGCCTCCCCGAATTGGTATTGGTTTTCGGTCTTCCTTCCCCCACCCGTCGGGCTGGGCCGAGGAGCACAGCCGAAAATGGACCAGGGCGAGCGATTGTCTGAGCGAAGCGAGTTCGAGCTCGACCCCATTTTCGGCGAGCACCGCAGGTTGCCCGTAGCGAAGCGAAGGGACCCAGACCATCGGGTCGCCTTTCTTTTCCTTAGGTTTCTTTGGCGAAGCAAAGAAAAGTAAGTCGCCCGCCGGGGCGAGACCCGGCTTGCTGGCATACCTCAAGGCACGAGCTAACCAACATGGATCCCGGATCAAATCCGGGATGACTCACCAAGAAGGGGGAGTCAGCTCAGTACAACACTGCTCAACCGCCGCCGGTAAGTAGCCACCACCGGATCATCCGGCGGAATCTGCCCGTCGGCGACCTTGACCCTGGGCGGCTCGATGATTTCCAGGATGGACACAAAGGTCTTGCGTGCCAGTTCCTCGTTCCAGGACTTGTCGCGCATCAAAATTTCCAGCAACTCGTCCATCGCCGGCACCCAGCGCTGCTGGCTCATGTGCAGCTGCGCCAGCGCGTAGCGTGCATCGAAATCCCGTTTGTTGGCTGCAAGTTTTGCATCAAATCCGGCTTGAGCCCGTTCCGCGTCTGTGTGAGTAGCTCCTGATTCGATAGCGTTGAACCAGTGCTGCAGGGCTTCGAGCTTGCGCACCACCGATGCCTTGCTGGCCACTGGTGCAAAAGCGGTTTTGGCGTGTTCAAGCTGGCCGTGCTGCAGCAGCAGGCGGATGTAGTCGAAGCGCGCGTTGTCGTTGGCGGGGTCGGTGACGACGGCTGCCTGCAGTTTTTCCAGCACCGCAGCCGGGCTGGTGTCTTCCGGCTCGGCCATTTCTTCCTCGGCAGGTGGCAGCTCTTCGGCCGGCGGCAGGTGTTTGTCGAGAAACTCCTTGACCTTGCCTTCCGGCAGCGCGCCGGCAAAACCATCGACCGGCTGGCCGTTGACCATCAATATGCAGGTCGGGATGCTGCGGATGCCGAAAGCGGCGCCCAGTTGCTGCTCCTGGTCGGAGTCGATCTTGACCAGCTTGAAGCGTCCGCCGTAGGCGATCTCGACCTTCTCCAGGATGGGGCCCAGTGATTTGCAGGGCCCGCACCATGGTGCCCAGAAATCAATCAGCACGGGGGTGGTCATGGAAGCCGCAACGACTTCCTCTTCAAAATTGGCAATGGTGACGTCGATCATGGTGCTGGGCAAATAAGGGTGGATCAGGGAGTTTTCAACAGGCACGGTTGCGCCGCGCAGGGACGATAGCACGCGGCGCGAGGTCCGCAGCCCTGCCTCGGGCCGTCCAGACCGTAAAATCGCCGCTGGCATCGAACGATTGGCGGCATAGACGGCACAGACGGCCCGGAAGGCAACACATGACAACAACACAAGATCAACAGGCGCCGCTGATAGGCGTGGTGATGGGCTCCAGCAGCGACTGGGCCACGATGCAGCATGCCGTGCAGATCCTGAAGCAGTTCGGTGTGGCGCATGAAGCGCGTGTGGTTTCGGCCCACCGCATGCCCGACGAGCTGTTTGCCTATGCAGAACAGGCCGCCGGGCGTGGCTTGCAGGCCATCATTGCAGGCGCCGGCGGCGCGGCGCACCTGCCGGGCATGCTGGCCGCTAAAACCGCGGTCCCCATCCTGGGCGTGCCGGTAGCCAGCAACCATCTGCAGGGCGTCGATTCGCTGCACAGCATCGTGCAAATGCCCAAAGGGGTGCCGGTCGCAACCTTTGCCATCGGCAATGCGGGTGCCGCCAACGCCGCCCTGTTTGCCGTGGCCATGCTGGCCACCCATGACAAAACATTGGCCGACAAGCTGCAGGCTTTCCGCGCCGAACAGACCGCCGCCGCGCGCGCCATGACGCTGCCGCCGGCATGAGTTTTTCGCCGATTTTTCCAGGTTCCACCGACGCGTCGGGCCAGCCCGCCACCCTGGGCGTGATGGGCGGCGGTCAGCTGGGCCGCATGTTTGTGCATGCCGCGCAGCGCCTCGGCTACTTCACCGCGGTGTTGGACCCGGACCCGCAAAGCCCCGCGGGCTGCGTCAGCCACCACCACATCCAGACCGGCTACAGCGACGCGGGCGGCCTGAAACAACTCGCCTCGCTGTGCGCTGCCGTCACCACCGAATTCGAAAACGTGCCGGCCGATGCCCTGCAGGCGCTGGCCGCCAGCCGCCCGGTCGCGCCCGGCGCAGCGGCCGTGGCCATTGCGCAAAACCGCATCGAGGAAAAAGCCCATTTCACGGCCAGCGCCGGCGTGGCGGGTGTGACCTGCGCGCCGTATGCGGTGATTGAAACGGCAACGCAACTGGCGGCGGTGCCGGCCGACCTGCTGCCCGGCATCCTGAAAACCGCGCGCATGGGTTACGACGGCAAAGGCCAGGTGCGCGTTGCCAACATGGCCGAGCTTGCGGTGGCCTGGGCTGATTTGAAGGGCGTGCCCTGCGTGCTGGAAAAGCTGCTGCCACTGAAGGCCGAGTGTTCGGTCATCGTTGCGCGCGGCTGGGACGGGGCCACCACCGGTTTTGCGCCGCAGTACAACGTGCATGTGGGCGGCATCCTCGCCGTCACCGCGGCTTATGAAGGAAATATGCCTTCAGCCCTTGCATTACGGGCGCGAGCAGCTACTGAATCCATAGCAAATCACATAGACTACGTCGGCGTGCTGTGTGTGGAATTTTTTGTGATCGACGACGGCAGCGCCGATGGCGCGCTGGTCGTCAACGAAATGGCGCCGCGCCCGCACAACAGCGGCCACTACACGATGGACGCCTGCGATGTTTCGCAGTTTGACCTGCAGGTGCACGCCATGGCGGGCCTGCCGCTGCCTGCGCCGCGCCAGCATTCCCCGGCCATCATGCTGAATCTGCTGGGCGATGTGTGGTTCGATGCAGCGGGCCAGCCACGCACGCCTGACTGGCAGGCCGTGCTGGCCCTGCCGGGTGCGCACCTGCACCTCTATGGCAAGCTGGAAGCGCGTGCCGGCCGCAAGATGGGCCATCTCGCCATTACCGGCGCGGACATCGCAGGGGTGAAAGCGGCTGCGCGCCAAGCCGCAAAAATCCTGGCCTTGCCCGGCCTGGACTCACTGGGATGATTCGCGACGGCCTTGACCCTGCGGCGATTGCCGAGGCTGCCCGGGTGATCCAGTCCGGCGGCCTGGTCGGCTTTGCCACTGAAACGGTGTATGGCCTGGGTGCCGACGCCTCCAGCGACCAGGCTGTGGCCGGCATCTTCGCGGCCAAGAGCCGGCCCAGTGACCACCCGCTGATTGTTCATGTGGCCGACCCCGCGCAGGTGGCCGACTATGCTGCCAGCGTGCCGCCTTTCGCCAGTCGCCTGATGCAGGTCTTCTGGCCTGGGCCCCTGACGGTGATCCTGCCGCGCAAGTCCGGCGTTGCCGCGGCAGCCGCCGGCGGGCAGGACTCCATTGGCCTGCGCTGCCCCGCGCACCCGGTGGCGCGCGCCCTGCTCAAGGCCTGTGTCACCGGGGTAGCTGCACCCAGCGCCAACCGCTTCGGCCGGGTCAGCCCGACCACCGCGAAACATGTGGCTGAAGAATTCGGCGACAGCCTGCTCGTGCTTGACGGCGGGCCGTGCGAGGTCGGTATCGAGTCCAGCATCGTCGACTGCACACGCGGCCGACCGGTGCTGTTGCGCCCGGGCGTGCTCACACGCGCCCAGCTCGAGGCTGCTTGCGGCCAGCCGGTGCTGAGCAACGAGGAGTTCATGGGCGCCGAAGCCCCGCGCGCTTCCGGCACGCTGGAGTCGCACTACGCCCCCAATGCCAAGGTCCGGCTGATGGATGCCAGCGCCATCCAGACCGCACTCGACCTGCTGGGCCCCGACGCCGCGCACATCGCGGTGTATGCACGCGCAATTGTCCGTATCAAGTCGACGCAGGTGCTTTACCGCCGCATGCCCGACGACGCAGCTGCCACAGCGCAGCAGCTTTTTTCCGTGCTGCGCGGTTTTGACGCGCAAGGTGTCAAGCTGATCTGGATCGAACACCCGCCGGTTGATCCGGCCTGGGATGGCGTGCGTGACCGGCTGGTCCGCGCGGCCGCAAGTTGACGGCCAGCCAGGTTTTCAGTCCAGGCTGATGCCGGCCGGGGCTGACAGAGCCGGGAGCGAGAGTTGTTTGTAGAGAACCTGGCCCAGTCTGCGGCACACGGTCGGTATGGGGTCGCTCAGCTTGACGGCCAACTGCCCTGCAGTGCATAGTGGGCTGGGCCGCATCGACCCCTAAAGGACCTTGATGACATTTGCGTTGAACCTGACAGGCCGCCGGACCCTGGCAGCCGGACCCCGAGGCTGAGATGGCTGCATCCTCAGAATCTCTCGCCGTTAGTGCCGTGCCCGCCATGGCCGCGTTGCTGCAGAAAATACGTGACGGCAGCGACGCTGCTGCGGCAGAACAGGAAATCCTGCGCATCACCGGCCTTCTCGAAGACGAGCTGAACCAGCGCAGCGCCGAAGCGGCGGCAGCCAACAAGGAGCTGGAGAACTTTTCCTATTCGGTCTCGCATGACCTGCGCGCCCCGCTGAGCACGATTGACGGTTTCAGTCGGCTGCTGGAGGGCGCCGTGGCCAAGGGCAATACGGAACGCAGCACGCACTACCTGCAGCGCATACGCCTGGGTGTGGGCAATATCAATGAGCTGATCGCTGCGTTGCTGACGGTGTCGCGTCTGCTGCGCGCGCCCATGACGGTGCAGCCGGTGGACCTGACTGCCATGGTCGACGCGTCGTTTACCAAGCTGCGCGAAACAGAGCCCGAGCGCGCGGTGCAGATCGAGGTGCAGGCTGGGCTCGCTGCGCAGGCAGACCCGACATTGCTTCAGCAACTGGTGGATCAATTGGCCAGCAATGCCTGGAAGTTCACTTCAAAGAAAGAGCGCGCCGAAATCGCTGTCGGTAGCCAGGCCGGGCCGGATGGCGAGACGGTTTACTTCTTCAAGGACAACGGCGCCGGGTTCGACATGGCCCACGCTGAAAAGCTGTTTGGTATTTTCCAGCGCATGCATGTGACGTCGGATTTTCCCGGCATCGGCGCTGGGCTAACTACGGTGCAGCGCATTGTGATGCGGCATGGCGGACGGGTTTGGGCCGAGGCTGCGGCTGAACAAGGTGCCACGATTTATTTCACATTGCCTGGGGGCTGAAGGTTGCGAATTCTTTCCCGCAGATTGTGGTTTTGCCTGCGTCTGCTGGCCGGGACTCGCCCGCCGGGCAACCCCCGGCTGGCAGGCACACCACAACATCTGAATTAACCGAGCGACAAAAAACACCGGTCACCCGTTATGCTCCCCTCATGGGTGAATTCGACCTGATCGCACGTTATTTCAAACGCCCCGCAAAACGCGCGGTGCTCGGCGTCGGTGACGACTGCGCCTTGTTGCAGCCAGCGGAGGGCATGCAGCTGGCCATTTCAACCGACATGCTGGTGGAAGGTCGGCACTTCTTTCCTGATGTGGACCCCTTCACGCTGGGACACAAGGCCCTGGCCGTCAACCTCAGCGACCTCGCCGCCTGTGGCGCGCAGCCGCTGGCCTTCACGCTGGCGCTCGCCATGCCGCGCGCCGACGAAGCCTGGCTGGCCGCCTTTTCGCGTGGCATGTTTGCGCTGGCTGACACGCACGACTGCGAGCTGGTCGGCGGCGACACCACGCAGGGGCCGCTGAACATCTGTATCACCGTGTTTGGCGAGGTACCGCGTGGCCAGGCGCTGCTTCGTTCCGGGGCGCAGGTGGGCGATGACATCTATGCCAGCGGCACGCTGGGTGAAGCCAGGCTGGCACTGGACGCACTGCGCGAGCACGCGCCGCTGCCGGATGAGCTGTTGACGCTGGCCCGCACGCGGCTGGAGCAACCGACTCCGCGGGTGGCGCTGGGCATGGCCCTGCGCGGAATCGCCACCGCAGCCATCGATGTCAGCGACGGGCTGCTGGGCGACCTGGGGCACGTGCTGGAAGCATCAGGTGTCGGTGCATCCATCGACACATCAATTGCTATTCATTTAATAGCTGCCAGCGCCCAAATTACAAGGGCTGAGAAGCTTTTTTCTTATGAAAAGATGCTGGGCTACGTGCTCGCCGGCGGGGACGACTATGAACTCGCCTTCACCGCGCCGCCTTCAGCCCGGCAAGCTGTGCAGGAAGCAGCGCAACAGGCGCGCACCCCGGTGACGCGTATCGGCCAGATCGAGGTTGCGCCGGGCATTCGCCTGCATGACGCCCAGGGACAGGTGCTGCCAAAGCGTTACGCCTCGTTCGATCACTTTGCCTGAACCGGCGTGAGCTTTCGGGCCAGCTGTGTGCGCCCGCCATAACCCCAGTCCGACGCGGGCAACTCGCGCACCACCACATAACTGGCTTCCTCCAGCCGACCGCCGCTGCCGAGCTGACGCTGAAGTTCGCCAAACGCCGCCTGGATAAACGCGGCCTTCTCGTCGGCCGTGTTGGTGCCCGCCGTGATGCTGATCTCCAGCATCACCGTTGGCCGCTCTGCTTCGCGTGCACTTACATACCAGCGGGCGGCCGGCAGATCCTCGATCAAAACCGCGGTGAGCTTAGTCAGGGCCTGCGCGAGTTGCCGGTAACGTGACGGATTCTGGAGTGGTGCTATTTTCAGGCTCAGGGTCGGCATGTCATGCCTCCCGCGGCAGTCGTCGTGCAACTGGGCTGCGCGCTGCGTGGATCAGCTGCTTTGCCAACCGCGCGGCCTGATGCCAGAAGGCCCGGATTGCCTGTCTGCGCAATTCCTGTGCGGCGAGCCTGGCAGCATCGTGCAGGCGTTGATAGTTTTCGTGGTGAAGTTCGCTGTACATGGTGTGGTCCTTTCATGGCCGGTTGGTGAAGGCAACTTTAGGCAAAGCCCTTCCGGCGGGAAACAGCACACGGTGCAATTGGGTTTTGCAAACGCCGCAAAGGCAACGCGTGCAGGCTGGTTACCATGGCACCATGCGCGACCTCAGCTTTGACGACATGCACCTGTTCGCCCGCGTGGCCGAGCTCGGCACACTTTCGGCCGTGGCCCGCGAGCGCGACGTGCCGGTGAGCCAGATCTCGCGCACCCTGACACGCATCGAAAAAGCCTGTGGTGCCCGCCTGATTCATCGCAGCACCCACGGCCTGACACCCACCGTCGAAGGCCAGACCTTTCTGCAGTATTGCCGCCGGCTGACGGGCACGCTCGATGAGCTCGAAGGCGAATTTGCGAGCAAGTCACGCCAGGCCAGTGGCTGGGTACGTGTGGCAGCCAGCACGGTGGTGGCCGAATATCTGCTGATCCCCAGTTTCGAGAGCCTGCAGCAACGCCACCCCGGGTTGTGTGTGGACCTGCTCGTCGAAGACCGGTTGGTGGACATGGCCCACGACGGCATTGACATCGCCATCCGCACCGGCGTTCCCACCTCCGACACCGTGGTGGCGCGGCAGCTCGGCACGCTGGGGCGCAGGCTGTACGCCACGCCCGGCTACCTTCAAGCCCATGGTGCGCCCAAGCACCCGGATGACCTGCACCAGCACCGGCTGATCACCAACAGTGCAGTCACCATGCTCAACCGCTGGCCGTTTGTGATCAAGGGCAAGCCGGTCGTGGTGGTCGCCGAGGGCCATTGGCGTTCGGGCAGCACCGGCATCACGGCGCGGCTGGCCCTGCAGGGCCTGGGCATTTCACGCTTTGCCACCGTGGTGGCCGAACCTCTGGTGCGCCAGGGCCTGCTCGTGCCCGTATTGGCCGATCTGGTTGACGAACAACCCAGCCCCATTTACGCCGTGACGCTCACCAGCCGGCATCGTCTGCCCAAGATCAAGGCCTGCATCGACCACTGGGCCCAGTGGTTCGCCAATGCCGAGGGCGTCCAGCGCCCCCGCTGAAGGGCGTATGACGACCTGCCCATAATCAGTCTTTCGACACCTGCCCCAAGCAATCCCGATGAATCCCTTTCCCAACGCCGCTCCTGCTTCCGCGGAGCCGCCCTCACCACCGCGACGGCCCACAGCCCGTTTCATGCTGTCGCACCCGGCCCACCTGCTGGCGCTGGGCTTTGGCGCAGGTCTGAGCCCGGTGGCTCCGGGGACCGCCGGCACGCTTTGGGCCTGGCTTGCCTACGTGGTGATGGCCTCCTGGCTCACCGAAATGCAAATCGGCTGGCTGATAGGCACGGCCACGCTGGTCGGTTGGTGGGCCAGCACCGTGACCGCCAAGAACATGGGCGTGGCCGATCCCGGCAGCATTGTCTGGGACGAGGTTGTGGCCTTCTGGCTCATCCTCTGGCTGACCATGCCCATGGGACTTTGGGGCCAACTCGCAGCCTTTGTGCTGTTCCGCTTTTTTGATGCGGTGAAGTTCGGCCCCATGGCCTGGGCCGACAGGACCTTCAAGGGTTTTGGCTGGCGCGGGGGCTTCGGCATCATGGTGGACGACCTGGCAGCGGCCTTCTGCACGCTGCTGGTCATTGCGGGCTGGAGGTTCTGGTGAGCAAGGATTTGCTATTAAAAAGTGAGCTGCTTGCGCCCGAACTAGCTGGGCTGGTGGCCGATTTGATGCTCAAAAAGGGCTGGTTGCTCGCCACGGCCGAAAGCTGCACCGGCGGCTTGATCTCCGCGGCCTGCACCGACCTGGCGGGCTCCAGCAACTGGTTCGAGCGGGGCTTTGTCACCTACTCCAACGAAGCCAAGACAGAGATGCTGGGCGTCGACGCCGCCTTGATTACTGCGCACGGGGCCGTCAGCGAAGAAGTTGCGCGCGCCATGGTGCAAGGGGCCATCCAGCATTCCAGAGCCCGGGTCGCCGTTGCGGTCACCGGCGTGGCAGGCCCCACGGGCGGCAGCCGCGCCAAACCGGTAGGCACCGTGTGGTTCGGCTTCATGGTCGATGGGCATCTCAGCAGCGAGATGCAGCGTTTCAGCGGTGACCGCGCGGCGGTTCGCACAGCCACGGTGCAGCACGCGCTGCAGCGGCTGGCGCAACTGTTGGCCGGCACGCCACCGGCATCAAACTAAGCCTTGATGAGGTGCGCCTCCATACCGCGACGCGGTGCAGGCCCGACGGCGGGCGCATAACCCAGCCGTGTCCACATCTGAACCGTGTAGCGCGGCTGCGGCGCTTCCAGCAGGGCGTGGATGTCGGCATAGGGCCGCGCCTGTTCGGGGTATTCCTGCAACGCCTGTGACAGCGGCTGCATCGACAAGCCTTGTGCGGTTGCGGCCAGCTGCGCTCGGGCGTAGGCTCGGCCGGCGTTGACCTGGGTCTTGCGGTCATTGCCTTCGGTCACCATCCAGAAAAACGCCGGCGTGGTCGCGATCTTCGCGTTGAAATCCTTGATCTGCCCGGTGGTGGCCGTGTCATCCGGCCCCGGCGCCTTGCTGCGGTCGAACAGGCCGACTGCCGTCAGCGCGCGCACCATCGGTGTGTTGATGCTCAATCCATCGCGGTGTTCGGCAATCTCACGCGGGCCAACGCGCAGCACCTTGAACGATTCCAGGATGGTCCTGGGCGTGACGAGTTCGATGCGCCAGGCTTCGCTCGCGATGGCACGGTGTTTCTGCAGTGCGTCAGGCTGGGCCGGGCCGACAAAACCCGTGCGCACCGGGTGCGGCGCAACACTCGCAGCGATGGCCTGCACGGCGGCCGGAGCGGGCTCACGCAGTTCATAGGCTTCGCGGTTGGTGCGCCGCGTGAGGATGTGGGCGAACAGCGGGTCCGGCTTCACGGCGGCATCCGGGCTCAGGCGGATGCGCGCCACAGGCCGCTTGTCCAGCGCGGCCGGGCCGAACTCGCCTTGCGGGAAGAGCGCGATGTCGGCACGCAGGCCCTTCTGCCGGGCGGCAAGATCGAGCAGTTCCAGGAAGGTTCCCTGGCTCATCATGATCTGGCGCGACAGCGGGTCGGTCTCGGGCAAGAGGCGCGTGAGGTCGCAGTACAGCATGATTTCGCCGGGCTGACGCAAATCCACCAGCCAGGACTGCAGGTTGTGCGAATGCGGCGCCAATATCGCGTAACTCAGGATCCAGTGGCGAACATCGACCGAGTCAGCGGCCGGGCCATTCCAGGCCTGCACCGCTTCAGGCGGCAGGCTGGACGAGCAGCCGGCCAGGCCAGCGGTGGCACCCAGCACCATGCCGCCGCCCGCCAGGCGAACAAAACTCCTGCGGTTCATGATGCGCTCCTTTCAAAAGCTTGCATCGTCACCGTACTCTCTTTCACGGCACTCTCTATGCGCTGCGTCAACAGGCCAAGCTCTGCCATTGACGCTCGCACCGCCTCGGGAAACGGCGTATGCGGCTCGGCGCCGGTCAATGCAGCCATGCGGGTGTTCACCAGCGCATGCGGCGTGCGCCACTGGTAGCGCATTTCACAGAGAGCCGCCACCTGTGGCAAAACCAGTCCGAGCGCCCGCATCATCCACCACGACAGGGAAACGCTGCGCAAGCTGCCGCCGGAGGGCAGCCATCCGTGCTCGCGGGCAATGGCGCCCAGCGCATCGGCCCAGTCCTGGCCCGTCAGGCTGTAGCCGGCGAAATGCAGCGCCTCGAAGGCCGCAAGCACATGCCGGCGACCAGCCACCGCGACAAAACTGCTCGCCATGTCAGGCAGGTAAGCCCAGGCGGTAGGCACGTTCATGGCCCCGGGGTAGGTGAGCTTGCCGCGCTGGATGTCCTTGAGCATCACTTGGTCCAGCCACGAGCCCGTGCCGCTGCCGAAAAAATCGCCGCCGCGTATCACCACCGCTTTCATGCGGCCGTCCTGCGTCGCGGCGCGCACCCGTGCTTCGCTGTCCATGCGCATGCGGCCCTTGAAGGTGCTGGCCGCCTGCACCGTATCTTCGCGCAGCTGCGCCGGCATGGTTTCGCCAAAGTTATACACACTCGCAGGCAACATCAAGGTAGCTCCCAGCGCACGCGTCACGTCGATGGCGGCCTGCGTCAAGCCGGGCAGGTCCCTGCGCCAAGCCTTGTGTGTGTAGACCGGGCTCAGGCCCTGCACCACCACATTGGCGCCGCGCGCCGCTGCGGCAAGGCGGGCGGTGTCGCCCGGCTCGGCGGCCAGCCATTGCACCCCGGCGATTGCCGGACCGGCGACGCCGGGCCGCAACTGCGCATGCACCTGCCAGCCCGCCTGGGCAAAAGCACGGGCCGCCGCGAGCCCAAAGCGCCCACGGGCGCCGAGGACAAGAACGATGGATGGCTGTGTCATGAAGAGCTCCTTGAATAAACAGTTAATGGGGTCATTGTGGAAACAGGAAAGCTGTTCGACAATTACCTAACTGCTTACATCAGGTATTCAAAAATGAATAACAACTTCGACTGGCGCCTGGTGCGCTCCTTTTTGGCAGCTCTCGACCAGGGCAGCCTGCTGGGCGCATCACGCGTGCTGTCCACCACCCAGCCCACCATCGGCCGCCACATTGCGGAGCTGGAGGCGCAGCTGGGCGTGTTGCTGTTCGAACGCACCGGCCGCGGCTTGTTGCCTACGCCCACCGCCTTGCAGCTGGCGACTGCCGCGCGCGCCATGGACAGCGCCGCGCATGAACTCTCGCGCAGTGTGTCGGGCCTGGAGCCGGGCATTTCGGGCACGGTGCGGGTCACGGCCAGCCAGCCGGTCGCCTGCTACCTGCTGCCGACCATCCTCGCGCAGATGCGGCTGGCCTTGCCCGACATCCAGATTGAACTGGTGCCCAGCAACGCGGTCAGCAACCTCCTGCGGCGCGAAGCCGACATTGCCCTGCGCATGGTGCAGCCCGATCAGGCCAGCCTGGTGGTCAAGCGCATCGCCAAAATCACTTTGGGCACTTATGCACACCGTGATTACCTGCGCCGGCGAGGCACCCCGAAACAACCCCAAGACCTGTTAAACCACGAGCTGGTGGGCGGCGACCGCGACGAGGCCATCCTCAAAGGGATGGTCGGTTTTGGCCTGCCGGTGACGCGCGAATCATTTGCGTTTCGTTGCGACGACCTGATTGCCTACTGGGAGGCGGTGCGCGCCGGCCTGGGCATTGGCTTCATTGCCGACTACCTGGCCGCGACCGACAAGGACGTGCTGGCCGTACTGCCGATAATCAAGGTGCCGCCCATTCCGATCTGGTTGACGGTGCACCGCGAAATCCGCACCAGCCGGCGCATACGCGCTGTTTATGACTTTATTGCCCAGGCTTTGCCAAAAGCGCTATGAACGATTCGCCGGAAAATGCCAAAAAGAATGGAATCCCGAAGACCTCTGACTCGCCCCTGCATTCATAATCAGGCGCGGCCAGGCCTTGCGCTTGATGGCCGACACCAACAAAACCGGGAGAAAACCATGTCCGTCCGTCTCGTCCTGTCCACTCTTTTACTGGCCGCCGCACCCACCGCACTGTGGGCGCAAGGCATGCCGGAGGGTTATCTTTGCTGCAATCTGCGCACCGACGGCAAATGGATCACCGACATCAACTACGCCGAGAAGGGCAAACGGGTGCTGCCGGTGGGCACGCCAGTCAAAGTCACGGGATATGGCCGTTATCGCGTGATGGCGGAAATCGACGGTTCGTCGCAGATTCTGGGCAATGACTACAGCCGCAACCTCCCGCTGGACGCCTTTGCAAAGCGCTATGTGGTGGCCGTCAATCCTCAAATTCGGATCAGTACTTTCGATCCCCGCACCCGCGAAGCCATCAAGACCGGCCGGCTTTTCAACGGCATGACGCGCGAGCAGGTGCTGATGTCCGTCGGTTATCCCACCAGCGACGAAACGCCCAACCTCGACACGTCCATCTGGCGCTACTGGCTGAACCAGTCCGAGGAGTTCCAGGTGGTTTTTGACGCGCAGGGCATTGTCAAGGAAGTGGGCGCCTTGCCACTGTCGCGCCCCAAGATACTGATGGAATAACCCGTCCACGCCAAACCCATGCCCGCCGTGGGTGGTTGCCGCGCCACATCGGCACCGGCTTCAAGCTTCAGGTCAAATCAGGCTCTAGCCCTTTTTAATCGGGCACTGACAGCTATTATTTATATAGCACTTGAAGCAACGAAGGAGTTTGGCCATGCCGTGGGTTCTGTTGTTTATCGCCGGCCTGCTTGAGGTGGGCTGGGCCATCGGCCTGAAATATACCGAGGGCTTCACCCGGCTCTGGCCCAGTGTTGGTACGGTGGCGGCGATGACGCTAAGCATCGTGCTGCTTGGTCTGGCCATGCGCAGCCTGCCGGTTGGAACCGCTTACGCTGTGTGGACCGGCATAGGTGCGGTGGGCACCGTCACCCTGGGTATCGTGCTGTTTGCCGAACCCGCAGCAGCCGCGCGGCTGGTCTGCGTGGGTCTGATCGTCGCCGGAATCCTGGGCCTGAAACTCACAAGCGCTGTGTAGCTTTGTAAAGTAGGTGATCCCCGCCTGGCCGCACGGCAAGGGCCGTGTACAGTCATTTTTCTAACCTGCTTTCTCGACCGGCGGCGAAATTGCCGACGAGCAGGTTTCCAAAGGTTCAATGCGAACAAGTGACTGGTTCAAGGCAGGATTGGGTTTTGCGGGCGCCGCCAGGCACCTGGCTCCGGTGCTACTGCTGCTCGCATCGAGCGTCCACGCGCTTGAATTTCAATACAGCAACCCCTTTCCCGAAGGGCCGCTCGCAGGGGTGGCTCGCAAGCTGACGATCAGTGGAGAATTACTGCCCGGCGACACCGAGCAGTTCAAGGCGTCAATGCGGCGCAATCCTGTTGATGCGTGGTACGCACTGGGCCGTGTGGAAATGGCCATCACCGGCGGCGACATTGCAGAGGCCATGCTGCTGGCAGAGCTGCTCGCGCCCCTGTACCCGCACACCGTCGCCACCGCCGATTGCGCAGGTGCCTGCGCCATCGTATGGCTGTCCGGCGCCTGGCGACTGCTGCCCGTCGGTCGCATCGGCCTGCAAAAACCTGGCCCGGCACCGACTGTGAACAGCACCACACCGCGGGACGCGCCGCCGCTGTATGACACGCGCATGGACCTGTTGCGCGACTACCTGTACAAGCAAGGCCTGCCGCCACCGGTATTCCAGCGCTGGTCGGCCGACAGGAACGAGCGGGTTTACTGGCTGTCGGCTCCGGAGGTCAACGCCACCGGTACCTGGCCCCCTTATTACTACGACAAGCTCAAGACCCGCTGCCCTCCGCTCGATGCCACGGAGGAAAGCTATCACGCGCTGCGGCGCTGTGCGGGCAGGCTGGTGATCAGCCAGAAAGCCTTTGCTTTCGACAAGATTCTGTCCGTGGTGAAGGACCCGTGGTGGAGTCAGAACAAGGACGAGCTGCTTAACGCGCCGCGGTAAGGATGTAGCCCCCACGCTTGTCACTGCGTGTACTGCGCTGCCCCCCCGAGGGGGCCGCTGCGCCTGCGGACTGGCGGAGCCAGTTCCGCGGCCCTGGCTTGCATTTGCAGGCCACAGGCTAGCTCACTCATCCCTGCCTGCACCACGCTAACATGGGTGCATGGCCTGCTTCGCGGTCAACATCATCCAAGGAGTTTTTGTGCGATCCATTCTTTATGCTGGCGTTTTGTCCCTCTGTGTTTTGCCCGCCGCCTGGGCGCAAGCCGATGCGGCTGCAGCTGCGGCTGCGAAAGAGGCCGGTGCGTCGGTCACTGCCAGCGGGCTTGTTTACCGCTCGCTGAAAGACGGCACCGGTGCCAGCCCGGCGGCCACAGATACCGTCAAGGTGCATTACCGCGGCAGCTTTCCCGATGGCCGCGAGTTCGACAGCTCTTACTCCCGCAACGAGCCGACGGAGTTTCCGCTGAACCGCGTGATTGCCTGCTGGACCGAAGGCGTGCAAAAAATGAAGGTGGGCGGCAAGGCCAAGCTGACCTGCCCGGCAGCGATTGCCTACGGATCACGCGGCGCGGGTGGCGTGATTCCACCGAACGCCACGCTGCAGTTTGAGATTGAACTCCTCTCCGTCAAATAGCCCCCACGCTTTTCACTTCGCCTTCGGCTGCGTGTAATACGCTGCCCACCGAGGGGGCTGCTGCGCCTGCGGGCCGGCAAAGCCGGACCCGCGGCCCTGGCTTGCACTTCCGCTCCTGAGAGTGCGCTCAGCCCTGCAGGCCCGCCGTGATCTCGTACGAGCGCAGGCGCGCTTTGTGGTCGAAGATCTGTGAGGTGATCATCAACTCGTCAGCACCAGTGCGGGTCACAAAGGCCTCCAGCGCACGGCGCACCGTGCCCGGCGCGCCTATGGCCGAGCAAGACAGTGTCTGTTCAAGAATCGCTCGCTCGGGCGGTGTCAGCCGTTCTTCGTAACCGGCCACAGGCGGCTGCAGGCGCGAAGGCCGGCCGCTGCGCAAATTGACAAAAGCCTGCTGCATGGAAGACGACAGCAACTGTGCCTGCTCGTCGTTGTCTGCCGCAAACACGTTGAAACCCAGCATCACATAGGGGCGCGCCAATTGCTCCGAAGGACGAAAGCGGCTGCGATACACCTCCATGGCCTGCATCATCTGCGCCGGTGCGAAGTGCGAGGCAAAGGCGAATGGCAGGCCGAGCTGGGCCGCCAGCTGCGCGCCGAACAGGCTGGAGCCGAGAATCCACACCGGCACCTTCAGCCCGGCACCAGGCACGGCGCGCACGCGTTGCCCCTCGGACACCGGTTCGAAGTAATTCATTAGTTCCACCACATCCTGCGGAAACTCGTCAGGATTGGCGTTCAGGTCGCGGCGTAACGCACGCGCGGTGACCTGGTCAGAACCGGGCGCGCGTCCCAAGCCCAGGTCAATACGGCCGGGAAACAGCGATTCAAGCGTGCCGAACTGCTCGGCAATCACCAGCGGTGAATGATTGGGCAGCATGATGCCGCCGGCACCAACCCGGATGCGTGTGGTGCCACCGGCCACATGTGCCATGACGACGGCCGTGGCGGCACTGGCGATACCGGGCATGCCGTGGTGCTCGGCCAGCCAGAAGCGTTGGTAGCCCCAGCGTTCGGCATGTTGCGCCAGGTCCAGGGTGTTTCTCAATGATTGGGCAGCATCGCTGCCTTCCACGACGGGGGACAGGTCCAGAACGGAAAATGGAATCATCCGGAGCAGGTGGGTCGGTTTGGCGCAATATCAATCCCTATCAATCCCTTTCAATCCCGCTCAATGGCTCGCCTGTCGCCCGTGTGCCTGCCACCGCTTACAGGTAAATACGCAGATGCAGCGGGACGGTGTACGATTTCTCAGCCCCCCCACACTCCGAGAAAGCGGTTTTATGCACCCCAATGAGCAGACTCTCGAAAAGTTCTACAGCGCATTTGCGCGGCTGGACTCGGACACAATGGCCCAGTGTTATGCCCCCGACGCTTCTTTTGACGACGAGGCGTTTTCGCTGCGCGGGCACGAGCAGGTGACAGGCATGTGGCACATGTTGTGCGACGCCACCAAGGCCAAGGGGCGCGACGTGTGGAAGCTGGAGTACAGCGGCATCAAAGCCGATGTCACCGGCGGCCAGGCGCACTGGGAAGCGCACTACCGCTTCAGTACCACCGGGCGCATGGTGCACAACATCATCGACGGGCGCTTTACCTTCACACCGCAAGGCCTGATTGCCACGCACCGTGACCGCTTCAACTTCTGGGCCTGGTCGCGCCAGGCGCTGGGCACGCCGGGCCTGCTGCTGGGCTGGACCCCGTTTCTGCGCAGCAAGGTACGGGCCACCGCAGCCGCGAATCTGAAAAAATACCTGACCTCACGACAACGAAGCGGTAGCTGAATATGGCCTCGACTTTGCCGATCTCCTGGTTTGAAGGCTTTCAAGCGCGCGACTTCGAGGTCAATGGCACCTCCATCTTTGCCCGCTATGGCGGCAATCCCGCAGGCCCGGCGCTGTTGCTGTTGCACGGTTTTCCGCAATGTCATGTGATGTGGCACCGCGCCGTGCAGGCACTGCAGGCGCGCTTTTTCCTGGTCCTGCCCGACCTGCGCGGCTATGGTGACTCTTCCAAGGTGGCCGGCCTGCCCGATCACAGCAACTACAGCAAGCGCAACATGGCGCAGGACGCGCTCAGCGTGATGGATGCGCTCGGCCGCAGCCGGTTTTTTCTCTGCGGCCATGACCGTGGCGGACGCGTGGCACACCGCCTGGCCGTGGATCACCCGGGGCACGTCGAGAAACTCTGCCTGATCGACATCGCGCCCACGCTGGACATGTACAACGCCACCGACATGCGTTTTGCCACGGCCTACTACCACTGGTTCCACCTGATCCAGCCCAACCCCTTGCCCGAAACCATGATCGGCGGCAACGCCCTGGCCTACCTGCATGCCAAGCTGGGCGGCTGGGGCAGCAGCGGCCTGAGTTATATCGAGCCCGAGGCGCTGATCGAATACGAGCGCTGCTTCTGCACACCCGAGGCAATCCACGCCGCCTGCGAGGACTACCGTGCCAGCGCCGGCATTGACCTGGTGCATGACCGCGAAAGCCGGGCGAGCGGGCGGAAGATTGCCTGCGACACGCACATTCTCTGGGGTGAACGCGGGGTGGTGCACAAGCTGTTTGAACCGCTGGCCCTGTGGCAGGCCCAGTGCAGCGGCGTTGTCAGCGGCCAGCCCATGCAAGCCGGCCATTTCATTCCCGAAGAATTGCCACTGGAAACCGCCCACGCGCTGCATCAATTTTTCAACTGAACATCATGTCGCTCTACACAGCCGAAGTTTTATGGTTGCGCAATGAAGGTGACTTTGCAGGCAACCGCTACAGCCGCCGGCACCTGCTGCGGTTCGACGGCGGCCTGGAAGTGCCGGGTTCTTCCTCGCCGCACGTGGTTCCGCTGCCTATGTCTGACGCCTCGGCTCTGGACCCTGAGGAGGCTTTTGTCGCCTCGCTGTCCAGCTGCCACATGCTGTGGTTTCTGTCGATTGCGGCCAAGCGTAAATTCTGTGTCGACCGTTATTTCGACGCCGCAACGGGTGTCATGGAGAAAAACGCCGAAGGGAAGGTGGCCATGACTGTCGTCACATTGCATCCCGACGTGACATTTTCCGGCGAGCGCCAGCCCACACGCGAAGAGCTGGACCAATTGCACCACAAGGCGCACGATGCCTGCTTCATTGCCAACTCGGTCAAGACCGAGGTGCGCTGCGAGCCGGTGTACGGTGCGCCGGCATGAGCAGCCCGGCCGGGAGCCTGCGTCGCATCGGCACATGGGCAGTGTCCTGCGCTGTCGCCGCAGTCCTGGCCTGCGCCTTCCCGACATATGCGGCGGCACAAGAGAGCCAGTGTTATGGCGAGATCAACAGGGGGCGCATCGAAGGCTCGGTGCAGGTTCCGCCCAAAGGGCCCAACTTCGAGGTCATCGGCTGGAGCGGCGCAGCCCGCCGCACCTTTGTGCATTCGGCCGTGAAGAAAATTCTGGAGCAGGCCTATGCTGCCACCGCTGAAGTCATTCCGGATTCGGTTTTCCTGATCGGCGAGACAGGGCTGGCCGATGGAGGCCCGATCACGAACCACCACACCCACCAGCGCGGCACGTCCGTGGACCTGTTCGTGCCCGCAAAAGACGCGGAAGGCAAGCGTGTGCTGATCCCCAGCCGGCTCGACAACGGCTTTGGCTACAAGGTCCGCTTTGGCGCCGATGGAAAGTCTGCCGACCCCTCCGTCACCATCGACTTTGAAGTGCTCGCCGAACTCATCTACCAGTTGAGTGAGACTGCCCGAAAAAATGGCTACGGCGTAGACCGGGTCATCCTTGTCCGCGAGCTGCAGCTCAAACTTTTCGGCACCCGGCACGGTTCGTATCTCCGATGGAAGGTGAACTTCTGGGACGATCCCGGCGCGCGCCACGACAACCACATCCATGTCGACTTTGCCATTCCGTGCAAGCCGCTTTGAAACCTGACCTTGCCTGTACCTCAAGGCTTGACTTCAGCAAAGCGCATTTTTTAGGACTGCCCATGAACCGTATTGCCACTCTCCTTGCCCTGGTGGGCCTGCTCGGCGGCTGCGCTTCGCACGACGGAATACATGCCGGAGACCTGGAGCCCGGACGCCTGACCTCATCTGACATCAGCCTCAACATCCCCGGTCTGGGGCCTTGCACAGACAACCCCGACCGCACCTTACGCCTCGACGCGAGCCAACCGGTCCACATCCTGGTGCACGGCTGCTTCGGTTCATCCGGCCAGTTTCGGGCCCTGGCCCAGGTGCTGGCTTTTCATGGCCAGCAGTCGGCCTGCTTTACCTACGACGACCGCGCCAGACTCACCGAAGGCGCTGACGCACTGAGGCACGCCGTCAGCAAGCTCGCGGCGCAATCCAGCGTTCCCCACGTCACGGTGATCGGCCACAGCCAGGGCGCGCTGATCGCACGCAGGTCGATGACAGAACCTTCCTCCGCAGCACCCTCCGGCCGCGCGATCGATGTTCGCCTGGTGACCATCTCCGGGCCGTTTGCCGGCATCGAGTCGGCCAGGACTTGCGGCAAGAGCTGGCTCTATCCGCTCACGCTGGGCATGGTGCCGCTGAGCTGCTATCTGGCGACCGGCCCGAAGTGGGCCGACATCACCTATTCCTCGCCCTTCATCCGCGAACCCGGCGCCTTGGCGCAACAAGTCGCCAACTACCTGAAGATAGACACCAACGAGCGCGGCACCTGCAGGCGCGAAGAGGGCGGGCGTTGCGCAGAGGGTGACGAGATTTTCTCGCTGGCGGAGCAGCGCAACTCCCTGATCGAAACCGACAGGCGGGCGCGCCGGGTGGAAGTCGATGCGGGCCATGTCGAGATCGTTGGCGACAAACGCGTGGCCCCGACAAAACTGATCAAAATCCTGCAGGACGAGGGCATTCTCCGCGCCACACCAACAGCGCGCCAGTACGCCTTCAGCCTGCTGCTCTCGCGGGTCTACCAGGACGATACAGTGATGCCTCCGGATGCCGTGAAGACCCGCTCACGGCACTGAACCTCAACACCTTTCCAAAAATGACTACTCCTCTTCGCATACGTCCGATTGAACAAACCGACTTCCAGGCCTGGGTGCCGCTCTGGGACGGCTACAACGCTTTTTATGGCCGCAAGGACGAGACCGCACTTGCGCCCGAAATCACGCAAGCCACCTGGCAGCGCTTTTTTGATCCGGCCGAACCCGTCTTCGCCCTGGTGGCCGAGCGTGACGGCAAGCTGCTGGGAATCACCCACTACCTGTACCACCGCAGCACCACCCGCTTTGAACTCACCTGCTACCTGCAGGACCTGTTCACCGACCCGGCCGCGCGCGGCAAGGGCGTCGGTCGCGCGTTGATCGAAGGTGTGTACGAGCAGGCGAAGGCTGCACACATCAAACGCGTGTACTGGCAAACCCACACCACCAACTCCGCCGGCCGGCTGTTGTATGACAAGGTGGCCCAACACCTGGGCTTCATCGTTTATTCGCATGATGTTTGACAAAGTTCCGAAGTGAGTCCCATGGCCTGCCTCAATTTGCTACCAATTGGATAGCTGTTGGCGCCCGTATTCATTGGGCCAACAGCCAAAAGCACTCGGCAATGTGCCCAGCCTGCGCGCCAGAGAGCAAAAAGGAAATTTGCGATGTTTCACAAAATTCTATGGCTGTATGAATTTTCAGCGTATTGCAGTACAACTGAACAATCACGTCACTTGTAGGAGATTTTGATGCCCAGGTTAAACCGTAGTAGCCAAGTTATGCTGCAGATTTTGTGGTCTAAATTCAGCTAGCAATCACATGACCTTCGCCGATATTTCGCCTGCTGTGTCGGTCATTGCGCTGCTGGTCTCGCTGTTCACCGCTTGGTTCACCATATTCAGGCGCGGCACTGTCCGGAGTACACACCCTTCCTTCGTGTCATTCAGCTACGACTTTTCGGTCGGCAAGGAGCCATGGGCAAAAGTCTTTCTGCGAACACTTATTTTCAGCACGGGCAAACGAGGCCAAGTTATTGAGAGTCTCTTCCTCCGCGTCCGAGAAGGTTCAAGGACCGCTGAGTTTTCGTTCTGGGGCTATGGTGACAAAGATCTCATTCGCGGTAGTGGGCTCTTCATCCCAGAGTCAGGCCTTGCCACCAATCATCATTTCAACCCGATCAACCGCACACCTCTCTTCTTGTTTTCAGCTGGTACCTACACGCTGGAGCTCGTGGCCAAGCTGGTTGGTCAGTCCTCCTTGGTTTCTTTGTGCAGCGTCGAACTCGAAGTAAAAGATAGTCCATTCGGGTCCGCAATCTCACGCGATGCAGCCATCTATTTCAATTGGTCGGCCGAACAACAGCGCTATATCGCCTCGAACGAGACTAGGTCAGGCCAAGTTCATGCACTTTCCGATCCGCGTACTAGCTAATCCGTCAATCAACCGAACAAGCAATGGCGAGCGTCAATTGCTCACTTCTGCTACGTCGATATCGCCGTTGTTTGCTGCTTATCTCGAACGTGAAGCGTCATACTCCAAACACACAACAAATGCCATCCATTCACCGATCTGAACTCCCGCACGGAGCCCTTCTGAGCAAATATCAGCACGGAGAAGCGCACGCGGATTGCTACGTCACGGAGATGGCGCGACACATTTCCCAGGCCGAGTATGTCGAGGCCTTTTACACAACTCCCTTGTTCAAGCTTGAGAGGCTGCTTCTTGCACGGCTCGTTTCGAAACCCTCGACGGACGCGCAGGCCAGCCAACTGGCTTCAGAAACACTTGATTCGTTTGCCGCGTGGAGCGTTGAGGACCGGCGTGAAGATCAGTTGCTCATGTGCGACTTTCAAGGGCGCACACGTTCATGGTTGATGGTCATCCCTATGGAAGGCGAAAACTCCGCAGGCACGCGCTTGTACTTTGGGTCCGCTGTGGTGCCAGCGCGTGTCGCAAGGGACGGCGCCCAAACACCCGGCTTGGGCTTGACCTTTCGCTTGCTGCTTGGCTTTCACAAGCTGTATTCCCGCGCACTCCTGTTCTCGGCGAAATCCCGTTTGATGCGACAGCGGCCCACGCAGCGCTGAGTCCACGCTCCGTCGGCAGCAAATGATTTCAAACGGGGTGCGTGCCACTCGGATTCTTGTCGATCACTGGAAGTGAAAACAATGGTGGGACTGCCCAATTCCACCTTTGCGCGGTCTGCTGACACCCTCCGTTCGCAGTTGAACATGACTGCATGTGTTGCGCTGCAAGTGGGATTGACGGTGTAAATTCCGTTGGGCATCATTCAAGATTTGTCCCTCTCACTACGGAGCAAATGCATGAAGAAAACCTACCACGGCAGTTGCCACTGCGGCGCAGTACGCTACGAGGCAGACCTCGATCTGAGTACCGGCACCGGAAAGTGCAATTGCTCAATCTGTACCAAGACGAGGAACTGGGGCGTCACTATCAAGCCCGCAGATTTCCGCCTGCTTTCCGGCGAGTCCGATCTGAGCGACTACCAGTTTGGAACAAAGAGTGCGCATCACCTGTTCTGCAAACATTGCGGTGTTCGCCCGTTTGGCCGCGGATACATCGAACAGATCGGCGGAGACTATGTCTCCATCCAGGTGGGCACACTCGACGATGCGTCCCCCGAAGAACTCCTGCAAGCGCCTGTCAAGTTCTTCAACGGGCGGGACAACAGCTGGTGGACGGAGCCCGCGGAGACGCGGCACCTGTAGGCAGTACCCCGGAGTGAGTACCGTGGGCCGCGGCAATTTGCTATGAATTAGATAGCTATTGGCGCCCGTACTTATTGGGCCAACAGCCTGAAATACTCCGATCTTTTTCCGTATCGCGTTTCAGAGGCGAAAAAAGGCATTTTGCGGTGTTTCGCAAAATTTTCATCCCTGCATGAATTTGCGGTGCGTTGCGGTAAAAATTTAACAAGTACGTCATGGACCGAATGGTTTAATGCTCAAGCAATTTGCCGGCCGGAAAACAATGCCTCATCCACTGCGCGAGACCATCAAGGAAAGGTTCTACCCTTTCGCAGAAGACCGGGGATTTGCACGCGTCAAATCCGGCAACTCGCTGTTTACGACTTTTCGCAAGAGTGACGGCGACATTGCATACGAGTTTGAGATTCAGTGGGACAAATACCACCGTCCTTATTTCGTTCTCAATTTCAACCTCCCTGAGGGAGCGAACGTACTCACCCGAACGAAGCGTGGTCGCCTGCAGCGCAAGAGGGGCGGTCCAATGAGTTGTTGGTTCAACCTCCGCAAGCCTTGGCTGGAGATCCTCCGAACTGGTCAGTTTAGGTACACGCCCGACGAAGTGGTAGACCATCTGATTTCATGCTTCCCAGAGATCGAAGCATGGTGGTCAAACGGCACCGAGGGACCACATGTCTACTGCATCTAAAGTGCAGGTTAACCAGGCGGTCAAACGGGCCACCACAAGCTGCTCTCGTGGTCCGTCGGCGCTTCCAGAGGAAGAGAATGACCACCGTGTACCGCTCGTCATCGCCCTTGCTCAAGATGCGCTTCAGGATGCCAGTTAACGCGGACGCCCGCGCTAATTCAGGCGTTGGGCGTCATAAGATTCACCTCGGAGGTAACCGTGTTCTCACATGTCTTCGTCGGCGTTAGCGATTTTGATCGCGGACTTGCGTTCTACAACCCGTTGATGGAAGCACTCGGCATCCAGGCTCGCTTCTGCGATAGAAGCCGACCATGGGCGGGCTGGCAATCCAATCCCGGTCCGAGGCCCCTTTTCCTGATCGGCAAGCCATACGACAGCCTTGCACCCGAGCCAGGTAACGGCAACATGGTTGCGTTCCTCGCAGAAACCCGGGCCGCCGTAGATCAAGCCTTCAGCATCGCTCTCGCCCATGGCGGCACGTCAGAGGGGTTGCCAGGTCTGAGGCCCGAGTACCACGAGAACTACTATGGCGCGTACTTCCGGGATCCTGATGGAAACAAGCTTTGTGTGGCCTGCCATTCACCCCTCAGCTGAAGCCCAAGTTTTAACCCGCCCCATGACACTTCTTGTATTTCTTGCCGCTGCCACAAGGGCATAAATCATTGCGGCCAGGCGCGGCTTCTTTGTGCACCGTGGCCACTTTGGCGCCAAAGCTGCGCCAGAAACCGCGCAAGTCGTACACCGCCCACAGCGCTTCGCCGAATTGTTCAAGCCGCGTTTCGCTGGCACTGGGCGCGGCGTCTTCGCCCAGCATGGGCATTTCCATCGGGCCCGGGTCGTCTTCGGTCAGCTCGATGATGGCGCCCAGCGCTGTGTCGAGTGCGTCGACGGCCTGCTTGTCCTTGGCTTCCTGGCGTGACAAGGCCCACTCATCGGGCCAGGACTCGACGGCGTACATGAAACCCAGCGCCCAGACCTGCGCAAACGAGGGCACGCTGGCCATGTCGATGTCTTTGCGTTCTTCTTCTGGCAGTTGGGCCAGCATGCCGCGCATGTCGCCGACCTGTGGGTAAAAAGCGCGTTCGTCCTGCAGGCTTTTTACGTCTTCATCCAGTGCGCGGCAGATGTCCTGGTAGCGGCGCGTCCACAAATCCATGAACTGCGCGCGCTGCTCCTCGCTGGCAAACAATTGCCTGGCGGCGGCCAGGTCTTCGGCACCCTCGAAGTCGAGCAGCACGGCCATGAATTCTTCTGACGGGATTTCACGTCGGGTGCAGGCCAGCGCGGCCATGAAGCCCTCGCAGAACTCCCACTGCGGCGTTTCTTCCTCGCGGCTGCGCAGGTCGTCGAGGATGTCATCCAGCGTCTCGAAATCTTCGGGAGCCAAGGCGCCCGGAAAAGGGGCGCCGGGTGGGGAAAGTGCGTCTGTCATGGGGTGTCCGTGGCGTTTTAACTCGTATGATTGGCAGTGTAGCCTCAGGCCCCCAGGGCCCTGCGCCCAACCATTGCGGAGACCCGTATGCTCGACCGTCTGAACGCTGTGTACCCAGTCCGCTACATGGCTCTCGCCCTGTGCCTGGCTGGCTTTATGGTTAGCCTGGCTGCGCTGCTGATTTCAGGCCACGGCTGGCCGGCGCTGTTGCTGTTTGGTGTGCCTGCGAGCGTGGGCTTGCACGACATCCGGCAGACCAAAAGCTCCATTCTTCGCAACTACCCGGTGATAGGCCACCTGCGTTTCATCCTGGAGTTCATACGTCCGGAGATGCGCCAGTACTTCATTGAAAGCGACGCGGAGGCCGCGCCCTTTTCCCGCTCGCAGCGTTCTTTGGTGTACCAGCGCGCCAAGGGCGAGCTGGACAACCGGCCTTTCGGCACGCAGCTGGACGTGAGCCAGCATGGCTACGAATGGATCAACCATTCGGTGCAACCTACACACATTGCCTCGCACGACTTCCGCATCACTATCGGCCCGAAAGCGGCCCAGCCCTACAGCGCCAGCATCTTCAATATCTCGGCCATGAGTTTCGGCTCCCTGTCGGCGCCTGCCATCCTGGCGCTCAACAGTGGCGCCAAACGTGGCGGCTTTGCGCACGACACGGGCGAAGGGTCCATCTCGCAACACCATCGTGTGCACGGCGGCGACCTGATCTGGGAAATCGGCTCGGGCTATTTCGGCTGCCGCAACGATGACGGCAGTTTCAGCGCTGAACGCTTCACGCTCAACGCGAGCCATCCGCAGGTCAGGATGATTGAACTCAAGCTGAGCCAGGGCGCCAAACCCGGGCACGGCGGCATCTTGCCGGGCGCCAAGGTGACGCCCGAGATTGCGGCAGCGCGCGGCGTGCCGGTAGGCAAGGACTGCATCTCGCCCTCGTCGCACAGCGCGTTTTCAACGCCGGTGGAGATGATGCAGTTCATCGCCCGGCTGCGCGAACTCTCGGGCGGCAAGCCCACCGGCTTCAAGTTTTGCATTGGCCACCCGTGGGAATGGTTTGCCATGGTCAAGGCCATGCTGGAAACCGGCATCACGCCGGACTTCATCGTGGTCGACGGGGCCGAGGGTGGCACCGGCGCCGCGCCACTGGAATTCACCGACCACGTGGGCGCACCGGTACAGGAAGGGCTGCTGCTGGTGCACAACACACTGCTGGGCGTGGGCCTGCGCAACAAGATCAGCCTGGGCAGCGCCGGCAAGATCATCAGCGCCTTTGACATTGCACGCATGATGGCGCTGGGTGCCGACTGGTGCAACTCCGGGCGGGCCTTCATGTTTGCCTTGGGCTGCATCCAGGCGCAAACCTGCCACACAGGCAAGTGCCCTACAGGCGTCACCACGCAGGACCCGGCGCGCCAGCAGGCATTGGTGGTACCCGACAAGGCCGAGCGGGTGTGGCGCTTTCACCAAAGCACGCTCAAGGCACTGAAGGAAATTCTGGAAGCGGCAGGCTTGCGTCACACCAACGAACTCACCGCGCACCATATCGTGCGGCGCATCAATGACACCGAGGTGCGCTTGCTGTCAAACTTGGTGATGCATGTGAAGGAAGGCTCGCTGTTGAACGACCTGGACAGCCAGCACCAGGTCTTCAAGCTTTACTGGCCGCTGGCCAGCGCGCACAGCTTTGCGGTGACCCCACCGCCGGAAAAAGCTTCCAGCCCCTCCCGCCCCTTGCCAAGCGCTGCCTGAGTTCCCGGCTTCAGGTCTGATTTGCTACCTTATTGATAGCTGCTTGCGCCCGCGCATAAAGGGCTCATAACCATTTGTGCTGAATATTTTTTAAAACGGCCACTTCAGGCGTATCCACCCGTACCGATCTATCCGCATGCAGCGCCGGCAGCTACTGTGCCGAATGACCGTCATACGCCCGGCCGCAACCCAGCGACCAGTCTATGGGCGAGTTTTCCGTCAACGTGATCATGATGTCGTCCGGAACAAAGCCTGCTGCCACCGCCTTTTCAACCACGTAGCCATACAGCTTGCGCTTTTGATCGTCACTACGACCCCCCAGGAAAGTAATTTCCACGATCGATGCGTCCGGCGTGCGCATCACATCCGGAAAGGTGGGGTTCAGGATCATCGCGCTGGGCTGAAACCGCGAGATGAGCTGGAAGCGGTCATCGGCGGGCACCTTACAGGTTTCAACCAGTCCCTCGTGAACGGCATCCGCAAGCGCCCTGACTTGTTCTTGCGAAAGGTGTTCGGGCACTGAAATACGGGCTAGTGGCATGTCGATATCTCCAATGGAAGTGAAAATCCACTGTATAACGACGAAAAATGCAGATAAATAGCCCGCACGGTCACTTATTCAGACCAAAACTGCAAGAATCAACGCCATGCAATCCACCGATGACATCGGCCTCTTTGTCCGCACGGTCGACCTCGGAACCTTTGTTGCCGCAGGGCTGGAAGCTGGGCTGAGTGCGTCGGCGGTCGCACGTATCGTGTCCCGGCTGGAGCGTAGGCTTGGCGCGAAGTTGCTGCATCGCTCGACGCGGCGGCTCGTGCTGACCCAGGAGGGGGAAACCTATCTCGTCCATGCCCGCGCCATCGTGGCTGCGGTGGAAGAGGCCGAAGCCCAGGTCCGGCTGGGTCATGGGCGCCCGCGGGGCCTGGTCCGCGTCAACGCAGGAACTGCGTTTGCCAAGCACAAGCTGGTCCGCCTGTTGCCGCAGTTCCAGGCGCAGTACCCGGAAATCTCCATTGAACTGACAGTCAGCGATCAGCGGATTGACCCCGTCCTCGATCAAATCGATGTCACCATCCGGGTGGGGCCTCTGCAGGACTCTGAACTTGTGCTTCTGCGCCTGGGTACGGTCAGTCGCATCATTGCCGCCAGCCCGGATTACCTGGCCCGCAAGGGGATTCCGCTGCAGCCCCGTGATCTGCTGGACCACAACTGCCTGCAGCTAAGTGGTTTTGCGCGCCTGGCGCAATGGCCCATGCTGGAGAACGGAAAACGCGTGATGCTGCCTGTAGAAGGCTCCATCGCCTGCGACAGCGCCGACCTGCTGCTTGACCTGGCACTGGCGGGTGTCGGCATCGTTCGCCTGGGTGATTTTCTGGGCGAACAAGCCCTGGCCGAAGGGCGCCTGGTGCCCTTGTTGTCAGAATGTCATGACAGGGACCCGACCCCGTTATCAGCGCTGATTCTTCCGGGGCGGCAAAACATTCCACGGGTACGCGCGTTCATCGACTTCCTGAAGGCCGCCCTTGCCTAAATTGCTGCTTGCGCCCTGACCCCAAGACTTGCCAGCCGCCTTTTCATCGAAAGCACTGCGCGGTCTTTGCTCAGCAGCAGGGCTTGTCCCGCGATCGCCAGGTCGATGAATTTCTGGTCATCCGGGTCGCTGCAGGTCACGCAGGCTTTGTCCGCGACTTTCGTCAGGCGGGCATGCCGGTCAAAATTCGCCAGCACATCGGCTGCGCTTAGTTTGTAAAACGCCAGGCGCGGAACAATTTGTGGGTAAGCCAGCACGCGCTCCAGCTCATCACGCATGGCCTGCGTAGCCACCCAATCCAGCTTGCCGGCTTCCAGCGCCGCCTTGAGCGGAAGGGCCGCGGCATCGTTGAAGACAAAAACATCGAGCACGATGTTGGTGTCGAGCACCACGCAGGCGCCGTTGCGTGCGGGCGTGGCCATTCAGGAAGTAGCTGCGGGCTTGTTCTCGCGGGCCGAGCCGGCCACCATGTCGAAGCGGAACAGGCGGCATTCGATGGGGCCGTTCCACATCGGTACGCGGCGTGACTCCTTGAGGCGCATTTTTTGCGGCAGCTTCATATCGGGTGTGAGCACGTGGGCGGTCCAGCCGGCGTAGTTTTTCTTCCAGTGGCTGGCCAGCTGGGGAAAGAAGTCCGAGACCTCCTCGCCAGTGGCAGTCTGTGCCTGCTCCCGGCCCTGGTTGGCACCCCGGTCGCGGCGCGGCGCAGCGCCCGACTCGTCGCGCTCATCGCCTGACCCCTGCGCCAGCGGCTGGCCAAACTCGTCGATGGCCTCGCCCTGGAATTGTGTGGAGCGGCGCTGGTCCCGGCCCTGCACGGCCGGAATGCCCGCCACACCGGCCACATCGATACGCTCACCATACGGCGGGTTGACCAGCATCACGCCCGAAGGCGCGGGCGGCATGCGCTGCAATGCGTCGCCCCCGCGCAGCTGCACGGCGCCGGCCACCCCTGCGCGCTCGGCATTGCGCTGGGCAAAGTCGACCATGCGGAAGGACACATCGCTGCCGAAAACAGGCGCCATTGGTTCGGTGATGGCGGCCTCGGCCTGGTCCAGCAGGCCTTCCCACACATGCGGCTGGAAGGGCACAAATTTTTCAAAGGCAAAACGCCGGCCCATGCCGGCCGCAATGTTGCGGGCGACCTGCGCCGCCTCGATAACGATGGTGCCGGAGCCGCAGCAGGGGTCGTACAAGGGCACGCCCTGTTTGCACAACTGGTCCCAACCGCTGGCGGCAATCATTGCCGCGGCCAGGGTTTCCTTCAGCGGGGCATCGCCCTTGTCCTCGCGCCAGCCGCGCTTGAACAGCGGCTCACCCGAGGTGTCGATGTACAGCGTGACGGTGTCGGTGGTCAGGTGCACGTAGACGCGCACGTCGGGCCAGCGCGTGTCGACATCCGGACGCACATCGTATTTGTCCCGGAAGCGGTCGGCAATCGCGTCCTTGATCTTGAGCGCGGCAAAGTTCAGGCTGGTCAACGGGCTGTGCTGCGCGGTGATCTCGACTTTGAAGGTCTGCTTGGGTGTGAACCAGATCTCCCAGGCCACGGCCGCAGCGGCGTTGTAGAGGTCCTGCTCGCTGCGGTAGCTGTTGTGTGCCAGCTCGATCAGCACACGCTGCGCCAGGCGGCTGTGCAGGTTGAGTTGCAGCGCGTCGCGCCAGGAACCCGTGACCTGCACGCCCGCGCGCCAGGCTTTGCCCTGGTTGCCGGTGATGCGCTTGACTTCGGCGGCCAGCAGCTCCTCCACGCCCGCGGCGCAGGGCAAAAATAACTGGAGTTGGTTCATAGAGATTTTCTGAGGTTGGCCGGCGCAATTCGCAGGGCTTCGCGGTACTTGGCAACGGTGCGGCGCGCGCATTCAATGCCCTGTTCCTTGAGCATCTCGGAGATCTGGTTGTCGCTGAGCGGTTTTTTCAGGTTTTCGGAAGCAACAAACTGCTTGATCAGCGCGCGCACCGCGGTGCTTGACGCATTGCCGCCGGTTTCGGTGCCCAGCGCAGAGCCGAAGAAATACTTGAGCTCGAAAGTACCGAAGGGCGTGCTCATGTATTTGGCGGTGGTCACGCGCGAGATTGTTGATTCATGCAGGCCCAGCTCGTCGGCGATTTCGCGCAGCACCAGCGGCCGCATGGCGAGTTCGCCATGGGTGAAGAAGTTTTTCTGACGCTCCACAATCGCGCTGCTCACGCGCAGGATGGTGTCGAAGCGCTGCTGGATGTTCTTGATGAACCAGCGCGCCTCCTGCAGGCGCTGCTGCAGGGCCTGGCCGCCCTGGCCCTTGTTCTGCTTGAGGGCGTTGGCATAGATGTCGTGCACGCGCAGGCGCGGCATCACGTCGCTGTTGAGCGAGACCTTGAAGCCGCGGCCCGACTTGACGACCAGCACATCGGGCACGATCAGGTTGCGCTCGACATTGACAAAACGCCGGCCCGGCTTTGGGTCCAGCCGGCCGATCAGCGCAATCGCACCCTTGATCACACTCTCGGTAAACCCGCAGAGCTGGGCCAGGCGCTTGAAGTCGCGCTTGGCCAGCAGCTCTATGGGCTGCTTGCACATGGCCATAGCGGCGCGGGTTTCGTCGCAGTCCTTGCAGTCCAGCAGCTGCAGGCCCAGGCACTCGGCGAGGTTTCGCGCGCCGACGCCGGCGGGCTCCATGTGGTGCAGCAGCTTGAGCGCCACGGCAAACTCGTGTTCAAGTTGCTCCAGCTGTTCGAGGTCGTCCCCGGCCAGGCCGGCCGCCAGCGAGGCCAGGCTGTCTTCCAGGTAGCCGTCATCGTTCAGGGACTCAATGAGGAAGTGCAGCGCGGCCTTGCCTTCGGGCGACAGGCGCAGCGACAGGGCCTGGCGGTGCAGATGATCCTGCAGCGACTCTTGGTTGCGGGCCAGCTCGGTGGCGTCGACGTCGCTGTCGTCGTTGTTGTTCTTGCGCGGCGTGGCGTCACCACCCCATTCGTTGTCGTCCGGCGCGGTGTCCACGCTGCCGTCGCCGTCCCAGCTTTCCTCCAGCTTGGCTTCGCTGCTGGGTTCAGCATCATTTGAGCTCGCAGCCCCCGTATCGTCTGGATTGCTTGCTACGGATTCTGTAGTGGACTCAAACTCCCGCGTTTCCAGGCTGACCGGCGTATCGACCTGGCCGAGGCCAAAATCCTCACGCGGCGCCGCCTCTTCGGCCAGCTCAAGAAACGGATTTTCGTCAAGCATCTGCTCAACTTCCTGGCTCAGCTCAAGCGTCGACAACTGCAGCAGGCGGATCGACTGCTGCAACTGGGGCGTGAGCGCCAGATGCTGCGAAACGCGTAGCGAAAGACCTTGTTTCACGTCTGCCCCGCAAAGCCACCAGGGTTGGACGAGGGCGGTTGTTCAAGCGTGGGCCGTGGAACCGGCTTTGCCGGGCCGCAGGCGCAGCCCCCTTGAGGGGGGAAGGGGCTACACGAAGTGAGCCAACGACGGGGGGGAGCCATCACATCTTGAAGTGCTCACCGAGATAGACCCGGCGCACATCGGCGTTGTTCACGATTTCAGAAGGCGTTCCGGTCGCCAGCACATGGCCGTCGCTGATGATGCAGGCGTGGTCGCAGATGCCCAGGGTTTCGCGGACGTTGTGATCGGTAATGAGAACACCGATGCCGCGGGATTTGAGGAAACCGATGATGCGCTGGATCTCGATCACCGCAATCGGGTCGATGCCAGCGAAAGGTTCGTCGAGCAAAATGAAGCGTGGCTGCGTCGCCAGCGCGCGGGCAATTTCGACGCGGCGCCGCTCGCCACCGGACAGCGCCGGCGCGGGCGAATCGCGCAGGTGGTCCACGCGCAGGTCCTGCAGCAAGGAATCCAACCGCTCATTGATAGACGCTGCGCTCAGCGGCTTGCCGGCCTCGTCGGTTTGCAACTCGAGCACGGCGCGCACGTTCTGCTCCACCGTGAGTTTGCGAAAGATCGAGGCTTCCTGCGGCAGATAACTCAGGCCGAGACGCGAGCGTTTGTGAATCGGCATGTGCTCGACCGACTCGCCGTCAATCGTGATCTCGCCGGCATCGGCGCGCACCAGTCCGACGATCATGTAAAAGGACGTGGTTTTGCCCGCACCATTGGGGCCGAGCAAACCGACCACCTCCCCTTTTTGCACTGTCAGGGATACATCCTTGACGACCTGGCGGCTTCCATATGATTTTTGCAGGCCGGTGGCGACCAGACGACTAGGGGGAGCAGTTTCCGGAGACACATCCATGGGGAGATTTATTTCTTGTCATTGCCCAGCGTGGTGCTGGGACGCAAATTGGGCGACGGGCCGGTCGCCGGCGGCGTCACGGGGGCGCCTGGCGCGGGGGTTTTGCCGCGCGGGGCCAGCAGGGCGCGAATGCGCCCGCTCGGATTGGCAGCCGTCTTGCCCTGAGGGCCGCTGTCAACGGTAAATACGTCTGTCTTGTTGTCATAAACAATCAGATCACCGGTCGTTTCATCGGCCAGGGTGGCGCCCATGTACCGGCGTAGCACCGCTCGCCGGATGAATTTGACGGTGTCGGCGCGGCTGTCGTATTCGATGCGTTCGCCTTCGCCTTCGATGTATTCGTCCACCCCGTCGCGCTTGCGCCGATAAAAGGCCAGCTTGTCGGGCGCGGCAATCACAATCGCCGCCTGGTAGCCTTCCACGTCCTGTTTCACATCAACCCGGGCGCCCCGGATGATGATGGTGCCCTTGGTGATAACGACATTACCGGTAAAAACGCTGGTCTGGTTGAGGTCGTCATAACGCAGGGCATCTGCCTCGGCGTTCATGGGTTTCTCACTGTCGGCTTTTTCGGCCGCGACCGGAAAAACCACCAGGGTTGCGGCCAGCATCAATAAACAGGCGGAGGTTTTCATAAAGGCACGAATCTTGCTGCTTTTGTTGTGTTGACTCATTGTAGCGACGCATCCCGGTGGGAACGGACGCCGCACACAAAAAACCCGCCGGTTCAGGGGCGGGTGGCAGGCCGGCCTGCTCAGAAGGCCGGAAGGTATGGCGCAAAGGGCCCCCGGACCGGCACACCACGATGCGGGGTGCCAGACTCAGGCGGGCAAAAACCTAGCCCTTGCGAACCTCGTTGATCAGGTAATCAGTGATGATGAGAGCACGCTCCATGGTTTGCGCGAGGGAGCCCGAGGTATAGAAGCGCCCTGCAACGCCCAAGGCAGGAACGCCATCAATTTTGTAGGCATCCTGCAGCTGCGTGGCCTTGCGCGCCTTGGTGGCGACAGAAAAAGAGTTGTAAAGCTCGAGAAATTTCGCTTTATTGATGCCCTGCTTTTCGACCCAGGCGGCGATCAGGTCCGGCGTATTGAGCAACTGCTTTTCCGCGTGAATGGCGTAAAACACTTTTTTGTGCAGTTCCTGCACCTTGTTCATGGCTTCGAGCACATAGTAAAGCCGCTGTTGTGGCTCGAAATCAGGACGGAACGCGATCGGCACACGGCGAATCACGACGTCCTTGGGCGCTTTTTTGATCCACTCTTCCAGTGCCGGCTCAAAACGGTTGCAGTGCGGGCAGCTGTACCAGAAGAACTCCACCACTTCCACCTTGCCTGCCGGCGCCTCCACGGGCGCCCGTTTGTCCAGCGCGAGGTAGTCACTGCCCTCCTTGGGCGCCTGGGCCTGGGCCACAGTGGCGAAAGTGCCAAGGGAAGTAGCTGCGGCCACCGAGGCGGCGGAAATCGAAAATTCACGTCGTTGCATCAATCATTTCTCCGTTAGTGCGCAAGGTTTGACACCTTGCCGCCAGAAAGTTCAGTCCTGCCCGCCGCAAGGCATGGTTATCGCTGAACCCGAACCAGCGCGGTTTCCACGCCGCTGGCATCGAGCCGCTCTTTGGCCTTTTCGGCCTCGTCCTTTTTGTCGAAGGGGCCCAAGCGCACGCGGTAGACAGTTCGGCCGGATTGCTCGCGCTCGGTCACCTTGGCCTGCAAGCCCATCAAGGATATTTTGGCCCGCTGCTGCTCGGCGTCTTCCGGCGTGCGGAAGGCACCCACCTGCACAAAATAGTTAAAGGGGTCGGTACCCGCAGGCGCGGCACCAGTTACAGCAGGCGCTTCGGGAGCTGGCGGAGCGGCCTGCTTGGCCTTGGCCAGATCGCCGATCGGATCGGCCGAAGGCTTGGCGGGTTTGGCCGTCGGTTCAGCCGCCGGTTTCTGCTCGCCCACTGGACCGGATGCCGGGGTCGAGGCTGGCTTGACCGGGTTTTTGCCATACAGCGGCGCATTCGGGTCCCAATCGCGGTTCTTTTTGGCTTCAGCTGCATCATGGTCAGGGCTGCGCGACTGGCTTTTGTTCATGAAGGGAATGGGCACTTTCGTGACATACACGGCCACCGCCAAGGCAGCGGCCAGGCCAATCAGCGCGCCAATAATGAGCCCAAGCAGGGTCCCGCCTCGTTGTGTATGCATGCCTTGCCTGGTGATAGGGAAATTGCGCGCCATGATTTCGTCGGTCCTTACATCTTGCGCGGGGCGTCCACACCCAGCACAGCCAGTCCATTGTGCAACACCTGTGCGGTCGCAGCCACCAGTGCCAGGCGCGCCAGCTTGACCACATCGTCCTCAACCAGGATGCGTTCGGCATCGTAATAGCTGTGGTAGCAGGCGGCCAGTTCGCGCAGGTAAAAAGCCACGTCGTGCGGCGCAAAACCGGTGGCGGCATTGGCGAGCATGTCGGGGTATTTGGCCATCAGCAGCATCAGCGCCTGGGCCTGCGGACTGCTCAGGGCCGAGAGGTCCGCTCCCTTGAGTGTGGCCGTGTCGCCGCCCCAGGCTGCCAGCACGGAACAGATGCGGGCGTGGGCGTATTGCACGTAATACACCGGGTTTTCATTGTTCTTGGCCAGGGCCAGATCAATATCAAACACATACTCGGTGTCGGGCTTGCGGCTGAGCAGAAAAAAGCGCACCGCATCCTTGCTGGTCCACTCGATCAGGTCGCGCAGCGTGACATAACTGCCGGCGCGTTTGGAGATTTTCACTTCCTCGCCGTTACGCATCACACGCACCATGGTGTGCAGCACGTAGTCGGGGTAGCCCTCGGGAATGCCGGCGCCTGCTGCCTGCAGGCCGGCACGCACGCGCGCAATCGTGCCGTGGTGGTCCATGCCCTGGATGTTGATGGCCTTGGTGAAGCCGCGCTCCCATTTGGCGAGGTGATAGGCGACGTCGGGCACGAAGTAGGTGTAGCTGCCGTCGCTTTTTTTCATCACGCGGTCTTTGTCGTCGCCGTAATCGGTGGACTTCAGCCAGAGCGCGCCATCCTGTTCATAGGTTTTTCCGGCGCCCTTGAGCCTGGCCACCGTCGATTCGACCCGGCCCGAGCTGTACAGGCTGGACTCGAGGTAGTAATTGTTGAAACCAACCGAAAAGGCTTTCAGGTCCAGGTCCTGCTCGTGGCGCAGGTAGGCCACGGCAAATTGGCGGATGGCGTCCAGGTCCTCAATGTCGCCCGATGCGGTGAATTCTCGGTCGTCGGATTTGACGGTTTTTTTGGCGATGAAGTCGCGCGCGATGTCGTCGATGTAGTCGCCGTTGTAGGCGGGCTCGGGCCAGAGCGCGTCACCAGGCTTCAAACCTTTGGCGCGGGCCTGTGTGCTGGTGGCCAGCGTGTGGATCTGCACGCCGGCGTCGTTGTAATAGAACTCGCGATAAACATTCCAGCCCTGGGTGGCGAAGAGGTTGCAGATGGCATCGCCCAGCGCAGCCTGGCGGCCATGGCCCACATGCAGCGGGCCTGTCGGATTGGCGGAGACGAACTCGACAATCATGCGCCGCGCTTCCTCTGCGGGCTTGACGCCGTATTGCGCGGCGGCCGTGAGTATCTCGCGCACCGTGGCCTGTTTGGCGGCGGGCTTGAGCCGGAAATTGATGAAGCCTGGCCCGGCGATCTCGATCGCATCGACCCACTGGCTGTAGGCCGGCGCAGCCAGCAGCGCCTCACGCAGGCCTTCGGCCACCTGGCGCGGATTGAGCTTGAGGGGTTTGGCCAGCTGCATGGCAGCGGTGGACGCAAAGTCGCCATGGGCCGCCACCTTGGGCGACTCAAAGGCGGCCTTGGCACCGGCGCCGGGTGAAAGCTTTTCCAGCTCTGCGGCCAGGACCGCGAGCAATTCTTGTTTGACTAGGAGCATGCGTTGATTTTACGGTTTGCGCTGGGACGGTCATCCGGCCTGTCGCAACACGCGTTATGTACTGGAATTCCAGCCGGGATTCAATCCAACCCGTTTTCCCAATATTGGAGCCGCCATGAAAAAACTGTTGTCCCTGATCGCTGTCTCTTTCGTCCTGTCGACGGGCCTGTCTGCGGTGGCCCACGCCGCCGGCGAACCCGCCAAAACCACCCAACAGACCAAGATGGGCGCGTGCAACAAGGAGGCTGAAGGCAAGAAGGGCGACGAGCGCAAAGCTTTCATGAAGCAGTGCCTGAGCGCCAAGGCCGAAGCGCCCGCGCAGCAAACCAAAATGAAGACCTGCAATGTGGAAGCCAAAGGCAAAAAAGGCGATGAACGAAAGGCCTTCATGAAAGAGTGCCTGAGCAAGTAGGCTCTGCCTCCCGTCACGACCAACCCCGGCAGCCTCGCTGCCGGGGTTTTCTTTTGCGGCGCGCCATCTGCAATTGCGGCATGTCACAATGGAGCTTCATTCAAGAGAGTGTTTGCGCCCCGGGCGCAGGCCGCCGAAGGCGCAATCTCCCATGATCGCTCAGGCTCCCGTATTGAATGAAACACGCCGAATCTGGAGAGAGTTGCCGCGCAATGCGGCAACCACCGAAGGAGCAAAGCCCGGCCAGCGCCGAATGCGCTGCGGGTTGAATCTCTCAGGTACCAAGGACAGTGGGAGCGGCACCTTGACGGGTGTACGCTGCCGCCTTGAGATGCTATTTATTTCATAGCTGCTTGCGCATACCCGACAAGGGCTTGCGACCTTCTTTCCTTGGAATTCTCATGAAAGTCACTGTTTTGGGTGCCGGCGTCACCGGCATCACCTCTGCCTGGTTTTTGCATCAGGCCGGCCACGAAGTCACCGTCATCGACCGCCAGCCCGGCGCGGGGATGGAAACCAGCTTTGCCAACGGCGGACAGGTCTCCGTCAGCCATGCCGAACCCTGGGCCAACCCGGGCGCACCGCTGAAGGTGCTGAAGTGGCTGATGCGTGAAGACGCGCCGCTGCTCTTTCGCTTGCGCCCCGACCTGAACCAGTGGCTGTGGGGGCTGGACTTCCTGCGCCAGTGCACACCGGGCCGCACGCGCCACAACATCAAGCAGATGGTGAACCTCGGCCTTTACAGCCGCGCCACACTGCAGAACCTGCGCGCCGCCACCGGCATCGATTACCAGCAGAAAACCGAAGGCATCCTGCACTTCTACACCAGTGAAAAAGAGTATGCCGATGCGCAGGCGCCGGCGGCGCTGATGCGCGAGTACGGGTGCGAGCTCGACATGAAAACACCCGACGAATGCATTGCCATCGAACCGGCGCTGGCCGCCAGCCGCGGCCAGCTCGTGGGTGGCAGCATGACGGCCAGCGATGAGTCGGGCGATGCCCACCAGTTCACGGCCAAGCTGGCAGCCCTGTGCGCTTCGGCCGGCGTCGAGTTTTTGTACAACACCCGCATCGTCGGCGCGCGCCGGGAGGGCGGCGCGCTGGCGGGTGTGCAGATTGCCAATGCCGACGGCATCGTCAGCGAAGTCCAGTCCGACGCCTATGTGATGTGCCTGGGCGCCTACAGCCCGCAGTGGGCGAAGTTGTTGGGCCAGACCCTGCGCATCTACCCGGCCAAGGGCTACTCGGTCACCCTGCCTGTGATCAACGAGGCGGCTTCGTTCAATGTCTCGCTGACCGACGACGAGTACAAACTGGTTTTTTCGCGCCTTGGCAATCGGCTCCGCATTGCCGGCACGGCCGAGCTGGGCGGCTACAACACCGACCTGAACCTGGTACGCTGCGAGGCCATTGTGCGGCGCGTGCGCCAGCTCTTCCCCGAGATGACGGATGGACAAAATGCGCAGTACTGGACCGGGCTGCGGCCGGCCACGCCGTCCAACGTACCTTACATCGGCGCCTCGACAACCCGCAAGCTGTTCCTCAATACCGGGCACGGCACGCTGGGCTGGACACACGCCTGCGGCTCGGGCGCAGCGATTGCCGACATCGTGAGCGGGCGCGTGCCGGAAGTGGACTTTGCGTTCACAGGCCTGGCGCAGGAGCGCAGGCAAATCTCGCTGGGCAAGCCGGTGGCGGCTCAGCCCTGAGTCCGGCGCAGGCGGGTGCGGGCCGCATCCGTCCTTTTAACCAAAGCCGCGCGCCAGAAACACCGCGGCCAGCGGGATAAAAGGCAGGATGTGCGCCTGCACCATCACCAGCCTGCGTGCCTTCTGCACCGAGGCCGCATCGGGCAAGGCGCCGCTCGCACGCAGCTCACGCTGCCATCGGGCAAACATCAGTGTGGGCTTGATGGACAGCAGCCCGATGGCAACAAACAGCCCCAGCTTGACATAAAACAGCGGGTTGGTGACATACCAGCCCATGCCTTTGGCACCGAGGAAAACGCGCAGCAGGCCTGTCAGGAGAACGGCAACGGCTGCGATGCCGTAAATCATGTCGATCTTGCGCAGGCGCTCAACCACCGCTGCGTTCAGCCATTCAGAACGGCACAGGGCCGCCTCGCTCGCAAGAAACACCACCATGGTCAGAATGGTGAGGATATGGACATAAGCGAGCAGGGCTTCCAGTGTCATGCGATGTCCTTTTTCAGTGGCGCGGCGCGCGCAGGCTGGCCCAGAACTCGGGCTGTCCGTAGTTATGCTTGAGAAAATCTATCCACAAACGCACCCGCAGCGGCAAGTGCTTGCGCTGGGGAAACACCGCGTAAATGCCGTTCGGTGGCGCATTGAAGTCCTGCAGCAGCGCGACCAGCTTGCCTTCAGCAATTTCGGCCTCGACTTCCCAGGTGCTGCGCCAGGCAATGCCGTAACCTTCCATGCACCAATCGTGCAGGACCTGGCCGTCCGAGCAGTCGAGCGGCCCGCCGGGTTTGAGGTGCACCACGTCACCTGCAACCTGGAAAGCCCAGCCGCGGGTTTGCGATGCGTCGCTGGACAGGGTCAGGCAGTCGAATTTCGCCAGGTCGGTGGGATGCTGCGGCGTGCCATGGCGTTTGAGGTAGTCGGGAGTGGCCACGCACAGGCGGCGGTTGTCCGCCATGCGCACACTGACCAGCGACGAGTCAGGCATGTCACCCACACGCACCGCGCAATCAAAACCCTCACCCGCCAGATCGACCACGCGGTCGCTGAGGTTCAGCGAGATCGTGACATCCGCATGCAGCTGGCGAAAGCGCGGCACCAGCGGTGCCACATGGCGGCGCCCGAAGCCGGCAGGCGCCGTGATACGCAGGTGGCCGCTGGCCTTGACGCCGCCGGCCGAGACACTGGCCTCGGCATTGGCAACATCAATCAGCAGTCGCTGACAGTCCTCAAGGAAGGCACTGCCTTCATGCGTCAGCGTGATGCGGCGCGTGGTGCGCACCAGCAGCTTGACCCCCAGCCGCTCCTCCAGCGCATCCAGCCGGCGCCCCATGATGGCCGGCGCCACACCCTCGGCATTGGCGGCGGCAGTCAGGCTGCCGCGCGTGGCCACTGAGACGAAGGATTCCATCTGCTTGAGTTTGTCCATGGCCAGCGATTATGCGCACGAAAGGTGGCAATGGGTGCTCAAAGGTCTTTTATTGCGCCACGGCTACCACGGCTCCAGCCACCAGCGCAGCAACCTCCGCTTCGCTGTAACCCAAGCTGGCCAGCAGGCTGCGGCTGTGCTCGCCGAGCGCGGGCGGGTTCAGGCGAACACCGGGCCGCTCACCAGCCAGGGTCAGCGGCAGCAGCGGCACTTGGGTCGCACGGCCATCCGGCAGTGTCAGGGGCGCCAGCCCGCCTGTCTGCTGCAGGTGCGGATCGTCAAACAGGTCTTCGGGCCGGGTGATGGGCGCAAACGGCAAGCCGTGCAGCTCGAACAGCGCGCTGAGTTCCGCCGCCGTTCGCGGCGCCAGGCGTTCACGCAGCAGCGGCAACAGCCAGCTGCGCGCACGAACCCGGTCGTTGTTGCTGTCCAGCCGGTGGTCGGCCCGCAGGTCGGCCAAACCGAAGGCATCGCAAAACAGCTGCCACTGGGTGTCGCTGACCACGGCCAGGAAAACCTGCGCACCATCCTGCACCGTGAACACGTCGTAAATGCCCCAGGCCGAGATCCGCCCCGGCATGGGCGCAGCCGGCTGGCCCGTCACGGCGAACTGCATCATGTGCTGGGCCACGAGGAACACATTGTTTTCGAACAGTGCGGCCTGGACCTCTTGGCCCTTGCCGGTTTTTTCGCGCGCAGCCAGCGCAGCCATGGCACCTATGGCACCGAACATGCCGCCCATGATGTCGTTGACGCTGGCACCGGCACGCAGCGGGTCGCCGGGCCGACCCGTCATGTAGGCCAAGCCGCCCATCATCTGCACCACCTCATCGAGCGCGGTGCGGTGGTCGTAGGGGCCGGGCAAAAAACCCTTGTGGCTCACGTAGATCAGCCGCTCGTTCAGCTTCGACAGGCTGGCGTAGTCCAGCCCGAGTTTTTTCATGGTGCCGGGCTTGAAGTTTTCACTGACGATGTCAGCGGTGGCAATCAGGCGCAATGCCGCTTCGCGGCCTTCGGGCTGCTGCAGGTCCAGCGCAATGCTTTTCTTGTTGCGGTTGAACATCGGGAAAAAACCGGCGCCGGAACCCAGCAGCCGGCGCGTGTTGTCGCCGGCCAGGGGCTCGACCTTGATCACCTCGGCCCCCAGGTCGGCCAGTACCATCCCGCAGGTCGGGCCCATGACCATGTGGGTAAATTCGACAACGCGTATACCTGCATAAGGCAGGTTTTTTTGTCCGTCGGAAGCGGTCTCAGGCATGAAGACCTCTCTGCACAAGACCTTCCGGAAGGCAGGCCTCGGGCGTCATGCCGCAGTTTTGAAGGAGGGTTTGCATGTCGCTATTGTTGTGAAGAACTGCATCATTCTCTCTGCTGGAATACTGGCCCAGGGCTTTTGACGCGTCAAGCAAGGCTGCGCACAGGAACGGCCTGGAAGCCATCCGCGGCCACACCCGGGCCGACAATGCCGCCGCTTCCAATCGCTCGCGGCACAGGCGCTCCAATTTTGATAGCTACTAGTGCCGATGGGATAAGGGCTGGAGACCAAAAAGATCATCAATCGCATACAAAGATGCGGGAGCGGGGCTCATGCGCAGGCAACGGGCTCAGGCTTGTGCCGCGAGCGGCGCGACGCGCCACTGGATGTTGAGCGAGAACTGTTCACCCTGGCCAAGCACACGCAGGCCGGGCTGCCCCGGCATATGGAAGGCATCGATGGGCTGCGTGATGGGCTCAAAACAGAAAGCCGGGCCTTGCGGTGGCCGATAGATCAAGCAGAAATGCTGCGCGGCACCACCGTCCTGCTCGAAGTCCGGCATGTCAGCCGTGAGCTGCAAGCCCAGCTCGGGCCAGACAATGCTGGCCTTGCCGCCCCAGCCGGTGTAGCCGTTGTCGATGAGCGGGCCGTTGGCCGGCGCGCCCTCGTTCAGGTTCCAGCCCACCGGAAAACGGGTCGTGTGCGCAACTGGCAGCGGGTCGTCTCCGCAGAGCCAGAGGCCCTGCACCGGCGCGGTGATTCGCGTGGCCGGCGTGCGGGGAAACCAGGGGTGCACGCCCAGGCCGTAAGGCAGCGGCTCGGCGCCGAGGTGGCGCACCTGCACTCGCTGGTCCAGTCCGCCCTCCACCAGGCGGAAGGTCTGCACGGCTTCATAGTCACACGGGTTGCCGTCAAAGCGGTGCGACGTCAGCGTCATCACCAGTGTGTCGGCGGCCGGTTGCGAGATCTGCCAGGGCTGCAGCCAGCCGTCACCATGGATGGGATAGGGCTCGCCAGCGCGGTTCGGGCGCGTGGCGTGGAACCGCCCCTCGTGCGTGAAGCCGCCGCCGCTGATGCGGTTGGACCATGGCACCATGGCAAAGGAAGCTGTCTGGTAAAGATCGATTGTCTTGCCGTCCCACGGCCGCCAGAGGTCCAGGGGCCCCTGCGGACGGTCGAGTTGCCAGGCGGCCACGCTGCCGCCAAGCGAGGGAACCAGCCCAAGATGCTGGCCAGCGTTGCGCAGCCAGACGACGGGATGTGCGGACTCTGTCATGGAAGAACCTTCACGGGCAAAACAATCATGGGGGAAGCAGGCTGCACGGCCATTAACCGCCGAACAGGCTGGCAGGCAAGCCCGGGCTGTCGACGGCAACCGCAAACAGGCCACCGGCCAGCGGCTCGGCGGCAAGCTGTTCAGGCGTGAGACCGCTTCGGGCGGTGGTGATATAGAGTGTGCGCAGATCAGGCCCGCCAAAGGCGCAGTTGGTCACATGGCGTGTGGGCAGGGTCACGCGGCAGAGTTCCTGCGCGCTCACCGGGTCATGACAGCTGATGCAGGCGCCGCCCCAGTGTGCGATCCACAACCGGCCGGCGGCATCCGTGGTCATGCCGTCGGGCACACCGTCGTCCGCTGCAAAAGCCAGCCAGAGCCGCTTGTTCGAAACTGTTCCTGTCGCAGCGTCGAAGTCATACGCATGAATGTGGCCATTGACCGTGTCGTTGAAGTACAGGGTACGGCCATCGGCAGACCAGGTCGGGCCATTGGTCACGGCGAAGCCTTCGTCATGGCGGGTGCAGCGGCCGTCCGGGTCGTACCGGTAAAGCGCACCGGTGGGCGCCACGCAGTCAAAGTCCATGGTCCCGCCCCAGAAGCGGCCTTGCGCATCACACTTGCCGTCGTTGAAGCGGTTGCCGGGCAGCGCCGGTTCGGGCTGGTGCAGATAGTGCGGTTCGCTGTCGACCGCGGGGTCAAACAACGCGAAGCCGCGGCGCATGGTCACGATCAGGCCGGGCAGGTGGGTCCGTTCGGCCAGCGCGGAAATTTCTTCTGAAAAAGACCAGGTGGTGCGGGTAATGCTGGCCGGGTGGTAGCGATGCAGGCGGCACGCGAGAATATCCACCCAGTACAGGGCTTGCTCTCGTTCCGACCACATGGTGCCCTCACCCAAGCGCGCCCGGGCGGGATTGACACATTCAACAGCGCCCAGCACCGGCGTGCTCAGGGGCTGTCGATCCGTGTCTGCGGAGGTGTCTCGAATCGGGCTCACTCATCTCTCCAAATGCTGGTCTGCGTGCATGCGCCGTCCACGGCCTCTTGACGCGGTGGATCATATCAATGCATAGTGATGTTGGAAACTTATTATTTTTATATTTATTGATACATAAATTGCAATGTCAAACAATTCGACTTCTCCTGCCATGCGCACGGCCCCTTCAAGCAACACCCTGTCCCACTTTCCCAGCCTGAAGAACCGGTCTGTTTTTGTCACCGGGGGCGGAAGCGGTATAGGCGCCGCCATCGTGACGGCTTTTGCAGAGCAAGGCGCGCGCGTGGCCTTTATCGACGTGGCAAAGGAAGCCAGCGAGGCCTTGGCGGAAAACCTGGCGCAAGCGGGGCACGTCCGGCCATGGTGGCGAACCTGTGATGTCAAGGATGTGACTGCGCTGCAGACCGCCATCACCGAAGCGGCCGGGGCGTTGGGAGACTTCTCGGTACTGGTTAACAACGTTGCCAGCGACGACCGGCACAGCCTGGAGTCCGTAACGCCTGCGTATTACGACGAGCGCATGGCGATCAATGAACGGCCCGCTCTTTTTGCCATCCAGTCGGTGGTGCCGGGCATGCAGCGGCTGGGCGCCGGCTCCATCGTCAACCTGGGTTCGACCGGCTGGCAAGGCAAGGGCGCCGGCTACCCCTGTTATGCCATCGCCAAATCCTCGGTGAACGGCCTGACGCGCGGACTTGCAAAGACGCTGGGCCAGGATCGCATCCGCATCAACACCGTATCACCGGGCTGGGTCATGACCGAGCGGCAAATCAAGCTCTGGCTGGATGCCGAGGGCGAAAAGGAGATCCAGCGCAACCAGTGCCTGCCCGACAAACTGCTGCCCCATGACATTGCGCGCATGGTGTTGTTCCTGGCCTCCGACGACGGTGCCATGTGCACCGCACAGGAGTTCAAGGTGGACGCCGGTTGGGTTTGACCTTTAACCTTTAATCCACTTCGAGCCTGCGTCCGTAGAGTGTCAGGCTCGCGGTTTTCAGCGCTTTCATCATGACCTTGGCGGCAGGCGATGGCAGCCGGTCGGTGCGGGTGATGATGCCGAAAGCGTCCATGTGGCACGGCATGGCCAGCGGCAGCACAGAAACGATGCCGTGCGCCGCGTAATACCGCGCCACATCCGCCGCAAGCACCGCCACCATGTCGCTTTGCTGCAGCATGCGCGTGATGAAAAGCAGTGCTGACGACTCGATCACGTTGATGGGTGGCGCCAGCCCGTCTTCCTGAAACATCAGCTCGAACCGGTGCCGGAGCACACTGCCCGCAGGCGGCACAATCCAGCCGGCCGCCACCACGTCGCGCAGGGTCAGGCCGGTCATGCCCAGCAACGGGTGCCCCGGCCGCGCCACGGCGCACACCGGCTCCTCGGTCAGGGGCTCGTAGCGCAGGTTGGTCTTGTCATGCTCGGCAAACAGGCGTGCCACGAGGATGTCGAGCTTGCCCTGCTCCAGCCGCTCCAGCAGCACCGGGCTGGTTTCGATGTCCAGTGAAATACGCAGGCTCGGGTGCTCCTGCTTGACCAGGGCGACCGCCGGCGGCAGCAAGGCCAGCCCGGGCGAAGTGATCGCACCGATGCCAACCTGCCCGAAGTGGCCGGTCTTGAGGGCGGTGAGCTCGTCATGCGCCTGGTTCAGGCTGGCCAGCGCCATGCGGGCATGCCGGATCATGGTCTCGCCATACCAGGTTGGCCGCATGCCTCTGGGCAAGCGCTCGAACAGCGGTACTTCCAGAACGTCTTCGAGGTCTTTCAGCAGCTTGGAAGCGGCCGGCTGCGTCATGCTGAGCACCTGCGCGGCTCGATGAATATTGCCCTCTTCGGCCAAAGCCACCAGCAACAACAGTTGCCGGGTTTTGAGCCGTGCGCGTATGAACCAGTGGTTGTAAGTGCTCATCGGGTTTTCCAGAATGCATGGATTGATATGCATTTTGTCAAAAAAACGATTGGATTGATATCAAAATTAATCCTAGACTGCAGGCCGATATGAAAAAGAGGCTTTCATGAAGTTTGGCGAGATGCAGCAAAATGCGCGGCACTACATCAATGGCCGCTGGGAAACCGGTACCACCACCGGGATCAGCGAGAACCCTTCGGATACCCGGGAAGTGGTGGCCGAGTACGCACGAGCCGACCGCAACCAGACCGAACTGGCGATTCGGGCCGCTTCCGAGGCCCTGCCGCACTGGAGTCACAGCACGCCGCAGCGCCGCGCAGACGTACTCGATCAGATAGGCAGTGAAATCCTGGCGCGCAAAGACGAGCTGGGCATGCTGCTGGCGCGGGAAGAGGGGAAAACGCTGCCGGAAGGCATTGGCGAGGTGGCGCGCGCCGCACAGATATTCAAATTCTTCGCAGGTGAAGCACTGCGTATTCCCGGAGAGACCATGGCCTCGGTTCGGCCGGGCATCCAGGTCGACATCACCCGGGAACCCGTCGGTGTGGTGGGAATCATTGCGCCGTGGAATTTCCCATTTGCCATACCGGCCTGGAAAATCGCTCCCGCCCTGGCCTACGGCAATACGGTGGTCTTCAAGCCTGCCGAGCTGGTCCCTACCTGCGGTTGGGCGCTGGCAGAAATCATTAGCCGTTGCGGGCTCCCGGCTGGCGTCTTCAACCTGGTCATGGGCAGTGGCCGCGAAGTCGGGCAGACGCTGGTGGACCATCCCCTGGTGAATGCCTTGAGCTTCACCGGCTCGGTGGCGACCGGTGAGCGCATCCTTCAGTCCACCGCCGCGCGCCGCGCCAAGGTGCAGCTGGAAATGGGCGGCAAAAATCCACTGGTGATCCTGGCTGACGCAGATCTCGACCAGGCGATCGAATGTGCGGTGCAAGGCTCCTACTTCTCGACCGGCCAGCGTTGCACGGCATCAAGCCGCCTGATTGTTGAGGCGTCAGTGCATGACGCTTTCGTGGCCCGGTTGCGCAACCGCCTGGCTGGGCTCAAGGTTGGTCACGCGCTGGAACGGGGCATCGACATCGGGCCGGTGGTGGACCGCAACCAGCTTGAACAGAATCAGTCCTACCTGGAGATTGCGCGCAACGAAGGCGCCGAGCACGTCTGGGGCGGGGAGCTGCTGGAACGCCCGACACCTGGGCATTACATGAGCCCGGCGCTGTTCCTGGCCCGACCGGAGCATCGCGTCGCACGCGAAGAAATTTTCGGGCCCGTCGCCTGCGTGTTGCGCGCCGATGACTACGACCATGCGTTGGCCCTGGCCAACGACACGCCTTTCGGTCTGTGTGCCGGCATTTGCACCACTTCTCTCAAACACGCCACGCATTTCAAACGCCACGCCGAGGTGGGCATGACCATGGTCAACCTGCCCACCGCAGGCGTCGATTTTCATGTGCCGTTTGGCGGGCGCAAGGGATCGAGCTACGGTCCACGCGAGCAGGGTCGTTACGCCGCGGAGTTTTATACCACTGTAAAGACAGGCTACGTGCTAGCCTGAGTCACTGAAGATCACCAGAGAACTGTTAGTTTTTATTTCAACCAAGGAGACAATATGAAGCTGAATCGTCGCACCCTCGCTGCCGCACTTGCCTGTGCTCCCCTTGCCGGCCTGCTGCCGGCCTCGGTCCTGGCACAGAAGCCCATCGTTCTTGGCTTCAGTCAGGTCGGTGCCGAGAGCGAATGGCGTACCGCCAACACCGAGTCGATCAAGTCGGCAGCCAAGGAGGCCGGCATCGAACTCAAGTTCTCCGATGCACAGCAGAAGCAGGAAAACCAGATCAAGGCGATCCGCTCCTTCATCGCGCAAAAGGTGGACGTGATTGCGTTCTCGCCGGTCGTCGAGTCGGGTTGGGAAACCGTGCTGCGTGAAGCCAAGGCCGCCAAGATTCCCGTTGTCCTGACCGACCGCGCAGTGAACACCAAGGACACCTCGCTGTACGTCTCCTTCATGGGCTCGGACTTCGTGGAAGAAGGCCGCAAGGCAGGCCGCTGGTTGGTCGAGAAGATGAAGGACCAGAAAGGCGAAGTGAACATCGTCGAATTGCAGGGTACCGTGGGCTCGGCACCCGCCATCGATCGCAAGAAGGGCTTTGAGGAAATCATCAAGGCCGACCCGAAGTACAAGATCATCCGTTCGCAGACCGGCGACTTCACTCGCGCCAAAGGCAAGGAAGTCATGGAAGCCTTCCTCAAGGCCGAGGGCAAGAAGATCAACGTGCTCTACGCGCACAACGACGACATGGCCATCGGCGCAATTCAGGCCATCGAGGAAGCGGGCATGAAGCCGGCCAAGGACATCACCATCATCTCGATCGACGCCGTCAAGGGCGCCTTCGAAGCCATGATCGCCGGCAAGCTCAATGTCTCCGTGGAATGCAGCCCGCTGCTGGGCCCACAGCTAATGTCGGCCGTGAAAGACATCAAGGCCGGCAAGCCGGTTCAGAAACGTATCGTTACCGAAGAAGGTATTTTCCCGATGGAAGTTGCCGCCAAGGAATTCCCCAAGCGTAAGTACTGATCTGCATTCGCGACGGTGCGTCTGATACTGGGGCGCACCCCCACATTCCAAGGAGAGAACTTCATGAAGCGTACATTTCTTCAGGCCGCGCTGGCTGGCCTCGTTCTGGGCACCGTTGGCATCGCGCCATCGGCCTGGGCGCAAGACAAGGGCAGCATCGGCATTTCGATGCCGACCAAGTCTTCGGCCCGCTGGATCGCCGACGGCGACAACATGGTCAAGGTGCTCAAGGAGCGCGGGTACAAGACGGACCTGCAGTACGCCGACGACGACATCCCGAACCAGTTGGCACAGATAGAGAACATGCTCACCAAGGGCGTGAAAGTGCTGGTGATCGCCTCCATCGACGGCACCACACTGTCCAAGGCGCTGCAGAACGCAGCCGACAAGGGCGTCAAGGTCATCGCTTACGACCGGCTGATCAAGGGTTCAAAAAATGTGGACTACTACGCCACTTTCGACAACTTCCAGGTCGGCGTGCTGCAGGCCACGTCGATTGTTGACAAGCTGGGGTTGAAGCAGGGCAAGGGGCCCTTCAATATCGAGCTCTTCGGTGGGTCGCCCGACGACAACAACGCTTTCTTCTTCTACGACGGCGCCATGAGTGTGCTCAAGCCCTACATCGACAGCGGAAAGCTGGTGGTGCGCAGCAAACAGATGGGCATGAACAAGGTCGGCACCCTGCGCTGGGACGGCTCGGTGGCGCAGGCGCGCATGGATAACCTGCTCTCCGCCTACTACGGCAAGGAGAAGGTCCACGCGGTGCTGTCGCCGTATGACGGCTTGTCCATCGGCATTTTGTCCTCCCTCAAGGGTGTGGGTTACTGCACCGCGCAGCAACCGTGCCCGGTGGTCAGCGGCCAGGACGCGGAGATCCCCTCGGTCAAATCCATCCTGAAGGGCGAGCAGTACTCCACAGTCTTCAAGGACACACGCGAGCTGGCCAAGGTAACGGCCAACATGGTGGATGCCACGCTTTCCGGCAAGCAGCCCGAGATCAATGACACCAAAACCTACAACAACGGCGTGAAGGTGGTTCCCTCCTACCTGCTCAAGCCGGTGGCAGTGGATGCATCCAACTGGAACAAGGTGCTGATAGGCAGCGGTTACTACAAAGAGTCGCAGATCAAGTAAGCCGTTGAAGCAGACGGTCCCGCGCCACAAGGCACGGGACTGCCTGCGCTCAATGGTGCGAATCACTTTTGCACCAAAGGACAGGCATTGGAAACGATTCTCGAGATGCGCGACATCCGCAAAACCTTCCCCGGGGTGGTCGCGCTGGACAAAGTCAACCTGCGCGTGCGCGCGGGTGAAATCCACGCCTTGGTCGGCGAAAACGGCGCCGGCAAATCGACCTTGATGAAAGTGCTTTCGGGGGTCTACCCGCACGGCTCCTACAGCGGCGAGATCGTCTACGACGGGCAGGAGCGCCGCTTCCTGGGCATTCATGACAGCGAACAGCTGGGCGTCATCATCATTCACCAGGAGCTGGCACTGGTTCCCCTGCTGTCGATTGCGGAAAACATCTTTCTGGGCAAGGAAACCGCAAAACACGGCGTGATCGACTGGATGGCCGCGCATAGCAAGACGCAGGCCTTGCTGAAAAAAGTGGGGCTCAAGGAGTCGCCCGCCACGCTGATCACCGACATCGGCGTGGGCAAGCAGCAGCTGGTGGAAATCGCCAAGGCCCTGTCCCGTCAGGTCAAACTGCTCATCCTTGACGAGCCCACGGCCAGCCTCAACGAAAACGACAGCCAGGCACTGCTGGACCTGTTGCTCGAGCTCAAGGGCCAGGGCATCACCTGCATCCTGATTTCACACAAGCTCAACGAAATTTCACGCGTGGCGGACGCCATCACCATCCTGCGTGATGGCAGCACGGTGGAAACGCTGGACTGCCGCGCCGACACCGTCAGCGAGGACCGCGTGATTCGCGGCATGGTGGGCCGGGAAATGGCCGACCGCTACCCACCACGCGAGCCGCAAATTGGCGAGACCGTGTTTGAAGTGCGCAACTGGAACGTCCACCATCCGCTGCATACCGACAGGCAGTTCATCAAGAACGTCAATCTCCAGGTGCGCCGCGGCGAGATCGTCGGCATCGCCGGGCTGATGGGCGCCGGGCGCACCGAACTGGCAATGAGTATTTTTGGCCGTTCATGGGGCCACCGCATCAGTGGCCAGGTGTTGCTTCACGGAAAAACCATTGACGTGAGCACGGTGGAAAAAGCCGTTCGCCACGGTCTGGCTTACGTCACCGAAGACCGCAAGGGCAATGGCCTGGTGCTCGGGGAAGACATCCAGTTCAATGTGTCGCTGGCCAATCTAGACGGAGTTTCAACCGCTACCGTGATCAACAGCGGCCGCGAATACCAGGTCGCGCAGCGTTACCGGGAAAAACTTCGCATCCGCTGTTCAGGCGTCGGCCAGAAAACCGTCAACCTCTCGGGCGGCAACCAGCAAAAAGTGGTGCTCAGCAAATGGCTTTTCACCAACCCCGAAGTCCTTATCCTGGATGAGCCCACACGCGGCATCGACGTGGGCGCCAAGTACGAGATCTACGCCCTCATCGCGCAGCTTGCGGCCGAGGGGAAATGCGTGATCTTCATTTCCTCGGAAATGCCCGAGTTGCTGGGCATGTCGGATCGCATCTACGTGATGAACGAAGGCCAGTTCATTGCCGAAATGCCGACTGCAGAGGCCTCCCAGGAAAAGATCATGCGAGCGATTGTGAAAGCGAGCTGAAAATGAAACACCCCCTGCGTCGCTTCGCGCCTTCCCCCTCTCCTGCGGGAGGGGGATGTCACCCGTGGCCTGGCAAAGCCAGTTCCACGGTGGCCCTGGCCTGGGTCACGCCAGCCTCAACGGCTGCAGGTGCGCGCCACACAAAGAATGACTGACATGAGCCAGATGACACCCACCCCGAACGCTACCGCATCTGCCCCTGCCGACGCGACGGCTGCTCACGGCAAATCGCCACTCGACTACCTGAAGCACAACTTCCGCGAGTACGGCATGCTGATCACGCTGGTGGCCATCATGGCCTTTTTCCAGTACATGACCGAGGGCACGCTGATGCAGCCCCTCAACCTTACCAATCTGGTGCTGCAGAACAGCTACATTGTCATCATGGCGCTGGGCATGCTGCTGGTCATCGTGGCCGGGCATATTGATCTGTCGGTGGGATCGGTGTGCGGTTTCATAGGCGCCCTGGCGGCCGTGCTGATGGTGCAGTACGAGTGGCATTTTGTGCCGGCCTCGCTGCTGTGCCTGGCTTGCGGCGCACTGATAGGCGCAACCCAAGGCTGGTTTATTGCCTTCTTCCGCATTCCTTCCTTCATTGTCACCCTCGCCGGCATGCTGGTGTTCAAAGGGTTGGCGCTGGCATTGCTGCAAGGGCAGTCAGTGGGGCCCTTCCCCGATTCCTTCCAGATGCTCAGCTCGGGCTTCATGCCCGACCTGCTGAATGCCGAAGGGCTGCGCATGACCTCGCTGCTGCTGGGCGTTGCCGTAGCGGGCCTGCTGGCAGTGGCTGGCCTGCGCACGCGGGCGAACCAGCTCAAGCACGGCATTCAGGCTGAACCGGCGGTCATCTTCTTCACGAAAACGGCCGTGTTTGCCGCACTGCTGGTTTACTTCAGTTACCTGCTGGCTTCGTACAAGGGCCTGCCCAATGTGCTGATCGTGATGGCGCTGCTGATTTTCCTGTTCGACTTCATCACCAGCCGCACCACTATCGGCCGCCGGGTGTACGCCCTCGGCGGCAACGAAAAAGCCGCCAAGCTCTCGGGCATCAAGACCGAACGCCTGTCCTTCTACACCTTCGTCAACATGGGCGTGCTGGCGGCACTGGCGGGCCTGGTGTTCGCGGCCCGCCTGAACACAGCCACACCCAAGGCGGGCCTGGGCTTTGAGCTGGACGTGATCGCTGCCTGCTTTATCGGCGGGGCCTCCGCTTCTGGTGGCGTGGGCAAGGTCATGGGCGCAGTGATCGGTGCCTTTGTGATGGGTGTGATGAACAACGGCATGTCCATCCTCGGCGTCGGCATCGACTACCAGCAGGTCATCAAGGGTGTGGTGCTGCTGGCCGCGGTGTTTGTCGACGTCTACAACAAGAACAAGGCATGAACGAAGCGGCCAGTCCCCAGCCCGTGCTTGAGCTCACGGGCATCCACAAGCAGTTTGCCGGCATCCCGGCACTGCACGACGTGCGCCTGCGCCTGTACCCCGGCGAAATCCATGCGCTGATGGGACAGAACGGCGCGGGCAAGTCCACGCTGATCAAGGTGCTCACCGGTGTGCTGGAAGCCAGCGGCGGGCATATGCAGCTGGCCGGCCAGCCAGTATGGCCCAGCTCGCCCCTGGCCGCGCAGCGGCTGGGCATCAGCACGGTTTACCAGGAAGTCAATCTGTGCCCCAACCTCTCGGTGGCAGAAAACATCTTTGCAGGCCGTTATCCGCGCTGCGGCATGGCCCAGGGCTACCGCATCGACTGGGCCGCGTTGAATCGCCGCGCGCACGAGCTGGTTGGACGCATCGGCCTGGACATCGACGTCACGCGGCTACTGTCCAGCTACCCGGTGGCCGTGCAGCAACTGGTGGCAATAGCACGCGCCATCAGCATTGAATCGAAGGTGCTGATCCTCGACGAGCCAACCTCCAGCCTGGACGACGACGAGGTACAAAAACTCTTTGAGGTTCTGCGCCGCCTGCGCGATGACGGGCTCGCCATCGTTTTTGTGACCCACTTTCTCAACCAGGTGTATGCGGTGTCCGACCGTATCACCGTCCTGCGCAACGGCACCTGGGTCGGTGAGTGGCGGGCGAGCGAGTTGGGACCTCAGGCACTGATCGCGGCCATGCTGGGCCGGGAGCTGGCTGCGCAATCCGCAGCTGCAGCGGCACCGCCGCCGTTTGATGACGCAGTGCCGGCACTTCTGCAAGCAGAAGGTCTGGGCCAGACCGGCCAGCTGCTGCCCCTGGACCTGCGTGTGCGCGCAGGCGAAGTGCTAGGCATAGCGGGGTTGCTGGGTGCGGGGCGCACGGAACTGGCGCGGCTGTTGTTCGGTCTGGAGACACCTGATCGCGGTGTGCTCAAAATCGACGGCCAGGTGGTGACTTTTTCCAGCCCCGCCGATGCGATCCGCCATGGCCTGGCGCTATGCCCTGAAGAGCGCAAGACCGACGGCATCGTGGCTGAGCTGTCGCTGCGCGAAAACATCGCGCTGGCCCTGCAGGCCCGCATGGGCATGCGCCGCTTCCTGTCGCGGGCCCAGCAGACGGCACTGGCTGAACGTTTTGTCCAGGCGATGGGCATCAAGACCGCGAGTGTGGACACGCCCATCGGCTTGCTGTCAGGTGGCAACCAGCAAAAGGCCATGATCGCCCGATGGCTCGCGACCGAACCGCGCCTGCTGATCCTCGACGAACCGACGCGCGGCATCGACGTGGCCGCCAAACAGGAAATCATGGAGCAGATCCTGCGCCTGGCACAGGCCGGCATGGCCGTGATTTTCATCTCCTCCGAAATGAGCGAAGTGGTGCGGGTGGCGCACCGCATCGTCGTGCTGCGCGACCGCCGTAAAGTGGGCGAACTGCCTGCGGGCAGCAGCGAAGACACCGTCTATGAACTGATTGCCGCTGAACATGTCTGAAGCTTCCCACTCCCCTCTGACGGCGCTGCTGCGACACCGCCTGGCCTGGCCGCTGCTGACGCTGGTTCTATTGCTGGTGGTGAACACGGTTTTCAACGCCAGCTTTTTGCACATCGAGTGGCGCGATGGCCACCTCTACGGCAGCCTGATCGACATTCTCAACCGCGCGGCGCCGCTGGTGCTGGTGTCGCTCGGCATGACGATGGTGATCGCCACCCGCGGCATCGACATTTCTGTGGGCGCCGTGGTGGCCATTGCGGCCGCCGTGGCCGCCTGGATGATAGGTGGCTCAGTGTCGGGAAGCGTGAGCCGTTTCCCCATGCCGCTGGCGATTCTGGCGGCGCTGGGTGTCGCTCTGGTGTGCGGGTTGTGGAATGGCCTGCTGGTCGCCAAGGTCGGCATGCAGCCGATCATTGCCACACTGATCCTCATGGTGGCAGGCCGCGGTATCGCACAGCTGATCACCGACGGACAGATCATCACCATCTATTACGCACCTTTCTTTTTCCTGGGTGGCGGCTACCTTTGGGGCCTGCCGTTTTCGCTGTTTATTGCGGCAACGGTGTTCGGTGTGCTTTACCTGGCCGTGACGCGCACGGCCCTGGGCCTGTTCGTCCAGGCGGTCGGCATCAACCCGACAGCGGCTCGCGTGGCTGGCGTGCAGGCCCGGCGGCTGATCATTGCTGCCTATGCTTTCTGCGGCCTGTGTGCCGGCATTGCAGGCTTGCTGATCAGCTCCAACGTCAAAAGCGCCGACGGCAACAATGCAGGCCAGCTGCTCGAGCTTGACGCCATTCTGGCCGTGACGCTGGGCGGAACCGCCCTCACCGGAGGACGCTTCAGCCTGGTAGGCAGCGTGATAGGCGCCCTGATCATTCAGACCCTGACTTACGCCATCTACTCCCTGGGTGTTCCGCCCGAGATCAACCTGGTGGTCAAGGCCGTGGTGGTGTTTGTCGTGATGATGCTGCAGTCGCCAGAATTCCGCGCCCAGGTCGGCGCCTGGGTACGCCGGCCGGCAGCACGCGAGATGTTGTCATGAGCGAGGTCGTGACCACCCCCGCGGCAGCGAGCGCGCCCAAACAGCCAGCGCGTTCGCCGGCATCCAGCTTCAACCCCAAATACCTGCCGCTGGCGGCCACCATTTCACTGTTCATGGCCATGGCGACCTTGGGCTCAGTGCTTTACAGCGGGTTTTTCTCGGCGCAGGTCTTCCTCAACCTGCTGGTCGACAACGCTTTCCTGATCATCGTTGCGGTGGGCATGACCTTTGTCATTCTTTCCGGCGGTATCGACCTGTCGGTCGGCTCGGTGATTGCGCTGACCACCATGGTCTCCGCTTCGCTGGTGGAACACCGGGGCTGGAGCCCAGCCGTGGTGATTCCGCTGGTACTCCTCATGGGTTCGGCCTTCGGCGCTTTCATGGGCTTTCTGATCGAGCGTTTCCGTCTGCAGCCTTTCATCGTGACGCTGGCCGGCATGTTTCTCGCGCGTGGCCTGTGTTACCTGATCAGCGTGGACTCGATCAGCATGACCAACGAGTTTTATTCAGAGGTCTCGCAGTGGCGTGTTTCCTTGTGGGAGGGCGCCTCGCTTTCCGTCGGTGCGGTGATATCCATTGCAGTGCTGCTGGCGGCGGTGTTCATTGCACACTGCACGTCGTTCGGCCGCACTGTTTACGCGATTGGAGGCAGCGAACAGTCGGCACTGCTGATGGGCCTGCCGGTACGTGCCACGCTGGTGGGGGTGTACACACTTTCCGGTTTCTGCTCGGCGCTGGCAGGCGTGGTCTTCACCTTCTACATGCTCTCGGGCTACGGCTTGCACGCTGTCGGGATGGAACTCGACGCCATAGCCGCGGTGGTCATTGGCGGCACGCTGCTCACCGGCGGCGTGGGTTATGTGGCCGGCACGCTGTTCGGTGTGCTGATGCTCGGGATCATCCAGACCCTGATTTCCTTCGACGGCACCTTGAGCTCCTGGTGGACCCGCATTGTCGTCGGAGCCCTGCTGTTCGTTTTCTGCCTGCTGCAACGCCTGCTGACCAGCCGCCGAACCAAATCTTCCGAAATCAATTGACAGACCTTTTCATGACAAACACCAAGCGAAAACTGCGCTCCACCGAATGGTTCGGCTCAGCCGACAAAAACGGTTTCATGTACCGCAGCTGGATGAAGAATCAGGGCATACCTGACCATGAGTTCGATGGCCGCCCCATCATCGGCATCTGCAACACCTGGTCGGAACTGACCCCCTGCAATGCCCACTTCCGCAAGATTGCCGAGCATGTGAAGCGCGGCATTTCCGAGGCTGGTGGTTTTCCGGTGGAATTCCCGGTGTTCTCCAACGGTGAGTCGAATCTGCGGCCCACGGCCATGCTCACGCGCAACCTCGCCAGCATGGACGTGGAAGAAGCAATTCGCGGCAACCCCATTGATGCCGTGGTGCTGCTCACCGGCTGCGACAAGACCACGCCCGCGCTGCTGATGGGTGCCGCGAGCTGCGACATACCGGCCATCGTGGTGACAGGCGGGCCCATGCTCAACGGCAAGCTTGAAGGCAAGAACATCGGCTCGGGCACCGCAGTGTGGCAGCTGCATGAGTCTCTGAAAGCGGGCGAGATTCAGCTGCACCAGTTTCTCGCGGCAGAAGGCGGCATGTCACGTTCAGCCGGCACCTGCAACACCATGGGCACAGCCTCCACCATGGCCTGCATGGCCGAAGCGCTGGGCACGTCGCTGCCGCACAACGCAGCGATTCCCGCAGTGGATGCGCGCCGCTATGTGCTGGCGCAAATGTCAGGCATGCGCGCCGTCGAGATGGCCCGCGAGGGCCTGACGCTGTCGAAAATCCTCACGCGCGAAGCCTTCGAAAATGCGATTCGCGTCAACGCCGCCATTGGCGGCTCCACCAACGCAGTGATTCACCTCAAGGCCATTGCAGGCCGCATGGGCGTGCAACTGGACCTGGAGGACTGGACGCGGATCGGCCGTGGCACTCCTACCCTGGTCGACCTGCAGCCCTCCGGCCGCTTCCTGATGGAGGAGTTCTACTACGCCGGCGGCCTGCCCGCCGTGTTGCGCCGCCTGGGTGAAAACGGTTTGCTGCCTCACCCCAGTGCGCTCACCGTCAATGGCCAGTCGATCTGGGATAACGTTCGTGAGGCCCCGCAATACAACGACGAAGTGATCCGCCCGCTCGACAACCCGCTGATCGCCGACGGCGGCATCTGCATTCTGCGCGGTAACCTGGCGCCGCGCGGTGCGGTGCTCAAGCCTTCCGCTGCTTCGCCCGAACTGCTCAAGCACCGTGGCCGCGCAGTTGTGTTCGAGAACCTGGAACACTACAAAGAGCGCATCGTCAACGAGAACCTCGACATTGACGCCAGCTGCGTCATGGTGATGAAAAATTGCGGCCCCAAGGGCTATCCCGGCATGGCCGAGGTCGGCAACATGGGCCTGCCGCCCAAGCTGCTGCGCCAGGGTGTCAAGGACATGGTGCGCATCTCGGACGCGCGCATGAGCGGCACTGCTTACGGTACTGTGGTGCTGCATGTGGCCCCCGAAGCCGCAGCCGGGGGACCGTTGGCCGCTGTGCGCGACGGCGACTGGATCGAGCTTGACTGCGATGCAGGCCGCCTGCACCTGGACATCAGCGATGCCGAACTGGCAGAACGCCTCGCGGCCCTGGAGAAGGCTCCGGCTGGCATGCGTGGCGGCTACCAGCGCCTGTATGTCGACCACGTGCTGCAAGCCGACGAAGGTTGCGATTTCGATTTCCTGGTCGGCTGCCGCGGCTCCGAAGTCCCCCGCCATTCCCACTAAACCGGTGAATCACTCAATCAGCGAACACTGCATTCTCTTCAACCTGATCCAGACCCAATGACCACGCCTCGCCAGCCGCGCTACCGCGGCATCTTCCCCGTCGCCCCCACCACATTCACCGAAACTGGCGAGCTTGACCTTGAAAGCCAGAAACGCTGCATCGACTTCATGATCGATGCCGGATCCGACGGCATCTGCATCCTGGCCAACTTCTCCGAGCAGTTCGTACTTTCGGACGAAGAGCGTGAAATCCTGACCCGCACCATCCTCGAACACGTGGCCGGCCGCGTGCCCATCATCGTGACCACCACCCACTTCGGCACGAAGATCTGTGCCGAGCGTAGCCGCCGCGCGCAGGACATGGGCGCCGCCATGCTGATGGTCATGCCGCCGTATCACGGTGCGACCTTTCGCGTGGGCGAGCAGCAGATTTACGAGTTTTATGCGCGCCTGTCGGATGCCGTGAACATTCCCATCATGATCCAGGACGCCCCCGCCAGCGGCACGGTGCTTTCGGCCGCTTTCCTGGCACGCATGGCACGCGAAATCGAACACATTGCCTATTTCAAGATCGAAACAGCTGGCGCAGCGTCCAAGCTGCGCGAGCTGATCCGTTTAGGCGGCGACGCCGTGGAAGGACCTTGGGACGGCGAAGAGGCCATCACGCTGCTGCCCGACCTGGACGCCGGCGCCACCGGCTCCATGACCGGCGGCGCTTATCCGGATGGCATTCGCCCCATCATCGAGGCGCACCGCACCGGCGACCATGACAAGGCCTACGCCCTCTACCAGCAGTGGCTGCCACTGATCAATTACGAAAACCGCCAGGCAGGGCTGCTGGCCGCCAAAACCCTCATGAAAGAAGGCGGCGTGATCGCCTGCGAAGCACCGCGCCATCCCTTTCCGGCCATGCACCCGGAGACACGTGCGGGCCTGCTGGCTACCGCCAGACGGCTCGATCCCCTGGTACTGCGCTGGGCAAGGTAGTCCGCCATTTTCCGTGAGGGGATGCTGATATTCCCCGCTATTACATGCATTAATGTCACTGATAAGTAGACTTTTGATTTATTAATCTGCATTGAAGTATCAAATACAGTTGGGGTTATGGAAAAACCTAAAACCGGGCACATGGTGCCGCGGGCTGTTCTCTTTGATGCTTATGGCACGCTGTTTGATGTGTACAGCGTCGGTCTGCTCGCGGAACAGCTGTTTCCCGGCCAGGGCCAGGCGTTAGGCCTGCTCTGGCGTGACAAACAGATTGAATACACCCGACTGGTCACCACCAGCAACGAGGGCGCCTACTACCAGCCCTTTTGGGAGCTGACGCGCGCCGGACTGCGCTACGCATGCAAACGGCTTGCGTTGCACCTGACCCCGGAATACGAACTGCGGCTGATGAACCAGTACCGTCACCTGTCGGCCTTTCCGGAGACTCACGAGGTGTTGCAGGTGCTGAAGGAGCGCGGCATTGTCACCGGTATTTTGTCCAATGGCGACCCGGGCATGCTGGAGGTAGCCGTCAAGTCTGCCGGATTGGAAGGCCTGCTCGACCACGTGCTTAGCGTCGACAGCATCCGCAAATACAAGACCCACCCGGACGCCTACGCTCTCGGGCCCAAGGCCATCGGCCTGCCGGCGCGGCAGATCGCTTTTGTCAGCTGCAACAGCTGGGATGCGCTGGCGGCCACCTGGTACGGCTACCAGACGCTGTGGGTCAACCGTTACGCCTTGCCGTTTGAAGAGTTGGGCACGCAGCCGGCGCGCACCGGCACCAGCTTGCGCGAAGTGCTGGAATTTTTCCCTTCTGCATCAGCGTCCTGATTTCCAGTTTTCCCTTCACTTTCATTTTTCTTTTTCTGAGGTTTCACCATGACAACAACTCCACGCACATCACTCCATCGCCTGCAGGTGGCCACGGTACTGCAACGCTTTGTGGATGAACAAGTTCTGCCCGGCACCGGCGTGGATCGCGCATCGTTCTGGAAAGGCTTTGACGCCATCGTGGCCGACCTGGCGCCGAAAAACATTGCCCTGCTGGCCGAGCGCGACCGCCTGCAAAGCGAGATGGACGCCTGGCACAAAGCCAACCCCGGCCCGATTGCAGACATGAAAGCCTACCGCGCCTTTCTGGAGAAAACCGGCTACCTCGTACCCCAGCCGAAAAAGGTCACCATCACTACCGGCAATGTCGATGCCGAACTGGCCAAGCAGGCCGGCCCACAGCTGGTGGTGCCCATCCTGAACGCACGCTACGCGCTCAATGCGGCCAATGCCCGCTGGGGCTCCCTGTATGACGCGCTGTACGGCACCGATGCGATTCCCGAAACCGGCGGCGCCGAAAAAGGCAAGGGCTACAACCCGGTACGCGGCGCCAAAGTGATTGAGTACGCGCGTTACGTGCTGGACCGCACCGCGCCGCTGAAGAAGGGCTCGCACATCGACTCGACCGCTTATGCTGTCAAGGGCGGCAAGCTCGTCGTCACCCTGAAAGGCGGCAGGACAACGGCGCTGGAAAACGCCAGCCAATTCATTGGCTTCCAGGGCAAGGCTTCCGCGCCGTCGTCGGTGCTGCTGCAGCACAACGGCCTGCACATCGACATCCGCATTGACCGCAGCACGCCCATCGGCAAAACTGATGCTGCTGGCGTGAGCGACCTGGTGATAGAGGCTGCACTGTCCACCATCATGGACCTGGAAGATTCCGTGGCGGTGGTGGATGCCGACGACAAAGTATTGGCCTACAGCAACTGGCTCGGCATTTTGCAGGGCACACTGATCGAAAGCGTCACCAAGGACGGCAAGACCTTCACGCGCGGCCTGAACCCGGACCGTGAATACACCTCCCCCAAGGGCAAGCCCGTCACGCTGCACGGCCGCTCGCTGATGTTTGTGCGCAATGTCGGCCACCTGATGACCAACCCGGCCGTGCTGTATACCGCAGCCGACGGTGCGACGCGCGAGATTCCCGAAGGCATCCTGGACGCAGTGATCACCACGACGATTGCGATTCACGACCTCCAGCGCAAAAGCAAGAAAGGCATCAAGAACTCGCGCAAGGGCTCGGTCTACATCGTCAAACCCAAAATGCACGGCCCGGCCGAAGTCGCCTTTGCCGCCGAGCTGTTCAGCCGCGTCGAGAAGATGCTGGGCCTGCCCGACAGCACCGTCAAGCTCGGCATCATGGACGAAGAGCGCCGCACCAGCGTCAACCTGAAAGCCTGCATCGCCGCTGCCGCCAGCCGTGTGGCCTTCATCAACACCGGCTTCCTGGACCGCACCGGCGACGAGATGCACACCGCCATGCAAGCCGGCCCGATGATCCGCAAGGGCAACATGAAAATCAGCGCCTGGCTCAGCGCCTACGAGCGCAGCAACGTGCTGGTGGGGCTGGTCTGCGGCCTGCGCGGCCGCGCCCAGATCGGCAAGGGCATGTGGGCCATGCCCGACCTGATGGCCGACATGCTCAAGACCAAAATCTCGCACCCGCAGGCTGGCGCCAACACCGCCTGGGTCCCTTCGCCCACGGCCGCGACGCTGCACGCGCTGCACTACCACCAGGTCAATGTGGCGGCGGTGCAGAAGGAAACCGAGAAGAAGGTCGACCTGCGGTCCGAAATCGCCCGCCTGCTGCCCGAGCTGCTGATGGTGCCGGTTTCGCCCGACGCAAAATGGACACCCGCCGAGAAACAGCAGGAACTCGACAACAACGCCCAGGGCATCCTCGGCTACGTGGTGCGCTGGATCGACCAGGGCGTCGGTTGCTCCAAGGTGCCCGACATTCACAACGTGGGCCTGATGGAAGATCGCGCCACACTGCGCATCTCCAGCCAGCACATCGCCAACTGGCTGTTGCACGGCGTGGTGAGCAAAGCGCAGGTGAAAGAGACCTTTGAACGCATGGCTGCCGTCGTGGATGGGCAAAACGCTGGCGACCCGCTGTACAAAAAGATGGCCGGTAACTTCGAGACCTCGGCTGCCTACAAGGCCGCCTGCGACCTGGTCTTCAAGGGCCTGGAGCAGCCAAGCGGCTACACCGAGCCGCTGCTGCACGCCTGGCGGCTGAAGGTGAAAGCCGGCATCGCCTGAGCGCTACCAAATTAATAGCTGCTTGCGCCCGTGTTTATTGGGCTGATGGCACATATAGTTGGGTAAAAAGCTTGGGGCGGCAAGTGCCGCCCCAAGCTTGAGTTTCCGCCAGCGAAAACTCCCCGCGTCCTGCCGCAGCTTCAATAACGCGGGCTGATGCCGGAAAACCCCGGGTCGTACTTGCGCATCTGCGCCAGATCATTGCGGTTGCGCACACCGCAGTCCAGGTACTGCTGGTGCAGCTTTTCCAGTTGCGCGTGATCAAGCTCCACGCCCAGACCCGGCACTGTCGGCACCTTGACCGAACCCTCATGAAAAGCTATGCGGCCGCCCTTGATGACTTCTTCCTCTTGCCACGGGTAATGCGTGTCGCAGGCATAGGTGAGGTTGGGAATCGCGGCGGCGGCGTGCGTCATGGCCATCAAGCTGATGCCGAGGTGTGAATTGGAGTGCATGGACATGCCCATGCCGAATACATCACACATTCGCGCGAGGGAAGCGGTGGCGCGCAGGCCGCCCCAGTAGTGGTGGTCTGACAGCAATATCTTCACCGCATGGGTGGTGGCATTGCGCTTGAACTCTTCCATGGTCGTGACACACATGTTGGTTGCCAGCGGTGCGCGGCAATGTTTCGCCAGTTCGGCCATGGCTTCCTGGCCGGGCGCCGGGTCTTCGTAGTACTCCAGCAGGTCGTCAAGCTCCTTCGCCGCGGCGATGCTGGTCTCCAGCGACCAGTTGGCATTTGGGTCCAGCCGCAGGGGCACACCCGGGAAAGCTTTCGCCAGCGCTTTCATGGCGGCAATTTCTTCGGCCGGCGGAAACACGCCGCCCTTGAGCTTGATGCTCTTGAAACCGTAGAGCGCCACCATGCGTTGCGCCTGCTTCACCACCTGCTCCGGTGTGACGGCTTCGCCCCAGGCGTCGGGCGCATAGGGTTTGCCGGCGTGCTCGGCGTATTTGTAGAACAGGTAGGCGCTGTAAGGCACCTCGTCGCGCACCGCACCACCGAGCAAGTCGCAGACGGGCAAGCCCAGAATCTGCCCCTGCAGGTCAAGCATGGCAACTTCCATCGTGCTGATGACCTTGTCGGCGTTCTTGGCGGTGTGCGAGCCGGGCGCGAGTTCGAACTGCACGCTGCCGTCGGCCTTGTGGCCCGGTTTGATGGCGGCGCGCACGTTTTCTTCCATCACGTTCAAGTCAAACGGTGACAGCCCCATCACCAATGCCCGGGCCTGCTCCAGCACCTTGACCATGGGTTCATCGCCATAGGTTTCGGCGATACCGATCCGGCCGTCCGAAGTTTCGATTTCAACAATGCTGCGCAGGGCCCAGGGTTCGTGGATGCCGCTGGCGTTGAGAAGCGGGCCGTCGCGGAACGCAATTGGCGTGATGCGCACCTGTGCGATTCGAATGTCTTTTCTCATGTCAGCTGGCGGTTGCTCCGGATTTTTTGACCAGATCGGCCCAGCGGGCGATCTCGGACTTCATGTGCGCAGCGAGTTCGTCTGGTGAGCTGCCGATGATTTCCATACCGAGCTGGCCATTGAGCTTGGCCACCACGTCCGGCATTTTCAGGATCTTGACGATCTCGGCGTTGAGGCGCTGCACGATGGGTTTGGGCGTTCCCTTGGGGGCGTACACAGCCTGCCAGGAGGACATCTCGAATTTGGACACGCCGGACTCCATCATGGTCGGCAACTGGGGCGCCAGCGCGATGCGTTTGCCGGTGGTGACGGCCAGCAGCTTGAGCTTGCCGGCCTGCACCAAGGAGACTGCGGCCGTCATCTGGTCGAACATGAAAGGCACCTGGCCGGACGAGACATCCATCATGGCCGGCGGCGTGCCCTTGTAGGCAATGTGCGTCAACGGCACGCCAATCAGGTCGGCAAACATTTCACCGGCCAGGTGAGTGGAGGTGCCCGCGCCCGATGAGGCGAAGCTGCGCTTTGTAGGGTCACGCTTGAGCAGCGCTACCAGCTCCGCTACGGAGTTGACGCCGAGCTCGGGGTTGACGATTAGCACGTTGGGCAACATGGCCACCAGCGCGATCGGTTCAAAGTCCTTGACCGGGTCATAGGGCAGGTTTTTGTACAGGCTGGCGTTGATGGCATGGGTGCTGATGGTGCCGCCGAACAGCGTGTAGCCGTCGGGTTTGGCACGGGCGGCCGCTGTGGCGCCGACTGCACCGGCGGCACCGGGCTTGTTGTCCACCACAACCGGCTGGCCCAGTACCTCGCTCAGTTTCTGCGCCAGGGTGCGGCCAATCACATCGGTCGAACCGCCGGGTGTGAACGGCACGATGTAGGCGATGGGTTTGGTCGGCCAGCCGGGCGTGGCCGGTGACGTACTCTGGGCGCGCAACGGCAGGGGCAGCATGGTCGCCAGGCTGAAACCGGCCAACCCCTGAAGGGCGGCACGGCGGGTAGGACGGATGGTCATGGAAGTCTCCAGTGGAAAGGCGCGGCGCGCCCTTTTTTGACAAGAATGGACAGCAGATTGGTTTTGATGCTCGCATAATGTTAGCGCTAACAAATGGATGTTAACGGTGCGACGGAGTAGTCGTCAAGCTAGACGCTGGCTCTTTTGACTATGGAAAACCCGAGGTCACGGACCTTGGGGCCGGGATCTCGGTTTTCGACCCGGTCGAGGATGAAACGCGCCGCCTGGCGGCCAATTTCAGCGCCGTCGACTCGCACCGTGCTGAGGGGTGGATGGGTGTGACTGGCAAATGGCATGTCGCCAAAACCCATCACCGCCACGTCGTCCGGCACGGCCATACCGGCAGCTTGCACTTCGGTCATCACGCCATGGGCCAGCATGTCGGAGCTGCAGACAACTACATCAATGTGCTGGTCCTGCCTGCGCAGCTCTGCCCAGCCGGCGCGCCCATTGCCCAGTGACGAGGGTGCAGGCACCACGCAGGCTGGCAGGGCGCCGAAGCCCAGTTCGCGCAAGCGCTGCTCGAAGCCGGCCCGGCGCAGGCCGGCGCGGTGGTCGTCTGCAGTCACGATGGCAGGGTGGCGATGACCCTGCTCATGGATGAAGTCGGCCACCGCGCGGCCAATTTTCTCGTGAGAGAACCCGACAATCATGTCGATCGGCGTGGGGGTGAGGTCCCAGGTTTCAACCACCGGAATGCCGCAGGCCAGCAGCTTGCGTCGTGCCTCGGCCGAATGCATGATGCCGGTCAGCACAATGCCGTCGGGCCGGCGGCCAACGATGGCGTCAATAAGTGCATCCTCACGCAGCCCGGTGTAGCCGCTTTGCCCCAGCATCAGCTGGCAGCCGGCCTCGGCCAGCGCGTCGGTTAGCGCCTGTATGGTTTCCAGGAAAACCGGCCCGGCGATGGTGGGCACCAGCGCCGCCACCAACCGGCTGCGGTTGGATGCCAGGCCACCGGCCACCAGGTTGGGCACATAGCCGCTGCGCGAAATCGCGCCACGCACCCGCTCCAGGGTGTGCGGCGAGACAGCCGCCGGCGTGTTCAGCACCCGCGAAACCGTGATGGCTGAAACGCCGGCCAGCCGGGCCACGTCGGCCAAGGTGATGCCGCCTGTGCCCGGACGGGCGGCGCGGCTGTTCTTTTTACGGCTGGATGGTGGCGTTTCCACGCGCAGATGTTAACGCTACCCACGACATGCTGACCCCGTCACCTCGCACCCATGGGACCCCATGCATCCCCCGCTCCGATCTTTACATTCGGAAGAGCCACGGCAAACTGCAACGGTTTGTTGTGGCTCTCGTCTTTTTGGGCCACCCGAGGAGGAGACCCCATGCGTGCGGCCTGCACGGAGGTTTGCTGTGCCTAGAAATTTTCAATGCTACAAAATATATAGCGTGTAGTGCCCATTAAATAAGGGCAAATAACCCATATCATCCTGCTGTCAGGATGATTCACACCACGGCGCAATAGCTCGCCACACCCGGTTCCGCGCTGCCCGCGAATGTAAGAAGCGTTTTTTTGATGCGCTCTTAGTTAGAAATAGTTACAAGATACTTCTGGATTTTCGGCACCCGAGAGCGGGTTCAGACCACACTTCAAGGTCGGTCCCGGCGGAATTTTTTCCCAAAAAATTAACTTGACGCGTTTCCACTTCTGTTTTTGATTGCCTCCTTTCTATATGGCACTGCAAGCCGACGTTTTTCAGCGATGTCTCCAGGAAGCCGCCAAGGCGGGTAAACCTGCGCTTGAACGCTGTATTGACCACGCCGTGTCGGCGTTGCAGGTGGCGGAAACCCAAAGCATGAAGGCGGTCGAGCGGGACGAGCTGGGCCAGGCCTGGCGCGAGCTGGTGAGACTCAAGGGCAGCTGGTGCCAGCAATATGCGGCAGACCTTTCGCAGGCCTTCAATGCCGCGGCTTCCGCCACCCCCAAGGTCAAAGTAATGTCCACTTCCCGGCCGGCCGCCCTCGCGCTGGCGGGGGCCGACTTGTTTTCGCTCGTCGATGACACCCAGGTCGAGGCAGGCATCGAGTCTTCACGACTGATGCAACAGGTCGCGCCTGTCGTTGAGCAGGTTCTGGCCGAACTCGATGGTTTGATGAGCTCGGCACAGGGTCTGGTCAACGTCAGTCCCGAGGCCAATCCGGTTCGGCCCGAAGTGTATGTACAAGCGCTGCGCGCCCTGCTGGCTGCCACGCCGGCGGCGCCCGGCGTCGGTGCCCTGTGGGTAAAGCATCTGGCCGAGCCGCTCGGACGGGAACTCAAGCGGGTCTACGAGCAGTTGGTCAACATGCTGGAGCTGGCCCAGGTGCGGGCGGCCAGCTACCGGGTACTGCAAACGCCTGCCGGCAACGAGAGAAAGCCGACCCAGGCAAGTGCCGCAATGGGAAGACCTGCCAGCGGCGGGCCGGGTGAAACCGGTGACGGTGCCCCAACCGGCCCGGGAGGTTACGTTTCGGACGAGCCGCTCCCCCGGACCCCTTCCCAGTATGCGGACCTGTCCAATTACGAAATCAAGGACGCGCTGTTCCAGGACTTTTTGTTCCGTGGCGGCAGCAATGCCAACCACGGTCTGGCCCCCTCCTACTACGCAACCATCGAAGAAGAGTTGATCGCTCTGAAGGCCACCCCTGATTCGGCGCAGGCGCCGCTGCAGGCGGGAGAGCACCAGGAAAGCGGCGATGCCGATCACAGCTACCACGGCACCCGAAGCGACCCGCGTCGTCACACGCTGCCAGCCACCGACGCCTGGGAAGAGCCTGATACCTGGGAAAACGGGCCTGGGTCTGGCGGCCCTTCGCGTATTGTTGACGTGCTGAGCCAGCTCAGCTCGCAGGTCTGGGGCGTGTACGGACGGGCCCGCGAGCGGGCACTGGTGCGCACCCAGCTGAAAAAAGACGCCACCCATGTCGGCCAGGTGCTGGGCATGGAAGTGGTGAAGAAACTGGTTAACCAGGTTGCGCAGGATCCGCGACTGCTGGTCCCGGTGCGCGAGGCCATCGTGGCACTGGAGCCATCGCTGCTGCGTTTGGCCATGGTGGACTCGCGTTTTTTCAGCGAAGAAAACCACCCCGGCCGGCGCCTCATGGAACGAGTGGCGCAGCGCAGCTTCAAATACAACGATGAGCGCAGCCCCGAGTTCGACATTTTTTTTCACTCGGTCACCGAGGCTTTCAATACGCTCAATGCGCTGGAGATTGAGGATGCCAGGCCTTTCGGGGCCGCGCTGACGGACCTGCAGAACCTGTGGGACGAACAGGACCAGCATGAGCAGGCACAGCGAAGCAACATCCGGCAGACCATGCAATTCGCTGAGGAGCGGCAGGCGCAGGCCGACCAGATCGCCTTCGACATGAGTTTGCGCGCCGACCTGGACAATGTTCCGGGGGTGGTGCTGGACTTCCTGTTCGGTCCGTGGGCGCTGGTCATGGCGCATGCGCGGCTGACCGACACCGCGCGCCAGATCGACCCCGAAGGCTACGGCTCGCTGGTCACCGATCTGCTGTGGAGCGTCAAGCGCGAGGTGACGCTCAAGCGCCCGGGCAAACTGATCACCATGATTCCCGGCCTGCTGGGCAAACTGCATGAAGGCCTGGCGTCTCTGGGGCTGGACCCGCGCGAAACTGAAGCGTTTTTCAGTGCCATCGAAAAACTCCATCGCCCGGTGCTCAAGCTGCGCCGCGTTCGCAGCCGGCGCGACGCCGTCGAATCGGATCAGGCGCCACTGGAAGTCGAGCTGGCCGAACCCGAGACACCTGACCTGAGCGACATCCTGCCCGCCACCCCGGAACAGCGCAAAGCCAAGGCCGCGGGGCAACCCTGGCTCGCGCCCCAAGAGTTGGATCACGCCGGGTTTGAAGACACCATGCCCTCGGGGCCGGCCGAGTTGAGCCCCACGCCCGACGACGAACAGGCGACCACGATTTCGGGTGATGAAGACGATGAGGACGAGCAAACCCGCGCAGCAGGCGACGAGCAACGCAAGCCTGAAGATATTCTGATGGATTTGCGCGAAGGCAGCTGGGTAGACCTTTACTCCAAGCGTCGCTGGCTGCGCGCGCAGCTGATCTGGGCCAGCAACCGCGGCACCCTGTTCATGTTCGTCAGCCACGGCGGCCAGCCGCACTCGATGACCAAGCGCAGCTGTGAACGCCTGATCAAGGACAACCTGTTGCGACCCGTCGAAACCCATGGCGTGGTGGCGCATGCGCTGGACAACCTGGTCAGGGAGGCGGCGCCTGCGGATGCAGAGGGAAGTGCTGCCTAGGAGCCTGGGCGGCAAAAACTGTCCTCGCCAGGGCTGCTTTTCGCTTCGACGCCTTCTGCCGCCCAGACTCTTGGGTTGCTTGGCCTTCTCGATTCAGCGTTTTCTTTCAGATTAGCGGCATCACGCGGCCGTCAGCGCTCCTGCACCGCCCACTGAATCAAGGCATCCAGCGCAGGCCGCGCAGCCCCCGCATTCGGATGGTTCACCATTCCGACCACGATGTAACGCGCGCCGCTTACGCCGTTGGCATAACCGGCCACGGCAGTCACGTCGCGCAGTGAGCCGGTCTTCATGAAAGCCTGCCCGGTGACAGGCTTGGCGCGCTCACGCATGGTGGCGTCCACGCCCGCCACAGGCAGTGAGTCAAGCAGGTCCTGCGCCACACGGCTTTGTGCGGCGCTTTGCAGCATGGCAGCCAGGCTGACAGCGCTGATGCGTTCGATGCGGCTCAGGCCGGAGCCGTTGTCCATCACCGGTGCATCCTGTCGCGGCAATACTTTTTTCCACCACGCGGCCAGCGCGGCCCGGCCGGCCTCGGGCGTGCCTTGTGGGTTGTCGCCGGGCTGGGCGTTGCGGCCCAGCGTGAGGAACAGGTGCTGGGCCATCACGTTGTTGGAGAATTTGTTGACGTCGCGCACGATCTCGCGCAGCGGCAGGGAAGGCGCGTCCAGACGCAGCGGCGCCTTCTCGCCGGACAGCGTACCGCGGGCACGCAGCACCGCCAGTTCACCAGCACTGGTATCGCGCACGCTGCCCGTCAGCAGACCGCCGAGTGCGCGCCACGAACCTTCAATGGCGCGCGCTGCAAAGGTGTCGGGCTCTGCATAGGCGGTGGGCCAGACGCGTTCGCCGCAGGCCGAGGAATAAGTACCGGCAAACTGAATGCGGTTGGGGTTCTCCACGCTGGCCCGCAGCTCGCTGCGCCAGTCGCCGCAGCGAGCCACGCGAATCATGGGCACGCTTTCATCCACCATCAGGCCTGCCATGGGCGGCTCGGTCTGCACCAGCGCGCGGTGGTTCAAAGGGTCGGGGGTGAAACGAAACACGAGCGACTTGAAGTTGATCAGCAGCGCGTCAGGCCGCGCGTTGTAGGGCCGCAGCGGCTCGCCGTCGAATTCTCCCGCATCAGTCAGCGGTACCTGGAAGGCGCTGCGGTCCAGCACGATGTCGCCGCGAATCACCTTCACGCCGCTGGCCTGCACTTGCCCCAGCAAGGCCTGCAGGCGTTCAACCACCATTTTTGGGTCGCCCCCGCCGCGCACCACCAGGTTGCCGTGCAGGATGCCGTCTGACACCTGGCCGTCCATCAGCACGCGCGTGTTCCACGTGTAAGTGGGTCCCAGCACGTCCAGCGCGGCGTAGGTCGTCACCAGTTTCATGACCGATGCCGGGTTCATGGGTACTGCGCTGCGGTGGTTCAGGCGCGGCGGTTGCACGCTGGTGGCGTCCACCACCAGCAGGGTCACGGCATCTAGCGGCACCTGGGCGCGCACCAGCGCCTTGGCGATGGCGGGTGGCAGGGCGGGCTTGGGCGCGCGCGCTGCCTTCTGGGCCAGCGACCAGCCCGGGGCCAGGCCGAGTACGGCCACGGCCACCAGCCGGCAGAAGAAGGGATTCAGGAGCATGGCTGATTATCCGTGTTGCCCCTGCGCCAAGCCGGGCTGGTGGCTTGCCCGGATAATCTCCTCATGCGTTTTTCTCCCAAGACGGTGGGTGTGCTTGCCGCCATCATCACCGTCACCATCTGGACATCCTTTATCGTGATTGCGCGCGCCACGGCGCACCGCAGCCTGACGCCGCTGGACATCTGCGTGCTGCGCTTCACCGGTGCGGCGCTGGTGCTGCTGCCCTGGGGGGCGTGGATGGTCTGGCGCCGCGCGAAAGACAACGTTGGCGGCGTGTTGCCGCCAAGCTGGCTGGGCCTGTCGCCGCTGGGCTTTCGGCTCACCGCACTGATCGGCCTGCTGGGCGGCGTCGGTTATGCCTGCCTGGCCTACAGCGGGTTTTATTTCGCACCTGCCGCACACGCTTCGGTGTTGCTGCCCGGCACCTTGCCGCTCAGTACCACCCTGATGGCCGTGTTGATTCTTGGCGACCGCGTCACCCCGCTGCGCGCTGTGGGCCTCGGGCTGATCTTTCTGGGCGATGTGATGGTGGGCGGTGCCAGCCTGTTGCGCGCCTGGACGGACGCTGGCAGCCAGGTCTGGAAGGGCGATCTGCTGTTCCTCGCCGCTTCCACCTGCTGGGCCGTGTATTCGGTGCTGGTGCGCAAACATGCACTGCAAGCTGTGCCGGCCACCATTGCCATCAGCGTGTTTGCGTTTGTGAGTTATGTGCCGGTTTATGGCTTGCTGGTGTTTTCCGGGGCTTTGGTGACAAAGCTGGCCAGCGCGCCCTGGGGTGAAATTGTTTTCCAGATGGTGTTTCAGGGCGTGGGCTCGGTGGTGATCTCCGGCATCACCTTCACCAAGATGGTCCAGTACTTCGGCCCGGTCCGCTCGACCATGATCACAGCCGTGGTGCCGGGCCTGTCGGCGCTGGGGGCGGTGATTTTTCTGGGCGAGCCGCTGTACTGGAACCTGCTGGCCGGGCTGGGCCTGGTGACGGCGGGCATCGTGTTTGGCGTGCGGGCACAAGCCAGGCCGATACCATCTGCTCCTGATTCAATAGCTGATGGCGCCCGTGTTACAAGGGCTAAAGCCTGATTTGGTTCATAAAAAATGAAACTCCTTGCTTTTGACACCAGCACCGACAGCATGTCGATTGCCGTCACCGACGGCAACCGCGTCTGGCAGCACACCGGCGCCGGCGGCGCACAGGCTTCCAGCACGCTGATTCCGGCCATCCTGGGGCTGTTGGCGCAGGCGGGGCTAACCTTGCCCGGCCTGGACGCGCTGGTGTTTGGCCGCGGGCCGGGTTCGTTCACCGGCCTGCGCACCGCCTGTTCGGTGGCGCAGGGCTTGGCGCTGGGGGCGGGGCGTGCCGTGCTCCCGATGGACACCTTGCTCGCGGTGGCTGAGGAAGCCCGCTTCCAGCACGAAGGAGAAAAGGCGGCAGCTTCACTGCAGGTGAATGCATTGCTAGATGCACGCATGGACGAAATGTATGTGCAGCGCTTCGCCTGCGCTGCAGGGCAATGGAGATCGCTGGGCGACTGCGGCCTGACGCGCCCGGAAAACCTTCAGCTGGACCCAGGCGATACGCTGCTGGCCGGCAATGTGTTCGGTGTTTACGCAGATCGCCTGCCGGTTTTCCCCGACACGCTGCCGCGTATCACGGCCTTGCCCACGGCCACTGCCATGCTGCGGTTGGCCCCGGCCATGCTGGCCGCCGGTCAGGGTGTGCCGGCCAGCCAGGCGCTGCCGCTGTATGTCCGCGACAAGGTGGCGCTAACCACCGACGAGCGGGCGCGGGCCAAGGCCGAAGCGCTGGCGTCCGGCCGATAATGAACCATGAGCGCTCTTCTCGAACCCCTGGAAGCCCAGCTCGAACCCATGACCGAATCGTGGTTCGAGGCGGTGCTGCGGGTCGAGCAAAGTGCTTACCCCCACCCGTGGTCGCGGGGCAACTTCAGCGACTCGCTCAGGGCCGGGTACCAAGCCCTGGTTCTTACCGGCGGCCCGGGCCCGAACGCAGAGCTGCTGGGCTATTTTGTGGCCATGAAGGGCGTGGACGAGGTACACCTGCTCAACATCACGGTAGCGCCTGCCTACCAGTGCCAGGGCTGGGCCCGCGTGATGCTGGACGCGCTGGCGCTCTGGTCGCGCGGCCAGGGCGCGCAATGGTTGTGGCTGGAAGTGCGCATGAGCAACGGCCGGGCCAGAACAGTCTACGAGCGTTACGGCTTTCGCCATGTGGGCAGCCGGCGCCAGTACTACCCGGCAGCCAACGGCGCGCGGGAAGATGCCGTGGTCATGAGCCTGGCGCTGAATGCCGGGAGCAACGAAACATGACAGCGCCTTTTCACACCTGTGACCGCGCAGCCGTGCTTGTGAGGGAGCGGCCGTGAGCCTGGACCTGGACAAGCGCCAGCGCGCCATGTTGCGCGAAATGGGCGTGCGGGTTTGGCAGCCGATGCCCGTCGTGGCAGAGGTGCAGCCGGTTGAGGCTGCTATTAATACTATAGCTACTGGCGCCCGTATTGAAAGAGCTCAACCCCGATTTGATGCTGAGAAGCCGGTTGTAGCGCCTGCGCGTACGGCGCCGGCACCCGTAGCCGCACCAGCGCCGCGTCAGGTGCCCGGCTTGCCGCCCCGCCCTGCCGGCATTGACCGGATGGACTGGTCTGCCCTGCAGGCGGCTGTGTCCGGTTGCCGCGCTTGTGCCTTGTGCGAGAGCCGCAAAAACACCGTGTTCGGCGTTGGGCCGGCCGCCGCCGATGGCGTGGCCCCGCAGGTGGACTGGCTGATTGTCGGCGAAGCGCCGGGCGAAAACGAAGACCTCGCCGGTGAACCTTTCGTCGGCCAGGCCGGCAAGTTGCTGGACAACATGTTGCTGGCCATCGGTTTGCAGCGCGGTGACGACGCCCCGGCGCGAACCGGGGCGTCCCGAAGCGTGTTCATCACCAATGTGCTCAAGTGCCGCCCACCCGCGAACCGCAACCCCGAACCCGCCGAGGTGGCGCAATGCGAGCCTTACCTGAAACGCCAGGTCGAGCTGCTGCGGCCCAAAATGATTCTGGCGCTGGGCAAGTTCGCTGCGCAGTCGCTGCTGCAGGACAGCGTGCCCGAGGTGCAGAAGATCCCGCTCGGAAAGCTGCGCGGCCAGGTGCACCATTATCTGGGCGTGCCGGTAGTTGTCAGCTACCACCCGGCTTATCTGCTGCGCAGCCTGGGCGACAAGGCCAAGGCCTGGGATGATCTTTGCTTAGCGCTGAGTGTGGCCCCCACGGTCGTTCGCTCCGCGTAACTGCCCGCCCCCACGCTTGTCGCTTCGCGTACTGCGCTGCCCCCCGAGGGGGCGCTGCGCCTGCGGACTGGCAGAGCCAGATCCGCGGCCCCGGTTGGTCTGAAGATGGCCCCTACGCTGTACCGCTCACTTGACCGCTGTCCGCGCTGGCACCAGCACCGAAGCAATCGCCACCACCATCAGCACCACTGCGGCCCAGTCCTGCCAGTGCAGCACCTCGCCCAATCCCAGCGCGCCCGAGAAAACGCCGAGGATGGGAATCATCATCACGCTCAGTGACGAGGCCACGGGCGGCAGGCTGCGCGCCAGAAAGTACCAGGCTGCGTGCGCAAAGCCGAAGATCAGGATGGCGTTGTAGGCAATGGCCCACCAGGTGGCTGTGCCGGGCACTTTCCATTGCGGCATCTCGAACAGCAGGCTGAGCGCGCTCAACACCATGGCGGTCATGACGGTCATCCAGAATGAAATGGTCAGCGTCGCGACCGGCATGGTGGTGTTGCGCAGCTTGTGGGTGCCCAGCGCCCAGGTGGCCGCACCGATCAACGCAGCCACCACGGCCACCGGTTTGCCGGTCAGGTTGGTCAGCTCGTGCCAGAGCAGCAACGACACCCCCAGTGCAGCCGCGGCCACGCCGATCCAGCTGCGCGCTTTTAGCTGATTGCCGAAGAACCAGGCGCCCAGCAGCGCGGAAAAAATAGGCATGGTGTAGCCGAGAATCGCCGCGCGCCCGCTGCTCAGGTGCTTCAGGGCCAGGATGATCAACGCGTGCCAGACAAACATGTTGGCAAACGCCAACCAGAACAGCTCGCGGTATTTCTCGCGCGGCACAAAAAACGGCACCTTCATGACCACCAGCGCCAGGCCCAGCACCGGAACACCCAGCCAGATCGACAGGGCCCGAAAGGTCAGAGGCGGAAAGTCCGCAATGCCCAGCTTCATGACCGGCCAGTTCAAGCCCCAGGCCAGGGTGAGCAGGACCAGCACGATGAGTTGTTGACGGGTCAGTTGCATGCGAGGTGAGTCGGAAGGTGAGGGGTACCGCTATTGTCCTGGCAGCAAGGAAATTCCGCTGCGCTCTTCAACCAAGCTGCGACCGTGGGGGCCCTTAAGTACCGTGGGGGCTTTTACAATCAGTTCATGACCTTTCTTGAGATGCTGGGCGCGGCTGAGCGCCAGAACCAATCGATGCTGTGCGTGGGCCTGGATCCGGATCCCGTGAAGTTTCCCGGCAAGCTCAAGGGCGACGCCAACAAGATCTACGACTTCTGTGCGGCCATCGTGGACGCCACGGCCGATCTGTTGATTGCTTTCAAGCCGCAGATTGCCTACTTTGCCGCGCACCGCGCCGAAGGCCAGCTTGAGCGCCTGATGGAACACATGCGCCGCGTGGCGCCTCAGGTGCCCATCATTCTGGACGCCAAACGCGGAGACATCGGCAGCACCGCCGAGCAGTACGCGCGTGAAGCCTTCGAGCGTTACGGCGCCGACGCTGTGACGCTGTCGCCCTTCATGGGTTTTGATTCGGTCGCGCCTTATTTGAAACACGAAGGCAAGGGTGCGTTCCTGTTGTGCCGCACTTCCAACCCCGGCGGCGACGATCTTCAGAACCAGCGCCTGGCTTCCATCGAAGGCCAACCCCTGCTCTACGAACACGTGGCCCGGCTCGCGCAGGGCCCCTGGAACCTCAACGGCCAGCTTGGCCTGGTGGTGGGGGCCACCTACCCGGCGGAGATCGAACGTGTGCGCGCCGTGGCGCCGACCTTGCCTCTGCTGATTCCCGGTGTCGGCGCGCAGGGTGGCGACGCGGTGGCCACGGTCAAAGCCGGTTGGCGGCCTGGTGCGCCCATCATCGTCAATTCGTCGCGCTCCATCATCTACGCGTCGTCTGGCGATGACTTTGCCGAAGCAGCGCGGCGTGAAGCCATCAGGACACGCGACGTGCTACAGGCCGCGCGGGGCTGAAGTCCAGGCTGCACCAGGGAGCCAACTCCATGCAACTGAAATGGCTCGAGGATTTTGTTGCATTGGAAAAAACGCGCAACTTCAGCCGTGCAGCAGAGCTGCGCAATGTCACCCACCCGGCCTTTGGCCGGCGCATCAAGGCGCTTGAAGCCTGGGCCGGCACCCCGCTGATCGAGCGCGGCAGCAGCCCCGTCACCCTGACCGCCGCGGGCAACAGCCTGCTGGAGAACGCCCAGCAGACGATGCGCAGCCTCGGTCATGCGCGCGAAGAGTTGCTGGGCGTGGCCGGGCGCCAGGAAGGTGTAGTGACCCTGGCCACTGGCCGCACCCTGGCGCGTACCCTGGTCGCGGACTGGCTGGTCAAGTTGCAACCTGTGTTGTCGCAAGCCGGCGGCGAGTTTCGCATCCTGACACGTTCGTTATCGGAAACCGCCCAGCTGCTCGAACGCGGTGACGCCGACTTCATGCTCACTTACCACCACCCGCTATTGGCCGTACGGCTCAATGCCCGGCAGTACAGCCACCTCACCTTGGGGCAGGACTGGCTGGCTCCCGTGACACGCGCCAATGCCCATGGCCAGGGCAAGCACCGGTTTGAGCCGGGCAAGCCCACCGCCTATCTGGCCTATGCCGGGACGCTGGCCTTGGGCCGGCTGGTGGAAGATCACCTTGCCAACCATCCGGACGCGCCCGAGTTGCGCCGGGTGGTGGAGTGCGACTCGGCCGATGCCTTGTTTGAATATGCGCTCAAGGGCCTGGGCGTGGCCTGGCTGCCTTGGTCCATGGCGGCCGGCGCCGTCAAGGCCGGGCAACTGGCCACCGTGGGAGACAAGCGGCTGGAGATACGGTTTGAGGCACGCATGTATCGACCGAAGCGCCGCCTCAGTCCGCTCGCAGAAAACCTGTGGCGCAGGCTGGAAGCAGGGTAGTCAGAACTTCGCTGAAAAAGCACAGTTCTGTGCCTTAACGGCACCAAGTGCGGATTCGTGATGCAGAGAATGGGCTCACCATTACACCCAAGGATTTGCCATGGCCACTTTGAATATCCTGCGTTGCGTTGCCGTCCTGGCCAGCCTGGCGCTGCTGGTTTCAGCATCCGCCACCGCCCAGACCGACAGCTACCCCAACAAGCCCATCACCATCGTGATTGGCTACCCACCCGGCGGAAGCACCGACCTGACGGGCCGGACGCTGGCGAACGAGCTGGCCAAACGCCTCGGTGTGCCGGTGGTGATCGAGAACGTGGGCGGTGCGGGCGGCGTGATCGGCGCCCAGAAAGTGGTCAACGCCATGCCCGATGGCTACACTTTGTTTGTGGGGGCCAACAACGAAATCGCCATCAGCCGGCTGGTTTCCCCCGCGGTGAAATACCAGATCAAGGATTTCACGTCGATTGGCCTGATCGCCTCGCAACCCATGGTGCTGGTGGCCTCGCAGAAGTCCGGCGTCAAGACCGTCGATCAGTTTCTGAGCCAGGTCAAGAAGAACCCCGGCAGGTTCAGCTACGGTAGCTCCGGAGTGGGCACGGCCCTGCATCTGGCGGGCGAGATGGTCAAGGAAAAAGACAGCCTCTTCATCACCCACATTCCTTACCGCGGCGTGGCACCCCTGGCCAACGACCTGCTGGGCAACAACATCGACTTCGGCGTGTTTGTGCTGTCCAGTGGCCTGCCGCACATCCGCAGCGGCAAGGTGACCGCGCTGGGCATTACCGAGGCGAAACGATCTGCCGTGGCGTCGGATATAGCCCCCCTGGCAGACCATCCCAAGCTCAAGGGCGTGGACATCGGTGTGTGGTTTGCACTGATGGGCCCGGCCAAGCTGCCAGAGCCCGTGCGTGCGCGGCTCAAGAAGGCATTTGACGAGGCCATGCAGTCGCCCGATCTGCGCAAGAAACTGGAAGAGAGCGGCTCCACCCTGGCACCGCCCAACATCGACCTGCCTCAGTTCCTCAATACCGAGACCGCCAAGTACAAGAAAATTGTCGACCACGCGAAGATCACGAATGACTGAAGCGCCGGTTTTTGAACTTCCGGTCCCCGATCTTTCTGCCTGGCGCGCCGGCAACACCGGTGTGGAAGGGGTCTGGCACTTTGACTCCGGGCAAAGCGGGCGCTCCGTGATGATCAGCGCGCTGGTGCACGGCAACGAGTTATGCGGTGCATGGGCGCTGAAAGGATTGCTGGAAGCGGATGTGAGGCCCCAGCGCGGCCAACTGACTTTGGCTTTGTGCAATCTGGCGGCCTTTGACCGGTTTGACCCGGCCAACCACGACGCCTCGCGTTTTGTCGATGAAGACATGAATCGCCAATGGCAGGAGGATCGAATGGCCAGCGGCAGTACGCTGGAGCGTCGCCGCGCTGCAGAACTGAGGCCCTTTGTCGAGCAGGCCGACTGGTTGCTCGACCTGCACTCCATGCATGAACGCGCGGCGCCCCTGCTGCTGGCCGGCATGCAGCCGCGCAACCTGGCGCTGGCCCGCAGCTTGCGCGCACCTGAACACGTGGTGGTCGATGCCGGGCACAAGGACGGCGTGCGCATGCGTGACTTCGGCCGATTTGGCGAGATCAATCCGGAAGGAGGGGGTGCGTCTATACGCTCGCTCCTGCTGGAATGCGGCTTTCATGGCGACCTGAGCAGCCGGGTGGTGGCTCAGGACATGTGCGTGCGTTTTCTGCAAGCTGCCGATACGCTGGACGCGGAGGCCCTGCAGCGCGCCTTGCCGGGTTGGCTGCAAAGTGATTCGCCGCGCCAGTGGGCGCTGGAAGTCACCGGCCCGGTGGTGGCGCGCAGCGACCGGTTTCGTTTTACCCAGGCCTTTCAGGGGCTGGAGCTGATCGAGCACGCTGGCACCGTGATTGGCTGGAACGACACCGAACCTGTGACCACACCCTACGACAACTGCGTGCTCGTGATGCCCTCGGTGCGCCAGGCCCGTGCTGGCGTCAGCGTGGTGCGCTTCGCGCGTCGCCGGCCCTTGTAAAGAGATTCCGCCGCGGGGCGCCCAGATGCGGGCTGCGCCGTGGCGGACTGGTGCGCTATCTATTTGGTAGCTACTTGCGCCCGTATCTAAAGGGCTAGAGGCCGATTTTATTCAGTGCGCAACGGTAAACCGCTTCTGCACATGCCGCGGTGTCTCGATTTCATCAACAATCGCCACAGCTAGGTCGGCCACTGAAATACCGGCCGGCTGGTCGCCCTGGCCGGGCAGCAGGTCGTCGGCGCCCAGGCGGTACTGGCCAGTGCGTTCGCCCGGTGCCAGGCCGATAGGGGGCGAGACAAAGCTCCAGTCGAGAGCGGTTTCCTTTTTGAGCTGATTCAGCGCCTCGCGGGCGGCCAGCGCACCCTGTTTGTATTCGGCCGGAAAGGGGGGCGTGTCCACCAGCTGCACGCCAGGGGCCACATACAGACTGCCGGCACCGCCGACCACCAGCAGGCGTTTGACGCCCGAGGCCTTGACGCCTTCAACAATGGCCTGGCTGGCCTGCAGGTGCAGGTCATAAATTTTCGGCTCGCTCCAACCCGGGTTGTAGGCGCTGATCACTGCGTCGTGGCCGGCCACGGCTTTGGCCACTTGCGTTGAATCCAGCGCATCGGCTTTCACCACAGTGAGGCCTGCTTGCGCGGGCAGCTTGGAGGGTGTGCGGGCCAGCACGGTGACTTTGTGGCCACGGCTGAGCAACTCGGAAAGGACGGGAGCGCCGACAAAACCGGTGGCGCCAACGAGTGCGATGTTCATGAAAAACTCCTGAGGTGAAAAGAAGGCTCTAGTCTGATTGCTTCACAAGTACCTGAATAGATGGCTTAATTGGCTAACACTGTGAAGCACAACTAATTAATCAGATAGAAAATGGACCAATTCAAGCGCATGGCCATCTTTGCCGAGGTGGTGGCGACCGGATCCCTGACCGCTGCCGCGCGGCAGCTGGGCATGACGCCTTCGGCCGTCAGCCAGCATCTGCGGCAACTGGAGCAATCGCTGGGTTTGGCCTTGTTGCATCGCTCCACGCGGCGCCTGACGCTGACCGAAGCCGGCGAGCGCTACCACGCAGGCTGCGCGGCCATGGTGGCCGCGGCGCGTTCTGCCGAGCAGTCGCTGGCGCGCCTGCGCGATGAGCCCGAAGGCGAGCTGCGTCTGGCTGCCCCCATCGGTTTTGGCGGCCTGCTGGCCAATGCGCTCGCGCCTTTGCGCGACCACCCCAGACTGTCGCTGCGCTTGTTACTGGACGACGCGGTGATCGACCTGATCGCCGCGCGGGTCGACATCGCCTTGCGTGTGGGCGCGCTGGCCGATTCAACACTGGTGGCGCGCAAGCTCGGCAGCATGAAGCGGCAGTTGTGCGCGGCTCCCAGCTATCTGGCTGAACGCGGCTGGCCGGCCAAAGCGCAGGACCTTCTGTCGCACGATTGGCTGGGTGGCCGGCCCGGTGCTGCGGGTGGTGAGTTGCTGGAGCTGCAGGGCCCGGGGGGCGAACAAGAGACGGTGCGCATGGAAGGGCGGGTGCAGGCCACGCAGGTGACGGCCTTGCACGCGCTGTGTGTGGCCGGCTGGGGCATCAGCATCGTCGTCAGCGACGACGACCGGCGTGCACTGGCCGACGGGCGCCTGCTGCCGGTGCTGCCGGGCTGGCATCTGCCTGATCTGCCGGTGTATGCCATCACGCCGCGGCGCGGCGAGCAGCCGGCCAAGGTTCGTCATGCACTGGATCTGCTGGCCGCCTGGTTCAACAAGCCACGCCCTGCGGACACGCGTATCAGCGTGGCTTGAGCAGGCCGCCCAGCATCACGCAGCCCAGCGCCGCCACCAGCAGCGCGGTGCCGGCCCACTGCCAGGGCGTGATGGCTTCGCCGAGGACCAGCATGCCGGTGGCCAGGCCAACTACCGGCACACCCAGGCTGAAGGGCGCGACGCGGTTGGCCGGGTGGCGCTTGAGCAGGCTGGTCCACAGGCTGTAGCCCAGGATGGTGGCGACCCAGCCGAGGTAGGCCACGGCCAGCCAGCTGGAGGTACGCGCCTCCATCCAGTGCCAGCGCGAGGCCTCGGGATCAAAGGCCCAGGACAGCGCGGCAAAGGGCAGCACGGCGACGAGGCTGCTCCAGACCACAAAGGCCAGCGGGGAGTAATCGCTGTAAGTCTGCTGTACGCGCCGCGCCACGATGTTGGACATGGCCCACATGGCCGCCGCACACAGCGTGAGCACAAAGCCCAGCGGTGTGGTGGCACTCGCAGCACCGGCGGAGGGGTTCACATAATTGAATGCGAAACAGGCCAAGCCCAGCGCGGCAAGCACCATGCCCACTTGCAGAGGACGGCTGGCGCGTTCGTGCAACAGCACAAAGCCGAAAAGCGCGGTCCAGAACACCTGGGTTTGTTGCAGCACGGAAGCCAGCGCCGCTGTCATGCCGACCTTCAGCGCGAAGAACAGGATGCCGAACTGCCCCACGCCTTGCAGCAGGCCGTAGCCCACCACCCATTTCCAGGCAACATTGGGCCAGCGGACCAGCAATACGAGTGGCAGAACCGCGAATACATACCGGGCCGCACCCAGCTGGAAGGGTGTGAAATCGCGCAGGGCGAACTTCATGACCACGAAATTGACGCCCCAGATCATCACCACGGCCAGGGTCGCGGCCAAGTCGCGGCCCGTCAGGGCGGTGGGCCGCATCAGCTGTGGTTTTGTGCGGCGCGTGTCATGTCGAGGTGCGCCTTGACGTTTTGCGCCAGGGCCACATCACCCGGTGTTTCGGGCTGCCAGGGCTCGACCGGAATGGTCTTGCCGTCGGCGTCGACCGCGACGAACACCACAATACATTCAGTGATGACTTCCATTTGCCCGGTCTTCATGTCGCCGGCGCGCACTTCGACGGAAATGTTCATGCTGGTGCTGCCGGTGTAGGCCAGCCGCGCCTGCACCTCCACCAGGTCGCCGATCATGATGGGACGCTGAAAGCGGATGCTGCCGACCGAGACGGTGACGCAGTAACGTTTGGCCCAGCGCGTGGCACAGGCGTAGCCGGCCTCGTCAATCCATTTCATGACGGTGCCGCCGTGGACTTTGCCGCCAAAGTTGATGGTGCTCGGTTCAGCCAGGAAGCGCAGGGTGATTGATGACATGGAATGCCTCAGTGGGTTGCAACAGTCGGCGCGTGCGATTAAAAAAGCACGCGCTGCATATTGTCACCCATGAGCGGCGCGGCCTGGGCCTCCCTTTCCCCGCTCGGGAAACGAGGTGAGGTGGCCGGCATACCTGCGGTTGCCGGACGGTAGCGACCGGAGGCACGGGCCCTTGGGCAGACTCAGAAGAAACCGAGCTTGCTCTCGCTGTAGCTGACCAGGAGATTCTTGGTTTGCTGGTAGTGGTCAAGCATGACCTTGTGGGTCTCGCGGCCTATGCCCGATTCCTTGTAGCCGCCGAAGGAGGCATGCGCCGGGTAGGCGTGGTAGCAGTTGGTCCAGACGCGGCCGGCCTTGATGGCGCGGCCCATGCGGTAGGCTACATTGCCGTCGCGGCTCCAGACACCGGCGCCCAGCCCATACAACGTGTCGTTGGCAATGGCCAGCGCATCGGCTTCGTCCTTGAAGGTGGTCACGGCCAGCACCGGGCCGAAGATTTCCTCCTGGAAGATGCGCATTTTGTTGTTGCCCTTGAACAGCGTGGGCTGCACGTAGTAGCCGCTTTCCAGGTCGCCACCCAGGTGCGCCTGCTTGCCGCCGATGAGCAGTTCTGCACCTTCCTGCTTGCCGACATCCATGTAGCCCATGATTTTGGTCATCTGCTCTTTGGAAGCCTGCGCGCCCATCATGGTGTCGGTGTCCAGCGGATTGCCCTGCGTGATGGCTGCCACGCGCTTGAGCACGCGCGCCATGAATTTGTCGTAGATGGATTCGTGAATCAATGCACGCGAAGGGCAGGTGCACACCTCGCCCTGGTTGAATGCAAAAAGCACCATGCCTTCGATGGCCTTGTCCAGGAAGCCGTCGTCCTTGTTCATGACATCGGCGAAAAAGATGTTGGGCGACTTGCCGCCGAGCTCCAGCGTGGCGGGAATCAGGTTGCTGGCCGCGGCCTGTGCAATCAGGCGGCCGGTAGCGGTGGACCCCGTGAACGCGATTTTGGCAATGCGTTTGCTGTTGGCCAGCGGCATGCCGGCTTCACGGCCGTAGCCGTTGACGATGTTGAGCACACCGGGTGGCAGCAGGTCAGCGATCAGCTCGGCCATGATCAGGATGCTGATAGGCGTCGATTCGGCGGGCTTGAGCACGACGCAGTTGCCGGCGCCGATGGCGGGGGCCAGTTTCCACGCGGCCATCAGGATCGGAAAGTTCCATGGAATGATCTGGCCGACGACGCCGAGGGGTTCGTGGAAGTGATAGGCCACCGTGTCGCCGTCGATATCGGAAAGGGCGCCTTCCTGCGCGCGTACGCAGCCGGCGAAGTAGCGGAAGTGGTCGACGGTGAGCGGGATGTCGGCATTCAGTGTTTCGCGGATCGGTTTGCCGTTGTCCACCGTCTCCGCGTAAGCCAGCAGTTCGAGGTTGGCTTCCAGGCGGTCGGCAATTTTCAGCAGGATGTTCGAGCGCTCAGTGGGCGAGGTTTTGCCCCATGCGTCTGCCGCGGCGTGGGCGGCGTCAAGGGCCAGTTCGACATCTTTGGCGCCAGAGCGTGCTGCTTGGGTGTAGGGCTTACCGGTGATCGGTGTGATGACGTCAAAGTAGGCGCCTTCGACTGGAGCAACGAATTTGCCGCCGATGAAGTTGTCGTAGCGCGCCTTGTAGGCAATTTTGGCGCCGGCTGCGCCTGGGGCTGGGTAAAGCATCTTGTCTCCTGATTTCGTGGTTGTTTGCGATTGATCAAAGTGACCCGGAACGGGCCCCGGACTTCATCTCAAGTCCCGTGCCAGTTCCGTGCTGAGCCTCAGAGCGTTGATTCAAAACAATTTTTGATAATTGGCGCCATGTGCCCATTGATCCGTGCAACGTTCCAGCTTGCGACACCTGTACCAAAACGGTACAGGTGGGCCGGTCTGCGGCCTTTGCGCCGGACACTCATCTCGCTACACTCGATCAGGAACGGATACCACTCCGTCAGGAGACAACGTGCAGACACCATCGCCCGCGTCGGCATTGCGCCAGGCGCGCATGCATTTGCTGGAATACGGCGACTGCCCATCCGGCAGCATCGACGAGCGCCTCGCCCGTTCCTGGCGACGCAGCCTCGAAGCGGGCCTGTCGCCGACGGACCGGGTGGTCGATACCGAACATGCCAGCGCAGGCCATCTGAGCCATGCCCTGGCTTGCAGCCATGAACTGCTCGCCCATTCCCGGCCGGTGATGGAATACCTTTTCGAACAGGTGCGGCACAGTCAGAGCATGGTGGTGCTGGCCGACCCGCGGGGCATGTTGATCAACACGCTGGGTGATGCCGGTTTTCTCGACAAGGCTGCCCGTGCTGCGCTGACCTCCGGCGCCTCATGGCACGAGCAGCACCGCGGTACCAATGCCATTGGCACGGCACTGGCCGAAGCCAGCGGGGTGGAGGTTCACGGCAGCGAGCACTTCCTGGAACGCAACGGTTTCCTCACCTGTGCCGCCGCGCCCATCATGTCGGCCGGCGGCGAGTTGATGGGTATTCTCGATCTGTCCGGAGACCAGCGCAGCCGGCATCCCTATACCCTGGGTCTAGTCAGTACAGCCGCCTGCATGATCGAAAACCGCCTGATCGTTTCTGCCTGCCGGAGTCACATTCGCCTGCATCTTCACGCGCAACTGGAAGGCATAGGCACTGTGGCCGAAGGCATCATTGTCCTTTCGGAAGACGGCTGGATTGTCGGCGCCAACCGCAAGGGGCTGGAGCTGCTGCATCTTCGATGGCCCGACCTCGGCGCCACGCCGCTGGTCCGGGCAATCGATGTGCGAGTCGATGAACTGTTGTCCCGCCACACGCGCCGTCCCGGCCAGCCGACGCAGGTGCGCCTGCACGACGGTCGCATGCTTTTTGTGCAGGTGCACGCGGAGCAATCGGCATTGACCGCCGGCCCGGTGCCAAGTACCGGCAAGGCCATTGCCATGCAGCCAGACGCGCTGGCCGGCCTCGACACCGGCGATCTGCGCTGGCGGGCTGCGGCCCAGAAAGCCCGACGCGTGGCCGGTAAACCCATCCCCTTGTTGATCCAGGGTGAGTCCGGCGTGGGCAAGGAATTCTTCGCACGCGCTGTGCACGACAGCGGCCCTCGCAGTGACGGCCCTTTTGTGGCCATCAACTGTGCCGCTGTGCCGGAAAATCTCATCGAGGCCGAATTGTTCGGTTATGCGCCGGGCGCGTTTACCGGCGCGCGCCGCGAGGGCAGTGTTGGCCGCCTGCGTGAAGCACACGGCGGCACGCTTTTCCTGGATGAAGTTGGGGATATGCCGCAGGGTATGCAAAGCCGTCTGTTGCGTGTTTTGCAGGAGCGGCAGGTCACACCGCTCGGTGGTGGCCGGGCTGTCGAAGTCGATTTCGCCCTGATCTGCGCGACTCACCGCAATCTGCGCGAAGAAACCGACCAGGGGCGCTTCCGCAGCGACCTTTACTACCGTATCAACGGGCTGGCTGTACAGCTGCCACCCCTGCGCGAGCGCAGTGATTTTGGTATCTTGACCGAGCGTCTGCTGGCCAGCTTCAACCCCGAAGGCGACATCCGCCTCGTACCCGATCTGATGGCGCAATTGAGCCGGCACGCATGGCCCGGCAACCTTCGTCAATATGCCAGCGTGCTGCGCACTGCCAGCGCCATGCTGGAGCCGCACGAGGAATATATCGACTGGCAGCATCTGCCGGACGACATGCAGGAAGAACTTCGCGCTTTGGCGCAGCCGGCGATGCTTCCGGCCGCAGGCGGCCTGTCGCACAACCTTGAAGAGTTGTCGCGCGTGGCCATCCGGCAGGCGCTGGAAAGCAGCTGCGGCAACATCTCGCAAGCCGCCCGACGCCTCGGGATCAGCCGGCAAACGCTTTACCGCAAGCTCAACGCCTGAGTGCGGTTCACAGCAGGCGTTTGAGGTAACGCCCGGTGTGGCTATCCGGGTTGGCTGCGATGTCTTCCGGCGTGCCCACGCCCACCACACTGCCGCCGCCGGCGCCGCCTTCCGGTCCCATGTCGATCAACCAGTCGGCGGTCTTGATAACGTCGAGGTTGTGTTCGATCACGACAATCGTGTTGCCCGCATCGCGCAACTGGTGCAGCACCTTGAGCAGCAAATCGATGTCGGCAAAATGCAGGCCGGTGGTCGGCTCGTCCAGGATGTACAGCGTGCGGCCGGTGTCGCGTTTGGAAAGCTCCAGCGCCAGCTTGACGCGCTGCGCTTCGCCGCCTGACAGCGTGGTCGCGGCCTGGCCCAGCTTGATGTAAGACAGGCCGACGTCGAGCAGCGTGTGCAGCTTGCGCGCAATCACCGGCACCGCCTTGAAGAACTCGGCGGCGTCTTCCACCGTGAGGTCCAGCACCTGCGCAATGTTCTTGCCCTTGTACTGAACTTCCAGCGTCTCGCGGTTGTAGCGCATGCCCTTGCAGACATCGCAGGGCACATAGACGTCGGGCAGAAAGTGCATCTCGACCTTCACCACACCGTCGCCCTGGCAGGCCTCGCAGCGGCCACCGGCCACGTTGAAGCTGAAACGTCCCGGGCCGTAGCCGCGTTCGCGTGCCGTGTTCATCTCGGCCATCAGTTCGCGGATAGGCGTGAACAGCCCGGTGTAGGTGGCCGGGTTGCTGCGCGGCGTGCGGCCGATGGGCGACTGGTCCACATTGATGACCTTGTCGAAATGCTCGATGCCTTCGATGCTTTCGTGTGGCGCCGGCTCCTCATGCGCGCGGTACAGCGTGCGCGCCACCGCGGCATACAGCGTGTCGTTGACCAGGGTGGACTTGCCCGAACCCGAAACGCCTGTAACGCAGGTCAGCAGGCCTACCGGAAAGTCGACGCTGACACTTTTCAGGTTATGCCCGGTGGCGTTGACAACCCGGATGGCTTGCATGTCGCCCTGCGTGCGCAAATGTTCAGCCTCGCGCGCGGCACGCTTGATGCCGGCTGCGCTGGGCGCAAACTTCGACGGCTTCTTCGGGTCGCGGTAAGGCGCTTTGACGACCGTCGGCAGCCAGGGTGTGCGGCGTTTGGGCACCGCAATCTTCAGGATCTGCGCCAGGTATTTGCCTGTCAGCGAATCGGGGTTGGCCACGACGTCGGCATAGCTGCCCTGCGCCATCACGCGTCCGCCATGGATGCCGGCGCCCGGGCCCATGTCGATCACATGGTCGGCCGCGCGGATCATGTCTTCGTCGTGCTCGACGACCAGCACGCTGTTGCCGATGTCGCGTAAATGTTTGAGCGTGCCGATCAGGCGGTCGTTGTCGCGCTGGTGCAGGCCGATGCTGGGCTCGTCCAGCACATACATCACGCCGGTCAGACCCGAGCCGATCTGCGAGGCCAGGCGGATGCGCTGCGACTCGCCACCCGACAGGGTTTCGGCACTGCGGTCCAGGCTCAGGTAGTTCAGACCCACGTCGTTGAGGAACTTAAGGCGCAGTCCGATCTCGCGCACCACCTTGCCGGCGATCTCGGCTTTTGCGCCTTCCATGGCCAACGCGTTGAAGTAGTCGAAAGACTCACGCAGGGTGACGCTGCTGATTTCATAGATTGCCTTGCGCTCGCCGGGTGTGCCGTCGGTCTGCGGTGCGCTGACCAGGTAGACATGACGCGCCTCGTTGCGCAGGCGCGTGCCTTCGCAGTCGGGGCAGGGCTGCAGGCTGCGGTAGCGCGCGAGTTCTTCGCGCACCGCGGCCGAGTCGGTTTCGCGGTAACGGCGTTCGAAGTTGGTGATCACGCCCTCGAACGGATGCTTCTTGTTGATCTTCTTGCCGGCAAAATTGCCGGAGTCCATCACGTAGCTGAACTTGATTTCTTCGTCACCCGAACCATGCAACACGACCTGCTGCACCTCGGCGGGCAGGTTTTCAAAAGCCGTGTCCAGGTCGAACTTGTAGTGTTTGGCCAGGCTTTCCAGCATCGAGAAGTAATAACCGTTGCGCCTGTCCCAGCCCTTGACGGCGCCGCTGGCCAGGCTGAGCGAGGGAAAGGCCACGACGCGCGCCGGATCGAAAAACTCCATGTGCCCCAGGCCGTCGCAACTCGGGCAGGCGCCCACCGGCGAGTTGAAGGAAAACAGCCGCGGTTCCATCTCGCTGAGCGAGTAGCTGCAGACCGGGCAGGAAAACTTGGCGCTGAACAAATGTTCCTTGCCCGAGTCCATTTCCATGGCCAGGGCCTTGCCGTCGGCCAGGCGCAGCGCGGCCTCAAAACTTTCGGCCAGGCGCTGCTGCATGTCGGGTCGTACCTTGAGCCGGTCGATCACCACGTCGATGTTGTGCTTCTCGGCTTTCTTGAGCTTGGGCAACTCGTCGAATTCGTAGGCCGTGCCGTCGACGCGGAAGCGCACATAGCCATGGGCCTGCATTTCCGCAAACACGTCGATGAACTCGCCCTTGCGTTCGCGCGCCACCGGCGCCAGGATCATCAGCTTGGTGTCTTCCGGCAGCGCCAGCACATGGTCGACCATCTCGCTGACGCTTTGCGCCTGCAGCGGCAGATCGTGCTCGGGGCAGAAAGGCGTGCCCGCGCGTGCAAACAGCAGGCGCAGGTAGTCATGGATTTCGGTGACGGTGCCCACAGTGGAGCGCGGGTTGTGCGAAGTCGCCTTTTGCTCGATGGAGATCGCTGGCGACAGGCCTTCGATCATGTCCACATCGGGCTTGTCCATCAGCTGCAGAAATTGCCGTGCGTAAGTGGAGAGGCTTTCCACATAACGACGCTGGCCTTCGGCGTACAAGGTGTCGAAAGCCAGGCTGGACTTGCCCGAACCGCTCAGACCGGTAATCACGACCAGCTGATTGCGCGGAATGTCGAGGTCGATGTTCTTGAGGTTGTGCGTGCGCGCCCCGCGGATGCTGATGCGCTGGGCGGCCAGCGCCTGGGCTAGGTAGCGGCTCTGGTCGGGTTCAGCCACTTGCTTGCCGCCAGCAGCCGTCGATGCGAGATATTTGCCGTCGTTGGGAGAGTTCACTGTATAGGGCGCCGCAAAACCCTCCATCATAGACCGATGTGTGTTTTCCGGCGTAGTGGGCTTGTCGCGCGAACGCTCGCGGCCTGGTTCAGGCGCAAATCGTGCTTGCGCAAGCACAAAAGAGGTGCGCTCCAATTCAAAGACAATAGCCACTGCTCTTTCACGAATCGGCCTTTTCAGGCTTCCCTTGCTCTGCATTTCCTGCCATTTTTCCGTGTCACTAACCCCGCCTTCTACTTCCATGACCCCCGTTGAGCGTCGCGCCAGCGCCTCGCTTGCGGCGATTTTTGCGTTGCGCATGCTCGGGCTGTTCCTGGTGCTGCCGGTGTTTGCGCTAGAGGCGGCCCGTTATCCCGGTGGCGACGACCCTGCCCGCATCGGTCTGGCCATGGGCATTTACGGCCTGACGCAGGGCATTTTGCAGATTCCTTTCGGCATGGCGTCGGACTGGCTGGGGCGCAAGAAAGTCATTATTTTTGGCTTGCTGGTGTTTGCGCTGGGAAGTTTTGTCGCCGCGTGGGCGCCTGACCTGACCTGGCTAATCATTGGCCGTTCACTGCAGGGCGCCGGGGCCATTTCGGCTGCCGTCACCGCGCTGCTGGCCGACATCACGCGCGACGAAGTGCGCACCAAGGCCATGGCGCTGGTGGGCGCCAGCATTGGCCTGATGTTTGCCCTTTCGCTGGTGCTGGCCCCGTTGCTGGCCGCAAAAATCGGACTGAATGGTCTTTTTATAGTCATTGGCGTGCTGGCGCTGGCCGGTATCGCGGTCGTGATCTGGTGGGTACCACCCGAACCGGCTCAGCATGTGGACCGGCCGCGAGGCAGCCTCTCCGAAGTTCTGAAACACGAAGGCCTGCTGCGGCTTGACCTTGGCGTGTTCGTATTGCACGCTGTGCAGTTGGCCATGTGGGTGGCGATTCCGGCCCTGTTGGTACAGGCCGGGCTGGCCAGCAGCAGCCACTGGCAGGTTTACCTGCCGGCGGTGCTGGCGTCTTTTGTGGTCATGGGTGCCGCGCTTTTTCCGCTGGAAAAACGCGGTTACCTGCGTGCCGTGTTCCTGGTGGCAGTGGCCTTGATCGGGCTGGTGCAGTTCGCCCTGATGGGCGCGGCGGGGCAGGCCGTGCCCAGCCTGGCCGGGCTGGGGGCCCTGTTGTTCCTGTTTTTCTGCGGCTTCAATATTCTTGAAGCCAGCCAGCCCAGCCTGGCCTCACGCATCTCCCCGGCGCATTCACGTGGCGCTGCGCTGGGGGTGTACAACACGCTCCAGTCGCTGGGTTTTTTTGCCGGTGGCGCCCTGGGTGGCTGGCTGGCCAAAACGGCCGGGAGCCAAGCGTTGTTTGCAGGTTGCGGGGCCCTCATGCTGCTGTGGCTGCTGGTGGCGTGGCCGATGAGGGCGCCTGGCCGGCATGCCGGAGCGCCAGTTTCCGGGCCGTCTGGGTCTGAAGCGGCTGGTGCGGCCTCGGCCCAGCCAGTTAAACTGTGAAAAATTAGGAGAACACGCCATGGCATCCGTCAATAAAGTCATCCTCGTCGGCAATCTGGGCCGCGACCCTGAAGTGCGTTACATGCCCAGCGGTGACGCGGTGGCCAACATCGCGCTGGCCACCAGCAGCAAATACAAGAACAAGGCCGGTGAAATGGTCGAAGAGACCGAATGGCACCGCGTCAGCTTCTTCGGTCGCCAGGCCGAAATTGTCGGTGAATACCTCAAGAAAGGCCGCTCGGTCTATATCGAGGGCCGCCTGAAAACCCGCAAATACACCGACAAGGACGGCGTCGAAAAATACGCAACCGACATCATCGCCAGCGAAATGCAGATGCTCGGCAGCCGCGAAGGCATGGGTGCCCCCGGTGGTGACGGCGATGGCGATGGTGGCGAGCGCCAGTATTCGCGTCCGCCGGCTGCTGCCCCACGGGCCGCTCCTGCTCCTGCGCCGCGCGCCCCTGCGCCCACCAAGGCCGCCAGCGGCTTTGACGACATGGACGACGACATTCCGTTCTGACCTGCGGGCGTTCTGAGCCCTTTAAGCAACAGCCTTGTCAACCGGCGCCTTGCCGCCGTGTAGGTGCTTTTCCTGTTGTGCGGTGTGGACGGTTTCAGAGGCGAAGTGGTGGCTAGCATGGGGGTTGGCCAACCACGAAGTCGTCCCCATGAGCCCGCAACACTCCGTCAAAAACATTCCGACTCGCCTGCCTTGTTGGCTGGGCGCCATCGCGCTGGGCATAGCGGGGTTGGCTTCGTCTGGCGCACACGCCAACACCGACCCGCTGAGTGACCTGCTGACGGTACCCGGAAGTGCCGCCCTTGGTTTTGCGGTGCGTGCCGAAGAGTCGCCCTATGTCGGTGGCGGCACGCGTTATGACCTGTTACCCCTGTACCTGTACGAAGGTGAACGCCTGTTCCTGCACGGTAGCCGCGCTGGCGTGAAACTTCTCAAGAACGAGACGCATCGCGTTAATCTTTTCCTGGACCAGCGCTTCGAAGGCTATGCCGACGACCGCATTCCGCCCAGCCTGGCTGGCATGGAAGAACGCGGCTCCGGCCTGGACGCCGGGGTGTCTTACCGTTATCGCCAACCCTGGGGTACCTTGCAAGCCGAATACCTGCAGGACGTCAGCAGCTTTTCAAAGGGCAGTGAACTCCGGCTTTCCTACAGCTACGACTGGCATTCCGGCCGGCTGACATTGCGCCCCAGCCTGACGGTGGCGGCGCGCAGTGCGCGGCTGAACAACTATTACTACGGCGTGCGGCCTGGCGAAGCCACGGCGACGCGGCCGGCTTACGAGCCGGGCAGCGGCGTGAACACGACACTGGCGCTTTATGGCACCTATGCACTCAATGGCGGCTGGCGGCTGCTGGGCGGTGTGACGCACACGCTGCTGGATAACAAAGTCAAGGCCAGTCCGATTGTTGCCAAAGGCAGCCAGACCGGCGTCTTTGTGGGGGCTGCTTATGACTTTGGAACCTACAAGGGGCACTGGGCCCAGGAAACCTCGCCGACTTACGTGAAAGTGCTTTACGGCAAGTCGACGGATGACGGCTGCCACCTCGCGAAAATCGTGACGCTGCGCTGCGCGTCCACCGCCAAGGTCAACTCCACGCGGATTACCGGCGTTCAGATTGGCAAGCCATTCATTGACCAGCTCAATGGCTGGCCGCTGGACATCGTCGGTTATGTGGGCATCCTGCAGCATGATGAGCGCGGGCTGGCACCCAACGGGCTGCAACTGGATGCTTTCATGAAAGCTTACTACTACGGTTTTCCGTGGAGCGAGCGAGTCAAGACCCGGCTTGGCCTGGGTGTGGGGCTGTCGCTGGCGCAGCGTGTGCCTTATGTGGAGGCGACCAGCCAAGCCGGCCGCGGTCGCGGCACTTCGCGGCTGCTTAATTACCTGGACCCCAGCGTTGACTTCAGCGTCGGCGACCTGCTGGGTGTGCGTTCGCTGAAAAACACCTATCTCGGTGTGGGCGTGTCGCACCGTTCGGGCATATTCGGTGCCTCGCGCCTGCTGGGCAATGTGAACGGCGGCTCCAACTACATCTACACCTACCTGGAAACGGCCCTGTAAGTTTACGTGGATGCTCCTGATTTCATAGCTATTTGTCCTTATCCGTAAAGGGCTAGAGGCCGATTTTGCTATGCATGCACGGTGCGTGGGTGGTTTTGCTGGGCGCCGGCCCCCATAAACCGGGGATTGCGCCAAACAGGCGTAGCGATAAAAGTCGAATCCCTTCCGTTTGATGCCTGAAGTTTTCCCCGGAAAGCAGCAAGGCTCCGGACTTATCATCTGCTGCTGTGCAGCCCCGCCCAAAGACCTCACCGATGCCAACATGGCGCGTATTAATTGTTGAAGACGACGTTCCCACCCGGGTTTTCTTCGCGGACAGCGTGTCGCGTTGTGACGGGCTGACGCTGGTCGCTGGCGTGGGCACTTTCGAGGAAGCGCGGCAGCTCATCGCCAATGAAGATCTGGCCATCGATATTCTGCTGACGGATCTGGACCTGCCGGACGGCAACGGGCTGGACCTGATTCGCCTTGCCGGGCGCCTGCGGCCGGTCTGTGAGTCGCTGGTGATTTCAATGTTCGGCGACGAGGACAGCGTGCTTTCCAGTGTAGAGGCGGGCGCCCTCGGCTACATCCAGAAAGACTTCACCCCCGACAACATTGCCCACACGATTCTCGAGATGAAAGCCGGCGCCTCGCCGATCTCGCCCATGATCGCGCGCCGGGTGCTGGCGAAATACCGGGCGCTGCACCTGGTCGACCAGATGCCCGTTTCTCCTGCCGCTGCGGTGGCTGGCGCAAACGAAGCCGCTGCGGCTGAGGTGGAGCGGGCCTTGCTCTCCACCCGCGAGCAGGAGGTTCTGGAACTGATCGCCCGGGGGTTTTCCTATGCGGAAATTTCCAAACTCAAGGCCGTGAGCGTGCATACCGTTCAATCCCACATCAAGAACCTCTACACCAAGCTTGCGGTGCACTCCAAGAGCGAAGCGGTTTATGAGGCGACCCGACTGGGCCTGCTGCAGCCGCCGACGTCGGTGAACACCCGTTGAGCCGCCGCACCCCACACCTGCTTCTGCTTTGCCGCAGCTTGTTGTGTGGGGCGGCTTTTTACCTGCTGGGGCTGACTGCGGTTCATGCGCAGGAGCCGGTGCTGGAGTTGCGCGAGGCCCGCGCCGTGGTCACCGTGCAGGGCAGCCCTCCCGAACAGAAAAACGTGGCCTTGCCCTACCACTGGGACCGCCATCACAAGGGGCAGCCGGGCGATGCTGTTTTTGAAATGGCGTTTTCCCTGGCCGTGGTCGAGAAGGAGCCTTACGGTGTTTACTTCCAGCGCATCGGCAACACGGCGGACATCTGGCTGAACGGCTCCTTGTTGGCGCGTTTTGGTGATCCGGGGCGACCCAATACGGAGGACTATGCCAAGTCCCCGCAATACATTTCCTTGCCAACCCGTTTGCTCGGAGCGCAGAACACCCTTCGTATTCGTATTCACGCCGATGGCGGCCGGCGCGGCGGCCTTTCAACGGTGGTGATTGGCCCGGAAAGCCAGGCGCGGGCACTGTATGTGACGGCTTTTAACTGGCGGGTCGCTGCCTCCATGGGGGTGATGATTTTCAGCCTGCTTGTCGGCGGGATTGCCATGGCCCTGTGGGTCACGCAGTCCGATCCGGTGCGAGGCAACCGGCGTGAACCGGTCTACCTGTTTGCCGGGCTGGCTGAAATTTTCTGGGCCCTGCGAGTAGGGGATGTTGCCATTGAGCAGCCCCTGCTGGCCTGGCCCGCCTGGGGCGTGGTGGTGACGGTCGCCTTTGCCGGGTGGTTTTGCTGCATTGCGCTTTTCTGCCATCACGTGGCTGGCTGGCACAAGCATCCCAGCATGGTCTGGGTGCGAGGCGGGCTGGCCGCGCTTTTTGCAAGCTCCATCGCAGCTTCCACCCTGTCGTTTGCGCTGCGCGAGCCGGTGTACCTGACGGCCTGGCTGGGCATGGTCAATGTGCTGTTCATTGTTTACACGGCGGTTTACCTCTGGGGCGCCATCCGCATGCGCGACACGGAGTGGCTGATGGTCGCCATTGCAGGTGCATTGAATGTGTTGATGGGCGTGCGCGACTGGGTCGCCGTCCGCATCAGCGGTAGCTATGTTGACAACACCTGGATCCGTTACAGCTCGGTGCTGTTCGGGCTGGTCCTGGGCTACATCGTGATCCGGCGCTTTCGGGCAGTGAGTGTGCAGGCGACCGACCTGATGGCCAACCTGTCGAGCCGCATTGCGCAGAAAGAGCAGGAGCTGGGGCAAACCTACCAGAAGGTTGAGCAGCTGGCGCGCGAGCAGGAGCGCGTCAGCGAGCGCACCCGCATCTTGCGCGACATGCATGACGGCGTGGGCGCGCATTTGAGCGCCGCGATCCGGCAGCTGCAGTCTGGCAAGGCCAGCAGCGAGGACGTGCTGCAGACACTGCGTTACACGCTGGACCAGCTCAAGCTGTCGATTGACGCCATGCATTTGCTGCCAGGCGACATCAGTTCGCTGCTGGCCAACCTGCGCTACCGGCTGGAGCCGCGCTTTGCAGCGTCGGACATCGAGCTGCAGTGGGTGGTCGGCAGCCTGGAGCCGATGGCCCGCATGGACGCCAACGCCATGCGGCAACTGCAGTTCATGGTGTTCGAGGCGCTCTCCAATGTGCTGCAGCATTCACATGCGACCACGCTGGCGATCGAGGCAGAAATGGCTGGCTCCGGCATGGTCCTGCGCGTGGTCGACAACGGGCTCGGTTTTGACGCAGCGCTGCAGCCCCGCAAGGGTTTGCTCTCCATGCGCGAGCGGGCGACAGCCATCGGCGTCACGGTTTTGATCACCAGCCAGCCGGGCCGTACCGTGGTGGAAATCCGGATTCCTTAGGGCCTGAATCCTGATTTTGCTATAAAAACAATAGCTATTGACACCCGTATTTAAAGGGCAAACGTTTGATTTTCTTGTAAAAATCAGGGTGGAAAGAACTCAGGGCAGGTTCTGGACGTTGCTCGAAGCAATCACCCCGCCGCCCAGACACACCTCGCCCTGGTACAACACCGCCGACTGACCGGGCGTCACCGCCCACTGTGCCTGCTCGAACCGCAGTTCGGCCTGCGTGGCCGATGCCGTCACCAGCTCGCAAGGGGCATCGGCCTGCCGGTAGCGTGTTTTGGCGGCCATGGCTCCCAGGGCGGGCGCTGTGCCGGCGACCCAGCTGCAGTCCTGGGCCTGCAGCACGGTCGATTGCAGCCAGGGATGGTCATGCCCCTGCACCACCCACAAGGTGTTGCTTTCCATGTCCTTGCGCGCCACAAACCAGGGTTCATGTTCGCCCAGCCCGCGTTGTCCCAGCGCCTGCACGGCCTTGAGCTCGGCGCCGCGGGCTTTCACACCGCCTATGCCCAACCCCTGCCGCTGGCCCAGGGTGTAAAAACTCAGGCCCACGTGTTCGCCCAGCACGCGGCCTTTGTCGTTTTTGATCGGCCCCGGCGCCTTGGCGATGTAGCGGTTCAAAAACTCGCGGAAAGGCCGCTCGCCGATGAAGCAGATGCCGGTGGAGTCTTTTTTCTTCGCGTTCGGCAGGCCGATCTCGTCGGCAATCCGCCGGACTTCGGTCTTGCGCAGCTCGCCTACCGGGAACAGCGTTTTGGAAAGCTGCGCCTGGTTCAGCCGGTGCAAAAAGTAACTCTGGTCCTTGGCCGGATCCAGGCCCTTGAGCAATTCGTGCAGGCCGGTGGCCTCGTTTTTTCGCACGCGTGCATAGTGGCCAGTGGCGATTTTTTCCGCGCCCAGGCGCATCGCATGGTCGAGAAAAGCCTTGAACTTGATCTCGGCGTTGCACAGGATGTCGGGGTTCGGCGTGCGGCCGGCCTGGTATTCGCGCAGGAACTCGGCGAAGACGCGGTCCTTGTAGTCGGCCGCAAAGTTGACGTGTTCGATCTCGATGCCGATCACGTCGGCCACCGCGGCAGCGTCCACGAAGTCGATATTGGACGAGCAGAACTCGCTGTCGTCGTCATCTTCCCAGTTTTTCATGAAGATGCCGATGACCTCATGACCCTGCTGTTTGAGCAGCCAGGCGGTGACCGCCGAGTCCACCCCGCCGCTCAGGCCGACAACGATCCGTTGCCGCTCGCCGTCGTGGCCGTGTGTGTTGTTTTGCTTGTTGCCCATGGTCCCATTGTAAAAAGGCGAATGCATATGCGCCTGCTTCGGGCCTTTCGGGGTTTTTTGGCCTTGCCGGCCATGCGCCCCGCGGCCTGACGGGCTTCTCAGGAGGTCAACCGCTGATTTGCAGAGCCATTCGGACTATTGTCGATGGCGGCCCTGCGCCGGCGCGGATCTTTCCAGCACAATGGAATGTCCCTTTTCCCTGCAGGAACTGCCACTTTGCAACGACGACAATTTCTTTCCCGCACCGGCCAGGCCGTCACGGCGGCCGGCATGGCCACCGGACTGCCATGGCTTTCATCGCTGGCCCAGGCCGCCGGCCTCAAACCCGTGGGCAAGGCCCAAGCCTTCGACTACGCGGGGCTCAAGGGCCAGGCGCGCGAGCTGTCGGCCAAACCTTACCGCCCCCGGTCGGTGGCCTTGCCGGCTGATATTTCGGACCTGACCTGGGATCAGCACCAGGCGATTCGCTTTCGGGACGACCATGCCTTGTGGGGCGATGACAAGCTGCGCTTCGTGGCGAAGTTTTTCCACCTCGGCCTGTACTTCAAGACGCCGGTGCGCATGCACGAAGTGAGCAACGGCCAGGCACAGGAACTGGCCTATGACCCGGCCATGTTCGATTACGGGAAAAGCGGCGTGCGGGGCGACAAGCTGCCCGCCGATCTCGGTTTTGCCGGCTTCCGGCTGAATTTCCACACCGATCCGGTGCGTGACGTGGCGGCCTTCCTCGGCGCAAGCTACTTTCGCGCGGTGGGTGGCGAATGGCAGTATGGCCAGTCGGCACGGGGCCTGGCCATAGACACCGCGCAAACTTTCCCGGAAGAGTTTCCGGATTTCATCGGCTACTGGCTCGAAAAGCCAGACCCGAAAGCCGCTTCGCTAACCGTGTACGCCCTCCTGGATTCCCCGAGTGTCAGCGGCGCCTACCGCTTTGTGATCACGCCGGGCGACACGCAGGTCATGGACCTCGATGTGGCGCTGTACCCGCGTAAAACCATCGATCGCCTGGGCATTGCACCGTGCACCAGCATGTTCCAGACCGGCGAAAACGACAGACGCATGGGTTGGGACTGGCGCGGCGAAATCCACGACACCGACGGCCTGGCCATGCACAGCGGCGCGGGCGAATGGTTGTGGCGCCCATTGACCAACCCGGCGCAACTGCAGTTCAACGCCTTCCAGGACAACAACCCGCGCGGTTTTGGCCTGATGCAGCGCGACCGGAACTTTGACCACTATCAGGACGATGGCGTGTTCTATGAAAAACGCCCGAACCTGTGGGTCGAGCCCAAGGCGGGCTGGGGCGCGGGTACGGTGCAGCTGGTGGAAATCCCGACCGTGGACGAAACCTTTGACAACATCGTTGCCTTTTGGAACCCCAAGGACAAGCCGCAGGCAGGGCAGGAGTTGCTGCTGTCCTACCGGTTGCATTGGGGTACCCAGACGCCCGCCGCGCGAATACCGCTGGCGCACTGTGTGACCACACGTACCGGCCTCGGCGGTGTGGTTGGGAAAAAGCGCACGGCCTACGCGCGCCGTTTTGCAGTCGATTTTGCGGGAGGCGACTTTGCGTTGCTGAACCCCGGGGCCCAGGTCAAAGCCGTGATCACCGCTTCGCGCGGCACGATTGAATTGACGTCGGCCCGGCCGCTGGAGTCCATCAAGGGGTGGCGTGCCATGTTCGATGTGCGCCCCGATGGCGACAGCACGGCACCCATCAACCTGCGCATGCATTTGCAGATCGACGGCCAGGCATTGACGGAAACCTGGCTGTACCAATGGACGCCGCCGCCTGTGGCGCAACGGATTCTCTACTGACGCCTACGCTCGCTGTCCTTTTCAAAAGCTGTCCTGGAAAGAGACGTGTCTGCTCACCTCCAACCGGCAACGCTTTCTACCGCTGGCTCAGCGGTGCATGCACGCTGGGATCGGTCGTGATCAATTCCAATGGGAAGCGTTTGCCGGACAGATAATCTTCCATGCAGGTCAGCAGCAAGGGGCTGCGGTGCAAGTGAGCGCACGCCCTGATCTCTTCCGGCGTCATCCAGACGGTGCGCACAATGCCTTCGTCCAGCGCCTGTCCCTCAACTTCCGCGCCCAGCGTGCCGCAAAAGGCAAAGCGCAGATAGGTGATGTCCAGGGGATGGGTCTGGCCCGGCACCGCGCGTTCAAAGCGCGACATATAGATACCGACCAGCGCATCGGGCGTGAAGTGAAAAGCAGTTTCTTCCAGCGTTTCCCGGATACAGCCCTGCACCGGGCTTTCACCCTGGTCCAGATGACCGGCCGGATTGTTCAGCCGCAAGCCGTCCTGCGTGTGTTCCTCCACCAGCAGGAATTTGCCTTGGCGCTCGATGATGGCCGCGACTGTTGCACTGGGTTTCCATCTTGTATTCATGCGCGCATTATCCTTGCGCGTCCGGCCGGCCCAGACAATGCGCGGCGGCATCTGGGTAGCGGCCTCCAGAAAAAGCCCGCCAAAGTCATGTAAGCTAGCTGACAGCTAACAATTCACCCAGAACTACTTACGCAACGAGGAGACACCCATGCGAATCGGGGTACCGGCCGAAATCACGGCGGGGGAAACACGCGTTGCCGTCACGCCCGAGACGGCCAAAAAACTCAAGGCCCAAGGCCACACCGTATGCATCCAGTCGGGTGCCGGGGTGGCTGCCAGCGTGCCGGATGAGGCCTATGTGGCGGTTGGCGCCGAGATCACTGATGCCGTCGGCGCCTATGCCAGCGACATCGTGCTGAAGGTACGCTGCCCGCAGGACAGCGAAATCGGCTTGGCCAAAGCCGGCACGGTGCTGGTCGGCATGCTCAATCCCTTTGATGCCACGGGCCTGCAGCGCCTGGCTGGCGCCCAGCTGACAGCGTTTGCGCTGGAAGCCGCACCGCGCACCAGCCGCGCGCAAAGCATGGACGTGTTGTCGTCGCAGGCCAACATCGCCGGCTACAAGGCCGTGATGATGGCGGCAGACAAATACCAGCGCTTTTTCCCGATGCTGATGACTGCTGCCGGCACCGTCAAGGCGGCCCGGGTGGTGATTCTGGGTGTCGGCGTGGCCGGCTTGCAAGCCATTGCCACTGCCAAGCGCCTGGGTGCAGTGATTGAAGCCAGTGATGTGCGTCCGAGCGTCAAGGAGCAGGTCGAGTCGCTGGGTGGCAAGTTCATTGACGTGGCCTACGAGACCGACGAAGAGCGCGAAGCCGCCGTCGGTGTCGGCGGTTATGCCAAGCCCATGCCGGCGAGCTGGCTGGAGCGGCAAAAGGCCGAAGTCGCCAAACGTGTGGCGCTCGCCGACATTGTGATCACCACGGCGCTGATCCCGGGCCGCGCCGCCCCGGTGCTGGTGACAGAGGACATGGTCAAGGCCATGAAACCCGGTAGCGTGATTGTTGATCTGGCCGCGCCGCAGGGCGGCAACTGCCCGTTGACCGAGCCTGGCAAAACCGTGGTCAAACACGGCGTCACGCTGATCGGCGAGACCAATGTGCCGGCGCTGGTGGCTGCCGATGCCAGCGCGCTGTATGCCCGCAACCTGCTGGACTTCCTCAAGCTGATCATCAGCAAAGAGGGCGCGCTGAACATCGACCTGGAAGACGACATCGTGGCAGCCTGCCTGATGGCGCAGGGCGGCGAAGTCAAGCGCAAGTAGTCAGCAAGGGGGCTTCAATGGGAATCATCCTGCAACTGCTTGGCTTGGTCATCACCTTTGTCATGGCCATGGAGGCCTTGCGACGCTTCGGCATTGACGTGGGTTGGCTCAACCCGCTGACATTTTTTCGCCGGCGCAGTTGGCGCAACAAGGTCACCACCCCGCCGCTGTACACACTGGAGCATCCGGTGGACGTGGTGGCGGTGCTGGCGCTGGCGACCGTGCAGACGACGGGCGTCATCAGTTCCCAGCAAAAGGCCGGCGTGCAGGAGCTTTTGCGAAAGCACCTCAACATGAACGATGCGGACGCCGTCAGCCTGTGGCTGTCCAGTTCGCACATGCTGCGCAACCGTCCCCTGGAACTGACCGAAGTGCCCACCGTTCTGCAGCACAGCGCAGACAAGTTCAGCGATTACCACATCCAGACCCTGAAAACAGTGATGCATGCAGCCGCCTTGATCGAACCTCCGGTCAACCAGGCACAGCAGCAGCTGTTAGATGCCGTTGACGCTTTCTTTTTGCATAGAAAAGCTGCGCCCAGAACCTGGTCTACCTAAGTATTTATCAATCAGAAGGACTTCCATGGAAGCAGTCTCTCCCACCATCATCAACCTCATCATCTTTGTGTTGGCCATTTATGTGGGCTACCACGTGGTGTGGACCGTCACGCCAGCCCTGCATACGCCGCTGATGGCGGTGACCAACGCCATTTCGGCCATCGTCATCGTGGGCGCCATGCTGGCTGCCGCGCTGACGGTCACCCCGCTGGGCAAAACCATGGGCGTGCTGGCCGTGGCGCTGGCTGCGGTCAACGTGTTCGGTGGCTTCCTGGTGACACGGCGCATGCTGGAGATGTTCCGCAAGAAGGAAAAGAAGACAGTTGCCGCTGATGCAGCAGGCTCGGGAGTGGCCAAATGAGCATGAATCTTGTCACGCTGCTGTACTTGGTGGCTTCGGTTTGTTTTATCCAGGCGCTCAAAGGCCTGTCGCATCCCACCACGTCGATTCGCGGCAATCTGTTCGGCATGGTCGGCATGGCGATTGCCGTGGTCACCACCGGCGCCTTGATTGTTCAGATTTCCGGCGGCAAGGCCTTGGGCATGGTCTACGTGTTGGGCGCCCTGGTTGTAGGTGGGTCGGCGGGCACGCTGATGGCCAAACGCGTCGAGATGACCAAGATGCCGGAGCTGGTGGCGTTCATGCACAGCATGATCGGTCTGGCTGCGGTCTTTATTGCGGTGGCGGCCATGGCCGAACCCGATGCTTTCGGCATCGTCGCGGCGGGCCTGCCGACTGCGGCGATTCCGGCCGGTAACCGGCTCGAGCTCTTCCTGGGCGCGGCCATCGGCGCCATCACCTTCAGCGGTTCGGTGATTGCCTTCGGCAAGCTCAGCGGGAAATACAAATTCAGGCTGTTCCAGGGCGCGCCGGTGACGTTTGCCGGCCAGCACATGATTAACCTGGTGCTGGGCATTGCCACGCTGGCACTGGGCCTGGTCTTCATGTTCACCGGTAACTGGACAGCATTTTTCGCGATGCTCGCGTTGTCCTTTGTGCTGGGTGTCCTGATCATCATCCCGATCGGCGGCGCCGACATGCCGGTGGTGGTGTCCATGCTCAACAGCTACTCGGGCTGGGCTGCAGCGGGCATCGGTTTCTCTCTGAACAACGCGATGCTGATCGTGGCGGGTTCGCTGGTGGGCTCTTCTGGCGCCATCCTGTCCTACATCATGTGCAAGGCCATGAACCGCTCGTTCTTCAACGTCATCCTGGGTGGCTTCGGCGGCGAGGCCGGCGCAGCGGCAGCGGGTGCCAAGGAGCAGCGTCCTGTGAAATCGGGATCAGCCGACGACGCGGCCTTCATTTTGGGCAACGCTGAAACCGTGATCATCGTTCCGGGTTATGGCCTTGCCGTCGCGCGTGCACAGCATTCCGTCAAGGAGCTGGCCCAGAAACTCATCGAACGGGGCGTCAACGTCAAATATGCGATTCATCCCGTGGCCGGCCGCATGCCTGGCCACATGAACGTGCTGCTGGCCGAAGCCGAGGTCCCTTACGACCAGGTGCACGAAATGGAAGACATCAACGCCGAGTTCGGCCAGGCCGACGTCGCCATCATTCTGGGCGCCAATGACGTGGTGAACCCGGCCGCCCACGTGAAGGGCAGTGCGATTTACGGCATGCCGATTCTTGAGGCCTACAAGGCCAAGACTGTCATCGTCAACAAACGCTCGATGGCAGCCGGTTATGCCGGCCTGGACAACGAGTTGTTTTACATGGACAAAACCATGATGGTGTTTGGCGATGCGAAGAAAGTCATTGAAGACATGGGCAAGGCGATTGAGTAAGTTGCCGGCAATAGCACTTTTTGCTTGCCGAGATATGGGAATCAGAAGGAATTAAAAGGAATTAGAGGCGCCCCTCTTCTAATTCCTCCGTTTCCTAGGGAAAACGCAATAGCCCCGAAGAGGGTAGCGCCATGAAAATCCGTGGCAGTTGTTCAATCGTTATCTGGAGAAGACAAGCATGAATGCATCCACCCTCGACCGTCCCTGGCTGAAAGCCTATCCACCGGGCGTGCCGGCCGACATTGATGCGTCGCAATACGCTTCGCTGGTAGCGCTGATGGAAGAAAGTTTTGCCAAGAACGCTTCGGCCGTGGCCTACAGCTTCATGGGCAAGGACATCACTTTCGGCCAGACGGACAGCCTGTCACAGGCGTTTGCTGCTTACCTCCAGGGGCTGGGGTTGGCCAAGGGGGATCGTGTTGCCATCATGATGCCCAACGTGCCGCAGTACCCGGTCACGGTGGCGGCCATTCTGCGTGCCGGTTTTGTGGTGGTCAACGTCAACCCGCTGTACACCCCGCGCGAACTCGAGCACCAGCTCAAGGACTCCGGCGCGAAGGCGATCGTCATCATCGAAAACTTCGCCAACACGCTGGAGCAGTGCATCGCCGCCACGCCCGTCAAGCATGTGGTGCTGACGGCCATGGGCGACCAGCTGGGCATGCTCAAGGGCGCACTGGTCAACTACGTGGTGCGCAATGTCAAGAAAATGGTGCCAGCCTTCAACCTGCCTGGCGCTGTGCGTTTCAATGACGCTGTTGCACAGGGTACACGCGGCACGCTCAAGCGTCCCGACATCAAGCCTGATGACGTAGCGGTTCTCCAATACACCGGCGGCACCACCGGTGTCTCCAAAGGTGCCGTGCTGCTGCACCGCAATGTGATCGCCAATGTGCTGCAGTCCGAGGCCTGGAACGGCCCGGCCATGTCCAGCATGACGTCCGGCGCTCAGCCCACCTATGTCTGCGCGCTGCCGCTGTATCACATCTTCGCCTTCACGGTGAACATGATGCTGGGAATGCGCACCGGCGGCAAGAACATCCTGATTCCGAATCCGCGCGATCTGCCGGCCGTTCTCAAGGAGCTGTCCAAGCACAAGGTGCACAGCTTTCCGGCGGTCAACACGCTGTTCAACGGCCTGGCCAACCACCCGGACTTCAACACCGTGGACTGGTCTCACTTGAAAATCTCACTGGGCGGCGGCATGGCGGTGCAAAGCGCGGTCGCCAAGTTGTGGCTGGAAAAAACCGGCTGCCCGATCTGCGAAGGTTATGGCTTGTCGGAAACCTCTCCGTCGGCCAGCTGCAACCCGACCAACAGCAAGGCCTTCACCGGCACCATCGGTGTGCCAATTCCCGGCACCTGGTTCAAGCTGCTCGACGATGACGGCAACGAAGTGCCAGCCGGCCAGCCCGGTGAGATCGCCATCAAGGGCCCGCAAGTCATGGCCGGCTACTGGCAGCGCCCTGACGAAACCGCCAAGGTCATGACACCTGACGGCTACTTCAAATCCGGCGACATTGGGGTGGTCGATGAGCGCGGTTTCTTCAAGATCGTGGACCGCAAGAAGGACATGATCCTCGTGAGCGGCTTCAATGTCTACCCGAATGAGGTTGAAGACGTGGTGTCCGGCATGGAAGGCGTGATGGAATGCGCCTGCGTTGGCGTGGTCGACGAAAAGTCGGGCGAAGCCGTCAAGCTGGTCATCGTCAAGAAAAACCCCGACCTCACTGAGGCCCAGGTGCGCGAGTTCTGCAAGACCAACCTGACTGGTTACAAGCAGCCCAAGGTGGTGGAGTTCCGCACGGAGCTGCCGAAAACGCCGGTCGGAAAAATTCTGCGCCGCGAACTGCGTGACAAGAAGTAAGGCGCAAGCCACTTCTTGCAGCAAAGGCGGCTTCGGCCGCCTTTTTTATTGAAGCTCGGCATTTCGGGCAAACTGGCAACCATGACGATCACCGCCATCCTCAGCGCCCTGGCCGAAGAGCAGCAGGGCCTGCTCGAACTTTTGCAACAGCCCCGGAAATCCAGCCACGCCGGACGTGATTTCTGGCAGGGGCGCCTGCATGGTCAGCCCGTGGTGCTTGCACTTTCACGCATCGGCAAGGTGGCGGCAGCCACGACCAGTACCGCGCTGATCGAGCGTTTCAATGTGGGACGGATCGTCTTCACAGGAGTGGCCGGCGGACTGGGTGACGGAGTTCAGGTGGGCGATGTGGTGGTGGCTACAGAATTTGTGCAGCATGACCTGGACGCCTCGCCGATTTTTCCGCGCTACGAAGTCCCACTGTATGGACGGACCCGTTTTCCTTGTGACGCAGCGCTGACCGCGCGCCTGCTTCAGGCCAGCCGAGCAGGGCTTGAGGGCCTCGCGCTGCCTGCGAAGACCCTGCTGCATCACGGCCTGATGGCCAGCGGGGACCGTTTTGTTTCAGGCATGCAGGAGTCCCGTAATCTGCGCACGGCTTTAAAGCAGGGCGGCCACGAGGTGTTGGCCGTGGAAATGGAGGGGGCGGCGGTAGCGCAAGTGTGTTTTGACTACGGTTTGCCATTTGCCGCCGTGCGCACGATCTCCGACCGCGCCGACGACACGGCGCATGTGGATTTTCCGGTGTTCGTCAAGGACGTAGCCAGCCTGTATGCGCAGGCGATTGTCCGGCATCTCCTCGAAGCGCTATAAATTTAGTAGCTGTTGGCGCCCGTCACGCAAGGGCTCACTGCCGATTTAACTGACAAGCGCAGAACGAACGAAATACCACGAGCGGCCATGTGGACTCTTCATACCAGCAGGGGCCGCGGGTCCGGCTTTGCCGGCCCGCAGTCGCAGCGGCCCCCTCGAGGGGCAGGGCGCTACACGCAGTGAGCAACCGTGGGGGCTACTTCAACCAGCCGCGCTTCCTGAAATACCACATCGGCACCACCGCACTCGCCGCCATCAGCAGCAGGGCGTACGGATAGCCCAGCGCCCAGTCCAGCTCGGGCATGAGCTTGAAGTTCATGCCGTACACACTGGCGATCAGCGTGGGCGGCAGCAGCGCGACGCTGGCCACGGAAAAGATCTTGATGATTTTGTTCTGGTTGATGTTGATGAAACCCACCGTGGCGTCCATCAGGAAGTTGATCTTGTCGAAGAGAAAAGCCGTGTGCGAGTCCAGCGAGTCGATATCGCGCAGGATCTGCCGTGCTTCCTCAAACTGCTCGCTGTTCAGCATCTTGCTGCGCATCATGAAGCTCACGGCGCGGCGCGTGTCCATCACGTTGCGGCGAATGCGCCCGCTCAAATCCTCATGGCGGGCGATGGCGCCGAGCACCTCGCCGGCCATCACGTCGGTCACGTCGCCTGACAGCACCTTGGTGCTGACTTTTTCCAGGTCGATGTAAATGCCTTCCAGCGTGTCGGCCGAATACTCGGCATCGGCATCGAACAGCTTGAGCAGCACTTCCTTGGCGTCTTCGATCAGCCCGGGCGCGCGGCGCGCGCGCATGCGCAACAGGCGGAACACCGGCACGTCCTCGTCGTGGATGGAAAACAGCACGCCTTTGCTTTTGAGGTCGTCATTGACCAGGTTCAGGATGAAGGCCACCCGCACGGTGCGCGGTTCGTCGTCATCGGCAATCAGGAAGTCGGAGCGGATATGCAGCTCGCCGTTGTCTTCTTCGTAAAAACGCGCGGACTCCTCGATGTCCTCGTCCATCACGTCTTCGGGAATCGACAGACCGTAGTACTGCTTGATCCAGCGTTTTTCTTCCAGTGTCGGTGCCTCCAGGTCCACCCAGATGGGCTGGAACCGGGAGAGTTCCTCGAGCGATTCGATCTCTTCCTGGAACAGGCGCCCGTTGGCGAGCGTGAAAATGTTGAGCATGACTGGCTCCCAATCGGTTGGGGGCGCCTGCACGGGCCTTGGGAAGGCGCGGCGCTGGCGGGGTTGTGGATGGTGGCATCGCTTTCAACCCCGGGGATGACGCTGGCGTCAGTCTGCGGTGTTGAAAGCTAGCGACTGGGGCTGCTTTCCAAGGATTTCTCCGTGTTGAATAAGCGGCGATTATGACACTTCAAGCCTGAGCCATCCACCGCCGGTTTCACATAAAAAAGTCAATCAGCTCACTCTTGTGCGCATAGGCATCCCGCTCACCCAAGGCCATCAAGGCCTTGATGAAGCCGGTCTCAAACAGGAGATAGCTCGCCAACGCGGCTCCGCCCGGGCTGCCCTTGGCCCCCAGCGCGCCCAGGCCAGCCAGCGCGTTGTAGGTGGCGGCCGGCAACTCCCCGGCGTGCGCCTGGGCCAAAGCATCGAGTGACTGGGAGGGGGCGATCGCCAGCACGTTCACTGGCCGGTAAGGCATCACGGCTGCAATTTCGCGCGGCATTTGAAGCAGGGTTTTGCTCACCCGCTGGGCTTGCTCAACGTCGGCCTGCAGTGTGTCCTGGAAAACACTGGCCAGGGCGTGCCCGGCAATGGCACCCAAGGTGGGCCGGCCGTCGACGGCCGGGCTGGCGCCGCCGGTCAGGCCGGCGCGCTCGGGTTGTCCGACGCCAATGACCAGGATTTTCCCCGCACCCAGGTGCAGGGCAGGTGACAGCGGCGAGCTCTGGCGCATGGAGCCATCACCAAAAAACTCCCGGTGGCCATCGACCCATAAAGGCGTGGCCGGAAACAGGAAGGGAATGGCGCTGGAAGCGACGAGATGCTCGATCGTGATGGGTTGGAATTCGGCACGCCGGCCCGGCCGGTTCCACATGCCTGCCCCGGTGCCTCGTGCGGTCTGGCAAAAGGTCCAGTGCACGCCGCTGGTGTAGCTCGAGGCGGTCACCGCCAATGCCAGCAGGGTTTTTTCCTGAAGAGCTTCGTCGATATTGCCCAGCGAGATGACGCGGTGCAGGGTGTCTACCAGCGGCGTGTTGTTCAGGAAAGCCTGCTGCCTGCGCACTTGTTGCGACAAAAACAAGGCCGCCGCGATCCGGCTGGAACGGATCCAGCCCGGGACTTTGAGCTGATAGACCTGTGCGGAACGCAGCGTGGTCCAGAAACTGGCCAGCTGTTCAAACGCGGCCAGGCCCTCATTGGCCCGGCTGGCTAGAAAGCAGGCATTGAGCGCACCCGCCGAAGTACCGGCCAGGATCTTGAACGGAAAACGCCGCTTCGCAGCGTCCTCCTGCAGGTCCAGAATGCGGGCGAGCGCCTGCAATACACCGGCCTGGTAGGCGGTACGGGCGCCGCCTCCCATCAAAACAAGTGCTTTGAGGTCTTCGTCAGGGCGCGTCAGCCCGTTCGAAATAATCGTTTCAAGCGACATGGAACGGACCTGGCGTTGTCCTGATGACCGGGAAACAAGCGAAATCGGCCATAGAGGTTGTTCCTGATCACGGGAAAGATGAGCGACGGCTGTACCACCGTTGATTCTAGAGCCGCGCAGGGTCTCTGAGCTCATCGTTTTGAAGGATGACAAGGCCTGTAAACGTCGTTAGTATGTTTTTTCGCAGGGAGCTCCTGCACACGCCCTGGTTTTTTCTTGAGGGCAACCGATGTCTCAGGCAGTTGAAGTTTTGCTGATTGACAACGCGGAAAGGGACCTGGCCGAAGTCCCGGGTCTGCTGGCGGAAGCGGGCTATGTCGTTCAACCGCAGGCAATCAACACCGCTGCCGCGTTGCGCACCGCTTTGGAAAGCCAGACGTGGAGCGTGGCAGTCTGCGCCTACGCTGCATCCGGCTTCACTGGCTTGCCGGCCTTGGCCATGCTGCAAGCCCAGGCGCCCCGCTTACCGGTTGTGGTGGTCTCTGGCGTTATGGGCGCAGAAGCTGCCGTGGCAGCGATGAAGGCCGGTGCCGCAGACTATCTCGTGCAGAGCGAACTGGTCCGGCTGATACCTGTGCTGCGTGAAGCGCAAAACCGGCGGGCCATCGACAGTGCCGGCCTGGCAGCTGAGACCGCTTTGCGCGAAAGCGAGGCAGGTCTGCGCCGGGCCCAGTCGCTGGCAAGACTGGCGCACATCATTACGCGGCCCGATGGTTCTTTCGAGAGTTATTCAGACTCATTGCTGGAGCTGCTGGGCGTGGATGCCGCGCATGTGCCTGCCTCTACACGGGCGTGGCTGGATATTGTGCATTCGGAGGACCGTGAAGCTTTTCGTGCAACGGCCATCCGGGCCGGAATTTCAGGCCAACGCGTCGAGGTGGAGTACCGGCTTAGATATACCGATAGCGTCTGGCTTCATATGCGACAGGTCATCGAACCCCTTTCCGGCACAACCACCGCGGACGGCAAGATGCGCTGGTTCTGCACCCTGCAGGACGTGACCAGCCAGAAGGCCGCGGAAGAAAAAATACGCAGCCTCAATCTCGACCTTGAGCGCGACATGCGCCAACGCATTGCCGCAGAACAGGAGCATGCCGCGCTGGAGGCTGGCTTGCGCGAAGCGCAGAAAATGGAAGCACTGGGAACCCTGGCCGGCGGCATTGCGCACGATTTCAACAACCTGCTTGCTGCCATGCTTGGCAATGTATCGCTTGCGCGCATGAATCGGGCGGTTCCGCACAAGCTGGGTTACAACCTTGACCAGGTTGACAAAGCCGGCGCCAGGGCGAAGGAGCTCGTCAAGCAGATACTTTCCTTCAGCCGAAAACAACCTCAGCAGTTTGTTGTGCAGTCCATGCATGCGGTGGTCGTTGAAGCCTTGTCATTGTTGCGCTCAACCTTGCCGGCCGGGGTGGACCTGGTCGTATCAATTCCTGAGACACCTTCTACCTACGTCAGTGTTGATGGCGGGCAGATCTCGCAGGTGTTGATGAATTTGTGTACCAATGCCTGGCATGCAACCAGCGGCCTGACTCCCCGCATCGAGGTTTTGCTGGATGAAGTGACCCTGAAAGGCTGCCCGGCCGAGCGGTCCGGAGGTCTGCCGGAAGGCGTCTATGTACGCTTGCAAGTCAGGGACAACGGGCATGGCATGGACGTGCAGACCCAGGCGCACATCTTCGAACCTTTTTTCACCACCAAGCCGGCTGGGCAGGGCACCGGACTCGGCCTTGCCGTGGTGCACGGGATCGTGAAGACGCATGGCGGTGCGATTGCAGTGGAAAGCGCTTTGTCTGGCGGGACGACCTTCACCGTTTATTTGCCCTCGGTGGTTCCGCCGGAGGTGAGGGTGGCGGAGGCGCCGGTGCCTCCGCCGGCCGATGGGCGAGGCAAGAATGTGATGTATGTCGATGACTATGACGCCATGGGCGAGCTGGTCAGCGAGGCGCTGGGTGCAGCGGGCTATGGCGTCAAGGTCCACTTGCGCGGCGAGAACGCCCTGGCGGACCTGAGGGCCCACCCTGATGCCTACGACCTCATCATCACCGACCAGAACATGCCGGGCATGCCTGGTACCGAACTGGCGCGCCAGATCCGGTTGATCCAGCCGGCATTGCCCGTGATCATCAGTTCCGGCTACATCAGCGAGGAGTTGAGGGTTCGGGCCCGCGAAGTGGGCGTGCCCGAAGTCATTGACAAGACAAGGAGCCTGGAGCGGCTGGTTGCCTCGATTCCGGCATGGATAGAAACCGGCAGTCAGTGAGATGGCGCAGGTCGTAAACGGCAATTCAGATCCTGAAAAAAGACATGGAAATCAAGGGGCCGTGGGGTAGGCCAGGGGGTTTGAGCGCCGGTTTGGTGCTCCATGCCCGAGCGTCAAGTTTCTTTTCAGAGCGTTTCATTTTTTGTTGCGATGCACGGTTGCGTTTGCCCGTGTTCGGGCGCATAGTGAAACCAAGAGAGTTGTCCGCCCACCGCTTTGGCCGGCATGCCAGAAGCGGTGTTTTTAACCCCCTCCAGCCATGGAAAAGGAGTCTCTTTATGAATTTGACGATCAGTGGTCACCACCTTGAAGTTACCCCCGCCCTGCGCGGCTATGTAACCAGCAAGCTGGACCGGATTACCCGGCATTTCGATCAGGTGGTGGATGTCAAAGTCCTATTGACGGTAGATAACATGAAGGAAAAGGAGCTACGCCAGAAGGCCGAATGCAATGTGCATGTCAAGGGGCGAGACCTGTTTGCCGAGAGTTCGCATGCTGACCTGTATGCCGCGGTTGACGAGCTCGCCGACAAGCTGGACCGGCAAGTCGGACGTTACAAGACCAAAACCCAGGACCACCATCACGTGGCTGCCAAGCGTCAAATGTAAGCATCAGCGAACAACAAGCGACAGAACTCCCTGTTATTTGCTGTTTGCCCTCAATTTTTTCCTGTTCCAAGGCCGCCTGGGCAAACAGGCGGCTTTTTTATGTCCCGAATGGTCTGCATGCGTATGAAAGTGCATAATTCGGCGACCAAAACCCCGTTATGAACCGTCTTTCGCAAATTCTGCCCCCCGCCCAGGTTCTGGTCAGTGTGGAGGCCACCAGCAAGAAGCGTGCTTTTGAAGAGGCCGGCTTGCTGTTTGAGAATCAGCATGGGCTCAACCGCGCCCTGATCACTGACAGCCTGTTTGCACGCGAGCGACTGGGTTCAACCGGTTTGGGCCATGGTGTGGCCATTCCGCATGGGCGAATCAAGGGGCTGAAAGCCCCGATGGCCGCGGTTTTCCAATTGCACGCCCCGATTGGCTTTGACGCCCCCGACGAGCAGGCGGTGGGGTTGCTGATTTTCCTGCTGGTGCCCGAGGCGGCGACCCAGAAACACCTTGAAATCCTGTCTGAAATCGCCGAGTTGCTCAGTGACAGCGCCCTGCGAGAGCGGCTCAAGGCCAGCACCGACGCCGCCGCGCTGCACCAGCTGATTGCCTCGTGGCAGTCCAGCCATGTCGTCAGCCCCTGATTTGATGGCCCTGGTTTTTCCGCGCACGCCTGAATGAAGCCGACCGTCGTCAGCGCCGACGTCCTGTTCGAGGATCACCGGGCGCAACTCAAGTGGGAATGGGTGGCCGGGCTCGGAGCCTCCGAGCGTCGTTTCGACGAAGTGGCCGTACGGGCCGCACGTTCCGGCGCCGATCTGGTGGGGTATCTCAATTACATCCATCCCTACCGGGTGCAGCTGCTTGGCGAGCGCGAGGTAGCCTACCTCAGCAATGGCAGTGCAGAGGACTGCGCCCGACGTATTTCTCGCATCGTGACTCTGGAACCTCCGGTGTTGATCATTGCCGATGGCCAAGTCGCGCCCGACACCCTGCTTTCCATGTGCGAGCGCGCCCAGATACCGATGTTTGCGACCAAGGAGTCGGCTGCCTTCGTGATCGACGTGCTGCGTGCCTACCTGTCCAAACATTTTGCCGACCGCACCTCCATGCACGGGGTGTTCATGGACATCCTTGGCGTAGGACTGATGATTACCGGCGAGTCGGGTCTGGGCAAAAGTGAGCTGGGGCTGGAACTGATCTCGCGCGGCCATGGCCTGGTGGCCGACGATGCGGTTGATCTTTACCGCATCAACCAGACCACCATCGAGGGACGCTGCCCGGAACTGCTGCAAAACCTGCTCGAAGTCCGCGGTATCGGCCTTCTGGACATCAAGGCGATTTTTGGCGAGACGGCAGTGCGGCGCAAAATGCGGCTCAAGCTCATCGTGCATCTGGTGCGGCGCGAGACGCTGGAGCGCGAATACGAACGCATTCCGTATGAGCCGCTGATGCAGGACGTGCTCGGCATTCCGGTGCGCAAGGTGATCATCCAGGTGGTGGCCGGACGCAACATCGCGGTGCTGGTCGAGGCCGCGGTGCGCAATGTCATTTTGCAGCTGCGCGGGATCGACACCTACCAGGAGTTTGTCGAGCGCCACCGGCAGGCGATGGAGCGGGGTGGCTGACTGGCCCCCACGCTCGCTCACTGCGTGAGACCGCGGCTCGCGGGACGCTTCGCCTCTGTCGCCTGTCCAAAGCTGCTCAAGCAGCTTTGGAGCCGCAGGCTCCAGCCCCGCGGCCCCTGCTTGAATTGAGGGCCTCACGTTACGCTATATTATTGATAGCTAACAACGCTCATAAACAAAGGGCCAAAATCTCTTTTGGCCGCTTGAATTTCAGTAGAAGATCTACTTGCGGGCCCAGGGGCTCAGCTGTGATGCGGGTGCCGCGGCGAGGTTGGCCGGTTCGGGCACTTGTCCTTGGTGCAGTTGGCGTACATCGACAGCGAGTGGTCGGCGATCGTAAAACCCTTGGCCTTGGCGACTGCATGCTGGCGCTTTTCGATTTCCGCATCGTAAAACTCTTCCACCTTGCCGCAGTCCAGGCAGACCAGGTGGTCATGGTGCTGGCCTTCGTTGATTTCGTAAACGGCTTTCCCGGACTCAAAATTGCTGCGATTGAGCAGCCCGGCTTGCTCGAATTGGGTCAAAACCCTGTAAACGGTGGCCAGGCCGATGTCAGAGCGGTCTTCCAGCAACACCCTGAAGACGTCTTCAGCCGTCATGTGGCGCTGTTTGCCGGCCTGGAAAATCTCGAGGATTTTCAGGCGCGGCAGAGTGGCTTTCAGTCCGGTGTTCTTGAGTTCGTCGATGTTGCTCATTGGAAAGCTTCCTGTGGGAAAAATGGGCCGCAGTTGAGGCCTGTGCAGGCCTGGCCGATCCGGGGGCGGTGCTCGCGTGGGGGGCACCCTGCCGCTACAATGGCCAATCATATCGCTACACCCCCCTACTATGTCAGCCCTGTCTGCAAAATACCGCTACAGCATCCATACCGCATTGACCGTTCTGGCTTGTGCCGGCTTGGCCGCCTGCGGCAGCATCAAAGGCATGACCGGCGGGCTGAGCGAGAGCAAAATCAATCCGGTCAACTGGATCACGCCTTACAAGGTCGATGTTGTCCAAGGCAACTTCGTGTCCAAGGAGCAGGTTGAGCTGCTCAAACCAGGCATGCCGCGGGTGCAGGTGCGCGACGCGCTTGGCACGCCCCTGATGGCCAGCGTCTTTCATGGCGACCGTTGGGATTATGTCTTCACCCTGAAACGTCAAAACGCCGAGCCGCAGTCGCTCCGGCTTACGGTTTACTTCAAGAACGATGTGCTGGATCGTTTTGAGGGCGACACCATGCCCAGCGAAATTGAATTTGTCTCCAAGCTCGATACCCGCCGCAAGTTCGGCAAGGTGCCGGTGCTTGAGCTGACCGATGAGCAGCTGAAAGCAGTCGAGAAGAAACCAGCAGCCAGCGCAGCTGCCGCACCAGTTGCGCCAGTGTCGGCCACGCCGCCGTCTGCAAGCTACCCGCCGCTGGAAAGCCCGGTAAGGTGAGTGCGCGGCCGCAAGCTCTCCACCGGATTGCTGTGGCCGGTGCCAGCGGCCGTATGGGCCAGATGCTGGTCGAGGCGGTCCGGTCCAGTGGTGACTGCGAATTGACCGGCGCGCTGGACGTTGCCAGCAGCCCGGGGCTGGGCATTGATGCGACCGCCTTTTTGGGGAAACCTAGCGGTGTGAAGATCACATCGAATCTTGCGAACGGCCTGAGCGGCGCCCAGGTGCTGATCGACTTCACGCGACCCGAGGGCACCATGGCTCACCTGGCCAAATGCCGCGAACTCGGTGTCAAGCTTGTCATTGGCACGACTGGTTTTACCGACGCACAAAAAGCCGAGATTGCCGCAGCCGCCAAAGATATTGCCATCATGATGGCGCCAAACATGAGCGTCGGCGTCAACGTCACGCTCAAGCTGCTTGAGATGGCGGCCAAGGCGCTGTCTACCGGTTATGACATTGAAATCATTGAGGCCCATCACCGGCACAAGGTTGATGCGCCCTCCGGCACCGCGCTGAAAATGGGCGAAGTGATTGCAGGCGCACTGGGCCGTGATCTGAAAGACTGTGCCGTCTACGCCCGGGAAGGCGTGACCGGCGAACGCGATCCCTCGTCGATTGGTTTTGCAACGATTCGTGGCGGTGACATTGTGGGGGACCACACCGTCCTGTTCGCCGGCACCGGTGAGCGCATCGAAATCACCCACAAATCCTCCAGCCGGGTGACCTACGCCCAGGGCAGCTTGCGCGCCGCACGTTTCCTGGCCGGCAAATCGGCCGGACTGTACGACATGTTCGACGTGCTCAATTTGAAATGAGCGCCGCGACAAGCGTCGGGTCAGCGTCTTTCCTAGCCGGGGCCGCATGCTCTCGCTGATCACCCAGGGCGACACCGTGACCGCGCTTGTAGCGGTGATTCTGCTGGCGATGTCCGTGGCCAGTTGGGTGGTGATTCTCTGGAAAGCCCGGCTCCTGAAGCGGGCGGCGGGCGATGTGGCGCGCAGCACCGCAGTGTTCTGGCAGTCTGTTTCGCTGGAGTCTGCCCAAACCAAAGTGGAGGCCTTCGACCGCGAGAAGTTGGTACTTCCGCTGATTACCTCCACCACCGCCCGGGCCCAGGGAACCCTTGCCGCTGCAGGTGACATTTCCTGGCAGCTGACGCGCGTTTTGCGCGATGCGTTGCATGCGGTGCTGTACAAGCTTCAGTACGGCCAGATCCTGCTTGCCACGGTCGGCTCCACGGCGCCTTTTGTGGGCCTGCTCGGCACGGTCTGGGGCATCTATCATGCGCTGGTGGGAATTTCCGCTGCCGGCCAGATCACCATCGACAAGGTGTCGGGCCCGGTGGGCGAGGCGCTCATCATGACCGCAGCGGGGCTGGCGGTAGCGATACCGGCCGTGCTGGCCTACAACATCTTTGGCCGCAACATCAGCCGCATCGAGGCGGACCTCGAAGGTTTTGCCTACGATCTGCGAGAGTTGTTGGTCGCGGCAGGCCCGAACCCCAAGCCGGCGGAACGGGAGCGAGAGCAACTAGGCGCTAGACCGGAAGCGCCACTATGAGTTTCGGCCGGCTCGAACGCAGCGCAGGCGCGCGGCCCATGAGTGAAATCAATGTCACCCCTTTGGTGGACGTGATGCTGGTGCTGGTGGTGATTTTCATCATTACCGCGCCTTTGCTGGCCAGCTCGATCAAGCTCGATCTTCCCAAAACCGATGCCGCCAGGCCGAACGAAGTACCGCAGTACGTGTCACTGGTGGTCGACAAGACAGGGCAAACCTTTCTGAACGACCAGCCAGCCGCAGGTGCCCAGCTCGAAGAACGCCTTCGGCAAAGCGCCGCCCTGAACCCTGATACCGAGGTGCAGTTGCGCGCTGATGAGGCTGTTTCCTATGGCCGCATTGTGGAGGTCATGGGCATGGCCCAGAAGGCCGGATTGAACCGTATTGGCTTCGTAGCACAGGGTCCAGCAGCCGCTGTGCCGGCTCCCACGGCCCGGCCCTGAAGCCCGTGTGCCGGGGTCGAACCCCGGTCAGCGCCTAAAATCGTTCCTCCGGCAGCTTTTTGAGCGGCCTCACGTTTTCCCTTTCTCCGTGCGCCATGCAAGACAAATACAACCATCTCGACGTTGAGCGCAGTGCGCAAGACCACTGGAACGCTTCCGACGCTTACCGCGTTACAGAAGATGCTTCCAGGAAAAAATACTACGCCTGCTCCATGCTGCCTTACCCCAGCGGCAAGCTGCACATGGGTCATGTGCGCAACTACACCATCAACGACATGCTCACGCGCTACCTGCGCATGAAGGGCTACAACGTGTTGATGCCCATGGGCTGGGACGCCTTCGGCCTGCCGGCCGAAAACGCCGCCATGAAAAATGGCGTGCCTCCTGCGCAGTGGACCTACGACAACATCGCCTACATGAAAAAGCAGATGCAGGCGATGGGACTGGCCATCGACTGGAGCCGCGAGGTCACGACCTGCGACTCAAGCTATTACAAATGGAACCAGTGGCTGTTTTTGAAGATGCTGGAAAAAGGCGTCGCCTATCGCAAGACCCAGGTCGTCAACTGGGACCCGGTGGACCAGACCGTGCTGGCCAACGAGCAGGTGATTGACGGCAAGGGCTGGCGCACTGGCGCCGTTGTTGAAAAGCGTGAGATCCCCGGCTACTACCTGAAGATCACCGACTACGCCGAAGAATTGCTGGACAGTGTGAGCCACAAGCTGCCCGGCTGGCCCGAGCGCGTCAAGCTGATGCAGGAGAACTGGATCGGCAAGAGCGAAGGTGTTCGCTTTGCCTTTACGCACGACATCCAGGATGCCTCCGGCAAGGTGATCGGCGATGGGAAGATGTATGTCTTCACCACGCGCGCCGACACCATCATGGGCGTGACCTTTTGCGCGGTGGCGCCCGAGCACCCGCTGGCTCAGCATGCCGCCGCGTCCAGCACCAAGATCGCCGCCTTCATTGAAGAATGCAAAGCCGGCGGTACGACCGAAGCCGAGCTCGCCACGCAAGAGAAAAAAGGCGTGCCCACGGGCCTCTTTGTCACACACCCGCTCACCGGCAGCAAGGTTGAAGTTTGGGTGGGCAACTACGTTCTCATGAGTTACGGCGACGGCGCCGTAATGGGCGTGCCCGCGCATGACGAGCGCGACTTTGAATTCGCCAAAAAATACAAGCTGCCCATCAAGCAGGTGGTCGACGTCAAGGGCCAGGCCTACAGCCTGGACGCCTGGGCCGACTGGTATGGCGACAAGCAGCAGGGTGTGACCATCCACTCCGGCAAGTACGACGGCCTGGGCTTCAAGGCCGCGGTAGACGCTGTGGCCGCCGACCTGGCCGCCAAGGGCCTGGGCGAGAAAAAAACCACCTGGCGCCTGCGCGACTGGGGCGTGAGCCGCCAGCGCTACTGGGGCACGCCGATCCCGATCATCCACTGCGACGAACACGGCGCGGTGCCGGTGCCCGAAAAAGACCTGCCCGTGGTATTGCCGCAGGACTGCGTGCCCGACGGTTCAGGCAACCCGTTGCACAAACATGTTGGCTTCCATGCTGGTGTGGTTTGCCCGGTCTGCGGCAAGGCCGCCCGGCGCGAGACCGACACCATGGACACCTTCGTGGACAGCGCCTGGTACTACATGCGCTACTGCGACCCGAAGAACGAAGAAAAAATGGTTGCCGAAGGTGCGAACTACTGGATGCCGATGGACCAGTACATAGGCGGCATCGAACACGCCATCCTGCATTTGCTGTACGCGCGCTTCTGGACCAAGGTCATGCGCGACATGGGGCTGGTGAAGGTTGACGAGCCCTTCACCAAGTTGCTCACGCAGGGCATGGTGCTGAACGAGGCCTTCTCGCGCACCACCACCGGCAAACAGTATTTCTGGGCGCATGAACTCGACATCGTGCGCGACGAGCACGCCAAGGTGATTTCTGCTACCGCCAAGGCCGACGGTCTGCCGGTTCCGTATGAAGGCTGGACCACGATGTCCAAGTCCAAGAACAACGGCGTTGACCCGCAGGACCTGATCGAGAAGTACGGTGCGGACACCGCCCGGCTCTACACCATGTTTACCGCGCCGCCCGACACCACGCTGGAATGGAACGATGCGGCGCTGGAGGGTTCCTACCGCTTCCTGCGCCGTGTCTGGAATTTCGGTGTCAAGCTTCATGCTATGAATTCAGGAGCTGTCGGCGCACGAAAATCGGGGGCTGAGACCACTTTTGACAAGGAAACCAAAGCGCTGCGCCTGGAGATTCACACTGTACTGAAGCAGATCGACTACGACTACCAGCGCATGCAATACAACACCGTGGTGTCGGGCAACATGAAGCTGCTCAATGCCATGGAAGACTTCAAAATTGATGCGGCCCCCACGCTTGTCGCTTCGCGTACTGCGCTGCCCCCCGAGGGGGCTGAGCTTGCTCGGGGCGGCCCTTCGCTGCGCTCGCCTTCCGCTGGCGCAATTTCCGTGTTGCGCGAAGGCTTCAGCATTTTGCTGCGCTGCCTGTACCCGGCCACGCCGCATCTGGCGCATGCGCTGTGGTCGCAACTGGGCTACGCTGCGCAGCACGGCGAGTTGCTCGACGCGCCATGGCCCCAGGTGGACGCCAGCGCTCTGCAGCAGGACGAAATCGAGCTGATGCTCCAGGTCAACGGCAAGCTGCGCGGCTCCGTCACCGTTCCCGCCGGCGCTGACAAGGCCACCATCGAGGCCGCGGCGCTGGCGTCGGAAGCCTTCACCAAACAGGCGGCGGGTGCGCCTGCCAAGAAGGTGATCGTGGTGCCGGGCCGTCTGGTCAACATCGTCGTCTAGAAGGAGCAAGCCATGCAACGTCGTGTTTTTCTGATGGCAGCGGCTTCGGCCGCCGGGCTGAGCGCCTGTGGTTTTGCGCTCCGCAAGGCGCCCAGCTATGCTTTCAAGACCATCTACAACGGCGTGGGTGAAAGCTCCACGCTGGGCACCGAACTCAACCGTCATCTTGAAGCAGGCGGCACCGTGAGCGTGATCCGCGACCCCCGCCTGATCGAGCAGGCGCAGGTGATCCTTGACGTGTTGCTCGACCAGCGCGAGAAAACCGTGGTGAGTGTCAATGCCTCCGGCCAGGTGCGCGAGTTCCAGTTGCGTACGCGCTTCAGATTCCAGCTGCGCACGCTCAAGGGCAAGCTGCTGATTCCTCCCGATGAAATTGTGCTGCAGCGCGACATCAGCTTCAACGAGTCCGCCGTGCTGGCCAAAGAAACCGAGGAAGCCCTGCTGTACCGCGACATGCAAAGCGACATCGTCCAGCAGATCCTGCGCCGACTGGCAGCCGTCAAGGAGATCTGATGCTGCGGCCCTGCGTCGCGGGCCGGAATATGTGAAAAAATCGGGCGCTAGTCCAATATATGCGGGCGTAAGCAGCTATTAATTCAATAGCACTCGTGATGCCGGCAACGCTGGTGCGGCCTGATCTCGTGAAGATCAGCGCATCAGCGTGCTCTTGCCGAACAGGCTTTCTATCAGCTCCAGGGCCACTTCAGCCGTGCCGTTGCGCACATCCAGCGCGGGGTTGAGCTCCATCACGTCGAGTGAGCCCATGCGCCCGGTGTCGGCAATCATTTCCATACACAGCTGCGCTTCACGGTAGGTGGGCCCACCCTTGACGGCGGTGGCGACGCCCGGGGCGATGGCAGCATCCAGAAAATCCACGTCGAAGCTCACATGCACGTGGGTGTTTTCGTCAACACCTTCCAATGCGGTTTCCATGGTGCGCTTCATGCCCACCTCATCGATGTAACGCATGTCAAACACCTCCAGGCCCGATTGCCTGAGCAAACGCTTTTCACCCGCGTCCACACTGCGGATGCCGATCTGCCGGATCTGCGCGGGGCTCATGGCTGGCACAACACCACCTATCCCGGTAAGTTCGACGGGACCGTAGCCGCACAACACGGCCACGGGCATGCCGTGCACATTGCCGGAGGGCGTGAGCTCGTTGGTATTGAAGTCGGAATGCGCGTCCAGCCACAACACCCGCAGTTTTTTGCCGGATCGCCGGCAATGGTGTGCCACGGCACTGATGGAGCCTATGCCCAGGCAGTGATCGCCGCCCAGCAGAATCGGCAAGTGACCGCTGGCCAGGCTCTGGAGCATGGCCTCGTGCACCGACCGGTTCCAGGTGGCTACCTCGCTCAGATGGCGGTAACCATTGACGGGGGGCAACCAGGGGTTGGTCGGGCCCGACAGGTTGCCCAGGTCCGTGACTTGCAGGCCATGAGCCCGCAATGTCTGCTGGATGCCGGCCACGCGCAGTGCCTCTGGCCCCATGGAGGCCCCCCGGCTACCTGCGCCAATGTCGGTCGGTGCGCCGATCAAATCGACAGGACGGTCTGCGGGAGTGTTCATCCTGGGGTTACTGCCAGTTGGGAAGGGCCCCACGCATTTTGCCGGGCCGCGCCCGACTGCGTATGGGCCAGCAGGCCAAAGAGGTTTTTGGGGTTGTCGATGTCGGGGATCAGGTCGATTTGCTGGCGGCTTTGCGCGTTTTCGAGCTGGAGCTTGTGCAGGTAGCGCAGCGCTGAGTAGTCTTCCAGTGCAAAACCCACCGAGTCAAAAATCGTCACCTCGGCTGGCGAGGCGCGGCCGGGGGCTGCGCCGCTGAGCACCTCGGCAAATTCCGTCACTGCAAAGCTGGCCGGCATTTGCTGGATCTCGCCTTCAATGCGCGACTGCGGCTCGTATTCCACCACCACACGGACGTCGCTTCTGCGCAGAATGTCGGCGTGCAACTCAGTCTTGCCCGGGCTGTCGCCGCCCACCGCGTTGATGTGCATGCCGGGCACCACCATTCCGGGGGTCAGGACGATGGCGTTGCGTTTGTCTGCGGTGAGGGTGGTGACGATGTCTGCGCCCTGCACCGCCTCTGCCGCAGATCTGCAGCAGGTGACCTGCATTCCCGGCAGGTTGAGCGTGCGCAAGTTGCGCGCCAGTTTCTCTGTGGCCAGGCTGTCCAGGTCGTACAACCTGAGCTGCCTGATGCCCAGCATGTGGTGAAACGCAATCGCCTGGAAGTCGCTTTGCGCGCCGTTGCCGATCAGGGCCATGACGTGGCTGTCCGTCCTGGCCATCGATTTCGCGGCCAGCGCCGACATGGCGGCCGTGCGCAAGGCGGTGGTCACAGTCAATTCCGAAAGCAGCAGCGGATAGCCGGTTTCCACATCGGCCAGCACGCCAAACGCGGTCACGGTCAGCAGGCCACGCGCTGTGTTTCGGGGGTGGCCGTTCACATACTTGAACGAATACATCCGGCCATCGCTGGTGGGCATGAGCTCAATCACGCCGCCAGGTGAATGAATGGCATGGCGCGCCGATTTGTCGAAATCGTTCCAGCGCCCGTAGTCGGCCTCAATTTCTGCGGCCAGCCCTTCCATGAAAGCTGCCGGCCCCATGCGCCCGACGATGCGCCGTATGCCTTCGATCCCGATGTACTCAACCATGATGGGTCTCCTGATGCCTGACCGGCTTGGCGCCAGACAAGTTTGCTGGCACCGCGTTGCCGTCAGCCTCAATCCATTGTGTTGAGATGTCGCGATAAAAAATAGCCAACAAATTGACTATTAATCTAATATAAATGTGCAAAACGGCAGTATAAATTGCCATTTAGTCATTAAAATCGTGTCATGGACGACACTGACCGCCAGCTGATCTCTTTGCTGCGCGATAACGCCCGCGCTTCGGTGGCTTCGCTGGCCAAGGTTTTGCGCGTTTCGCGCGGCACGGTGCAAAACCGGCTGAACAAGCTCGAGGCTGACGGCACCATCGTGGGCTACACCACTCGCTTGCGGCCACAGGCTGAAGCCCACCAGATACGGGCACTCATGACGGTGGCCGTGGAGGGCAACCGCATCGGCCATGTGCTCAGTGCGCTGCGCGGCGACCCGGCCGTGAGCGCCCTGCACACCACCAACGGCCGCTGGGATATCGTGGCCGAGCTGCGTGCCGACAGCCTGGAAGCCTTTGACCGCGTGCTCGGGCGCATCCGGTTGCTGGAAGGCATCGCCAACACTGAAACCAGCCTGCTGCTGTCCACCAGCAAGCTTTGATTCGAACACCGGCGCTAAACTCTTCGACCATGAACCTGGCCCCTGCGCAGCTCCAAGAGCACCTCAAACGCGGAATTAAAAGCCTTTACACCTTGCATGGCGATGAGCCGCTGCTGGTGCAGGAGTTCGCCGATGCGCTGCGGGCTGCGGCGCGCGAGCAGGGCTACACCGAACGCACGGTGCACACAGTGGCCGGCGCACATTTCGACTGGAGCGAAGTGCTGGCCAGCGGCGGCTCGCTGAGCCTGTTTGCCGACAAACAGATTGTCGAGATCCGCATCCCCAGCGGCAAACCCGGCAAGGACGGCTCGGTCGCCCTGCAGCAGATCGCCGAGCGGGCCCAAGGCGACGACAGCACACTGACCCTGGTGCTTTTGCCGCGCCTGGACAGCATGACGACCAAGGGTGCCTGGTTCGGCGCGCTGGAAAGTTTTGGCACCACGGTGAAGTTCGACCCCATCGACCGCCGCAGCCTGCCGCAGTGGATTGCCCAGCGCCTGCAGCAGCAGGGCCAGCGCGTGGCAGCGGGTGAGGAAGGGCAGCGCACGCTGCAATTTTTTGCCGACCGTGTGGAAGGCAACCTGCTGGCCGCGCACCAGGAGATCCAGAAGCTGGGCCTGCTTTATCCGGCAAGCGGGGGCGCGTCGGCAGAACTCAGTTTCGACCAGGTTGAAAACGCCGTACTCAATGTCGCGCGTTACGACGTGTTCAAGCTGTCGGAAGCCGTGCTGGGCGGCCAGGCATTGCGCGTGCAGCGCATGCTCGACGGCCTGCAGTCCGAGGGCGAGTCGGAGGTGCTGGTGCATTGGGCCCTGAGCGAAGACATCCGCAGCATGAAACGGGTCAAGGACGCCTTGGGGGCAGGCCGGCCCATGCCCATGGCGCTGCGTGAAAACCGTGTCTGGGGTGTCAAGGAAAAACTGTTTGAACGTGCGCTTCCCCACATTGGCGAGACCACGCTGGCCAACCTGCTGCATGCTGCGCATAAGGTGGACGGCATCGTCAAAGGCCTGAAACAGCCCGACTGGCCGACGGACGGCTGGCAGGCGCTTCAGCGTCTGGCAGGCATGGTGTGTACGGCCTGTTCTGCCCCGGCTCCGCGCAGCCCACGCGTACCGGCAGGCGCCGCCAGGCCCTAGCCAGCCTGGCCTTGTTGCGTACAGTCATGGCGCAGTGCCCGGATCGGCGTTACGCTAGCGCCCATGCAACAGACGGCCTCGCTTTCCAAAAAACTCATGCGCATAGGCGCGAGCCTGCTGTTGGTCGCCTTGATGTCGATCGGCTTGACGCTGTGGGTGACCTGGCAGCTGGAGGGAGGCGCGGCGGCTGTCAACGAGGCCGGGCGCATGCGCATGCAGACCTGGCGCCTGGCCAGCGCGGTGCAGGCGGGGGTGGAGCGCAACGAATTGCAGGGCCTGGTGGCTCGGTTCGACGAGAGCCTGGCGCTGCTGCGCGAGGGTGATCCGTCCCGGCCGCTGTTTGTGCCGTGGGACGACCAGGTGCGCTTGCGTTTTGCCAACGTCGAGTCCCTGTGGCGTGATCAGCGGCAGCTGTGGCTGGCCGAACCGGCTCCGCAGGCGCAGGCCCTGCTGAAGGCCGGCGGCGAGTTTGTGGAGGCGAGCGACCACCTGGTGCTGGTGATCGAGCAGCATCTGTCCCGCCTGACCGCCATCCTGAACCTGTTCCAGCTCCTGATGATGGCACTGGCTATAGGCGGGGCGGTCATCATGCTCTACACCGGCTACATGTACGTGATCAATCCTTTGGGGCAGCTTCGCGAGAGCTTGCGCAAGCTGGAGTCCGGGGACTTCAGAACGCGAGTCGAGGTTGATGCCGTAGACGAGTTTGGCCAGGTGGCCGCCGGCTTCAACCACATGGCCATGACGCTACAGTCGCTTTACGAAGGGCTGGAAGCCAAGGTCGAGGCGAAGACACGGCGTATCGAGGCGCAGCGCGCGCGGCTGGAGGCGCTGTACAAGGTCAGTGCCTTCCTGGCCCAGGCGGGCAGCATTGACGAGCTGGCGCGCGGTTTTGCCCAGCGCGTGCGCGGCGTGATGAAAGCGGACGCCGCCGCGGTTCGCTGGTCAGACGATGCCAACCAGCGCTACCTGATGCTGGCGACGGATTGTTTCCCGCAAGACCTCGTGGAAGAAGAGCGCAGCCTGTTGGCCGGGGCTTGCGCCTGTGGCAACCTGAAGCCGGACGCGCGCACCCGGGTGATTCCCATCCTCAGTCACGACGAAGCGCCAGTACGCCACTGCGCCAAGGTGGGCTACGAGAGCGTGGTCAGCGTGCCGATACGCCTGCAGCAGCGCGTGCTGGGTGAATTCAACCTGTTCTTTCGCACACCTGTCCTGCTGAGCGCCGATGAAACCGAGTTGCTGGACGCGCTGGCGAGCCATCTGGCCAGTTCGCTGGAAGGCCTGCGCGCCGATGCCCTGGACCGGGAAGCCGCCGTGGCGGAAGAGCGCGCACTGCTGGCGCGCAACCTGCATGACTCGATCGCACAGTCGCTCGCGTTCCTGAAGATCCAGGTGCAGTTGCTGCGCTCTGCCGTGCAGCGCGGCCAGGAGCAGCAGGTCCAGGCCACCCTTGATGAGTTGGACGTCGGCTTGCGTGAAAGCATTGGGGACGTTCGTGAGTTGCTGGTTCATTTCCGCACGCGGACCAATACAGACGACATCGAGCAAGCCTTGCAGGAAACCCTGCAGAAGTTCCAGAGTCAGACGGGTCTTCCTGCCCAGTTGCAGGTGCAGGGCCAGGGGCTGCCGCTGCCTTCAGACGTGCAGGTTCAGGTCTTGCATGTACTCCAGGAGGCCCTGTCCAATATACGAAAACATGCTGGCGCCACACAAGTCGGCCTGGATGTGGTCAAGGGCGAGCGCTGGCGTTTTGTGGTCCACGACAATGGCGCCGGCTTTGACACCAGCAAACATCCCGGCGACTCCCATGTAGGTCTGAACATCATGCGCGAGCGTGCCAGCCGCATCGGTGCCGAGGTCAAGGTGGCTTCCGCGGCGGGGCAGGGCACCACAGTCATGCTGACGCTGCCGCCGCATCCGGAGGTGGGTGGTGGCATGGCGGTGAAGTCACCGGGCATGGCGTTGCCTGCACACACCAGTTGAAGAAAGAACACCGTGAAACCGATTGAGCTGCTGGTGGTCGACGACCACACTCTGTTCCGTCGCGGGCTGGTTGCACTGCTGTCGCAGGACGGGCGTTTCGAGGTCGCCGGGGAAGCCGGCGATATCGGCGAGGCCCTGCGCTGCGTGGAGCGGCGTAAACCGGATCTCGTCCTGCTCGACAACCACCTGCCTGGTGTTCTCGGTGTTGACGGCATTGCCGCGCTCAAGGATGCAGCGCCCGGTGCCCGCATACTGATGCTGACGGTGAGTGAAAACGAAGACGATCTTGCCACCGCGCTGCAGGCAGGCGCCGACGGTTATCTGCTCAAAACCGTGGAGCTCGACAGCTTGTCTGAGTCCATCATCAAGGTGCTGGATGGCGAGTCGGTGGTCAGCCCGGAGATGATGACCAAGCTGGTGGCTGCCTTCCGGTCCAAACCCCCACTGCCCACGACCGGGGAGGCCGCCCCCGTGGAGACGGGTCACAACGGGAGCGCGCCGACGCAGGACGACTCGGCCCTTGCGCTGCTGTCGGCCCGCGAGCGGGAGGTGCTTGCGCTGGTTGCGAACGGCGACAGCAACAAGGTGATTGCCCGCAAGCTCGACATTGCGGAGACCACGGTGAAGATTCACGTCCAGCACATCCTGCGCAAATTGCAGCTCAGCTCGCGGGTGCAGGCCGCCGTTTACGCGACTGGCCGCGACCTGACTTGACAAAAATCAAGTCCGGCGCAGTTTGACCCGGCAGTAGTTCTTCAGGACGAGACGGCCGGGTTTGCCGCCGTTTCTTTTATGCCGTTTTCCTGTTCCTAAGGAGGATATTCAGCGGCGCGTTAAAAGCCGACAGTCATGCCATGTCTCAGGAGAAACATGCATGAGTTCTGAACTTGGTAATTCAAGGAAGGCCTGGTCGGTGCTGATTGTCAGCACGCTGGCCTTCACCGTCTGCTTCATGGTCTGGATGATGTTCGGCGTGATCGGCATTCCGATCAAGAAGATGCTCAACCTCAACGCCACGGAATTCGGCTTGCTCGCGGCCACGCCGGTGCTGACCGGCTCGCTGATCCGCGTCCCGCTGGGCATCTGGACCGACCGCTACGGCGGGCGCATCGTCATGGCGCTTCTGATGGCCGCCACGGTGCCTGCCATCTGGCTCATGAGTTACGCCACAGCCTACTGGCATTTCCTGGTGATCGGCCTTTTTGTCGGCCTGGCCGGTGGATCTTTCTCGGTGGGTACACCCTATGTGGCGCGCTGGTTCCCCAAAAAACGCCAGGGCATGGCCATGGGTGTGTATGGCGCTGGCAATTCCGGCGCGGCTGTCAACAAGTTTGTGGCGCCGGTGCTGCTGGTGGCTTTTGGCTGGGCCATGGTGCCGCAGGTGTATGCGGTCATCATGCTGGCTGCGCTGGTGTTGTTCTGGCTGTTCAGTTACAGCGATCCTTCGCACCTGGTACCCAGCCACGTCAAGTTCAGCGACCAGCTCAAGGCCTTGAAAGATCCCAAGGTCCTCAAATACTGCCAGTACTACAGCATTGTGTTCGGCGGCTATGTGGCCCTGTCGCTCTGGATGGTGCAGTACTACGTGGGTGAATTTGGCCTCGACATCCGCGTGGCCGCGCTGCTGGCCGCCTGCTTCTCATTGCCCGGGGGCGTGCTGCGGGCCTTTGGCGGTGTGTTGTCGGACAAGTACGGTGCGCACAGCGTGACCTGGTGGGTGATGTGGGTCAGCTGGATCTGCCTCTTCCTGCTGTCCTACCCGCAGACCGATTTCACCATTCTCACGGTCAATGGCCCGGCAACCTTTCACATCGGCCTGAACGTCTATACCTTTACCGCGCTGATGTTCATCCTGGGCATTGCCTGGGCCTTCGGCAAGGCCAGCGTGTTCAAGTACATCAGCGACGACTACGGCGCCAACATCGGTGCAATCAGCGGCATTGTCGGCCTGGCCGGTGGCCTGGGCGGTTTTGTGTTGCCCATCATCTTCGGCGGCCTGATGGACCTGACGGGCATCCGCTCCAGCGCTTTCATGTTCATGTACGGCATTGTTTGGGTCTCGCTGATCTGGATGTACTGGACCGAGGTGCGGCGCACCGAGGTCATGGGATCGAACGCAAGCGGCGCATCGGCCTGATGCGGCCATCTTCTTCAAGGAAAAAATCATGAGTACCAAGTCCGCAGCGAGTGCTGCCATTCCGGCCCTTCAGTCGCGTTCCTCCGGCGCCGACATCACCGATTGGCGTCCCGAGGACGAGCAGTTCTGGGAAAGCACCGGCAAGCGTATTGCCTACCGCAACCTCTGGATCTCCGTGCCCAGCCTGCTCTGCGGCTTTGCTGTCTGGGGCATGTGGGGCATCATCACCGTGCAGATGCTCAACCTGGGCTTTCCCTTCACCCAGGCCGAACTCTTCACGCTGACGGCCATTGCGGGTCTTGCCGGCGCCACCATGCGCATTCCGGCCTCTTTCCTGATCCGCTTGGCCGGGGGGCGAAACACCATCTTCCTGACAACTTCAATGCTGCTGGCACCGGCCATCGGTACCGGCATCGTGCTGCAGCATCCCGAGTGGCCACTGTGGTCCTTTCAGTTGATGGCCTTGTGGTGTGGGGTGGGTGGCGGCAACTTCGCCAGCTCCATGTCCAACATCAGCACCTTCTTTCCCAAGCGGCTGCAAGGCACGGCACTTGGCCTGAATGCGGGACTGGGCAATTTCGGCGTGACGACCATGCAGATCGTCATACCGCTGGTGATGACCCTGAGTCTGTTTGGAGGCTTCGCAGGCGAATCGACCACGCTGGTCAAGGACAGCGGCTGGATTTTCGGCAAGATTGTTGCGGGCACACCGACTTGGATACAGAACGCCGGCTTTGCCTGGCTGTTGTCGCTGATACCGTTGTCGGCCCTCTGTTTCTTTGGCATGAACAACCTGAAGACCGTTTCTCCCGCCATTGGCGGCACGATCCCGGCTTTTCTCAAAATCATCTGGCTCTACACGCTGTCGTTTGTGCCGGCAGGCATCGGCCTGTACCTTTACCTGCCCAAACCCACGGGCTTGGGCTTGCTCAACATGTGGATCGCCATGCCCTTGATTGTGGCAAGCACCTTGCTGGTGCTCAAGCTCACTGCTTTTGGCACGATGAAAGAAAACATCACCAAGCAGTTTGCGATCTTCAGCAACAAACACACCTGGTCGCTGACCTTGCTGTACATCGTGACCTTCGGCTCCTTCATCGGATTTTCGATGGCCTTGCCGCTGGCCATCACGGTGATTTTTGGCATCAGCCATGTGCCTGACGCAGCAGGTGTCATGCAGCACGTGCTGAAAAATCCCAACGCGCCCTCGGCACTGACCTTCGCCTGGATAGGTCCCTTTGTAGGCGCGTTGATTCGCCCCGTGGGTGGTTGGGTGTCCGACAAGGTGGGCGGCTCCATCGTGACCCAGGTTATTTCTGCCGTCATGGTCGCGGCCTCGGCAGGCGTGGGCTACGTCATGCTTCTGGCCTACAAGTCGGCCACGCCCGAGGAGTATTTTTTACTCTTCATGGTGTTGTTTATCGTGTTGTTTGCCGCCAGCGGCATCGGCAACGGTTCCACCTTCCGCACGATTGGCGTCATTTTCGATCGCCAACAGGCCGGCCCGGTGTTGGGCTGGACCTCGGCCATTGCCGCCTACGGCGCCTTCATCGCCCCGGTGGTCATCGGCGCGCAAATCAAGGCCGGCACGCCGGAAAACGCCATGTACGGCTTTGCCATCTTTTATGCCCTGTGCCTGGTGCTGAACTGGTGGTTTTACCTGCGCCGCGGCGCAGAGATCAAAAACCCCTGACCCGCCGCAGAGCCCGCTTTTACCGCTTTACCGGAGAATCCAATGAGTCATTTTCTTGATCGACTGAGTCACTTTTCCAACCCCAGGGAGTCCTTCTCCGGGGCTCACGGTGTCACCACCGCCGAAGACCGGACCTGGGAAGACGCCTACCGCAACCGCTGGGCGCACGACAAGATCGTGCGTAGCACCCATGGCGTGAACTGCACCGGATCGTGCTCGTGGAAGATTTATGTCAAGGGCGGCATCGTCACCTGGGAAACCCAGCAGACCGACTACCCGCGCACGCGCTGGGACATGCCTAACCACGAGCCGCGCGGCTGCGCGCGCGGTGCCAGCTACAGCTGGTACCTCTACAGCGCCAACCGCGTGAAATACCCCATGGTGCGTGCGCGCCTGCTCAAACACTGGCGCGAGGCGCGCCTGACTTTGCCGCCGGTGGAGGCCTGGGCGGCCGTGGTGCAGGACGACGTCAAGCGGCGCGACTACCAGAGTGTGCGCGGCCTTGGCGGCTTTGTTCGTTCCAGCTGGGACGAGGTTAACGAGATCATTGCGGCCTCCAACGTTCACACGATCAAGAAGCACGGCGCCGACCGCATCATCGGCTTTTCACCGATTCCGGCGATGTCCATGGTCAGTTACGCGGCGGGCTCGCGTTACCTGTCGCTGATTGGCGGCGTGTGCATGAGTTTTTACGACTGGTACTGCGACCTGCCCCCCTCGAGTCCGCAAATCTGGGGTGAGCAGACCGACGTGCCTGAGTCGGCTGACTGGTACAACTCCGGGTTCATCATTGCATGGGGCTCCAACGTGCCGCAGACGCGCACCCCCGACGCGCACTTCTTCACCGAAGTCCGTTACAAGGGCACCAAAACCGTGGCCATCACGCCCGACTATTCCGAGGTCGCCAAGTTGTCCGACCTGTGGCTGCACCCCAAGCAAGGCACCGATGCTGCGGTCGCCATGGCCATGGGCCATGTAATCCTGAAGGATTTCTATTTCGGCGGCAACGGCAAGCCGCGCTCAGCCTACTTCGACCACTACGCACGCCGCTACACCGACCTGCCCATGCTGGTCATGCTCAAGGAGCATCAGCTGGAAAACGGCGAGACTGTCATGGTGCCGGACCGTTATGTGCGTGCGTCAGACTTCAACGGCAAGCTGGGCCAGGCGAACAACCCCGAATGGAAAACCGTCGCCTTCGACGCGCAGGGCAAGGTCGTGCTGCCGCACGGTGCCATCGGCTTTCGCTGGGGTCCGGACGGCCGTGCCGACGCCGGGCAGTGGAACCTTGAGTCCAAGGAGGCGCGCCAGGGTGACGAGGTCACCCTCAAGCTGTCGGTGATGGAGGGTGATGCACCCAGCGCCGACAGCGCCAAGGTCGGCTTTCCGTACTTCGGCGGTATCCACCATGAACATTTCCAGAACAACGAGCAGGGTGATGTGCTGGTGCGTACGGTACCGGTGCAGCGCATTTCCCTCGGCAAGGCCGGCGAGGAGCGTTCGGCCCTGGTGGCGACCGTGTTCGACCTGCAGGCCGCGCAGTACGGCATTCCCCGCGGCTTGCCCGGTGAACTGGCCGCCGCCGACTTTGACGACAACACCCCCTACACCCCGGCCTGGCAGGAGCAGATCACCGGTGTGCCGCGCGACCAGATCATCGCCGTTGCACGCCAGTTTGCCGACAATGCCGACAAGACCGAAGGCCGGTCCATGGTCATTATCGGCGCTGGCATGAACCACTGGTACCACAGTGACATGAATTACCGCAGTGTCATCAACATGCTGATGATGTGCGGCTGCATCGGCAAGAGCGGTGGCGGCTGGGCGCACTACGTGGGCCAGGAAAAACTGCGGCCGCAAACCGGCTGGACACCGCTGGCCTTTGCGCTCGACTGGATCCGTCCACCCCGGCAGATGAACTCCACCAGCTTCTTTTATGCGCACACCGACCAGTGGCGCTACGAGAAGCTCGGCGTTGACGAGGTGTTGTCCCCGCTCGCTGACAAGAAGCTTTACGGCGGCAGCATGATTGACTACAACGTGCGCGCCGAACGCATGGGCTGGTTGCCGAGCGCGCCGCAATTGCAGACCAACCCGATGCAGGTGGTCAAGGACGCGCAGGCCGCGGGTCTGGATGCCAAGGACTATGTCGTCAAGTCGCTCAAGGACGGTTCGCTCAAGATGAGCTGCGAGGACCCGGACCATCCGGACAACTGGCCACGCAACATGTTTGTCTGGCGCTCCAACATCATCGGTTCGTCGGGCAAGGGCCATGAGTATTTCCTCAAGCACCTGCTCGGTACGGACAACGGCGTTCAGGGAAAAGACCTCGGCGCCGAAGAAGGCAAGCCCCAGGAGGTGGTCTGGCACGACAAGGCACCCGAAGGCAAACTGGACCTGCTGGTCACGCTCGATTTCCGCATGAGCACGACCTGCTTGTACTCCGATATCGTGTTGCCGACCGCGACCTGGTACGAAAAAAACGACCTCAACACCAGTGACATGCACCCCTTCATCCATCCGCTGTCCACCGCGGTGGACCCGGTGTGGCAATCCAAAAGCGACTGGGAAATCTACAAGGGCTTCGCGAGGAAATTCAGCGAACTGTGCGAAGGCCATCTCGGTGTCGAGAAGGAAATGGTGCTGACCCCGGTGATGCACGATAGCCCGGGCGAGCTGGCCCAGCCTTTTGACGTCAAGGACTGGAAGCGCGGCGAGTGCGAGTTGGTGCCCGGCAAGACGGCACCCCAGATGCAGGTGGTTGAACGCGACTATCCCAACGTCTACAAACGTTTCACGGCCGTCGGCCTCCTGCTCAGCAAGGTGGGCAACGGCGGCAAGGGCATCGCCTGGAATACGGAAACCGAAGTGCGTCAGCTTGGCGAACTCAACGGCCTGGTGACGGAGCCCGGTGTAACGCAGGGCATGCCACGCATCAACAGCGACATCGATGCCTGCGAAATGGTCTTGCAGCTTGCGCCTGAAACCAACGGCCACGTGGCTGTCAAGGCCTGGGCGGCACTCGGCAAGCAGACCGGGCGCGAGCACATGCACCTGGCACTTCACCGCGAGGACGAGAAGATTCGCTTCCGCGACATCCAGGCGCAGCCGCGCAAGATCATCAGCTCACCGACCTGGAGTGGTATCGAATCGGAAACCGTGTCGTACAACGCCGGCTACACCAATGTGCATGAACTGATCCCATGGCGCACCCTCACGGGCCGTCAGCAGTTCTACCAGGACCACCCGTGGATGCTGGCTTTCGGCGAGGGCCTGGCCAGCTACCGGCCGCCGGTGAACCTGAAGGCCACCGCCGGGGTGCACGGTATCCGTACCAACGGCAACACCGAGATACTGCTGAACTTCATCACGCCGCACCAGAAGTGGGGCATTCACTCAACGTACACCGACAACCTGTTGATGCTGACGCTGAGCCGGGGCGGGCCCATCATCTGGCTCAGTGAAGATGACGCCAAGCTCATCGGCGTGGAAGACAACGACTGGATCGAGGCCTACAACGTCAACGGAGCCATTGCCGCGCGGGCCGTCGTCAGCCAGCGGGTCAAGCCCGGCATGGTCATGATGTATCACGCGCAGGAAAAAATCGTCAACACCCCGGGTTCGGAGATCACCGGCCAGCGTGGCGGCATCCACAACTCGGTCACACGCATCGTGCTCAAGCCGACCCACATGATCGGCGGGTATGCGCAACTCTCATACGGCTTCAACTACTACGGAACCATAGGCACCAACCGCGACGAATTTGTCGTGGTGCGCAAGATGGACAAAGTGGACTGGCTGGACACACCGCGCGATGACGACAGAGCGTTCGCTGTGCAGCAAATGGGAGAAGCAGCATGAAAGTACGCGCACAAATCGGCATGGTGCTGAACCTGGACAAGTGCATCGGCTGCCACACCTGTTCGGTAACCTGCAAAAACGTCTGGACCAGCCGGCCAGGGATGGAATACGCCTGGTTCAACAACGTCGAAACCAAGCCCGGCATCGGTTACCCCAAGGAGTGGGAAAACCAGGACAAGTGGAACGGTGGCTGGGTGCGCAAGGCCGATGGTTCCATTGAGCCGCGCCAGGGCGGCAAGTGGAAGCTGCTGATGCGCATCTTCTCCAACCCGAACATGCCGCAGATCGATGACTACTACGAGCCCTTCACTTTTGACTACGACCATCTGCAGTCGGCGCCAGAAATGAAAGCCGCGCCAACGGCGCGGCCTCGCAGTCTGATCACCGGCAAGCGCATGGAAAAAATCGAGTGGGGGCCGAACTGGGAAGAGATCCTCGGCGGCGAATTTTCCAAGCGCAGCAAGGACGCCAACCTGGCGAACTTCGACCAGGTCCAGAAAGACATGGTCGGGCAGTTCGAAAACACCTTCATGATGTATTTGCCGCGCCTGTGCGAGCACTGCCTGAACCCGGCCTGTGTGGCGTCCTGTCCTTCAGGCTCGATCTACAAGCGCGAGGAAGACGGCATCGTGCTGATCGACCAGGACAAGTGCCGCGGCTGGCGCATGTGTGTCTCGGGCTGCCCGTACAAGAAAATCTACTACAACTGGAAGAGCGGCAAGGCCGAGAAATGCACCTTCTGCTACCCGCGGATCGAAGCCGGCCAGCCGACCGTCTGCAGCGAAACCTGTGTGGGCCGCATCCGCTACCTAGGTGTGGTGCTGTACGACGCCGACCGCATCCAGGAAGCGGCCAGCGTGGAAGACGACAAGGACCTGTACCAGGCCCAGCTCGACATCTTCCTGGACCCGAACGATCCGAAAGTGATTGAACAGGCGCGCAAGGACGGCATCCCCGAAGCCTGGCTGGAAGGCGCCCGCCGCAGCCCGGTCTACAAGATGGCGGTGGAGTGGAAGGTGGCGCTGCCGCTGCACCCCGAGTACCGCACGCTGCCCATGGTCTGGTACGTGCCGCCGCTGTCACCGATCACCTCGGCAGCCAACGCCGGCCATATTGGCGTGAACGGCGAGCTGCCCGACATCGCGCAGATGCGCATTCCCGTGCAGTACCTGGCCAACCTGCTGACCGCCGGTGACACGGCACCGGTGATCCGTTCACTGCAGCGCATGCTGGCGATGCGGTCCTACCAGCGCAGCAAACATGTGGACCAGGTGCAGAACCTGGCGGTGCTGGAGCAGGCCGGCCTGACCGTGGCCGAGGTCGAGGAGATGTACCACATCATGGCCATCGCCAACTACGAAGACCGCTTCGTGATTCCGAGCTCCCACCGCGAATACGCCGAAAACGCATTCGACATGCGCGGCGGCTGCGGCTTCACCTTCGGCAACGGTTGCTCCGACGGCGCCAGCGATGTCAGCCTGTTCGGCGGCAACAAGAAACGCACTATTCCCATCAAGGTGGAGGTTTGACCATGGCACTTTTCAGCAACACCCCCGTCGTGGCGTCGAAGAGCCTGCGCGTGCTGGCCCGGCTGCTTGCTTATCCTGATGCCGAACTGCGCAGCCATCTGGGCGCGCTGCGCGAGGCGCTGCACGAAGAGCGTGCCCTGGAGCCGTTGCGACTGGCCGAGCTGGACGCCTTGATCGAAGCGCTCGCCCTTGCGCCGGCGCTCGAGACCGAGGCGGCGTATGTCGAGTTGTTCGACCGGGGCCGCGCCACATCGCTGCACTTGTTTGAACACGTACATGGCGACTCGCGCGATCGCGGACCGGCCATGATTGACCTGGCGCAGACCTATGAGAAGGCTGGCATGTATCTGGCCGAAGGCGAGATGCCGGATTTCCTGCCGGTGGTGCTCGAATTCACCTCGACCCAGCCGCCGCGCGAGGCGCGCGAGTTTCTGGCCGAGATGGCGCATATCTTCAATGCGATTTTCGCAGCGCTGCAGCAGCGCGAAAGTGCCTACGCCTCCGTGCTGGGGGCCTTGCTGGAACTGGCCGGCGAAAAGGCCCAACCGGTGCAGATCGCGGCGGAAGAACCTATCGACGCGGTCTGGGAAGAACCGGTCGTCTTTGATGGCTGCTCGTCCAGGGGCCAGGCCCGGCCAGACCAGCCGCAGCCTATCCATATCGTGCCGCACGTACGCAAGGCACGCCCCACCCAAGGAGTGCAAGCATGAGCCTCGGACTTCACGGATTCCTTTTTGGGGTCTATCCCTACATCTGCCTGACCGTGTTCCTGCTGGGCAGCCTGATTCGCTTCGACCGCGACCAGTACACCTGGAAAAGCGACTCTTCGCAGCTGCTGCGCACCGGCCTGCTGCGATGGGGAAGCAATCTGTTCCACGTGGGCATTCTGTTTCTGTTTTTTGGCCACCTGGTCGGCCTGTTGACGCCGCATGCGGTCTATGGCTTTTTCATGGACGCTGCGACCAAGCAGCGCATGGCGATCTACGCGGGGGGCGTTGCCGGTTTCATCTGTTTCATCGGCTTGTCGATGCTGATCTACCGTCGCATGTTTGACCCGCGCATTCGTTACACCAGCCACAAAACCGATCTGGCGATTCTGTTGATCCTGTGGGTGCAGCTGGTGGTGGGCCTGATCACCCTGCCGTATTCATGGGGACATGCGGATGGCAGCGTGATGTTGATCCTGGCCGAATGGGCGCAGCGCATTCTTACCCTGCGCGAGGTGGACTCCGCGGCGCTGGCTGTCCTGCCCTGGCCCTACCGTTTCCACATCGTGTTCGGGATGACCATTTTCCTGCTGTTCCCCTTCAGCCGCCTGGTTCATGTGTGGAGCGGCTTCGGAGTGGTCGCCTACCTGTTCCGCCCCTATCAGATGGTGCGCAGCCGCCGCCTTGGCGTTCCCCGGGCCAAGTCGCCCGGCGCTCCTTGACCCCTCACACTGAACCAGGGACCCTCCATGACCACACAGACGCTTTCTTCACCCGCCGCCGCCCAGGGCTGCGGCAGCGGCTCCTGCCAGTGCGCTTCTGCCGCGGCCCAGCCTGCCGTGCAGGAAGTCTTTGTCAACGGCATCGCCCTGCATGCACCCGGGCAGCGGCCAGACACGGCCTCGCTGCGCGAGCTGGCCTACACCGAGCTGCTGCGCCAGCAGGCGGTGTCGCAAGGCCTGCTGACGCGTCACACCGGCTTGACCACTCCGGAGCTGGGACAGACCGAACGTGAAATCATCGAAGCCATGGTGGATCAGGAAGTGATTACTCCCCAGCCCACAGAAGATGAGGGCCGGCGTTATTACGAAGCACACAAGGCACAGTTTCTGGTGGGGCAGGCGCTGCATGTGCGCCATATCCTGTTTGCGGTCACGCCCGGCGTCAACGTCCAGGCGCTCACAGTGCATGCCGAACGCGCCTTGCTGGAGCTTTCTCACAAAGGGGTGGCCCCGGGGCGTTTTGCGCAGCTGGCCGCCGAGTTGTCCAACTGCCCGAGCAGCGCGCAGGGCGGCGACCTCGGCTGGATAACGCCGGACGACTGTGCACCCGAACTGGCAACGGAACTGTTTCACCTGCAGCATGCGCAAACCGGCACCGGCGTGCATCCGCGCCTGTTCCACACACGCTTCGGTTTTCACATCATCGACGTGCTGGAGCGCCGCAGTGGTACCCAGCCTGCGTACGAAGAGGTACGCGAACGCATCGCGGCCCTGTTGACCATGCAGTCGCGTGCCAGGGCCCTGCACCAGTACATGAGCCTGCTGGTGGGGGAGGCGGAGATAGAAGGTATCGCCCTCGAGGGAGCGGATTCGCCTCTGGTGCAATGACCGAAAACGTCGCCCCCGCAGACGAGTTGCTGCTGCGTTTGCGGCGTTTTCACTCCGACTACTTTCCGCTGCACCAGCAGCGCTTTCAGGACCTGGTGGCGCAGGGGCAACACCCCAAGACACTGTTCATTGGCTGTTCTGACTCGCGCGTGGTGCCCTACCTGCTGACGGGTGCCGGCCCCGGCGAGCTTTTCATCGTGCGCAACGTGGGCGCCTTTATCCCGCCCTATGACGGATCGCACGGGCTGCATGGCACCATGGCAGCGATCGAGTTCGCGGTGCTCAGCCTGCATGTGGAGCGCATCATCGTCTGCGGCCACAGCCACTGCGGCGCCATCCGCGCGGCGTACGAAGGCGTTCCCGAGGAAGCAGTAGCCCTGCAGGCCTGGCTCAAGTTGGCCAGCGAAGCCTTGTTACCGGTCCAGGCCAGCCCCGAGGCTCTTCGCCGCACCGAACAACGCATCGTGGTGCTGCAACTCGAGCGCCTGATGGCCTACCCGATGGTCCGGCGTGAAGTCGAGAAGGGCACCTTGACCCTGCATGGCTGGCATTACGTGATTGAAGACGGTGAAATCCACATCTTTGATGTACGGCAAGGAAGTTTTGTGCCCGCTGCGATAGCCTCCAACAGCGGCACTGGCCCGTACCAACCTTATGTGGAGCACGATGGACAAATCATTAGCAACTGACCTGGCCGCCGGGGTGGGCGCCGACCCGGCAGTCGCCGCGGCAGCACTGCAAACACTTGCCCGTGATTCGGGCCTTCGGCCGTGGCGGCTGGCGGGCAAGGAGTTGATTCCGGTGGTGCAGGGCGGTATGGGTGTATGTGTATCCGCGGGCGGTCTGGCCGGGGCAGTGGCACGTTTGGGTGGCGTGGGCACCTTGTCGTCCGTGGACCTGCGGCGCCTGCATCCCGACCTGATGGCCAGAACCGGCCACCTGGACAAGGAGCCCGATGCCCGCGCATTGATCGATGCCGCCAATCTGGAGGCGCTGGACCGCGAAATACGTCGGGCACGCCAGCGTGCGCAAGGCCGCGGCCTGATCGCCGTGAATGTGATGAAGGCCCTCAGTGCCTACGAGGACTATGTGCGTCAGGCGCTGAGCAGTGGTGCCGATGCGCTGGTGGTCGGCGCCGGTTTGCCGCTCGATTTACCGGAGCTGGCGCGGGACTATCCCAATGCTGTGTTAATCCCCATCCTGTCGGACGCGCGCGGTGTGCAATTGCTGGTGCGCAAGTGGCAAAAAAAAGGCCGTTTGCCCGATGCCATCGTGATCGAGCATCCCGGCCTTGCCGGCGGCCATCTGGGTGCAGCCAAAGTTGCAGACCTGCATGACACGCGTTTTGACTTCGATGTGGTTATTCCCCAAGTGCTGGAGTTCTTCAAGACAGCCGGCATCGAACGCGAAATTCCGTTGATTGCCGCCGGCGGCATCAATTGCAGGGACGACATCCTGCGCCTGCAGGCCCTGGGTGCGTCGGCGGTGCAGCTTGGCACCGCGTTTGCCGTGACCCAGGAGTGTGATGCCGATCCCGCATTCAAGAAAGTACTGGCTGAGGCGAAGCCGGAAGACATGGTGGAGTTCATCAGCGTGGCCGGGCTGCCGGCGCGCGCAGTGCGTACCCCCTGGCTGGACAAATACATCCGGCTCGAACCCAAGCTCCAGGCGGCGGCCCATGTCAAGGGCAAATGCAACATGTCGTTTGACTGCCTCGCCCATTGTGGCCTGCGCGATGGCGTGGCCAGCATGGGCCAGTTCTGCATCGACCAGCAGCTCGGCCATGCTTTTGATGGCAATGCGCGTAAAGGCCTTTTCTTCCGTGGTGCCGCCCGCCTGCCGTTTGGCGACCAGATCCGTTCGGTGCAAGAATTGTTGCAATGGCTGCTTGGCGGAATTCGGCCGGCAGCTTCCATTGCAGGAGCACAAGCATGAAACGCGATCAGTTTGGCCGGCCTCAGGATCTGACGGCCACCCAGCCCATCAGCCACGACGTGCTGAAGGAAAAATACCTCAAACCCGGCGAGACCGGTGTGGAAGACCTGTATCGGCGCGTGGCCCGGGCCCTGGCCTCGGTCGAGACGGAAGCGGAACGCGCCAGGTACGAGGCACTGTTCCTTGAGAACCTGCACACCGGCGCCATAGGCGCTGGCCGCATCATGAGCGCGGCCGGCACGACCATCCAGGCCACCCTGATCAACTGCTTTGTGCAGCCCGTTGGCGACTGCATCCAAGGCATGGATGACGGCGGTTATCCCGGCATTTACGAGGCCTTGCGCGAAGCGGCCGAAACCATGCGGCGCGGTGGCGGCGTGGGTTACGATTTTTCACGCATTCGACCACGCGGCGCCGAGGTCAAGGGCACCGCGTCCATGGCCTCTGGGCCCTGCAGCTACATCAACGTCTTTGACCAGTCCTGCTCCACCGTGGAAAGCGCGGGTTCGCGGCGCGGCGCGCAGATGGGCGTGCTGCGCATCGACCACCCGGACGTGCACGAATTCATCACCGCCAAGCGCACGCCCGGGCGCTGGAACAACTTCAACGTCTCGGTTGGCATGCCGGACGCGTTCATGCAGGCGCTGGCCGAAGACCAGCCCTGGGAACTGGTGCACAAGGCCAAGCCCGGTGCCCCGTTGATGGAGCAGGGCGCGTTTCAGCGTGCCGATGGCTTGTGGGTCTATCAGACCGTCGCGGCGCGCGAGTTGTGGGACACCGTCATGCGCTCGGCCTACGACTTCGCCGAGCCCGGCATTTTGTTCCTGGACCACATCAACCAGGACAACAACCTGCGTTATTGTGAAGAGATTGCGGCGACCAATCCTTGCGGCGAACAGCCGCTTCCGCCTTACGGCTGCTGCGACCTCGGCCCCATCATTCTCACGCGTTTTGTGCGCTACCCCTTCGGCTTCAATGGTGTGCCTGATTTCGATTTCGAGGCTTTCACCAAATCAGTGACCACCCAGGTGCGCGCACTCGACAACGTGCTGGACGTGACCTTCTGGCCCTTGCCGCAGCAGCAGGCCGAGGCCGCCGCCAAGCGCCGCATCGGTGTCGGTTTCACCGGCCTGGGCAATGCACTGGCCATGCTGTGCCTGCGCTACGACGCACCCGAAGGCCGCGAGATGGCGGCGCGCATTGCTGTGAGCATGCGCGATACAGCCTACGCCGCATCCGTGGCGCTGGCAAAGGAAAAAGGCGCGTTTCCGAAGTTCGATGCCGATGGCTACCTCGCGGCAGGCACCTTTGCCAGCCGGTTGCCAGCCGCATTGCAGCAATCCATCCGTGCGAACGGCATCCGCAACAGTCACCTGCTGTCGATTGCACCCACTGGCACTGTCAGTCTGGCGTTTGCCGACAATGCATCCAACGGCATCGAGCCACCGTTCTCCTGGATGTACCGGCGCAAGAAGCGCGAGTCCGACGGCAGCACCACCGAATACGCGGTCGAAGACCATGCGTGGCGGCTGTACCGCGAGCTCGGCGGGAATGTGGACAAGCTGCCCGGCTACTTTGTTTCGGCGCTTGAGATGTCTGCCGACAGCCACATTGGCATGATGGAAGCGGTGCAACCGTTTGTGGACACGGCGATCTCCAAGACCGTCAATGTGCCGGCCGACTACGCGTACGAAGATTTCAAGGGCCTGTACCAGCAGGCCTGGCGCGCCAAGCTCAAGGGCCTGGCCACCTACCGGCCCAACGCCATCCTCGGTTCGGTGCTCGAAACCCATGCGGATCCCGCAGCCACGCCGGCGGCAACGCCTGCCGTGGACCCGATGCGCACAGTGATCGAAAGCCGTCCCAAGGGCGCGTTGTCGGCGATGGCAGAAAAGGTGGATTACTGGACGCAGGAAGGGCGCAAGACGCTTTATATCGTGGTGTCCTTTTTGCCCGTGCCGGCCGCCATGGGGGAAGGCACGGTCGAGCGTGCCATCGAATTTTTCATGCCCGTGGGGCAGAGCGGCGAGTCGCAGCAGTGGATCACCTCCAGCATGCGCATGCTTTCGCTGGCCGCGCGCGGTGGATTTCTGGAGCGTGCGCTCAGCGACATGCGCAAGGTCGCCTGGGACCGTGGCCCGGTGCGGCTGGGAACCTACGAGAAGGCCGACGGCACGCGCGTGCCGTTGTGGCACGACTCTGAAGTGGCTGCCATTGCCTACGCGGTGCAGAACATCATCGCGCGGCGGGCCAGGCAACATGCTGCCGGCGCAACACCCGTGATGGAGCCCCAAATTGACATGGCGCTTGCACCGCCGGTGATGGCGGGCAAGAAATGCAGTGAATGCGGTGCCCACGCCGTGATCCGCAAGGACGGTTGCGACTATTGCACCCAGTGCGGCCATCTGGGCGTGTGTGGATGAGTGAGCGCCCGGCCATCGCCCTGCGGGTGAGTCCGGGCAAGCCGTCGGCCAGCGAGCGTGCCAGGGTAGACCGCCGTTGGCGCGCCAGTCATCTGTTGCTGGCGCCGCACCGGCTGGGTTTTTTCCTTGCGATGGTGGTCCTGGTAGGTGCCGGCGCGTGGTGGGCGCTGGTGCAGCTGGACCGTGCCAGTCCGGCGTTGAGCCTGCCTTACGCGCTGTCGCCTTCGCTGGTGCACGGGACGGTGATGACCTTTGGTTTTTTGCCGCTCTTTTTTTCCGGTTTTCTTTTTACGGCCGGCCCCAAGTGGCTGGGCGTGCCGCCACTTGCCCCCCGGCAGCTGCGGGTGCCGTTGCTGCTTCAGGTGGCAGGCTGGTTGCTGTGGCTGGCCGGTGCGCATCTGCATGGCTTGACAGCCCTGGTCGGGCTGGCGATGGCTGCAGCCGGCTTGGGCTGGATGACGGCCCTGTTCTGGGGTCTGCTCCGGCGCAGCCCGGTCGAGGACCAGGTGCATGCACGCACCATAGGCGTGGCCTGCGTGGTCGGCTGCCTGGCGCTGGCCGGGCTGGCGCTCAGCCTGCTGCTGGGTGCGCCTGTCGTGGCACGGGCCTGCATGCTCACGGGTTTGTGGGGTTTTGTCGTGGTGGTGTATGTTTCGGTGGCGCACCGCATGATTCCGTTTTTCACCTCCAGCGCCCTGCCTTTCATCGATGTCTGGCGGCCCTTCTGGGTGTTGCGGCTGATGCTGGCTGTCGCTGCTGTTGAGGTGGCCGCCGTGTGGATGGAGTTTGATGGCCAGTCGCAGGGTGCCGGGGGCACGGCCTGGACTGCCGTGCGCGGTGTTTTTGAACTGGCTGCCGGAGGTGTTTTCCTCTGGCTGGCCGTGGTGTGGGGGCTTATGCAAAGCTTGAAGAACCGGCTGCTTGCCATGTTGCACATCGGTTTTCTGTGGTTCGGCCTGGCGCTTGTTCTGGGTGGTGTGGCGCAGCTGCTCGGCCTGGTGGAGGACGCCCCCGTCCTGCCGCTTGGCGCGCTGCATGCCCTGACCATGGGCTGCCTGGCCTCGCTGATGCTGGCCATGGTGACACGCGTGTCCTGTGGTCACAGCGGGCGTGCACTGGTGGCAGACCGGCTGGTATGGACCCTGTTCTGGCTGCTTCAGGCGGCGACGCTGCTGCGTATTGGTGCGGCCGCGCAAAGCGCTTTTGCCGCATGGCTGCTGCTGGCGGCCGTCCTGTTGTGGGCCGGGGTCATGGGTGTGTGGGGAGTGCGTCTGGGCAACTGGTACGGGCGCCTGCGTGCCGACGGGCGTCCCGGTTGAAAGTGAATTGATGAACCTGCCTGCCTTTCCCGGTCAGACCCCCGCAGTCGCCACGGCCGACGCCGACCCGGCGCAGCTGGCGGCAGCCCTCATGCAATCGCGCCAGACCATTTTGCCGAAGCGGCTGGTCGCACCCGGGCCCGATGCGAAGCAACTCGACATGATCTTCAGTGCCGCCGCCACGGCGCCCGACCACGGGCAGCTTCTGCCCTGGCGTTTTGTGCTGGTGCCGCAAGCGGCTCGCGCACGGCTGGCCGCGGTTTTCGGCGCGGCGCTGGTTGAGCGCGATGCCCAGGCCACCCCTGAACAGATCGCGCAGGCACGCGAAAAAGCGCATCGTGCGCCCTTGCTCATGCTGGTGGTGGTCGATGGCGAGTGTGGCGATGCCGGGATCGACCTGGCTGAACGCTTGGTCTCGGCCGGCTGTGCGGTACAGAACATGCTGCTCATGGCCACGGCCCTGGGTTATGGTTCGTCACTGACCAGCGGCAAGGCACTGAAGTCCTCGGGGCTGCGCCAGCTGTTCGGCCTGGCAGGCGGCGAACATGCCCTGTGTTTTGTCAGCGTCGGCACAGCCCAGTCGCGCAAGCCCGCCCGCCTGAGGCCGGTACCTGCTGATTTTGTAAGCAGCCTTTCTACCGATGATGCCGCACCGGAACGCGAGCCGGCGGACCCTTTTTAATTCCTGTGACTGGATAGAACCCATGGACATTCTGAGCTTTGACGACCTGCTGCAGGCCGCCCGCGCACAACCCGAACCGCAGCGCCTGCTGTTTGTATTTACCGGTGTCGAGCTGCCCGAGGACAGCTCGCCGGTGCAACGCGAACGTTTTGAGGCCGGCCAGGGCGGCGCGCTGGTCCCGCTGATGTGTGTCGACAAGCGCCCGGAGGATCTGAGCTCGTTTGCCGCGCTGGTGCAGGAGTCCCGCCAGTTTGGCCACAACTGGGGGCTGGTGTTTGCCGCGGCCATGTCGGGCTCGGTGAATCGCGCACCGACCACCGAAGACGCCGAGGAGCCGCTGCAGCGCATGGTCGAGTCCATCAAGCAAGGCAAGATCGGCGCGTTTATTCCGTTTGACCCGCAGGGGCAACCGGTGCAGTTCGGCTGACATGGGGGTGGTGCGCCGGGTCGTGCAGCCTGCGTCCCTGCCCGGTGTGCACGCACCGGGCGCCGGGTTCGAGGCGCCTTTCGACATGCTCGCCGCCTGCCACGAGCGGGTGGAGCGCATGCTCGCGCTGCTGGCACGTCTGCAACAGCACTTGCTTGAACACGGCCGCGACGATTCGGCGCGCCAGGCGGCGCGTGACGTGATGCGTTACTTTGACCTTGCCGCACCGCTGCATCACCAGGACGAAGAGTTGCATGTATTCCCGCCATTGCTCGCCGGGCCGGATGCCGGCCTGCGCGCCCTGGTGCAGCGCCTCCTGCAGGACCACCGGGATATGGAAGCGGCGTGGCCCCCTGCGCGCAGCGTGCTGCAGGCCATTGCCGAAAGTTCGGCCACCGATTGGGCGCCACTGTTGCCCGCCCAGACTGCGGTACTCGAGCGCTTCAGCGCACTGTACGGACGGCACCTGATGGACGAAGACAAGCTAGCCTACCCTGCCGCGCAGGCGGTGCTGGCCGGGGAGGACCTGCAAGCCATGAGCCAGGACATGATGCAGCGCCGCGGCGTCCGCGCCGGCGGCTGATTGAGTGGACGGTCCCTGGTTGTGATTAGAGGCAAAATAGCAGGATGAACGCGCCCGACTCCCCCAACGCCTTGGCTGCCCGCAGCGAACTCCCGGTGCTCATGCAGGCCATGGGTTTAAAGGCAAAAACGGCTTCTGCCCTTATGGCGCGGGCGCAAGCAGCTATTAAAAACAGAGCATTGCTGGGTTTGGCCAATTTGCTCCGCAGCCAGATTGCGCCGCTGCAAGCGGCCAATACCCTTGATCTGGAGCGGGCCAAAACGGCCGGCCTGGCCGGGCCCATGCTGGACCGGCTCAAGCTGAGCCCGAAAATCATCGAGACCGTGGCCCTGGGCTGCGAGCAGCTGGCGGCCATGCCGGACGTGATCGGCGAGATCATCGGCATGAAGCAGCAGCCCAGCGGCATCCGTGTCGGCCAGATGCGCGTGCCCATCGGTGTGTTTGGCATGATTTATGAAAGCCGGCCCAATGTGACGATTGAGGCCGCTTCGCTGGCCATCAAAAGCGGCAATGCCTGCATTTTGCGTGGCGGCTCCGAAGCTATCGAGTCGAACAAGGCGCTGGCGGAGCTGGTGCAGCAGGCGCTGACCGACGCCGGCCTGCCGGCCGATGCGGTGCAACTGGTGCCCACCACCGACCGCGAAGCCGTGGGCCTCTTGATCACCATGCCGCAGTTTGTGGACGTGATCATCCCGCGCGGCGGCAAGGGCCTGATTGAACGCATCAGCCGCGACGCCAAGGTACCGGTGATCAAACACCTGGACGGCAACTGCCATGTCTATGTGGATGATCCCTGCGACATCGCCATGGCGGTGACGGTGGCCGATAACGCCAAGACTCAGAAATACAGCCCCTGCAATGCCAGCGAAGGCCTGTTGGTCGCGCGCGGCGTCGTTGCCAGCTTCCTGCCTGAAATCGGCGCGATTTATGCGGCCAAGGGCGTGGAGATGCGCTGCGATGCTGAAGCGCAGGCCATTCTGGCGAAGCTGCCCGGCGCCAGGGTGCAGCCCGCGACCGAGCAGGACTGGTACGAGGAATACCTGGCGCCCATCATCAGCATCAAGGTGGTCGCCGACGTGGATGAGGCGATTGCCCACATCAACAAGTATTCGAGCCACCATACCGACGCCATCCTCACGCGCGACCACATGCATGCCCAGCGTTTCCTGCGCGAGGTGGACTCGGCCAGCGTGCTGGTGAATGCGAGCACCCGCTTCGCAGATGGATTCGAGTTTGGCCTGGGTGCCGAAATCGGTATCTCGACGGACAAGTTCCATGCGCGCGGGCCGGTCGGCATCGAGGGCCTGACCTCGCTCAAGTACGTGGTGCTGGGCCAGGGCGAAGTCCGCAGCTGAAAAGCCACCAACCGGCCGGGCGCCGGAATACCTCGATGGCTTACCTCTTGTAACCGCGTCGGGGCACCCCAATCTCCCTAAAATTCGGTCAGCTATCACCGAAGCAATAACAACGTTTCCCAATCGAAAGTGGCCGCATGGTTCCGCACCTCATTACTGCCTTGAACGGCCCCATCAACGAGCTGGAGCAGCGCATCCTGGACACCACACCGGCGATCGAGCGCTGGTTTCGCCTGGAGTGGATGGAGCACACGCCGCCCTTTTACAGCTCGGTCGATGTGCGCAATGCCGGTTTCAAGCTGGCGCCGGTGGACACCAACCTTTACCCCGGCGGCTGGAACAACCTGACGCCCGAGATGCTGCCGCTGGCTGTGCAGGCCGCGATGGCCGCGATCGAGAAAATCTGCCCGGAAGCGCGCAACCTGCTGGTCATTCCCGAGAACCACACGCGCAACACCTTTTACCTGGCCAACATCCTGCAGCTCAAGCGTATCTTCCACCAGGCCGGGCTCAATGTGCGGTTTGGCTCGCTCAGCCCGGAGATCACCGCGCCGACCACGCTGACGCTGCCCACCGGCGAGCAGATCACGCTGGAGCCGCTGGTCCGCACCGACCGGCGCCTGGGCCTGAAGAATTTCGACCCCTGCACCATCCTGCTCAACAACGACCTGTCGGCCGGCATTCCCGGCATGCTGGAAGACCTCAACGAGCAGTACCTGTTGCCGCCGCTGCATGCGGGCTGGTCGGTGCGGCGCAAGTCGCGCCATTTCCAGGCCTATGAGGAAGTGTCCAAGCGTTTCGGCAAGCTGCTGGGCGTGGACCCCTGGCTGATCAACCCGATGTTTGCCAAATGCGGCGAGGTCAATTTTGCCGAAGGTTCGGGCATGGATTGCCTGACCAGCAATGTCGATGCGCTGCTTACCAAGATCAAGCGCAAGTACAAGGAATACGGCATCAACGAGAAGCCGTTTGTGATCGTCAAGGCCGACAACGGCACCTACGGCATGGGCATCATGACGGTGCGCGACGTGAAAGACCTGGACGAGCTCAACCGCAAGGCCAAAAACAAGATGAGCACGACCAAAGACGGCCAGGCGCTGTCCGAAGTCATCATCCAGGAAGGGGTGCAGACCCACGAGCGCATCAACGACGCGGTGGCCGAGCCGGTCGTCTACATGATGGACCGCTACGTGGTGGGCGGCTTTTACCGGGTACATGCCGACCGCGGCATCGACGAAAACCTCAACGCCCCCGGCGCCAGTTTTGTGCCGCTGGCTTTTGCCGACAGCGGCCGGCTGCCGCAGCCGGGCGTGCCGCCGGGCGCCAGCGGGCCGAACCGCTTTTATATGTATGGGGTGATCGGCCGCCTGGCCATGCTGGCAGCCAGCTACGAGCTGGAAGCCACCGATCCGGACGCGGAAGTGTATGACTAGGGATTGGTTCACCCCTATCGTTCTGACTCCGCTGCGCTTCGTGTAGCGCCTTTTCCCCTTGCAGAGATTGACTGCTTACCCCTATCGGTCCTCACTACGCTGCGCTACGTGTAGTTCCTTTTCCCCTTGCAGGGGACGCCGCAAGGCATCCGGCAAAGCCGGCCTGCCTGCGGCCGCTGGCAAACCGGCGAGGCGATGCCTTCCCCTCTGCGCTCAAACGGTTGGGCAGTGAACTTTTAAGCCTCAGGCCCTTATCCAGCGGGCATGGGCAGCTATCAAAATGGTAGTGGCCGGTGGGGCCGGCAAAAATCCCCGGAATGGCCGCGCGCCGGCTGCCGATGTTACAAGTTGTTGCAGTGCAACAAAAAGGGGAATTCTTGCATTTAGGGATGCACGCTGACTTGCCGAACGCGGGTCGAGGCGCAAAATAGCGGTCCCCAAGGTAACCTTCCCGCCGCCGGGGCCCGGTCTTTGACCCCGGCTGCAAAGCGGGAATTTTTTGTGTCCAGTAAAAAATCATCTCTTGCGGCGCTCACCCTGGGCGCCATTGGTGTCGTCTACGGCGACATCGGAACCAGCGTCCTGTATGCCATCAAGGAAGTCTTCGGCTCCGGGCACGTCGCGTTTACCCCTGAAAACGTTTACGGCATCCTGTCCATCTTCTTCTGGACACTGACCGTGATCGTTTCGATCAAGTACGTGCTGCTGGTGCTGCGTGCTGATAACAACGGCGAGGGGGGGCTTGTCGCCATGCTGGCACTGGCTTCGCAGGCCGTCAAGGACAGACCCGAGCTCCGGCGCATCCTGCTGATCATCGGCATCTTCGGAACATCGCTGTTTTACGGCGACGGCGTCATCACCCCGGCGATTTCGGTGCTTTCGGCGGTCGAAGGCCTGGAAGTGATTTCGCCGGCCTTCAAGCAATATGTGATTCCGGCCACGCTGATCATCCTGTTTGCGCTGTTCGCGTTGCAAAAGCACGGTACCGCCGGCATCGGCAAGTTTTTCGGGCCGATCACCCTGGTCTGGTTTGCCGCGTTGGCGCTGCTGGGGCTGTCGCAAATCATTGCCAATCCCATCATCCTCAAGGCGCTGAGCCCGCACTACGCCCTGATGTTCATGTGGTTCAACCCCGGTACCACTTTCATCATCCTGGGCGCGGTGGTGCTGTGCGTGACCGGCGCCGAGGCGCTGTATGCCGATCTGGGTCATTTCGGCAAGAAACCCATACGCCTGGCCTGGTTCTCGGTGGTCATGCCTTCACTGACCATCAACTACTTCGGCCAGGGCGCGCTGCTGTTGAAGACTCCCGAAGCCGTCAAGAACCCGTTTTACCTGATGGCCCCGGAATGGGCGCTGTTGCCGCTGGTGCTGCTGGCCACCATGGCGACGGTGATCGCCTCGCAGGCACTTATCACCGGCGCCTTCAGTGTGACCAAACAGGTGATCCAGCTGGGTTACCTGCCGCGCCTGAACATCCAGCACACCAGCGTGCGCGATACCGGTCAGATCTACATCCCGCTGGTGAACTGGGGTCTGTTTGTCACCATCGTGCTGGCCGTCGTGATGTTCCGATCGTCGAGCAACCTGGCGGCTGCCTACGGCATCGCCGTCTGTACCGACATGCTGATCACGACCATCCTGACTTTCTATGTGATTCGTTATGGATGGAAATACCCCTTTTGGCTCTGCCTTTCCGCCACCGGTGTCTTTTTTGTCGTGGATTTCGCCTTCTTCGCCTCCAACCTGATGAAGTTGTTTGCTGGCGGCTGGTTCCCGCTGGTGATCGGCGGGATTATCTTCACGTTGATGATGACCTGGAAACAGGGTCGGCATTTGCTGAACGAGAAGCTACGCGCCGATGCGATCGATCTGCCCAGCTTCCTGGGTGCGGTTTTCATCAGCCCGCCCGCCCGTGTTGAAGGCACGGCGGTGTTCCTGACCGCCGAGCCCGGCGCCGTGCCCAATGCCTTGCTGCACAACCTCAAGCACAACAAGGTGTTGCATGAACAGAACCTGTTTGTCACGGTGCGCAACCATGAGGTGCCTTGGATAGGCATGGACAAGCGGCTGGCGATCGAGTCGCTGGGGCACAACTGCTGGCAGGTGGTGATTCACTACGGCTTCAAAAACGACCCGGACCTGCCTAAAGCGCTTGAGCAGATGCGCACGCGCGGCTGTGAACTCGAGGTCATGACCACCAGCTACTTTCTGTCGCGCGACGTGGTGGTGCCGACCATCGGCAGCGGCATGGCGTCGTGGCGCGAGAAGCTGTTTGCGCAGATGCACCATAACGCGAGTGGTGCGGCGGACTTCCTTAACCTGCCTAACAACTCGGTGGTGGAGCTGGGCAGCAAGATCGAGATCTGATTTTGGTGTTTTGTGGCCTTGGTCCAATGGATTCGGGCGCAAGTAGCTACTAAATTTATAGCATATTTATTCTTTGAATTTCGAGTTGAACTCGTTGACGCCAGTGCTTCGGTTGCTTTGCTGTGGTTGGTCTGAAAGTCGGGGGTTGCCCGGTGGCAACTCACTTTTCTCTTGTGTCGGGGCGAGGGAGGAACTGGGAATGGAAGTGGGGAGTTCGTCCTGCTGCCAACAACAAACCCGAGGCGGAGCGTGAGGCTGACAAGGTCAGACCGGCAGTCCCCGAAATTTAAGCGCGGCTTGCCGAATCACTTCGGCCAACAGATTCTCTTTGCCCTGCAATTCCCGCAGCCAGCGAGCGTCATTGTTCGACAGCTCGACACTGCTGCGCAACAAGTGGATGCCGCTGCTGGCGCCGAGCGGGCCGGCGTGCGGGCCGATCTTGTCCATGGTCATCAGGATGTGATCGCGCAGCGCCATGTGTTCGCCTGTGGCCGGGTCCACGTAAACGGCCTCCAGGCCGAAGCGGCAGGCCTGGAAACGGTTGTAGGTGTAGACCAGGTAGTCGTCTTCGGTGGGCGTGAAGGGCTGGTCGTTCATGAACCATGACGCCAGCGACTGCACGTAACCCGAGAGTGCCGCAGCCCGCCCTATCGTCAGCGGCGTGTCGAACACACGGATCTCGATGGTGCCGAACTCCGGCTTGGGCCGGATGTCCCAATAAAAGTCCTTCATGCTCCGGACCACGCCGGTGCGCGTCATTTTCTCGAAATAGACCGTGAAATCCTCCCAGGTCAACGCCAGCGGCGCGCGGCCCGACAGCGGAAAGGCAAACACCGAGTTGAGCCGCGCCGAATCAAACGCAGTGTCCTGCGCCTGCACATAAGGCGAGGATGCCGACAACGCAATGAAATGCGGAATGTAGCGTGACATGCGGTGCAGCGTCAGCAGCGCGGTGTCGGCATCGGGGCAGCCCACGTGTACGTGCTGGCCGAAAATCGTGAACTGCTTGGACAGATAGCCGTACAGCTCGGACAGCTCGCGAAAACGCGGCTTGTCGTAAATGCGGCGCTCGTGCCATTGCTGGAAAGGGTGCGTGCCGCCGCCCACCACCGCGATGTTGAGCTTGTCGGCACTTTTGACCAGTGCGTCGCGGATCTGGGTGAGCTGGCCCAGCACTTCCGAGGAAGACTGGCAGACGCCGGTGGAGACCTCGATCATGCTCGAGGTCATCTCGGGCACCACACTGCCGGGCAGCGGTATTTTGTGCATAAGACGCAGCATGTCTTCGGCATAGGGAGCCAGGTCATAGTCATGGGTGTTGACGAGCTGCAGTTCCAGCTCGACGCCCAGCGACAGCGCCGCCGATTTCTGGAAGGGCTCGAGCCCGCCGGGCGCCAGAGCGTTGTCGGTGTGCTTACTCACGAAGATCTCCTGTGGACGAATTGCTGAAGGGCCTGGGGGCCCAGGGCCTGGAGCTTTCGCCGGCGCGGTGGATGGCAAAGGTGGAGAGGATGGCGCCCAGCACTTCCATCAGCAAAATGGCCGGCAGCGCGATGCTGGCGATGCGCGGGCCGAGCGTGGCTGAAGCGGCAACAAACTGGGACACCAGCAGCAGCGCGACCGAGGACATCGGCGACATGGCGCAACCGACCCACAAGGCCTGCTTCCAGCTTGCGCCGCTGCCCACATTGCCGAGTGCGACACCGCTGATCTTGGCCAGGGCGCGCGCTGCAACCAGCGCCAGCACCAGGCCGACGACCTGGCCGCTCCAGTCGGCCTGCGCCGCAACCACAGAGACCAGCACAAACATCAGCATGGTCAGCATGGCCGAAGCCGTACCCATTTGCCGCGGCCACGACCAGGGCCGCGGGTTGAGCTGCTTGAGCATCATGCCGCCCAGCAGCGCAGCCAGCGGCGCCGAGCCGCCGAAGTGAGCCGCCAGCGCCGCGCCGGCGGCGATCAGGGCCAGCAGCAGGATGGCCGTGTTTTCGCTGGTGGGGCTCATCACGCGCAGGGCTGAGCGCAGGGCCAGTGCCAGGCCGGCGCCCACGACCACCGACAAGCCCAGCACCACCGCCACCGGGTAAAGGGTGTCGGTCAGGCTTTGGTCGGCGGTGTTCATCATGCCGGCGCGTGCGCTGCAGAAGGTCAGGGCATACAAGGTGCTCAGAGTGGACAGCACCATGGCCCGCTCAGTGACGGGGCCGGAGGCGCGGGTGTCCATGATGACGCGCGACAGCACGGCCGGCGAGGCGGCCATCGCCAGCAAGGCCAGCGGCTCGGCGACGATCTCCCGCACGCCGAGAAATGTCAGTGCCCAGTACACGAAAAAGAAGGTCAGTGCCGATTCGGCCAGGCTTTGGACCAGCACCATCGGGTTGTGGCGGAACCAGCGCAGCGGAATGCGGCCTCCGGCCTCAAACAGGACCACGGCCACGCCGAGCTCCAGCAGGAACAGGCCCGTGCCCTGCAGTGGCCATGCAGCGCCGGTGAATCCGGCAAAACCGGCGAAGGCGCCGACCGCTGAATAGCCAACGACCTTGGGGATGCCGGCGTAACGCAGCACCAGGTGCCCGGTCAGGGCGGCCACGGCCAGCAGCATCGACCACTGCACGGTGGGCAGACCTGCCGAGGGCTTGATCCATTCGGCCCAGATGGCCATGACTTCATTCATGGATGAGGTCTCCGCTGTTAGTTGAAACTTATGCAGCTCCGCGGCAAGGCGTGTGCGAAGTGCGCGTGTGAGGCAGGTGGCCGATGCGGCTGGGACAGCCCGGGCGTGAAGCTGTTTAATCTACATCAGTTCACGGTTTGGGCCTGTAGGACAAGTGCTGAGACCGGATGTCCTGGAGGCTTGACAGCGTCGCGTTATTCGGGAACAAAAAAGCTTCGGGGCTCGCTGCGCCAGCGTGCCCAGATCGCTGCGCGAATGCGTGCGCGGTCCACCCCGCTGACGTTGTGTGCCTGCAGTGCCAGCCTGAAGGCGAAATAAAAGCTCACCCCCAGATTGAGCGCGCCTATTAGCGGAATGGCGGCAATGCACCACCAGAAGGCCGGTTGCCGCAACACCTCCCAGCCGAGCGCGGCGGCGGCGGCGGCCAGCTGGCCGGAAGACAGCGTGACATGGCGCACCTCGAGTTCGACCCCGAAAAAACCGGTCATGGGCGGAATCAGCCCGAGCATGAAGCCCAGGGCGATGTTGGAGGCAAAGCCGGAGACGTTGTCGCGCATGAAGTGGGCCCAGCGCCGCGCGCGGGCGATGCCCAGTGCCGCGGTGATGCGCGGGTTGTAACGCATGGCCGAGGCCAGGTGGTACAGCACAAACCAGTTCTCGACCCAGCCGCCGATGATGCTGGCGGCGAACAGCACCACACCGGTAAAGGCCGCCCACAGCAGTGTGGGCCCGAGCAGGTTCAGGTCGTGCAGCACATGTTCTGCCGCATTCGCGTCAATCATCGGGTGGCCCAGGGAGAGCTGGATGCCGGCGCTAATTAGCAGCACCACCGGCACCACCATCAGGACGTTGCCGAGCACGGCCGCCACCTGAGAACGCACCAGGTGGGTCACTTCAATGACGAACTCGCTGACCGCTTCGCCGGTACGCAAATCCTTGAGTTTGGCCGCCATCGCTGGGGCGGTCATCGCCGGCTGTTTGGTGGCCAACGTGAAGTGCATGAGCTGGATCAGCACAAAACTCGCGGCATACACCACGCTGGCCAGAAAGCCGCTCCAGAAGGCCGACAGTGCCAGCCCCACCACCATGAACTTGAGCAGCGTGGTGGCTGCGGTCAGGGCACCGCCTCCGGCCGCCTTGCCCAGCATGTTCACATAGGCGGCGCGGTCGCGCGTGATGTAATTCTCGCCGGTCTCGGCGTCGCGTTCGGCCACCTTGGCTGCCAACAGGCTGGAGTTGCTGGCGATCAATGCGCGTATGCTGCGTCGCTCTTTGGCCAGCAGCACCAGCCGGGCCAGCAACTGCATCGCACTGCTGCCGGGTTTTTCCGCGAGCAGGCAGTCGAGCAGTTCGCGAATGCGCAGGATGCGTTCACGCAGCTGGCGCAGGCGAAACACCAGGCCGACCGAAATGCCGTGCTCATCCAGGTGGGTGTACGCGGAGGAGGCCGCACTGCGGCAGGCTTCCAGCCGAGCCTTGAAGCGGTCCAGGGCCAGGTGCAGCGCGCCGCTGTCCGGCCCATGCGCCAGCATCGCGTCGCGTATCGCGTCGAGATCCGATGCCAGGCCATGAAAAGGGCGGGACTGCAGGGTCTGAGGGCTCATGCGCAGGCGCAGCTCGGGGGAAAACCCCGTGGCCTGAACCTGGCTGGTGCAATAGGTCAGTGCCTCCAGCAGTATCCCTTGCCAGCCCTTGAGCATGGTGGTTGCTGCCGCCTCCGGCACAGGTGCTGCGTCGGATTCCGGTGAAAGCGTCGCGGGATGCAGCAACACCGACAGGCGCGCCAAGGTCGCCTCGTCAAGCAACTTGAGCCAGCGCGCGTCGAACGGCGTAGGGAACAGCAGCATGAACAATTCGGTAGCGTGGGTGGTTTCAGGGGTGCCGGGCAGCAGCTTGTAACGCAAGCGCTCACCCAGTTCGCTCAGAAACGCCGCGCGCGGTGCAAAGCCGAAATCCGCAAACAGGGGTGTCGCGTCAACCGTGCCCACCAACGTTGCCCACCATTCCTTGAGCTTCTCTGCAAAACCGGGGCGGGCCTGCGCAGCGTCCAGGAACAAGACCAGACGCGACACGGCGGCCTGTGGGTTGTCGGCGTCACCGCGTATCCAGTCAAGCAGGGCTATCAGCCAGAGGTGGCGGTGGGCCAACTCCGCTTTGGGCTCCAGCAGGTCCAGCAGTTCGGTCAGCCTGCGCATTGCCTCACCAGTTCAATGCAGCACTCTGCCGCTTCCGGCGCCGCTGTCCGATGCGGCGGCGTCTCCAGCGTCGAGCACGAACATGGGAATGGCTGCTTCGAAACGCTCTCCGTCCTCGGCCACAAAAAAGTAGCTACCGTGCATCGTGCCGGTTGGAGTGCGCAGTCGGGAACCGCTGCTGTATTGGAAGGATTCACCTGGCTTGAGCAACGGCTGGTGGCCCACCACGCCCAGGCCCTTGACTTCCTCGGTGTGTCCGCGCGCATCGCTGATGATCCAGTGACGCGAAATAAGCTGTGCTGCCACCTCGCCCGTGTTGGTGATGGTGACGGTGTAGGCAAAGCCAAACACCTCGTTTTCAGGTGAGGACTGTTCAGGCAGGTATTGCGGAAGGACTTCGCAGGAGAACTGGTATTTCGGCATGGTGTTGGCAGGAGCAGCATTCATGTTAACCGCCCTTCGCGGCACAGGAAATTGCGGGGCCATGGGCAAGACGCGCGCTTGCTGCGACAATCCGGCCATGAGTCAAACCAAGCCACCGATGTACCGAATTGCACCTTCCCTTTTGTCAGCTGACTTCGCCCGCCTGGGCGAAGAACTCAAGGCAGTGATTGCTGCCGGCGCCGACTGGATCCACTTTGACGTGATGGACAACCATTACGTGCCCAACCTGACCTTTGGTCCCATGATCTGCAGCGCCCTCAAGCCGCATTCCCAAAAGGCCGACGGTACGGCGGTTCCCATCGACGTGCATCTGATGGTGCAACCGGTCGATGCGCTGGCGGCAGCTTTTGCCGATGCCGGCGCGGATCTCATCAGCTTCCATCCTGACGCCTCGGGCCATGTTCACCGCAGCGTGCAAGCCATCAAGGCCAAGGGATGCAAGGCGGGGCTGGTGTTCAATCCGGCCGCGCCTCTGGATGTGCTGGACTGGGTCATCGACGACATCGATTTGATCCTGATCATGAGCGTCAATCCGGGTTTTGGCGGACAAGGATTCATTGATTCAGCCCTGCGCAAGATCGAGCTGGCCAGGAAACGCATCGACGCCTGCGGCAAGGACATTCGCCTGGAGGTGGATGGCGGGATCAAGCTGGAGAATATTGCAAAAGTCGCTGCAGCCGGTGCCGACACATTTGTGGCGGGAAGCGCCATCTTCGGCAAGCCTGACTATCGGGCGGTGATTGCCGGTATGCGGGCCGAGTTGGCTGCCAAGTGAGCTGTTAGTAAGCCAGGGGCCTGGCCTCTGGCACAAATGAGGGAGCCGGGCGATGAATCAAGCAGGCAAACCAGAAGCGGACGGGGTATTGCAAGCAGCAAATACTGCCGCGCAGCCGTGCATCCTGGTGGTGGAGGACAGTGACGACATTCGTTATCTCCTCATGACTCTGCTTCAGGAAAGCTACGAGGTAAAAGTGGCGGCAAACGGCCAGGCTGGCCTGGAGGTCGCAAGGGCCACTCCGCGGCCGGACATTATTCTTCTGGATGTGATGATGCCGGACATGGACGGCTACGAGGTTCTCGCGCAGTTGGGACGCGACCCGCGGACGGCAGACATCCCCGTGATTTTCCTGACGGCTCTTGGCAGCGTTGAGGAGGAGCACCGTGGCCTGGAACTGGGCGCCACCGACTATGTGGCCAAGCCGATCAGCCCGCCCATTCTTCTGGCGCGACTCAAGCTGCACGTGGAGCGCAGCGCCAATGCCAAGCGGCTCAAGGAACTTTCCGAACAGCTTTCGCGGTATTTGGCGCCGCAGGTTTACCAGTCGCTTTTTGACGGTTCGCGGCAGGCTGAAATCCGGACGCAGCGCAAAAAACTTACGGTGTTTTTTTCGGACATCAAAAATTTCACCGAATCAACTGCGCAGTGGCAGCCCGAAGAAGTCACGCTGTTGTTGAACAGCTATTTTGCTGAAATGTCGCAGATCGCCGCGGAATACGGCGCCACACTCGACAAGTTCATTGGCGACGCGATTGTGATTTTTTTTGGCGACCCTCATACACTCGGCGTTCGACAGGACGCTGTGCAGTGCGTCAGGATGGCCATTGCGATGCAAAAGCGCATGGAAGTGCTGCGAGCGCGGTGGCGGGACATGGGCATTCACAAGAGTTTCGAAGTCCGCATTGGCATCAATTCAGGGTTTTGCGACGTAGGCAATTTTGGCAGCTCCCTGCGGATGGAGTACACCATCATTGGGCGCGAGGTCAACCTGGCCGCCCGGCTCGAGCAGGCGGCCGATCCCGGCGAAATCCTGATCTCCAGCGAAACTTATGCCCTTGTCCAGGGTGAGATACATGCAGACGCGCGCGACCCGGTGCTCGCCAAGGGATTTTCCCAGCCCATTCCCGTGTTTGCCGTGCACCCGGACCGCGTGGCGACCGGCGAGCCCGGTGTCCTGCGCGCAGATCAGCCCGGCCTGCGCCTGGAGATGGATACCAGCCGCCTGACGGCCGCACAGAAAGCGGCTGCTGCTGTTGAACTACGCAAGGCGCTGGCCAGTCTGGAAGGAGATGTGGTGAGCGAACCTTCCCTCAAGGTGGCGGAACCAGCCATCGCGCTTGCCCCGGCATTGGACGCTGTTCCCGAAGATGTACTTGTACTGCCCGAAAGGATTGCCGGTCTGGACTTGACATTGGGGTTGCACCGTGCAATGGGTGTCCAAAAGTTGTACCTTTCCATGCTGGGCCGCTTTCTTGAAGGCCGCCGGGACACGCCAGACAGGGTACGGCAGGCCATGAAAGAGGGCGACCTCAAGGCCGCGGAATTGCTGGTTCATTCGTTGCGCGGAATCTCAGCCCAGATTGGAGCCACGCGGGTGCCTGAGGATGCCCTGGCGCTGGAGCAGGCGCTTCATGAAGAACGGCCACAAGCCGAAGTCGAAATCCTGCTGGGGCCACTGGAGTCTTCCCTGGGCGAATTGATTGCCGGGCTGCAGGCGGGCCTGCCGCCGGCCAAGGGGGCCGCGTCATGAGGGGAGGCCGATCGCGGCGCCCGGCACACAGCCTATTGGGTGTATCGTGTGTGCAGACGCCTCAGGGAGCTTGTCCCGGCCGGCGTTGTCCTTATCACGCCACAGGATGAGCTGCTAGACATGAAGCTGCCCTTTCGCGCCACCATCACCGTTGCCCTGGCATTGGGGCTTCTCCTGATGATCTTGAGCGTGGCGACTTCCTATCTGACCATCAATGCGATGCTGGAGGATAAAAGGGAGGAAGAAAAAATACAGGGCAAGGTTCTGCTGCTGGAACACCTGGTATCGCAGTTCAAAACCACAGAATCGCTGCAGTGGCGATACCTGCTCACCTTTTCGGACAAAGACCTGGTCTCGTATCAGCAGGCCCGCGCGGGTATGCAGCAGGCGCTGCGCACCGCAAGCGGGGTGCAGACGACCGGCAGCGGTTCCGAAAGCTTGCTCAGGCTGCAAGATCTGATCAACCGCCGAATAGGACTGATGGACCTGGACGTGGCAGCCCGACAGCAGGCCGGGCTTGACGCGGCCGTTGCGATGATGGGCAACGACGTCAATCGCCAGCTTCACGAAGAAATCGAAACACTGGTTAACCGCATAAAAAGCAGCGAGAAACAAAACCTGGAGCAGTCCGAGAGGCAGAATTTGCGGACCGCGCTAACCGTGCGGTTGCTGATCCTGCTGAGTGGCCTGTTGTCGTTGGGGCTGGTGGGCTGGACCATTCTGGCGGCGATGCGTGTCCAGGCCAAGAACCGCCGCATTCAGGCGGAGCTTGCCGACAGTGAGGCCATGAGCCGTGCCATTACCGAAAGCATGGCGGACGGCGTGGTCACGGCCACTCAGGAAGGCGCTATCGTCAATGCCAACCGCGCGGCGCGGCACCTGTTTGGTTACAAACTCAAGGAGCTGGTCGAGCATCCCGTCGCCATGCTTTTGCCCGCGCGGTACCAGATGGGGTTCACGGCTTTCTTCTCGGCACTGGCGGAGCGGCCGGTGGGGTTCAAGGAGTCGGGGACTCTGGTACGCGGCCAGCGCCGCGACGGTACCGAGTTTCCGGTCAATGTATCGTTTGGCGACGTTACTGTGAGGGGGCAGCGGCTTTTCACTGCCATCATCCGTGATGTCACAGAAAGCCAGCGCATCGCCGAGGCCCTGCGTGACAGCGAAGAGCAGCTTCGCCAACTCACCGACAGCGTTCCCGCCCTGATTGCCTACGTGGACAAGGAGCAGCGCTTTGAGTTTCACAACAAGGCCTATGAAGAGGTCTTTGGATTGCCCCGGGAAAAGATCGATGGCAAAACCATGCTGGAAATCATGGGCCCGGAGTTTTATGCCCAGATTCGTCCTCACGTCGAGGAAGCGCTGGCCGGTTATGCCGTGCGTTATGAGCGGGAACAGACGACCGCTGGCGGAGAGCGCCGCGAGTATGTGATGAGTTACTTCCCGCGTTATGGTGAAGGCGATGAACAGGACAAAGTCGTCGGCTTTTTCTCGCTGGGGACCGACGTCACCGAACTCAAGCGGATTGACCGTATGAAAAGTGAATTTGTCTCCACGGTCAGTCATGAACTGCGTACGCCGCTGACATCCATACGCGGTTCGCTGGGCCTGGTGTCGGGCGGTATCGCCGGTGTACTGCCCGACAAGGCCAAAGGGCTGGTCGACATCGCAAAAACCAACTGCGAGCGCCTGATCAGGCTGATCAACGACATTCTTGACAGCGAGAAAATCGAGTCGGGCAAGATGCCGTTTAATCTGCAGCCCTTGGAGTTGTTGCCTTTGCTGGAAAGGGCTGTTGCCGATAACGAGGGATTTGCTGCCCAGCACAAGGTCAAGCTGGTGCTTCAGTCACCCAGGCAGCCTTTGCGGGCCTGCGTGGACAGTGACCGCCTGTTGCAGGTGGTGACCAACCTTCTGTCCAATGCCATCAAGTTTTCACCGGCCGAGGGGACGGTGTTGATTCTTCTTGGCCGGCATGCGGGGCGCTTGCGCGTGGAAGTCAGTGACAACGGACCGGGCATCCCCGAAGAATTCCGTGTGCGTATTTTCCAGAAGTTTTCGCAGGCCGACTCATCCGACACGCGCCAGAAGGGCGGGACGGGCCTGGGCCTGAGCATTGCAAGAGCCCTGGTGGAGCGCATGGACGGCACCCTGGACTTCAAGTCCAAGGTGAATGTAGGCACCACCTTTTTCTTTGAGTTGCCGGAATGGCGCGAAGCTCCACCGGTGACCGCCCCCATGAGCCTTTATGGTGTCGACCGGCCGCGCGTGCTGGTCTGCGAGGAAGATCCGGACGTCGCGCAGCTGATCGGCATGATGCTGGACAGGGCTGGTTTCGATGCGGACATGGCGCACACGACGGCGCAGGCTCGCGACTACCTGACGATGGAGTTCTATGCGGCGATGACCGTGGATCTCAAGCAGCCTTATGAAAACGGAATGGACCTGATACGAAGCCTTCGCCAGGATCCCCGAACCTCGGGGCTTGCCGTGGTGGTGGTGTCGGTCACGGCGGCCGAAGCAAGGTTGTATGCCGGCGAGTCGGTGGCTGTTTTTGATTGGCTGGAAAAACCGATTGACGAGCAGCGCCTGCTCGACAGTGTGCAGCGGGCCGTCAAGAGCAGGCGCGCCAGCGCAAATGCTTGAGCCCTCTGGGCATGCCCACGTTCGAGCTTGCGGACGTGACACGCGGGCTGGGCTTAGGATCAAGCCTTTTGCCCAGGCATTACTTCCATGAACCATGGCCTTTTTGACGCTGCCATCGTTGACCTTGACGGCACGATGGTGGATACCCTCGGTGATTTTGCGGTTGCGCTGAATCTTATGCTGGCCGACGTGGCACTTCCCGCGATTGCGCGCGCTGCCGTGGAGCCACTGGTGGGCAAAGGTTCCGAGCATCTGATCCGATCTGTGCTCAACCAAGTGTTGAAAGTGGCTCCAGCCCTTGAGGAGCGGGCGCAAGCAGCTATCAATTTGGAAGTGGATCGTTTGTTTTCCGACGCGTGGGCCAGCTATCAGCGCCACTACCTGGAGATCAATGGGCGACATGCCAGCGTCTACCCGGGGGTCATTGAGGGTTTGCAACGGCTGCAAGGGTGGGGCTTGAAGCTGGCCTGCCTGACCAACAAGCCGACGGCGTTTGCCGTGCCCCTGCTCAAGGCCAAGGGCCTGGGCGTATTTTTTTGCCAGGTGTTTGGCGGCGATTCATTTGAACGGAAAAAGCCAGACCCGTTGCCGCTGCTCAAGACCTGCGAGGCATTGGGAAGCCTGCCTTCACGGACCCTGATGATCGGCGACTCCAGCAATGACGCACAGGCTGCGCGGGCCGCTGGTTGCCCGGTGCTGTTGGTGACTTATGGCTACAACCACGGCGAGCCCGTCCATGGCGTGGATGCGGACGGGTTTATCGACACCTTGGCGGACGTCGACCTGGAAAGCCTGAAAACAAATACGGGGCGTGCGCCCCATTAAAGATCGTCGTCAGCCTTGGGGCTCAGGCGGGTTTTCCCAACAGGGCGTCCTTGAGTTTCCAGTCAGCGGGGACAGGGCCGAGCCAGATGCGCAGCAGGGCGTTGAAAAATTCAGGTTCCTTGAAAGGTTCGCCTTGCGGCACGCCCTTGACCGTGATCACGGTGCCCGTACCCGGGATCCAGTCGATCATGAAGACATCGCCTGCAACCAGTTTTTTCTGGTCCGCGAAAATCTGGCCCATCTTGATCAGGCCGGGAATCAGCTTGGACATCTCGGTTTTGGGTGCGTTGTCCTGCACCCCGCGCGTGAAAAGTTTTCCGAGTTCGTTGGAGTCGATCTCACGCAGCATGGTGATCTGCATGCGCTTGGGCCCCGTGACGGCCAGCACTTCCTCGGGCGTGCCAGCCTTTTGGCCGAGGTAGAGGCCGGCGGTGTAGACCTTGAACACTGCCTTGTAACGCACGCCGGCGCCGTTAAGCACGAGCTTGCTGCCGCGCAGGTCAAGGTGGTCTTCCATCTTCACGCCTGCCATCTCCACAGTCGCCGCTGCGGCACCAAAAGCCAGCAAAAGCGCCATCGTGCCCGCCAGGCATTGCTTTACCAAAGTCATTAGAGCTCCCTAAAAAAGAACGGTCGTTCGCTTAGTATTCTGATACCCGGCCAGGCCTCTGGCAACAGGGTTTTCGAGATGAGCGTTACTACTAGTTACATTATCTGCAGGCTGTGAGGAGTCTTTTTTTTGCCGTGCACTGGTGAATGTACTGGTCTGTGATCTTCATTTGCAAATTTGGTTCGGGTTGCTTTTTGGCTTTGCTACACTCGGGTTTCCATGTTCATTCATCGCATCATTCAGACGGGTAGCAGCTACCGGGGAGCCTGGCCCTGGCGGGCCTGACAGCTCTCGCATGCTGAGGCCTCGGTCTCTTCGTCATGCAAGCCTGTTTTGATGCGCTCTTGCACCACGCGTGCAACGAGCATCCCGGCCCCGGTTTCGGGGCTTACTGAATGATGGTGGCCACGCCGACGCGCGTGAAGTCACCGCTGAAGGAAGCTGCATGATCTCTGAACTTGAATTCAAAAGCCTTGCACAGCAGGGCTACAACCGTATTCCGCTGATGGCGGAGGCGTTTGCCGACCTCGAAACCCCGCTTTCCCTCTATCTCAAACTGGCGCACTCCAGGGACGGGGGCAAATTCAGCTTCCTGCTGGAGTCGGTGGTGGGTGGCGAGCGGTTTGGCCGCTACAGCTTCATCGGCCTGCCGGCCCGCACGATGGTACGGGCCAGTGGCTTCGGCGCCGACGCCCTGACCGAGGTGGTCCGGGACGGCCAGGTCATCGAGACATCGAAAGCCAACCCGCTCGATTTCATCAGCGATTACCAAAAGCGTTTCAAGGTGGCCCTGCGGCCTGGCCTGCCGCGCTTTTGCGGCGGTCTGGCCGGCTATTTCGGCTACGACACGGTGCGCTACATCGAGAAAAAACTCGAAGCCTCATGCCCGACCGACGCACTGGGTTGCCCGGACATCCTGCTGCTTCAGTGCGAGGAACTGGCGGTCATCGACAACCTTTCGGGCAAGCTTTACCTGATTGTGTACGCCGACCCGGCCCAGCCCGAGGCCTTCGCCAATGCCAAGAAGCGCCTGCGCGAACTGAAAGAGCAGCTCAAATATTCGGTCAGCGCCCCGGTGGTCAAGCCAACCCAGGCTTATCCGGCAGAGCGTGATTTTGCAAAAGCCGACTACCTGGCTGCCGTGGAGCGCGCCAAGCGGCTGATCGAAGCGGGCGATTTCATGCAGGTGCAGGTGGGCCAGCGCATCAAGAAGCGTTACACCGAGTCACCGCTGTCGCTGTACCGTGCGTTGCGCTCACTCAACCCCAGCCCCTACATGTATTACTACCACTTCGGAGATTTCCATGTGGTGGGTGCGTCGCCGGAAATCCTGGTGCGGCAGGAGAAAACGGACGAAGGACAAAAAATAACGATCCGCCCATTGGCCGGCACGCGTCCGCGCGCTTCGTCGCCGGAGGCCGACAAGGCAGTCGAGCGGGAACTGATCAACGACCCCAAAGAGCGTGCCGAGCACGTGATGCTGATAGACCTGGCACGCAACGACATAGGCCGCATCGCAAAAACCGGCACGGTGAAGGTGACCGAGGCATTTTCGGTGGAGCGCTACAGCCACGTGATGCACATCGTCAGCAATGTCGAAGGCGTGTTGCTCGACGGCATGACCAGCATGGACGTGCTGAAAGCCACCTTCCCGGCGGGTACGCTGACAGGTGCGCCCAAGGTGCATGCCATGGAGCTGATTGACCAGCTCGAGCCGACCAAACGCGGCTTGTACGGCGGCGCTTGCGGCTACCTCAGTTATGCCGGCGACATGGATGTGGCAATTGCCATCCGCACCGGCGTGATCAAGGATCAGATGCTTTATGTGCAGGCGGCCGCCGGTGTGGTGGCCGATTCGGTGGCCGAGCTGGAGTGGAAAGAGACGGAGGCCAAGGCGCGCGCCTTGCTGCGCGCTTCCGAGCTGGTCGAGGAGGGCCTGGAATGAACACGCCAAACATCAAACATTGCGACACCATGGCCGACGTGCGCCGGCACATCGATGCCCTGGACGACCGCATTGTGGCCCTGCTGGCCGAGCGCGGCGGCTATGTGGCCCAGGCCGCGCGCATCAAGCAGCGTGCCGACCAGATTCTGGATACGGCGCGCATTGAATTCATCATTGACCGCGTGCGGATCCAGGCGCGCGAGGCGGGCGCTTCGGAAGCTGTCATGGAAGCCACTTACCGCGCCATGATCGACGCGTTCATTGAATTTGAGCGCGGTGAGTTCAAACGCCTGAAAGAGGAGGCCTGAGCCATGAAACTTCTGATGATCGACAACTACGACTCTTTCACCTACAACATCGTCCAGTACTTTGGCGAGCTCGGTGCGCAGGTCGAGGTGTTTCGCAATGACGAAATCACGGTGGAAGGCATTGCCGGACGCGCGCCTGATCTTTTGGTGGTGTCGCCGGGGCCGTGTTCGCCGGCGGAGGCCGGCATCTCGGTGGCAGCCATCAAACACTTCGCCGGCAAGTTGCCCATCCTGGGGGTTTGCCTGGGCCATCAGGCGGTGGGTGCGGCCTTTGGCGGAAAAATCATTCGCGCGCAACAGCTGATGCACGGCAAAACCAGTGTGATCAGCACCACGCAGGAAGGCGTGTTTGCGGACCTGCCCAAGCAGTTCACGGTCAACCGCTACCACTCGCTGGCCATCGAGCGCGCCACGTGCCCCGAGGCGCTGGCAGTGACCGCATGGACCGATGACGGCGAGATTATGGGGGTGCGCCATAAGGAACTCCCGATCCAGGGCGTGCAGTTCCATCCCGAGTCCATCCTCACCGAGCACGGCCACGCCATGCTGAGGAATTTCCTGGAGCAGGCGGCATGAAATCCGCTATCAATTTCATAGCTGCTTGCGACCGTGTTTATTGGGCTGGAGGCCAAAATGACTGTTGACCTGCGCAGCGACACCGTCACGCAGCCGACAGCTGCCATGCGCGCAGCCATGCAGGCCGCGCCGCTGGGCGACGACGTTTTTGCGGACGACCCCAGCGTCAACGCGCTACAGGAAAAAATCGCCGGCCTGCTGGGCTTTGAAGCCGCCCTGTTTGTGCCCACCGGTACCCAAAGCAACCTGTGCGCGATCCTCAGCCACTGCCAGCGCGGCGACGAATACATCGTGGGGCAGATGGCGCACTGCTACCGCTGGGAAGGCGGCGGTGCAGCAGTGTTTGGCAGCGTGCAGCCCCAGCCTCTGAACCACCAGCCCGACGGCACCCTGGCCGTGGCGGACATCGAGGCAGCCATCAAGCCTGACGATGCGCATTTCGCGCGCACGCGACTGCTGGCGCTGGAAAACACGCTGGGTGGCAAGTTGCTGCCTTTCGATTACCTGCAAGAGGCCACGGCGCTCGCAAAGAGCCGGGGCCTGAATCGCCATCTTGACGGTGCGCGCCTTTTTAATGCCGCAGTGGCACAGGCCGCGCAAACGGGCAGCAACCCACTGGCCGAAGCGCGACGCATTGCGCAATGCTTCGACACCGTTTCGGTGTGCTTCAGTAAAGGGCTCGGCGCCCCGGTAGGTTCCGCTTTGTGCGGCTCGCGCGAACTCATCGCCCGGGCGCATCGCATCCGCAAGATGGCGGGTGGTGGCATGCGCCAGGCCGGCATGCTGGCTGCCGCAGCATCGCATGCGCTGGATCACCACGTGGGGCGGCTGGCGCAAGACCATGCGCTGGCCCAACATCTGGCCGATGGGCTGGCAGGTATTGAAGGCCTGCAGGTGGAGCCGCCGCAGACCAACATCGTGTTTGTGGATTTGACGGGTGCGGCCAGGGAACAGTCCGCAGCGCTGCTCAAGCATCTGGCGGGGCAGGGTGTCCAGGCCACCGGCCTTTACCGGCTGCGGTTTGTCACCCACCTGGACGTGGACATCGCCGGTGTGGACCATGCTGTGGCGGCCATTCGCCAATTTTTCAACGCAAGGAAGTAGCCATGCCTGATTTTCAACACTTGTTGCTTTTCATCGCGGCCGGCTGGCTGCTCAACCTGACGCCGGGCCCTGATGTGCTGTACATCGTGACCCACTCACTGCGCTCGGGCGCGCGTGCCGGCATCATTGCCGGGCTGGGTATCACGACCGGTTGTTTTGTCCACATCTTCGCGGCCGCTGTCGGCGTCAGCGCACTGCTGGCTACTTCGGCCATGGCCTTCACCGTACTTAAATGGATGGGCGCGGCCTACCTGTTGTGGGTGGGCATCAAGATCCTGTTTTCCAGACGCCCGCAGGCGACCACTGACCTGAGGGCTGTGGCCGCCAGCGAGCCGCAGCGCCCGTTGAAAGCGATTTTCATCGGCGGTTTCTGGACCAATGTGCTCAATCCCAAGGTGGCGATCTTTTTCCTGGCGTTTGTGCCGCAGTTCATCGCGCCTGACGCCGCCAGCCCGGCGCTGGCTTTTGCGCTGCTGGGTGTGTTGTTCAACCTCAACGCCATCCCTGTCAATACCGGCTGGGCGCTGGTCGCCGCGTGGATGGCCAGGCGCGATGCAGTGCAGCGCGGCATGCATTGGCTGGACCGTGCGGCCGGTGTGATGTTCATCGGCTTTGGCATCAAGCTGGCCCTGACCGACCATCCGGCGAGTTGACACAGACATTTTTCAGCCAGAAACAACAGAAGCGAGACGCGTAATGCCCCACACCCACAAAATCACCCCGCAGGAAGCCCTGCAGCGCACCATCGAACACCGCGAAATTTTCCATGACGAGATGCTGCACGTCATGCGGATGATCATGAGTGGGGAGATGTCCCCGGTCATGATGGCCGCGCTGATCACCGGCCTGCGTGTCAAAAAGGAAACCATTGGCGAGATCACGGCGGCCGCCCAGGTGATGCGCGAGTTTTCGACCAAGGTGAATGTGGCCGACAAGACACACCTGGTGGACATCGTCGGCACCGGGGGTGACGGCTCGCACACCTTCAACATCTCGACCTGCTCGATGTTTGTGGCCGCCGCGGCCGGCGCCAAGGTCAGCAAACATGGCGGGCGCAGTGTCAGCAGCAAGTCCGGCAGCGCGGACGTGCTCGAAGCCCTGGGCATCAACATCAACCTGCAGCCTGATGCCATTGCAAAATGCATCGAGGAGGTTGGCGTCGGCTTCATGTTTGCACCGAATCACCACCCCGCCATGAAAAACGTGGCGCCGGTGCGCAGGGAACTCGGTGTGCGCACCATCTTCAACATCCTTGGGCCGCTCACGAACCCGGCCAGTGCGCCCAACATTCTGATGGGCGTGTTCCACCCTGACCTCGTCGGTATCCAGGTGCGTGCGCTGCAACGACTGGGCGCCGAACATGCGCTGGTGGTCTACGGCAAGGACGGCATGGACGAGGTCAGCCTGGGCGCGGCCACCGTGATCGGCGAGCTCAAGAACGGCGAGATCACCGAATACGAAATCCACCCTGAGGACTTCGGCGTGGCCATGGCCAGTAACCGAGCACTGCGCGTGGAAACGCCCGAGCAGTCCATGAAGATGCTCAGGGGCGTGCTCGACAAAGAGCCGGGCGCAGCGCGCGATATCGTCGTCCTCAACGCGGGCGCCGCGCTGTATGCGGCCAATGTGGCCGACTCCATGAAGGCTGGCATTGAACTGGCCCGCAAGGCCATTGATTCCGGCGCTGCCAAAGGCAAGCTGGAGCAGCTTGTTTTCACCTCCAAAACCCTGGCAGCCTGATATGTCTGACATCCTCAACAAGATCGTGGCCGTCAAGCGGCAGGAAGTAGCGGCGGCCATCAAGCGCAAACCGCTGGAAGCAATGCGTTTTGATGCCGAGTCGCGCGTGCTGACGCGTGATTTTGCCGGTGCCTTGCGCGCCAAAATTGCCGCCGGCAAACCCGCCGTGATCGCCGAGATCAAGAAGGCCAGCCCATCCAAAGGGGTGCTGCGGGCCGATTTCATTCCAGCTGATATCGCTCAAAGCTATGCAGAATGTGGTGCGGCTTGTTTGTCGGTGCTCACTGACAAGGATTTTTTCCAGGGCAGTACCGACTACCTCAAGCAGGCCAGGGCGTCCTGCGGCCTGCCCGTGTTGCGCAAGGATTTCATTATTGACCCTTACCAGGTCTACGAATCGCGCGTCATGGGCGCCGACTGCATCCTGCTGATTGCCGCCTGCCTGGACGACGCGCAGATGAAGACGCTGGAAGCTTTGGCCTTCTCGCTGGACATGGCGGTGCTGGTGGAAGTGCATGACCGGGCCGAGCTGGACCGCGCGCTCAAGCTCAAAACCCCGCTGGTTGGCATCAACAATCGTAATTTGCAGACCTTCGAGGTGTCGCTGGACACCACGCTGACTTTGCTGAAGCACGTGCCTGCCGACCGGCTCCTCGTGACCGAGTCTGGCGTGTCGACGGCGGCCGATGTGGCGCGTCTGCGAGAGGCCCAAGTCCACGCCTTTCTGGTTGGCGAAGCCTTCATGCGGGCCGACGATCCGGGGGTAGCGCTTGCGGCTCTTTTTCCAGATGCTACTGATTAGATAGCTGCTTGCGCGCATGCCTAAAGGACCACAGGCCGATCTGGCCTTTGAAAACCCGTCGCAGCTGCTGCCTGAGCGCGCGGGGCACAGTGCGCGCCTGACTCGCTGGAATCCGGCAGATTGGCCGTTGGCGGCTGATTGGGTGCCCGAAATCGAGCGTTTCCTGGCCAGCAGCACGGGCCGGCAGCTGGGTGCGTTTGTCAAACAGCGGCTTGCCGCAGGCGCTGTGATTTATCCGCCCCAACCATTCCGGGCGCTGGAACTGACTCCACTGGCTGATGTGGAGGTCGTTATCCTGGGGCAAGACCCCTACCACGGCCCCGGCCAGGCGCATGGGTTGGCTTTTTCGGTGCCCGACGGGATCAAGCCGCCGCCCAGCCTGCGCAATATCTTCAAGGAACTGGCGCGCGACCCGGGTGTTGAGGCTGAGGCGCATTCAGGCGGTTCGCTGGAACGCTGGGCCCGGCAGGGCGTGTTGCTGCTCAACACCAGCCTGACGGTCGAGGACGGCCAGGCCGCCAGCCATGCCAGCCGGGGTTGGGAAACCCTCACCGACCAGCTGATCAGCGCGGTTTCCGCCAAACCCGAGCCGGTGGTGTTCATGTTATGGGGTGCGCACGCCCAGGCAAAACAGGCATTGATTGCCGCCCGCCATCAGGTGTTGACGGCCAATCACCCTTCGCCGCTGTCGGCTTTGCGTCCACCCAAACCCTTCATCGAATGCGGCCATTTCAGCGCCGCCAATGACTTTCTGCAAAGCCACGGTCGGCGCCCTGTAACGTGGTAAGCACTTGTTGTTGCACATTGCCAGTTGTCAAATATCCATGGCATAATCTGAGGTTCGCCAAAGGAGAGGTGGCCGAGTGGTTAATGGCAGCAGACTGTAAATCTGCCCTCTAACGAGTACGCTGGTTCGAATCCAGCCCTCTCCACCAGCGATGAATTGATTTGCAGGCGCGGCATGGGTAATCAAGGTGCCGCGTTTCGGGGTTTTTTAGAGCGTAAGAGCGTAAAAAAGGCGGCCGATGCGGGAGTAGTTCAATGGTAGAACCCTAGCCTTCCAAGCTAATGACGCGGGTTCGATTCCCGTCTCCCGCTCCATAACAATAAGCGCTGGTTTGTATTTGGCAGTGAAAGAGTTTTGAATTTGGCCCTTTTGGCTCAGTGGTAGAGCACTCCCTTGGTAAGGGAGAGGTCGCGGGTCCGATTCCCGCAAAGGGCACCATTTCAGCGGTGCGGTCCGGTGTTCAGCTGGGCTGGCTGGAGTGGTTGGGTGGTGTGACAAATTTCGTAAGTAAATCCCTAAGGTATTTGGAGTCGAAAAAATGGCAAAAGGCAAATTTGAGCGGACCAAACCGCACGTCAACGTAGGCACGATTGGGCACGTTGACCATGGCAAGACCACGCTGACGGCAGCGATCACGACCGTGCTGGCGGCCAAGTTCGGCGGCGAAGCCAAGGGTTACGACCAAATTGACGCGGCTCCCGAAGAAAAGGCCCGCGGCATCACCATCAACACCGCCCACGTGGAATACGAAACGGCCAACCGCCACTACGCCCACGTCGACTGCCCCGGCCACGCCGACTATGTCAAAAACATGATCACCGGCG
>NZ_MUNO01000010.1 GCF_002001015.1 Polaromonas sp. A23 | reverse complement strand
GGGAGTGGGGAGTCTCCTACTGTCCAGGACAAACAACAGGCGCAGCGTGACGCCTCTATCAACTTCCCCTTCGAGTCCCCAACACAGCGGCACCAATAATCATGGTCGCTGCCAGGCCGATACTCCAGGTCAGCGACCGCCCGCTGACCAGCATCAGCAACGCGGTCGAGCCCAGCGGCGTGAGGTAACTCAAAATGCCGATCTGCCGCGCATCGCCCAGCTTGAGTGCCTTGTCCCACAGGAAGAACGCAGCGCCCAGCGGGCCCAGCCCCATCAACGCGAGCAGCAGCGCGTCGCGAGTCGACAGCGCTACAGAAGGCTCCAAGGCCCAGTGGCACAGCAGCGACAGCACGCCGGAAACCAGACCGAACAGGCCAATGGCTGCGGTGGGAAATGGCGCGACGCGTTTTGTGAGCAGCGAGTAACTGGCCCAGATGAAGGCCGAGCCCAGTGCCGGCAGGTAACCCCAAGACCAACCGCCACCCTGACCGCCGCTACCGGAACCTAGGATGGCAACTGCCGCGCCGGCAAAACCGAGCAGGGCGGCCACCACATGCACGGCGCGCAGATGAATGCCGCGAAGGAACAGCGGCGCAAGCACCACCATGAACAGCGGCCACAGGTAATTGACCAGATTCGCTTCGATCGGCGGTGCGTGGCGCAGGGCGATGAAGAGCAGGAAGTGGTAGCCGAACAGGCCGTACACACCCAGGGCCAGCGTGGCGGGCGGGATGGACCAGGCCCGCCTGTCTTTGAAGACAAACGGCAGTGCCAGCAGGCTGCCTGTCAGCAGCGCAAGGCCGGTCAGCAGGAAAGGTGGCAGGTGCCGGAGCGACACACCCAGCGAGGCGAGGAGCACCCACAGTGCGATGGCGCCCAAAGCGTAAAGATTGGCTGGCATGCCGCCAAGCATAGTCGGCGGCCGCGTGCCGGATCGTCGAGCAAGCCGGGTTCGCCGTCGCGGAACAACGGCGTTGATGTTCAGTGAAGCCGCAAGCGGCGCAGCGCTGCCGTCAGCGCCGAGGGCGACTGGTAGCCGCAGCGCAGCGCAGTTTCGGCCACACTCGTTCCGCCGTCACGCAATTGCACGGCGAGCGCCAACCGCTGGCTGCGCAGCCACTGCATCACGCTGAGCCCGGTCTCGCGCCTGCAGCGCTCTGCAAAGCGCGAAGGGCTCAGAAATACCTGTTGCGCCAGTTGCGCCACGCTCAGTGGCTCGTGCAGATGTTGCTGAACCCAGATGGCGAGCTGGTTCCAGTCAATGGGGCGTTCATAGCGTTTCGGTGCGGGGCTGGTTGCGCGCCACGCGTCAAGCAGAAGCATGGGACCGTAGTGCTGCGCGAGGCTGTCCGGGTACTGCAGCGCCTGCGCCAGGTAGTGGGCAAGTGCCAGGGTTTGCGCGGCCTGTGCCGGCTGGGCCGGGCAATGCGCCCAGCCCGGTTGTGCGGTGTCGAGCACCAGGCAGCGGCTGCCGCTGCGGGCTTCAAAGTCGTGACGCTCTCCCGGGGCAATCACGCAGCCCTGGCCGGCGCCAATGCGCTGGCCGCGGCCCTGGACTTCGAGCTCCAGCACGCCGTCCAGGCCCAGCAGCACCTGAAAGTGCGAATGCGCATGGCTGCCGGGCGAAGCGCCGTAATGGCGCAGCGACAGCGAGCCTTGCGGCGTGGTCATGGTGTCAGACGGCGTCGGACACGCCCGCGGCGTGGGCTTGCTGGTCGGCGTGGTAGCTGCTGCGCACCATGGCGCCGACGGCGGCATGGGTGAAGCCCATCTTGTAGGCCTCGGCTTCAAACATCTTGAAGGTGTCGGGGTGCACGTAGCGGCGCACCGGCAGGTGGCTGGTGGAAGGCGCGAGGTACTGGCCGATGGTCAGCATGTCGATGTTGTGCGCGCGCATGTCGCGCATGACCTGCAGGATTTCCTCGTCGGTTTCGCCCAGACCGACCATGATGCCGCTCTTGGTCGGCACGGCGGGGTGCAGGGCCTTGAATTTTTTCAGCAGGTTCAAAGAGAACTGGTAGTCGCTGCCGGGGCGCGCTTCTTTATAAAGGCGCGGCGCGGTTTCCAGGTTGTGGTTCATCACGTCGGGCGGCGCGGCTTTCAAAATTTCAAGTGCGCGGTCGTCGCGGCCACGGAAGTCGGGTACCAGAATTTCAATGGTTGTGTTCGGCGAGAGTTCGCGGATGCGCGAGATGCAGTCGACAAAGTGCTGGCTGCCGCCGTCGCGCAGGTCGTCGCGGTCCACACTGGTGATCACCACGTATTTGAGCTTGAGTGCGGCAATGGTTTTGGCCAGGTTCAGCGGCTCGTCCACGTCCAATGGGTCAGGCCGGCCATGGCCCACGTCGCAAAACGGGCAGCGGCGCGTGCACTTGTCGCCCATGATCATGAAGGTGGCCGTGCCCTTGCCGAAACATTCGCCGATGTTCGGGCAGCTGGCTTCTTCACACACGGTGTTGAGCTTGTTCTCGCGCAGGATCTGCTTGATCTCGTAGAAACGCGTGGTCGGGCTGCCGGCTTTCACGCGAATCCACTCGGGCTTTTTGAGCATCTCGCCCTGCACCACCTTGACCGGAATGCGCGACAGCTTGGCCGCGGCCTTTTGCTTGGCCAGCGGGTTGTAGTCTTCCTGGCTCTGGATGTCGCGAACAACAGGATTGACAGTTTCTGGGGTGCTCATGGTGTATTTCTTTGAAGGAAGGTGCTCAGGGCGCCAGGTAAGTGACGAGCTTTTGGCTCAGCACGTCCGCGGCGTCCTGCCAACTGGCCGATACCCCGATTGTAGAAAGGTCTGTGGTTTGCAGCCCGGCATAGCCGCAAGGGTTGATGCGCGAGAAGGGTTCAAGGTCCATCGCGACATTCAGCGCCACCCCGTGATAGGTGCAATGCCGGCTGACCTTGATGCCCAGCGCGGCGATTTTCCCCAGGCCACGAAAGGGGTCACCCTCACCCCTGCCCTCTCCCGCAAGCGGGAGAGGGTGCCGTTCGCTCCCTCTCCCGCTTGCGGGAGAGGGTCGGGGTGAGGGCTGCTGCAGGCGCGCATGTGAGAAGGGATCGTCCATGCGCACATAAATGCCGGGCGAACCCGCTACGCGGTGCCCGGTGACGCCGAAATGGGCCAGTGTGCGGATCACCGATTCTTCGATGCGATAGACGTATTCCTTGACGTAGTAGCCGGCGCGTTTGAGGTCGATCAGCGGGTAGGCCACCACCTGGCCGGGGCCATGGAAAGTCACCTGCCCGCCGCGGTCGGTTTGCACCACGGGGATATCGCCGGGGTTCAGGACGTGGTCTGGCTTGCCCGCCAGTCCCTGGGTGTAGACCGCCGGATGCTCACAAATCCATAGCTGATCATGCCCGTCGTTATTGGGGAAATCGCCGATTTGGCTTGCGCTTTCACGGCTGCGACCTGTCGTGAAGGTTTGCATGGCCTGGTAGGTGGGCAGGTACTCGACCCGGCCCAAGTGGCGCACCTCGATCTGCATCAGGAGAGTCCGTGCCGGGGCTTCACAAAACAACCTTGACCATCGGATGGGTCGACAGCGTGCGGTACAGCTCGTCGAGCTGCTCGCGGCTGGTGGCGGTGACGGTGATGGTTACGCCCAGGTATTTGCCGCCCTTGCTTTCGCGCAGTTCGATGGTGGTGGCGTCAAACGCCGGGTCAAACTGGCGGGCGATCATGCTGATGGCGTGGACCAGCCCGTCAACCTTTTCGCCCATCACCTTGATGGGGAAGAGTGAAGGGTATTCGATCAGTGATTCCTGGCGCGGCGCTTCTGGGGGTGGGGTGGGGGTGTTCATGCTTGCTCCGTATGCGCCTGTTTGGCGCGCTGGTAGGCCGCGTACAGCTTTGCGCAGACCGGGCCGGGCTGGCCGTTTCCGACGGGCTTGCCGTCGAGTTTGGTGATGGCCAGCACTTCTTTGGTGGCTGATGAAAGCAGCAACTCGTCGGCAGCGAAAACTTCCTCGCGGCTGATGCGACGCAGCTCGAAACCGATGCCTGCTTCGCGGCAGATTTCTTCAATCAGGCCATAACGAATGCCCTCAAGCACCAGGTTGTCACAGGGCGGGCCCATGACCTTGCCATCCTTGACCACCCAGACATTGGAGGAAGCACCTTCACTGAGGACGCCGTTGCGAAACATCACGGTTTCCACGGCGTCGACATCGGCGCTGATCTGGCGCGCAAGGACGGCACCCAGCAAGCTGGTGCTTTTGATATGGGCCTTGCTCCAGCGAAAGTCATCGGCCGTCACGCAGGCCACGCCGTGGGCGCGTTGCTCCGGAGGGACTGGCCTCAGGCTGTTGATCATCACGAAGACGGTGGGCGTGAGGCCTGGCAACATCACGTGGTCGCGCGGCGCCACGCCCCGGGTGATCTGGATGTACACCAGCAGGTCCAGTTTTTCGGGTGAGGTGTGCTGCTGCAGCGCGTAGTCGGCCGCCAGCTTCATGGCAATGTCTTGCCAGCCCTGGCGGGTCTGCGGGTTGGCAATCCGCAGCTCGGCCAGGCTGCGTTCCATGCGCGCCATGTGCTGGGCAAAACGGAAGGGCCGGCCGCCGTAGAGCGGAACGACTTCATAAATGCCGTCGCCAAAGATGAAGCCGCGATCCATCACGCTGATCTTTGCGTCCTTGAGGGCGGTGAACTCACCGTTGAGGTAGCAGGGCGTGTCGGGCAGGGCGGGCGGTTGGGGCTGTGGGTTGGATGTGGTCATGGATAGGGAGGGCGGAGCGTGATTGTCGCGCAGGCCTTGATTTCGCTTAGCGCCGATTGGGGCTGCGCCGCGTACGCCGCTTGAGCCAGACGCGCAGGCGCCAGATCAGCTTGACCAGAAAATAGGCGCTGATCGATCCGGCAACCGAGAAAATCGCCATGCCCAGCACGGCGGGCCAGCCGAAGTGCGCCAGCCAGGCCAAAGCGTCGAAGCCGGGCGCAGCGGCAGCGGCCTGGTACGCGGCGTCACCCGCTGCCGCGTCTGCAGCGGACTGGCCCAGGATCAGGCTGCCCAGCTGGTAAGCCAGCCACAGCCAGAAGCCGATGGTGAAGGGGTTGGTGACCAGCGTAACGCCCGCAGCCACCGGAATGTTGGCACGCCACCAGACGCTGTGGGCAGCGGCGGCCAGAATTTGTCCCGCTGGCAGCGCAAAGGCCCAGAAGATGCCAATGGCCACGCCGCGGGCCACGGCCTCATGTTGCACGTGCCAGAGCCCCGGCTCGCGCAGGCGGTGCGCCACCGGTTTGAGCCAGGGGTGGGCTTCCAGGGTTTCGCGGCTGATTCCCTTGGTGAAACGGTCGGTCCAGGAAGGAGGCGCTGGATTGCGCTTTTTTTGCGCGGTCATGGTTGCGCTTTCGGGGCGGGGAAGGCAGAAGTTGCGCCGCCTGGTTTCATCATGCTCAAATTTTTGTGCCTCATGCTCCGAAAATTACCGCGGCAATGGCCAGCCCGCCCAGAATCAGGTTGCTCATGGCCAGCTTGGCGATTTGCCCCACGCGCCGCCCGCCTTCCGGCCAGTCTGATGCCGCCACGGCCAGCTTCAGGCGCCGGAAAGGCCCGAAATAGAGGTGGCCAAACAGGGCAAACATCAGCAGGCCGATGCCGAACATCAGGTGCCAGCCCAGAGGCGCGTTTTTCATGCCGACCGCCATCAACATGGCCAGGCCGGTGAGCAGCAGCAGCCCGACGGCGACCCAGACCAGTCTGAAAAACTTCTCCAGCACCAGTGCAATCAAGGGCAGGCGCTGCGGCGGGGCCAGCTGCGCGGCGACCGCGGGCCGCAATGCAAAAAGCATGAAGCTGATGCCGCCCAGCCACACGATGGCGGCGGCGATATGAAGAAATTTCATCAGGGCTGGCATGCGAAGGTCTTTCAAAAACAGGCGCTGCAGGAGCGGGGCGCCCGTTGGGTACGGAGGCCCGGGGCTGATGGAGAACCGATTGTCGCTTGCAAGGCGTTCTGCGGACGCTGGTGGCCATGGCTCCGCCGCAGTGTCGTGCAGGGGCTTTCGGGAACGGGCGGGTTTCTACGTATAATCAAGGGCTTTGCTAATAACCGGCCATGAACCGCCTCCGTACTTTGTGGTGACCAAAATGACAGATGCGGCGGTTGATCGGGGAGCGAGAGTCTCTGATCATAGAGATGAGACGGAACAGGATGATTTCAAGCCGCTGACGCGTGAAGAAGCGCAGCAATTGCGAAAAAACCATCCCCAGGTCTCGCTCTGGCACGTGCTGGTGGGTCAATTCGTGGCGGGCGTCCTGGTGGCGTTGCTGGCATGGATCCTGACCGGAAAGCAAAGTGCCGGCTGGTCCGCCCTTTATGGGTCGCTGGCGGTGGTCATTCCTGCAGCGCTTTTTGCGCGCGGTTTGACAGGCAAGGTTTGGTCGATGAATCCGGGTACAGCTGTGGCCGGATTCTTTTTGTGGGAAATGGTCAAGGTCGCCTTGACGCTGGCAATGCTGTTTGCGGCGCCAAGGCTGGTTTCGATGCTGAGCTGGCCGATCATGTTGGTCGGCCTGGTGGTGACAATGAAAGTGTCCTGGTTTGCGCTGTTTTTGGCGGCCAGGCATAAAAAACTTTGAGGCGAGCAATAAATGGCTGCTGAGAATGCTGCTGGACATGGTGGTCAGACCGCTGGTGAATACATCGTTCACCACTTGACGCACTGGCGTAACAAAGAACTGGTTGGCCCGTTCGACCTGAGCGTCATCAATATCGATTCGGCGATTTTCAGTATTTTGCTGGGTGTGATCGGCTGCTTCCTGCTCTGGAAAGCTGCACGCAAAGCCACTTCCGGCGTTCCCGGCCGCTTCCAGGCTGCTGTTGAAATTCTGGTCGAAATGGTCGATGCGCAGGCCAAGGGTATCGTCCATAACGCCGAAAGCCGCAAGCTGGTGGCGCCTCTCGCTCTGACGGTGTTTGTGTGGATTTTCCTGCTCAACGCCATGGACTTGCTGCCGGTCGATCTGCTGCCCGCGATCTGGGCTGCCATCTACGGCGCTGCGGGGCACGATCCGCACCACGCTTTCATGCGCTCCGTTCCTACCGCCGACTTGTCCGTCACCATGGGTCTGTCGCTCGGCGTGCTGATCACCTGCCTGGTTTACAACGTCAAGATCAAGGGCGTGGGCGGTTGGATCCATGAACTGTTCACGGCGCCTTTCGGCAACCACTGGGCCCTGTACCCTTTCAATTTCCTCATGCAGATGATTGAGTTTGTCGCCAAGACCGTCTCGCACGGCATGCGACTGTTCGGCAACATGTATGCCGGCGAACTGATCTTCCTGCTGATCGCCCTGATGGGTGGCGCTTTCGCCTCCGTTTCGCTGGGCACCGGCATTGCACTGGCCATTGGCCACATCATCGCAGGCTCGGCCTGGGCGATTTTCCACATCCTGATCATCACGCTGCAGGCGTTCGTGTTCATGATGCTGACCTTGGTGTACATCGGCCAGGCGCACGATCACCACTAATCAGTTGTCCCTGTTTTTCGTTTCTTTTTTCTCTCGTAACCAAGTCCTAAGGAGTCATCATGGAAGTTATTAGTTTTGTCGCTCTGGCCGCCGGCCTCATCATTGGCCTCGGCGCTGTCGGTGCCTGTATCGGTATCGGCATCATGGGCAGCAAATACCTCGAAGCAGCTGCACGCCAGCCTGAACTGATGGGTGAACTGCAGACCAAGATGTTCCTGCTGGCCGGTCTGATCGACGCGGCTTTCATTATCGGTACGGGTATTGCGCTGTGGTTTGCCACTGCCAACCCATTCCTGGCGCAAATCGCCAACCTGCCTAAGTAATCATCAAAGTCCCAAGAATGTCATTCCTTCGGGTCGGCTGTTGGCTGGGCCCCAAGGGAAAGGATGAGCAGTGAGCATTACCGGTACCCTTATTGTCCAGATGATCGTGTTCCTGATTTTGGTCGGGTTCACGATGAAGTTTGTGTGGCCCCCCATTGCGGCGGCTCTGGATGCGCGTGCGCAAAAAATCGCTGACGGCCTTGCTGCGGCCGATAAAGCCAAGTCTGAACTCTCCGTCGCCAACAAGCGCGTGGAAGAAGAGCTGGCCAAGTCGCGCAACGAAGCGGCCGTGCGCCTGGCCGAAGCCGAGCGTCGGGGCCAAGCCCTGATTGAAGAGGCGAAGGCCCGCGCAACCGAAGAAGGCAGCAAGATCATTGCCGCCGCCAAGGTTGAAGCCGAGCAGCAATCCGTCAAGGCTCGCGAAACCCTGCGTGAGCAGGTTGCCGTGCTGGCCGTCAAGGGCGCCGAGCAGATTCTGCGCAAGGAAGTCAATGCCAGCGTGCATGCCGACTTGCTGGGCCGCCTGAAGACCGAACTCTAAGCGAGCATCAACATGGCCGAACTAGCCACCATTGCCCGTCCTTATGCCGAGGCGCTCTTCAAAGCCTCCGGCGCTGACCTGGGCGGCACCGCCGTCTGGCTCGAAGAGCTGGCAGCCATTGCAGCCAACTCGCAGCTGCAGCAGTTTGCCGGTAATCCCGGTGTGACTTCGGCACAGGCGTTTGACGTGATTTCAGGCGTTGCCAAAACGAAACTGCCGGATGCCGGGAAAAATTTCCTGCGCGCAGTGATCGAGAACGACCGCCTGAGCGTCCTGCCGGAAATCGCCGCGCAGTTTCGCACCCTGAAAAATGCGAAAAGTGGTTCGTCCGATGCGACCGTCTACAGTGCTTTTGCGCTTGATGGTGCAGCGCTGGCCGATCTGTCTTCAACGCTGGAAAAACGTTTTGGCAAGAAGCTCAACCTTCAGGTTGAACTGGAGCCGGCCCTGATTGGGGGCGTACGAGTCGTGGTGGGTGACGAGGTGCTGGACACCTCGGTGAAAGCCCGTTTAGAGCAAATGAAAGTGGCGCTGATTTCCTGAGCCCGGTGCCCAGGCGCCATTACAGGTTTTTAGCCAACAACATAGAAAGAAGGAAAGAGTCATGCAACTCAATCCCGCAGAAATTTCTGAACTGATCAAGAGCCGCATCGAAGGCCTGGCCGGAAGCAGCGACATTCGTAACCAGGGCACCGTGGTGTCTGTGACCGACGGTATCGTCCGCATCCACGGCCTGTCCGACGTGATGCAGGGCGAAATGCTGGAATTCCCCGCAACCGCCGATGGCACCCCCACCTACGGCCTGGCGCTGAACCTCGAGCGCGACTCGGTCGGCTCCGTGATTCTCGGTGAATACGAGCATCTGGCTGAAGGCGACATCGTCAAATGCACCGGCCGTATTCTTGAAGTGCCGGTCGGCCCCGAGCTGCTTGGCCGCGTGGTGAACGCCCTGGGCCAACCCATCGACGGCAAAGGCCCTGTCAACGCCAAGTTGACCGACGTGATCGAAAAGGTCGCGCCCGGCGTGATCGCCCGTAAATCCGTCGATCAGCCTCTGCAGACCGGCTTGAAGTCCATCGACTCCATGGTGCCCGTCGGCCGCGGCCAGCGCGAACTGATCATCGGCGACCGCCAGACCGGCAAGACCGCCGTGGCCATCGACGCCATCATCAACCAAAAGGGCAAAGGCGTTTATTGCGTCTACGTCGCGATTGGCCAGAAGGCTTCCTCGATCAAGAACGTGGTGCGCTCACTGGAGCAAGCCGGCGCGATGGAATACACCATCGTTGTGGCCGCTTCCGCTTCTGAGTCAGCCGCCATGCAATATGTGAGCGCCTACTCTGGCTGCACCATGGGCGAATACTTCCGCGACCGCGGCGAAGACGCACTGATCGTGTATGACGATTTGTCCAAGCAGGCTGTGGCTTATCGCCAGGTCTCGCTGCTGCTGCGTCGTCCGCCAGGCCGCGAAGCCTACCCCGGCGACGTGTTCTATCTGCACAGCCGTTTGCTTGAGCGCGCAGCACGCGTGAATGAGAAGTACGTTGAAGACTTCACCAAGGGTGCCGTCAAGGGCAAAACCGGTTCGTTGACCGCGCTGCCGATCATTGAAACGCAGGCCGGTGACGTGTCCGCTTTCGTGCCAACCAACGTGATCTCGATCACCGACGGCCAGATCTTCCTGGAAACCAGCCTGTTCAATGCCGGTATTCGTCCCGCCATTAACGCCGGTATCTCGGTGTCCCGCGTCGGTGGCGCTGCCCAGACCAAGCTGATCAAGAACCTGTCCGGCGGTATCCGTACCGACCTCGCCCAGTACCGTGAATTGGCAGCTTTCGCGCAATTCGCTTCCGATCTGGACGAAGCCACCCGCAAGCAGCTGGACCGCGGTGCCCGCGTGACCGAACTGCTCAAGCAGGCCCAGTACTCGCCTTTGTCCATCTCCAACATGGCCGCCACGCTGTTCGCAGTGAACAAGGGCTTCATGGACGACGTCGAAGTCAAGAAGGTTCTGGCTTTCGAGCACGGCCTGCATGCCTTCCTGAAGGACAAGAACGCGGCCCTGATGGCCAAGCTCGAAGCCAACAAGGCCATGGACAAGGACGCTGAGGCGGAACTGAATACGGCCGTGGCCGAGTTCAAGAAGTCGTTTGCCTGATCTCGCCTGACTCATCGTCAAGCAAGTAATTAAGCAACCCTCAGGAACCCCTTAGGAATCCATATGGCAGCAGGCAAGGAAATACGCGGCAAGATCAAATCGGTGGAAAACACCAAGAAGATCACTAAGGCCATGGAGATGGTGGCCGCCTCCAAGATGCGCAAGGCGCAGGAGCGGATGCGCGCTGCCCGCCCTTACAGCGACAAGATCCGCAACATCACGGCTAACCTGAGTCAGGCCAACCCCGAATACACCCATGCGTTCATGGAGTCCAACGACGCCAAGGCTACCGGGTTCATCGTGGTGACGACTGACAAGGGTCTGTGCGGCGGCATGAACACCAACGTGTTGCGCGCTGTGACCAGCAAGCTCAAGGAAGTGCAGGCCGCAGGCCACGACACCAAGGCAGTTGCCATTGGCAACAAGGGCCTCGGTTTTCTGAACCGTGTTGGCGCTAAGGTGGTGTCGCACGCGACGCAACTGGGCGACAAGCCGCACCTGGAAAAACTGATCGGCCCCGTCAAGGTTTTGCTCGACGCATACAGCGAAGGCAAGATCAACGCGGTGTACCTGTGCTACACCAAGTTCATCAACACCATGCGCCAGGAACCGGTGGTCGAGCAGTTGCTGCCTTTGACGGCGGCGCATCTGCAGGCCGACAAGGACCAGCACGGCTGGGACTACATCTATGAGCCGGACGCGCAGACCGTGATCGACGACTTGCTGATCCGCTACGTGGAAGCACTGGTGTACCAGGCCGTCGCCGAGAACATGGCATCCGAGCAGTCCGCCCGCATGGTGGCCATGAAGGCCGCGACCGACAACGCCGGCAGCGTGATTGGCGAACTCAAGCTGGTTTACAACAAAACGCGTCAAGCGGCGATCACGAAAGAACTTTCGGAAATTGTTGCCGGTGCTGCCGCGGTTTAAACCGCCGCACCCGATTTAAAGATTTAAAGAAACGGAAAAGGATTCAATCATGGCTCAGGCTCAAGGCAAGATTGTTCAGTGTATTGGTGCGGTGGTGGACGTGGAATTTGTGCGTGACCAGATGCCCAAGATCTATGACGCGCTGAAAATGGAAGGCTCCGCGCTGACGCTGGAAGTCCAGCAGCAGCTGGGTGACGGCATTGTGCGCACCATCGCGTTGGGCACCTCCGACGGCCTGCGCCGCGGCAACATGGTGTACAACACCGGCGCCAACATTACCGTTCCGGTCGGCAAAGCCACGCTGGGCCGCATCATGGACGTGCTGGGTGCGCCGATTGACGAGCGTGGCCCGGTCGATCAGACCTTGACCGCCCCGATCCATCGCAAGGCGCCTGCCTACGACGAACTCTCGCCATCGCAGGAACTGCTGGAAACCGGCATCAAGGTGATCGACCTGGTTTGCCCGTTCGCCAAGGGCGGCAAGGTGGGCCTGTTCGGTGGCGCGGGCGTCGGCAAGACCGTGAACATGATGGAACTCATCAACAACATCGCCAAGGCGCACTCGGGCTTGTCCGTGTTTGCCGGTGTGGGTGAACGTACCCGCGAAGGCAATGACTTCTATCACGAAATGGCCGACTCCGGCGTCGTGAACCTCGAGAACCTCGGCGAATCCAAAGTGGCCATGGTTTACGGCCAGATGAACGAGCCCCCAGGCAACCGTTTGCGCGTCGCGCTGACCGGCCTGACGATTGCCGAATCCTTCCGTGACGAAGGCCGTGACGTGCTGTTCTTCGTGGACAACATCTACCGCTACACGCTGGCCGGTACTGAAGTGTCCGCGCTGCTGGGCCGTATGCCTTCCGCCGTGGGTTACCAGCCGACGCTGGCCGAAGAAATGGGCCGTCTGCAAGAGCGTATTACCTCCACCAAGGTCGGCTCCATCACTTCCATCCAGGCCGTTTACGTGCCTGCCGATGACTTGACCGACCCATCGCCTGCCACGACCTTTGCCCACCTGGACTCCACCGTGGTGCTTTCGCGTGACATCGCTTCGCTGGGTATCTACCCTGCGGTTGACCCACTGGATTCGACCAGCCGCCAGCTGGACCCGAACGTTGTGGGCGAAGACCACTACGCTACGGCCCGTGCCGTGCAGGGCACGCTGCAGCGCTACAAGGAACTGCGCGACATCATCGCAATTCTGGGCATGGACGAACTGGCCCCTGAAGACAAGCTGGCCGTGGCCCGTGCACGCAAGATCCAGCGTTTCCTGTCGCAGCCTTTCCACGTTGCCGAGGTGTTCACTGGTTCGCCCGGCAAATACGTCAGCCTGGCTGAAACCATCCGCGGCTTCAAGATGATTGTGGCCGGCGAGTGCGACCACCTGCCGGAACAGGCCTTCTACATGGTCGGCACGATTGACGAAGCCTTCGAGAAGGCCAAGAAGGTCTAAGCAATGGACACCTCACACACCATCCATGTCGATGTTGTCAGCGCGGAAGAGTCCATCTTCTCCGGTGAAGCCAAATTCGTGGCTTTGCCCGGCGAAGCTGGCGAGTTGGGCATTTACCCACGCCACACGCCGCTGATCACCCGCATCAAACCTGGTGCGGTACGTATTGAAAAGGCCGATGGTTCAGAAGAGTTTGTTTTCGTGGCCGGCGGCCTGCTGGAAGTTCAGCCCAATTGCGTGACTGTGCTTAGCGACACCGCCATTCGCGGCAAGGATCTCGACGAAGCCAAGGCCAGCGCTGCCAAGGCTGCCGCCGAGGAAGCGTTGAAAAATGCAAAGACCGATATCGATATTGCGATGGCTCAGTCCGAGCTTGCCGTGATGGCTGCGCAGATTGCGGCTTTGCGTAAGTATCGGCAGAAAAAATAGCGTGAACCAAAGACGGCGCGCGTCCCAAGCCCTGCTCGAAAGACCAGGGCTTTTTTTATGAACCTCGCATCGTGCGGCGGAGCCCTAGTTCTTCGCGGTTGCAGCGCGTTCCCGGTACTCGCGGGGCGTGCACCCCAGCTCGCGTTTGAACACCGAGTTGAGATACTGCACCGAACCGAAGCCGGCGCGGCCGGCAACCTCCGCACCGGTGAGTTGGGAGTCATCGAGCAAGGACCTGGCCTGTTGAAGCTTGTACAGCAATATCTCGTCATGCACCGTGCGTTGCAGTTCGCGGCGAAAGTAAGTCTCCAGCGAAGAGCGTGACAAGCCAACATGGGCGGCCACCTGCTCGGTCTTGATGCCCTGGCAGGCATATTGGCGGATGTAATGAAGTGCCCGCATCACGTGCGGGCCGTGGACCGCCTCACGATGACTGGAGGCGCGCGCCTGCACTCCTGCTGGTGGCACAACAATGCGCGTGTCCTTGAGTCGCGCGCCGCCCAGAATCTGGTGGAGCAAGTGCGCGGCGGCACGACCCATTTCCTCCGTCCCCTGGCTGACCGAGCTGAGCTGGATGCGCGTTAAATGCTGGCCCAGCGTGTCGTTGTCAATGCCCACAATAGCGACCTCATCGGGCACGGCGATGTCGGCCATGATGCAGGCTTGCAGCAACTGCCGGGCGCGTGCATCCGTGACGGCGATTATTCCCACGGGTTTAGGCAGAGATTTCAACCAGCCCATGAGCTGGTGCGAGGCGCTGTTCCAGGTGGGTGCGCTGGTAGCCAGTCCGCGGTGAATATGGCAGGTCAGCCGGTCGCGCTGCATTAATGCGTCAAATACCTTTTCGCGTTCCTGTGCCCAGCGATTGAGCGGCGATTCGGGCAGGCTGTAGCACGCAAACTGGGTTAATCCCATTTCGATGAGATGCAGGTAGGCCTGCTGGATCAGCAGCTGGTTGTCCGTGGCGACATAGGGCACGCCTGCCGGGTAAAGGGTTTTGTCGGAATAGGAACTGCCGACGGCTACGACCGGTAGCCCCATGGTGGACAAGGCGCGGGAGACGGCTGGATCATCGAAGTCCGCAATGATGCCGTCGCCTCCCCAGTCCTCTATCCCGTCGAGGCGGAAACGGAAGTCCTCTTCCAGAAACAGGTCCCAGGCGACGCGTGTCTGGTTCACATAGGAGCCGATGCCCGCAATGACCTCGCGGTCGTAGACCTTGCTGGCATGAAACAGCAAGGCCACGCGGTAGACCCTGGCGTTGGCAGGTGTACGGTGAAGCGACATGAAATCGGGTGGGTTTGCCTACGCATTCTCGCTCAGTACTTCACTTTTTGCGGTGCAGCATCAAATATTGCCATGGTTGCTGGTGATTTTCACAATCGAGCTGCCGGCCCGTGAGAAGTAGCATTTGCGGATTCACTTAAAGCAGGTTTTTCGAGATGTCCTACTTCGATTCCATTGCGCCAGTCCGTTATGAAGGGCCAGGCGGCAGTTCCCCACTGGCTTACCGCCACTACAACCCTGAAGAACGCCTGCTTGGCAAAACCATGCAGGAGCATCTTCGCCTGGCCGTCTGTTATTGGCATACCTTTGTCTGGCCGGGCAGCGACGTATTCGGCCAGGGCACTTTTTCCCGGCCCTGGCACGAGGCAGGCGATGAGCTGACGATGGCGCGCCGCAAAGCCGACGCAGCTTTCAGCCTGTTCACGCGGCTGGGCGTGCCTTTCTATACCTTCCACGACACCGATGTGGCGCCCGAAGGCAGCAATCTGGCGCAGTACCGCAGCAACTTCTCGGCGATGACGGACGTGTTGGCCCAGAAGCAGGAGGAGACCGGTATGCGACTGTTATGGGGCACTGCCAACCTGTTCGGCCATCGCCGGTATGCTGCGGGTGCGGCAACCAACCCCAACCCCGAGGTGTTCGCCTACGCGGCGACCCAGGTGTTCAGTGCGATGAATGCCACCAGGCAGCTGGGCGGCGCCAACTACGTGTTGTGGGGTGGGCGCGAAGGCTACGACACTTTGCTCAATACGGATTTGCGCCAGGAGCGCGAGCAGTTGGGCCGCTTCATGCGCATGGTGGTGGAGCACAAGCACAAGACCGGTTTTAAAGGGGACATCCTGATCGAGCCCAAACCGCTGGAGCCCACCAAGCACCAGTATGACTACGACTGCGCGACCGTTTACGGTTTCCTCAAGCAGTTTGGCCTGGAGCAGGAGATCAAGCTCAACATCGAGGCCAACCACGCCACGCTTGCAGGGCACAGCTTTCAGCACGAAATTGCCACCGCCGCGGCGCTGGGTGTGTTTGGCAGCATTGACGCCAACCGGGGTGATCCGCAGAACGGCTGGGACACCGACCAGTTCCCCAACAGCGTGGAAGACCTGACGCTGGCCATGTACGAAATCATCAAGGCCGGCGGGTTTGTCAACGGCGGCTTCAATTTCGATGCCAAAGTCAGGCGCCAAAGCATGGATGCGGTCGACATCGTGCATGGTCATGTGGGCGCTATTGACGTGCTGGCCCTGGCGCTCAAGAGTGCGGTGTGCCTCGTTGAGCAAGACGAACTCGAGCGTTTCAGGCAACAACGTTATGCCGGCTGGCAACAGGATCTTGGGCGCCGCATTCTGTCCGGCGACATGAGCTTGACGCAGGTCGCCGAGCACGCCTTCGTCAACGAATTCAACCCGATGCCGGTGAGCGGCCGTCAGGAATGGCTGGAAAACCGGGTCAACGCCGCAATTTTCGGAGGCGTGGCTTGATGCGCACGACCTTCGCTGCGATGCTGGATTTCCCTCGCCCCGACTGGCGCGGGGAGGGCTTCCTGGCATCCATCAACGTCCAGTGACAAGGCAGGATCAACAGTGAGTCTCACCGTAGGATTCAAGGATATCGTCAAGCGCTTTGGCCCGGTGCAGGTGCTACACGACGTCAGCTTTGAACTCGCGCCCGGCAAGGTCTATGGCCTGCTGGGTGAAAACGGGGCGGGCAAGTCGACCCTGATGAAAATCCTGGCGGGTTATGAAACGCTGACCAGCGGTGAATTGACCGTCAATGGCCAGGCCGTGCACTTCGGTGGCTCGCGGGCGGCTGAGGCTGAGGGCATTGTCATGATTCACCAGGAGTTCAATCTTGCTGAAGACCTGACGATTGCCCAGAACATCTTTCTGGGACACGAAAAAAAGCGCGGCTGGTTGCTCGATGACAAAGCCATGAGCGGCGAGGCGAGGCGCGTGCTGGATCAGGTGGGCTTGAGCATCAGCCCCGATACCCGCGTCAGCCAGCTCATCGTTGCTGAAAAGCAGCTGGTGGAAATTGCCAAGGCTCTGGCGCGCAAAACGCGTTTGCTGGTGATGGATGAACCGACGGCCACGTTGACACCGGGTGAAACCGAACGGCTGTTTACGCTGATCGCCCAGCTTAAGACCGAGGGCGTGACGGTCTTGTACATTTCGCACAAGCTGGACGAGGTGGAGCGGATCACGGATGAGGTGATCGTGATGCGGGATGGCCGCTTTGTCGCGCGCCGGCCCACTTCCGGCCTGAGCCGCCAGCAAATGGCCAGCCTGATGGTCGGCCGCGAACTCTCGGACCTGTATCCCCTCAAGGAGCCGTCACCATCGGATGCCGCGACCCTGTTTCAGGTCGAACATATCAACGTTCCAGGCTGGGCCAGCGACATCAGTTTTGAAGTGCGCGCGGGCGAGATTCTGGGTTTTGCGGGCCTGGTCGGTGCCGGCCGGACGGAACTGTTTGAAGGCTTGCTCGGCTTGCGAAAATCGTCCGGAGGCAGGGTGCGCCTGGGTGGGGAAGACTGGGTGCGACGCAACCCTCGCGCGGCCGTTCGCAGGGGCCTGACCTATCTCAGCGAAGACCGGAAAAACAAGGGGCTTCATGTCCACTTCGGCTTGCGGCAAAACCTGACGCTGATGGCCCTGGAACGTTATGCGCAGCCTCTGCTGTCGCCAGATGCCGAACGGCGTGCCTTGCAAACAGCCATCAATGATTTTGGAATCCGCACAGGTTCCCTCGACAACCCGGCTTCTGCGTTGTCGGGAGGCAATCAGCAAAAGCTGGCATTGGCCAAGGTGCTGCATCCCGCCCCCCGCGTCGTTGTTCTTGATGAGCCCACACGCGGCGTCGACATCGGTGCCAAACGCGACATCTATTTTTTGATTCAGCGTCTGGCGCGGGAAGGGCATGGCGTCATTGTCATTTCTTCGGAGCTGATGGAACTGATAGGCCTGTGCCATCGCGTTGCCGTGATGCGTGCCGGCAAGCTGGTCGCCATGCTCCAGGCCGACGAACTAACTGAAGAGGTCATGATCGCCCATGCCACCGGAACACACTGAAGCCCCGCCGGCTACCGGCTTCGCTGCCGAGCGCCTGGCCTCCCGAAGCCTGTCCTGGCGGCAGTCGCTGCATGGCCTGGGTCCGCTCGCGGGGCTTGTCTTGCTGTGCATCGCGGGTGTGCTGCTCAACGAGAATTTTGCAACGCTGGACAACGCCATGAATGTGCTGACCCGCACGGCGTTTATCGGCATCATTGCCGTGGGCATGTGTTTTGTCATCATCTCGGGTGGCATTGACCTGTCGGTCGGCTCGATGGCGGCGCTGATTGCAGGTTGCACGATCCTCATGATGAATGCGATCGCAGCAACGATGACGTCCCCTGTGCTGGTGGTCGCGCTCGGCATGGCCTTCGCTGTGCTGTTGGGTGCGGTGTTCGGTCTGGCCCACGGCCTGTTGATCACCAAAGGCCGGATCGAACCCTTTATCGTCACGCTGGGAACGCTGGGTATCTTCAGGGCCTACCTCACCTATTTTTCCAATGGCGGCGCCATCACGCTGGACTCCAGCCTGTCGACGGTCTACAGCCCGGTCTACTACGGCAGCCTGGCCGGCATCCCGATTCCTGTGTGGGTTTTTATCGCGGTGGCCATGCTCGGCGCGCTGATTCTCAACCGGACCGCCTATGGCCGGTACGTCCAGGCCATCGGCTCCAACGAACAGGTGGCGCGTTACGCGGCCGTTGAAGTCGACCGCGTCAAGATCATCACCTACGCATTGCTGGGAGTGTGCGTCGGCATTGCCACCTTGCTGTACGTGCCCCGCCTGGGATCGGCTTCACCGAGCACGGGACTGCTGTGGGAGCTCGAGGCCATTGCCGCCGTGATTGTGGGCGGAACCGCCCTCAAAGGTGGCGCGGGCGGCATCACTGGCACGGTCATCGGCGCAGTGTTGCTTTCCGTGATCAGCAACATTCTCAACCTGACCAGCATCATCAGCGTGTACCTCAATGCTGCCGTGCAGGGTTTTGTCATCATCGCGGTTGCGTTCTTCCAGCGAGGACGCCGCTAGGTTTTTTCACCGGTGGCGCAAGCTGCCAATTTTTCAACCAGCAAGGAGACAACCATGAAATCGATGATTCGGAAACTGGCAACCAGCGCTGCGGTGCTGGTCTGCCTGGGTACGGCGCCAGCGACTTTTGCGCAGAACAAGCCCCATATTGGCGTGGCTATTCCTGCCGCCACACACGGCTGGGCCGGCGGTGTCGTGTACTGGGCCAATCGCACCAAGGCAGAGCTTGAAAAACAGTATCCCGGCCTGAAGGTCACCGTGAAAACCGCAGGCTCCGCCGCCGAACAAGCCAACCAGGTGCAGGATTTGCACACCGCCAACAAGATCGACACCCTGGTGATTCTTCCATTCGAGTCGGCACCGCTGACCCAGCCTGTGGCGCAACTCAAAAGCAAAGGCGTCTACGTGACGGTCGTGGACCGTGGATTGACAGATCCGAGTGCGCAAGACGCGTATGTTGCCGGAGACAATCCCGGGTTCGGCAAAGTCTCGGCCGAGTACATGGCCAAGGCCCTGGGCGGCAAGGGCGATGTAGTCGTCTTGCGCGGTATTCCGACGGTCATCGACAACCAGCGCGTCGATGCATTTACTGCCGTGATGAAAACACATCCGGGCATCAAGATTCTTGATGCGAAGCACGGCAACTGGAACCGTGACGATGCCTTCAAGGTCATGCAGGACTACCTGACGCGCTTCAAGAAAATTGACGCTGTCTGGGCTTCCGACGACGACATGGCGGTGGGCGTGCAGAAAGCCATCGACCAGGCCAAGCGCAGCGACATCAAGCTGGTGCTCGGCGGTGCGGGTTCCAAGGAGTACATCAAGAAAGTCATGGACGGCGACAAACTGGTGACCGCTGACGTCACTTATTCGCCCAGCATGATTGCCGACGCGATGAAACTCACCGCTGCGGCGCGCGTCAAGGGCGAGAAGGTCGCTGCGACGACCATCATCCCGTCGGTCCTGATCACCAAGGAAAACGCCAAGCAGTACTACGAGCCTGCTTCTCCGTTTTAAGGTATCCAACCTTCGCTTTCGCGCCTGCCTCTTGAATGAAGAGGCGGAGCGAAGCGTTCAACATTTTGGGAACTACTGCCATGGCAAGACCCGTCACATTGTTTACCGGCCAATGGGCCGATTTGCCGCTCAAGGAGCTGGCGCCGCTGGCCCGCAGCATGGGCTACGACGGCCTGGAGCTGGCCTGCTGGGGTGACCACTTCAATGTTCAGGAAGCGTTGAAGAGTGCCAGTTACGTCAAAGACAAGCGCAAGCTGCTTGAGCAGCACGGCTTGCAGTGCTTTGCAATTGGTGCCCATCTGGTGGGACAGGCTGTTTGCGACCTGATTGACGAACGGCATCAGGCAATTGTTTCCGAGGAGATATGGGGCGATGGCGAGCCGGAAGGCGTGCGCCAGCGCGCGGCGCGCGAAATGCAGGACACTGCGCGCGCAGCCGCAAAATTCGGTGTCAAAACAGTGACGGGTTTTACTGGCTCGTCCGTCTGGCACGCCAACTACGCTTTTCCGCCAACCACGCAGGCTTTCTGGGACAAGGGTTTTGCAGACTTCGCGCGGCGCTGGACGCCTATCCTCGACGTGTTCGAATCCGTTGACGTGAACTTTGCGCTGGAGGTTCATCCCACCGAGATTGCGTTCGACATCGCTTCCAGCCAACGAGCGGTGGAGGCAGTCAAAGGTCACCGGCGTTTTGGGTTCAATTTCGACCCCAGCCATTTGGGCTACCAGGGGGTGGACTACATCAAGTTCATTCGCACCTTTCCCGACCGGGTATACAACGCTCACATGAAAGATGTGTGGTGGAACAAGGGCGACGGCACCGTCGGCGTGTTCGGCGGGCATACCAGCTTTGGCGATGCAAGGCGCTTCTGGGATTTCCGCAGCGTGGGGCGAGGCATGATCGATTTCGAATCGCTGATCGTCGCACTCAACGACATCGGCTACGCCGGCCCCCTGAGCGTGGAGTGGGAGGACAGCCGCATGGACCGGGTGCACGGCGCCACGGAAAGCGCGGCATTCTGCAAGCGGCTGGACTTCAAGCCTGCGGCAGGTGCCTTTGATGCTGTTTTTGACAAGTCGAAGCAGGGCGGCATGGCGGGGTCAACAGCATGAAAAAGCTGCGTTACGCAATGGTCGGTGGCGGCCGGGATGCCTTCATCGGCGCCGTGCACCGCAAAGCCATGGCTCTGGACGGGCAGATCGAGCTGGTCGCCGGCGCCTTGTCGTCAGTCCCTGACAAGGCGCGGGCGTCAGGTCAAGACCTGGGTCTGCCTGCGGCAAGAAACCATGGCAGCTGGCAAGAGCTGTTGAGCGACGAGCTGAAACGCGCCAAGGACGAGCGCATCGACTTCGTTTCCATCGTCACGCCCAACCATGTGCACTTTCCGGTCGCGCGCGCTTTTGCGGAGGCCGGTATTCATGTGGTGTGCGACAAGCCGCTGGTTCACACCAACGCGCAGGCGCAGGAACTGGCCAGCGTGGCCGCCAAAAGCGGCATCGTCTTCGGCGTGACCTACAACTACACCGGCTATCCCATGGTGCGCGAGGCACGCAACATGGTGCGCCAGGGCATGCTCGGCGAGATACGCAAGGTCATCGTCGAATACAACCAGGGCTGGCTCGCTACCCGCCTTGAGGGCGGCAACAACAAGCAGGCCGATTGGCGTACGGATCCGGCGCGCAGCGGTGCGGCAGGCGCCATCGGCGATATCGGCTCGCATGCAGAGAACCTTGTGGCCACGGTCACCGGGCTTGAGCTTGAAAGCCTGTGCGCTGACCTGACGGCTTTCATCCCCGGCCGCAGGCTGGACGACGACGGCAATCTGTTGCTGCGGTTTACCAATGGCGCACGTGGCGTGCTGATCGCTTCGCAGATTGAGGTCGGCTGCGAGAACGACTTGCGCCTGCGTGTTTTTGGCAGCAGCGGCACGCTCGACTGGCGGCAGGAAGAGCCCAACCAGCTGCTGCATTCCCCGCTGGACGGGCCGCGCCGCATCCTGACGCGCGGATCACCCTGGCTGTGCCCCTCGGCGCAGCGGGCCAGCCGCTTGCCAGCTGGCCACCCCGAAGCCTTCATTGAAGCCTTTGCGAATGTCTATCTGGGTGTGGCGGCCGACATCCGCGCGCGTGCCGCCGGGCGCGAGCCCGATCCACTGGACGCCGACTATCCGCGGATCGAAGACGGGGCTCGCGGGGTTCGCTTTATTGAGAAGGTGGTGGAGTCGGCGCGCAGCGAACAGAAGTGGACATTGATGGACTGAAGAAGCAAAGTCCGGATCGCCGCCGGTACACGACTCGGCGGCGTTCTGCTTTTTTGCCCTGGGTGCTTGCAAGTCCCGCAGCTGTGAGTGGCTGCGGCGCCACGTTCCTATTTCGTCATGCAGATGCCGCTTGCTGCATATATTCAAGCAAAATATGCCTCCAGCCCATATGGTACGGGCGCGGGCAGCTATCAAATGTGAAGCGTTTCAGGCGCCGCCGCTGTGCCCAATGGGCGAGGTAACAACTGGACACGCTAAATGACTGCCATGGAGCGGCTTGTCCCCTTATTGTTGCGGTGGGAGCAAGTCAACAACGAGGTGCGAAAAATGGACAGTCTTCTGGACAGCCTGACATGGGAAGAGGCATCGCCAGAGCGCAAGGCCCGGCGCGCGCGGAAAGCGTGGCTGACGCGGGTCATGCTCGCGGTGGCTGCCCTCTTTGTGTTGGCTGTCGTTCTGGCGCCCTGAAGCGGCGCTACCGGCAGCCGCTCTGGGGCATCTGCCGCCCGGCTATCGCAGCAAGGGCGCGTCAGGCAGTTCGTTGGGATTGTTTGGTGTGCTGTCCGGCCTGCCGCCAACAGCAAAGTGCGCCATCAGCAGCGCCGAAGTTTCCTCCAGCGCCTGCGTCAACCCGTCTTCATACCGTTTTTCCTTGAACGCCCGCGCCATGCGCGCCACCATGGCCTGCCACTGCGCCGGGCTCACATGCCGGGCCAGGCCGCGGTCGGCGACGATTTCAATCGCGTGCTCGGCCAGCAACATGTAGATCAACACACCATTGTTGTGCTCGGTGTCCCAGACACGCAACTTGCCGAACATCATCACGGCCCGTTCGCGAATAAGTGTGCTGACGGGAGTGTTCCTGCCCAGCCGCCAGAGATAGCTGGAGGGTAAGGATGCTTCCACGCAAATACGGATCTCGCCGCTGTGACGCTTCTCGCTTGCAGCCACGCGCCGCGTCAGCCGTTCCAGCATCGCAGCCGGTATGGCGCGCTCACTGTCGGAAGCGTCAAGCCAGAGATGCTTGATCAGAAGTTTGAGTTTGCTGATCATGGTTACCAACTTCCCGAAGCGCCGCCGCCGCCGAAGTCACCGCCGCCGCCGCTGCTGAACCCGCCTCCACCTCCACCGCTACCACCCCAACTGCCGCCGCCCGAACCACCGCCGCCCCAACTGGAAGACCCGCCGCCCCGTCCGCTTGAGGCCCAGCTGCCAAGACCGACCACCAAGGCTACCGCGGCGCCGGCCACGGCGGCGAGGCCGCCAATCAGGAGGCTGCTGGTAAACAGCCAGGCGAGGCCGCCAACCGCGCCGCCGGTGACCATAGCCCCCAGCTTGCGTCCGAAAACGGCTGCTATCAGCCGCGCGCCTATGGGCACTGCAAAAAACAGGAAAACAGCAATGTCGGTCCAGTTGAAGCCCTTATTGCCGGCCCTCCCCGCATCTGAATCAGGTGCGGGCAAGTTCTCTCCGCTGATCAGCGCAATGATCTGATCGGCCGCTGCATTGAGTCCGCCAGCGAAGTCGCCCTGCTTGAAGCGGGGCGTGATGGCCCGGTCGATGATCTGGCGTGCCGCGAGATCGGGAATGGCGCCTTCCAGCGTTTTGGTGGTTTCTATGCGTACCTTACGGTCATTTTTTGCCACTACCAGCAATAGCCCGTCGCCGATGCCCTTGCGCCCGATCTTCCAGCTGTCGCCAATCCGCTGGGCGTACGCCGCAATGTCTTCAGGCGCGGTAGAGGGCACCATCAAAATCACTATCTGCGCGCCACGCGCTTTTTCAAACGTCGCCAGCTTGGCTTCGAGCGCCTCGCGCTGCGTGTTATCCAACGTGCCGGTGCTGTCCATCACGCGCGCCGTCAACGCAGGCACAGGCAACACGTCTTGCGCCCGCGCGGTTAGTGCACCCCAAAGAAAAACCGTTGTCAGCAGCAGACCAAGTGCGCGCATTGCCTTGGCGGCAGTGCGGGGCCAGGCGGCAAAGGTGAGTGGAATGGTCATGCGCACGCTGGAAAAGCGGGCTTATTTTTTATTGAAATCCACGGTCGGTGGCGTCGAGATTTGCGCTTCATTCTGCACAGTGAAGCTCGGTTTGACCGCATAACCGAACACCATCGCTGTCAAATTGCTCGGAAAACTGCGGGCCAGCACGTTGTAGGCCTGCACGGCCTGGATATACCGGTTGCGCGCCACGGTGATGCGGTTCTCGGTGCCTTCCAGCTGCACGCGCAAGTCCTGAAAGCCCTGGTTGGCCTTGAGGTTGGGGTAGTTTTCCGTTACCACCAGCAGGCGCGACAGGGCTGAACTGAGCTCACCCTGGGCAGCCTGGAATTTTGCGAAGGCTTCAGGGTTGTTCAGCGTTTCGGGGGTCACCTGCATGGACGTTGCCTTGGCGCGGGCCTCCACAACCTTGGTCAGGGTTTCCTGCTCAAAATTCGCCTCACCCTTGACGGTGGCCACGATGTTGGGCACCAGATCGGCGCGGCGCTGGTACTGGTTCAGTACTTCCGACCAGGCCGACTTGGTCTGCTCGTCCAGGCGTTGAAAGTCGTTGTAGCCGCAGCCGGACAGCAGCAGGGTGAAGAGGCCGGCAAGGCCCCAGCTTAAAAAGCGTGATTTCATGGCAAGCCTCCAAAATTGCATGTAGCAACACTACCATAGCTGAATGTCGCCACATGTCGTCCTTTCCCTCCAGATCAGTCCGCTGCAAGCCCTGCATGCATCCCTCAAACCGCACCCCGTCCAGAGCAGTGCCCAGGGTGACCTGATCGTTGCGGGCGCCACCGGCGTTCTTGGCAGCGAGGTCCTCCGTCGTCTGGCGGGCAGTGGCGGTTTTGCCCACACCCAGGTGCTGGCGCGCGAGCCCATGAGTACCGGTTTGGCGCAAGTGTCTATTGCCGCGGTGCACGGCGACGACATCGCGACCTGGCCGGTATGCACCCTGCCTGCGCAGACGGGGGTGGTGATGTTCGAGCCGCCCCGTCTCTACCACGATCGCGAGCGCGCGCTCTGGACGCCGAAACCGGAACAATTGCTGCCGCTGGCACAGTGGCTAAGGCGATGTGGCGTGCTGACCCTGGTGCTGGTGTTGCCGCACGCACCGGGGCGGCTGCCTCAGGCGTTGCGTTACGGGCTGGCCAATATCGACGAGCAGCAGGTTGCTGCATTGGGCTTTGAGCGTGTGTTGCTGGTGCGTTCTGCGCAAAAGCAGTCTGCACAGGGCGGGGTGGGCTTTCCTGGAAATGTTGCCGCCTGGATGCTGTCAACCCTCAAATACATGATCCCGGCAGGCGAGCAGCCGGTGCGTCCTGTAAAGCTGGCCGAATTTGTGGACCGGGTCCTCAGGGTCCTTCCAGCGGGTACCCATGTGGCGGCACCGGAATTGCTCTGGCAGGCAAGCCAGGCCCGAAACATGCACCAGGTGTTGCAGGCGTGGCTTAATACGGGGCAGCCGACAAAGCCGGCTGAGCGTTCCTCACTCGAATGATTCCATGCGAAAACCCAAAGTTTCACAGGCAAACGGCGGCAACGCCGACGATATAGAAGCAGCGTTTTACGAAGCGCTGCAAGGCGGAGACATCGACAAACTCATGGCCTGCTGGGCCGACGAGGACGACATCGTCTGCGTCCATCCCGGTGGCCCGCGGCTGGTGGGGGCGGCAGCCATACGGACCGCGTTTGACGCGATGTTCGCTAATGGCACCATCCGGGCTCATGCCGAAAAAATCCGCAAGGTTGAAGCGATGAGCGCCAGTGTGCACAGCGTGCTGGAACGGATTGAAGTGATGACCGAGGAAGGTCCTGTTCACGCCTATGTGATTGCCACGAACGTGTATCACAAGACCGCCCAGGGCTGGCGGCTCGTGGCGCACCACACCAGCCCCGGCACTCCCCGCGAAATACAGGAAATTTCGGACACTCCGCAGGTGCTGCACTGAGGCTGGCCGGAATGGATTACAAAGCACCGTGGTGGTTGCCTGGGGGCAATCTGCAGACCATTTATGCTGCCTTGCGCTCGCAGCGTTACCTGGCCGAGGCGCCGAGCTTTCGCCGCGAGCGGTGGCTGGCGCCCGACGACGATTTTGTCGACGTTGACTTTGCGCAGCATGCCAGCGGCGTGGATGCCGAACGCCGCGAAGGGCCGCCCCGAGCAAGTTCAGCCCCCCCGGGGGGCAGCGAACCACACGCAGTGGGGAGCGTGGGGGCTCCACTTCTTGTGGTTTTTCATGGCCTGGAAGGCTCGTCGGCCAGCCACTATGCCGAAGCGTTTGCGGATGTGGCGCGCGTGCGCGGCTGGGCCTGTGCTGTACCGCATTTTCGTGGGTGCTCGGGTGAACTGAACCGCGCTCCACGCGCCTATCATTCCGGCGATTTCGAGGAGATTGACTGGATTCTGCGGCGCTTTCGCATGCTGCACCCCGGCCCGATCTTTGCAGTCGGTATTTCGCTGGGCGGCAACGCGCTGATGCGTTGGGCTGGAGAGATGGGCGCTTCTGCGGGCAGCCTGGTCACGGCCGTAGCTTCCGTCTGTTCCCCTCTGGATCTGGCTGCCAGTGGCCACGCGATCGGCCGCGGTTTCAACCGGATGGTTTACACCCGCATGTTTTTGCGATCCATGGTGCCCAAGGCGCTGAAGAAACTGGAGCAACACCCGGGCCTCTTCAACGCCGAGGCCTTGCTCGCTGCTCGCGACTTGTATGCGTTTGACAACGTCTTCACCGCGCCCTTGCATGGCTTCAAGGATACGGAGGACTACTGGCGGCGTGCCTCCGCCAAACCCAGCATGCGGCAGATTGCGGTGCCGGCGCTCGCGTTGAATGCGCTGAACGACCCCTTCATACCGGCAGCCAGCCTCCCGCAGACCTGCGATGTAAGTCCTGCTGTGACGCTTTGGCAACCGGACGAGGGAGGTCATGTTGGATTCCCCTCTGCGCCCTTCCCGGGCCATGTACGGGCCATGCCTGAGGCTGTGTGCGGGTTTTTGTCGGCGCAGCTGGAAGCAGCGCAAAATGAACTGCATGGATGACATTGTTCGCCAGGCTATTGCCAAATGGCCCAACGTGCCTCACTGCTTTGGCTGGCTGGGCCTGGACGCGCGTGGCAACTGGTATATGCGCGATGACAAGGCTCAGGTGTCCGGCTCATTTACAAGCGGGGCGGCAGGCAGCAAGGGCTCATTGCTCAAGCATGAAAAACTGATTGATTTCATTTCCCGCAATTACGAAGGCGATCCGGCCGGTCAGTGGTTTTTCCAGAACGGCCCGCAGCGCGTGTATGTCGAGCTTGAGGCGACCCCGCTGATCTGGCGCATTGCCAGTGCGCCGGATTTCCCGGTCACGGCACACACTGGCCGCTCCGCACGCATCCAGCGCTGCCTCCTCGATGAACACGGCCGCGTCTACCTGGAGACCGATTTGGGCTTCGGCTTGGTGCATACCCAGGACATGGTCCAGGCTGCCGACGCGATTGAGCAGGGTTTGTGGGTGCCTGTCGAGATTGCGACCCGGGAGTTGCCACGCCGGTTTTCTTACGTGCGCAGCCCTGCAGCAGGGCGGGAACAGTTGAAAGATGCTACTGAATAAATAGCGGCTTACGTCCGTTGAATATGGGGTTCAGGCCATTTTCAATAAAAAAGCCGGTCTGTGACCGGCTTTTTTAAAGGGAGCCAGATTCGTTATTTGGCAGGAGCTGCAACCGGCGCGGCTGCTACGGTACCGGCTGGAGCGGCCGCTTTCTGGGGTTCTGCGAATTTCCCGCCTGCGGCGTTGGCCATGTGCACCACGGCCTTGCCGATTTCCACGTCGTCAAAATCACCGCCGCCTTGTGGACCCATGGCGCCCTTGCCTTTGAGTGCGGAGTTGAGCAGGGCTGCGTAGCCTGTCCCGATGCGAGGGCCCCAGGCCGCTGCGTCGCCGAGTTTCGGTGCACCCGCAACGCCTGTGGCGTGGCAGGCGGCGCATTGGGCTGCAAACACTTCGCTACCGGGTTTCAGCGGGCGGTTCGCATCGCGAATCTCGACCATGCCAACTTTCTGGATGCGCTGGGCAATGGCTTTCTCGTGATCGCCGGCGCCGGCGGCGGGCTTGTTGTCAGAAGTGACGTAATAAACCAGCGCAATGATGGCAAAAATAGGGACGACAAAAGAGAAGAAAACGGCAAGCAGGAGCTGCTTGGGTGTTTTGATGGGGCCTGAGTGGTCTTCTTCGTGGGCCGTCGTGTGATCGTTTGCGCTCATGGCTTCCTCAAAAAACTGAAAATCGGTAACTAAAGCAACTCATATTCGACAACCTTCGATTATAGCCGCCGCACCTGTAATCCCCGGATACGGGCTGGCCGGCTGATAGAATCGAACCCTTACACAGGGGTGGGTGCTCACGGCGCCGGCTCCTGCGGGGTTCCTGCATGCTGCAAAGCGCGCAGATTCCTTGTTTCAGCGTTGCGGCTGTAGCTCAGTGGATAGAGTATTGGCCTCCGAAGCCAAGGGTCGTGGGTTCGATCCCCGCCAGCCGCACCAAATTACCTTCGAATATCAACACCATGCGTCGTGCGATGTATTGCATGGGCATGCAGCCGGTTCACCCGGTTCGTTTCAGCGCGCGAACAGGGTCGATCTGCTTGCTGCGATGCTGCTTAGGCCTGTGGCTGAAGAAAATCGATGCGTGCCTCTAACCCTCCTGCCGTACCCGGCACGGGAGAGCGAAGCGACAGTGTCCCACCATGGTTTTGGACAATCGTGTTGACGATCGACAGGCCCAGGCCGTAGCCCGCGCCGTCTTTCACTTGCCGTACATGACGTTGCAACAGGTCCTGCAGCTTGCTGGCGTCGACGCCCGCGCCCATGTCTCGCACAATCAGCGTGCAGGGCGCTTCAACCACAACCACCACCGCCGATTCCTTGCCGTAACGAAGGGCGTTCTCTATCAGGTTGCGCAGCGCGATTGCGATCGAGTCAGCGTCGCCCAAAGCGGGGAGCATGCCACCGTCCGGAACTTGAAGGTCGAGTCGCTGACGCAGCGGTTCGGTCTGCCAGAACTCCTGCACCACGGTAGCAGCCAGTTGCACCAAGTCGACGGGCTGGTGTCCCAGGGCTGCGCCCGATTCGGCTCGCGACAGCTGCAGCAATTTTTCTGTGCGGTGACTGAGAATGTTCAGCGCCTCCAAAGCCGCCTGCACGTCAGTCGGGTCCAGTCCATGCTCCAGCGCAGTGTGCAAACGCAGCCGCACCGCTGCAAGCGGCGTGCGCAACTCGTGAGCTGCGTTGGCGGCCAGCGAACGCTCCACGTCCAGTGAATGCGACAGGCGCTCCAGCAGCCGGTTGACATGGTCGCCCACCGAGTGCAACTCCGAGGGCGCCCCCGACAGGGAGATCGGACGCAGATCGGTGCCGCTGCGCAAAGCGATCTCTTCCTCCAGCCGCTCCAGGATCCGCAGCTCGCGGCGAGCAATCGTACGCAGGAGCAGGGCCAGCAGCGGCAGCACGGCGGCCATCGGTAACGCAAGTCCCAGCAACGTGCTCTTGAGGCCGGCACGACGCTCTTCCAGTGGGTCCGCCAGTTGCAGGTACAGGGGCCGCGCAGGATGGCGCACCGTGTAGATGCGCCAAAGGCCCGAGTCGGCGAAACCGGTCGCCAGCGGCACGCCGAAGGTTTGCTGCGGCGATTGCGCCGATCGCATCAGCACGCGACCGTTGTCGTCCACCAGGTGAAAGATAAGCTCGTCGCCGGGAATCAGTGGTTCAGGCGCCAGTACCGGTGCGCTGGGGGTGGACGCACCCACCCTGTCCCAGTCGTGGATTGCGATGTCAAACATCCGGTGCGAGCTCTCGGTCAACTCGTTGTCGAAGTTGTGGTTGATCTCGCGGTAGACATACCAGCTCACGCCGAGGATGCACAGCATCCAGACGCCGCCTACCCACAGGATCAGTGCGCGGCTCAGACGCTTTGCCAGACTCATGCGCGCCGTCATTGCGCGTCATCCCTGGCCGCAGTCAGTCGATAGCCCAGCCCTCGCAGCGTCTGGATGCAGTCGCGCCCGAGCTTGCGGCGCAGTCGGCTGACGAAGACTTCCAGCGTGTTGCTATCGGCCTCATCATCGAAGCCGTACAAGGCATCCTGGAGCGCCTCGCGGGTATGGATGCGCTCGGGTTTCCCGGCCATCACGCGCAGCAAGGCCCACTCCTTTTGCGTGAGGATCACCGGGACTCCGTTCTTCTTGACCAGGTCGCGCGCCAAGTCGATTTCCAGGTTGCCGAATGTCAGCACAGGCGTCTCGCTGCCGCTCTTGCGGCGCTCCACCGCGCGCAAACGTGCCAGCAACTCTTCAGGGTCGTAGGGCTTGATCAGGTAGTCGTCAGCGCCTGCGTCCAGTCCGCGGATCCGGTCGCTGACCTGGTCGCGCGCAGTCAGCACAATCACCATGGGTTGCTCACGCAGCGCGCGCAACGACGGCAGCAGCGCCAGGCCATCGCCGTCCCGCAGGTGCAGGTCCAGCAACACCGCTGCATACTGCGCGCTGGCAATCGCGGCGCGCGCTTCTGCGAGGCTGCCCACGCTGTCGACCACAAACGCCTTGGCGCGCAGGTAGCCGCAAACCGCTTCGGCCAAGGGCACGTCGTCTTCAACAAGCAGGATGCGCAAGGGTTGACACCAAATAAATCATTGTAAATGCAGCTGCAGGCCAACCTGAACGGTTCCTGAGTGCGGCGTTCAGGCCAGGCTCACGCCCAGCTCTTATGGTTGATGCATGCCTCCTGTTTCCACTTCCCCGCATACGCCGATCAATCTACTTCATCGGGTGACGCACGTAGCGTCGAGAACGTGGCAAGCGCCCCGTTCGCCGCAGTTCGTCGTTCTCGTGTTGTCGCTGTGGCTCCTGACTGTTGGCAATGCGGCCTTGTGGCTGGAGATTGCGCGCTTGCCCCATGCCGTCACGCTGGTTCCCGAGAGCATCACTCTCGGCCTGTTGGTGTTCGGCCTCACGGCCGCTTTGCTGTCGCTGACGGCGTGGACGCGTTTCATGAAGCCGGTGTGGATTGCGATACTTGTCATCGCCGGGGTTGCGCAACACTACATGCTCGTCTACGGCATCATGATTGACGCCACCATGATCGGCAACACCGCGCAGACAGACCTGCGCGAGGCGCGCGATATCGTCAGCTGGGCCTTGCTGGGCAATGTGTTGCTGGCGGCCGCGCTGCCTGTCTTGTGGGTCGCGCGCGTGCCGCTGGTAGGCGGCGGCGCGTGGAGGCAGCTCGTGCGCTCCACGCTGCTCTTTCTGCTGGCGCTTTTGATCACTGCCGGGACGGCGGCGGCAGGTTACCGGCTGCTTGCGCCTTTCCTGCGCAACAACACGCAACTGCGCTACATGCTCAACCCGCTGTCCACCGTGGCCGCCGCCGCTGTCTACAACCTCAAGCCGCTGTTCAAGCGTGCCAAGGGACTGGTGCCTGTTTCTGCCGACGCGGCATTGGGCGCGAGCTATGCGACACAGCAGCGCCGCCCCCTGATGCTGTTGGTGATCGGCGAGACTGCGCGGGGCGACCATTTCGGCCTGAACGGCTACGAACGCAACACAACGCCCGAGCTCGCGACGCGCGACGTGGTGAGCTTTCGCAATGTGCGCTCCTGCGGCACCAACACGCTGGCTTCGGTACCTTGCATGTTTTCCCCGCTCGGCAAGGTGGCATTCGAAAAGCGCAAGATGGACCACGAGAACCTGCTGGACGTGCTGCAGGCCGCTGGGCTGGCCGTGCTCTGGCTGGACAACCAGGCCGGCTGCAAGGGTGTCTGCGCACGCATCCCCAGCGCCCAGGCCTCCAATGGTCTGCCTGACGCCATGGGCCGCCATCTGTGCGTGGACGGCGAATGCCTGGACCAGGCCATGCTGTATGGGCTGGACGCGCGCATCGCGGCGCTCGACCCGCAGCGCAGCAGGAAAGGGGTGGTCGTGGTCATGCACCAGATGGGCAGCCATGGCCCTGCCTATTTCAAGCGCTCATCACTTTCCAGCAAAAAATTCAAACCGGAATGTGCGACCAGCGCCATCTCGGAATGTCCACTGCCCGAAGTAGTCAACGCCTATGACAACAGCATCGTCGAAACTGATTTGTTCCTGGCCCGGGCGATAGACTGGCTGAAGTCGGAAGAACGCCACTTCGATACCTCGCTGCTATACATGAGCGACCACGGCGAATCCCTGGGTGAATACGGTCTGTTCCTGCACGGCCTGCCGTATGCGCTGGCACCCGACGCGCAAAAGCACGTGGCCTTCGTCGGCTGGTTCGGCAATGAGACATTGCGGCGCTCGAACGTAGACCGCAAATGCCTTGCAGGCGCGCGCGACGCGGTCTTGACGCATGACAATCTGTATCACAGCGTGCTGGGACTATTGGACGTGCATTCGTCAAGTTACCAGCCTTCGCTCGATGTGAGCAGCGCCTGCCGTTCGGGTGCGATCCTGCGCCGGCAGGACGGCTAGAGCATGGAAATTTTCTGGTATCTGCAAAAGCTTTACGCCGGGATGAGTCGCATCGCCCGCGCCGTCGCGATTGACGTCGTGGCCCTTCAACCCGGGGTCGTTGCTGCTCGCTGCCAGGTGATGCAGCGATTGTTCGCCGGCATGGCGCAATCCTCCAGCAAGTGCAAACCGGCCTTTGTCGCGAGGTCGTTCACCGCCGCAAAGTCACGCAGTCCGCTGGCCGGGTTGCCAGCGCGCAGCATCGCGTCAAACTTCGCATTGCTCTCGCTGGTGAAACGGCCGTCATAGTTGAACGGGCCATAGACCGTGAGCAGTCCACCTGCTTGCATTTGCCGATTTAATGCCGCAAACAGGCCTTTTACCTCTTCCCAACCCATGATGTGCAGCGTGTTGGCTGTGAAGACGGCGTCAAATTCGATGGTTGGCCAAGGCAGGCACACATCCAGCGAAATCGGTGCCGGTGTGTTTGGAAGAGCGGCCTCTTCCAGCCAGAGCCGTATGCCCGGCAGATTGGCAGGCACGTCGGAGGTTTGCCAGTTCAGCCACCGCAAGGCGGCGGCAAAGTACACGGCATGCTGGCCGGTCCCGCTGCCGATCTCCAGCACCGAGCGTCTGTCTGCAAAATGGCTGCGCAGGATTTTCAGGATGGGATCCCGATTTCTATCGGTGGCCGGGGCATAGGGTTTGTCCATGGGGAATCCGATTGTCGCCGCACCGGAACTGTAGCGGCAAACAGTTGTCCAACGAGGGTTGCCTGACGGTATACCATCACTGGAAACTGAAGATCGATACAAGGAGTTGCCATGCGTCTACACAAAACTTTTCTTCTCTTGTTGGCCACATTGTTCTGGTTCGGCGGATGTGCCTTGCGACCTTTTAGCTCCGTAACTCCGGGTATGTCGCGCGAAGAAGTCGTCTCTCGGCTGGGCCAGCCCGGCGCGGTGGTGGCGCTTGATTCCGGATCACGCCTGCAATACTCGGGGCAGCCTGTGGGCCAGTTTGCCTTCATGGTGGACCTGGATGCTTCGGGCAAGGTGCTGCGCGCGCGGCAGGTTCTCAATGCCCGCGACTTTGAGCGTATCGAGCCGGGAAAGTGGACCCGCGACGATGTGCTTCGCGAATTTGGGCGACCCGCCTCCATTGATCATGTGGCCTTGTGGAAAGGCGACATCCTGACCTATCGGTGGCGGGACGTGCAGGATATGTTTTACTGGGTCTACCTGGACGCCAACCAGGTGGTTCAAAAAGCGCACCCCGGGATGGAGTTCCGGGGGGAGCGGGACGAGCGAATCTAATTCAGTGGCCGGGTCACCGGGTCAGTTCTTCTTAAGCTGAAGAGCGGCTTCATACAACTCGTTGCGCGGAGCGCTGGTAATTTCCGCAGCGAGTTTCACAGCAGTTTTCAATGGCAACTCAGCCAGCAGCAACTGCAATACACGGTTGCCGTCATTCCCGGTTTGCGCTTCTTCGCCCGGATGCAGCACCAGCGCAAACTCGCCGCGTGTACGTTGGCTTCCGGCGGCGAGCCAGGCACTCAGGTCCTCGGCAGCAACGGTGACGATTTCTTCAAACTGTTTCGTCAGTTCACGGCCTACAGTCACCAGCCGGCGGCCCAGGGGGACCATCGCACGTGCCAATGCCTCTATGCGGTGCGGTGCCTCCAGAATCACCGTTGCCCGGGGATCAGCCAACAGCAACAGTACCGCCTGGTCGCGCTCCAACGCTTTGGAGGGTAGAAAGCCGGCAAAAACAAAACCCGCGCCGCCGCTGATACCGGCCACGCTCATTGCTGTGGTCACGCTGCTGGCCCCTGGAAGGGGCAGGATGGCAAGTCCCGCTGCCCGTACGGCGGCCACCAGCCGTGCGCCGGGGTCGCTGACCGCGGGCGTACCGGCGTCGCTGACATAAGCAACCCGTTCGCCGCGCCGCAGCCGTTCAATCACAAGCAGCGCCGCTTCTTCCTCGTTGTGTTCATGCACGGCGAGCAGGGGCTTGTCGATGCCGTACTGGCGCAGCATGGTCTGGGTATGGCGGGTGTCTTCACAAGCGATGGCATGTACCAGCTGCAGCACATGCAGCGCGCGCAGGGTGATGTCCGACAGGTTGCCAATCGGCGTGGCCACCACATACAGTGCCGCTTCGGGATAATGCTGCATGCCTGCCGCTGCGCGCGCAGCGGGGAGTGCCAGGTCAAAGGAAGCGTTCAATGTGGTTTTCCAGGAAACAGGTTGCAAAAGTGCCCGGCAGTGCGGCTTCTCCAGCTACCGCGCCGCCCGGCCAGATTACCACCAAGCGCCTGGGCGATGCCGCCGAAGCTTTGGCGTCGGACCACCTGGTCCGAGCGGGGTTGAAACGGGTCGAGGCCAATTATCGGACACCAGGCCGTGGGGGTGGCGAGGTGGATCTCATCATGCAATCACCCGATGGCACCCTGGTGTTTGTTGAAGTGCGCCAGCGCAAGGGCACCGGACATGGCGGCGCGGCGGCCAGCGTCAGTGAGGTCAAGCAGCGCCGGATCATCTTTGCCGCCCGTCACTATCTGATGCGGTTTGCCACCCTTCCTCCCTGCCGTTTCGACGTGGTCACGGTGCAAGGTCAGTTGGATGAGGCCGTGGCGATTGAATGGTTGCGGGGAGCCTTTGATGCAGACTGAACCGCTTGTGGGCCGCGGTTTCATCCCCATTTTGTAACCATGCATTGCGCCCGGCCGTCTGAGGCGGAGCGCGGAGCAAAAATCGAAAATTTCACCCGGTATCATTAGCCCATGCTTGAACAACGCATTGAACAACACTTCATCGACAGCGCCGACCTGAAATACCAGGCGGCGCAAGCCTTGTCCAAGCCCATTGCCGCTGCCGTCCAGGCCATTCTGGCCAGCGTGACCAGCGGCGGCAAAGTGCTGGCTTGCGGCAACGGCGGCTCGGCTGCCGATGCCCAGCATTTCGCGGCGGAGTTTGTCGGGCGCTTTGAGCGCGAGCGGCCCGAGTTGGGCGCCATCGCGCTCACCACCGACAGCTCCATCCTTACCGCGATTGCCAACGACTACGATTTCAGCGTGATCTTCTCCAAGCAGGTACGCGCACTCGGTGGCGCCGGAGATGTGTTGCTTGCGCTGAGTACCAGCGGTAATTCAGCCAACGTACTTGCCGCCATCGAAGCAGCGCATGAGCGCGAGATGACCGTGGTGGCATTGACCGGCAAGAGCGGCGGAAAAATGGCAGCAGCGCTGCGCGAGACCGACGTGCATATCTGCGTGCCGCATGACCGTACGGCGCGTATCCAGGAAGTTCATCTGCTGGCCCTTCACTGTATTTGTGATGGCGTGGATGCCCAGTTACTTGGTGATCAGGAGAATACTTAGATGACAGTCAAGGCAAACCGCGGGTTGACCGCAATATTTGGACGCATGATGCTGGCTACCTGCGCAGCGGCGGTTCTGGGCACCAGCCTGACGGGCTGCTTTCCGCTTCTGGCCGGCGGGGCGATTGCCGGCGGGGCGCTGGTGGCCACTGATCGTCGGACCTCGGGTGCGCAACTCGAAGACGAAGGTATTGAACTGCGTGCCATGAGCCGCCTGCGGGACAATGTCGGCAGTCGCGCCAGGGTAAGCGTCACCAGCTACAACCGGCAGGTGCTGTTGACCGGCGAAGTTCTGAACGAGCAGGACAAAAAACTTGTCGAGCAGGTGGTTTCGCGGGTGGAAAACGTGGCCTCGGTGGTCAACGAGCTGGCCATCATCAACAGCCCCTCGCTTGTCCAGCGGACTTCTGACGTCCTGATCACCGGTCAGGTCAAGGCGATGTTTGTTGATGCCAAGGACCTGTATGCCAACTCCTTCAAGGTGGTCACCGAGCGCGGCACGGTCTACCTGATGGGCCGCGTGACGCAGCGTGAAGCCGATCGCGCCACAGAGATCGTGCGTGGTGCCCGTGGCGTCCAGAAGGTGGTGCGCATTCTCGAGATCATCAGCGAAGACGAGATGCGCAGCCTGTTGCTGACCCAGCCCAAGCCCGCGCCGGCTGAAGCCGCGCCAAGATAGCGAACGTAGAGCTCTTCAATCAAGCAGCGGCCCCGAAGGGCTGGAGCCTGCGGCTCCAAAGCTGCCTGCAAGGCCTCGGGAACTACACGCAGTGAGCGACCGTGGGGGCTCTACTTCAGGCGCCTGATCAGGCTGGAAGTGTCCCAGCGCTGGCCGCCCATGGCCTGGACATCGGCATAGAACTGGTCCACCAGCGCCGTGACGGGCAGCCGAGCCCCGTTGGCTTTGGCTTCGTCAAGCACCAGGCCGAGATCCTTGCGCATCCAGTCCACGGCAAAACCAAAGTCAAACTTGTCTGCGACCATGGTCTTGCCGCGGTTGTCGAGCTGCCAGCTTTGGGCGGCCCCCTTGCCGATCACCTCCAGCACCTGGTTCATGTCCAGCCCGGCCTTCTGGCCGAAGGCGACAGCTTCGCTCAGGCCCTGAACCAGCCCGGCGATGCAGATCTGGTTGACCATCTTGGTCAATTGCCCCGCGCCGCTGGCACCCATCAGCGTGAAAGCTTTGGAAAACGCCATGCCGGCCAGCTTGACGGCGTCGAAAGCGGCAGAGTCTCCCCCGCACATCACAGTCAGCATGCCGTTTTGCGCGCCGGCCTGACCGCCCGAGACCGGGGCATCCACAAACTGCAGCTTCAGTGCCTTTGCGGCGGCGTACAGTTCGCGCGCCACATCGGCTGAAGCTGTGGTGTGGTCCACAAAGACGGCGCCCGGCTGCATGCCGGCAAAGGCCCCGTCGTTGCCTTGCGTGACTCCGCGCAGGTCGTCGTCATTGCCAACGCAGCAAAATACGATGTCGGCTCCTTGCGCCGCTTCACGTGGCGTTGGCGCATGTTTTGCCCCTTTACCCTTTGCAAATTCAGCGCACCACGCTATCGATTTGGAAGCGGTCCGGTTGTAGACCGTGACTTCGTGGCCCGCCAGGGCAAGATGCCCGGCCATCGGATAGCCCATGACGCCGAGGCCGAGAAAGGCCACTTTGCGGGAGGGAACGGATTCATAGGTTTTGGGGACGATCGATGACATGGGTGATACCTTTAATGCTATTGGCGTCAGAGTGAGCGCAGCAGTCCGGGAAGCAGGTCACTTCGCAATCGGGCTGGCTTCATTGACTGTATTGAGCGATTCCCAAGCCGAAAGACCAGTTCTCCCGGCTGGATTCCACGAGGTTAATTATCACGTCGGCAGCTGAAAAGGAACTGACTCGGGAAATATCCGAGGCGACCCTGGCAAACAGTGCTTTTTTCATTTCGAGGCTGCGGCCAGGCGCACAGGTGATCTGTACAAAAACGACAGGCCCCGAGTGGCTGACGCCCAGGTATTCGGGCGTGCAAACCAGCTCTTCATGACCGTGGCGATGAATGACCTGGAACCGGTCAAGCTCAGGCACATTGAAGGTGTCGACCATGGCACGATGGATGGTGTCGGACACTGTAGCCACTTCGGCCGAAGGGGTGGTTTGGGGCAAGCTGATGCGAACGAGGGGCATATAAAACTCCTTGATGGGGGTGAAGACAAACGGCAGGTTGCGCGCCTTTCCAATGTGCTGCAAATGACTTGTTTCGGACACCCCTTGCCCTGCACGATGCTTGTGCTCAAAATACACAAGCATGAAAAACCTCAGCCTTGATGACTTTGCCCTGTTTGTCCAGATTGCCGCTTTGCAGTCGCTCTCTGCCGTGGCGCGGCAGAGAAATGTGGCGGCGAGCCATGTGTCCAGGGCGCTGTCCCGGATCGAAGAGGCGTGTGATCTGCGCCTGGCGCACCGCACCACGCACAACCTCTCCCTGACGGACGAAGGCGAAGTTTTCCTTGAATATGCCCAACACATGGTGGAGGAGCATCGCCAATTGCAGGCCAGCCTAGGAAGCCGGAGCAAGGCGGTGAGCGGAACGGTTCACATCAGCGTGAGCCAGTTGCTTGCGCAATACGTGTTGACGAGCCGCTTTGCTGCGCTTCGGGCCCTGCATCCGGACTTGCATATCAATCTGCACATCGACGACCGCATGGTCAGCATGGCGCATGAAGGCATCGACATTGCGGTACGCGCCGGCATTCCTCCTGCAGACACCCTGATCGCCCGTTCACTGGGGCGGCACGGACGCGCCTTGTATGCCGCGCCCAACTACCTGAGAAAGCATGGCACGCCCCGCACGCCAGCCGATCTGGCATCGCATAGCCTGATCGGCAACACAGCCGTTCCAGCCCATAACCGCTGGGATTTTCTGGTCGATGGCGTGCGCACTGTAATGGACGTACGCGGACAGATATGCGTGAACAGCAGCGCAGCGGTTGTTTCCCTTGCCTTGGCCGGCGCCGGAATTGCGCGCATCAATGACGTGGTGGGGTGGGACCTGGTTCAGGAGGGTCGGTTAAAATCCGTGCTCGCGCGTTACGGTGTGCCGGGAGAGTACGAGATTTACGCCGCTATCCTGGCCGGGCGGCACCGCGCCCCGAAGATTCGTGCCACCATGGACTACCTTCAAACCTGCTTTGCCGCTTTTATCCACGCAGCCCCTGTCAGGGACACAAAGAAGGGCGGCGCTCCGGCCTAGGAGCCTGGGCGGCAGAAGGAACGTCGGCTGCAAAGCGACCGCAGCGGTCCATTTTTCACCGGCTTTTTGTCCCATAGCTACGGCTATGGGGCTGCAAACCCGGCAAAAACTGTCCTCGCCGGGGCCGCTTTTCGCTTCGACGCCTTCTACCGCCCAGACTCCTAGACAATAGACATGTGTTCCGTGCCGGCCGCAAGATCCTGCGTCTTGGCGCGCTGGGAATTGAGCTTGATCTGCAGCCGCAGGTCGTTGACCGAGTCGGCGTTGCGCAGTGCGTCTTCGTAGGTGATCATGTTGCTTTCGAAAGCGTCGAACAGCGCCTGGTCGAAAGTCTGCATGCCCAGGTTGCGGCTTTTCTTCATGATCTCCTTGATCTCGGAGACTTCGCCCTTGAAGATCAGGTCGGAGATTAGCGGCGTGTTCAGCATCACTTCGACGGCGGCAACCCGTCCCTTGCTGTCCTGCTTGGGCACCAGCCGCTGCGAGATCATGGCCTTCATGTTCAGCGACAAGTCCATCAGGAGCTGGGCACGGCGTTCTTCCGGGAAGAAGTTGATGATGCGGTCCAGTGCTTGGTTGGCACTGTTGGCGTGCAGCGTAGCCAGGCACAAGTGGCCGGTTTCGGCGAAGGCCACGGCATGTTCCATGGTTTCGCGGTCGCGGATTTCGCCCATCAAAATCACGTCGGGCGCCTGACGCAGCGTGTTTTTCAGCGCGGCTTCCCAGCTGTCGGTGTCCAGCCCCACTTCGCGTTGCGTGATCACGCAGTTCTTGTGCGGGTGCACAAACTCCACCGGGTCTTCAATGGTGATGATGTGGCCGAAGGAGTTTTCGTTGCGCCAATCCACCATGGCGGCCAGCGTGGTGGACTTGCCCGAGCCGGTAGCGCCCACCAGGATGCACAGTCCGCGCTTGGACATCACCACGTCCTTGAGAACCTGCGGTACACCCAGACCGTCGATGGTCGGCAGCACGGCCGGAATCACCCGCATCACCATGCCAACCTTGCCCTGCTGGATGAAGGCGTTGACGCGGAAGCGGCCTATACCGGGCGGCGAAATGGCGAAGTTGCACTCCTTGGTGCGTTCGAACTCTGCCGCCTGCTTGTCGTTCATGATGGCGCGGGCCAGCGCCAGCGTGTGGCCGGAGTTCAGCGGCTGCGGCGACACCTTGGTCACCTTGCCGTCCACCTTCATCGCGGGCGGGAAATCACCGGTGATGAACAGGTCGCTGCCATTGCGCCCCACCATCAGCTTGAGAAGGTCATTGATGAATTTACTGGCCTGGTCGCGTTCCATGTTTTCTCCAATTGACTACTTTGCAAGCGTGCGCCTGCACAGCATTTCGCCGATCTTCAGTTTTTCCACTAGCCCGGGAAGTTCTCGGGGATTTTTGCCTTGCCGCGTGCTTCGGCCGCGGAAATAACGTTGCGCTTGACGAGATCGGTCAGGTTCTGGTCCAGCGTCTGCATGCCCACGCTGTTGCCGGTCTGGATCGATGAATACATCTGAGCTACCTTGGCTTCGCGGATCAGATTGCGGATGGCGCTGGTGCCCAGCATGATCTCGTGCGCGGCGACGCGGCCCTGGCCGTCCTTGGTTTTGCACAGCGTTTGCGAAATCACTGCCTGCAGCGATTCGGACAACATCGCGCGGATCATGTCCTTTTCCTCTGCGGGGAACACGTCGATGATCCGGTCGATGGTTTTGGCAGCGCTCGAGGTGTGCAGCGTGCCGAACACCAGGTGGCCCGTTTCTGCCGCAGTCATGGCCAGGCGAATGGTTTCCAGGTCGCGCATTTCGCCGACCAGGATGGCGTCCGGATCTTCCCGCAGGGCAGACTTGAGCGCGGCGCTGAAGCTCAGCGTGTGCGGGCCGACCTCGCGCTGGTTGATCAGGCACTTCTTGGATTCGTGCACGAACTCGATCGGGTCTTCCACCGTCAGGATGTGGCCGTACTCGGTTTCGTTCAGGTAATTGACCATGGCGGCCAGCGTGGTGGACTTGCCCGAGCCTGTGGGGCCGGTGACCAGCACCATGCCGCGCGGTTTCATCGCCAGGTCGCCGAAAATCTTCGGCGCATTGAGCTGCTCCAGCGTCAGGATTTTCGAGGGGATGGTCCGGAACACGGCACCGGCGCCGCGGTTCTGGTTGAAGGCATTGACGCGGAAGCGGGCCAGACCGTCGATCTCGAATGAGAAGTCGATCTCGAGAAACTCTTCGTAGTTCTTGCGCTGGGTGTCGTTCATGATGTCGTACACCATGGCGTGAACCTGTTTGTGGTCCAGCGGGTCGACATTGATGCGCCGGACATCCCCGTGCACCCGGATCATGGGCGGCAGACCCGCGGACAGGTGCAAGTCGGACGCCTTGTTCTTGACGCTAAAAGCCAGCAGTTGGGTAATGTCCATCCCGGGGATCCCTCAAAAGTTTACAGTTGGATTATGACCATGATTGTGCGCAACCTCCAACTTGTCCGTGACCGTATAACCACGGCCTGCGTGGCCGCCGGGCGCAACCCGGCCAGCGTGCGCCTTCTGGCCGTTTCAAAGACTTTCGGCGCCGATGCCGTAATTGACGCGATGTCTGATGGGCAACGCGCGTTCGGCGAGAACTATATCCAGGAGGGGGTGGACAAGATTCTTGCTGTGCGCGCAGTGCACGGATGGGAAGCCGATGGCCTTCGGCTGTCGTCTTCTCGCCATTCTTCCGGGTTACGATCCCCACCCTTGGCGGGGCCCCTCTCCAGCCCTGCAGAATGGCACTGCATCGGCCCCATCCAGAGCAACAAGACGCGGCTGGTCGCCGAAAACTTCGACTGGGTGCAGTCGGTGGACCGCCTCAAGATTGCGCAGCGCCTGAGCGAGCAGCGCCCGCCGCATTTGCCGCCGCTGCAGGTTTGCCTGCAGGTCAACATCGACGGCGGCTCCACCAAGTCGGGCGTGGCGCCGCCGGAGGCCCTGGCCCTGGCCGCCGAGGTCGCCCGGCTGCCGCGGCTGCAGCTGCGCGGCCTGATGTCGATTCCCGAGCCTGCTCCTGATTTCATAGCTGCTTGCGCAGTGCATCAAAGGGCTGCAGAGCTTTTTGACGAGATAAATCGAGCCGGGCTGCTGCCGCAGCCCATGGACACGCTGTCCATGGGGATGACGGCAGACCTCGAGGCCGCCATTCATGCAGGCAGCACCATGGTGCGCGTGGGTACCGCTATTTTTGGTGCTAGATAGAGCCCCCACGTTCGTTCACTGCGTGTAACTCTCTGCCCCCCGAGGGGGCGCTGCGCCTGCGGCCCGGCTAAGCCGGTTCCGCGGCCCCTGCTGAAATGGGAAAAGCCTCCGCGGTTTCTTCGAACTACTTCTTGGGTACAGCCATTGGCTTGATGTTTCCGCAGTCCGCTGACAGCCATTTGCCACCGCCGTCCATGGTCATGGTTTCCGGTTTGCCTTGCACGCTGGTTTTCATGGCCATCTTCATGGTGTAGGCCTCGGGGCTGACAAAGGTGACCTGGCCTTCACCGCTGGACGGTGGCTGGGTGCAGACAAACGACATCTTCATGGTGTTGCCCATGCGCGGCGTGGTGGTGGTTTTGCAGTCACCTTGTTGCGAAGGCAGCTCGTTGCGCTCGATGCTTTCCTTGGTCATGCAGACTTTCACCACCATACCGCCGGCACCGGGGGCCATGGACATGCCCTGCTTGGCCATCATGTCCTGCATCATCTTGCGCTGATCGGGCGGCATGCTGGCCATCTGCTTTTGCATGTCGGCCATGGCTTTTTCAACCTGGCCCGAGCCGGACTGCATTTTGTTGTTGATCTCCCACAAGCCGGGCTTGAGGGTTTGCGCCATCACCGGTTGAGCGAAGAGGGCAAGCAGTGCCAGCGCCGCGCTATTCCACAGGCGAGAAGGTGTCGGGTAGTTCATGGTGGGTCCTCCCAAAAAAACACCACTATAGGGTGAACCGGCCCTATCGCACAAATCGTCCGCCGCGGCCGATGATGGTCAGGTCGGTGTAACGCGAGCCTTCGTGGCTTTGGGGGCTGTAGTTCACGATGAAGCCGCCCAGATTGACCTCGCGCATCGATTCCAGCCCGGTCACCAGGCTCTCGCGCGTCAGCGTCTTGCCGGCGCGACGCGCGCCTTCCACAAACACCTTGGCGGCCAGGAAGCCTTCCATGCTGGAGAAGTCGAAGTCTTTGTGCCCGGCCTCTGTCATGCGCTGCTGGTATTCGCGCACCACGGCAGAAGACGGTGTGTACGGAAAAGGCACCACCTGGGAAATCGTGACGCCGGCGCCGGTGTCGCCCAGTTCTGCTGCCAGCGCCGTGGAGCCGACGAAACTCACATTGAAGAACTGTCCGCCATAACCCTTGACACGCGCCTGCTTGATCAGCGCTGCGCATGATTTGTAGGCGCTGATTTGCACCACCGCCTCGGGGGAGGCTTTCAGTATCTCGGCGAGGGCAGCGGTCACGTCCACCGTGTTGCGCTCCACCGTCACGGCGGCTGCGGGTTTGAGGTTGCGTTTAGTCAGTGCCCGCGTGACGCCCTCGAGCCCGGCCTTGCCGTATGAATCGTTTTGGTAGAACACCGCTATTTTCTTGATGCCCAGGGTGCTCAGGTGCTGCACGATGCGCTCGGTTTCATCGAAGTAGCTCGAGCGCACATGAAACAGGTTGCGGTTGAAAGGCTCGCGCAGGGCTTGTGCGCCGGTGAAGGGGCCGATCAGGGGGATGCCGGCGGCATTGATGGCAGGTACCGCGGCCAGTGTGGTCGGCGTGCCGACCGATCCCACCAACGCAAACACCTTGTCTTCCTCGATCAGTGCCTTGACCGCGGCCGCCGCTTTCTCCGGCTCGTACCCGTCGTCACGCGAGACCAGCTTGATGCTCCGGCCGTTGACACCGCCGGCCGCGTTGACCGTATTGAAATATGTCAGCATGCCCAGCTGCATGCGTTTGCCCAGCTCCGCCGCCGGGCCGGTCTGGGCGGCGAACTGGCCGACCAGGATTTCCCTGTCCGTGATACCGGGCTCTGCCTGGGCGGCGGTCGTGAAAAGGGTTGCGAGCAGGGCGCAGGCCACCCATTTTTTTGTGTTTGCCATCGTGATCCCTCTGACGTTGTTGACTGGTATGGGCTGGGCTATGCAAAGCAAAACCTATCCTTGGTTCAACTTAGTCCAAGAGTTCGCATTCGGCAACGTGGGCCGCCTCTAATATTGAATCTATTGGCCTTAAATGTGTATAAATGCCACATTTGTATCTAAATGAAACAAACACCACGCACGGTTCTACACTCCGAGCGCCAGGTGGGTGGTGTTTTTGACCTCTTCCATCACCGCATAGGTACGGGTTTCGCGCACGCCTGGCAGTTGCCAGAGCGCGGTGCCGGCAAACTGGCGGTAGGCCGCCATGTCGGCCATTCGGGTCTTGAGCAGGTAATCAAAGCCGCCGGCCACCATGTGGCATTCCATGATTTCCGGGTAGACCTGCACTGCCGCCTTGAAGGCTTCAAACACGTGGGGTGTGGTGCGGTCCAGCAGCACCTCCACAAACACCGTCATGCCGGCGCCGAGTTTGAGCGGGTTCAGCCGTGCCTCGTAGCCCAGGATATAGCCGTCGCGGGTGAGCCGCTGCACGCGCGCCAGCACGGCTGTGGGTGACAGGGCCACGCTTTCGGCCAGTTTCAGGTTGGAGACGCGACCGTCCTGTTGCAAAACGCTCAGGATTTTCAGGTCGATGCGGTCAATGTTTGGCGAGGAATCAAGCATGCGTAGTGATTTATTCGGAGTATGTAGATAAATTTAGCGTAAAATTCTTCTGCGATCAAGACAATATGGCGATATTCACCAAGCCATGGAGTTTTTGATGCCCTTGCAGCAACGCCTGCCCTTTCCTTACCGGCCCGAGGCCGGCATTGTGTCCAGCCATTTGCAAAAGCTGGCGTCCGCGCTCGATTGGGCTGCCGCCGCGCCCGTGGCCCGCCCCTGGGTGCAAGCGGTGCGCGACAACCCGCCGCCCTTCTGGGCCATGGAAAGCCTGCTCAAGGAATACCCCATTTCCAGCGCCGAGGGCCTGGCCCTGATGCGCCTGGCCGAAGCCCTGCTGCGCGTGCCCGACGCCGAAACCGCGATTGCCCTGACCGCCGACCAACTGGGCCGCGCCGATTTTGACGGCGCCAGCGACGGCATGATGGCGCGCCTGTCGGCCTCGGCGATTGCCATGTCCAAGAAGTTTCTGCCGGAGGATGGCCAGAGCAGCATCATGAGCAAGCTCGGCGCGCGCACCGTGGTGGCTGCCACGCTGCGCGCCGTGCAGTTGCTGGGCCGGCAGTTTGTGCTGGGCCAGAACATCGGCGAGGCGATGAAAGAAGCCGACCGTTCGCGAAAGGACATCCCCGGCCTGCGCTTCAGCTACGACATGCTGGGCGAAGGCGCGCGCACCGGCGCCGATGCCCTGCACTACCTGGCCAGCTATGAGGGCGCTATTAAATCAATAGCTGCTCGCGCAGGTGTGGAAAGGGCGTGTGAGCAAAACGATGGCATATCCATCAAGCTCAGCGCGCTGCACCCGCGTTACGAAGACGCCCAGCACGCGCGCGTGATGGCCGAGCTGGTGCCGCGCGTCTGGGGCCTGTGCGAGCTGGCGGCACGCGCCAACATCAACCTCACCATTGATGCTGAAGAGGTGGACCGGCTCGAACTCTCGCTCGACGTGTTTGAAGCGCTGGCCGCTTTGGTGGCAAAACTGCACCCGCAGTGGAAGGGCTTCGGCCTGGCGCTGCAGGCCTACCAGACACGCTCGCTGGATCTGATCGAACACGTCATCAGCATCGCCCGCAGGTACCGGCTGCGCCTGATGTGCCGCCTGGTCAAAGGCGCTTACTGGGACTCGGAAATCAAGCGCGCGCAGGAGATGGGCTTGCCGCATTACCCGGTGTTCACCCACAAGCACCACACCGATGTGTCTTACCTTGCGTGTGCGCAGGCCCTGCTGGCCGCGCCCGACGCTATTTATCCGCAGTTTGCTGGCCACAACGCCGGAACCATTGCAGCCATCATTCAGATGGCATCCCGCGATGCAGTGCCCTTTGAATTACAGCGCCTGCACGGCATGGGCGAGGGCGTGTTCCGCGAAGTCCTGAAGAACCCGCAAATCAGCTGCCGCGTCTACGCGCCTGTGGGTGCGCACCGCGACCTGCTGGCTTACCTCGTGCGCCGCCTGCTGGAAAACGGCGCCAACTCCTCCTTTGTGCACCAGCTCGCCGACGAGTCGGTGGGCATGGATGTGTTGCTGACATCACCCCTGCGCGTGGAGCCGGAGTCTTCACTGCCGCTACCGCCTGTTTTATACGGCCCCGGCCGTCCCAACAGCGAGGGGCTGGACCTCACAGTCGAGAGCATGCGCGCGCCGCTGTTGGCCGCGCTGGCGGGCACCCAGGTGCCTGTGGTCCCGGAGTTTGATGTCAAATTGATCTCTGGCCCAATAAATACGGGCGCAAGCAGCTATCAAAAATGGAGCAAGACTGATGTGGCCGAACGCGCCGCCACGCTGCGCCGCGCTGCCGATGCCATGCAGAAGCACATGCCCATGTTCTGCGCCCTGCTGGTCAAGGAAGCCTTCAAGACCTGGGGCGATGCGGTGTCCGAGGTGCGCGAGGCGATTGATTTCCTGCGCTACTACGCCAATGAGGCCGAACGCATCATGCAGCCGACAGCGCTGCCCGGGCCAACCGGAGAAACCAACACGCTGCGCCTCACCGCGCGCGGCGTCTGGGTCTGCATCAGCCCCTGGAATTTTCCTCTCGCCATTTTCACGGGCCAGGTCGCCGCAGCGCTGGCCACCGGCAACACCGTGATTGCCAAACCCGCCGAGCAGACACCGGGCGTGGCGCAAGCCGCCGTGCGCCTGCTGCATGCCGCGGGCGTGCCCGAAGGCGCGCTGCAATTGATCCACGGACCCGGCGAAACCGTGGGCGCTGCCCTGGTGGCGGCGCCCGGTGTGGCTGGTGTGGTGTTCACCGGCTCCACCCAGGTGGCCAAAATCATCAACCGCGCGCTGGCCGCCAAAGACGGGCCCATCGTGCCGCTGATTGCCGAGACCGGCGGCATCAACGCCATGCTGGTCGACAGCAGCGCGCTGCCCGAGCAGGTGGTGGACGCCGTGGTGCAAAGCGCTTTCCGCTCGGCCGGCCAGCGCTGCTCGGCGCTGCGCCTGCTGTGTGTGCATGAGGGCATTGCCGACAAGGTGATTGAAATGATCCAGGGCGCGGTGCAGGAACTCGCTGTCGGCAACACCGCCGAGCTGTCGACCGACGTTGGCCCAGTGATCGACCGCGAGGCCTTTGACAACATCGGCAAACACCTGCAGCGCCTCAATTCAACATCAAAAGTGCTTCCAGCCCTTGATTCACGGGCGCAAGCAGCTCCTGATTTGATAGCAAATCTGGTGCTGCCCGTCGCTTTTGAGGTCAGCAGCCTGGCCGAGGTGAAAGACGAAATCTTCGGCCCGGTGTTGCAGATCGTGCGCTGGAGTGGCGAGCCGCAGAAGGTGATCGATCAAATCAACGCTCTCGGCTACGGCCTTACGCTGGGCGTCCAGACCCGCATCGACTCGCGCGCGCAGGCGCTCGCCGCGGCCGCGCATGTGGGCAACATCTACATCAACCGCAACATGATTGGTGCAGTGGTCGGTGTGCAGCCCTTTGGCGGTGAAGGCTTGAGTGGCACAGGCCCGAAAGCCGGCGGGCCTCATTACCTCTACCGCTTCTGTGCAGAGCAGACCGTCACGGTGAACACCACGGCGGCGGGGGGCAATGCGGCTCTGCTGGCCGGAGTGGCCTGAGCGCTTAAGTCGCGGCGTAGTTGTCCGTGCGGCGGTCCTGCTTGCTATGTATTTCATAGCTTCTAGCGCCCGAATCCATTGGGCAAATCACTGATTTTTCTTCAAGTATTCGGCCCACAACCGCAAGCCCCTGCCTGCGGGCTGGTGGCGCAGTGGCTGCCCTCTACTGGCGCGGCACATGCCGCGCGCCGGTTGCGGCGCATGCGCCACACGGTCAGGCCGACCGCTGCGGTGGCAATCACGGCGGCGGCCGCAGCAGCAGCCAGGGGGTTGCTGCTCCAGTCAAACAGGGCTGCCAACCCGCCGGCCATGGCGCTGCCGCCCAGCAGGGTGAATCCGAGGGGAAGGGTGCAGCAGGCCACACAGGCAGCGCCCAGGCCGAGGGCGGCCAACACGGGTTTTTTCATCAGATCTATCTCCAGAGCGTTATGCGGGGCGAGTCCCGTACACTGACTCTAAAACCTCAAGTAACTTGAGATGCAAGGCCTGAAATGGAAAAAATTGTTATTGGCGGCGAATTGACGATGGGCGTGCTGGCCAGGCGCGTGGGGCTGAACGTGTCGGCCATCCGGTATTACGAATCGGTGGGCCTGATTCCGCAGGCGATGCGCCGCGCCAGCGGCCACCGGGTTTATGGCGCCGAAATAGAAGGCGTGCTTACGCTGATCCGCCAGTGCCGCGATTTCGGGTTTTCGGTAGACGAGACGCGTGAGCTGGTGTCGCTGTCGACCAACCGTGAACGTGATTGCGTCGAAGCGCGCAGCATCGCGCAGTTGCGTCTGGATGCGGTGCGCACCAAACGGGCCGAGTTGCAGCGGCTGGAGCGAAGCCTGTCGGCTTTTGTTCAGGCCTGCTCACAGACCTGCGCTGGCGGCCCCGCGCCGGACTGCAGCATATTGAAAGACATCAGCCTTGGTAACGCCCAGAATGTGGCCCGAGGGTGTTGTGCAGGCGCTGCCTGAGCCCCAGGCTTTGGGCCGCTAATGATGAGGCCGGCGACGCACCAGACCTCGTGTCACGTCGTGGGACGTTGATTGCGTTCCAGCTTCAGCGCCGCGTGGAGCTGATCCATGGCGCCGACGCAGTCCAGCACAATCGCCTGGACCAGGGCTGCGGCCAATTCAGTCGAGTGCTTGGGTGTGTAGGGCAGCACGCCCAGCTGTTCGCCCACGGCGTGTTTCAGTTGTGTTTGAACTGCGCAGAACAGGGCGTCCCAGTCTTCGATGGCGATGAGCGGAGGCTGTAGCGGGCGGTCGGTTGAGCGCGCATGGTGCAAAAGTGCCCCAGTGGGCTCGTGCCCGGTGAGTTTGAGTGCAGCTTCACGCGTCAAGAAGGCCGCTGTGTTCGCCATGGCGTCCGGTACCCTGCGCCGCAAAGACATGGCCTGTCCCCCAAGCATCGCGGACGCGCTTTCTACCTGTGCTTCCTGGGGAGTCGGTTGGATCATGTCGGAGCCTCACTGCCATGGGAACCGCCGGGCCTGTGCCGGCCCTTGAGGGACTCCGCTTGAACTTCGGAGTTTCTTTCTATCTACTGCTTATAGGCGGGTGGGCATCTGTTGTCCATGCGCAAACGAACATAGACCGCGCATTTCTTCTGCGTGTAGCTAGCCCAGCAATTGTGCGTAGGTTCGCCGGTCCGAGGCGTAGCAGCTGCAGGCGGCGGCTTCCAGGCCTGTGCGGTCTAGCACCTTGAGTTCGCCCCGGTGGTATTCGATCAGGCCGTTGCGCTGCAGCGTGCTGGCAGCGGCTGTGATGCCGACGCGCCGCATGCCGAGCATGTAGGCAAGAAACTCGTGAGTGACGTGAAAACTGTCCGAGTGGGCCCGATCCTGGCTCATCAGCAGCCAGCGCGCCAGGCGTTGGCCGGTCAGGTGAAAGCGCAGGCAGCCGGCAGACGCGGCGTGCTGCGCCATCAGCACGTACAGATAGCGGTTCAGGCCGCGCTGCAGCGCCGGGCTGTGCGCCAGCTCGCGCTTGAAGGCAACAGTGCCGATGCGCCAGGCGCCACCGGCGCCCTGCACCACCGCGCGCCAGGGCGTTGTGGCGATACCCAGCGCCAGTTGCGCACCCAGCATGCCTTCGCGCCCCACCATGCCCACCTCCACGCCCGGGCTGCCGTCCACCGGCGTGACCAGCGAGATAAAGCCCCGGATGGGAAAGTACACGTGGCGGACCGGCAGGTCGGGCACGCACAGGACTTCGGACAGCACCAGTTCGACGGGCTCGCAAGCGGCCAGCAGGCGCAAGCGGTCCGGACGGGGTAGACGTTCAAGGAGGTGGTTTTCGACGGCGGACAAGCGGCTCTCCGGTGGGTTGCGGCCCCTTCACGGGGGCAATTACAAGGCCGCGCCACTGACAGATGCAGTTCCAGTCGGTGCCCCAGTATGCGCTAGATAATCTATCCACACCGAATATGGAGGCAGCGCACGCAGACGGGACAGAGGTCAGATGGCCAGCTTGTCGGGGAGCAGACGGTCGTATTCCTTCTTGACCACGGCATAACACTCGCAGGTGCGTTTTTCCAGCCCGGGCCGGTCCAGCACCGTGATGCGGCCGCGCGAATAACGAATCAGGCCGAGGTTTTGCAGCTTGAGTGCGCCCTCGGTCACGCCTTCGCGGCGCACGCCGAGCATGTTGGCGATCAGCTCTTGCGTCATCACCAGCTCGTTGCCCTGCAGGCGATCCAGGCTCAGCAGCAGCCAGCGACACAACTGCTGGTCCAGCGAGTGGTGGCGGTTGCAGACGGCGGTTTGTGCCATCTGCGTGATCAGTGCCTGGGTGTAGCGCAGCAGCAGGTGCAACACCGGTGCCCGCTTGAATTCTTCCTTGATGACGTGTGCCGGGAGCCGGAAGCCCTGGCCTGCGCTTTGCACCACGCCCCGGCTGGGTGTCGATTCGCCGCCCATGAACAGAGAGATGCCGACCACGCCTTCATGGCCGACCACGGCGATTTCGGCCGAGGCGCCGTTTTCCATCACATACAACAGGGAGACGATGGAGGTGGCCGGGAAATACACATGGCTCAGGGTGCCGCCCGATTCATAGACCACCTGGCCCAGCGGCATGTCGACCCATTCGAGCTGCGGCAACCAGCGCTGGAACTCGGCGTCTGGCAGCGCGGCGAGCAACTGGTTTTCACGAGGATCTGGGGAAACGGCCATCAACAAAGCTCCGAAGCAGAACTGGCTTCGAGCGAGGCCCCTGGCAGAGGCAGAGGCGCGCGGGCCAGCCTTTCAGTTTAGGCGGTTCAAAACGCTTTGTATGTACGATATCGCACAAACCGACAAACGGGTGGCCATTGCCCTGACGGGGGGTGATGCCTCAGGCAGGAAGGGCGCAGCGAGTGCGGTGGTTCGACCCGCTGCCCGGTAAGGCCATCTGCAGGTCAATACCGAACACTGCAGACCTCCAGCGCATTGAGGCCCAGGTCGGTGATGACAAAACCGCCTTCGGGGTCTTTGGCCAGGAAGCCGTGTTTTTCCAGCGACGCGACGGTCTTCAGGCCGTGGGCGCGTGTCTTGTAGGGTTGTGGTTGTTTGCGCTCGGTGGGCGGAACGCCGACGATCTTGAAGCCGTAGCGCGCATCTTCGAGGCACTCGTACTGTTTGTAGGTCAGTATCTTGACCGGCAAAGAGCCGGTGACGGTGCCGCTCCACTCAAATTCGGGCGGTGCGTAGCTGACCCGGTAGGCGCTGTCGTCCAGGGTGCTGCTGCTGGTGTCGCCCACTGGCGCACGGCGCGGGGAGGGAGGCGCGGCCTTGCGTCTTGAGACGCGATACGCCCTCCAGCCGAGCAACCCCAGCAGCGCTAGCAGCACAAGCAGCACAAGCAGGACAACAAACTCCACGAACTCCCCTTTTTTAATGTCTCAGGATAATTATCCGCACAAAGCCACCCGGGCAGGAACGGAGCGGTGCAGGGGCGGCTCAGGGCGGCGGGATGTCCAGTTCGAAGTGGGCGTCACCCATGTATCGCTCGGCGCCGAAGGCGGCTTGCGTGGCCGCCAGCTCGGCGGCCTCCCACTGCTCGGCCAGCAGTTGTTCGGCCGGGTCCAGGTCCCACGGCCGGGCATGGTCGCCATGAATTTGCAGCAAGCGGAGGTAGGCACGGTACACAGGAGCCACCAGGCTGGCATCGCCCAGCGCGCCTTCAAGCGCTGAACGGAAACGCTGCACTGCATCCGCACGTTCGACTTCGGAGACATCCTCGCTGTGAAAGATCCTGACCGTGTAATCCATGGCGCGAGTCTACAAGGCGGAAGAATGCATGGCGGGATTCGGCGCGACCGGTGAGCGTGGGCGCCAGGTGCCCCGATCCCGTAGCGGGGCGGACTGGATTGATGTCATGCCTGAGGGCGAAGCACCGGATCAATCTCGCTGGCCGACAGGCCATAGTGGGCCATGCGGGCGCGATGGGCGGCACTGCCCAGGTAGACCGACAGCGCCGCATCGAACCGTTGGCGCAATGTCGCCGCCTCGAGCGCAAATGAGAACGCGCCCACCGGTGGCGGACCCGCCGGGGCATGCGCCTCGATGGCCTCGATGGTGGCGTCCCCCAGTCCGGCAACGAAGATGCGGTTGCCCACGGCCGTGCTGGCATAGGCGTCGATACGGTCATTGCGCAGTGCTTGCACGGCCTCGGCCTGCGTGGCAAAGCACTGAATGCGCTGCGCGGAAACTTGCGCGAGCCGTGCCGCGTCATGCTGAACCTGGCCGGTCACCACGCCCAGGCGTGCCCCAACTCTGGCAATGGTGCGATAGCTGTCAAGGCATAGCGGGTTCCCCGCCCGCACAATGAAGCCATCGTGCAGGGCCCACACCGGCTGGCTGAATGCCACTTGCTGACCCCTTTGAGGAGTCACAAACAGGGGCGTGTTGACGTGCCATCGGCCAGCGGCCACACCGGGCAGCAGCTGCTCGAAAGTGGTCGGTTGCAACACGACCTCGCGTGCGCCCAGGGTGTGCAGAACTGTGCGAGCCAAATCGACGTCGCAGCCCTCGGCATCGCCCTCGCTGGTCGTCCAGGCGAACGGGGGTTCCTCGATATAGGCGAAAACGATGCGTTCTGGCAGGAAGGTCTTGTTCATCGGATGCAATGCTAGTGGATACCCAAGGAATGGGTGCTTCACCCCCCTTGCGATGAAATGCAAAGACGAATTGCACTTCCGTTGAATCACTTCCGTTGAATCTGTATCAGGTTATTTCGTTACTCATCTTGCATTAGCAGTGGAGACTTTTCAAAACAGGATTCGTACCATCGGTTCCTTTTGAAGGAAATCCAGATGGCACTGCAATCTCCGTTCTTTGGCAAGCGCGACAACGAACCCACAGGCCTGCGTCATGGCAGCCCGAATCCCAACCCTTATGCCAACACGCCTGCAGCGGCAAACACCGCGAGCGTGGCCACTGTTGCCGCGCAGCAGTCTGCCAGTGCTTCCAGCGCCGCACCGCGTGAAGCAGGCGGCAGCAAGCTGACGGTGGGACCCAATATCAAGCTCAAGGGCGTTGAGATCACCGACTGCGACACCCTGGTGGTCGAAGGCCTGGTCGAAGCCACCATGGACTCGCGCGTGATTCAGATTTCTGAGCACGGCGCCTTCCGTGGCTCGGCAGAAATCGATATCGCGGAAATCCACGGCGAGTTTGATGGCAACCTGACGGTGCGCCAGAAGCTTGTGATTTACGCCACCGGCAAAGTCACCGGAAAAATTCGCTACGGCAAGCTGGTGATTGAAGAAGGCGGCCAGCTGGCCGGCGAGATTCTGTTCGGCGCCGTGGCCAATACAAAAGCCGCGCTGATCGGCAAGCCCGGCGGCCTGCAGGTCGCCTGAGCCCCGTCCAGCGGTCAGCGGGTGCGCCCCTCAAGGTCGGGCCTGCAGTCCGTAGGCGTTGACGATGTTTTCGGCGCGCTGCGACGCAGCGCGCCGGAAGGAGCGTTGCACCGGCTGTCACCCAGTTGACGAAGAGCGCGCTTGGGGCGGGCGCAAAATGCGCGCATGCCTGCCGTCCACTCCCCTCTCCAGGCGCTAGTCGTTCATTGGCAGGTTGCGCCTGGGGCCTTGGTGCAGGCGGGCGACCTGCTCGTGGTTCTTGAAGCCATGAAGATGGAGCATGAAGTACGTGCAGCTTTTGCCGGACGCCTGGGCGAAGTGTTTTTTGAACCCGGTGACATGGTCGAGGCAGGTGCCTTGCTGGCGCAGATGGAAGCAGTGCCCGCAACTGCCGCCCTGGCTGACACTGCCGCCATAACGACTCCACCATCATTGCCTGCCGGGGGTTTTCGCCCTGACCTGCAGCGCGTGCTGGATCGTCAGGCGCACACGCTGGACCAGAATCGCAGCGGAGCCGTGGCCAAGCGGCATGCCCTGGGTTTGCGGACCGCGCGCGAAAACATCGCCGACCTTTGCGATGACGGCTCGTTCACGGAATACGGCGCGCTGGCCGTTGCCGCACAGCGCAGCCGGCGCAGCGAGGAAGACCTGGTGGCCAACACGCCGGCTGACGGCATGGTCACCGGCATTGGCAGCATCAATGCTGCATCGTTCGGCCCGGAAGCAAGCCGGGCAGTGGTGATGGCCTATGACGCGACAGTGCTCGCCGGCACGCAGGGCATGCGCAACCACCAGAAAACCGACCGCATGCTCGGCATCGCGTTGCAAAACAAATTGCCGGTGGTGCTGTTTGCCGAGGGCGGGGGCGGTCGTCCCGGCGACACGGACATGCCGATTGTGGCGGGGTTGCATGTGGGCACCTTTGCCAGTTTTGCCCGGCTCAATGGCGTGGTGCCGGTCGTCGGCATTGCTGCGGGTCGCTGTTTTGCAGGCAACGCGGCGCTGCTGGGTTGCTGCGATGTCATCATTGCTACGCGCGGCAGCAACATCGGCATGGGCGGCCCGGCGATGGTGGAGGGCGGTGGCCTGGGGGTGTTCAAGCCGGAGCAGATTGGGCCGGCCAGTGTGCAGCACGGCAACGGCGTGATTGACGTGCTGGTGGACGACGAGGCCCAGGCGGTTGTGGCGGCACGTCAATACCTGTCTTTCTTTCAGGGCCCGCTCAAGGATTTCACGAAGCCCGATACGCTGGCGTTGCGCGATGTGGTTCCCGAAAACCGCCTGCGCGTTTACGACACGCTGGCTGCGATCAATGGCATGGCCGACCCCGGTAGCGTGTTTTTGTTGCGCACCGGTTTTGGAAAAGGCATTCACACCGCGCTGGTCCGTGTCGCGGGCAGGGCTGTAGGGGTGCTGGCCAACAATCCGCAGCATCTGGGTGGTGCCATAGACGCCGATGCTGCCGACAAGGCCGCGCGTTTCATGCAACTTTGCAACGCGCATGGCCTGGCACTTGTCAGCCTGGTCGATACGCCAGGCTTCATGGTGGGGCCCGAGACCGAGTCCCAGGCGCAGGTGCGCCACGTGAGCCGCATGTTCATTGCCGCCGCTCATTTACGAGTGCCGTTTTTCAGCATCGTGCTGCGTAAGGGCTACGGCCTGGGCGCCATGGCCATGACTGCGGGCAGTTTTCATGCGCCAGCGTTCACTGTGGCCTGGCCGACCGGGGAGTTTGGCGCCATGGGCCTGGAAGGGGCTGTCAGGCTCGGCTACCGCAAGGAGCTGGAGGCGCAGCCAGAAGGGCCACAACGCGATGCCCTTTACGAACAGCTGGTGGCCCGGCAGTATGACAGCGGCAGTGCCATCAACATGGCCACCACGCTGGAGATCGACGCGGTGATTGATCCGTCGCAGACGCGTGACTGGCTGGTGCGGGGATTGCAATCGATGCACCAGCGGCCTGCCGACGGTGCCGGTTTCATCGACAGCTGGTAGTCAGGCGCACAGGCACCCAGGAAGAGGAATCGGTTGCACCGGGCCACGCAGGCCTTGCATGCTTAGAACCTCGGAAGATCCGGGTGCTTGATCTGCCCGCCCCGGACCAGCATTTTTCCGTACTCGGCACAACGCTGTAGTGTCGGGATCACCTTGCCGGGGTTGAGCAAACCCAGCGGATCGAACGCGCGCTTGACGCCGAACATCTGCTCGTTCTCCGTTGCCGAGAACTGCACGCACATGGAGTTGAGCTTTTCCACACCCACGCCATGCTCCCCGGTGACTGTGCCTCCCATGGCCACGCTGGTCTCCAGAATGTCGGCGCCGAAGAGTTCGCAGCGATGCAGCTGATCCGCATCGTTGGCGTCGAACAGGATCAGTGGGTGCAGGTTGCCGTCGCCGGCGTGAAAGACGTTGGCGCAGCGCAGGCCGTACTTGATCTCCATCTGCTGGATGGCGAGCAGGATGTCGGCCAGGCGTTTGCGCGGAATGGTCGAGTCCATGCACATGTAGTCGGGGCTGATACGGCCCGAAGCCGGAAAAGCATTTTTTCGGCCGCTCCAGAAGCGCAGGCGCTCGGCCTCGTTCTGGCTCACGGCAATCGCGGTGGCGCCGCAACTGCGCAGCACGGCGCTCATGCGGCCGATTTCCTCTTCGACTTCTTCCAGCGTGCCGTCGCTTTCGCACAGCAATATCGCTTCGGCGCTGAGGTCGTAACCGGCGTGTACAAAGTCCTCGACCGCAGCGGTCATGGGTTTGTCCATCATCTCCAGCCCGGCCGGGATGATGCCGGCGGCAATCACAGCCGCCACCGCGTCACCCGCCTTGCGCAGGTCGTCAAAGCTGGCCATGATGCAGCGCGCAATCACCGGCTTGGGAACCAGCTTGACCGTGACTTCGGTGGTGACGGCCAGCATGCCTTCGCTGCCGATCACAACCGACAGCAGGTCGTAACCGGTGCAGTCCAGCGCGTCGCTGCCGAACTCCACTTCCTCGCCTTCAACCGTGAATCCCCGGACCTTGAGCACGTTGTGCAAGGTCAGCCCGTATTTGAGGCAATGCACGCCGCCCGAGTTTTCGGCCACATTGCCGCCTATGGTGCAGGCGATCTGGCTCGACGGGTCGGGCGCGTAATACAGCCCCAGCGGCGCGGCAGCTTCGCTGATGGCCAGGTTGCGCACGCCGCCCTGGACCACGGCGGTGCGGCTGGCCGCGTCCATCTTCAAAATCTTGTTGAACTTGGCCAGCGACAAGGTGACGCCCAGCTTGTGCGGCATGGCGCCGCCGGACAGGCCGGTGCCGGCGCCGCGTGCCACCACGGGCACCTCCAGCGCGTGGCAAGTTTTGAGGACGGCCTGCACCTGTTCATAGGTTTCGGGCAGGGCCACCACCAGCGGCCGCTGGCGGTAGGCGGTCAGGCCGTCGCACTCGTAGGGGGTGGTGTCTTCGCTGTTCCAGAGCAGCGCGTGCGCCGGCAGCACGGCTTGCAGCGCACCGACCACTTGGGCTTGACGTTCGCGGCGTTCAAGCGGGTGTTGTTGCCAGGCTTCAGCGGGTGCGTTCATGGGGGTGGCCTTCGGGGATGAAACCGGTTCTCGCCGGTGATGAAGGCACTTTAATGCAAAGCCGCGACGGGTGGCGTGAAGAAAATGAAGGTGTTTTGTGAAAACGAATTTGCTATTGATTAGATAGCTGCTCACGCCCGAAAACAAAGGGCTGGATGCATAAAAGGCTTGATGGCCAGGTCGAAAACGGTTAGCTGACCGATTTTTTCAGCCACTCCGCAAAGGCCGCGCACTCCCAGCGGTCCATCATGCCGGTGCGCCAGCACAGGTAGTGGGCGTGCGGGCTGGGCACATTACGCTCGTACAAACGCACCAGCGAGCCGTGTTCCAGCCACGGGGCGCCCAGCTTGAGGCGGACCAGCGCCACGCCCATGCCGGCTGCGGCTGCGTCGCACATCAGGCCGATGTCGTTGAACTGGGAGCCTTCCACCGGCTCGGGCCAGTCCAGGCCGTGCGCGGCAAACCAGGTGCGCCACGGCTCCAGCGGCGAGCGCAGAAACGCTTCGCCCTCGAGGTCTTCCGGGGCTTCAAAGGGCCCGTGTTCGCGCACATAAGCGGGTGAGGCCAGGGGCGTCACCTCGTCCTTCATCAGGCAGACATGCTCGACGTCGGCATAACGGCCGGTGCCAAAACGCACCATCAGATCGGCGTCTTCTGCCACCACGTCGAGCAGGGGGATGGACACCTGCAGCGTAAGGTCAATTTCGGGATACGCCTCGGTGAACTGGCGCAGGCGCGGAATCAGGATGGAGCGGGAAAAAGTGGGCGTCACAGCCAGCCGCAGCTTGCGCTTGCCCGGTGTGCCGCTCTGGCCCGCTGTCCCGGGAAATTTCTGGAGGGTTGCCAGCCCTTCGCGCACATGTGCCAGGTACTCGCTGCCTTCAGTGGTCAGTGAGAAATCGGCCCGGCCGAACAGCTTGGTGCCAATAATCTGCTCAAGCTGCTTGACGCGGTGGCTCACTGCACTTGGCGTCACATTCAGCTCCTCCGCAGTCTGGGTGACGCTGCGCAAACGCGCCAGCGCCTCAAAGGTCAGAAGACACTGGATGGGCGGGATGCGGGCGGCGGTCATTGGGCCCTGTCTTTACCAGCAGGGGCCGCGGGTCCGGCTTTGCCGGTCCGCAGGCGCAGCGGCCCCCTCGGGGGGCAGCGCAGTACACGCAGTGACAAGCGTGGGGGCCATATCTATTTGAATATCACCGTCTTGTGTCCGTTCAACAAGACACGGTGCTCGCTGTGCCACAACACCGCGCGGGCCAGCACCTGGCTCTCGGTGTCGCGGCCCATGGCGGTCAGCGCCTCCACGGTTTTGCTGTGGTCGGCACGGGCGACATCCTGCTCGATGATCGGGCCTTCGTCGAGGTCGGCGGTCACATAGTGCGCCGTGGCGCCTATCAGCTTCACGCCGCGGGCGTGTGCCTGGTAGTAGGGCTTGGCGCCTTTGAAACTGGGAAGAAAGGAGTGGTGAATGTTGATGGCCCGCCCGGCCAGCTTCTTGCACAGGTCGTTGCTGAGGATCTGCATGTAACGCGCCAGCACCACCAGCTCGGCCCCTTCTGCCTCGATGACGTCGTACTGCTTCTTTTCAGCCTTGTCTTTGGTGGCTGCGGTGACCGGTATGTGGTGAAAGGGAACGTTGTAGCTGGCCGCGAGTTGATAAAAATCGCGGTGATTGGAAACGATGGCGCGGATGTCCAGCGGCAGCAGGCCTGACTTCCAGCGAAACAGCAAATCGTTGAGGCAATGGCCCTCCTTGCTGACCATGAGCACGGTACGCATGGGTTGGGTGGCCTGGTGCAGGCCCCAGCGCATGTCAAACAGCAGGCCCAGCACGCCGACCTGTTCTTTCAGTTCTTCGAAGGACAGCTGGTTGCAGGCGAAACTGACCCGCATGAAAAACAGCCCTGTGGCGTCGGAGTCGGTGTCGTCGCGTTTGTCGTCGCTGAACTGCGCTGCCTCCAGAATGTTGCCGCCGCGTTCAAACAGAAAGCCGGAAACAGCATGAACAATGCCCGGGCGGTCCGGGCAGGACAGGGTAAGAATATAAGTAGGGCTCATGGAAGATGAATTGTCGCAGGTGGCCGCCCGGGTGGCCGTGCGGGAATGTACATTGTCACCGGGAGTGCCAGAATGCATCAGACGGCCAAATCTGGCTGCCCATTTTCACGCAGGAGATTGACGAATGGCCTATCAGAATTTCAACATGGACCACCAGTGGCTGCCGTTCACGCCGAACCGCAGCTTCAAGAAGGACCCCCGGGTTTTTGTGGCGGCCGACGGCATGCTTTTCACCACCTACGACGGCAAGCAGGTGCTCGACGGCATTTCCAGCCTGTGGTGCGTGGGCGCCGGCCACAACCGCAAGCCGATCAATGACGCGATCAAGAAGCAACTTGACACGCTGGACTACGCCACCGCCTTTCAGGCCAGCAACGACCAGGCCTTCAAGGCCGCCGAGATGCTGGCCGCCATGGCCCCGGGTGACCTGAACCAGGTGCTGTTCTGCAACTCCGGTTCAGAGGCGGCCGATACCTCGCTCAAGGTGGCACTGGCCTACCACCGGGCACGCGGCGAGGGGCATCGCAATGTCTTCATCGGCCGCGAAAAGGGTTACCACGGTGTTGGGTTTGGCGGCATGAGTGTGGGCGGCATTCCGGCCAACCGCAAGGTCTACGGCGCGGCCCTGTTGCCGCGGGTGGACCACATGCGTTTCATCCATGACCCGGTCAACCATGCGTATATCAACGGGACCGAGCCCGAGTGGAAAGAAGACATCCTGCTCGAACTCGAGCAGCGGATTTTGCCCTTGCATGATCCCAGCAACGTCGCAGCTGTCATCGTTGAACCGGTGGCTGGCAGCGCCGGGTGGTATTTGCCGCCCAAGGGTTACCTCAAGCGCCTGCGCGAAATCTGCGACAAACACGGCATCCTGTTGATCTTCGACGAGGTGATCACCGGTTTCGGCCGCCTGGGTGTGAACTTCGGCGCTGACTATTACGGTGTGGTGCCCGACATGCTGAACTTTGCCAAGTGCGTCACCAACGGCGTGATTCCCCTGGGCGGCGTGATCTGCACCGATCGCATTTACAACACCATGATGGAAGCCAACGCCGACAGCCCGGCCCATGCGGTGGAGTTTTTTCACGGTTACACCTACTCGGGGCACCCGGTGGCGTGCGCCGCGGCAATTGCCACATTAAACCTTTTCAAGGAAGAAAAGCTGTTCGAACGCGCGGGGCAGATGGGCAAGGTGCTGGGCGACGCCTTGCACGGCAGCTTCAAGGGACTGCCCAACGTGATCAGCATCCGCAGCCTGGGCTTGGCCGGGGCGGTGGAGCTGTCGCCCATTGCCGGTGCGCCGGGAAAACGCGCCTACGACATCTTCATGGACTGTTTCAAGCACGGTGTGCTGGTGCGGCCGGCGGCTGACAACATCGTGATCTGCCCACCGTACATCGTGGAGAAAGAGCACATCGAGCGCATCGTCAGCGTGGTGGCGGACTCTATCAAAAAGAACGCCTAGGGGCAGGGGGCAGGATCAACGGTGAAAGCTATTTTGCCTTCAGTTTTTCCTGCAGGCCCTCGCAGTAGTCCTGCTCCGGCAAGGCCGGCGTAGACCAGACCGCGTCATAGGCCGCTTTCGTTTCGGCCTGCTGTCGCGCATTTGTTTCGGCAGGCGCCGGGCCGGCGCGCAATTGCACGGCCTTGAGTTTCATCCCTGGCGGCAGATGTTGCGGAACACCCAGTGTCCGGTTGACGTGGCCGCTGCCGGCCAGCACCACCACGGTCTTGCCGGGCAGCACGGTGCCAGCCACAGTGCGTGCGATGCTGACGTCGCGGGCGATCTGGACGCGTGTCATGGGAGTGATCTGCGTTTCCGGCAGCAGTCCGCAGTGGCCCTGGCGTATCAGTTGCTGTTGTGCCTTCAACGCGGGACCCGGGAGTCGCTGGTCCAGCTGGGCGTCAGCCATGGCTTCGCGCATCTGGACGACAGGCAGGTTGCCGCCGAGGACGGGTACACCGGCTTTCACGGCCGCCATCACGGCAGGCCAATAGGCCACCCAGGGCCAGCTCTTGTTGTTCCAGTGGAGCGCAGCCTGCACCTGCAGCTGTGTGCTGTTGGATTTGAGGGTGGCGGTGCTGCTGCCTGCCTCGGCCATCTCCAGCACCACGGCGGCGAGTTGGCCGCGCACCGCGAGATGTTCGATGACCTGCCGGTGAATGTCCTGGTGTTCTGCCGCATCATGCTGCTCGCCAAGCAGGATCACGTCGGCAGGCAGCAATGCATCGGTCCGGGTGGTGATGTCCGTGGCGGTGTGGGGAAACAGCCGGGGCTCAGGCACGCTGGCGCAGGCGGAAAGCAAAAACACGAGGAGCAGCGGCGCCAGAGCGGCGACGGCCCGGGCGTGGCGCGAGGCGGTAGGGGTCAGGTTCATGGTGAAGTGCACAAAGCAATACTAGCCCCATGTGAAATGCGGCGGCTGTCTGCCTGTCAATTTCCCACCGCCTTTTGTTGATGCCCCTCAAGCCGGTAGCGCTGGGAACCTCACCGGGCGGCAATGCCGAAATGGCGATCACCGCGAAGGTGCTTCAGCTCGGTGTGCCCGTGGTCACGGCGTTTCAGGTTTGTCGCTTGGTGGCGCCGATCTATCAGTGCTTGTACGGAACGCGGAACCAGGCGAACTGAGGGGCCGGCCCTCCTGGGCCAGCTTCAGTGCAGCCCGATGGGGGTGTGCGCCAGCTCGGCGTAACCTTCAAGGGTGTCTTCGACTTCTTCCTGCGTCGGCGTATTTTTTTGCCAGACGTTCAGCCGCTCCTGGAACAGTTCTGCCCAGGAACCGTCGAGGTAAACCTCTTTGCCGGAGCGTTTGTCGACAATTTCAAAGCCATGGCGCGCAAGCTGCGGCACGGAGGGCTGCGGTGCAGACTCTTCCAGCGCGTTTGCGTGAATCTGCACCACCACAAAGGATTCAGAGTCGTAAAGCATTTGCATGGCGTGTCCTTCCTGTATGGGTGATGTTATTAACACTTAAGATAACAACGAATAGGCCGAGTTCAAGGGCCACAGGGTTATTCCCTGAAATGCCAAAAAAATCACGCTGGAGCCCTTCGTCTGTTGCGGGTCTGTGGTGGACTCAGGGTTTTTCGGTCGCGCGCAACTGCTGGTCGATGAAGTCACCGTTTTGCTGGGTGATGCGGCTGCGCACCGGCAGGTACTCCATCGAAGGTGCAAACCAGATTTCCACAGTCTGGTCGTAGTCGCGCTGCGGCTTGCGCGTCAGCTTGACGGCGGCAACTTCTCCGGCAGGCAGGCTGAGCGTTTCTTCTGCCTCGACGGTAAAAGTCCAGGTGTCGGCTTCGCGAGGACCTGCCGTGTAAAGCGACACTTTGCTGCCCACCGGATAGCTGGCCGGGTCGCCGGCCAGCAGGCTGCCCAGTTGCAGGAAAACGCTCAGCCGATCCTGGGCGCCGCGCAGCCAGGGTGCGTCGGGTGTGTTGGCGCTGAAGCTGATCTTGCCTTTGTCGGCTTCGAAATGCGCTGCACGTTCGCTTCGGTACTTGTCCAGAAAACGCGTCGGGGCCAGGCCATCGGCAGTGATGCGGCCGCTACTGCTCATGCTGCGCGAGCCAATCAGAAACGCGCTGGCGCTCATTTTGGCGTCATAGCTCTGGCCATCCTGCAGCCAGCTCAGTTCGGCAAAGGCGCTGTAGTCCATGTTTTTTGAGCGGCCCGTCATCGCGTATTTGAGCCGTACAGAACCGGGAATGGTCAGCGCGGTGCTGGCTCCTGCCAGTGGAGACTCAGGCTGAGCTGCGGGTATTGACGGCGTGGTGGACGGTGTGTCAGCTACCGGGATAGTGTCGGGTGTGGCGTTTGCTATTAATTCAGGAGCTATTGGCGTAGGCGGAACAAGGGCTGGGGCCGTATTTTGTTGCGCTGGCGGGGCTGGCGCCCTGGTTTTGGCGGGCGCGCGCCGGACGGTGGGTGTTGCGGGCGGAGGCGTTGAGGGCGTGGTGACGGCTGCCGGCTTGATCTCCAGCGTACGCGTGATGAATGCCCGTGGCGTCACCTGCGGCGCAGGCACCGCGCCCCATTCCAGCGGTGCAGCCTGTAACAACAGCACATGGGCCAGTCCCACGAGTGATGTCAAAACGATCAGCGGTTTTGCCGGCAGCGCTGGGGGCTGGCCGGCAGAAAGGGTGTTCATGCCCCTGTGAATCCCAGATCACTGGAAAGTTGCGTGGCCGCTGCTACCAGCGGCCGTGCCACCGCGCCGTCCCATTCGGGATCGAAGTTGGCAAGGGACCCGAGTGCCACCATGCCAAGCGCCAGGTGGCCGTCGGCATCAAACACCGGCGCGCAGAACCCACCCACGCCGGGCAGCAGGGTGTCTATCACGCGGGCCACGCCGCGTGCGCGAACTTCTTCCAGCACCGCCGTGACCTCGGTCATGGTGCGGGGCACATCCTTGCGGGCGAGTTTCTGCATGCGCGCCAGCTCGTTTTTGAGCAGCGGTGCCAGATGGTCGTTTGGGTGCCGCCGGCCGGCGGATGCTTGCGCCATGAAGGCGCAAAAACACAGGCCGGTGGCTGACGACAGCAGGGGCATCACATCGCCGAGGCGCAAATTGACAGTGATGGCCTGTGGCGATTCTTCCCAGTGCACGATGGTGGGCCCCTGGTTGCCCCACACGGCCAGGGCCAGGGTCTGGCCGATTTGCTCCATCAGCGGCCCCAGACGCTGGCGTGCGACCTTGACGCTGTCCAGGCGCGAGAGCGAAGCCAGGCCCAGCTTGAGCGCCGCGGGGCCAAGGTCGTACCGTGTGCTGCCCGAGTCCTGAGTGACGAGTTCGAGCCGCTGGAAACTCACCAGGTAGCGGTGTGCCTTGGCCGCACTCATGCCGGCCGCTGCAGCCAGATCGCGCAGCATCAGTGCGCCCGGCGATGCGCCCAGCACCTGCAGCAGGCTGAAGCCTACTTCCACAGACTGGATGCCGGCACGCTGGGTGGGCAGGCTGCCTGGCAAGGCCGCAGGGGGTGTTTTGCGCTCTTTCATGGAATTCGACTAAAATTGAAAATTACATTTAGGTAAATTGATTTCACTTATCGTAACTTTAGCGCAAGGTGTACGCAGTGTGTAATCAACTTCACCCATCCGCCCCCAAGAACAGAGGAAACTGATGAAACTTGCTACCTACAAAGACGGCTCACGTGATGGCCAGCTCGTGGTTGTCTCGCGCGATTTGTCGATGGCTCATTATGCGACGGGCATTGCCGGCAAATTGCAGCAGGTGCTCGACGACTGGAACTTCCTGGCGCCGCAGTTGCAGGATCTTTATGAAACCCTGAACAACGGCAAGGCCCGCCACGCATTCCCGTTCGAACCGGTACGCTGCATGGCGCCATTGCCGCGCGCCTACCAGTGGGCCGACGGCTCGGCCTACATCAACCACGTCGAACTGGTGCGCAAGGCCCGCGAGTCCGAGGTGCCCGACAGCTTCTACAAAGACCCGCTGATGTACCAGGGCGGCAGCGACGACTTCATCGGACCCTGTGACGATGTGCTCTGCCCGAGCGAAGAGTACGGCATCGATTTCGAGGCGGAAGTGGCCGTCATTACCGGCGACGTGCCCATGACGAGCACATCCGAGCAGGCGCTTGAAGGCATTCGCCTGATCATGCTGGCCAACGACGTGAGCCTGCGCAACCTCATTCCCAACGAACTCGCCAAAGGCTTCGGGTTTTTCCAGAGCAAGCCCGCCACCGCCTTCAGCCCGGTCGCAGTCACGCCCGATGAACTGGGAGACGCCTGGGACAAGGGCCGCGTCAACCTCACCATGCAGAGCACCTGGAACGGCCGCAAGGTGGGCATGTGCGATGCCGGCCCCGAGATGACTTTTCACTTCGGCCAGTTGATTGCGCACATCTGCAAGACGCGCAATGTGCGCGCAGGCTCCATCGTCGGCTCGGGCACTGTGAGCAACAAGGGCGTCGAGGTCAAGGGCAAAACGGATTGGCCCAAGGGCTACAGCTGCATTGCCGAAAAGCGTGCGATTGAAACCATTCAGGACGGCAAGCCTTCGACCGAATTCATGAAATTCGGCGACACCATCCGCATCGAAATGAAGGGCAAGGACGGCGAGCTGGTATTTGGCGCGATAGACCAGAAAATCGTCCAATACGGTTGAGCCGACCCGGTGGTTTGCAGTAGCGCGGCTTTTACCCAATAATGAAAGCCGACTACTGCGTACCGCAGGGGAGGCTCTATGACTATCAGGATGCATTCGACCCGGCACTGGATGGTGCCGCTGCTGCTGGTTTTAATGGCTGTGCCTCCCGCATGGGCGCAATCCACCCTCGAAAAAGTCAGAAGCCGCAGCCTGCTTGTGGTGGGTTACCGCGAGAACGCTTTCCCATTCTCTTTCTCTGACGGAAAGGGCGCATCCGGTTATAGCCTCGACCTCTGCACGCCGATCATCGAGCGCATTGGCCGGGAGTCTTCTGCAAAAAACCTGCGCGTGGTTTACCAGGCTGTTGAACAGGAACGTGTGGTCAGCCTGCTCAGAAGCGGAGCAATTGACCTGGTGTGCGCCAACACCAGCGACACCGAAGCCCGACGCAAGCTGGTTTCCTTTTCTCCCCCCATCTTTTATGCGGCAGTGCGGGTGATGGTGCGTAGCGGCGACAAGCTCACCTCGGTAAACCAGCTCGCGGGCAAAAACCTGGTGGTGCTGGGAGGCACCACCGCCAGGAATGCCCTGGAGATGCATGCGGCAGGCAATGGCCTGAAATGGAAAATAGCCAATGTGCTGGAGCACGATGCGGCCATGAGCCAGTTAAGCCTTCGGCAGGCCGATGGTTACGCGCGCGACGACGTTCTCCTGATCAATGCTGCATTGACCGCCAAAAATCCGGCTGACTTTGCACTGCTGCCCGAACGCCTCTCCTCCGAGCCGATTGCCATTGTTTACAGAAGCGGAGATCCGGCGTTGCAAAAGCTGGTGGATCTGAGCATCGTCGAGTCCATGCGCAGCGGAAAATTCAACCAGACCTATGAGAAATGGTTCACCAAACCGGCGCCGCCAGCGAACAAGGCGCTGAACCTGCCGATGTCTCCTGAGCTGAGCCGCTTGCTGGCCGCCGCTAAATAAATCGGGCTGCTTGCTAGTACAGCTGGCCGGCAAAGGCCTTGATGCCGCGCAGCAGCATTTCCACCGAAATGGCCACGAGGATCAAACCCATGAGCCGCTCGAAAGCCACCAGCAACCGGTCGCCCACTATCCGCTGGATGCGTTCGGCCAGCACCAGGACCACGGCGCAGACCGCCATGGTCACGCAAAGCGCTGCCACCCATTCGAGTCGCCGGGCCGGCGCCTGCGACACCAGGAGCAGCACCGTGGCGAGCGCCGGAATGGCCAGCGGCACAATCAAGGGCTCACCCTGCAATGGCTCCGCCTCAGCGGGCGCTACCGGAAAGATCATCCGCAAGGCGATCAGGAACAGGATGACCGCACCGGCAATTTGCAGCGAGAGTTCGCTGAGGTTCATCACGCGCAGGAAACTGTCACCCACAAACATGAAGGCCTGCAGGAGCAGGAAGGCAATCAGCACCTCGCGCAGGATCACAAACGCCCGACGCTCCGGAGCCACGTTGCGCAGGGCATTGGCAAAAATCGGGATGTTGCCCAGCGGATCAGTGATCAGCAGGAGCAGGATGGTGGCTGATGCAAAGGTGTAATTCACTGGGGCCCCACGGTCGCTCACTTCGTGTAGTTCCCTGCCCCCCGAGGGGGCCGCTGCGCCTGCGGACTGGCAAAGCCAGATCCGCGGCCCCTGCTTGATTGAAGAGCTCCCACCCGTCCATCTTCATGACGCGTAAATTGCCTGAAGGTCGCGGAAGCCCTTGATCTCCAGCGGGTTGCCGAAGGGGTCGCAGAAGAACATGGTCCACTGCTCTCCGGGCTGGCCTTCGAAACGCACCTGCGGCGCAAACAGGAAGTCGGTGCCCGCATCCTGCAGGCGCTGGGCCATGGCCTGCCAGTCGGGCAGTGCCAGCACCAGGCCGAAATGCGGCATGGGCACAAGGGTGTCTCCCACATGCCCGGTGCGCTCGGTCTTGAAAGGCTGGCCCAGGTGCAGCGAAAGCTGGTGACCCATGAAATCGAAGTCGACCCAGGTGTCGGCACTGCGGCCTTCGGTGCAGCCGAGCACACTGCCATAGAAGCGCCGGGCTTCATCCAGATCGGTGACGTTGAAGGCGAAATGAAACAGGCTGCGCATCCGGTGAAGGATAGCAGCCTGCCATGGCGGGGACGGAGCGTCCCTGAGAAAACCTCCGGATCAGGCCGTCGAAGGATCGGCCGTCATGTTGTCGAATTTCTTGAAATACTGGCGGGCCAGCGCGACCAGCTGGCCATCGCTCGGATGATCGGCGGCCACCGAGTCCACCACGCTGTCGGCCACGGACGGCAGGTGGCTGCTGCACCAGTCGCGGAACTGGTTGCGCACCAGACCGGGGCCGGTCAGCAGCACTTCATGCGTGCCGGCCAGTGCCCGGGCAACGTCGGCAAAGAAGGCGGCGCTGTCCTCGGCTTTGCCCTGGTGTTTGTGATGCGTGCGTGATTTGATGCGCTGGGCCTGCATGTGTTCGCGGTCAAACATCAGCACATGGGCTTCGGATTGGTCGATCCAGACAATGGCGTGAAAGGTGCTCATGAAATCCTTTGTCGAAAGAAGAAGAAAAGACGAGGGAGTCAGGCAGGGCGGGTTTGCTCGGCCTTTTCCTGGCAGGGGATGCAGCGCTGCGCTTCGGGGCTGGCTTGCAGTCTGGCGGCGGGAATGCTGACGCCGCAGTCGGTGCACTGCCCGTAGCTTCCGGCTTCGATGCGGGCCAGTGCTGCGTCAATTGCAGCGAGCTCGGCCGTTTCGCGTTCACCCAGGGCAAACTCGATCTCGCGTTCGGTTGCCACTTGGGCGCGTGAGTCTTCCGGCTGGCCGAAGTGTTCGGCAGCGGCATCCGCGCGGCTGACGACACCTCCGCGCTGTGCCGCAATTTGTGCAAGCAAGGCAGTGCGCTGGGCCAGCAACTGCTGGCGGTAGGGCGCAGCTTGTTGGGAATTCATTCGGAGGGCTCCTTCAGGTGATATGTTTTCATCATGCGTCGTGCGTTGCCAGTCCCTGTTGATGAAGGTCAAGTGAATGGCCGTCGGCGGGGTGCGAGGCACAATTCATGGATTCCCTTTTCCATACCTGAAGGAGACACCATGACTTCCCAGCCGGTTGACTACAGCGCTTACCAGACCTTGCACATCACGCGGCGGGGCGCGAACTGCGCGGTGCTGGATATCCAGATGAAAGCCCTCAACGGAAAGCTGCCAACAGCAGGCCACGATGGCCACCGCGAGCTCGCACAGATCTGGCGCGACGTAGGCGCCGACGACTCGGTGCGTTGCGCCGTGCTGCGCGGCGAAGGCCTGGGCTTTTCCGGCGGTGGCGACCTGGCGCTGGTGCAGGACATGGCCGAAGACTTTGCCGTCCGCACCCGGGTCTGGAAGGAGGCGCGCGACCTGGTCTACAACGTGATCAATTGCGACAAGCCCATCGTCAGCGCGCTGCATGGCCCGGCGGTGGGCGCCGGGCTGGTGGCGGGTTTGCTGGCTGACATTTCGATTGCAGCAAAAAGCGCGAAGATTGTTGATGGCCACACCCGTCTGGGTGTGGCGGCCGGCGACCATGCAGCTATTGTCTGGCCCTTGCTGTGTGGCATGGCCAAAGCCAAGTACTACCTGATGCTTTGCGAACCGATCAGCGGTGAGGAGGCCGAGCGCATTGGCCTGGTCTCGCTGGCGGTGGACGATGAGCAGTTGCTGCCCAAGGCGTACGAGGTGGCCGACCGCCTGGCGGCGGGCTCGCCAACCGCCATCAGCTGGACCAAATATGCGCTCAACAACTGGCTGCGCCAGGCGGGGCCGGCCTTCGACGCGTCACTTGCGCTGGAGTTCATGGGTTTTGCCGGACCTGATGTGCGCGAGGGTGTGTCCAGCCTGCGTGAGCGTCGTCCGCCCAGCTACAGCCCCCGACCCTGATCGATGTATTTTGCTATTAAATATATAGCTGTTAGCGCCCGTAAGATAAGGGCTGAGAGCTTATTTGCTTTAAAATTTCGAGGCGCAAGCCTGTGAGAAGGGAAAATCGGGCGTCAACGGCTGTGTTGCACAACGCTTTTACAAAAACGTATTGACGCGCCGCTGCTACCCTGCACAATGAAACCAGCATGTGCTGCAAGCGTATCCCCTCGGCACTTCCGACAACAACATCAGGAGACACCATGAGCGACGCAGACAACTCTTCTTCAGCCGGCTTCGGCAAGCTGGTGCCCGGATTTGATTTTTTGCAGAACCTGGCCAAGCAGGCGGCCGGCAGTGCGGCACAAACCATTCCCCAACTGCCCAACCTGGGCAACTGGATTGCTCCGACGCTCAACGTCGAGGAACTTGACAAGCGCATTGAAGAGCTCAAGGCCGTGCAGTTCTGGCTGGACCAGAACGCCATGGCGCTCAAGGCCACCATCCAGGCCCTGGAGGTCCAGAAGATGACGCTGGCCACACTCAAGGGCATGAACTTCAACATGGGCGATGTCGCCAACGCCTTCAAGCTCAAGGTTGCAGACACCGTTGCCGGGGGCGTGCAGAAAGTTGCGGACAAGGCCAAGACTTTCTCGGGGCTGGAAATACCCGCAACGGCGTACCAGGAAAGTGAGACGGCCGCCAAACCCAAAACCAAACCCAAGGCAGCAACAGCTGGCGCACCCGCGACGGGCGTGGTGGACCCGATGCAATGGTGGGGCGCGCTGACGCAGCAGTTCCAGAACATCGCCACCACCGCCATGCAGGATGCGGCCAAGAAAACCGCCATGAGCGCCACAAAGAACATGGCCACGGGCCTGGCCAAGGATGCCATGAAAACCGCCACCGGCATGGCCAAGGGAATGGCTGGCTCCGCCGGAAAAACGGTAGCCAACACAGCCCGTTCCGCGATGAACACGGCATTGCGCAGCAGCCAGGCCTGGCCCACCCCGGCCGCGGCCAAAACCACAACTGCACGGGCGAAACCAAAACCCAAGACACCGGCGCGCAAGGCCGCGCGTAAAACGGCGCGTTGATCGCATAGCTACAAAAAAAAAGAGAGAGCATGTACCGTCTTCATGGATTTTGCCAATCGGGCAACACCTTCAAAGTGGCGTTTTTGCTTCGCGCCCTGGGCCAGCCCTGGGAGGCAGTCTTTGTGGACTACATGAACGGTGTAACGCGCACGGAATCCTGGCGCGACCAGACCAACGAGATGGGCGAGGCGCCGGTGCTGGAGGACGGCACGCACCGCCTCACGCAGTCCGGCGTCATCCTGGGTTACCTCGCGAAGAAACATGACGCGTTTGAAGGGGCAACCGAAGACGACAGGCTGGAAGTGTTGCGCTGGCTGTTTTTCGACAATCACAAATTCACCAGTTATTTCGCCACCTACCGCTTCATGAAAGCCTTTGGTCCTGCGGCACCGGATCCGGCAGTGATGGTCTGGTTGCGCGCGCGCATCGACGCTGCCTTCGGCATCGTCGACAAGCACCTCGCTTCGCGGGAGTGGATGGTGGGCATGGCGCCCACCATTGCCGATTTCTCGCTCAGTGCGTACCTGTTTTATCCGGTGGAAGAAAGCGGCTACGAGGTCGCCGGCCGATACCCCCACATTGAAACGTGGCTTGCGCGCCTGCGCCTGCTTCCGGGTTGGGCTTCGCCTTACGATGTACTTCCTGGAGAGCGATTGCTGCCGAAGTGGTGAGGTGACCGCCGCGTCAGCAAGCTACCATGGTGACATCATGAAACTCTTCCCCTACGGCCACGCCACCCACCCGCAATGGCAGATGGCTGCCGGGCTGGCATTGGCCCAGCTGCGTGCGCAGATGGCACTTCACGGTTATGCCAGCGCGCCTTCCCTGGGCCTGCTCTACATCACCGACCACTACACCGCGCAAGCGCAGGACATTCTTGATTTTCTGGGTGCTGAACTGCCGGAGATCACTGACTGGGCAGGTACGGTCGGTGTGGGCATTGCCTCAAACAATGTCGAGTATTTCGACGAGCCCGCGCTCGCCGTGATGCTGTGCGAGTTGCCCAGCGATCAATACCGTGTCTTTTCCGGCGTGTCGCCCCTGCCTCCCGTGGGAGCCAGTCACTTCCAGGCTCATACTGCTTTGGTGCATGCCGATGCGAGCACACCCGATGTAGCCGAGTTGATCGACGAGATGGCCCAGCGTACCGGCAGTGGTTATGTGTTTGGCGGACTTGCGTCGAGCCGCAACGGCGCTGTGCAGTTTGCGCTGAGCGGCAACGGCAACGTCAAGGGGCAGGGTGCGGCCAGTGGCGTATTTCGCGGTGGTTTGAGCGGCGTGGCCTTCGCTCAGGGCGCGGCTTTGATGTCACGTGTCACGCAGGGCTGTCAGCCTGTGTCGCGCGAGCACGAGATCACCGCCTGTGACAACAATGTTGTGACGGAGCTGGACGGGCAGAGTGCGCTCGAGGTGATGATGGCCGATCTTGGCGTGTCGCTGGATGTACCGCGCGAGGCGCTGGAGAAAGTGCGTACGACGCTGGTTGGTTTGCGCAGCGGCGACGGGCTTCAGGACGGCCGCATCCGGCGCCCCGGCCAGTTCGGCGCCGACGTTGTGGTGCGTCACATCATTGGGCTGGACCCCGCGCGCAGCGGCATCGCGATCGCTGATGTTCCTCAGGTGGGCATGAAGCTGGCTTTTTGCGAACGCAATGCCGAGGCCGCCCGCGCCGATCTGGTTCGGGTGTGTGCCGAAATCCGCGAAGAGCTGGAGCCCGAGGAAGTGACGCTCGAAGTCGCCAATGCGCTGAGCGCATCGGAGGCCGAGTCCGCACCGCATCCGGCCCGGCGTATTGCCGGTGCGATATACGTTAGTTGCGCGGGACGCGGTGGTCCCCACTTCGGCGCGCCCAGCGCAGAGCTGCAAATCGTGCGCAGGGCGTTGGGGGATGTTCCGCTGGTCGGTTTTTTTGCCGGCGGCGAAATAGCGCGCCACCACCTCTACGGCTATACCGGTGTGCTGACTGTCTTCACCACCCAGGAATGACACGCGCCGACTGAAGTCGAGGTGAAAGAGTCCCTCCAAGCAGGGGCCGCAGATCCGGCTTCGCCGGGCTGCAGGCGCCGTCCCCTGCAAGGGGAGAGGCCGCTACACGAAGTGAGCGGCAACAGGGGTGAGCAAGATCTTTGGCCGCAGATCCGGCTTCGCCGGGCTGCAGGCGCCGTCCCCTGCAAGGGGAGAGGCCGCTACACGCAGTGAGCGGCAACAGGGGTGATCAACATCACCGCCGCAAGGCCGAAAACGCCTCGAATTCCCAGCTGCGCATGGCCAGCAGCAGGGTGTAACCCTCGCGGTCTTTCTCGGAAAGTTTTTGATCGGTCTGGTGCTGCTGTGCAAAGTCCTGCGCCACACGCTGCATGCGTTCCAGAAATGAAGGAGCCAGGCTCCGGCTGATGGAGCCATGCACCAGCAGCAGGCCTTCGCCAGCACCGTCAAAGCCTCCTGAAAAATAGTCCAGCAGGGCGTTGTCCCGGAAATAGTCCATCACTGGCCCGTGCGGCCGCCAGCGGAAAGTCTTGGCGAGCTTGAGCCGGTAGCGGTTCAGCGCCTTGAGTTCAATGATGCCAATACGATCAAGCTGCGCCAGGTACTTGATCCCTTCGGCCAGTGTCAGGCGGTAGCTGCTGGAGATTTGTTCCAGTGTCCATTGCGAGAGTACGCAGATGGCAACCAGCAGCAGCTTTTTATCGGCGACGACAGCCTTCTCCTGCGACTCCGTGAGTTCTGCCAGCAGAGGCTGCCGGTCGGCCACCTGCCTGGCCAATTCAGCGAAGTCCAGTTTCAATGCACGGCAAATGGCGTCAATGCGCGAGAGCGGCATGTCGCCGCGGGCCAGCATGCGCTTGACACTGGACTCCGCCAATCCCAGCTTGCCGGCCAGGTCGGCATAAGTCATGCGGGCCGATTTGAGTTCCTTTTTCAGGATGGTCACAAGGTCTGCTGTGGTGCTCATGGGTATCGATTATCAGTACTTTTCGTTCTGAATGGAGAGACTGGAGCAAAAAGAGATGCTTTTGGTGCGGGGCGGAGCGCACATTGAAGGCTCTTTCACTTCAAGGACCCATGCGTATGCCAACCCTTATCCGTCTGCCGCAGCAGGCACGGGCTTTCCCTTCCGGGGCGCTTCGCGAGCGAGTGCTGCTGCTCGTTGTCTTGCTGTTTGCCCTGCTGGCACTGACAGGGCCCGTTGTGCTCCAGCCAGCGAATTACCACGACTTCGCGGATCAGCATGCATGGGGCGTTTTGCCTCATGCGATGGACGTGCTCAGCAACCTGCCTTTTGCCCTGTGGGGGTTGGCAGGCGCAGGTGCGTTGGTTCAAGCTTATCGTCTGCGTGAAGTGGACAGGACCGCGGGCGGGCTGGCAGCCCTGTTTTTCGCCGGGCTGCTGGTGACCACCGCTGTTTCTGCGATGTACCACTGGCAACCGGACAACGAGGGCCTGGTCTGGGACCGTACCGGCATGGTGCTGGCTTTTGCGGGGTTGCTTGGTCTGGCTGCGTGGCAACGCGTCAGCAGCCGTGCCGCTTGGGCGTTGGCGGCGATTGTCTTGGTACTGGGGCCTGTGTCTGTTCAGGTGTGGTCGATGTCAGGCAACTTGCTGCCTTGGGGAGTGCTTCAATTTGGCGGCATGGCATTGATTGTCGGGCTGGCCTGCCTCCCAACGCTGTCACTGGAGGCCGGTCGAATTCATCGAGGTTTGCCCATCCGCTGGTCACTGGTGATTGCGTTGTATGCGCTGGCCAAGGTACTTGAGCTGGGCGACCACCTTGTGTTCGAGTGGACCGGCCATTTCATTTCGGGCCACAGCCTTAAACACATCGTGGCGAGTTGTGCCGCCTGGCCGGTTGTCGCTGCGTTGAAAGATGTGGTGAAAAGCAGGGCAGAATCCGGTTCACCCCCGCGGGTCCAGCAGGCAGCCATAGTGCATGCTGCATAACAAACAAAAAAGAGGAGTCATCATGAGTGTAGAAACGGCCGTTCAGGCGCCTGCGCCCTCCGCGCACGAGCACCCCAACCAGTTTGCGTTGCTTCGCCAGCGCCGGTTTGCCCCATTCTTCTGGACCCAGTTTTCAGGGGCCGCCAACGACAACCTGTTCAAGTTTGCGTTCACCGTGATGGTGACTTACCAGCTGCAGATCAGCTGGCTCCAGCCGGCGATGGCGGGGCTGGTGATAGGCGCCTTGTTTATCCTGCCTTTTTTGTTGTTCTCTGCCACCAGCGGGCAACTGGCCGACAAGTACGACAAACGCACGCTGATTATTTTTGTGAAGCGGCTGGAAATGTTCATCATGGCGCTGGCGGCATGGGGTTTCTTCAGTGCCAACATCCCCATCCTGCTGGGCTGCACTTTCCTGATGGGCCTGCATTCCACACTTTTCGGGCCGGTCAAGTTCGCCTATCTGCCGCATCATCTGAACGAGCGCGAGCTCATGGGCGGCAACGGCATGGTGGAGATGGGGACTTTTGTCGCCATTTTGATGGGTAATGTGGCCGGCGGGCTCATCATTGCAGTGCCGGAAATCGGCGCGCACCATGTGGGCTTCAGCTGTGTCGGCGTGGCTCTCTTGGGCCGGGTGGTTGCGCATTACATTCCGGCGTCGCCGGCAACCGATCCAGGCCTCAAGATCAACTGGAACCCTTTCACCGAGACGGTTCGCAACCTCAAGCTTGCGCATGGCAACCTCGTGGTTTTCCGCTCGCTGCTGGGGATCAGCTGGATGTGGTTTTTCGGCGCGGTGTTTCTGAGCCAGTTCCCGAGTTTTGCGAAGGAAGTGCTCCATGGCAACGAACAGGTCGCTTCGCTGTTGCTGGTGGTTTTTTCGGTTGGCATCGGTACGGGCTCGCTGTTATGCGAAGTGTTGAGCCGGCGACATGTCGAAATCGGGCTCGTTCCGGTGGGTGCCATCGGCATGAGCGTATTTGCGATTGACCTGTACTTCGCATCGCGCGGCCTGCCGCCGGCGCCGGTCATGAGCCTGGCAAGTTTTGTGGCGCAGCCCGCGCACTGGCGTGTGATGGCCGACCTGGCGCTGCTGAGCCTTTTTGCCGGGCTCTACAGCGTGCCCATGTACGCGCTGATCCAGTTGCGCGCACAGGTAACCCATCGCGCCCGCATCATCGCAGCCAACAACATCCTCAATGCGCTGTTTATGATCGCGAGTTCGGTCATTGCTGGCATTTTGCTGGGCAGCGGTATGACGATTCCGCAAATTTTCCTGCTGGTGGGCCTGGCCAATGCCGTGGTGGCGTTTTACATCTTCATGCTGGTGCCCGAGTACCTGCTGCGCTTTATCGCGCTGGTCGCGTCGCGCTGTATCTACCGTTTCAAGGTCACCGGCGACGAGCATATTCCGGTGCAAGGCGCGGCCGTGTTGACCTGCAATCATGTGAGTTTTGTGGACCCGGTGTTGCTGATGGCGGCCAGTCCACGGCCAATTTATTTCGTGATGGATCACCGCATCTTCAAAATGCCGGTGCTCGGATGGCTTTTTCGTCTGGCCAAGGCGATTCCGGTCGCACCGCGGACCGAAGATCCGGCGGCATATGACGCGGCGTTCGAGGCTGCAGCCCAAGTGCTGCGCAACGGAGACCTGCTGGCGATCTTTCCGGAAGGCAGCATTACAAAAGATGGCACGTTGCAGGAGTTCAAGGGCGGCATCATGAAAATTCTGGAGAACGCCAAGCGGGACGGTTTGAGCGTACCGGTGATCCCCATGGCTCTGACTAACCTTTGGGGGTCCTTCTTCAGTCGCGTTGAGCGGGGCGGTGCAATGGTGCGACCGTTCCGGCGCGGAGTATTCAACCGGGTGGGGTTGAATGTGGGTGCCCTTGTGGAACCCGAAAAAGTAGCGCCTGCAGATTTGCAGGTAAAAGTGAGGCAACTTCTCCAACAGGGAAACACATGAAATCGTTTCAGTTCTTCAATGCAGCGGGACGTTTGTCCCGGGCAGGTTTTTGGCTTCATGGCCTCGTCGTCTGGGTGGTGTTCTATCTCGCGTGGAGTGTGCTTGGGAACCCTGCAGCGGGGGCAGCGGTATGGCTGATCAATGTTCCTGCGCTGGCTGCGCTGGGTTTGCTTTGCATCCGGCGGCTGCATGACCGGAACTATTCGGGATGGTGGTTGCTGCTGGTTGTCGTTCCGGTAGCTGGCGCTCTTTGGCTGTTTTGGCAGACGGCTGTGCGGCGTGGGGTAGCTCAGGACAACCGATGGGGTGTAGACCCGTTGCAGTCTCGCGCAGATTACCTCGTGGTTCGATGAGCAGGAGCGACGAATGCAGAAAACTACTTTGATTGTCAACGACGTCACAGGATTGAATCCCGTGGCGGTATGGGCCATTAGCAAGCCAAGAACTGTGGAGGATGTGGTTGACGCGATCCACCGAACCGATGGCCCGGTGTCTGTCGGCGGCGGGCACTTCAGCATGGGCGGCCAAACTGCCAGTGCAGATAGCCTGCATCTGGACATGCGAGACATGAATCAGGTGATCGCTTTTTTTCCTCAGGAAAAGGTTATCCGTGTGCAGGCGGGCATTCGCTGGTGCGACATTCAGCGCTTTATTGATCCGCACGGGTTGGCGGTCAAAATAATGCAGACCTACGCCAACTTTACTGTCGGGGGTGCGCTCAGTGTGAACTGCCATGGCCGCTACATGGGCTTGGGACCGGTCGTTTTGTCTGTTTGTGCAATCAAAGTGGTGATGGCCGACGGCAGCGTGCAAGAAGCTTCACCTTCGGTCAATGCCGAGCTGTTTTACGCGGTAATAGGCGGTTACGGGGGTGTAGCGGTGATTGTCGAGGCCGAGTTAAGCTTGGCCGACAACGTCAAGGTCAAGCGTCTGGCACGCAAGATGAGCACGGAGGAGTACATCAGTCATTTCAAGGCCAAGGTAAGGTATTTCCAGGACGCAGTTTTTCACAATGCGGACCTCTACCCGCCTCACTATCGCAAGGTGCGCTCGGTTACCTGGGCGCGTACCGACGAGGCGACGACTGAGCCACGGCGTCTGCAGCAAGGGGGGCAAAGTTATTCCCTAAATCGCTATTTTGTCTGGGCGGTGACAGAGACGCCTCTGGGAAAGTGGCGTCGCGAGTATCTGATTGACCCGCTGCTATACATGTTTCGCAAAGTCCACTGGCGCAACTTCGAGGCCGGTTATGACGTGGCCGAGCTGGAGCCCGCGTCGCGCAAACACACCACTTATGTGCTGCAGGAGTACTTCATCCCGGTAGAACGGTTTGACGATTTTGTACTCAAAATGGCGGAGGTTCTGCAGCGTCACAAGGTCAATGCCTTGAACGTGTCGGTACGCCATGCGCAGCAAGACCCCGGCACTATTCTGGCGTGGGCCAGGGGCGAGACCTTTGCCTTCGTTCTGTACTACAAGCAGCGCACGCGCGATAGCGCAATCAACCGTGTGTCCGTTTGGACCCGCGAACTGATCGATGCAGCAATCAGCGTAGGGGGCAGCTATTACCTGCCGTATCAGCCGCATGCCACGGTGGAGCAATTCCATGCGGCATATCCCAAGGCCAGGGAACTGTTCGCCATCAAGCGGCGCCTTGACCCAAACTTTAGATTCCGTAACGTGCTGTGGGACAAGTACTATGCCCCGGCCTCAAATACTTTGACTACCCCGGACTGATGCCATGAACAACGCCAAACCTCACTCCGAATTCAAGGCTGTTTTTTCCGACGTTCGTTGGCATGATGGCTTTTACAAATTCCTGCAGAATATTTATCGGCTTTATCCCGAAGACCGTTTCCATACCCTGATCAAAACCACGTCGGCCGAACTGGACAACGACGAGGCCATCTACCGCAGGCTCCAGCGTGAACTTTCAAAGATAAAACCTTGGCTGGCTGAACTGACACATGCCCTGCCTTCGCTCTTTAAACAGAAGAAGGAAATGGCCGACCAGACCCTGCGCCTGATTGGAGAGAAGACGCGCATTGAAGGTTATATCGAGATTGGATCGACGGGCCGCTACATCAGCGAGTTACGTAAACGCGTGGAAGTGGCCGGGCCTATCACCTTGATTAATGAATTTGCGCCGACAAACTCCCCGGTCGATATTGCGGAACGCGGCGGTTTTCTGAAAATCGGCAGTTTTATGCCGTTGAACGATTACAACCCCTTGCCTGCCTCGTTGCCCGATGCCAGCGTGGAGTTGGTGACCTGCTACATCGGCCTGCATCACTGTCCGCTGGACAAGCTGGACAGCTTTGTCGCCTCGATCGTGAGGGTGCTCAAACCGGGCGGCATGTTCATCCTGCGCGACCATGATGTAACGACACCGGCTATGCACACCTTTGTGTCGCTCGTGCACACCGTCTTCAATGCTGGTCTGAACGAAGACTGGGAAACCAATCAGCGCGAGTTGCGCCATTTTCGGCCTATCGCGGAATGGGTCGCGTATCTGGGTGCGCGTGGGTTGCTGGACAAAGGACAGCGCGAACTGCAAGCGCATGACCCTTCTGACAACGTGTTGCTTGCATTCACCAAGACCCTTGCGGGGGAGGCGGCATGATGCGGTGTATCCGAACGCTCGGCGCCATCAGTGCACTGGTCGTAGGGATTGGCCTTGCTACCGCTGTCGTTTCCGCAACTGCCAAGTCCGTGGCGGGCCCCGAGCATGTGCGCGGCGTGGAACAGACGCTGCTGACTTACCCTGAATGGTTCCTGGTGTTCAGTCCGTACGAGTACGGTGAATTTATCGGTGTGAGTGCGCCAAGTCGTTTTCCGTACTATGGTCACGTCGGCCAATTCTGGGAAAGCTACAGGGCAGTGTTCGACGAGACGCGACGGCGTGGCTTGGACCTTAATCCTGGCTACCACCTCATGATCATGGTGATTGGCACCAGCACGACGGTGGAATACGCCATAAAGTCTGCGTATGAAACCCTGGTCGGGCGCCTTGCCGAGTCGACGGCCGATCGGTCAACGCCGGAAGACAGGCATGCCGCTGCCGTGGCGCAGGACTATGTGCGTTTTATCCGCGTGCAGCCTTGGTACGAGTACGATTTTGGCAATGCTCTGTCGGACCTCTGGCGACGCCTTCCTGCGACCGGCCCCGACATGGTCCGCAAATGGGAGCGCCGGTTTGCCTTGACGACCGAATATATAGTCAAGATGGGCTATGCCAAGCTCATCAAACTTGGCACCAAATCAATTTACGATGCGCCGCTGCCTGTGACAGCTGTTGTCGTTCGGCCGCAGCCTGGCGCGAACAGGGGCTTGCCAGAATTGAAGGTGCTGTCGACACTGCAAGATAGCGCTGCGCTGATTACCATCCCGCGCTACGAAGCTTTCATGACCTATGCCCAATCATTAGCCGGTCAGGGCATCAATTTCAGTGAGATTGCGGGCAACGACTCGTTCATCCTGGTTAGCGTGCTTGCGCCTCGCAGCTGGAAACCTCAAGGTCCGGCCGAGCCCTTGTTGGTGCAGCCCATTCTCACGCAGCCAGGTATTCAGCGTGTTGTGATGATGGTGCCTGTGAGCCGGCTCGCCGACGCGCTGCGTCAGTGGGCCGAGGAAAAACTGCAGGTGGAGCACATCTTTGACTACTGATTCAAAAGCAGGGCGACGAGTGCGCCCATGGTCGATTGTGGCCTTGCGTATTCTCGGCATCACTTTGCTGGGCGTGCTACTGGTCGTAATGCTGTCCTGGGTTCGCATGTTGTGGGTCGAGGACCGAAGCCCGAGTCAGGCTGCGCCGACCCAGGGGCGGTGGGTGCGCGCGCACGACGTGGATCTTTACGTGCAGGAGTTCGGTGATCCTGCCGCGCCGCTACTGATCCTGACACATGGAACCGGCGCCTGGAGCGGCACCTGGGACCAGAACGTGCAAGCGATGGCCAAGGCCGGGTACCGCGTCATTGCCGTCGATTTGCCGCCTTTTGGCTTTAGCACACGGCCGGCTATGCGTGACTACAGTCGAAGTGGGCAAGCGCGCCGTATTATTGGACTTATCGAGGCGCTGAAGCGCGGTCCAGTTACGCTGCTCGGTCATTCCTATGGCGGCGGACCAGCCGCTGAAGCCGCCATGATGCGACCGGACCTCGTGGGCCACCTTATTCTGGTCGACGCGGCGATCGGGCTGAGGGAGTCCACAGAGGCGATGGAGCGAGGTGGCGCGGTGGCCGGCCTGATCGGTATCCGTCCCCTGCGTACGGCGTTGATCGCTACCGTCGGGACTCAGCCCTTGTTCAGTGAATTCTGGCTGCGGAAATTTGTAGCGCGCAAGGAAGTGGTCACTTCTTCGCGGACGGCAATCTATCGCAAGCCTTTTGTGCTGGACGGCTTCACGGCCGGCTTGGGTGACTGGGCCGTGGAGTTTGCAGGTGAGAGCGGTGCTTCGTTGAGCGAGCATCCCGAAGGTTTCAGAAAGCTCGGCATGCCGGTTACCTTGCTGTGGGGTGCTGAGGACACAATCACGCCGTTGTCTCAAGCACAGATGCTGGGCCACCTCCTGCAGCACCCTAAATTGGTGATATTGCCTGGTGTCGGCCATATCCCCCAGATCGAGGATGTGACCCTGTTCAACGAGCGTATCGCTGAAGTGCTTAAGCATGGACAGAGTGCGCGTCGATAACGCGGTGATTATCGGGTCGCGCGGCTTGCTAAACCGGGCTGGCCTGAGCGGGGGGACATTCCGTCGGCGCAGATACCGTCCGATGCTTTGCGGGCGCGGGTATAGACTTTGTTGATGGCCTGAAAGTGTCGAGATTGAATCCTTAGTCGCCTGTGCCAATCTTAGGAGGACCTTATGAGCAAATCCCTTCGCCTGTCTGAAAAATGGTTCCAGCGCGGCCTGTGGCTGGTCGCGTTTGTGTTTGCAGGTTTCCTCATTGGCCTTGGCAGTACGGTTGTGGGTGATCTGCCGCAAGTCGAAAGAAGCCTCACCCTCGATGACTTCATCGAGCAGCCTGCTGCGACCCAGCTGCGCGAGAAGCTCAAGCTTGCAGAACGCCAGGGCCGCGATGCGCAGGAAGCGCTGGAGCAGGCCAAGCTCAAGCAGCGGGTGGCGCAGGCTAATTCTCGTTCGGCGAGCGAGACTTTCAACAACTGGCTGGCAACGCGGCGGGCGACCGAGCGGGCCGAACAGGACCCCGAGCTGGTCGAGCGCACCCGCGCGCTGGACAGCCTGAAGGCGGCCGAGCGGCAGGCACTGGCCAGCATGGAAGCCGAGCAGCAAAAAGCACTTGACGCCAGCCAGGGTGCCACCCGCACCCGCGACCGGCTCAATGAGCTCCAGCGCGATGCACAGGACAAATGGCAAAGCGCAAGGCGGGCCCAGGAGTTGCGCGTGTTTCTGTACCGCCTGGCCCTGACCCTGCCGCTGCTGGCGGCGGCCGGCTGGCTGTTTGCCAAAAAGCGCAAAAGTACCTATTGGCCGTTTGTCTGGGGGTTTGTCTTCTTCGCGCTGTTCGCATTTTTCGTCGAGCTGGTGCCCTACTTGCCCAGTTACGGTGGTTATGTACGCTACATCGTCGGCATTCTTATCACAGTGCTGGTCGGGCGGCAGGCCATTGTTTCGCTGAACCGTTACCTGGAAAAGCAGAAACTGGTCGAGCAGTTGCCAGATGCACAGCGCCGCGAAGAGCTCAGCTACGATACGGCGCTCACGCGCCTGTCAAAGGGCGTATGCCCCGGCTGCGAACGAGCGGTGGATCTGAAAAACACGGAGATCGACTTTTGCCCGCATTGCGGCATCGGCCTGTTTGACCATTGCCAGCAATGCACCAAACGCAAGAGTGCGTTTGCCAAGTTCTGCCACGCCTGCGGTGCCGATGGAAAGCGGCCGAGGCTGCTGCCCGACACGGCAGCAGCCAGACCAGCCGGAGAGAACGGCATGGCTTAGGTCACCGGACGGCCAAAAAAAAGATAGCTCGGATCGTTGTAACCGTGACTCGATGCATGGCCTGGCACAACCAGCTCGTTGACGAAGGCTTCGTCATCGCTGTTAAGTACCAGGTCGGTTGCGCCGTAAACGTCTTCCAGGTGCGATAGCAGGCGTGGCCCCGCGATGACCGAGCTGACCAGTGGATTGGCCAGCACCCACGCGGCGGCAAACTGCCCAGGCACCCAGCCCTTGGCTTCACAGCGCGCCTTGATCTTCTGTGCAATCACCAGCGACTCTTCGCGAAATTCTGTTTCCAGGATGCGCTTGTCGCCGCTGCCGGCACGTGTGCCCTCGGCCGGCGGCTGGCCGGGCGGGTACTTGCCGGTGAGCACGCCGCGCGCTAGCGGGCTGTAAGGCACCACACCTAAGCCGTAGTGGCTGCAGGCAGGGAGAATTTCTACCTCCGGGCCGCGGTTGAGCAGGTTGTAATAAGGCTGGCACACCACCGGCTGTGGAACGCCGGCCTTCTCGCACAGGCGCACGATCTCCGCGATGCGCCAGCCGCGGAAGTTCGATAGGCCGAAACTCCGGATCTTGCCTGCACGAATCAGGTCGCCTACAGCGCGAATTGCTTCGTCGAGATTTTCGTCATGGAAGTCGCGGTGCAGGTAGAGGATGTCCAGGTAGTCGGTGTCCAGCCGCGCGAGGATGGCGTCGGTCTGCTGCATGATCCAGCGCCGGGAGTAGTGGCCGTCGTTGATACCTTCACCCGCCTTGTTGCCGAGCTTGCTGGCCAGCACCCAGTGCGAACGCTGACCCGCCAGCAGTTTGCCCAGCAGTGTTTCCGATGCGCCTTCGTTGTAGACGTCGGCGGTGTCGATGAAGTTGATGCCATGTTCTTTCGCTGACGCAACGATGCGTGCCGCTTCTTTGTCAGGCGTCTGCTGGCCAAACATCATGGTGCCCAGGCACAGGGTAGAGACCTTGAGATTGCTGTTTCCCAGGCGGCGGTAGTGCATCTTGCTTTCCTTAGGGTGAATAACGGGTGGCTGCTGATCGAGCGTACCAAAGCCCAAGTGTTGCTGCTTGTTGAGGAGAAGGTATGAAGTACCGAAATTTAATACTGTTGGTTCATAAATAAAGTACCTGCATCATTCTGAGCGACTTTCGAAATCCGGGCGGGCACATTCTCCTCACAAGCATTTGCTTGGGCCTCTGGGTAATTTATGAGTTCATATCGGTCGATGTTTTCTTTCTCCCGTGCGAAGCGCGGCCTGGCTTTTGCCAGCGTTGTGGTTGGTGCAGTGGCGTTGACAGGTTGTTATGTGGTGCCGGTGCATCCGGCTGGTTCGCACTCTCCTGCATCAACGGTTTATGTAACGCCAGCACCTCCGGCAAGCATGACCTTTGCAGCGCGGCTTTATCCCGCGAATGACTTGGCTTCTGCCTATGGCATGGTTAATGCCGTGGTGACCAATGACCTGAACGGGCGCGGCACCTTCAGTACCACCATCAATGGTGAAAGTTTCACGGGCGAGGCCACGCGTTTGGCTACGTCGTCTTCGCGCGAAGGCGTGGCCAACGGTGCGGGTAACCGCGGGAGCTACATCAACTGCAGATACCAGATGAACTCTGCCACCTTGGGTACAGGGCAGTGCAAGCTGTCCAATGGTGCCTTGTTCACCATGCACGTGGGCAGTTGATTCCCAGCTTACCGCTGCATTTGATCCGCAGCCACAATTTCGGGGGCTGACTTGAGGTGCCCCACATATTGCAGCGGTTTGTGAATCCTGACGGAGGGCACATCGCCCTCCCGCATATGGAGCAGGTCACCGGGGTTGATCAGGCGCGGATCAGCGTCGGTGAGCGGCAAACCTGCGCTGCGGTAGGCCTCCAGCACAAATTGCGAACAGAAAAACTGGTCATTGCGTCCAAGCCCGAGCTGTACGGCCGCAATACCGCGAATGCAAAAGTCGCGCACCAGCGAAGGCATCAATGGAAGCTCGCACATGCGCCGCTCCAATGCAAAGGGGGCTTGCAGCATAACGCCCAGGTAGTTGTACTTTCTACCGTCATGGCGTGCCGCAAACTGGTTGATTCTGTCCGCCTGCTCCAGCGTGATATCTGGATGCCGAAACGCAACAATGGTGGCTTCCTCTTTCATCAACGCGGCGATGCTACGGCGACGAATGCCTGCACCTACGGCCTCTGCAACCTGTTCATTTCCCATATAGACCGCGGCGTGGCTGACAGGCGAGAACGTGGCCAGCCGGATGCCCACCGAGTTCAGGCCGTTTTCTGCCGTGAGAATGATGTCGCCCGGTCGCAGGGAGTCTGCCTCTACCAGTTGTCCGCCATTGCGAGGGTTGAGCGCCTTGTTCTGAAAACTCAAGGAGGGCAGGCCACCGGTCTCGTGAGGCTTCAGGTCTGTCGCACATCCCGGCAGGGCGATGATCCCCAACGTCGCCAGGGCTGCAAGAATGAATCCGCGCAGGAACAACCGATTCATAACTTTCCTGTCACAGAGTTGATGGCATTGCGCGACATTCTCGCGCATAAACAGCCTTGACCTTGCATTGATCGTTCAGATTCCGCGCTGGCGGTCAGTGCGAAACCTGACGGCGAACTCTCCAAATCGCCCGGCATCCAGCGCATCGCGCACTTCCTGCATCAGGTTCAGGTAGTAATGCAGGTTATGGATGCTGCTGAGCATGGGGCCCAGCATCTCGCCGCAGCGGTCCAGGTGGTGCATGTAGGCCCGGGAGAAATTTTTGCAGGTGTAGCAGCTGCAGGTCGCATCGACCGGTTGGTCGTCGGTCTTGTAGCGCGCGTTGCGGATCTTGAGGTCGCCAAAACGCGTGAACATGTGGCCATTGCGCGCATTGCGCGTCGGCATGACGCAGTCGAACATGTCGACGCCTGCGCTCACGCCTTCAACCAGGTCTTCCGGCGTGCCCACACCCATCAGGTAACGCGGCTTGTTCGCCGGCAGGCGGTGCGGCGTGTGCGCCATGATGCGTTGCATTTCCTCCTTGGGCTCACCGACGCTGACGCCGCCAACGGCGTAACCGGGAAAGTTCATCTCGACCAGCGCGTCGAGCGATTCTTGTCGCAGGTTTTCAAACATGCCGCCCTGCACGATGCCGAACAACGCGTTGGGATTTTCCAGCCGGGTGAATTCTTTTTCGCAGCGTTCGGCCCAGCGCCGGCTCAGCTCCATGGAAAAGCGCGCCTCGGCCTCGGTGGTGATGTGACCTTTGGTGTCGTAAGGCGTGCATTCGTCGAACTGCATGACGATGTCGCTGTTCAGCACGGTCTGGATCTGCATCGAGATTTCCGGCGTCAGGAACAGCTTGTCGCCGTTGACGGGCGACGCGAACTTCACGCCTTCTTCCGAAATCTTGCGCATCTCGCCGAGCGACCAGACCTGGAAGCCGCCGCTGTCGGTGAGGATGGGCTTGTTCCAGCTTTCAAACTTGTGCAGGCCGCCGAACTGCTGCATCACGTCCAGCCCCGGACGCATCCACAGGTGGAAGGTGTTGCCCAGAATGATCTGGGCACCCATGTCGTGCAGCGATTGCGGCATCACGCCCTTGACCGTGCCGTAGGTACCCACAGGCATGAAGATGGGGGTCTGCACCACACCGTGGTTCAGGGTGAGGGTGCCGCGGCGGGCGAAGGAGCCCAGGTAGGCGCCTTCGGCGGGGTCGGTTTTCAGGACTTCAAAATTCAGCATGGAGCAATTGTCTCAGGGCGTGGTTCGTTGCAGCAGCATGGCGTCGCCGTAGCTGAAAAAGCGGTAACGCTGGGTGATGGCGTGGCGGTACAGCGCCATGATGTGCTCGTAGCCGGCAAAGGCGCTGACCAGCATCATCAGAGTGCTTTTGGGCAGATGGAAATTGGTCAGCAGCAGGTCCACCACCTGGAACTCGAAGCCCGGTGTGATGAAAATGTTGGTGTCGCGGCAGGCGGGGCCGAACTTTGCCGCCGATTCAAGCGCGCGCACGCTGGTGGTACCGACAGCGACGACGCGGCCGCCGCGCGCCTTGCAATCCCTGATCGCCTGCAGCGTGGTTTCCGGCACTTCAAAACGTTCGAAATGCATGACGTGATCGGCGATGTTCTCGGCTTTAACCGGCTGGAAGGTTCCGGCACCGACGTGCAGGGTCACGCTGGCGCGCCGGATGCCGCGTGCTTCGAGCTGGGCCAGCACCGCGTTATCGAAATGCAGCGCAGCCGTCGGCGCGGCCACTGCACCGGGGTTTTTGGCAAACACGGTCTGGTAGCGGCGCTCATCGTCGGCGGAATCGCTGTGGGTGATGTAAGGCGGCAACGGCACATGGCCATGGCTTTCCATCAGGGTGTAGGGGTCGCTGCTCAGGGCAAAGCGGTAAAGCGGCCCGTCTTCGTTAGGCCAGCGGCCCAGCAGCGTAGCTGTGAAGCCGCCGTCCATCTGCATCACGGCGCCGGGCAGCGGCTTCTTGCTGACCTTCATGTGCGCGGCCACCTCATGGCCGGCATCCGGCGAAAGCGAGAGCACCCGCTCGATCAGCAGCTCCAGCCGCCCGCCGCTGCTTTTCTGCCCGAACAGACGGGCCTTGACGACTTTGGTGTCGTTGAGCACCAGCAGGTCGCCCGGCTGGAGCAGATCCGGCAACTCCGTAAACCGCCGATCCACAGGGGCGGCGCCGCGGCCGTCCAGCAGACGCGAGGCGCTGCGCTCGGCGGTCGGGTGCTGGGCGATCAATTCGTCGGGGAGCGTGAAATCAAAATCACTGAGGCTGAAATGCGTCTTCATGAAGGCACAATTGTCCCATGTCGCCCCCAGCTGCTTCTCCACTCAAGGCGCTGCCGGCTGGCGCTGGAAGCGCCACGGTGGCCAAATCGCTGCCGCAGAAGGCGCTTGAGAAACTGGGCCTGCGGCGCGACATCGACCTGGCGCTGCACTTGCCGCTGCGTTACGAGGACGAAACCCGCATCACCCGGCTGGCCGATGCGCGTGATGGCGACATGGTGCAAATTGAAGCGCAGGTCACGCACAGCGAGGTGGCCTTCCGTCCGCGCCGGCAATTGCGTGTGATGGTGGACGATGGCAGCGGCACCTGCGTGCTGCGCTTCATCAATTTTTACCCGGCGCACCAGAAAACCCTGAGTGTGGGGGCACGCGTGCGGGTGCGCGGCGAAATCCGCGGTGGCTTTGTCAGCCGTGAAATGGTGCACCCCAGTTTCCGCGCCGCCGGCGGCGAGCTTGCGACCGCGCTGACGCCGGTTTACCCCACGGTGGCCGGCTTGCCGCAGGCTTACCTGCGCAAGGCCGTGCTCGGCGGCTTGGGTCGGGCTGACCTTGCGGAAACCATTCCCAAGGAATTTTTAAGCAAAAACCTGCCCCAGCCCTTATCCAGCCTGCGCGAGGCGCTACAGTTTTTGCATAACCCGACGCCGGATGTGGCGCTCGCCACGCTGGAAGACCGCAGCCACCCGGCTTGGCAGCGGCTGAAGGCGGAAGAATTGCTGGCCCAGCAGCTCTCGCAGCTGCAGGCGCGCCGGGTGCGAGCCGCCATGCGCGCGCCCGCGCTGAGGGCGCCTGTGCACGGGCCTCAATGCACGCTGCAGGAGCAGTTGCTGGAGCGCCTGCCTTTTCGTCTGACGGCGGCGCAGCAGCGGGTTGGTGCAGAGATCGCGGCCGATTTGCAGAAAAGCCTGCCCATGCACCGCCTGTTGCAGGGCGATGTCGGCTCCGGCAAGACCGTGGTGGCGGCGCTGGCCGCGGCGCGCTGCATGGACGCCGGTTGGCAGTGCGCTTTGATGGCGCCCACCGAAATCCTGGCCGAGCAGCACTTTCGCAAGCTGATCGGCTGGCTCGAACCGCTGGGTATCCAGACCGCCTGGCTGACGGGCAGCCAGAAGGCGAAGGAGCGGCGCGAGGCCTTGGCCATGATCGAAAGCGGCGCCGCCGGCCTGGTGGTGGGCACCCACGCGGTGATCCAGGACAAGGTGATCTTCAAGAACCTGGCGCTCGCCATCATTGACGAACAGCATCGTTTTGGCGTTGCCCAGCGGCTGGCCCTGCGCAGCAAGATGAGCGAGGGCGGGGAAGAGCCGCACTTGCTGATGATGACGGCGACACCGATCCCGCGCACGCTGGCCATGAGTTATTACGCCGACCTCGATGTTTCGACGATCGACGAGCTGCCGCCCGGCCGCACACCCATCGTCACCAAGGTGGTCAGCGAGGCGCGGCGCGACGAGGTGGTGGAACGCATCCGCAGCCAGCTCGCAGAAGGCCGGCAGGTCTATTGGGTCTGTCCGCTGATTGAAGAGAGTGAATCGGTCGACTTGATCAATGCAACCCAGACGCACGAAGCCCTGACAGCCGCGCTGTCAGGCACGAAGGTCGGCCTGCTGCACTCGCGCATGCCGCCGGCTGAAAAAAAGGCAGTGATGGCCTTGTTCACCAGCGGCCAGCTTGGTGTGCTGGTCAGCACCACGGTGATCGAGGTCGGTGTGGACGTGCCCAATGCGTCGTTGATGGTGATCGAGCACGCCGAGCGTTTCGGCCTGAGCCAGCTGCACCAGCTGCGCGGCCGGGTCGGACGCGGCGCGGCAGCTTCGGCTTGTGTGCTGCTTTATTCGACCGGGGATGCGCCGCGCCTTGGTGAAACCGCGCGGGCCCGGCTCAAGGCCATGGTCGAGACGCAGGACGGCTTCGAGATTGCCCGCCGCGACCTGGAAATTCGGGGCCCGGGCGAGTTCCTGGGCGCACGCCAGTCCGGCGCGCCGCTGTTGCGTTTTGCCGACCTGGCAACCGATACGGAGCTGCTGGCCTGGGCGCGGGCGCTGGCGCCCGTGATGCTGGACAAATACCCCGACCTGGCGCATCGGCATATTCTGCGATGGCTGGGTGGGAAGGCCGAATTCCTGAAGGCGTGAAGCGGAAAATCAGGTTGATGCAGTCCCAAGGCGGCTCAGTCACTTAGCAGCTTTCGCCGTTGACTCGCATTCCTTGCTCCGAGAGTTTTTCCAGGTTGAACGCGCCCAGGCTCCGGACCCGAAAACCCAGGTCGCTGCAATTGGTGAACCGGCGCTTGGTCCGTTGCTCGACCATTTCAGCTGCTACTTTCGGGCCGAGACCCGCGAATTCAGCGATTCGCGTTTCTCCAGCCGTATTGACTTCCATGGAGTAGGCGGGGAAGGGGAGAAGGGGCTTCGGCTGCCCGGCGCAGCCACTTAGCAGCGCGACCAAGGCGAGGCTAAAAGAAAAGGCGATGGATCGGTTCATGGGTACCCCGGATAAGGTTCAGGCCAAAGCGAAATTGCTTTTCGCAGCCGATTTTGACATGACGATGGTGCGGCGGCCTATTGCTGGCCAGCGGGTTGTCATAGAGGGTTCGGTGGAAAAGCAGCACAATAAGCCCATGACGCTGACTGAACTTAAATACATCGTAGCCGTCGCCCGGGAAAAGCACTTCGGCAAGGGCGCCGAAGCCTGCCATGTGTCGCAGCCCACCCTGAGCGTGGCGATCAAGAAGCTGGAAGAAGAGCTGCAGGTCAAGCTGTTCGAGCGCAACGCCAACGAGATCACGGTAACGCCGCTGGGCGAAGAAATCGTGCGCCAGGCGCAAAGCGTGCTGGAGCAGGCCGACAGCATTCGCGAGATTGCCAAGCGCGGCAAGGACCCGCTGGCCGGGGCGCTGCGTCTCGGTGTCATCTACACCATTGGCCCTTATTTGCTGCCGGACCTGGTGCGCCAGGCGATCGCGCACACGCCGCAGATGCCGCTGATGCTGCAGGAAAACTTCACCGTCAAGCTGCTGGAAGAGCTGCGTACCGGCGAAATCGACTGTGCCATCCTGGCGGAGCCCTTTCCCGACACCAACCTGGCGATTGCGCCGCTGTACGACGAGCCCTTCATGGCGGCGGTGCCCAGCACCCATCCGCTGGCGGCGCGCAGCAACATCACCGCCGAAGAGCTGAAAAAAGAAACCATGCTTCTGCTCGGCACCGGGCACTGCTTTCGCGACCATGTGTTGGAGGTGTGCCCCGAGTTCGCGCGGTTTTCAAGCAATGCCGAGGGCATACGCAAGAGCTTTGAAGGATCGTCGCTGGAGACCATCAAACACATGGTGGCGGCCGGCATGGGCGTGACGCTGGTGCCGCGCTTGAGCGTGCCCAAGGACGCGCTGGGGCCGAAGCCCGTCAAGGCCAGGGCTAAAGGAAAAGAGGCGGCCGAGCTGGCGTCCTACATCACCTACCTGCCCTTCGAAGGCCATGTGCCGACGCGGCGCGTGGTGCTGGCCTGGCGCCGCAGCTTCACGCGGTATGAAGCCATCGCCGCCTTGCGCAATGCGATTTACGCCTGCGAGTTGCCGGGCGTGACACGCCTCTCCTGATCGGCGGTTTCCTCGGCGTTTCATGATGCCTATCAAGGCGATACAGTTTGGCTGTTGCCTTGGGTGTTCCGATTGCTTAGAGTGAAGTTCAAAACACTTTGAATAAAGGACACACCATGGCCAAAACACCCACCAAGGCTTCCGCCGGCCGCACGGGCGTTCCGCCCATCAACATCGGCATCGGCGAAAAAGACCGTGCCGCCATTGCCCAGGGCCTGAGCCGCCTGCTGGCAGACACCTACACGCTTTACCTGACCACGCACAACTTCCACTGGAACGTGACAGGGCCGATGTTCAACACGCTGCATGCCATGTTCATGACGCAGTACACCGAGCTGTGGGCTGCCGTCGACCCGGTGGCCGAGCGCATCCGCTCGCTGGGCCATCCGGCGCCGGGCTCTTACGCCCAGTTCGGCAAGCTGGCTTCGGTGCCCGATGTGCCCACGACGCCGCCCAAGGCGCTGGAAATGGTGCGCATCCTGGTGAAAGGCCATGAAGCCGTTGCACGCACGGCGCGTGAGCTGTTTCCGGTGGCCGACAAGGCCGATGACCAGCCAACCGCCGATTTGCTGACCCAGCGCCTGACGGTGCACGAACAGACCGCCTGGATGCTGCGTTCGCTGCTGGAAGAGTGAGTCCGCGCAGCCATTAACATCGCTGCGTGACAAATAAATTAAACCTTTACCTGCAACTGATCCGGTGGGACCGCCCCGCGGGCTGGTTGCTGCTGCTCTGGCCCACGCTGTCAGCGCTCTGGATTGCTTCACACGGTTTCCCTGGTTGGCATTTACTCACGGTCTTCACGCTGGGCACCATCCTGATGCGCAGCGCCGGTTGCTGTTTCAACGACGTGGCCGACCGCGAGTTCGATCGCCATGTCAAACGCACCGCCCAGCGGCCGGTAACGAGCGGCGCGGTGTCCGTCAAGGAGGCGCTGATCCTGGGTGCGGTGCTGGCGTTGCTGGCTTTCGGCCTGGTGCTCACCACCAACACCGCCGCCACTCTGTGGTCATTTGCTGCACTGGCCGTCGCCTTGATCTACCCGTATGCCAAGCGCTTTGTGTCCATGCCGCAGGCGGTGCTGGGCGTGGCCTTCAGCTTTGGCATTCCCATGGCTTTTGCGGCCGTGCAGTCGCGTGTGCCGTCGCTGGCCTGGCTGCTGCTGCTGGGCAATCTGTTCTGGGTGATTGCCTACGACACCGAGTACGCCATGGTGGACCGCGACGATGACCTCAGGATCGGCATGAAAACCTCGGCCATCACGCTGGGCCGTTTCGACGTGGCTGCCGTCATGGCCAGTTACCTGGTTTACTTGTCGATTTGGGCCTGGGCCCTTGTGGCGACTCCACAGCCCGCTATTTATTTCGTAGCTATTGGCGTGGCGCTGGCGCAGGCCGTGTGGCATGGCTGGCTGATCCGCAAGCGCGGGCGTGACAACTGCTTCAAGGCTTTCCGCCTGAACCACTGGCTGGGTTTCGCCGTGTTCGCGGGCATTGCGCTGTCTTACGCGCTGGCTGGTGCGTAAACGTCTGCCGGCAATTAGCTATCAAAATAGTAGCTGGTGACGCCCATGCAATAGGGGCTGGGGACTGATTTGACTCAAATAACTCAGGCTGCACCAAACTCGTCGCCGAGTTCCGCGGCGCGCCGCCGGGCGGCGTGCATGGCGCGCATGAACTGCAGCTTGATGTCGTCCTGCTCCATGGAAGTCAATGCGGCGTAGGTCGTGCCGCCCTTTGACGTGACCCGGGCGCGCAGGATTTCCGGCGGCTCGTCCGACGAGCGTGCCAGTTCTGCCGCGCCGACAAAAGTGCCCACCGCCAGCTTGTGGGCCTGATCGCGGCTGAGCCCCATGTCCACACCGGCCTGCACCATGGCTTCAATGAAATAGAACACATAGGCCGGGCCGGACCCCGAAAGGGCGGTCACGGCATCGAGGTGTTTTTCATCGTCCAGCCAGACAAAGTCGCCGGTGGTCTGGATCACGCGCTCCACGGCCAGGCGGTCATCGGGGCTGACGGCGGGTCGCGCGAACAGGGCTGTGATGCCTTTTCCGATCAGCGCCGGCGTGTTTGGCATCGAGCGCACCACACGCTGGGTGTCCAGCCAGTGCGCGATGCTGTCCGAGCGGATGCCGGCCGCGACGCTCAGGTGCAAGGCGGTTTTGGTATGAAAGCGGGTGAGCAGGGCCGCGTCCTTGAAGGTTTGCGGCTTGACGGCCCAGACCACCAATGTCGCGCTGGCCAGTGATTCACCGGGGTTTTCGTTCACCTGCACGCCAAACTGTTTCCTGAGCCTGGCCCGCTGTTCCTTCCAGGGCTCCACCACCTGGATCTGGCTGGCGGGCTGGCCGCGCTTGAGCAGGCCGCCAATGATGGCGCTGGCCATGTTGCCGCCGCCGATGAAGGCAATGGCGCTTGTGTCTGTGGGAAGGGGAGAAGTCATGAATGTTCAGTCAAAAAATTCAAAAGCCAGCCATTGGGTGATTTGCCGCGGATTGAAATTGTCGTCGCTAATGAAGTGGAGGCTGCGGTTGCCGTTGGGAAGCCGCGGGCCCCAGCTCATGCCCTCGGTATTGTCGAGGTGGGCCAGCCTGGAGCCGGGGCCGGGGCCGGTGAAGGTCGAAAAATCGGCCAGCAGCAGCTTGGCCGCAGGCTGGTAGGCACCAGGCTGCAGCGCCGGGATATTCAGCGTGTCCGTCCCCTCGCGGGTGTCGATCAGGTAAAGGCGCAGCGAATTGCCCGTGAGGGCATCATGCCCCGCGATGTAGGCCCGCTCCAGCACCAGCATGCGGTCGGCATCGAGCATCAGGATTTCGCTGACGCCGTTGTTGGCATGGGTGGCCGGCGCGACCGGTGCGTGCGGAATGGCGTCGGGCACATAGGCTATTTGCCGCACGACCTGCCCGCTGGCCAGGTCCAGCTGGGTGAAACGGCATGGCCCGCCGGCTGCCTGCACGGTTGGTGGCTGGCCGTCCTGGCGCAGTGGGCCCTCCATGGCGATCCAGGCCCGGCTGCCGTCCGGGCTCAAGGCCAGGCCTTCCAGCGCCAGATTGATGCGCGGCCCCTGGGTAAGGTGAAAGTCAAACATGGCCGGCAGCGCAAATTCGCGAACCAGCGTGCCGTCAGCGCGGCTTTCACGCAGCGCCGGAGCCGCTCCCGTGAGGGCATGCCCTTCGCTGGTCCAGAGCAATGTCTGGCTGGCTCCGCGCCAACGGATTGCCTCCGGGTCGGGAACCTGGATGCCGCGCAACGCTGCCGGATAGGTGCTGCCATCGGCCTGACGCAGGGCGGTCATGCCGGTCAGGGTGAGCTCACCCAGCCGATCCGTCTCGAACGGAAGACGTGCCGTGTAAAACCGCGCGGGGTTGATGTTCGAGCCATCGTCGCTGAGCAGGTAATACAGGCCGCTGGCCTCGTCATAGTCGATGCCAGACAAGCCGCCGACGGTGGTGCCCTGAAACTGGAGCCTGTGAGGCAACCGCGCCTCGCCGATGAGCCGCAAGCGGGTGCGGGGCGGTGCCACGAAGGCCTGAGCCGGTTTGGTGGGTGCGAAACCTGCGAGGCCCAGCGTTGCGGCAGCGCCGTAGCGCAGCACTTGCCGCCGTGTCAGTTCAAACGCGGTCTTGGCGAGCTGGGGCGGGCAGGGCATGAAGCGAGTTTAGGCTCGCCGGGCGGTAGGGGTTGTGACAGGGGGGGCGGAAACGGTCGTCCGCTGCTGCTGGCTTACAGCGCCACGGTCTGCCGCACCGCGTGTTCCCATTGCGCCATCAAGCCGGCTGCGCGGTCGGCGCTCAAGGTGGGCAAAAACCTGCGTTCGGCGCGCCACATGTCCGAGAGTTCGCTGGTGCTGGCATAGACGCCGCTGGACAGGCCGGCCAGGTAGGCTGCGCCGAGTGCCGTGGTTTCAGTGACGGCCGGCCTCACGACGGGAATGCCCAGCAGGTCGGCCTGGAACTGCATCAAAAGGTCGTTGATGCAGGCGCCGCCGTCCACCCGGAGTTCCGCCACCGGTGCCGCGCCGGCGGCCACCGCGTCGCGGCTCATGGCCTGCAGCAGGGCCGCGCTCTGGTAGGCAATGCTTTCCAGCGCAGCCCGCGCAATGTGGGCCACCGTGGTGCCGCGCGTCAGGCCGGTGATGGTGCCGCGTGCATCGGGTTTCCAGTAGGGGGCGCCCAGGCCGGTGAAGGCCGGCACCATCATGACGCCGCCCGAATCGGGAACGCTTTGTGCCAGCGCCTGTACTTCGCCGCTGCCCTGGATGGCATGCAGGCCATCGCGCAGCCACTGCACGACGGCACCGCCGACAAACACGCTGCCTTCAAAGGCATATTCGGTCCGCTGCGTAACTTGCGCGGCGCTGGTGGTGAGCAGGCCGTTGTGTGAAGTCTGGAACTTGTTGCCCGTGTGCATCAGCAAAAAGCAGCCTGTGCCATAGGTGTTTTTGGCCATGCCCTCCTTGAAGCAGGCCTGGCCGAACAGCGCGCTTTGCTGGTCGCCCGCCACGCCGCCTATCGGTATGGCGGCGCCCAGTAACTCCGGCCGTACGTCGCCGTAATGCGTGCTGGACGGTAGCACTTGAGGCATCAGTTTCTCGGGAATGTCCAGCAGGGCCAGCAGGTCGGCATCCCAGCTGTTGGTGTGCACGTTGAACAGCATGGTGCGCGAGGCATTGGTCACGTCGGTGGCATGCAGGGTGCCGCCGGTGAGCTGCCACATGAGCCAGCTGTCGATGGTGCCGAAAGCAAGCTCGCCACGTGCCGCCTGCTGGCGCGCTTGCGGTACGTTGTCGAGCAGCCACTTGAGTTTGGTGCCGGAGAAATAGGCATCGACCAGCAACCCGGTTTTGGCCTGGATCAGGTCTGCCTTGCCGCCTTCGCGTAGCTGCGCGCAGGTGGCTTCGGCGCGCCTGTCCTGCCAGACGATGGCGTGGTGGATGGGCTGGCCCGTCTTGCGGTTCCAGACAACCGTGGTTTCGCGCTGGTTGGTGATGCCCAGCGCGCGAATGTCGCCGGCCTTGAGCTTCGCCTTGGCCAGGGCTTCGCGCGCGGTGGCCAGCTGGGTGCGCCAGATCTCCATGGGGTCATGTTCGACCCAGCCCGGCTTGGGATAAATCTGAGGTAGCTCCTGCTGCGCCAGGGCCACGATGTGACCGTTTTCGTCAAACACAATGCTGCGGGAGCTGGAGGTGCCCTGGTCCAGGGCGAGCAGGTAAGTCATGGGCGTCGAAATCTGGTTGGGGAGTGAAGCTCAGGGGTGGGCCACGTCGCAGCTTACCCCGGCTTCTGCCAGCAGTGCGGGAAAGGGCTCGGGCGGCGGCTGGTCGGTGAACAGCCGGTCGATTTGCGACAAGGTGGCGAGTTCGACCATGGCGGGCCGGTTGAACTTGCTGCTGTCGGCGGCGAGCCACACTTCGCGCGCATGCTCAATGATGGTTTGCGCCACCTTGACCTCGCGGTAGTCGAAGTCGCGCAACGAGCCATCGCCTTCAATGCCCGAAATGCCGATCAGCGCGATGTCCACCCGGAACTGGCGGATGAAGTCAACGGCTGCTTCACCGACGATGCCGCGGTCACGCGCGCGCACGACGCCGCCGGCCACGATGACCTCGCAGTCCGGGTTACCGCTCAGGATGGCCGCGACGTTGAGGTTGTTGGTGATGACGCGCAAACCCTTGTGATGCATCAACGCCCGGGCAATGGCTTCGGTGGTGGTGCCGATGTTGAGGATCAGCGAGCAGTTGTCCGGCACTTCTGCCGCGACGGCCAGCGCAATACGCGCCTTGCCATCGGCGTTGAGGCTTTCGCGCTGGCGGTGCGCCAGGTTTTCAATGGTCGAGCTGGGAACACGCACGCCGCCGTGAAAACGTGTCAGCAGACCGGCTTCGGCCAGGCGTTGCACGTCGCGGCGCACGGTCTGCAAGGTGACCTCCAGTGTGTCGGCGAGTTGTTCAACAGTGACCGACCCGCGGGCGCGGACGACGTCGAGGAGTTTGAGTTGCCGGGGATTGGAGTTCACGTGTGCTTGGGCTTTGTAAGTCATTCGACTGTATATCGAAACAAAAAGAAACAAATCAGGGAAAGCATCTATTCAAAACGCGCAAAAAGGAAGAAAAATAGAAAAGATACGAACTAAGGTACACGAATCTTGCATGCACAGCAGCCCTTCCCCGATTCATTTGCGCACCGACGCCCGTAAAGGTTTGTGATGCAACTTTCACTTGACGCGGTCAGCAAAAAAGTGGGCCCCGAAACCTGGCTGTATGAAATGAGCCTGGCTCCGCGCGCGGGCGAAGTCACTGTGCTGCTGGGGGCCACGCAGGCCGGCAAGACCAGCCTCATGCGCATCATGGCCGGTCTCGACGTGCCCAGCGCGGGCCATGTCCGGGTGGACGGCGCCGATGTCACCGGCATGGCGGTGCGCGAGCGCAATGTGGCCATGGTCTACCAGCAGTTCATCAACTACCCCTCGCTCAAGGTGGCCGACAACATCGCCTCGCCGCTCAAGCTGCGCGGCGAAAAAAACATAACCCAGCGGGTGCACGAGATTGCCGAGCGCCTGCACATCGACATGTTCCTGGACCGCTACCCGGCCGAATTGTCGGGTGGGCAGCAGCAACGCGTTGCGCTGGCGCGCGCACTGGCGAAAGGCGCGCCCCTGATGCTGCTTGACGAACCGCTGGTCAACCTGGACTACAAGTTGCGCGAAGAATTGCGAGAGGAGCTGACGCAGCTGTTTGCAGTCGGGGATTCAACGGTGATTTACGCGACCACCGAGCCGGGGGAGGCCTTGCTGCTGGGCGGCTACACGGCGGTTCTGGATGGCGGGGAGTTGCTCCAATACGGCCCGACGGCGGAGGTGTTTCATGCGCCGAAGTCGCTGCGTGTCGCCCGCGCTTTCAGCGACCCGCCCATGAACCTGCTGGCTGCCACGGCCAGCGGGCAGGGTGTACAGCTGGTGGGCGGTCCCGAACTGGCTATCGCGCTGACTCCAAATGCGTCGCCTGCATTGACCGTTGGCGTGCGTGCCAGCGCCTTGCGCGAAACCCGGCGCGATGGCGACATCACGCTGGCCGGCAAGGTCGAACTGGCAGAGATTTCCGGCTCCGACACTTTTGTGCACGTGAGTACGGGTGTTGGCGAGCTTGTGGCCCAGCTCACGGGTGTGCATTACTTCGATCTTGGTGCTGCGATCACGCTATATCTCCATCCTTCGCAGGCTTACGTGTTTGATGCCGGTGGCGCATTGCTGGTCGGTCCTCCGCGCAAGGGAGGGTACTGACATGGCCCGCATCGACCTGGAGCTCGCTCACTCCTACAAACCGAATCCGCGCGAGGATGCCGACTATGCCCTGCTGCCCTTGCAAATGACTTTCGAGGACGGCGGTGCTTACGCGCTGCTGGGCCCCTCGGGCTGCGGCAAGACCACCATGCTCAATGTGATCTCCGGCCTGCTGGCGCCGTCGCAGGGCACGGTGAAATTTGATGGCCGGGACATGACGCATGCCACGCCGCAGGAGCGCAACATCGCGCAGGTGTTCCAGTTCCCTGTCATCTACGACACGATGACGGTGGCCGAAAACCTCGCCTTCCCGCTGCGCAACCGGAAAATGCCGGAAGATCAGATCAAAAAACGTGTCGGGCAGATCGCCGAGATGCTGGAGATGAGTGGCCAGCTGAACCAGCGCGCGGCCGGCCTCGCGGCTGACGCGAAACAGAAGATTTCACTGGGCCGCGGCCTGGTGCGGCCCGATGTCTCAGCGGTTCTTTTTGATGAACCGCTGACCGTCATTGACCCGCACCTGAAGTGGCAGCTGCGCCGCAAGCTCAAGCAGATTCACCACGAGCTCAAGCTCACACTGATTTATGTCACGCATGACCAGGTGGAGGCGCTGACCTTCGCCCAGCAGGTGGTGGTGATGACCCGCGGCCGCGCGGTGCAGATCGGGTCGGCCGATGCATTGTTCGAGCGGCCGCAACACACGTTTGTGGGTCATTTCATCGGTTCACCCGGCATGAACTTCCTGTCCGCCCGGGCTACCGGCGATGCCCTCGACATTGCGGGCCACACGCTGGCCATGCCCGCCGGGCGGGAGCTGCCTGCCGGCGATTACAAGCTCGGCATACGACCTGAATACGTCACCCTGGCGGCGGCCGGCGCTGCGGGCGCCGTGCCCGCGAGCGTTGTGCGCGTGCAGGACATCGGCACCCATTTGATGCTGACGGCGACTGTTGGTGAGGGTGCTGTGAAAGTTCGCCTGCATTCCGGAGTGACGGCACCGCAGGCCGGCGACACCGCCTGGCTGCAGTTGCTCGGAGCCCATACCTGTTTCTACAAAAATGAGGAGCTGATCGCATGAGCGCAGCGCGAAATCGTTCCAGACCGGAAAGCGTGGGAACGCCATGAGTACCACCACGAAACCCGTCAACCAGAAAGCATGGCTGCTGGTGTTGCCGGTCATCATCTGTGTGGCCTTTTCAGCCATCCTGCCCCTGATGACGGTGGTCAATTATTCGGTGCAGGACATCATCTCGCCGGAGAGGCGCGTGTTTGTCGGCACCGAATGGTTTGCCGCCGTCATGCGCGACGAGGACCTCCATGCCGCGCTCTGGCGCCAACTGACGTTTTCATTTGCCGTGCTGGCTGTTGAGATTCCGCTGGGTATCATGCTGGCGCTCTCGATGCCGGCCCAGGGCTGGAAAGCTTCTGCCGTGCTGGTGCTGGTGGCGCTGTCATTGCTGATCCCGTGGAATGTGGTCGGGACCATCTGGCAGATCTACGGTCGTGCCGACATCGGCCTGCTTGGCCGAATGCTGCAGGAAATGGGATTCGACTACAGCTACACCGGAAATGCGTTGCATGCCTGGATCACCGTTCTGATCATGGACGTCTGGCACTGGACACCGCTGGTGGCGCTGCTTTGCTACGCCGGCCTGCGCTCCATTCCGGACGCCTACTACCAGGCCGCGCGCATCGACGGGGCGAGCAAATTTGCGGTGTTCCGCTACATCCAGCTGCCCAAGATGCGCGGCGTGCTGATGATTGCCGTGCTCTTGCGCTTCATGGACAGCTTCATGATCTATACCGAGCCCTTTGTGTTGACAGGCGGCGGGCCAGGCAACGCGACCACTTTCCTCTCGCAATACCTCACGCAGAAAGCAGTGGGCCAGTTCGATCTGGGGCCGGCGGCTGCCTTCTCGCTGATTTATTTCCTGATCATCCTGTTGCTGTGTTTCATCCTCTACAACTGGATGCAGCGGGTCGGCACGGCGACCAAGGAGAACACCGGTGAATAAGCCCCGTTTCCAGGCCAGGTCGCTGTTCCTCATTGCCTACATTGTTTTTGCGCTGTTGCCCATCTACTGGATGGTCAACATGAGCTTCAAGACCAATGGCGAAATCCTGTCGAGTTTCTCGTTTTTCCCGCAGGAGTTCACCTGGGCCAACTACCGGACCATCTTCACCGACCCGTCCTGGTATTCGGGCTACATCAACTCCCTGATTTATGTGGCCATCAACACGGTGATTTCGATCACGGTGGCCCTGCCTGCGGCGTATGCGTTCTCGCGCTACAGCTTCATCGGCGACAAACATGTGTTTTTCTGGCTGCTAACCAACCGCATGACGCCGCCGGCCGTGTTTTTGCTGCCGTTCTTCCAGCTGTACACCACGGTGGGGCTGATGGATACCCATATCGCCGTGGCCCTGGCGCACTTGCTGTTCAATGTGCCGCTGGCGGTCTGGATCCTGGAGGGGTTCATGAGTGGCATTCCGCGCGAGATTGACGAGACGGCGTACATCGACGGTTATTCCTTCCCGCGCTTTTTCGTTCGTATCTTCCTGCCCCTGATCAAGGCCGGGGTCGGCGTGGCGGCTTTCTTCTGCTTCATGTTCAGCTGGGTCGAGCTGCTGCTGGCCCGTACGCTGACCAGCGTCAACGCCAAGCCTATCGTGGCCACGATGACGCGCACTGTTTCAGCTTCCGGTATGGACTGGGCGACGCTGGCGGCGGCGGGTGTACTGACCATCGTCCCTGGCGCGATCGTGATCTGGTTCGTGCGGCATTACATCGCCAAAGGTTTTGCGATGGGCAGGGTATGAAGCCGAACACAAGGAGAAACAAGCATGTTTGAGTGGATGGCGTGGACGCTGCCGGTGGCGGTATTTTTCAGCTGCATTGTGTTGATGCTGATTGGCATGACGGTCTGGGAGATCAAGTCTCCGACAGCGATGCGTCGCGGCTTTTTGCCGCTCGAAACAACACGCGGCGACAGGTTGTTTATCGGCCTGCTGGGCGCTGCCTATATCAACCTGATTTTTGTGGGTCTCAGCGGCAAACTGGGTGCTGCCCTGGGCCTGCAGGTTGATCCGTCGATCTGGATCAGTTTTTTCATTTCCATGGGATGGCTTGCGCTTGTCATGCGCAAAGGTTAGCGGAGGTAGTACGGATTCGGCTCATTGCTTCCCCGGAGCCGGGCGAGTCGTGGAAACACTGGGGGAGGTAATCAATTGAGGAGACAAGTCATGAAGATGCGCTACACAGCACTGGCTCTTGCAGCGGCCCTGATGGTCATGCAGAACGCCAGCGCCGGCGATGCCGAGGCGAAGAAATGGATAGACAGCGAATTCCAGCCATCGACGCTGACCAAAGACCAGCAGATGGCAGAGATGAAATGGTTCATCGAGGCGGCGAAAAAACTGCAGGCCAAAGGCGTGAAGGAAATTTCCGTGGTGTCGGAAACCATCACCACCCACGAATATGAATCCAAGACCCTGGCCAAGGCCTTCGAGGAGATCACGGGCATCAAGGTCAAGCATGACCTGATCCAGGAAGGCGACGTGGTCGAGAAGCTGCAGACCTCCATGCAGTCCGGCAAGTCCATCTACGACGGCTGGATTTCGGACTCGGACCTGATCGGTACTCACTACCGTTATGGCAAGGTCATGAATCTGACCGACTATATGGCCGGGAAGGGCAAGGAATGGACCAACCCGGGGCTGGACCTGAAAGATTTCATCGGCACCAGTTTCACCACCGCACCGGACGGCAAGCTGTACCAGTTGCCCGACCAGCAATTCGCCAATCTGTACTGGTTCCGCGCCGACCTATTTGCACGCAAGGACCTGCAGGACAAGTTCAAGGCCAAATACGGCTACGAACTGGGCGTGCCTTTGAACTGGAGCGCCTACGAGGATATCGCGGCCTTCTTCAGCGAAGACGTCAAGACCATCGATGGCAAGCCGATTTACGGCCATATGGATTACGGCAAGAAAGACCCGTCGCTCGGCTGGCGCTTCACCGACGCCTGGCTGTCGATGGCGGGTACCGCCGACAAGGGCATTCCCAACGGCCAACCGGTTGACGAATGGGGCATTCGCGTAGGGGCTGACAAGTGCACACCTGTGGGCGCCTCTGTCTCCCGCGGCGGTGCTACCAACTCGCCCGCTGCCGTGTACGCGCTGACCAAGTATGTGGACTGGATGAAGAAGTACGCGCCCAAGGAAGCCACCGGCATGACCTTTGGCGAAGCCGGCCCGGTGCCCGCACAGGGCCAAATCGCCCAGCAGATCTTCTGGTACACGGCTTTCACAGCCGACATGACGAAAAAGGGCCTCCCCGTGGTGAACGCGGACGGCACGCCCAAATGGCGCATGGCCCCCGGCCCGAATGGCCCGTACTGGAAGCAAGGCATGCAAAACGGCTACCAGGACGTCGGATCCTGGACTTTCTTCACGGCGCATGATGAAAACCGCACTGCCGCTGCCTGGCTCTATGCGCAGTTCGTGACGGCCAAAACCACGTCGCTGAAGAAGACCATCGTCGGCCTGACGCCTATCCGCGAATCGGACATCCGCTCCAAAGCCATGACCGACATGGCGCCCAAACTGGGCGGTCTGGTGGAGTTCTACCGCAGCCCGGCGCGTGTTGCCTGGACACCGACCGGTACCAATGTGCCTGACTATCCGAAGCTGGCCCAGCTCTGGTGGAAAAATGTGGCTCAGGCCGTGACCGGGGAAAAAACGCCGCAGGGCGCGATGGACACGCTGGCCGAGGAGATGGACCAGGTCATGGGACGGCTGGAGCGTGCGGGCATGGAGAAATGTGCACCCAAACTCAATCCCAAGGGTGATCCGGCCAAATACCTGAGCGACACCGGTGCGCCATGGAAAAAGCTGGCCAACGAAAAGCCCAAGGGTGAAACCATCAACTACGACAAGCTGTTGCAGGCATGGAAGGACGGCAAGGTTCGTTAATCCGTGGAGTCATGCGGGGTGGCGGCCCGCATGTTGCTTGACCATTGAAGGACGAAAAGCGCGTGCGGACCATGGTGGTCCGCACGCCTTTGCCGAGAGAAAAGCCAGGAAGGCGAAAGCGGAGCCTGCCCGTATGGGGTTCTGCGGAGACGGACAATGGAGCCCATGACTTTTGAATCCCCGCTGTTGCGGACGCAACGTGCAGACCTGATAGACCGCCTCCAGGCACCCCATATATATGACATCGCGATCATCGGCGGCGGGGCAACCGGGCTTGGCGTTGCGCTGGATGCCGCGGTGCGCGGATTTTCCGTTGTTCTCGTTGAATCGCATGACTTTGCGAAGGGGACGTCTTCGCGGGCGACCAAGTTGGTCCATGGTGGGGTTCGTTATCTGGCGCAGGGCAATATTTCCCTGGTTCGCGAAGCCTTGCAGGAGCGCACGCGCCTGCTGGCCAATGCGCCGCATCTGGCGCAGCCGTTGCCTTTTGTCATGCCCTCCTACAAGTTTTGGGAGGCTCCTTTTTACGGCGTCGGTCTCAAGATGTACGACGCGCTGGCCGGCAAGGCCGGGCTGGGCGCCACTGAATTTCTCAACCGGGAAGAGACTCTCCGGCTCCAGCCCACCGCCCGACAGGCCGGACTCAAGGGTGGTGTCAAATACTGGGACGGTCAGTTTGATGATGCCCGGCTGGCTCTCGCGCTGGCCCGCAGCGCCGCGCGGGCCGGTGCCTTGCTGGTCAATTACTGTGCTGCCACTGGCCTTGTTCATGAGGGTGAAAAACTGGTGGGCTTGCATGTTGCCGACCAGGAAAGTGGGCAGGCACTTACGCTTAATGCCAAATGCATTGTGAATGCAGCCGGTGTGTGGGTCGATCAGCTGCGCCTGCTTGATGGCCAGGCCATAGGCCGCGAGGTAAAACCCATGGTTGCGCCCAGCCAGGGCGTCCACATCGTGGTTGACCGGTCATTTCTGCCGACGGACCACGCTTTGCTGGTTCCCAAAACCGCTGATGGGCGGGTGTTGTTTGCCGTGCCGTGGCTGGGTAAAACGATTCTGGGGACGACCGATACCCCGCGCAACGATCTCGCGCGCGAACCGCTGGCCTTCCGCGAGGAGGTGGATTTCATCCTTGGCGAGTCGGCCAGGTACCTGAGCAAGGCGCCGCAGCCAGCTGATATCAAAAGCATCTGGGTTGGGTTGCGGCCACTGGTCAAACCACCCGAAGAGGATGGCGACAGTACCCAGGCCCTATCGCGTGAACACACCGTGCTGGTGAGTAAAAGTGGCCTGGTGACCGTGACCGGTGGCAAATGGACCACTTACCGCGCCATGGCCGAAGATGTGCTGGACAACTGTTTTGCAGCCGGCTTGCTTGCAAAACGGTCCGGTGGCGTGACGGCGAACCTCCGTCTGGTGGGCGCTCAAGAGGCGGGCCACAGGATCAGTGGCCCGCCGGGCGTGCATCTTTACGGCAGTGAAGCGCGGGACGTTTTGGCCTTGCCGGGGGCGGACCGGATTCTTGGCGGAGGGTTGACGGAGGCGATGGTGCGGTTTGCCGCACGCTATGAGTACGCCAGGACGGTCGAAGATGTGCTGGCGCGCCGCTCCCGCCTCCTGTTCCTGGACGCCGCACTTGCCAAGGCCCTGGCAGGGGAAGTGGCCGAACTGCTGGAGCAGGAAACCGGGGTGAACCCCCGACTGGCCGAATTCCTGGTCCTTGCCGATCAGTACCTGGTTCTGCCGGCCTGAATATGTCTTCCTGCAGGGGCGGCGTGGCCGGCATCTGGGCGCTCTTAATTTGATAGCTGTCTGCGCCCGCCGCCAAAGGGCAAAACCCCGTTTTCGATCATCATCCCCGGCGACCGGTGCGCACGACGAATAATTTGCTGCAGCAAGTGTTGACAGAGAGCGCAAATTTGTTAATAATCGTGGGCTTCGCTTTAAAAAGCTGAGAATTCTGCCTAACGGAAGCATTGCAAGTGGTTTGCGATGTGGACGACGGGCCCAAGACTGACTGGCAAGTCTTTCTGGTGGGAAACCCCAGAGAAACGCGCTGGTGCAAGTTGGGACTAATTTAAATGATTCAAACGCAATCCAAACTCGATGTTGCTGACAACACGGGTGCCAAATCTGTGATGTGCATCAAGGTGCTGGGCGGGTCCAAGCGCCGCTATGCCAGCGTCGGTGATGTCATCAAGGTCAGTATCAAAGAAGCCGCTCCGCGTGGCCGCGTCAAAAAAGGCGAGGTTTACAGTGCTGTGGTGGTTCGTACTGCCAAGGGCATCCGCCGCGGCGATGGCTCGCTCGTCAAATTCGATGGCAACGCAGCTGTGTTGCTTAACGCCAAGCTGGAGCCTATCGGCACCCGCATCTTCGGACCAGTGACGCGCGAGCTGCGCACTGAGAAGTTCATGAAGATCGTGTCCCTGGCTCCTGAAGTTCTGTAAGGACGCGCCATGAACAAGATTCGCAAAGGCGACGAGATCATTGTGATCGCAGGTCGTGACAAGGGTAAGCGCGGCAAGATTTCGCTGCGCAAGGACGATAGCTACGTGCTGGTGGATGGGATCAACCTGGTGAAAAAACACACCAAGCCCAATCCGCTCAAGGGCACCACGGGTGGCATCGTTGAAAAAAGCATGCCGATTCACCAATCCAATGTGGCCATTTTCAATGCCGCAACGGGTAAGGCGGATCGGGTGGGTATCAAGTTGTTGGCGGACGGCAAAAAAGTGCGCGTCTTCAAGTCCAGCGGCGACGAAATCAAGGCTGCATAAACATGGCAAAGACCGCACCTGTACACGCTGCTCCTGCTCAGGCTCGCCTGCAGGCTCAGTTCCGCGAAAAAATCGCGCCGGCCCTGATGGAGAAATTTGGCTACAAATCGCCAATGCAGGTCCCGCGCATCACCAAGATCACGCTCAACATGGGTGTGAGTGAGGCTGTGGCCGACAAGAAGGTCATGGAGCATGCTGTCAGCGACATGACCAAGATCGCCGGTCAAAAACCGGTGGTGACCAAGGCCAAGAAGGCTATTGCCGGGTTCAAAATCCGCGAAGATCTGCCAATTGGCTGCATGGTCACGCTGCGTGGCGTCCAGATGTACGAATTCCTTGATCGTTTTGTGACGGTGGCGCTGCCCCGTGTTCGCGACTTTCGTGGTATTTCCGGTCGGGCTTTCGACGGCCGTGGTAACTACAACATCGGCGTGAAAGAGCAGATTATTTTCCCTGAGATTGAGTACGACAAGGTTGACGCCTTGCGCGGTCTCAATATCAGCATCACCACTACGGCTAAGACCGACGAAGAGTGCAAGGCTCTCCTCGCTGGCTTCCGTTTTCCGTTCAAGAACTGAGGCGGACATGGCAAAACAGGCTTTATTGCAACGTGAACTGAAGCGCGACAAACTCGTGGCCAAGTTCGCCAAGAAACACGCTGAACTCAAGGCAACGTCCAACGACGCCAAGCGCTCCGATGAAGAGCGCGCCCTGGCCCGTCTGGAGCTGCAAAAGTTGCCCCGCAATGCGAACCCCACACGCCAGCGCAACCGCTGTGCGATCACGGGTCGTCCGCGTGGCACATTCCGTCAATTCGGTTTGGCTCGTGCCAAGATTCGTGAGTTGGCTTTTGCTGGTGATATCCCTGGTATCACCAAGGCAAGCTGGTAAGCATAGGAGAACTACAAATGAGCATGAGTGATCCTATTGCCGATATGCTGACGCGCATCCGTAATGCACAAATGGTTGAAAAAGCTGTTGTGCTGGTGCCGTCTTCAAAAGTCAAAGTCGCTATCGCGCAGGTGTTGAAGGACGAGGGCTACATCGATGGCTTCTCCGTCAAGACCGATGATGGCAAGCCCCAGTTGGAAATCGCCCTGAAGTATTACGCAGGACGCCCGGTGATTGAGCGCATTGAGCGCGTCAGCCGCCCCGGCCTTCGCGTCTACAAAGGCCACGGCGCCATTCCCCAAGTCATGAACGGCTTGGGCGTCGCCATTGTCACCACCCCTCAGGGTGTCATGACTGATCGTAAAGCGCGCGCTACCGGCATCGGTGGTGAAGTGCTTTGCTATGTGGCTTAACGGCGGCATTGAGGAGTAACTGAAATGTCTCGTGTAGGAAAAATGCCAGTCGTCGTGCCTCAGGGTGTAGACGTGGCGATGAAAGACGACCAGATCAATGTCAAGGGTACCCTTGGCGCTCTGGCACTGACCCAAAATGCCCTGGTAACCATCAAGAACGATGCGGGCCAGCTGACTTTTGTGCCGGCCAATGATTCGCGTGAAGCCAATGCCATGAGCGGAACCATGCGTCAGCTGGTCAACAACATGGTTACCGGTGTCACCAAAGGCTTCGAGAAAAAGTTGAGCCTGATCGGCGTGGGTTACAAGGCCCAGGCGCAAGGTGCCAAGCTGAACCTGACGGTTGGTTATTCGCACCCGGTGGTGATGGATATGCCGGCTGGCATCCAGGTGGCAACACCTACGCCGACCGAGATAGTGATCAAGGGCGCTGATCGCCAGCGCGTCGGCCAGATCGCCGCCGAAGTTCGCGCGGTTCGTCCTCCTGAGCCCTACAAGGGCAAGGGCATCCGTTATGCGGATGAGAAGATCACGATCAAAGAAACCAAGAAGAAATAAGGAGCTGCACCATGTTGACCAAAAAAGAGCAGCGCCTTCGTCGTTCCCGCCAGACTCGCATTCGCATTGCCACGCAAGGCGTTGCCCGTCTGACGGTAAATCGTACCAATTTGCATATCTACGCCAGTGTTATCTCTGGCGACGGCACCAAAATCCTGGCCTCTGCCTCGACCGCGGAAGTCGAAGTCCGTAAGGATCTCGGCGCTTCAGGCAAGGGTGCCAACGTTGCTGCTGCGCAGGCCATTGGCAAGCGCATTGCTGAAAAGGCAAAAGCAGCGGGTGTGGAAAAAGTAGCGTTTGACCGCGCTGGCTTTGCGTACCATGGCCGCGTTAAAGCGTTGGCTGAGGCTGCCCGCGAAGCTGGCTTGCAGTTCTAAGCAGACTGGAATTAAGTATGGCTAAGTTTCAAGCAAAATCACAAAACGACGCTCCAGACGATGGTCTGAAGGAAAAAATGATCGCGGTCAACCGCGTGACCAAAGTTGTCAAGGGCGGCCGTATTCTCGGTTTTGCTGCCTTGACCGTGGTTGGTGACGGTGACGGTCGCGTCGGTATGGGTAAGGGTAAATCCAAGGAAGTGCCTGCTGCTGTGCAGAAGGCCATGGAAGAAGCCCGTCGCAACATGACTAAAGTGTCCTTGAAAAACGGCACGCTTCATCACAATGTGTTTGGCCACCATGGCGCTGCCAGCGTCATGATGATGCCTGCTGCCAAAGGTACCGGCATCATTGCTGGTGGCCCGATGCGCGCAGTGTTTGAGGTAATGGGTATTACCGATATCGTGGCTAAAAGCCATGGTTCCAGCAACCCCTACAACATGGTGCGTGCAACGATGGACGCGCTGAATAACTCCACGACGGCTTCGGAGATCGCGGCCAAACGTGGCAAATCAGTCGAAGACATTCTCGGCTAAGGCGGTACCCAATGACGACAGAGAAAAAACTCACTGTGACCCTGGTTCGCAGCCCCATTGGCACCAAGGAATCCCATCGCGCCACCGTGCGCGGCTTGGGCCTGCGTGGTATCAATAGCAAGAGCGAACTGCAGGACACGCCCGCAGTGCGCGGCATGATCAACAAGATCAGCTACCTGGTCAAGGTGCTGTAAGCGGAGCTTATGATGGAATTAAACGGAATCAAGCCTGCCGCAGGCGCAAAACATGCCAAGCGCCGCGTCGGGCGTGGCATTGGCTCGGGTCTGGGTAAAACGTCAGGCCGTGGTCACAAAGGTCAAAAATCGCGCGCAGGCGGTTATCACAAAGTCGGTTTTGAGGGCGGTCAAATGCCTTTGCAGCGCCGCCTGCCGAAGCGGGGCTTCAAATCCCACAACCTCAAATTCAATGCCGAAGTGACGTTGGCAGCGCTGGAACAGCTTGGCTTGGCCGAAGTTGATCTGCTGGCTCTCAAAACGGCTGGCTTGGTGGGGCAACTGGCCAAGAATGTCAAAGTGATCAAGTCTGGTGTGTTGACCAAGGCGGTGAAGCTCAATGGCATTGGCGCCACTGCAGGCGCAAAAGCCGTGATCGAAGCTGCTGGCGGCGTGATCGCTTAATACTTTTATCCGGATAACAATCAGTGGCAACCAGCTCTGCACAAATTGCAAAAAGTGGCAAGTTCGGCGATCTGCGGAACAGGCTTGTATTTTTGCTGCTTGCACTGGTGGTGTATCGCGTGGGTGCGCATATTCCAGTTCCTGGAATTGACCCTGCGCAATTACAGCAACTTTTCAAGGGTCAGCAGGGCGGCATATTGAGTCTTTTCAATATGTTCTCTGGTGGCGCCTTGTCACGGTTTACGGTATTTGCGTTAGGCATCATGCCTTACATTTCGGCTTCCATCATCATGCAGTTGCTCACTTATGTCGTTCCGACATTTGAGCAAATGAAGAAAGAAGGCGAAGCTGGGCGCAGGAAAATTACCCAGTACACCCGATATGGAACCTTGGGTCTGGCTTTGTTTCAGTCCATGGGGATTGCGATTGCCCTCGAAAGCTCGCCTGGTCTTGTCCTTGCTCCGGGCTTTGGTTTCCGCATGACGGCTGTTGTAAGTCTGACCGCCGGGACCATGTTTCTGATGTGGCTTGGCGAACAGATTACTGAGCGAGGATTGGGTAACGGTATTTCAATCCTGATCTTTGCTGGGATCGCTGCCGGCCTTCCCAGTGCACTTGGTGGTTTGCTGGAGTTGGTTCGCACTGGCGCGATGAATATTCTCGTCGCGATTGTGATCGTCGTCGTCGTTGTACTGGTTACTTACTTTGTGGTGTTCGTTGAGCGAGGGCAGAGGAAAATTCTGGTTAACTATGCCAGGCGGCAAGTGGGCAACAAGGTGTATGGCGGACAGTCGTCGCACTTGCCCCTCAAGCTGAACATGGCCGGTGTCATTCCTCCGATTTTCGCTTCGTCCATTATTTTGTTGCCCGCAACTGTGGTGGGTTGGTTCAGTGCAGGCGAAGGGATGCGGTGGCTTAGAGATATCGCCAGCACCCTGACCCCCGGTCAGCCGATCTACGTATTGCTGTATGCAAGCGCGATCATATTTTTCTGCTTCTTTTACACGGCGTTGGTTTTCAATAGCAGGGAAACTGCAGATAACCTGAAGAAAAGTGGGGCGTTCATTCCTGGTATTCGACCCGGAGATCAAACGGCCCGCTACATCGACAAAATTCTGGTCCGATTAACCTTGGCTGGCGCTGTTTACATCACTTTTGTATGTTTGTTGCCTGAATTTTTGATTCTGAAATACAACGTACCGTTTTATTTCGGCGGAACTTCGTTATTGATCATTGTGGTTGTGACCATGGACTTCATGGCACAAGTACAAAATTACATGATGTCTCAGCAATATGAATCCCTGCTGAAGAAAGCAAACTTTAAAACCTCACCAGGTGGTTGATTGGGATGTCGAAAGATGATGTCATCCAGATGCAAGGTGAGGTCGTGGAGAACTTGCCCAACGCGACGTTTCGCGTGAAGCTGGAAAATGGACATGTTGTTTTGGGTCACATTTCAGGGAAGATGCGCATGCACTACATTCGCATTCTTCCGGGTGACAAGGTGACGGTTGAGTTAACGCCCTACGATTTGTCGCGTGCACGCATAGTGTTTCGCGCCAAATAAGCACTGTTAAGAAGTTTAGGAGAAAGAAATGAGAGTTTCAGCTTCGGTCAAGAAAATTTGCCGCAACTGTAAAATCATCCGCCGCAAGGGTGTTGTTCGCGTGATCTGTACAGACCCACGTCATAAACAGCGCCAGGGCTGATTTTCAAGAGTTTTAGAGGACGCACATGGCTCGTATCGCTGGTATCAATATTCCGCCGCAGCAGCACGCCGAAATCGGCTTGACTGCTATTTTCGGCATCGGTCGCACTCGTGCTCGCAAAATTTGCGTTGCATGCGATATTGCGTATTCCAAGAAGGTCAAAGACCTCACAGACGGTGATCTGGAAAAAATTCGTGACCAGATCGCGCAATTCACCATTGAAGGTGATCTGCGTCGTGAAACCACGATGAACATCAAGCGCCTGATGGATATCGGCTGCTACCGTGGCTTCCGCCATCGTCGCGGACTGCCCATGCGCGGTCAGCGCACGCGCACCAATGCCCGGACCCGCAAAGGCCCGCGCAAGGCTGCAGCGTCCTTGAAGAAATAATTGAGTAAGAGGTAGTTATGGCAAAAGCCCCCAGCAGTAACGCAGCACAACGCGTTCGCAAAAAAGTACGCAAGAATGTGGCCGACGGCGTCGCACATGTTCACGCGTCCTTCAACAACACCATCATCACGATCACAGATCGCCAGGGCAACGCGTTGTCCTGGGCGTCTTCTGGCGGTCAGGGCTTCAAAGGTTCGCGTAAATCGACTCCTTTCGCTGCTCAGGTTGCTTCGGAGGTTGCTGGTCGTGCTGCCATTGAGCAAGGCATCAAGAACCTTGATGTAGAAATCAAAGGGCCTGGCCCCGGGCGTGAGTCGTCGGTTCGCGCACTTGCCGCGTTAGGAATTCGAATCAACTCGATTGCCGACGTCACACCAGTTCCCCATAACGGTTGCCGTCCACAAAAACGCCGCCGTATTTAAGTTCGACTTCACTAGGTTGGCCTTGGCTGTTGTGCAATGGCCATCCAGTGTAAGTTTTTTATCAAGCCCACCGCCGTCAGGTTTCTACCTTCGGCTCCTGCAGTTTCTGCAGCAGATGACATAAGGAATTCAAGTGGCACGCTATCTCGGCCCCAAGGCCAAACTATCCCGTCGTGAAGGCACTGATCTTTTCCTGAAAAGCGCTCGTAGAGCTATCGGGGATAAGGCTAAATTCGACTCCAAACCCGGTCAGCATGGCCGTACCTCAGGCACCCGGACGTCTGATTTTGGTCTGCAGCTTCGCGAGAAGCAAAAGGTCAAACGCATGTACGGTGTGCTGGAGAAGCAGTTCCGCCGCTATTTCGAAGAAGCTGATCGCCGTAAAGGCAACACCGGCGCCAATCTGTTATTCATTCTTGAATCCAGGCTGGACAATGTCGTTTACCGGATGGGTTTCGGATCTACCCGTGCGGAAGCGCGCCAGTTGGTCTCGCACAAGGCAATCACAGTCAATGGCGGCTCGGTGAATATTCCGTCTTACATGGTTAAGACCGGCGATGTGATCGCCGTTCGCGACAAGTCCAAGAAGCAGACCCGCGTTGCGGAAGCCCTCCAGTTGGCACAACAGGTCGGTATACCGGCTTGGGTTGATGTCAGTATTGACAAGGGCGAAGGCATCTTCAAGAAGGTACCTGATCGCGACGAGTTTGCCGCAGACGTCAACGAGTCATTGATCGTCGAACTGTATTCCCGTTAATTTTCGTTCCTGCGCTTACGGGGCACTGTAGCCGCAGGGTCGCTTCACCCGGCCTTATCGGTGTAACGAGCCGAGGGTATTGAGAGGAAGATGCATGCAAACCAATTTACTGAAACCAAAAACCATCAACGTTGAGCAGTTGGCCGCCAACCGTGCCAAGGTGACTCTGGAACCTTTTGAGCGAGGCTATGGCCATACGCTTGGCAACGCCCTTCGCCGCGTTCTGCTTTCTTCCATGGTGGGTCATGCCGCTACGGAAGTTACGATTGCTGGTGTGTTGCACGAGTACTCGTCCATTGACGGCGTCCAGGAAGATGTTGTCAACATTCTCTTGAATCTCAAGGGCGTGGTTTTCAAGTTGCACAACCGGGACGAGGTTACCTTGAGTTTGCGCAAGGACGGCGAAGGTCCGGTGACCGCGGCCGATATTCAGACACCGCACGACGTTGAAATCATTAACCCCGAGCACGTTATCGTCAATTTGTCTCACGGTGGGAAGATTGATATGCAAATCAAGGTCGAAAATGGTCGCGGCTATGTTCCGGGAACCATGCGTCGCTACGGTGACGAGTCGACCAAGTCGATCGGGCGAATTGTCCTTGATGCATCATTTTCTCCAGTAAAGCGTGTGAGCTATACAGTGGAAAGTGCCCGCGTTGAACAGCGTACCGATCTGGATAAACTGGTTCTCGAAATCGAGACCAACGGAGCGGTGACTGCGGAAGATGCCGTTCGCGCCTCCGCCAAAATTCTGGTTGAACAACTTGCCGTGTTTGCGCAGCTTGAGGGTAATGAGCTCGCTGCGTTTGATGCGCCGGTTCAGCGCAGTTCACAACAGTTCGATCCGATTTTGTTGCGCCCTGTCGACGAACTTGAGTTGACCGTTCGCTCGGCCAATTGTCTCAAAGCGGAAAATATTTACTATATCGGTGATTTGATTCAGCGTACGGAGAATGAGCTCCTTAAGACTCCGAATTTGGGTCGTAAATCACTCAACGAAATCAAGGAAGTGTTGGCCTCGCGGGGGCTAACCCTTGGCATGCGTTTGGAAAGCTGGCCTCCGGCCGGGCTGGATAAGCGCTAATTTGAAATACGCCTTTATCAGAAGGCGGTGCACGGGTAGTACCTGATACGGCTAGCCGAATTACAAAATTGAAAGGATAAGCACTATGCGCCACGGACACGGACTTCGTAAGCTCAATCGGACCAGCTCTCATCGACTGGCCATGTTACGCAACATGATGAACTCGCTGATTCAACATGAGGCCATCAAGACGACTCTTCCCAAGGCCAAAGAGTTGCGTCGTGTGGTTGAACCAATGATCACACTTGCGAAAGAACCTTCGCTGGCCAACAAGCGTTTGGCATTTGATCGATTGCGCGATCGAGACATGGTTGTCAAGCTTTTTGCTGAACTTGGCCCCCGCTACAAGGCCCGACCTGGTGGCTACACCCGCATTCTCAAGATGGGTTTTCGTGTGGGTGACAATGCGCCCATGGCATTGGTGGAATTAGTGGATCGGCCTGAAGTTGCCGAAGGCGCTGGTTCTGAAATCACAAAAGCAGAATAGGTTATAATTAACACTTATCGCGCGGTGGAGCAGCCTGGTAGCTCGTTGGGCTCATAACCCAAAGGTCGTAAGTTCAAATCTTGCCCGCGCAACCAAATCCCAAGCCGTCTAGGCTGGTAGCAAACGCCCACTTCATGTGGGCGTTTTGCTTTGTGCCCACGTTGTGCCTCATTTGTACCCCTGAGCTTGGGGCGTGAGAATAGCAACCATTGGGGTAAATTTTGCAATCGGTCTTGGCGTAACTGGTTCTAGCGGGCATTGCTGGCGATGAGTCCATGCCTGACCCTATCAGTGACGACAATCTTTCTTGATTTCAATGCCCCCGCTGTCACATGCATGTCGCCAATCACTTCGCGGACGATTGAAACTGTTACCTGACAGTGTTCGTTGATGGGGGCATTAGGTAGACTCGAATTTTCAAGCGTAAGCGCGCAACCAATTCAGGTCTAGCATTTGAAATGCAAAACGCCCTTTCATGTGGGCATTTTTCGCTCTGTCGGGTTTTCATGCGAAAAAGCACGGAGTAAAACAAGTTCTCCTCTGACACCTTTGATCTTCAGTCTGCTTAAGATTGTACGAATCTGCCGCTGTAACTAGGCGCGGTAACATGGATCACGAGTGAGGATGGTTTTTGCGGGGTAGAAATGTCGGACTTTACTGCACCCATCACTTAGACTCGCCTCAGAGGGCTCGACATGGTATGTTGCTGACGATGCCAATCCGGATTGACCTTGGCTCATGACCTTGTACGATGAGGCAAGAAAGGGTTTTCATCGGCGTCAATTGAAGAAAAATCACTTGCACATATAGCCCCAAGTACTTGATTTCCTTACAATTGGTTACTTTTTGTAAAAATCAATATTGATGAGGCTCGCCTTCAAGATTAAGAAAAATGAGTGACATGAACGTGCCATTGCAAACCAGTCCTAAGAGCGAATCTAGTCACTTGGCTCAAGGTTTGCGTGAAGACTTGCTGCATCACGATCCGTTGCTGGACTGCTTGGTGGAGTTGACTCGCATACATGGGCGTCCTAGTACCCGAGCTGCACTGTCTGCCGGCCTACCCCTTCCCAAGGGTGGACTTCCACCTTCCCTTTTTTCCCGAGCGGCTGCTCGCGCGGGGCTCTCTTGCAAGATATTGCGCCGGCCGCTTGAAAAAATAGATGCGGCTCTGCTGCCCGTCGTTCTACTTTTGGAAGGTGACGGAGCTTGCCTTCTGTTGGGTTGGGACGACAAGGGTGAAACAGCAAGCCTGCTTTTCCCGGAAGCTGGTCAAGGAGTTGTTCTGCTTTCCCGCGAACAGTTGTTGGGCCGTTATGCAGGCATCGCGATATTTTCGCGTCCTAACTTTCGCTTTGACCAACGTACGCCAGAACTTGCTGATATCCCCCAGCGGCACTGGTTTTGGGGGGCTTTTCGTGATCAGTTCCCTCTTTATCGGGACATTCTGGCTGCAGCGCTTCTGATCAATTTGTTTGCGCTTGCTTTGCCTCTGTTCTCGATGAATGTTTATGACCGCGTGGTGCCTAACTTTGCGGTGGAAACGCTCTGGATGCTGGCCTTTGGACTGCTGCTCGTGCTGGTAATTGACTATTTTCTCCGGGTGATGCGTGGGTATTTCGTAGATCTGGCTGGCTCGCGTATTGATATCAAGCTTTCAACATTGATTATGGAGAAAGTTCTGGGAATGCGGCTGTCGGAGCGCCCGGCTTCGGTGGGGTCCTACGCTGCTACCTTGCGATCATTTGAATCGGTTCGCGACTTTATTGCGTCGGCTACCGTCACAGCCGTCGTAGATCTGCCCTTCGCGCTGCTTTTCTTCCTGGTGCTTGGATGGATTTCTTGGCCGCTTGTGATTCCTCCCTTGGTTGGCGTCATGTTGGTTGTGATTTACAGCTATATTGTTCAGCACAAGATGCATGCGCTTTCCGAGACGACTTTTCGTGCGTCTGCCATGCGCAATGCGACGTTGGTCGAGACCCTAACCGCAATGGAGGCCATCAAAGCTCATGGCGCCGAAAGCCAGATGCAGGCCAAGCTGGAAGATACCGCTGCCTTTTTGGCCCGGGTGAGCGCCCAACTTCGGCTGCTGTCTTCTTCTGTAATCAATGTTGTGTCAAGTCTGCAGCAGCTGATCAATATTGTCATGATTGTTGCCGGCGTGTATCTGATCCATGCGGGCATGTTGACCATGGGTGGGTTGATTGCTGCCACCATGTTGTCAGGACGTGCCATGGCGCCACTGGGCCAAATAGTTGCCCTGTTGATGCAATATCAGAATGCTCGGACGGCTTTGGCTTCTCTGGAAGAAACCATGAAAAAGCCGGGTGAGCGCCCTGACGAAATAAATTTCGTTCATCGTCCCGACATCGCCGGAGAAATCGTATTTGACAACGTACATTTCAAGTATCCCGGGCGAACACAAGAGGCATTGCGTGGGGTTTCCTTCCGGATCAAGCCGGGGGAAAATGTAGTGGTGATCGGCCGTGTGGGTTCGGGCAAAACAACGTTACAGCGCTTGATGCTGGGGCTCTATACGCCATCGGAAGGCGCGATTTCAATGGATGGCATTGATCTGCGACAGCTCGATCCTGCTGATTTGCGTCGTAATATTGGTTATGTTGAACAAGATGCAATGCTTTTCTATGGCACATTGCGTGACAACATCGCTATTGCAGCACCGTACGCCGACGATGGGGCTATTCTGGCGGCCGCCGAGGTGGGCGGTTTGATCGAATTTGCAAACCGGCATCCCCAAGGTTTTGACATGATCATCGGGGAGCGCGGAGAGTCTCTGTCCGGTGGTCAAAGACAAGGTGTTGCCATCGCGCGAGCTGCATTGTTGGAACCGCCTGTGCTGCTGCTTGATGAGCCGACTGGTGCCATGGATTTCTCATCTGAGGCCCAGTTCAAAGAACGCCTGCGCGGCTACGCCAAACACAAAACAATGGTGGTGGTAACGCATAGGAATACCTTGCTGGATTTGGCTGACCGCATTATTGTCATTGACGAAGGGCGGGTTGTCGCCGATGGACCTTATGAACAGGTAATCGAGGCATTGAAAGCCGGCCGAATAGGGAAAGCTTCATGAAGCCGAGATGGATCACTTGGGTGCGACCCGTCATTTCTGCTTTGGAAATGATCCGGCGAACGCTGCAGCCCAGTCTTGATCGCACACTTTCGACTTGGCGTCAGGATGATCGACGCATGGATGCCGGGTTTGGAGGCGATGCGGATCGGGCAATGATTGAACAGGAGCCATTGCGAGCTCGCATGTTGGTGAATAGTCTTGGCGTGGTATTTGTTCTGGCGGTTTTGTGGGCAGGTCTTTCGGAAGTTGATGAAATTACAAAAGGAGAGGGGAAAGTTATTCCCTCCCGGCAGTTACAGGTTCTGCAAAGCCTTGATGGTGGAGTTGTTTCCGAAATCCTGGTTCAAGAAGGTCAGGTTGTGGACGCTGGGCAGGCACTGGTAAATATTGATACGACGCGCTTTGATTCGTCGGTGAAAGAAAACCGGGTGCAATATTTAGCGTTACTGGCCAAGGCGGCCAGAGTGCGCGCTCTTGCGGAGGGGGTGCCTTTCGTTCCTCCGCCCGAAGTCGCTGCCGAGGCACCGAAGACTGTAGAGGAAGAATTTCGATCTTATGAGGCGAGTACGTCGACTTTGAATGCCCAGTTGGCGATAGCTCGGCAGCAGTTGTCCCAGCGTCAGCAGGAGCTGGTTGAGATGCGTGCCAAGCGCGAACAGGCGTCTAGGGCTTATGAGCTGTCCGCCAAGGAGCTGTCATATACCAAACCACTACTGAAAGATGGTGCGGTATCGGAAGTTGAGCTGTTGAGGTTGGAGCGCGAGACAGGTCGCTTTTTTGGGGAGCGGGAAATGGCTTCTGCTCAAATCTCCAAGACACAATCAGCCATTGAAGAAGCCTCGCGCAAGGTCCAGGAAATCACCCTGAATTTTCAGAGTGAGGCTCGAAAGGAATTGTCAGAAACCCTCGCAAAGCTTAATGTGAGTTCTGCTGGCGGGGTTGGTCTGGCAGACAAGGTGGACAAGTCTTCCCTGCGCTCACCCGTTAGGGGAACGGTCAAACGTCTTCTTGTTAATACTGTCGGTGGCGTGGTTCAACCTGGCAGAGACATCATCGAGATCGTGCCTCTGGAGGAAAACTTGTTGCTTGAGGCTAAGGTATTGCCAAAAGACATCGCCTTTTTGCGACCGGGAGACCGGGCATTGGTGAAGTTCACGGCCTATGATTTTTCCATCTATGGGGGCCTCGAAGCCAAACTTGAGTTCATTGGGGCGGATTCCGTCACCGATGAGCGTGGCAACACCTTTTATACCGTACGTGTTCGTACTGAAAAGTCCAAGCTGGGGGAGGGGTTGCCTATTATTCCCGGCATGGTGGCCGAGGTAGATATCATTACCGGCCAAAAATCCATATTGTCCTATCTACTAAAACCCGTTTTAAAGGCAAAGCAGGCAGCCTTTACAGAGCGTTAGATCGAGATAGCAGTGGGTATACAGGACGCGGGGCATTTATTTCTTTGTTCGCATGGCCGCATGCTCCCTCGCTGGAGCGAAGCCTTTGAGGCGGCAAAAGCAGGGAAGATTCAAACTACCAGAGCCCAATCGGAATCAGCCAAGGTGAATGTCGTTTGGCTTCGTCTCGAGCAGGGCGTGTCTGTCGCTGAACAAATAGACCATCTTTCCCCTGGCTTGAGGTTCCTTCCTTGCGTTGTACTCAGTGATCGACCGACAGACGACGAGGCCCTTGCGGCTTTTTCGGCTGGCGCGCGGGGTTATTGCAATACCCATGCTGCAGCGCAGGTCTTGGTCCAGGTGGCGGCAGTTGTGTTGCAGGGGGGGTTGTGGATTGGCGAGTCTTTAATGCAGCGGTTGGTTGGAGCGACTAGTCGCGTCCAGGTGGCTACTGGCGTTACCGCGCCCTTCGTTCGACAAACTTGGTCTAAGGGGCTCACCGACAGGGAGAAAGAGGTTGCCCTCACTCTGGCCACCGGCGCCAGTAACAAGGAAATTGCAAGGGCGCTTGGCATTACGGAGCGCACCGTCAAAGCTCACGTAGGGGCCATCCTTGAAAAGCTTCATGTGCGAGATCGCCTCCAGCTATCCCTGGTGGTGAATGGCCAGGTATCCGGGGTTTCCCGGGGGTAGCCTTGATCTAGTACCTCGGTACAGTTCCCACGGAAAAACAAACGGACTACATTGGATCCAATTGTAATAACTCCGTCTGGAATCGCCATGGCAAATGAAGCCAAAGTTGTGGGCAATGTGGTTTTGATTGAAGGGGTGGCGTTTGCCCAAAATGCCGAAGGTGAGCAGCGTCAACTCAGATTTGGCGACCCTGTTTTCGAGGGCGAGGTAATCGTTACAACGGCCGGCGGCCGTGTGGAACTAGCGTTTGATCAGGGCGGAAAGTTTCTTCTTCGTTCCAGAGAAACTGTAACCCTCGATTCCACGGTATTTGACAACTTGTTGCCCGATGGGAATAGCGGGGCTCTCCTGACGCGTGTTGGAGAACTGACAACTATTCTCAATGCGATTAACGAGGGTAGCAGCCTTGACAGATTGTTGCAGGAAACATCGGCCGGTGTGAATTCGACTTCTGATGGTCGTGCTACCGCTTTCAGGCCAGACGACGGCAATAATTTTGTTCGTTTGTTCAGAACAGCCGAGCAGCTTGCCCCGTTGAGTTATGAATATGCGTCTCTTGATCGGCGCTCGGTTGGTGACGAAATTATTGCCCGTATATCTCCAGAAGAGAGTTTGGTGGCGCCGGTGTTGACTCCCACACCAGGAGTAATTTCGCAGCCTGTTGTAGAAGCTGCGCCGGTGATAGCGGGTGTGTTTGTGGGCACGGTGGCCGAAGACGGTACTCAGGTGGCCAGCCAGCCGGTGAGCTTTGCCAACGTGGCCAGCACGGCCGGGGGCAACGGCTACGGCAGCTTCGTGCTGTCGGGCGGGACCTGGACCTACACGCTGAACAACGCGGCGGTGCAGTTCCTGGACGTGGGCCAGAGCACGACGGACACGATCACCTACACGGCCACGAACGGCAGCACCCAGACCATCACGGTGACCATCAACGGCGCAGAAGACGCGGCCGTGATAGGCGGCGTGTTTGTGGGGACGGTGGCCGAAGACGGCGCGGCGACGGCCAGCGGCGCCTTGAGCATCAGCGACGTCGACACGAATGACCAGCCGGTGAGCTTTGCCAACGTGGCCAGCACGGCCGGGGGCAACGGCTACGGCAGCTTCGTGCTGTCGGGCGGGACCTGGACCTACACGCTGAACAACGCGGCGGTGCAGTTCCTGGACGTGGGCCAGAGCACGACGGACACGATCACCTACACGGCCACGAACGGCAGCACCCAGACCATCACGGTGACCATCAACGGCGCAGAAGACGCGGCCGTGCTGGCAAACACCGCCCTGACGTTAACGAGTGTCAATGAAGATGCGGCTACGCCATCCGGTGCCGTGGGTAGCTTGATCTCGACCCTGTTGGGTGGCAGCACAGATGCTGATGGCAGTGCAATCCAAGGGATCGCGATTACAGCAGCCGATGCTACCAATGGCACCTGGTACTACTCAACCAATGGCGGGACGAACTGGATAGCAGTTGGCGCCGTGGGCAACGCCAGTTCCTTGCTCTTGGCATCAAACGCCAATACGCGTATCTACTTTCAGCCAAATGCGAACTACACCGGGACGGTAACAACCGGCCTGACGATTCGTGCCTGGGATCAAACTTCCGGAACGGCGGGAACCAAGGTCGATACTTCCACCAATGGCGGAACCACAGCTTTCTCGAATGCCACCGACACGGTTGCCATCACGGTCGACCCGGTCAATGATGCGCCGGTCAACACAGTTCCGGGCGCGCAGACGACCAGCGAGGAAGTTACCCAAGCCATCACCGGATTGTCGATTTCGGATGCAATTGACGGCAACAGTGGCACTATGACTGTGACCCTGGCTGTGGCCAACGGCATGTTGACGGTGAGTGGCGGAACAGCCACCATTACCAATAGCGGCACCGGCACAGTAACATTGACTGGCACAGTGGCCCAGATCAACGCGACACTGGCCGCGACGGTGAATTATGTGCCGACGGCAGATTTCTACGGCACAGAAACGTTGACGATGACGACCAATGATGGCGGCAACGTCGGCGGTGGCGCGTTGACCGATGTGGATACGGTCAGTATCACGGTCTCTCCTACTGTTGATATAGCCAACGATACGGCAACAACAGCGGAAGACACGCCAATCACCATTAGCGTGCTCACCAATGACAGCTTTGAGAATGCTGGTCGAACAATTACATCAGTGGGAGGTCTGGCGATTACCGCCGGTGGCTCCGCTGTTGCTGTGGCAAACGGTACCGTCAGTCTGAATACCAGCGGCCAACTGATCTTTACACCGGCTGCTGACTACGTTGGCCTCGCATCGTTTACCTATACGGTGACGTCGGGCGGCGCAGTCGAGACCGCTACCGTTGATGTCACTGTGACCGCCGTTAATGATGCCCCGGTCAATGTGGTTGCCGGTTCGATTTCGATTACCGAGGACGTGCCGACCGCAATTACCGGTATCAGCGTCAGCGATGTTGACGTCGCAGCGGGTGTGATTACCGTCACATTGAGCGTACCAGCTGGAACCTTTACGGCAACGACCAGCGGTGGTGTGACCGTCGCCGGTTCCGGCAGCAATACACTGACTTTGACAGGCTCGCAAACCGACATCAACAGCTTCATTGCAGGCTCCGGGGTGATCTACACCACGGCCGCCAATGCAAACGGCAGCGTTGTCATGACTATGACCACCAATGACGGTGGCAACACTGGTACCGGCGGAGCACTCAGCGACACTGATGTCATTACGCTCAACATTACGCCGGTGAACGACACACCGGTCAATACAGTGACGGTTGCGCAGACGACCGACGAAGACACCAACAAAGCGATTACCGGGTTGACGATTTCCGATGCGGCCGACGGCAACGTCGGCTCCATGACTGTTACGCTCGCTGTGGCGAACGGTACTTTGACAGTCACCGGTGGCACGGCCAGTATTGCCAACAGCGGAACAGGTACTGTCACGCTAATCGGCACCGTGGCGCAAATCAATGCAACGCTTGCGTCCAACGTCACCTATGTGCCGAACGCCAATTACAACGGTGCAGACACACTGACAATGACAACCAATGACAATGGAAACGTTGGTGGAGGTGCGTTGACCGACGTGGACACAGTCGGGATTACCGTCGTTGCCATCAACGACGCTCCGGTGAACACGGTGCCTGTTTCCATCGCAGGCACGGAAGATGTCGCGACTGTCATCACCGGCATCAGCATCGGCGATGTTGACGCATCGTCCAGTACGATGAACGTAACCCTGAGTGCTCCGACGGGTACGTTGGCAGCCATTTCCAGCGGCGGTGTGACCGTAACCGGGTCTGGTACCGGCAGTTTGGTTCTGGCTGGAACACAAGCCAACATCAACGCTTTCATTGCGGCGTCCAATGTGACCTATCTGACGGCTTCCAATGTGAACGGCAGTGTGGTCTTGACGGTCACCACATCTGATCTGGGTAACACTGGCACAGGCGGTACCCTGACCGATGTGGATACCGTCACCTTGGATATTGCGGCGGTGAATGATGCGCCAACCTTGACTGCCACAGCTTCCAATCCGACCTTCACCGAGGGTGCTGGTTCGACGCAGGCTGCGGCGGTATCGGTATTCAGTGGTGCGACGGTCAGTGCTGTGGAGGCCACCCAATCGGTCACCGGGCTCACTTTCACGGTCAGCGGTTTGCTCAACGGCGCCAACGAGCAGATCGTGGTGGACGGAACAACCATCACACTGGGTGCTGATACGTCAGGAACCACGACTACCAATGGAATGACTTACAGCGTCACCATTGTTTCCGGCACGGCAACCGTGGTGTTGAGCGGTGGAACTCTTGCCAACGCCGCCACGCAGACCCTCGTCAACGGCATTACCTACCAAAATACCAGCATAGACAACCCGAGTGATGGAAACAGGGTGTTCACGCTGACGCAAATTACCGATGACGGCGGGACGGCAAATGGTGGCGTGAATACCACCGCACTTTCCATTGCCTCGACGGTCAATGTTAATCCTGTGAACGATGCGCCAGTCGTGGACCTGGATGGCAGCGCCAGCGGGACGGGTTATGCCACTACTTTCTTCGACAACGTCAGCAATCCCATTGCTATAGCGGATGCAGACATTCTTATTACCGATCTGGATCACTCAACACTTACGGGGGCAACCATCACGATTGGCACCGGCAGGCAAGGGACGGATGTCCTGACGTTTACCAATACTGCGAGCATTACCGGGAGTGCCTATAACTCGACAACAGGCGTTTTGACCTTGTCCGGAACCGATACCCTTGCAAATTACATGACAGCCATCAGATCCATGAGATTTGACAGCACATCGACCAACAACAGCACTCGAACAGTCTCTGTTGTTGTAACTGATGGAGTTACTGCAAGTACAGCCGCAAATACGACAATTACCATCAACGGATCCACTAGTGCACCTGTTGCGGTTGCAGCCAGTGCAACCGGCAATGAGGATGACCCCGCCGGGATTCCGATCACGCTTAATGCAAGTGACCCGAACGGAACGATCAACAATTTCAGGGTGACGGTATTGCCTGCCAATGGCACGCTTTACACGGATGCGGCCATGACGCAAGCGGTGGTATTGAACGCCAATATCGCCGTGACGCCGCTGGCAACCCAAAGTTTGACGCTGTATTTCAAGCCGAATGCAAATTACAACGGTGCTCCGACGTTCTCGTACAGGGCGCTAGATAATGCCGGGAACCTGAGTACTACCGTCACCGGCACGATCACGGTGACCGCGGTCAACGATGCGCCTGTCAACACCGTGACTGCGGCGTTTGCTGGGACCGAGGATACGAACCGGGCTATCACTGGCTTGTCGATTTCCGATGCCGCAGACGGCAATACCGGAACGATAACGGTAACCTTGACTGTGACCAACGGCACCATTACGGTGGCCGGGTCCGGCGCCACCATTACGAACAACAATACCAGCACGGTCACTCTTACCGGGACCGTGGCTAACATCAATACGCGGTTGAGCGCAGTGACTTACGTGCCAACAGCAGATTTCAATGGCGCTGCTGTGCTGACCATGACGACCGATGATGGCGGGAATGTGGGCGGTGGTGCCTTGACCGATGTCGATACGGTGACCATCACACTAGCGGCGGTTGCAGACATTACCAATGATGCTGTCACAACTACCGAAGACACCCCACTCAGCTTCAATGTCATTACGGGAACGAGCGGAGCGACCGCAGATACTTTTGAAAATGCCGGAAGAGTCGTCACGGCGGTGACGCAGGGCGCCAATGGCACGGTCGGCTTCACAGCTGCGGGTGTGCTGACGTATACCCCCAACGCCAACTACAGTGGCAACGACTCCTTTACCTACACCGTGACCAGTGGCGGCGTGACGGAAACCGCTACGGTGAATGTGACGGTCAGCGCAATCAACGATGCGCCAGTCAATTCGACCCCGGCCTCGATTACCGTCACTGAGGACGTAGCATCGGTTATTACCGGTATCAGCATCAGCGATGCCGACGCAAGCGGCAGCACCATGACAGTGACATTTGGGGTGCCAGCAGGCACACTGAGTGCGGTCTCCGCCGGTGGGGTGACGGTTGCCGGATCAGGTACCGGCAGCCTGGTTCTCACTGGTACCCAGGCAAATATCAACAGCTTTATTGCCGCAAGCGCCGTGACCTATACAACGGCGGCCAATGCCAATGGCACCGTGACGTTGGCCGTTACTACCAGCGACCTTGGTAACACTGGTGCCGGTGGTACTTTGACCGATGTGGACACGATCACACTGAACATCACTGCTGTTAATGACGCGCCAATACTCGACTTGGACGGCAGTGTGGCAGGGACCGGTTATGTAGCCGCCTATACCGAGAACGGAACTGGGGTACAGATCACCGATTCGGACATGACTCTGTCGGATGACGCCACCAATCTCGCGAGTGCCACCGTTACGCTGACCAACTGGCAGGCTGGTGACGTGCTGGCGATCGGGTCAATTCCAGCTGGTATCACCTATACCTTGTCCGGTCCGAACAACAATATCCTGACCTTGTCTGGTGCTGCGACGGTGGCAGACTACCAGGTGGCTTTGCGTGCAATTACCTACTCCAGTACATCCGAGAACCCTAATACGACACCGCGGACAATCACGGTTGTAGTGAACGACGGGCTAGTTGACAGCGGTACTGCGACCACAACCGTTAATGTGACTGCAATTAATGACGCTCCCGTGCTTGACCTCGACGGTAACGCGGCGGGTACGGATTTTTCCAACTACTTCATCCGAAGTGTCGGTCCGGCACCGACGCCAGTCAGGATCGCCGATCTCGACGATGTGATCTCGGACGCCGACAATGCCAATCTGACCGGCGCAACGATCACGCTGACAAATTGGCAAACCAGCGATGTGCTGGCTGTGGGCGGCTTGCCATCCGGCATTACTGCGGTGATTTCGGGTGCGAACAACAACATCGTGACTCTCTCAGGTTCTGCGAGCGTGGCGAATTACCAGACGGCACTTCAGGCCATTACGTTTACCAATGCAAGTACGACGGCGAGTTTGACTGCACGCAGCTTTACAGTGACGGTCACTGATGGCGTCACAGTCAGCAATACGGCGAACGCGACAGTCAATGTCGCAACTTCCGGCGATCCGATTGCCGCAGTGGCAAGTTCCACTGGCAACGAGGATGCTGTCGGTGGTATTCCCATCACACTGAGTGCGGTCGATCCCAACGGTACGGTCAGCACCTTCACGTTGAGTAGTGTTCCGGCCAACGGCACGCTGTATACCGATGCGGGAATGACGCAAGCCGTGGCAACCAGCACGGCCTACGCTGCGTCTGGCGGCAGTTTGACGCTGTACTTCCAGCCCACCACTCACTGGGCTGGCAGCACGACTTTCAATTTCTTTGCTACCGACAACTCAAGCGCCAACAGCACCAGTACAGTCGCAACGGTCAATGTCACTGCGGTCGCAGACACGCCAAGCCTGACGGTCAACAATTCGCTGACCCAGGTTTTCAATACCAGCTGGGAGTCGGTCGGGGCGCTCACGGCTACCTCAGACGACACCAACAATGCAACGCATGCCATGGGAACTGCTGCAATCGAAGGGTGGTCGCTGACCACTCCTGCGGTTGCAGATACCGTCGGTACTTCAGGGGGAACGCAGGTCAGCCAGTTCTACTTCAATGCGGACGGAGACCAGATACTCAACTCGAATTCGGCTACCTTGTATACCGCAGCGGGCATGCTTGGTAGCACGACTGGTGGCGATGCACAGCGCGTATTTCTGCATCTGGACAATGCGGTTAATGGAGTGTCGGCACTCAACCCGAACTACCAGACGCCGGCGATTACACGAACCATCAACGTGACCGACATCAATCACGTCTATCAATTGAGCTTGAATTACGCACCCGATGCAGCGCCGACTGCCAATACCGGCTTCCAGGTGCTGGTGGACGGTGTTGTCGTTGGCACGTATACAGCGTCCGCTGCCAACTCCTCCCTTGTGTGGCAGGCGGTGCGCTCAGGCTTCAGCTTCGCTACGACGGGCAGCCATACGATCACGATTCAAACCACTTCGCCCGAAAGTGGCAACGGTGTTGGCGGTTATTTCGACGATATTCGCCTGGTGGAAGCCCAAGGCGCCATGCAGGACAACTATCTCAGCGCCAACTACGGCACCGTCACACGCATTTCGTTGGCCGGACAAGTTACGGCCGGCCTGGTGGATACTGATGGTTCAGAAACGCTGTCCCTTGTTATCACCAACATGCCGGGGGGATCTCGTATCGTGTCTGGCGCAACTACTTACAGCCCGATCAGTGGGCAGGTGACGATTCCCTACAGCGCACTCGCTGCCGCATATTTGATGTTCCCGGAAGATTACTCCGGTCGGGTGGATCTGGGTGTTACGGCGACCTCCACCGAGAGCCTCAATGGCGCGACAGCGACAAATTCGCAGACACTGACCTTCCATATCTTCCAGCAAGGCATGTCGGCCGGCGATCCCCCATTGATGGCTGTGGTCAACGACACCACCATCGTGGAGGGCGACTACGCAATGTTCGACATCCGGCTTGGCGCGCAAACTGCCAACGATGTGACAGTGACACTGGAAACCACCAACGGTACGGCCACGGGTGCTGACTACGGCGCAGGTTTGCAATATTCAGTTAACGGCGGAACGACCTGGGCAAACTATACCGGGGCCATGGTGATTTCCTCCGGTAAAACCAGTGTTCTGGTCCGCACGACCACGACAGCTGATGGCAGTATCGAAGGTTCGGAGACTTTTACACTCACGGCCACCGTTTCTTCCGGCCCGGTTATCAATTCAGTGGCTGTCGGGACGGCTACGATTCTCGATCTTGACAGCGCGCCCATCCTGCAGGTGCGGCCAGTCGGTCAATGGACGTTTGACGAGGGATTCGGCGTTCCTGCGCTCAACGAATACCGGAACATTATTGGTACGCTGGCAGATGCCAATACGACGAATGGCAACGCCACGCCGACATGGATTACGGGTCATGCCACGACATCGAATACCGCTTTGCAGTTTGACGGCAAAGGCGCGTCGCTCTCGGTGGATCCTGCCGAACTCGATCCAATCACCAATTCTGCGACTGTCACCTTCTGGATCAAGACAACTCAAAACGCCACAACCGATGCGGCTCAGTTTGGGGGGACCGATATTGGCTGGAACCGGCCGAGCGTTATTGGTTCTGAGCAAAACAGTGCGGTCAACGATGCGCAATGGGGGTGGATTGACAACACGGGACATATCGCTCTCAATGTGGGCAATACGGCGGGTGCCAAGAGTACCACCGTCATTTCCGACGACACTTGGCATTTCGTTGCAATGACCCGTAACTCGACCACCGGGGAAACCCAGATTTGGGTAGACGGCGTACTTGAGAACACCGTTACAGCGACAGGGCTGCAAGGCACCATTACCAATGTATTCGGCATCGGTTTTACCAATGGCGTCAACAACGATTTCTCCCGCAACATCGCTAATGACAAGTACCTGAATGCCGGTGTGGATGACCTGCGAATTTACAGTAACGTATTGACCAACGAACAAGTGCGGTCTATCTGGGAAACCGAGACCAACCATCACGACGTGGGTATTGCCAACGACGGAGGTAGCTTCCAGTTTGATGTGACGGCGCGCGCATTTGACACGCTGACAGTGTCGGGTTTGCAGAGTGGCTGGGTGGTCAGCGACGACAGCGGTCATACCGCCACCAGCACCGGTATCACGCAATTTATAGATATTTCCACATGGAGCTTCGACAGCCCCCTGACCGTGACGGGGATCACCACGGCGCAATCGGCGATGATCGACATCAGCGCTACCAAAGGCGTTCATACGGTGGATCAGTTCCTCAGCCTGGTGAGCATCACGAATGCTTACGAAGGTACGGGAGGCAACAATACCCCCACTCTTACCGCGAATTCAGATTTTGCGTTCGGCAATGCCGGTATCGACACGCTGACGGGTGGGGCAGGGGATGATCGGCTGGAGGGTGGTGCCGGCAGCGATATCATCAGCGGCGGAGCGGACCGTGATCTTGTGATCGGAGGGCAGGACGCTGATACCTTGACCGGCGGCGCTGGTGCTGACATTTTTGCCTGGGAACTTAACGATGGCGGGACAGCTGGTGCACCCGTTACCGATACGGTGACTGACTTCGACCTGGCAACTCGTGCCGCGGGTGGAGACGTTCTGGATCTGCGCGACCTTCTGGTGGGAGAAACAGCGGGCTCACTGTTGGGGCAAGACAATCTGGCGAACTTCCTGCATTTCGAAAAATCAGGGGCCGACACGATTGTTCATATCAGCACGACAGGCGGTTTTGCTTCGGATCCTCATACGGTCGGCGCACCGTCAGGTGTGGTTACGGGCGCGGAGGATCAGAGGATTGTTCTGTCCGGCATCGACATGATTGGGGCCTACACCACCGACCAGCAAGTCATTCAGGACTTGCTGACGAAGGGAAAACTCAATACCGACTGATCGCGTGGTCTTGCTTTGAAAACAGTCGTCGGATCGGAAAGATTCGACGGCTGTTTCGCAACTACTTTCAACCAGGCTCTCTAACGGCCGGTCCGGACGCACCATCGAACCCCGCGCTTTCAAGAGCCACCAGCTCCGCCCGGTCAATCACACCTTCGGCAAAAACCAGGGTGCCCATTTTGTGCGCAATGGCAGACAGACTCTGGAGGAAGATCTGGTTGTCAGTGCTGTATTGCAATCCCCGGACAAGGCTGGAATCGATCTTGAGGAAGTCGAGCCCGAAGTCATGCAGCGCGCTGACCTGATTGAAATGGCGGCCAAAGTTTTCGAGGCCAACCTTGCTTCCAGCGGTTCGAATTGAAATTGCCAGCTCACGGAACCCTTCGATGTTTCGGGCTACGGTTGCTTCGGGCACCTCCAGCCAAAGGCGGTTGGCAATATCCCGATTTTTCCCTGTTAGCTCCAGCAATTGAGCTTGAAAATTCTTTTCGTCAACCGTGTCTCCCAGCAGGCTCACGGCCAGGCCCGGCAGGTCGGGGTCGACTCGCATTTTTTCAAATGCGAGTCGAATGGCTGAAAGATTCATTAGTGGGAGCAGATGGAATTTGTCGGCGATCTGAAGGAAGTGCCTGACGGGTTGCCATACTTCCGTGCCATCAAGCATCAGTTCCATGGCGCATTCGTGATGGACAAGTTTTCCTTGCATGTCCAGAACTGGGACAAGCAACTGGCGGACCCGGCCCTCATTGATTGCGGACTTGAGCAACTCGACGGTTTTTTCATCGTCCTCAATTGCAGTTTTGGTGGTGGCCTCACGAATGGAGTTGCCGCTTGATGTTTCCGCTGCAATCAATGCACTTGAGGCTTCTGCCATCAGTCCTGCCATGTCCTGACCATGCTTGAGCCTGCTCATGCCGATACAGACATTCAGGGGTTGACCAGCCAGGCTGTCCGCTGACAATGAAGAGAGCAACTCGTTTGCCGTCTCGCGGGCATCGACTCTCGCCGGGACCAGCAAGGCAAAGTCAAACTCACCGATGCGAGCCGCTACGCCGTCGGTTTGAACGGCATGACGATTCAGGGCTTCTGCAAAGCTTTTAAGAAGGGCATTGGCAGCGCTTGCATCAAGTTGCCGATTGAGTCTGGAAAGATCCGAAGCGCGGACCAATAGCAGGGTGCTGCCTACCGCTTCTTCACGGTCTAAAGAGTCCAGCAATTGAACCAGGAAGAAAGTCCGGTTTGCCAGACCAGTCAAGGGGTCGTAATTGGCCGCAATCCGCAGGACTTCCAGGCGCTGTGCCTCCTCCGCAAACATGCTTTTGAGGCGCGTGACCGTGCTGTTCATGGCGATTGCGAGCCGGCGTAGTTCCGGCACATCCGGAACATCTATCACTACGAATCTACGTTCGCTGATGTCGGTCGCCTGTTTGATGACGCGTTGCAATGGCTCATGCAAACGCCGAAGTGTCATAACTCCGAGGATGCCGCCTACCAAACCTGACAGGCTCAGTGCGATCACCAGCTGCATAGCACTTTCCCATAGCGCCAGATGGGCAAAACGGCTGTCGCTGACGAGTGTCAGGGTGCCGAGCTGATTCCATCCGTTGCTGATTTGCGCCTTCCCGGGCGTGGCGTCCAGGGGAAGTGCCTTGACGAACCACTCCGGAACTGCGCCAGTTTTTACCGGCGCCACGCGTTCGACGATGATCTTTCCCAGCGGATCGGCAACGCGTATCAGTTCGTAGTGGCCGCTGTCAAAAAGGGCAGACACCGTCAGCTCCACCATGACAGCGTCTGCATTTTGCTGACTTAGTGCCAAGGCCAGTACAGTCGCGTTGTCGGTATTTTTTGAGCTCAGCTGCTCAGACAGGTAGTTGCGAGCATTCAACGTGGACGCAAGCAAGCTGCCCAGTAGCGCCAGCAGGGTGCTGAGAATGATTGCAAGCCACATTTGGCGGTACATCGACATGGAAGATTCCCCTCGGAACGGTTCTTTATAGCGGTTTCTAAACGGATTCAATCAAAGCCTTCGGCACGCGCGCGTCTGAGCAACTCCTGCCAGCGCGACAGATTGGCAGGTCCTCCGGCCCCCCGGGCGCCTGAGGCCCCCTGCCAGAGCCCCTGGCTGTTAAAGCTGAAAACAGGCTGAAGGTCTGCGCGGCGTGAAGCGGGCTGCAGGTCATTGATCAGGTTGTCGAGAATCAGGGGTTCTACATCCGGAGCCGTGTAATAGGCCAGGACCATATGAGCTTGCGTGATGCTGCTGTTGGCCCCGCCAAGACGGGCCTGTACATAGATCAGGCGCAATTTTTCGTCGGGAACGTTGAGCAGCAGCAGGGTGAAGTACTTTGCAATTGCAAAATCCTCGCAATCGCCAGCGCCTCGGCCCAGGGTTTCCATGGGGGTGGCCCAGTAGTCGCTTTGTCCCCAGACCGACTGGTCATCCCGGAACTTGACTTGGCGATTGAAGAAGTCGTTGACTTGCCGGAGCTTGGCAGGAGCCGCTTGATCGGCGTTGTCCTGAAGTAGCTTTTGCCAGTCGCGAAAAGAGCCTTGGCTTGCCGGACCAAAGCGCTGTGCCAGGACGGCTTGCATCCGGTCAAAATCAACCGCGGCGACCTTGAGTGCACCAACGAAGACCAACAGAGCGACCAGGAAGGCCTTTGAAAAGTGCTTCAAGTGTTTCGTTTTTGCCGCAATGGCGGATTTGCCCCGGGATATTAATTGCTCTTCCGAATTCCCTGCGTTAACATGAAAATGTCTATATAAAACAGTAACTACCTGTGATTTGTTAACCTGAATTCGAATAATTTCAACAGGTCAGATCAGCAGTTGACGCCTCCCGTGCCGATATGTACAGCTGGGTTTCCCCGCAGCGAGAGTAAAAAGATGTCCGAAAAGCCACCAAAAAGCTTTGCTCTGTCGATGGCGGCGTCGATTGCCCGTGTCCCATGCTTTCGCAGTGTAACGGCCACACTGTTGGTCGCATGAGCTTGCGAGAGCCTATGTCTGTTCCTCATATCCCTTGCGCGCACAACGCCCGGGCGCGACGCATGACAAATCCCCCCTGTTTTTTGCTTCACTCCCTGGCGCTATGTACCGCTCTGGTTGTCTCGGCTCCTTCTTTTGCGCAGGCAACCAAGCCACTGGCCCTTAAAGAGGCGGTGCAGAACGCTGTTTTGAACAATCCGGAGGTGCTTGCGCGCTGGCATACCCTCAAGGCGGCAGATGGCGAGCGTGGCGTCAGTGCAGGGGGATTTTTCCCCAAGGTCGATCTGGCCGCTGGCAGTGGCGTCGAGCGGCGCAATGCTGCGACCGTTGCGAGCACCCACTTCGACAGAAGCTCAACTTCCTTAACCATCACCCAGTTGCTTTACGACGGTTTTGCCACGCGCAACGACGTCAAGCGTCTGGATCACGCGCGTCTGGTGCGTCTTTTTGAGTTTTTTGATACGTCCGAGAGCGTGGCGCTTGAAGCTGTCCGTGCATATTACGACGTCCTGCGGTATCGGGAACTTGTGCGCCTCGCTGAGGAGAATTTTGTTCAGCACCGTTCGGTTTTCAACCAAACGGAGCGCCGGGTCAAGGCGCGGGTGGCACGTGCCGTGGATCTGGAGCAGATTTCCGCACGGTTGGCATTGGCGGAAGCCAACCTGCTGACGGAAACCTCCAATTTGCATGACACCACGGCACGTTTTCAGCGCGTCGTGGGCTTGATGCCGGCCGCTGAAATGCCTCTGCCGCCAGCACTCACGCAGAATATTCCGACCGATGCCACCATTGCCCTGCGAGAGGCACAGCAGCGCAACGGTGCCTTGCGCGCTTCGATTGAAAATGTGCGCTCTTCCAATGCCGCGTTGGCTTCCCGTAGCGGTGCTTACCAGCCACGCTTCGACCTGCGTCTGCGCCGGGATCAGGGCAACAATCTCAATGGCATTCCCGGCAGTTCCGACACCACTGTGGCGGAGGTGGTCATGAGCTGGAACCTGTTCAACGGATTGAGCGACAGGGCGCGGCAGCGCCAGTTTGCCGAACAGCTCAATGTGGCCAAGGACCTGCGCGACAAGACTTGCCGGGATATTCGGCAAACGTTGCTGATTGCGTACAACGATGCGCGCAAGCTCAAGGAGCAGCTGGGTTACCTCGATCAGAACAAGGTGTCTGTCGAGAAGGCGCGCAATGCCTACCGCCAGCAATTTGACATTGGCCAGCGTACTTTGCTGGATTTGCTCGACACAGAAAATGAACTGTTCCAGGCGCGGCGCGCGGTGGCAAACGCCGAGCAGGATCTCAACATTGCTTACGCCAGGACGCACGCGGGCCTAGGTACCTTGCTCGGTGCCCTTGAGTTGTCAAAAATCGAAACCGATGCAGTTCCTGGACAGGATCAATGGAACGAAGGCGAGGACGCATCGCAGCACTGCCCGCCCGAACCTGTAGCGGTGTACGTGGTTGACAAGGGCGCATTGCTTCTGCGTGCTGAGGAGCTGGTCAAGCGGAACGCGTTGCTCAATGCGCGGGAGCGTGCCGTGCAAGAGGTGCTGACACCGGGCGGAATACCATTTTCTCCAGGCGGCGAAACGGCGCCGGCATCCCCACCCGGCTCTGCGCCGGCTCCGGCCGCACCTTCGAGCAGATCTGGCGGCACTGAGCCCCAGCAATCTCTTGAGAAACAGACGGCTCTGATCAATGCCCGCGAGAAAGCGGCGCGTCAGGCCACTGCATTGCCTCTTGCATCCCAGGTTGCGGTAGCTCCCAAACCGGCGACCGTGGTTTCTGCTGCGCCTTCTGGCACCTTGCCTGAAGCAGCGAGCGGCGACGATCTCAACAGGGCACTGGAAGGCTGGCGCGCTGCATGGTCCCGGCGTGATGTAGACGCCTACCTTGGGTTTTACGCGCCTGGTTTTACGCCGTCCGCAGATAGTGACCGCAACGCCTGGAGGGAAAAGCGCAAGGCTGTTCTGGGGCGCGCGGTGGATATTGCGGTTGACGTGAGCGAAGTGTCGGTGACGAAGACCGATGCAACTCATGCATCGACAACGTTCAGGCAGACCTATCGGTCCGCCAGTTACCGTGACGTCGTGACCAAAACGCTGCAGTGGGTGCGAGTGGATGACCGTTGGTTGATCATGCGTGAGAGCTCGGTTACGCCGGCAGCCGGTATCCAGTAACGCGGGTTTCAGGCGCCGCACTTGTGCAGACGTTCAACCGCCTTGTAGCGTCCCTCAATCTTCAGCCGGCTTGACGCTGACCGGGGCCGACTCAACGCAGGTCGCTATTGGCGGCTATCCGGTCCAGCTCGTCAAACACCTTGTCAAAGTCCACCGGCTTGGTCCAGTAGCCCACAAACCCCGCCTGTTCCGCAAGCACCTTGTGCTCCGGCTGAGTGTCTGCCGAACACATGTACGCTGGTGTGGCCTGCAGGCCAGGCACGCTACGTATACGTTTGAGCAGATCAATGCCATGCGTGTCCGGCAGGCGGCCATCAAGAACCAGCACGTCCGGCAACCAGGTGGTGGCCACTTCATAGCCCTGAGCACCGTTTTGCGCCATGCGAACATCCACGTCCTCGCGGGTTCGCATCACGTCGTCAAACAGCATCAGGTTGTACATGTTGTCCTCGACATACAGCACCCGCATTTTTCGCTGCGGACCGTCACTGGCTGCCTTGGGGGCAGTGAGGGGGGCGGTAAGACTTCCCGCCGGGTTGGTCTGTCCCGCGACCGTCTGTTCCCAATAGCCGTCAGTGGACACCTGGTCCAGCGCCCGGCACAGGCGGGCTGACTGGATGAGGGCAGCTTCCACACGTTTGCGCTCCGTCACGTCCAGACTCATTTCAACGTAAACCAGCGCGCGGCCCTGGGTATCGGTTTCGGCGTAAAGCAGCGAATGTACGTCTACCAGCCCGCCATCAGGACGGATGACGCGGTAGTCAAGCTCGATGGCGCCGGGGGTCTTGCGTAGCTGGTCGCGAGCACGGACCAGCAGGTCCAGATCGTCCGGGTAGACCAGGTTCATGGCGAATTCCAGCGTAATGGGCGAGCCCACGGGACTGACACCAAACATCTGGTAGGTGCGGGCGTTCCACTTGAGCTGTTGCGTTTCGAGATGAAAAACGCTCTGGGCGACGCCCGTTGTTTCCATCAACTGCCGCTGCATCCTCCGCTGGGCCTCGGCCAGACCGAATTCCGGATCTGGCGGGACTTGTCTGAAACCGGACGTGTTGTCAGCCATGTGATGCGGTCCTGGTCAAGATCGGTCGGGTGGGGGTCATGGAAATCTCCAAATACATTGACACCGGAAGTCAGGTCATCTTAAGCCAGAAGACCTGTCAGGTCCATGGTGAGCTCACCCGGCGAGCCTCCCGGCCGCATCCAAAAGGCGTCAGATGATGACCACACTTCAGTCCGGCAAAACGGCCGTGACTTCAATTTCAATGCGGGCCCGCTCTTCCACCAGGGCGGCCACTTCAACGCAGGTCATGGCGGGAAAGTTTTTCCCCATCACCTCACGGTAAACCGCGCCCAGTTCCTTGAGGCGCTCAATGTATTCCACCCTGTCCACCACGTACCAGGTCATCCGCACCATATGCTCCGGTCCAGCGCCACCTGCCCTCAGCACAGCCAGGATGTTTTGCAGGGCCTGGCGGGTTTGGGCGATGAAGTCGTCGCTCTCAAACTGCTGCTGGGCATTCCAGCCGATTTGTCCGCCCACAAAAATCATGGCCCCTTTGGCTATCACGCCGTTGGCATATCCCTTGGGCGCCGTCCAGCCGGGTGGTTGCAGTAGTTTCATCATGGTTCTTCTTTCGATTTTGTTTCAAGGTAAGGCATCAGCGCCTGACGCAGTCCATCCGGGATGCCCAGCACCTTCCCGTTGGGTATTTCTGAGCAGACCACCACGCTGTTTGCGCGAAGTTTAAGGCCCTGGCCCTTATCTGTCGGGCGCGGATAGCTATGAATTTCATAGTGCATGCCAATGCTGGCATTGCCCAGCCGGGTCAGATTAAGGCTGATGTCGATCTCGTCGCCATAACGGCACATGCCGAGAAACTCGGTTTTCAGGTCCACGATGGGCACGCCCAGGCCGGCGGCTATCAATGTGTGTTCGGGATGGCCGATGTGTGCCAGAAAGTCTTCCTGAGCCTCATGCAGCAAGTAGAAGTACTGGGGATAAAAAACAATGCCGGCCGGGTCGCAATGATGAAACCGGATTTGCTTCCTGGTCTCGAATTTCATGGTTGCCGCAGCCTGAAGCGCTGGAGCTTGCCGGTCTCGGTACGCGGCAGGTTTTCCACAAATTCAATCTGGCGCGGGTACTTGAAGGGGGCCAGCGTCGATTTCACATGGTCCTGCAACAGCCGGGTCATCTCTGCATCCGCCGGTTGGCCGGGTTTGAGCACGATAAAGGCCTTGACGACCATGCCACGCTCTTCGTCGGGTACACCGATCACGCCGCATTCGGCCACCGCAGGGTGCTTGAGCAGCGCGTCTTCAACCTCGGGGCCGCCCACGTTGTAGCCCGAGGTGATGATCATGTCGTCGGCCCGGGCCTGAAAGAAAAAGTATCCGTCGGCATCCTGCAGAAAGGCGTCACCGGGGTAATTCCAGCCGCCTTTCACATACTTGAGTTGGCGATCATCGGCCAGGTAGCGGCAGCCGGTGGGGCCGATCACGGCGAGTTTGCCAACCGTACCGCGCGGCAGTTCTTTACCATCGTCTCCCACCACTTTTGCGGTATAGCCCGGCACCACCTTGCCGATGGCTCCGCGGCGTACATCCTGCTGTGCCGCGGAGATGAAGATGTGAAACATCTCGGTGGCACCGATGCCATCGGTCATTTCGATACCGGTGGCGTCTTTCCAGAGCTGACGGGTGGCATCCGGCAGGCCTTCGCCGGCACTGACGCAGGTGCGCAGGGTGGGCACGCCATGTTGCTTCGCAAAACCTGCCATCTGGCGGTAGAACGTGGGCGCGGTGTAGCAAATAGTGGCGCCGACCTCATTGATGAGCTTGACCATGGCTTCCGGGGTGTAAGGGATGCCCGGGTAATAAACCGAGGCTCCCGCCCACATCGGGAAGATGAGCATGCCGCCCAAGCCGAAGGTAAACGCCAGCGGCGGCGAGCCCATCACGACATCCTCGGGCCTGGCCTTGAGCACATGGCGCGGCCAGGCTTCGCATGCGGCGAGCACGTCACGGTGCGTGTGCACGGCAGCTTTGGGGGTGCCGGTGGTGCCCGAGGTGAAGGCCATCATGGCAATGTCGTCTGCGGAAGTGCGACAGAGCGCGAAGTGGCCGTCCTTGGTTGCGGCCATCACAGCCAGGGAACCCGGCTCATTCAGGTTGAACGGAACAATCGTTTGAAGGGCCGGATTCAACGCTTGTGCAGTTTGCAACTCGGCCAGCAGGCCGGCGTCGCACAGCGCCACGGTGGCTTGCGATTTGTGGATGATCTCGCCGAGTTCCTTGGCGCGCAGCAATGGCATGGTAGCCACCGCCACCAGTCCGGCCTTGACGACGCTCAGCCAGGCCAGCGCCATGCCGATGGTGTTGCCGCCGCGCAGCAACACGCGGTTGCCGGGGACAAGCCCCAGGTCTTGCGTGAGGACCTGGGCAATCCTGCTGACGCGTTCGCTGGCGTCGGCGTAGCTCAGGGTAATCCTGTCGGAACGTAAAAAGGGCCGGTCCGACAGGCCGCGTTCTTCAATACGCCCGAACAGTACATCAACCAGATTCACCTGCGCCGGAATCTGCAGCTCCGGCAGGTCGTAACGCATCTGAGGCCATTGGTCCTGCGGTGGCAAGCGGTCGTGGACGAAGCGGTCTGTCTGGACGGAAGGGTGTGTTTGAGAACTCATGATTGCAGTACTGCCTTGCCGATGATCAGTTGCTGGACTTCGGTCGCACCTTCATAGATTCGCAGTGAACGAATGTCGCGGTACAGGCTTTCCACCTTGGTGCCCACTTTGACGCCGAGGCCACCATGCATCTGCAGGGCCATGTCGATCACGCGCTGGGCGTTTTCGGTAGCCGTCATCTTGGCCATCGCCGCTTCAGCGGTGACGCGTTTGCCTGCACCGCTGGCCTCGCTGTCGTCGCGCAACCAGGCAGCGCGGTAAGTCAGCAGCGCGGCGGCGTCGATCAGTGCTGCCATTTCACCGATCTTGGCTTGCGTCAACTGGAAGTCGGCCAAGGTCTGGCCGAACATCTTGCGCTCGCGCGAAAACCGGACGGCTTCAAACAGCGCGCGCCTTGCCATGCCCAGCGCCGCCGCCGCGACCGATGCACGGAAAATGTCCAGCGTCTGCATCGCCAGCTTGAAACCGCCGTTGAGCGCACCCAGCTGTGCCGAGTCGGGTACCCGGCAGTGCGCAAACTTGAGGGTTGCCAGCGGGTGCGGTGCCATTACCGCAATGTGTTCGCTGCTGTCCAGCCCGGGGGTACTTGCGTCGACGATGAAGGCCGTGATTCCACGTGTGCCGGCTTCGCGATCGGTTTTGGCGAAGGTCACGTAAAAATCTGCGATGTCGCCATTGCTGATCCAGGTTTTGCTGCCGTCGAGGGCCCAGCCACCATCCACCGCATCGGCGCTGGTGGTCATGGCGCCGGCGTCGGAGCCGGCATCGGGTTCGCTCAGTGCGAAGGCCGCAATCTTGTCGCCGCGCGCCACGGCGGGCAGGTAGGCCGCTTGCTGCGTAGGTGTGCCGGCCAGGGTGATGGCACCGCTGCCCAGGCCTTGCATTGCAAAAGCGAAATCGGCCAAAGGGGAATGAAAGGCCAGGGTTTCGCGCAGGATCACCAGCGCGCGGGAGTCGAGTTTTTCCATGGCCCCGCCTGCACTGGCAGGCACGCAGTAACGCAGCCAGCCAGCATTGCCGAGCAGGCGCACCCACTCTTTGCAGGCGCGGCGATCGTCGCTTTCGTCTACCTGCTGCGCGGGCGTCCAGGCTGCGAGTTGCTCGCCGAGTGCGCGATGCGCTTCGTCAAAAAAAGGCAGAGCCAGGTGCGTAGTGGAGGCTTTCATATCAGTCTCCCTGGAACACCGGTTTCTGTTTGCCGGCAAAGGCTTCGTAGGCGCGCGTGAAGTCTTTCGTCTGCATGCAAATCGCCTGCGCCTGGGCTTCGGCTTCAATCGCCTGGTCCAGGGTCATGGCCCATTCCTGATGCAGCATGGTTTTGGTCATGCCATGGGCAAAGGTCGGACCGGCGGCCAGTTCCGCAGCCAGTGTCTGCGCCTTGCCCAGCAGCTCTGCTGGCTCGTGCAGCGCGTTGAAGAAGCCCCACTGCAAGCCTTCCTGCGCGGTCATGACGCGCCCGGTGAACAGCAGCTCAGACGCGCGGCCCTGGCCGATCAGGCGCGGCAACAATGCACAGGCGCCCATGTCGGCGCCGGCCAGCCCCACGCGCGTGAACAGGAAGGCAGTTTTGGCCTGGGCGGTACCCAGCCGCAGGTCGGCGGCCAATGCCATCATGGCACCGGCACCGGCGCAGATGCCGTCGATGGCGGCAATGATGGGTTGCGGGCACAGGCGCATGGCCTTGACCAGGTCGCCCGTCATGCGGGTGAACTCCAGCATTTCAGGCATGGACATTTTCGTCAGCGGGCCGATGATTTCATGCACATCGCCGCCTGAGCAGAAGTTGCCACCGGCGCCGGTCAGCACGATCACCTTGACGTCGGTGGCGCTGTTCAGCGCGCGGAACAGATCACGCAGTTCGGCGTAGGACTCAAAGGTCAGCGGGTTTTTGCGCTCCGGCCGGTTCAAGCTCAGGGTGGCCACACCGCCCTCGAAAGCGTATGAAAAATGACGCGCCTGGTAGCCTGCAAACGCGTTGAATTGCCTATGCATCGGGTTGCTTGAGGAGATGTAGTGTTTCATGCGTTTTCCGTTTCCTGGTTCAGGTCGTTCAGGTCAATCTGGTGCTGCTTGACCTTGCCCAGCAGCTTGTGCAGGGTTTCCAGTTCGCGCGGCGACAGGCCGCCGAAGGCCTGGACAATCCAGTCTTCGTGCTGGCGCGCCATCTCGTCAAAGGTCTTGCGGCCACGCGAAGTCAGGCGCACGCGGTAGGCACGGCGATCGCCTTCGACATCCATGCGTTCGACCAGGCCTTCCGCCACCAGCTGGTCGGTGATGCCGGTGACATTGCCACCGGTCACCATCATCCGGCGGGAGAGCTCATTCATCTTCAGGCCCTCGGGATTACGTTCGAGCTGGGCCATCAGGTCAAACCGCGGTAGCGTGGTGTCGAACTGCTCGCGCAATTGCCCGCGCACCTGCTTTTCAATCAATTGCGTGCAGGTCAGCAGACGCAGCCACAGGCGCAACGCCTCCGGATGTTCGCGGTGTCCCCGTGCTTCCATGTCCATGTTGTTCTCCTGTTTTACTACCTATTTGATAGTCGCTTGTGCCCGTCCCATAAGGGCTCAGGCCTGTTTTTGCTTTGAAAGTTCGCGATACAGCTGGTCCCGGCCGCTGAGGTATTGCCGGGGCCAGTCCACGGCCCGGCTCTGCAGTTTGGCTGCTTCATGCAATGTCCAGGCCGGGTCGGCCAGGTGCGGCCGTGCAATCGCGCACAGGTCGGCGCGGCCTGCCGCGATGATGCTGTTCACATGGTCAACCTCGGAGATCGCGCCGACGGCAATCGTCCGGATGCCGACCTCGTTGCGGATGCGGTCGGCAAACGGTGTCTGGTACATGCGGCCATACACCGGCTTGGCGTCGCGTGTGGTCTGGCCTGAAGAGACGTCGATGAAATCGCAGCCAGCGACCTTGAACAGGCGCGCGATGGCCACTGCATCGTCGGCCGTGTTGCCGCCCGGCGCCCAGTCGTGCGCCGAGATGCGCACGCTCATAGGCAGGTGCGTGGGCCAGACCGCACGTATGGCCTCGAAGACTTCCAGCGGGTAGCGGCAGCGGTTTTCCAGCGAACCGCCGTACTCGTCGCTGCGTTGGTTGGTCAACGGCGTGATGAAACTCGACAACAGGTAGCCGTGGGCACAATGCAACTCCAGCCAGTCGAAACCAGCCTGCGCGGCGTAGCGCGCTGACTGGACAAACTGCGCCTTGATGCGAGCCATGTCGTCCCGGGTCATGGCAACCGGCACCGCGTTGGTCGGGCCATACGAGACGGCGCTGGCAGCCAGCAGCGGCCAGTTGCCCGCAGGCAGCGGCTCGTCGGGCGTTTCCCAGCCGAGCTGCGTCGAGCCTTTGGGACCACTGTGGCCCAGCTGCATGCCCATGGCCACGCCTTCGCCCGAGCGATGCGCAAAATCGACAATGCGTTTCCACGCCAGCATTTGCTCCTCGTTCCACAAACCCGGGCAGCCCGGCGTGATGCGGCCTTCAGGGCAGGGCGCGGTCATCTCGACAAACACCATGGCCGCGCCGCCCAGCGCGCGCGCGCCCAGGTGCACCAGGTGGAAGTCCTGGGGCATGCCGTCCACCGCGCTGTAGGTGGCCATGGGGGAGACCACAATACGGTTTTTCAGTTGCAGCTCACGCACCTTCAACGGCAGCAACATCGGTGGTGGCGCGGGCTGATCGGCGCTTTTGGCTAGCCACTGCTCGTAACCGTGCAGCCAGGAGGCGTCGCGCACGCGCAGGTTTTCATGGCTGATGCGTTGCGAGCGGGTCAGCAGCGAATAGAAAAATTGTTCGACATCCAGGCCGCTGTAGCGATCCACGTTTTCAAACCATTCGGTCGAGTTGCGGGCGGCATTCTGGATCTTCAGCACTTCCACCGAGCGCAACGCTTCGTAGGTTTCCAGCGCCTTGGCTGGTTCGGGCGTCTGGGCAAAACACTGTGTCAGTTCGATCGCGTCTTCCAGCGCCAGCTTGGTGCCGCTGCCAATGGAAAAATGCGCGGTGTGGGCCGCGTCGCCCATCAGCACGATGGGCACATCTTTGCCGCCGATGTTTTCGTGGTGGACCCAATGTTCGCAGACCACGCGCGGAAACCGGATCCAGATGGCCGAGCCGCGTACATGCGTGGCGTTGTTCATCAGCGCGTTGCCGTCCAGGTATTTGGCAAACAGTTTTTTGCAGAAGGTGATGCCTTCTTCCTGGCTCATCTGGTCCAGGCCGTGGGCTTTCCAGACGGCTTCCGGGGTCTCGACAATGAAGGTCGAGGTGTTGTCGTCGAACTTGTAGGCGTGGGCCGCGAACCAGCCGTGTTCTGTCTGCTCGAACGCAAAGGTGAAGGCGTCGAAGGTTTTGTGTGTGCCCAGCCAGACAAAGCGGCAGGCGCGCAGGTCGATGTCGGGCTTGAAGGTGTCGGCGTAGCGGTTGCGGATGCGGCTGTTCAGGCCGTCGCTGGCGATCACGATGTCCGCCTGGTACTTCGCCGCCATGACCTGGTCGTCCTGCACGTCGGTTTCGAACACCAGCTCGACGCCGAGTGCGATGCAGCGCTCCTGCAGAATGTTCAGCAGACGTTTGCGGCCTATGCCGCAAAATCCGTGGCCGCCCGAGCGTACCGAGCGGCCCTTGAAAAACACCTCCACGTCATCCCAGTGGTTGAAGGCATCACCGATCAGCTGTGCACTCACCGGGTCGGCGGCCCGCAGGTTGCCCAGCGTCTGATCGGACAGGACCACGCCCCAGCCGAAGGTGTCAAACGGGCGGTTTCGTTCCACCACGGTGATCTGGTTGGCCGGATTCTGCAGCTTCATCAGCAGTGCGAAATACAGACCGGCGGGCCCGCCGCCCAAACAGAGAATGCGCATCGGTAAGACCGTTCAAATTGATTGATCGAATCTTAATTGTTTAGGTTTAAACTATTTTCGTCAAGCGATTTTGAGGGTTGTAACGTCATGGTTAACGCTGTCCCCCGACGGACCGTGAATTGCCGCGGACGAGGCAGCTCTTTTCAAGCCGGGGCCGCGGGTCCGGCTTTGCCGGCCCGCAGGCGCAGTGGCCCCGAGGGGCTGGAGCCTGCGGCTCCAAAGCTGCTTGAGCAGCTTTGGACAGGCGACAGAGGCGAAGCGTCTCGCGAGCCGCGGCCTGCAAGGCCTCGGGAGCTACACGCAGTGAGCGACCGTGGGGGCTCAAGGTGCTTGAAAGTCACCCGCCCGGTAGGTCAGCACCAAGGTGTCGCGGTGCCCGTCCACCTCGCCCGCTTCCTGGGGCAGGATGGGCGTGGTTTCATGAATCACCCGGGCGTCGTCCAGCAGCAGCATGGTCAGCGGCTCCTGCATGACAAAGCGCAAGCCATGCGGGCCGTTGGCGTCGAAGACGCGGGTTTCGCCGCCCTTGACGCCGCGCCGTGCCACCAGCATCACCACCACGAAGTCGACACCGTCCCGGTGTGCGCCTTCCGGGGTCGGCCGGCCCACGCCGCCCGTGGTATCGATGCGGAACTGGTGAGCCTCGATGTACCAGCGCGGGACGGGCCGCACCTGGCCGAACAGTTGTCCGAGCCCGGCCAGCAGGCTGCTCCAGGCGGGCGCTGTGGCCACCGCAGGGTCGACCGGTTCAAACCAGCGCTCAAAGCCGCCATGCAAGGCGTTGTAGTCGGTGGGTTGCCAGTGCGCGCGGTGCGGCGTCTGCACCAGCTGGCCGCCGGGCAGGTCCTGGATGAAGCAGCTGTGCCGGCGCCGGCGGTAGTGGCCGCCATCCTTGAGGTGGGTATCGGGCGGCAGGTGCTCCCAGGAAGCGCCCAGCGCGGGCCAGCCTCGCGCCCAGCCCGTTGGCAGAGTTGCGGCAAGGTCGGCGGGCGACAGCAGGGCGAGGCCGTCCTGGCTCAGCCCCTGGACGGCGGGTTTTGGAACGCTGGGTATATTGAACATAGCCCCTTATTTTGCTTCACGGCGGTTGTCCCGCACGGGAAAGCCGCCTACAGGTCCAGGCCGGGGACGCGACCATAATCAGATTTATTCACGCAACCATGAGGAGTCGTTCATGCTCTACAAATTCAAGTCCAAAGCTTCCGGCGACCTCATCATGCTCGAGGCGAATGGTCGTCGGGTGCTTGAAGTCATAGGCAAGGAGGCCGGGCCCAAAGGCATCATCCTGCCCGAGCAGATGCCGGCGGCCATCGTTGCGCTGCAGGTGGCCATTGCACTCGAAGAATCCCATGATGATGATGCCCCCGACACGGTGCCCCGCGAGGGTCTGGGTTTGCGCCAACGTGCTCTGCCGTTTATCGAGATGCTCGAGCGAAACCACAAGGCCGGGCATGAGGTGGTCTGGGGAGTCTAGAAATACAGCCCCCACGCTAGTCGCTTCGCGTACTACGCTGCCCCCGAGGGGGCGCTGCGCCTGCGGGCCGGCAAAGCCGGACCCGCGGCCCCTGCTTGAAAAGAAACTCGCTCGCGGGACAGTGGCCCGCCGCTCGTTAATCGACCTTGGCGCCCGAGGCCTTCACGACCAGGGCCCATTTGGCGATTTCAGCCTCAATCATCTTGGCAAATTCCTGCGGTGTGTTGCCGCTTGGAATGGCGCCCTGGGCCAGCATTTTTTCCTTGATGGCCGGTGTGGCCAGGGCCTTGGCCACTTCCTGCTGGATGCGGCTAACCACCTCGGGCGGCGTGCCGGCGGGTGCCAGCAAGCCGAACCAACTGCTGGCCTCAAAACCCTTGAGCTTGCCGGCTTCCTCCACTGTGGGCAATTCGGGCATGGCGGTCGAGCGCTGGGCGCTGGTGACGGCAAAGGCCTTGAGTTTGCCGCCCTTGATTTGCGGCATGGCCGAGGGCAGGTTGTCGAACATCACATCCACACTGCCTCCCACCAGGTCGAGCAGGGCCGGGCCGGAACCGCGGTAGGGAATATGCGTCATGAAAATCCCGGTTTGCGACTTGAACAGCTCGCCGGCCAGATGGATGGAGGTGCCGTTGCCGCTGGAGGCCATGCTGAACTGACCCGGATGCGCCTTGGCATATTTGACGAAGTCGGTCACGCTGTTGATGCCCAGCTTGGCGGCTTTGTCGGCGTTCATCACCATCACATTGGGCACACCGGCCACCAGCGTGACGGGTGCAAAGTCCTTCTGCGGGTCAAAAGGCATCTTGCTGTACAGCGACTTGTTGATGCCGTGTGTGCCCACCGTGCCCATCAGCAGGGTGTAGCCGTCGCCGGGTGATTTGGCCACCAGGTCGGCCCCCACATTGCCGCCGGCGCCCGCCCTGTTGTCCACGATGAAGGGCTGGCCAAAAACCCGGGTCAGCTCGGGCGCAATGGCGCGCGCAAGGATGTCGGTGGTGCCGCCGGGTGCAAAGGGCACGACGATACGCACCGGCTTGGTGGGCCAGGCCGTCTGCGCCACGGCGGCCGGTATTGCTATGAAACCAATAGCTGCCAGCGCAATGCTGGAAAGGGCCAGGCGTCGATTTGTCTTAAAAATGGGGGGCATCAGAATTTCCTGTGTGGAGGTGTCAAAGGCAGCCTTACCTTAGGGTGAAGGGGTAGCCGTTTCAATCGGGGCAATCCCGGCCAGAAAGGTGGCCGGGCGCGAGTCGCGCCGGCTGAAAATCGACCGTGGCGACCCGGTTCCGTGATCGATGCCAGGGACGGCAGGGGCAAAAAAAAGCCGCCGGGCTTGCGGCCGGCGGCTTTTTTGCGGGGCGACGCAGATCAGTCGGCAAACTTGCCAGCGGCTTCGATCACCGGCTTGAGCTTGGCAATCTGTCCTGCGACAAAAGCTTTGTGGGCCGCAGGTTCAACACGGTTGTCCGTGACGACCACAGCGCCCAGGCCGTCCTGCTTTTTAATGAAGTCGGCATCTTTCAATGCGGCTTTGAGTGCTGTGTTCAGCTGCGTCAGGATGGCGGGTGGTGTGCCTTTGGGGGCATACAGACCGTGCCAGATGGTCAGGTCAAAACCCTTGAGGCCCATTTCCTGCAGCGACGGGTAATCCTTGAGCAGTTTGTGCTTGCTCAATGGCTTGGCGGTGGTCACCGCAAAGGCCTTGACGCGGCCGGCTTCAATCTGGCCGGTGGTGTTGGTGGTCTGGTCGCACATCAGATCCACCTGACCGCCGACCAGCGCATTCATCGCCGGGCCGGTGCCGCCGAAGGGAATGGTGGTCATGGCTTCCTTGGCGTTGATCGCCGATTGCCACATCAGGCCGCACAGGTGCGAGGCGGAACCCAGACCCGCATGGGCAATGTTGAGCTTGCCCGAGTTGGCCCTGATGTAATTTTCGAAGTCGCGGTAGGTGTTGGCCGGCAACTGGGGTTTGCCGATCAGGGTCATGGGCACCTCGTTGACCAGGCCGAGGTATTCGAAGTCTTCCAGCGGCTTGTACTGCAGCTTGCGGTACAGGGCAGGTGTCGAGGCCATGCCGATATGAAACAGCAGCAGGGTGTGGCCGTCCGGGCTGGCCTTGGCCACCTTGGTGGCGCCAATCGTGCCACCCGCGCCGTTGACGTTTTCCACGACGAAGTTGGAGCCGGGAAGGGCTTTGCGCATGGCCTCGGCCAGGTCGCGCGCGACGCGGTCGGTAGGACCACCCGCAGCAAACGGAACCACGATCGAAATCGGCTTGGAGCCGGGGTAGGTTTGTGCATTGGCGAAAAGGGCTGTCGCAGCCGCAGCAAGAACTAACAGGCGTTTCATAAAGTCTCCTTTGAAATGGACCTCGCCAGTGTAGGAGCCGGCGGGGCCCCGTCCATCGCGGGAACTACGTAAGGGCAAGTCCTCAGGTTCCTCGCGGCCAGTGCAGTGCGCGATGCAAGAGGTTCCAGGCCAGCCAGGGCCACAGAACCGGCTCCGCCGGGCCGCAGGCGCAGCGCCCAACAAGGGGCATCCTTCGACAGGCTCAGGACGAACGGATAGGAAGTGAGGAGTCGGCGGCTCTTTTTTCAAGCAGGGGCCGCGGGTCCGGCTATGCCGGCCCGCAGGCGCAGCGCCCCCTCGGGGGGGCAGAGAGCTACACGCAGTGAGCGAACGTGGGGGCTCTATTTATAGCTTCGGGCGTCCTCAATGACCTTGCCGTCGTTGGGCAGGCTGCCCGGCGCCATCAGCTCGACATGGCCGCGCAGCTTGGTCACGTCGCGGATTGCCTCGCTGATCCGGGTCTCCAGACCCTCGGGCACAGAAGCGGCTTCCACTTGGAGGATCATGTTGTCATTGGCCATTTCCCCGGTAACAACCAAACGGGCCTTGAGCACCTCCGGAAAGCGGCGGGTGATATCGGCCACCTGTCCCGGGTGCACAAACATGCCGCGTATTTTTGTCGTCTGGTCGGCCCGGCCCATCCATCCCTTGATGCGGGTGTTGGTTCTGCCCGTCGGGCAGGTGCCGGGCAGGACGGCTGACAGGTCGCCCGTCCCGAAACGTATCAAAGGGTAAGCGGTGTTCAGGGCGGTAACCACCAGCTCGCCAACTTCACCCTCAGGCACTGGGTCCCCGGTGCCGGGCCGGACAATCTCCACAATCACACCTTCGTCGAGCACCAGGCCCTCGCGTGAAGTGGTTTCGTAAGCGATCAGGCCGAGGTCGGCAGTCGCGAAGCTCTGGTAAACAGCCAAACCACGTTCGGCGAACCAGTCACGCAGGCTGGGGGGCAGCGCCTCGCCGCCCGTCAGTCCCTTGCGCAAGCTGGAGATATCGCTACCCGTTTCGAGCGCTTTCTCCACCAGGATACGCAGGAAGCTGGGCGTGCCCATGTAGGCTTGAGGCCGCAGTTCGGCAATGGCCTGGAGTTGCTGCTCAGTCTGGCCCACGCCGGCGGGAAATACGGTGCAACCGAGCGCGTGCGCCCCCGACTCCATGATGAAAGCACCTGGCGTCATGTGGTAGCTGAAGGCGTTATGAACCAGATCGCCGGAGCAAAATCCGGCGGCAAAAAGCGCGCGCGCCGCCCGCCAATAATCTTTGGCCGTGCCTTCGGGCTCGTAAATCGGCCCCGGAGAAGAAAAAATACGCGACATTTCCGGACCACGCGACAGTGCAGAAAAACCGCCAAACGGATCTGTGACACGGCTGGCTTGTTGGCGCTCAAGAAGTTCATGCTTGCGGGTGACGGGAAGTTGGGCCAGCGCTTCTCGGGAGCGGACGCGGGCAGCGTCAACGCCGGCCAGAATGGCTGCAAAAGCCGGCGAGGCCGTTTGCGCATGCGCCACCTGGGCCGACAGCGCCGCCATCAGCTGGGTCTCGCGGGCGGCCGGGTCACGTGTCTCCAGGGCGTCGTAATACTCAGTCATAAGATCTCCGAGGGAGCGTTGGGCTCCCCTCTTTGCCAGCAGGGGCCGCGGGACCGGCTTTGCCGGACCGCAGGCGCAGCGCCCCCTTTTCCAGCGCAAGGGGCAGGGCGTTGCCGCAGGCTCGCAGTGAGCAACCGTGGGGGCTTCATGCAAGCCAGCGCTTGCGGCGCTTGTAGCTTTTAACGTCCTTGAAGCTCTTGCGCTCGCCGCCGCCAACGCCGAGGTAGAACTCCTTGACGTCTTCGTTGTTCGCCAAATCGGCGGCCTGGCCGTCCATCACCACCCGGCCGCTTTCCATGATGTAGCCATAGTCGGCATATTTCAGGGCCATGTTGGTGTTCTGCTCGGCCAGGAGAAAGGTCACTTTCTCCTTCTGGTTGAGGTCTTTGACGATTTCAAAAACCTCTTCGACGATCTGCGGCGCCAAGCCCATGGAGGGTTCGTCCAGCAGCACCATGGTGGGGTTGGCCATGAGCGCGCGGCCGATGGCGCACATTTGCTGCTCGCCTCCCGAGGTGTAGGCCGCCTGCGAGCTACGCCGTGTTTTCAGCCGGGGAAAGTAGTTGTAGACCTTTTCCAGATTAGCCGCCACCTCTACCTTGCTCTTGCGGGTGTAGGCGCCGGTCAACAGGTTTTCCTCGATCGTCAGGTGGGCAAAACAGTGGCGGCCTTCCATGACCTGCACCACGCCGCGCTGCACCAAGTCGGCGGGTGACAGGTTTTCGATGCGCTCGCCGCGCAGTTCAATCGAACCCTTGGTGACCGCGCCCCGCTCGCCCTTGAGCAGGTTGGAAACGGCCCGCAAGGTGGTCGTCTTGCCTGCGCCGTTGCCGCCCAGGATAGCGACGATCCGGCCTTGCGGCACCTGCAGTGACACGCCTTTGAGCACAAGAATCACGTGGTTGTAGATAACCTCGATTCCGTTGACGTTGAGGACGATGTCGTTGGCTATGTCAGTTTTTTCCATGCGGTGTTTCTGCTTGATTGGAACCAAACAGCAGCGCTGCGAGAGTTGTCGAAGCGCTGGCGTTTGGCGGCTCGGCTGAGCCGCACCCCTCCCCGCAGGGAGGGGGTTGAATCGTTCAGGACATCAGGATTGGCAGTCGGCCGGAGTGCGCGCGGTGAGTTTCTTTTCCGCCGCGTATTTGGCAGCGGTGGCTTTGACCATCGGTTTGATGATCTGCTCGTCAGCCTGCAGCCAGTCGGAAGTGAACTTCCAGGCCTTGCCGTCCCAGGTGTGAATACGGGCCCATGCCGCACCCATGTGGTCCATGCAAGAGGTGCTGATCGGCCGCATGACGCCGGCAAAACCGAGTGCGTCCAGCTTGGCCTGGGTCAGGTTCAGGTTTTCCAGCCCCCAGCGGACCTGCTCACCCGTCATGACCTTGCCCTTGCCAAAGCGATCCTGCGCGGCGCGAATGCCCTCCAGGCCCAGCATGGCGCTCATGGCACCGCGCATGTACAGCACCTGGCCGACTTCGTCCTTGGGGCCCGTGCCCTGGCCCTTGGCATGCACCATGGTCAGCACATCCTGGACCACCTTGGCTTTGGTGTCAGCACCGTGTTGCAGGGTCACGGCGTTGTAGCCTTTGGCTCCCTCGGCCACGTCCTTGACATCAGGCTCGGCGCCGGCCCACCATACGCCATACATTTTTTCGCGCGGGTAGCCGGTGGCTTGCGCTTCCTTGATAGCGGTGGAGTTCATCACGCCCCAGCCCCATAGCAAGGTGTAGTCGGGTTTGGATTGACGGATCTGCAGCCAGGTAGCTTTCTGCTCCACACCGGGTGCCGTCACGGGCAGCAGCTGGAGTTCAAAGCCGAGTTGCCTGCTGCGCTCCTGGAGCAGGGCGATGGGCTCCTTGCCGTACGGACTGTCGTGATATACCAGCGCGATTTTCTTGCCTTTGAGCTTGTCGAGACCGCCTTCTTTTTTACCGATGGCCTGTGTAATGGCGTCGGCTGCCACCCAGTAGGTGCCGGCGATCGGAAAGTTCCATTTGAAAACCGAGCCGTCCGCGCTCTCGCTGCGGCCGTAGCCCACGGTAACGACGGAGATTTTGTCAACTGGCGCTTTTTCGGTGATGGCAAAGGTGGCGCCGGTGGACAGTGGCTGCACCAGCGAGGCGCCGCCGTTCTTTCCCTTCAGGCGTTCGTAGCATTCCACGCTTCGCGCCGTGTCATAGCCGGTTTCGCACTCTTCCCAGGCAATCTTGACCCCGTTGAGGCCACCTCGGGCATTGACCAGCTTGAAATAGTCAACATAGCCATTCACCCAGGGCGTGCCATTGGGAGCATAGGGACCTGTGCGATAGGACAGCACCGGAATGAACTGCTCTTTGGCTTGAGCAAAGGCAGTGGTGGTCACCAGCGAAGAAGCACCTGCTGCTACGGCGGTGATTGCCAGTATCAAATTACGAACCTTCATTGTTGTCTCCTAAAAATTAAAAAAACACCTGAAAAAACTGATCTGCCAGTAAACGCGCGAATCTTTCAAAACACATGGGTGATTTCGAGTAATCCTTAACCCTAGTACGCCATGGTTCTAATGAGGGAAGGGCCAGAGCCGCATCTTCTGCTTGCCAATGGACCAGAGTTTGGCCAGCCCGTGTGGCTCGACGATCAGGAACCAGACGATCAGGCCGCCGAAAATCATCAGCTCCGCATGCGAAACGCCCGCAGTCGACATTTCAATGCCGAACCAGCTCGCTATCGCCGGCAGAAACTGGCTCAGTGCAATCGGCAAAATCGTGATGAAGGCCGCACCAAAAAAGCTTCCCATGATGGCGCCCATGCCGCCGATGATCACCATGAATAAAAGCTTGAACGATTGATCCACCGAGAAGGCGGCTGGCTCCCACGCGCCCAGGTAGATAAAAGCCAGCAAGGCACCTGCCACGCCAATGATGAAAGAGCTGACGGCAAAAGCACTGAGCTTGGCGTACATCGGCCGGATGCCGATGACCGCCGCAGCCACGTCCATGTCTCGGATGGCCATCCACTCACGGCCGATGGCACCGCGCACCAGGTTTTTGGCCAGAAGCGTCATTACCACCACGATCACCAGGCAAAACAAGTACTTGTTGACCGCACTTTCGAGGGGAATGCCGAACACCTGAAGGTTGGACACGGACACCGAGCCCGAGGGCGTGTCCAGCGTGAACCACTTGATGCGCAGAAACATCCAGTCGCTGAAAAACTGCGCGGCCAGGGTGGTCACCGCCAAGTACAGGCCCTTGACGCGCAAGCTGGGCAGGCCGAACAAAATCCCAAAGACCATGGCGCACAGTCCGCCCAGAATCAACGCGGGAATCAGGGGCATGCCGGGAATGCGGACAAAAAAGTTGTACGCACCGTACGCGCCCACAGCCATGAAGGCGCCAGAGCCCAGTGAGATCTGGCCGCAGTACCCCACCAGAATGTTCACGCCGACGGCAGCCAGCGAGAAAATCAGGAAGGGGATCAGGATGGCTCGAAACAGATAGTCGCTGGCCACAAACGGCACGACGGCAAAGGCAAAGGCCAGCAAAAGCGCAATGGCCAGGCGATCCTGCAGGATGGGGAAGATCTGCTGGTCTGCCCGGTAGCTAGTTTTGAATTGGCCGTTTTCTCTGTAGAACATGATTTTTTCTTGTGTGGGTTTGGCTCAGACGCGGTCAATTATTTTTTCGCCAAACAAGCCTTGGGGCCTTACCAGCAGCACGCACAAAGCCAGCACATAGGCAAACCAGATCTCTATCCCGCCGCCCACATAAGGGCCAAGAAAAACCTCGGCGAGTTTTTCGCCTACGCCCAGGATCAGCCCGCCCACAATGGCGCCGGGAACAGAAGTCAGGCCACCCAGAATCACCAGCGGAAGCGCCTTCAGCGCGAGCACCGAGAGGGAGAACTGCACCCCCAGCTTGCTGCCCCAGATGATGCCGGCCACCAGCGCCGCAAAGCCTGCAACACTCCAGACGATGACCCAGATGCGGTTCAGTGGAATACCGATGGATTGCGCGGCCTGATGGTCGTCCGCCACGGCGCGCAGGGCGCGCCCGGTGCTGGTGTACTGGAAGAAGGCGGCCAGTGCGGCCACCAGAGCAGTGGCGATCAGCGCGGCGACCAGATCCTCCTGATTCACCAGCAAGCCGCCCTGAAAGACGCCTTCCAGCAGAAACATGGGGTCCTTGGGCATGCCCACGTCAATCTTGTAGATGCTGGAGCCGAAGATGGTCTGGCCAAAGCCGTCCAGGAAATAGGAAATGCCGAGAGTCGCCATCAACAGCGCGACACCTTCCTGATTCACGAGCTTGCTGAGCACCAGTTTTTCAATCAACCAGGCCACCACCACCATGATGGCCAGCGCGACTGCGAAGGCCAGTGCGTTGTTCAAGAACTTGTTGTCCAAGCCCGTGAACTGCGGTATCCACTCGGAAAACCGCGCCATGGCCAGCGCGGCAAACAGCACCATGGCGCCTTGGGCGAAATTGAAAACGCCCGAAGCCTTGTAGATCAGCACAAAGCCCAGCGCGACCAGCGAATACAGCATGCCGGACATCAGGCCGCCGATGACGGTTTCGAGAAATGAACCCATGTTATTGGCTCCCCCCTGTTGCCGACTCGCTTCGCGTAGCGGCCTCTCCCCCTCCGGGGGACGCCGCTTGTGGCCCGGCGAAGCCGGTTCCACTGCGGCCGCTTGAATGGGCCTGTTCAGTGTTGATGTTGTTGTACATAGTTAGTGGCTCGTTCCCAGGTAGGCCCGGATCACGTCTTCGTTGTTGCGTACTTCGTCGGGCGTGCCGTCGCCGATTTTTTTTCCGTAGTCGAGCACCACGACGCGGTCTGAGATGTCCATGACCACGCCCATGTCGTGTTCGATCAGGACCACGGTCGTGCCGAATTCGTCATTGACATCAAGCACAAAGCGGCACATGTCCTGCTTTTCTTCCACGTTCATGCCGGCCATGGGTTCGTCGAGCAGCAGCACTTGCGGCTCCATGGCCAGCGCGCGGCCCAGGTCCACCCGCTTTTGCAGGCCATAGGGCAGTTGCCCGACCGGTGTCTTGCGGTAGGCCTGGATTTCCAGGAAGTCGATGATTTTTTCGACCGCCTCACGATGCTGGAACTCTTCCCGTTCTGCCGGACCGATGCGCAGCGCCTGCAGCAGCAGGTTGCTTTTGATCTTCAGGTTGCGCCCGGCCATGATGTTGTCGAGCACGCTCATGCCCTTGAACAGCGCCAGGTTCTGGAAGGTGCGCGCGACGCCCATCACAGCCACCTGGTGGCTGTTCATGTGTTTGAAGGTCTGACCCCGGAAAGTGATGGAGCCCTGCTGCGGCGCATAGACGCCGTTGATGCAATTCAGCATGGAGCTTTTGCCTGCGCCGTTGGGGCCGATGATGGCGCGGATCTCATGCTCTTTGACGTTGAAGGAAATGTCCGAGAGGGCCTTGACTCCGCCAAAGCTCAGTGAGATGTTATTGACATCGAGAATGACCTCGCCGATTTTTTTGGCCGTGCCGATGGTCTGGTTGGCGCTGGTCTGTTCGACGAGGCGCGCCGCGGCAGCTGGTTCGATGGCTTCAACGGGTTCGGTCCGCAGGGGAATGGTGCTCATTGGGCCCCCACGTTTGCCGCCAAGGCGGCTGCACTGCCCCCTGAGGGAGTGCGATCTTGCTTGAAGCGGTTCTGCGCTGCGATCATGCTGCTGCTGCCTTCACAGGTGGAAATGTTGTTGCGTCCGAAATCTTCAAGGTCGCGCTCACGCTGCCGCTGCGGCCGTCTTCAAACTTGACCACGGTTTCAATGAACTGCTCTGTTTTTCCGCTGTACAGCGCGTCGACCAGGGGCAGGTATTTCTCGGCGATGAAACCGCGGCGCACCTTGTTGGTCCGGGTCAGCTCGCCGTCGTCGGCGTCGAGCTCCTTGTGCAGCACCAGGAAGCGGCTGATCTGCGAGCCCGCCAGCAGGGTATCGGCGCTCAGGTCGGCGTTGACCTTTTCAACACACTCCTTGATGAGCTGGTACACCTCCGGCTTTTGCGCCAGGTCGGTGTAGCCGGCATAAGGCAGGTTGCGCCGCTCAGCCCAGTTCCCCACCGCGTCGAAGTCGATGTTGATCATCACGCAGACTTTTTCGCGGCCGTCGCCGTAAGCCACAACTTCCTTGATGTGCGGGAAAAACTTCAGCTTGTTTTCGACGTACTTGGGTGCAAACATGGCGCCGTCATTGACGCCGCCCTTGATGCGTCCTACGTCTTTCACGCGGTCAATGATCTTCAGGTGGCCGCCGGCGTCCAGAAAGCCCGCGTCGCTGGTGTGGTACCAGCCGTCGGCTGTCAGCACTTCGGCAGTAGCTTCCGGGTTCTTGTAGTAACCCTTCAGCAGGCCGGCGGACTTGACGAGGATTTCGCCGTTGTCAGCAACCTTGATCTCCACGCCCTTGATCGGCACACCCACCGTGTCCGCGCGCGCCTGGTTGTCCGGCTGCAGGCAGACGAACACGGCCGTTTCGGTGGACCCGTAAAGCTGCTTGAGATTGATACCGATGGATCGGTAAAAGGTGAACAGGTCCGGGCCGATTGCTTCACCCGCCGTGTAGGCGACCCTGACGCGGCTGAAACCCAGGTTGTTGCGCAGCGGGCCATAGGCCATGACCTGGCCCAGTGCATAGAGCAGCCGGTCGCCGATGCCTATCGGCTGGCCATCCATCAGCGCCGGGCCCACCCGTTTGGCCACGTCCATGAAGAAGTGAAACATCTTGCGCTTGAGGAGGCCCGCATCTTCCATGCGGATCATCACGCTGGTGAGCAGCCCTTCAAACACGCGGGGCGGCGCGAAGTAATACGTCGGGCCGACTTCTTTCAGATCGATCGTCACCGTGCTGGCGTTTTCGGGGCAGTTCACCACGTAGCCGCAGCACAGCCACTGGGCATAGCTGAAAATGTTCTGACCGATCCACGCCGGCGGCAGGTAGGCCAGCACTTCCTCGTTGCTTGTCAACCTGTCGAACTCGGCGCCAGCCTGGGCGCGGTCGAGCAGGGTGTTGTGCGTGTGCACCACGCCCTTGGGGTTGCCGGTGGTCCCCGAGGTGAAGAACATGGCGGCTACGTCGTCCGGATGCGCCTGCTCTACCTGTCCGGTGAAAAAACCGGGGTTGGCAGCGGCAAAAGTCTTTCCGGACGCAATCAGTGCGTCAAGCGCAGCGAGACCGGGCTCAACGTAATTGCGCAGCCCCTTGGGGTCGTCGTAAATGATGCTGGACAGTTGCGGGCACTGGCTGCGGATGTCCATGAGTTTGTCGACCTGCTCCTGGTCCTCGACCATCGCAAAACGTACCTCCGCATTGGTGATGGGGAAGACACATTCGGCGCCCACCGCGTCCTGGTACAGCGGTACGGCAATTGCGCCGAGGGACTGCGCCGCCAGCATGGTGGCGTACAGCCGGGGCCGGTTGGCGCCGATGACGACCATGTGCTCGCCGCGCTGCAGGCCGGCCTGGTGCAGCCCACAGGCAATGTGTTCAACCAGTGCGGCCATGCCGGCCCAGCTGTGCGCCTGCCAGATGCCGTATTCCTTCTCGCGCATGGCGGGCGCCGTGGGACGCTCCGCGGCATGCTTGAGCAGCAGTCGGGGGAAGGTGGTCTGCATTCGGTACCTGGTCTCCATTTTTGTGCGCCTCCGATTCAGGGTTCCGGGAGGCTGCGGTGTGATGTCATGGTAGGACTGAGTTTGACGTCATGGTGTCATTGCGACGACAATTTCCGGGTAAGTCCTAGTGGGGTGTGCCCGGGGTGCTGTAGCGCTAACGAATGAAGCGCCCGTCGCGTGAAACCATGGTGAGTTCGACAAAGCGCGATGCGTTGGTTGCCGAATCGGTGAAACTCAACTCGAAGCCTCCGAGGTCATAACGCTTGATGTTCCAGGTGTTGTCGATGAAGCTGTTGCGGGTGGGGTTGTTTCCGGCACGCCGCAAGGCTTCTGCAAAAGCCCGCGCGTTGACATAACCCTCCAGCGCCAGGTGCGAAGGTGCCAGCGTGGCACCGGCCGCCTTCCAGGCCTGCTGGAACTCGCGCACCATCGGCACCACCGTGTTGTTCGGCAGGGGAACGACCTGCGAAATCGCGATGCCGGTGGCGTCGTCACCCATGGCCTTGAGGGTTGCTGCAGCGCCCATGATGGACAGCGCATACAACGGCAGACCTTTCCTGTGCATGCGCGTAGCCTTGACAAAATCGATGGTGGGTTTGCCCGCCAATCCCACCAGCACCGCCTCCGGGTTGGAGGTCGCAATTTTTGCCGCAGCCGCACCGGCATCTGAAGAGTTGTTTTCCACCGTGACGATGGCCGTGGCATCAAGCTTGTGTTTGGTCATGGAGCGCTGGGTGGCATCAAAAACCTCCTTGCCGAAGGAGTTGTTCTGATAAACGATGGCGATGCGCTTGATGCCGACGGTGGCCAGGTGTTGCACCAGTTGCTCAGCTTCGTCTGCATAGCTGGCTCGGATGTTGAACACGTTGCGGGCATTTTTGGGGCGCACGGACAGGGCGCCGGAGAAGGGTGCAAAAAACGGAATGCCCGATTCGATCACCTGCGGTAGCATGGCCTCAATCATGGGTGTGCCCATGCAGTTGAACAGCGCGAAGTTGTTGCTGTCCTCGATGAAGCCCTTCACGTTGGCGAGCGCGCGCTTGACGTCATAGCCATCGTCAACAGCTGCCAGTTCAATCGGCCGGCCGTTGACGCCGCCCTTGGCATTGATGGCGGCAAAGCAGGCCTTGGCGCCCTGGTGCATGGCCTGGCCCAGTTCACCCAGAGGCCCGCTGAGCGCGGTTGATTGGGCGATGCGTAGGGGCGCTGTAGTGCTTGCGCGCATCGGTGCGTGGAAGGCAAGCGGCAGGGCCGCAAGCGTGCCCAGCGCGCGGCGGCGTGTCGGGGAAGGAGTCGGTGCGGTGTGTGTCGGGGTGCTTGTCATACTGTCCTTGCTGCTCGGTTGATCTCTGAGGTGGGCCGATGCTAGGCTTTGCATTGACTGCAAAATGTCTATCCAGCGACAATCCGAGGGTGTGCCCTCCCCGGAGTTTCCCGCGGTGCAATTCCAACCTGACCCGGTCACCCCATGTCCTCTGACCTGACCCTTCACCAGCGCCGCAGGGCGCCCACACCTGACGAGCAGCAGGGCATTCCCTGGCTGTGGCAACTTCTGCCGGAGGAGCGCGCACGCGCGATGGCTCAGCTACAGGTGGGCGACGCGGCACCGGGTGACTACGTCTGCCGGGTCGGCAAGCCGGTGACCTACTGGTTCGGCGTCGTCGAAGGCCTGCTCAAGATGAGCAGTGACAACGCGCAGGGCGCAACCATGACCTTTGCCGGCTTACCGCCGGGCGGCTGGTTCGGTGAAGGCACGGCGCTCAAGCGCGAACCTTACCGCTACAACATCCAGGCGTTGCGCAAAAGCGTGGTCGCGGGTTTGCCGGTGGATACCTTTCACTGGCTGCTGGATCACTCCATCGGCTTCAATCGTTTTGTGATGAACCAGCTCAATGAACGCCTGGGCCAGTTCATTGCCGCGCGCGAGATCGACCGCCTGAACAACCCCGATGTACGCGTGGCTCGCAGCCTGGCGGCGCTGTTCAATCCCGTGCTGTATCCGGGCGTTGGTGAAATCCTGCGCATCACCCAGCAGGAAATGGCCTACCTGGTCGGGCTGTCACGTCAGCGCGTGAACGAAGCGCTGACAGCGCTGGAAGCGCAAGGCACGATTCGTGTGGAGTACGGGGGCTTGCGCGTGCTGGACCTGGCGGCGCTACGCAACAGTATTAATCAATAAATAGGCCTCTGGCCCTTGTATTGATTGCGCAACCAGCTATTAAATGTGTAGCAAACAGCAGTTGCACTGATCCGCCGGTGGTGCCGCGTTGGGTGATCCCGTCCTAAAATGGACTCTTCATGGCAGAACCCACCTCCCCCAAATCTCCCGCCCTTGGCGCTGCGGTGCGCATTCCCAAAGCCGTGGCGGCCCCGGGCGCTCCGGCATTGACAGTCCGACTGAACAAACGCATGGCCGAACTTGGCATGTGTTCGCGCCGAGAGGCCGATGACTGGATTGCACGCGGCTGGGTGCGTGTGGATGGCCAGCCGGCAGTGATGGGGCAGCCGGTGGCGGCAAATGCGCGCATCGAGGTGGCGCGCGAAGCCGAGCAGCAGCAACGCCAGCAGGTCACCATCCTGATCAACAAGCCGGTGGGTTATGTCAGCGGCCAGGCCGAAGACGGCCACGAGCCTGCGGTGGTGCTGGTGCAGCCGCAGAACCGCTGGCGCGAGTGCAACAGCCGCATGCGCTGGGGCCACGAGCAGTTGCGCGGCCTGGCACCGGCCGGCCGGCTCGACATCGACTCCATCGGCCTGCTGGTGCTCACGCAGGACGGCCGCGTCGCGCGCCAGCTGATTGGTGAAGACTCGGAGATTGAAAAGGAATATCTGGTGCGTGTCAGCTATGGTGCGGAAACAGCCAATGTGCAGGCCGTGTTTCCGCCAGAGAAACTCGCCCAGCTGCGCCACGGACTGAGCCTGGATGGCGAGGCCCTGAAGCCGGCGCGCGTCGAATGGCAAAACCCGGAGCAACTGCGTTTTGTGCTCAAGGAAGGCAAAAAGCGGCAGATCCGCCGCATGTGCGAGCAGGTCGGCCTGTTTGTGACCGGGCTCAAACGGGTACGCATCGGCATGGTCAACCTGGGCCATTTGCCTGTGGGCCAGTGGCGCTACCTGGCTCCGCACGAACGCTTCTAGGTTTCATTCGCTATTGTTTTAAGAGCTAGTGGCGCACGAATTCATTGGGCTAGAGTCACTTTTCTTTCATAAAACTGGCTAAAACCCGTCCCATGGACGTGCGCCTTGCCGGCCGCGACAATGCCTGTATGACTATTCCACCGCCGCGCCGGCCCCGGTTGCCCTCGCTGAACGAGCTGCGCAGCCACCTGCATGCTTCCGATATTCAGGGCCTGGCGCAACTCGCCACGCGGGGTACGCTGGGCATTACTGAATTGGTCGAAAAAGTACAGGGCAACGTTTATAAAACTGTCGCTGCGCCTTTTGGTCCGGCTGGCCAGCGTTTTGTGGACCGCACGGCCGGCGCGTCGGGCGTCAACAAGCGGGGCATCACCGGGCTGGTCTATGGCGCGGTCAAGGGCATCACCCGGTTGACTGGTGGCACTGTTGAGGCCGTGTTGTCACGTGTGGCGCCTCGCGAGTCGCCGCAGGCCTCGTCGCCCCAGCGCGAGGCCCTGCTGTCCGCGCTCAACGGCGTGCTTGGAGACCAGTTGCTGGACACCGCCAATCCACTGGCTATCTCGATGAGCCTGCGCCACGAAGGCCAGACCCTGCTGCTGGACAAGGCCGCATTGGCGCGGCAACTGCCAGGCATCACCGGAAAAATTCTGGTGCTTGTTCACGGCCTGTGCATGAACGATCTGCAGTGGCGCAGCGAGACGCCGGTGGGAGTGCAGGACTACGGTCAGCAGGCCCGGGAGCTGGGCTACACCCCGGTTTACCTGCACTACAACACCGGCCTGCACACCTCGGTCAATGGCGGGCAATTCGCCGCGCTGCTCGAAGCCTTGCTGCAGGCCTGGCCGCAGCCGGTCGAAGAACTCACCTTGCTGACCCACAGCATGGGCGGCCTGGTGGCGCGCAGTGCCTGCCACAGCGCGGCTTCCCGAGAGCTGCATTGGCTGGGCCGGCTCCGGAACCTGGTGTTTCTTGGTACGCCGCATCACGGTGCACCGCTGGAAAAAGTCGGGAACTGGGTGGACACCGTGCTGGGCAGCAATCCGGTCACGCGGCCATTTGCCCAGATAGGGCAGATCCGCAGCGCGGGTATCACCGACCTGCGCCACGGCAACGTGTTGCCGGCGGACTGGCAGGACATGGATCGCTTCGCCAGCGGTGTGGATGCCCGCCAGCCCTTGGCTTTGCCGGACGGTGTTGCTTGCTTTGCGGTGGCCGCAACCCTCGGTGCGGCCCCTGCCGCGGCCGGGCAAGAGCGCAAGATCGACGAGGTGCTGGGTGACGGTCTGGTGCCCTTGTCCAGCGCACTGGGCCAGCATACGGAGCCCGCGCGCCAGCTGGCGTTTCCGCCCGATCGGCAGTGGATCGCAGTGGAAACCGGCCATATGGCCCTGCTGCACAGTCCGGCGGTTTATGGCCAGCTCAAGCGCTGGCTGGGCTCAGATGGAGCGTCCGCAACCTAATTCAAGGCTAATTCAGGTCAGCGAAGATACAGGTTCCACCACCACATCCTGCAAGCCATGGACACCTTTCCCGAACGTATCGCCCGTGCCATCCTGCTCGCCGTCGGTGTGAGCGCCCTGCTGGTCCTGCTGGCGCTGCCACCCGCCGACGGTACGGCGATGCCCGTGCTGCTGCACTACCAGTTTCTGATTGCCTTGCTGGCTGCGGCGCTGTTCGGCGCCGTGTTCTTCCGGGCGATTCGTCCTGTGGCTGTTGCGACGGGGCTGCTCAGCCAGGCCGGCTTTGTCGGCATTGCGCTGGCCACGCCTGGCTTTAGCGCAATGAGTGCCTTCTATCTCAACCTGGCTGGTATGGCCGCATTGCTGTTTGCCGGCGTGCTGTTGTTGCAGGCGGCCCGGCAGCAGGCCCGCTGGGACGGCCGGATTCCCCGGCGCTGGGAGGCCTGATGCGTGTTCTGCTGGTCGAAGACGACGACATGATTGGCCGCAGCCTGCAGCAGGCGCTGGAGACCAATGGCTGGTCGGTGGATTGGGTACGCGACGGCATGCTGGCGCAAAGCGCGCTGGCCGACGGGGCCTACGCCTGCGTGCTGCTGGACCTGGGCCTGCCCAAACGCGACGGCGTCGAAGTATTGCGCCACGCCCGCACCCGCGGCGACGCCACGCCGGTGCTGGTGCTGACCGCGCGGGACGGGCTGGATGACCGCATTACCGGGCTGGACCTGGGCGCGGACGACTACTTGGTCAAACCGTATGAATTTCGCGAACTGCTTGCACGCATGCGCGCCGTGATCCGGCGGCGTGACGGCAGCCCGCATTCCGTCATCGGCAATGGCGTGGTGCAACTCGACCTCACCACGCGCGAGGTGATGGTCAATGGAGAGCAGTCGGCACTGTCTGCACGGGAGTACGCACTGCTTCACGCCTTGCTGGAAAGGCCGGGTGCCATCCTCTCGCGTGACCAGCTCGAAAACCGCATTTACGGCTGGGGTGAAGAAGTCATGAGCAATGCGGTGGACGTATTGATTCATGGCATGCGCAAGAAGCTGGGCGCGGACGTCATCCGCAATGTGCGTGGCCTGGGCTGGCGTATCACCGGCACGCCGACGGCTTCTTCCGGCGCTGGAGACTCGGCATGATGATCCACGTCTTCCCGGCAGGCCGGCTGTGTTCTCTGCGCCGCGCGTTGCTGCTGTGGCTGCTGCCGGTGTTTTTGCTGGTGGGCGCGGCGTCGGCCGGTTTTGCCTACTGGTCCTACAACCATATGGTGGCCACCTTCATGGACAACCAGATGGAGCTGATCGCCGAGTCCATGGCTGCGCAGGAGCAGGATGTGGCGTTGCCGGCGCTAACGGGCGAGCAGATCCACAAATGGGGCAGTTATGTGGTGCAGGTGTTCGATGCGAATGGTCGCGCCCGGTCTAACTCTTCGCCTGCACTGGCTCTCAGCCTGCAGCCGGAAAGTGGGTTCCATGACGTCAAGGTCAACGATAAGCGCTGGCGCATCTACACCACGCCGGTGAACGAGGCTTCGGGTTCGCGCCGCGTGCAGGTGTTGCAAAGCGGCGAGTTCCGCCGCCACCTGGCCGCCGAGCGGGCCGGCACCGCGATTTTGCCGGTGATCATCTTGCTGCCGCTTTCGGCCTTTGTCCTCTGGTGTGTGGCGGCCATCATGTCGCGTGCCATTGGCGACATCGCACGCCAGGCCGCGGCGCAGGACGAACACAGCATTGCCGAGCTGCCGCTGGACCGGGTGCCGCAGGAAATTGCACCGCTGGTCGTCTCTTTCAACAGCCTTCTGACACGGCTGCGTGATGCCTTTGCGAACCAGCGCCGCTTTGTGCAGGACGCCGCACACGAGCTGCGTACACCCATCACGGCGGTGAGCCTGCAGCTGGAGAACTTGCGCGGCGACTTTGCTGCCGGCCCGCCGGCGCAACGCTTTGCCCAGCTGGAAGCCGGTGTACAGCGTGCGCAGCGGCTGGTGGACCAGCTCCTCAAACTGTCGCGGCAAGAGTGGACAGGCAGCGAAGTAGTGCCCGTTTCCGTGAATGTGCATCAGGTGGTCCACGACAGCATCAACACACTGATTGCCCTGGCTGACCAGCGCAACATCGATCTGGGGCTGGAAGATTCCGGACAGCCCGTGGGCGAGGCATTGCTTCGATGCCAAAGCGGTGATTTGCGCAGCGTGGTGGACAACTTGATCGAGAACGCCTTGCGCTACAGCCCCGATGGCGGTGTGGTGGATGTGCGCATCATGAGCAAGGAGGGCCGCCTGGCCATCGAGGTGGTGGATACCGGCCCGGGCATTCCCCCCGAGCTGCTGGGCCGGGTGTTCGACCGTTTCTACCGCGTCGCCGGAAGCGATGTGCGCGGCAGCGGCCTGGGCCTTTCCATTGCGCAGGCGGCTGCACAGCGCTGCGGCATGCGCATCAGCCTGCGCAATCGTGATGACCGCAGCGGCCTGGTGGCGCGGGTCGAGGTGTTGTGAGGCGGTTTTCGCTGTCCTCATTCTCAGCTAAGACTTCACTCATGGTCGCCTAATTTGCCCCAAATACAGTGAGGTCACGGTTGAAGTTTGAGCTTGAAAGAGCCGGGCCCCAGCCGAACTTCCGGTTTTTTTTACCACTCACTGAAAAGGTCATCATCATGAACAAGTCTTCTTCTTTCGCAGTCGTCCTTACTCTAGCCACCCTCGCTGCAGGCAGCGCATTCGCACAATCCGGCGGCCAGTACCCGGTTCAGTCCGGCGGCAACTACGGCGATGTCGTTGTTGCTTACACCAGCCAATCGCTCAAGTCGCGCGACCAGGTTCGTGCAGAACTGGCCGCAGCCCGTACCAGCGGCGAATACTCGGCCCTGACCGTTGGCAGCGAATATCGCGACGCTTTCGCCTTGCAAGCCACACAATCAGTCAAGACCCGCGCCGAAGTTCAGGCTGAATTGTCTGCTGCCCGTAGCAACGGCGAATATGCCGTGCTCAACGCAGGCGACTACAGCGATCGGTTTGTCAATATGTAATGGTTTGGTTCCGGGGCTTGCTCCCGGACGTGCGCCATGCCCGGAAGCGGCCTCGCAAGAGGCCGTTTTTTTTATGGGCAGTCGCGGGCCGCGTCATCCGGGCACCCGCGATAATCGGGTCTTGAAACAGGCGAAAACGCCCCTAATTCCAGAGGCGTTTCGTTTATTCCCCGAATTTCAAGAACCGAGACCATGAGCAAACAAACCCTATCCTTCCAGGCTGAAGTAGCCCAGCTGCTGAACCTCGTCACCCATTCGCTGTATTCCAATCCCGATATTTTTCTGCGTGAGCTGATCTCCAACGCCTCGGATGCCTGCGACAAGCTGCGTTTCGAAGGCCTGAACAACGCCGCGCTGTACGAAGACGCACCCAATCTGGAAGTGCGTGTCGGCTTCGACAAAGCGGCCAAAACCCTGACCATCACCGACAACGGCATCGGCCTGTCGCAGATCGAAGCCGTGGAGCATCTGGGCACCATCGCCAAGAGCGGTACGCGTGATTTCATGTCCAAGCTGTCCGGCGACCAGAAAAACGACGCGCAATTGATCGGCCAGTTTGGCGTCGGCTTCTATTCGGGTTTCATCGTGGCCGACAAGATCACGGTTGAAAGCCGTCGCGCCGGCTTGCCCGCTGGCGAAGCTGTGCGCTGGACCAGTGCAGGTACCGGTGATTTCGAGGTTGAGACCATCGAACGGGCACAGCGTGGCACCAGCGTCATCCTGCATCTGAAGGACGATGCTACCGAGTACCTGAACACCTGGAAGCTCAAAAGCATCATCAGCAAATACTCCGACCATATTTCCCTGCCCATCCTGATGAAGAAAGAGGAGTGGAAGGAAGGCGAAAACGACCAACCCGGCGAAATGGTCACCACGGATGAATGGGAAACGGTGAACCAGGCTGCGGCGCTCTGGTCGCGCGCAAAAAAAGACATCACCCAGGAACAGTACGACGAGTTCTACAAACAGATCAGTTACGACAGCCAGCCGCCGCTGGCCAGCACGCACAATCGCGTCGAAGGTTCCACCGAGTACACGCAGTTGCTGTACATCCCGGCCAAGGCGCCGATGGATTTGTTCAACCGCGACAAGGCGGCCGGCGTCAAGCTGTATGTCAAACGTGTGTTCATCATGGACGATGCGCAGGCCTTGCTGCCTACCTACCTGCGCTTCGTCAAGGGCGTGGTCGATTCATCAGATCTGCCGCTGAACGTTTCGCGCGAGTTGCTGCAGGAAAGCCGCGCCGTCAAGGCCATCCGTGAAGGCTGTACCAAGCGCGTGTTGTCCATGATCGAAGACCTGGCCGCCAACGAGCCGGAAAAGTTCGCAACCTTTTACGCCGAGTTTGGCGCCGTCCTCAAGGAAGGGCTAGGTGAAGATTTTGCCAACCGTGACCGGCTGGCCAAGTTGCTGCGTTTTGCAAGTTCAACCACCGACACCACGACGGTCAGTTTTGCCGACTACAAGGCCCGTATGAAGGACGGCCAGGACGCGATTTACTTCATCACGGCCGACACCCAGGCCGCCGGCAACAACAGCCCGCAGCTCGAGATCTTCCGCAAGAAAGGCATTGAAGTGCTGCTCATGACCGACCGCGTGGACGAGTGGGCGCTGAATTACCTGCACGAGTTTGACGGCACACCGCTGCAATCGGTGGCCAAGGGTGCGGTAGATCTGGGCAAGCTGCAGGACGAAGACGAGAAAAAAGCTGCCGAAGAAGCGCAAACCCAGTTCAAGCCTGTCCTCGACAAACTCAAGGAGACGCTGAAAGACAAGGCCAAGGACGTACGCGCCACCACGCGCCTGGTCGACTCACCGGCTTGCCTGGTGGTACAGGACGGCGACATGTCCACGCAACTGGCCCGCATGCTCAAGCAGGCCGGCCAGGCCGCGCCTGAGGTCAAGCCCATCCTGGAAATCAATGCCCAGCATCCGCTGGTGAAAAAGCTTGAGGGCAGCGAGCATTTCGACGATCTCGCCCACATCCTGTTTGACCAGGCCTTGCTGGCCGAGGGCGGGCTACCGGATGACCCGGCGGCCTATGTGAAGCGGGTCAACGCCTTGCTGCTCTAAGGCTTGAGTTTTACCCTGGCGGGCTGTCCTCAACTGGTGGCGTGGCGCGGCGCACCGCCGCCGTGCAGTTCATTGGCAAAACCGTGGTTCACGTCACGGTGGCCCGCTTCGTCTTCACGCACAGCCAGCACCACATCACGCAGCGTGGCGTCAGCAGGCAGCTTCCAGTAGTTCTTGGCGATCTGGGGCGCGGGGACGTTGGCATGTGCACCCGAGTCGATCAGTTCCAGGTAGTTGGTGTAGCTGGTATAGGCCTCTTCCTCGAAGTAACCGACCACCCGATGCGCGACACCTGGAGCGATCAGGTACAGCAGAAAATAGGCGTTGTAGAAAAACCCCTGCACAAAGATGACGAGCCCGCGCTCGAACCAGTTGGGCTGCGCGATCTCGATAAAGGTCATCAAGTGCATGCGCTCGTTTTCGGCCTCGTCCATCAGCGTGGCGTATCCACCCTCTGTCATCCTCGATGCGGCGTAGGCAGCGCAGATGCGTCAGTGTGGCTCCGACCATGCCGGGGACTGCAGCCACGGTTTCCAGCACGATGGCCCGGTGGCCGTAGCGTTTGGCAAAAAACAGGTCGGCAAAGAACCGCAGGAAGCGGACAAAGGCGTAAGCGAAGCGGTCGCCAAAGGTTCGGGGGGTGTGGTGGGGGTTGTTCATGGTGGGCCTTGCGCACACGAGGTGTACGACCTTTCCTGACCACCGTACACGAAATACATGCGCCTGTCTGTCCGCCGGCGCCTCCGGGTGCCTACAGCGACTGCATCCGGACCCGGCGCGCTGCTTCCTCTGCGCGTGCATCGTCGATTTCTCCCAGCACGCCGCCCACGTCGACCGGACCGGTCTTGTGTGCGAAGCGGCCGGTCAGCACCGTATCGGTGTGAAGCACACCGCGCTGATACAAGTCCCAGATCTCATGATCGTAGTGGGTCTTCAGGAGGTCGGGTGCAAAACGACCGAAAAACCCGCGCAGGTTGGCCACATCGCGCAGCAGCATGCGGCTGGCGTGGTTGTTGCCGGCGGCGTCCACCGCCTGCGGCAAGTCGATGATGACGGGGCCATCTTCCGCCAGCAGCACGTTGAATTCCGACAAGTCTCCATGAACAATGCCGGCGCACAGCATGCGTACTACTTCCGAGAGCAGCGTGGCATGGTGCATGCGTGCCTCCTCAGGCGTGAACTCCACGTCGTTCAGGCGCGGGGCGGCGTCGCCCTGGGCGTCGGTCACCAGCTCCATCAGGAGCACGCCATCGCAGAAGTTGTGCGGTTTGGGTACACGCACACCGGCGGCCGCCAGCCGGTAAAGGGCATCGACCTCAGCGCTTTGCCAGGCTGCCTCGGCCGCCTGCCGGCCAAAGCGCGTGCCTTTGGCCATTGCGCGCGCCTGGCGTGTGTTCTTGACCTTGCGGTTTTCCGTGTAGTCCACCGCCTGCCGGAAGCTGCGCTGGTCGGCCTCCTTGTAGATCTTGGCGCAGCGTGTGTCTGCACCGCAGCGTACGACGTAGACCATGGCCTCCTTGCCGCTCATCAACTGCCGCACCACGGTGTCGATCAGGCCTTCTTCGATCAATGATTGCAGTCGTTTGGGTGGTTTCATGAACCCATTTTGCGCCCGGCGGGCAAAGCGGCTGTTGTCAGCCGGCTTGCCCGTCAATGCGCGGCCGTGTCAAAACCGGCCAATAACGCACGGTATAAAGCGCGAAGCCGCCCGACCACAAGGCTGCCGACCACAGCGTGGCATGCATGATCCAGGCGGGCGCAGCCAGCGGAACCAGCACACGGACCAGTGCCGCAAGCAGGATGAGAACATAACAAGCCACATCGCTGCCGTCGGCCCGCAACGGCCTGCCGGTGTGACCGCGTGCGGTGCGGGTCATCATGCCGATGATGAGGCCGCCGATGGCGCCCACTGTCAGTGCGTGGGTGGCCACTGAGGGTGCCACCCATCCCGCTGCTGCGGCAGCACGCAGCGCAAGATGCACGGGGATCCACAGGTAGGCGGCGTGCAACACCCAGACCAGCGGCGCGCGCGCTGTTTTCCAGGGCCGCCACAGGCTCCAGCGAACAAGGTGGGCAGCTGCGCATAGGCCGGCCAGTGCGGCCAGCCACACACCATGCAACTGCATGGCGTCGGCCAGCAGCAACGCCAGTACGGTGCCGAGTGCGGCTTTCTCCAGCAGGGGGTGGCGGGTTGCCTTGGCGCCCGGCACACCATTGTTGGTGAACATGGGAATCACGCGTCCGCCCATCACCGCCATGATGAACAGCATGACATCGAGCGCGAGCTGGATGCCGACCCAGCCCGGGAGTTGAATCACGCCGAGTTGCGCCAGATGGATGCCCAGCACGGCTGCCGACATCATGAGCAGCAGGCCGACAAAAAAGTAGTTGCGGCGATTGCGCGCGGCGATAAAAGGAATCGCGAGAGAGATGGCGGCGGCAAGGGGAAAAGCGACATTGGCCAGCATCGCGGCCCAGCCGAAAGGCGTGAGCACCAGCACCCGGCCAGCTACCCAAAGAGCTGCCAGCGCAGCCAGGGGCCAGCCGGTGGGTGTCGGGCGGTTTGACCAGTTGCGTCCTGCCGTGAACAGGAAACCTACAACCACGGCCAGTGCAAAACCGAACAGCATCTCGTGCGCGTGCCACAGGGGCCCTTGCAGGTAAGGGCGGCCCAGCCAACCAGTGAACTGCAGCGCCCACAGACCGATGGACAGGGCCGCGAAGGCGCTGGCCAGCAGGTAAAGAGGACGAAAGCCCATTTCCCAGAGCGCCCAGCCGGCATGTGCCGGTTGCGGGCGAGGTGGGTCGGCGATGCTGTTGAAGGATGTCATGGGTGAGCCTTTCCTGTGGGCAAGGTGCCGTGCCCGCCATGTTTGATGCGCCAGGCCACGGCAGCACCTGCGATGGTGATTGCAAACAGCGCCAACGCCGCAGCATTGAGGAGGGCGCCGGTGCTGCGCAGCGGATCGCCTGCCACTCCGGCGACCAACCGCAGAAGCAGGGACAGGTGCAGCATGGCGAGTGGCAGGTAAAAGAAGACGCCGAACTCGAGCTTGATGCGCGCAATCGCGGGCAGGATCACCGGTGCATGGCCCATCATCATGCTGACGATGAAGCCCAGGCCCAGAGCGTGCAACGCGGCATCGTGCAGCGGCAGGCCCAGCGCAGTGGCGGCCCACGCCGCACCCGCCACGGCCAGCCACGCGTATCCGCCGAGCAGGCAAACGGCCATGTAGCGGCTCAGTCCGTGCGCGCGAACGGTGTGCCGGGCAATGTCGAATGCCGCCAGCCACAATGCCAGCAAAACGAGCGCCGCTCCATACAGCAGCCCGCCGGCGGTGGGCGCTACGGCGGACCAGGCCGCACCACCGAGCAGGGCGACCAACACGATTTGCAGCGACCACTCCGCTGCCGGGCGCCGGCGCATCAGCCGCGTCATTTCCAGGCGTTCGGCGGCGATCGTCATCACGAGAAAGGCGAACCACCACGGCAGCGTTGCAACCGTGCCTTGGTCCGTGGCAAACAGCAGGTTGCCGATGAGCCAGGCCCCCGCGGCCACGAGCAGCAGCCAAGTGTGGGCTGCGCGCTGGCGCCCCACGATCACGATGTTGACAGCGGTGAAGACGAAAGCTGCGGCCACGATCAGCCACGCGCCCAGTTCAAACTGGCCCAGCAACAGGAATGCGCCTCCTGCGCCGGAGGCCAGCGGAGCGAGGAAAGCGGCGCGCAGCTTGACGGCCACCGCCCGCTCAATTCCGATAACGGTGCCCAGAAAACCGCAGATCATCAACGCAGCATGGGTCAGCACTGCCTGGCTTTGCCAGGCGGAGCCCGCCATGGCTGGAAGGGCCACATCGGCGCGAAGCAGGCCACCAGCCATGCCGGCCAGCAGCGACAGCGCGACCAGGGCGAGCAGTAGCGGCCGTGCGGCCATCGCGATTCTGCCGGGCGCGGCTTTCCGCTGCGGGTTCCGGGCGCGACGCGGCGAGGTCACCACTGCATGAAGCGCCTGGCGCGTTCACTCATCCGCTCGGCGGACCAGGGCGGTTCCCACACCAGTTCGACTTCGATCAACAGCTCGGGCGGTGCCGCGCGGTCCAGCTCTGTTTCGACCTCGTCAATGATGAGGTCGGCAACCGGGCAGGCTGCCGACGTCATCGTCAGGCGAACATGCAGTTTTCCGTCGGCCACGGTCACGCCATAGATCAGCCCGACATCGACAATGCTCATGGCGACTTCGGGATCCACCACCCGGGTCAACGCATCGACAATGGTCTGGCGCAGCGCTTCAGGCCCCTCATAAGGAAAGGGTGGCCTGGGACTCATGGTCGCTGCTTCCGGTTTCACAGTCATCTTTTCAGGTGGCACGACCTGCCGGAGCCGTGCCCACCGGCCTGTCGACAAACAGGACTTTCGCCAGCGACTGCCGGTTCTGGACCAGATCGGCCAGGGTGTAGCTGTCCAGCACGACATAAAAGGCCTCAACGGCTTCACCCAGCACACCGCGCAGGCGGCAAATCTGCGTGATCGAGCATTGGTTGCCCTCTTCCGCAAAACACTCGGCCACCACCGCCGCGCCTTCCGTCTCGCGCACCACCGCGCCAACGCCCACCAGCTCGGGCGGCATGGCCAGCTCGAGCCCGCCACCTTTGCCGCGCACATTGGCCAGCCAGCCATTTTTTCCGAGAAGGTGGACCACCTTGGTCAGGTGGTTTTCCGACACGTCGAACGCGCGGGCAATCTCGGAAATCGTGGCGCGTTTCTCAGGCTGTGCAGCCAGGTAGATCAGGACGCGCAGGCTGTAGTCGGTGAAGGTGGTGAGTTTCATGAGGGTGAATGTAAGGCTTCAGCCGCGCACCTGGAAGTCGATCACGATTTCGCCCGGCTCACGCCGGACATAGCTGATGTCCAGCGTATCGCCGAAGGCCTGCTGAAGCTGGCCCAGCAGGGGCAGCGGATCATGGTCGTTGACGAAGCGCATGGTCTCCCCCGCATGCAGGCTTTGCAAGGCGCCGAAGATGGCCGCATGGCGGAAACGTTTGGCGACGCCGCGAGCGTCGAAAGGGTGAATATGGTTCAGTGTCTGGGTGTCACTCATGATGATCTCCAATAACAAGGGAAGGGCGAAGTGCCGGCCGGGCTGGCGCTTCGCAAGTGCTTCAGCTTCTGGCGGGCGCCGTCGCCGCAATGGCGGGCTGAACCGCAGGGCGCCGAAGCAGGCGCAGCGCATACCAGGCCAGCAGGACCGCTCCGATGGCGAACAGGATGTCGCCGGGAACCCGCATCCAGACCAGTGTTTCCATCACCGGGGAGTGGATGATTTCCGGTGAGCGGGCGTACCACAGGCCTTTGCTCACGCTGGCCCACGCCTGGTAGATACCTGCGGGAAGCAGCGAAAGGAAGACCATCATGGCCAGGCCAATGTTCAGGCTCCAGAAGGCGGGCTTGAGCAGATTGTCGGCATGCAGGTGGCGTGCGTACAGGCCGCGCAGGCAGAACAGCATCAGGCCGATGCCGAGCATGCCGTACACCCCGAACAGGGCGGCGTGGCCGTGGGCGGCCGTCATGTTCAGGCCCTGCACATAGTAGAGCGATGCAGGCGGGTTGATGGCAAAGCCGAGGAGGCCGGCACCGACGGTGTTCCAGAAGCCGACTGCGACAAAACACATCACTGGCCACTTGTAGGCGGCAAGCCAGGGCAGGGCTTTGGAGCGCCGGTAGGTTTGCAGGGCTTCCAGGCCGATCAGGGTCAGGGGCACGACTTCCAGGGCGGAGAACACCGCGCCGACAGCAATCACCGAGGTGGGCGTGCCGGTGAAGTAAAGGTGATGCAGCGTGCCCAGGATGCCGCCGAACAGGAACACGATGGTCTCGGCGATGATGGCGCGGTTGGCGCTTTCAGAGCGCACCAGGCCCAGCTTGGTGAAGATCAGCGCAACCACGGCGGTGGCGAACACTTCAAAGAAGCCTTCCACCCACAGGTGGACCAGCCACCAGCGCCAGTACTCGACCATCGAGTAGTGCGTGTTCTGGCCCCAGGTCAGCGAGGTGGCATAGAAGCCGCCAATGCAGGTGGCGGACAGAAAGACCATGGCGATGAGGCCACGCGTTTCCGAGGGCTTCTTCAGGGCTGGCCACAGGGCGCGGCCCAGCAGGAACACCCAGAACAGCAGGCCCACGAACAGCAGGATTTGCCAGACGCGGCCCATGCTGGTGAATTCCAGCCCCTGGTTGCCGATCCAGAAACTGAAGTCCACGCCGCGGTGCTGCAGTGTGCCCAGCCAGCCGGTGACGGTGGAGCCGACCACGATGGCGATCAGCGCCCAGAACAGGACGTCCACACCGATTTTCTGCAGCTTGGGTTCGCGACCCGAAAGCAAAGGTGCGATGTAGAGGCCGGTGGCCAGCCAAGCCGTGGCGATCCAGAAGATGCCGACTTGCGTATGCACCGTGCGGCTCACCACGTAGGGTAGAACTTCCGCAAGCGGGAAGCCGAAGAAGGACTGGCCTTCGACGGCGTAATGCGCCGTGATCACGCCCATGGCGATCTGCAGCAGCATGAGGCCCACCACGGCGAAGAAGTACTTGCGCGTTGCCTTCATCGAAGGCGTGGCCACCGCGCCCAGCAGCGGATCGGCCTTGGGCGGCAGAGCCTCCGGCTCATGTCGTTGGCTGCCATGCAGCCACAACATGGCGGCAATACAAGCCAGCAGCAAAACGATGCTGACCATCGACCAGATGGCGGCAGAGTCGGTCAGCTTGTTGCCGACCAGGGGCTCATGCGGCCAGTTGCTGGTGTACGAGAGGTTTTCTTCACCCGGCCGGTCGGTGGCAGCGGCCCAGGACGTCCAGAAAAAGAAGGCAGTCAGTGCCTGGCGGTCGGCACGGTCCGGCAGCGTGCCGGGGGTCATGGCGTACTGGTCGCGCAGCGTGTCCAATGAAGCATCGCTTCCGAACAGGGCTTCGTAGTGGCTGGCGACCGTGCGGATGGCCTGTGCGCGTTCGGGCGAGACAGTCACGGTACCAGCCGCCTCGTCATAGGTATTGCCGCGCATTTCCTCTTTCAGTGCGGCGTCAATCGCACCACGGTCGGCGGCCGTCATGGCGGCCGGTTCCTTGCGCAGTGCCTGCGTGTGGATGGCCTGGAGTGCCAGTGCTTCGCGGTGCAGCCAGTCTGCGGACCAGTCAGGGGCCAGGTAGGCGCCATGTCCCCAGACACTGCCTTGCTGCTGGCCGCCGCTGGCCAGCCAGACCTGCTGGCCCTTCTGGACCTGTTCGCCGGTGAAGAGAACGTCGCCCGATGCCGTCACAACGGCCTTGGGAATAGGGGGTGCCGTCAGGTAGATCTGCAAGCCGAGGTAGCCCAATGCACCAAACGACAGGACAAAGATGAAGCTGAGCCAGCGCCACAGCATGTTGTTGTTTTTCATCGCGTATTCCTTCTGGTTTCTGTAAAGGGGATCAGGAGCCGCCGCAGGAGCCGCAGCATTGGCCGTTGCTGTGAGCGGACGCCAGCCGGGTAATGGCCACGCGCCATGTGTCGGGTCCCTGTTCAAGGTAGGCCCAACCGAATTTGCCCGGCATTTCCGCCTGGAACTGGTGGCGCAGCGGTTGCGGATCGTGGTCGTTGATCAATTCCAGGGTCTGGCCGGCACTGAGCTGGCCAAAAGTCGAAAAAATGGCCGGATGCCGTTCACGGGGAGGAATCGTCCGGATATCCAGCGTGGAAGTTGAGGAAGAGTGGCTCATGGGAACTCCGTTCAATAAAACAGGTGAAAACTTATAAGGTGCATAAATAATACATCTATTAAGATTGGAAAAGTTCATTCCCCTATTGATCCAGGTCAATTGCGCTTCTGGTGGCTGCTGTCCGGGTTGTTTTCGAGTGTTCGGGGGCACTTTATGTGCCGAGGCCCGGCTTTGTGGACTTGCGTTCGGGCCAACTGTTGACGGGGATCAGAAAGTATTGCGTTCGTTCGGCGTAAGGTCGCAGGCTGCGATGGCTCTCTTCCGGGGGCTTACCTGACTTTCAAGTGCATGATTTCTACTCCTTCCCCTTCTGATACCCCGCAGGCACCGTCAGCTTCGCCAGAGTTGGTGTGTCCGGCGGGCAGCCTTCCGGCCCTCAAAGCCGCGGTGGACAACGGCGCCAGCTGTGTCTACCTGGGCCTGCGCGATGCAACCAACGCGCGCAACTTTGCCGGTCTCAATTTCGATGAGGCCGCTATTGCCGCGGGCATTCGGTATGCCCATGAACGCGATTGCAAGGTCTTCATGGCGCTCAACACCTATCCCCAGGCGGCTAACCCCGGTCCCTGGCGCGCGGCGCTGGACCAGGCGGCGAACATGGGCGTGGACGCGGTGATCCTGGCAGACCCGGGGCTCATGCAATACGCGGCTTCGCGGTATCCGGCGCTGCGCCTGCATCTGTCGGTGCAGGGCTCGGCCACCAATTACGAAGCGATCAACTTCTACAGAGAACAGTTCGGCATCGTTCGCGCGGTACTGCCCCGTGTGTTGTCGCTGGAACAGGTGCGGCAGGTCATTGACAAGACACCGGTGGAAATCGAGGTCTTCGGTTTTGGCAGCCTGTGCGTGATGGTGGAGGGGCGCTGTGCGCTGTCTTCCTATGTGACGGGGGAGTCGCCCAACACGCATGGCGTGTGTTCTCCGGCCAAGGCCGTGCGCTGGCAAGAGACGCCGCGAGGTCTGGAATCGCGTCTGGGCGGTGTGCTGATCGACCGTTATGCCAGCGGGGAGAACGCCGGTTACCCCACGCTGTGCAAGGGTCGTTTTGACGTGGGAGATGACGAGAGCTACTACGCCATCGAGGAGCCCGCCAGCCTGAATACGCTCGAACTCCTGCCCCAACTCATGAAGATGGGTGTGCGCGCCATCAAGATCGAGGGCCGCCAGCGCAGCCTGGCCTATGTGGCGCAGGTGACCCGGGTCTGGCGCGAGGCGATTGACCATTGCGCCAGCAACCCGCATCGCTACGCACCGAAAGCCAGCTGGATGGCCAGCCTGGACCAGGTGGCCGAGGGCCAGCAGCACACGCTGGGCGCTTACCACCGGCCCTGGAAATGAGGGAAGCCCGCGCCATGAAAATTTCCCTCGGTCCATTGCTGTACTACTGGCCGCGCGAGACTGTTTTCAGCTTCTACGACATGGTTGCTGCCGCACCGGTGGATGTGGTCTACCTCGGCGAAACCGTGTGTTCGCGGCGGCATGAACTGCGCTTGGCCGACTGGCTGGACATCGCGAAACGCCTGCATGCTGCCGGCAAGGAGGTGGTGCTCTCCACCCAGGTACTGCTGGAGTCGGGTAGCGACGTCGGCACCATGCACAGGATCACGGCCAATGGCGATTTCCGGATCGAGGCCAACGACATGGGTGCCGTCCACCGCCTGGCCGGCAAGCTGCCGTTTGTGGCCGGCCCGCATCTCAACCTGTACAACCAGGCGTCGCTGCAATGGATGGCCTCGCTGGGTGCCAGCCGTTGGGTGATGCCGCTGGAGATGAAGCGAGACGATCTTGCCCTGTTGCAGCAAAGCCGACCGGCCGACATGGAGACCGAGGTGTTTGCCTATGGACGCATGCCATTGGCCTACTCGGCGCGCTGCTTTACCGCGCGGCAGCGCAACCTGCCCAAGGACGACTGCCGCTTCAGTTGCCTCGACCACCCGGATGGCCTGATGCTCAGGACGCGTGAACGCGAAGAGTTCCTCGTGCTCAACGGAACACAGACGCAATCGGCACGCGTTTATAACCTGGTGGAAGCGCTGGAAGATATGCGCGCCTTGGGGGTGGATGTGGTTCGCTTGAGCCCGCAGGCACAGCACATGGCAGAGGTGATTGCGTTGTTCGATGCAGCGCGCAAGCAGGTGCTGACGCCGCAGGAAGCCCTGGAGCGAATGCAGCCCCTCATGCCGGAGAAGGGCTGCAATGGTTACTGGCACGGCCGCCCCGGCCTGGAGCAGGTGGCCTCCGCGGTGGCGGGCTGAGGGCTGACAACGATGTACCACGGCGAACGTTTCAACAGCATCAGCCACCTCGTTGGCGCCGGGCTCGCGGTGGGTGGGTCGGCTGCATTGATCGTGCCCGCCGGCATCGTGGGTGATCCGTGGAAGATCGTGAGCTTCAGCATCTACGGCGCGATGCTGGTGGTGCTGTACGTCTTTTCCACGCTGTATCACAGCGTACGCGGCCGCGCCAAAAACGTGCTGCGCAAATTTGACCATTGTTCGATATACCTGCTGATCGCAGGCAGTTACACGCCATTCGCGCTGGTGTCGCTGCGCGGCGCCTGGGGCTGGTCCCTGCTGGGTGTGGTGTGGAGCCTGGCGCTGCTGGGCATCGTGCAGGAAATCTGGCTGGCCAAAGGCGCACGCGTGCTGTCCCTGGTCATTTATGTGCTGATGGGCTGGTTGGCGCTGGTGGCGGTGGCGCCTTTGTGGACCGCCCTGACCCCTGCTGGTTTTGCCTGGCTGGCCGCGGGCGGCGCCTGCTACACCCTGGGCATTGGCTTTTATGCCACCGACCACAAGATGCGCCACGGCCATGGCTGGTGGCACCTGTGTGTGCTCGGCGGCAGCATTTGCCATTTCATCACCGTGCTGCTTTATGTGGCCTGACCTGCCAAATTGTCATGAAACCACTTTCGTCGTCTCCTCCTCTTGCGCTCCCGCCGGTCTTGGGGGCGTTGCTGGGACGCTTGCCAGCCTACCCCGGTTCGGTGCTGCTGGTGAACGCCCTGAACCTGGGCCTGGCGCGCCAGCTGCCGGCCGACGTGTGCAGCTTGTTGCTGCACAAGAAGCTACGCATCCATGTGCGTGACGCACGCCTGACATTTGACTTCTCCTGGACGGGCGAGCGCTTTGCCGCCTGCCCGCGCCAGCAGGCGACCGACCTGGCCATCAGCGCCAGCGCGCACGATTTCATGCGCCTGGCGCAGCGCCAGGAAGACCCGGACACGCTCTTTTTCAGTCGCCGCCTCGCCATGGAGGGCGACACCGAACTGGGACTGGTCGTGAAGAACGCGCTCGATGCCCTGGAACTGCCGGCGCTCGACCTGCAGCGGTGGACGCCGCTGCAGTTACTGGCTCGTCTGGGCCCACGCAAACGAATGGCCGGCGTCGGGCCGCGGGAGCACGGAGCAGAAAGACATGACTGAGAACCGCCGCCACCTCCCCCTGGTGTATTCATGCTCCGGCTGTTCCAGCGCCGCACAACTGGCCAACCATGTGGCGCTGCAGCTGGACCGTCGCGGCGTCGCCGAAATGTCCTGCATTGCCGGGGTGGGCGGCGACGTGCCCCATCTGATGAAAATCGTGCGCTCCGGGCGGCCTGTCATTGCGCTCGATGGCTGTCCACTGGCCTGCGTGAAAAGTGTGCTGGCGCGCCATGGCATCACGGCCGACCGGCATTACCCGCTTCAGCAATACGGTGTCAAAAAGCGGACGCATGAGGACTTCGATCCCGTCCAGGCAGAGAGGGTGCTGGAGCGTGTGGCGGCTGACTTGCTGGCCGCACCGCTGGGTGTGCCCCGCCCGGTGACGGGCTGCGCGTGAGTGCCAAGCGGATCGTTGTTGCGATTTCCGGTGCCAGCGGCGCGGTATACGGCACGCGCCTGTTGCAGGTGCTTCATGCCATGGCGGGGGTCGAGACCCATCTGGTGGTGTCCGACGCGGGCTGGCGCAACCTCGACCAGGAGCAGGGCATGAGCCGAGTCGCCGTCGAAGCCCTGGCCGATCAGGTGCACGACGCGCGCGATGTGGGCGCCTCCATTGCCAGCGGCTCCTTTGCGTGCAGTGCCATGGTGGTGGCGCCCTGCTCCATGCGAACGTTGGCCGCCGTGGCGCACGGCCTGGCGGACAACCTCATCACGCGTGCCGCTGACGTGATGCTCAAGGAGCGCCGGCGCCTGGTGCTGATGGTGCGCGAATCGCCGCTGCATCTGGGCCATCTGCGCAACATGGTCAGCGTGACCGAAATGGGCGGCATCATCTGCCCGCCCATGCCGGCCTTTTATCTGCGTCCGCAGTCGGTGGCCGAACTGGTGGACGCCAGTGTGGCGCGTGTGCTTGACCTGCTGGAACTGCCGCACCAGCTGGCGCCACGTTGGAACGGTGCGCCGGCCGCCGCCGATTCCTGACCCATGCGCTACCGCGACCTGCGCGATTTCATGGCCCAGCTCGAGCTGACCGGCGACCTGCGCCGCGTGGCCGAGCCTGTGTCGCCGCACCTGGAAATGACGGCACTGTGCGATCGCGTGTTGCGTGCCGGTGGCCCGGCCCTCTTGTTCGAACACCCCACCGGGCACAACATGCCGGTGCTGGCCAACCTGTTCGGCACGCCAGAACGTGTGGCGCGCGCCATGGGTGTGAGCGACCTGCGCGCGCTGCGTTCCTTTGGCGAGGTGCTCGCCGCGCTCAAGGAACCCGAAGCACCCAAGGGCCTGAAAGACATGCTGGGTCTGGGCGGGCTGCTCAAAACCCTGTGGCACATGGCGCCTCGCGAAGTGCGCTCTGCGCTCTGCCAGGAGGTGGTGTGGGAAGGTGCCGATGTTGATCTCGCGCGCCTGCCGGTGCAGCATTGCTGGCCCGACGACGTTGCGCCCCTGGTCACCTGGGGCCTGGTCATCACCCAGGGGCCGCACAAGCCACGGCAAAACCTGGGCATCTACCGCCAGCAGGTGCTTTCACGCAACCAGCTCATCATGCGCTGGCTGGCGCACCGCGGCGGCGCGCTCGATTTTCGCGACCATGCTGCAGAGAATCCGGGCCAGCCCTATCCCGTGGCGGTGGCGCTGGGAGCCGATCCGGCCACCATCCTCGGCGCGGTGACACCGGTGCCTGACAGCCTGTCCGAGTACCAGTTCGCCGGCCTGCTGCGTGGCGCACGCACCGATGTCGTGCCCGCGCTGGGCAGCGGCTTGCGCGTCCCGGCCACGGCCGAAATCGTTCTCGAGGGCCACATCTATCCGGATGCCGGCCATCCCACTGGCTATGAGCATGCGCTCGAAGGACCGTTTGGCGACCATACGGGGTATTACAACGAGCAGGCCTGGTTCCCCGTGTTCACGGTGGACCGCATCACCATGCGGCGCGACCCGGTCTACCACTCCACCTACACCGGCAAACCCCCGGACGAGCCGGCCGTGCTCGGCATGGCTTTGAACGAGTTGTTCATTCCCCTGCTGCAAAGGCAGTTTCCCGAGATCACCGATTTCTACCTGCCGCCCGAAGGGTGCAGCTACCGCATGGCCTTGGTGCGCATCAAAAAGGCCTACCCTGGCCATGCGCGGCGCGTGATGATGGGCGTGTGGAGTCATTTGCGCCAGTTCATGTACACCAAGTTTGTGGTGGTGGTGGATGACGATGTGGATGTGCGCGACTGGCGCGAGGTGGTCTGGGCCCTGACCACCCGCATGGACCCGGCGCGCGACACCCTGCTGATGGAAAACACCCCCATCGACTACCTGGACTTCGCCTCGCCGGTGAGCGGTCTGGGCAGCAAGATGGGACTGGACGCGACGAACAAATGGCCCGGCGAAACCCAGCGCGAATGGGGCCGTCCCATCGTCATGGACTCGGCGGTGCAGGCGCGCATGGACGGCATCTTTCAGTCCCTCGGGCTGTGAAGGGCGCGGTGTCGCCTGCGTTCTGACAGCGACCGGCCCGAATCGCACAATGCCTCATGGACTTCAACCACTCTTCCAGGGCGCTGGCGCTGCGCCAGCAACTCGAAGCCTTCATGCAGCAGTACCTGCTGCCCTACAACGCGGCCTGGCACCGTTCGGTGCTGGAGGGGATTTATCCGCCGCCTTTTCTCGAAGACCTCAAGGCGCTGGCACGCGAAGAAGGTTTGTGGAACCTGTTCCTGCCCGGCCTGCAGGAGGATGAACCCGGCACCTGCCTGGGCCACCTTGATTACGCGCCACTGGCCGAAACCATGGGCCGGCTGCCCTGGGCCGCGGAGGTGTTCAACTGCAGCGCCCCCGACACCGGCAACATGGAACTGCTGCACCGCTTCGCCACGCCCGAGCAGCGCGTGCAATGGCTGGTGCCTTTGCTGGAAGGCCGTATCCGGTCTGCCTTTGCGATGTCCGAGCCCGACGTGGCCTCGTCCGACCCGACCAACCTGCAGACCACCGTGCGGCGCGAGGGTGGGCAACTGGTGCTCAACGGCCGCAAGTGGTTCATCACGGGTGCAGCGCACCCGAACTGCCGACTGCTGGTGGTGATGTGCCGCAACGTGGAGGTTGAGCCAGGCCAGGACGCCAGTGCCCACCACCGGCACAGCATGGTGTTGTTGCCCATGGGCACGCCGGGGCTGGAGGTGCTGCGCAATATTTCCGTGGTGCATCACTATGCACCCGAAGGGCATTGCGAAATCCTGCTGCGCGACGTGCGCGTGCCGCTGGACCATCTGCTGGGCGGTTGGGGCGAGGGTTTTGCTATGGCGCAGGCACGCCTCGGGCCGGGCCGGGTGCACCACTGCATGCGCACCATCGGCCAGTGTGAGCTCGCGCTGGAGCTGGCCACTGAACGCACGCTGGAGCGCCACGCTTTCGGCAAATATCTCGCGGATTTTTCCAATGTCCAGGAATGGATCGCCGAGTCGCGCATCGAGATCGATCAGGCGCGCCTGCTGATTCTTCATGCAGCCTGGGCGCTTGATGAAGGCAAGGACGATGCGGCGCAACTGCGCACACGCGTGGCCGCGATCAAGGTAGTGGCCGCGCGGCTGCAGACGAGGGTGGTGGACCGTGCCATGCAGGCCTTCGGCGCCATGGGCCTGTCACCCGATACGCCGCTGGCTTATTTCTGGACCTGGGGCCGGGCCCTGCACCTGATGGACGGTCCCGACGAAGTGCATTTGCGCACCGTGGCACGGCATGAGCTGGCGCAGGCGAAGGCGCGTGCGGGCAGCACCGCCGCTTACTTCACCACGCCAGAGCAACTGCAGGCACCGCCGCGCATCCGGTAATGCAGCGGCTGAACCTGTAGCGCCTTTGCCTGCGGTGAGTTGTCTCAGTTGGCAAGTACGCGGAAGAAGTAGGTGGTGTCGCAGAGTTCGCCGTTCGGGAAAAGCGCGTAACCCGGAATCACACCGCAGCGTTGCCAGCCAAGACGGGCATAAAGCCGCTCGGCATCGCCGCTGGCGGTGTCCAGCACCAGCAGCGTTTTGCCGCATTCGTGCGCGACCTGCTCGGCACTCTGCATCAGCGATTCACCCAGACCCTGGCGCCGCGCCCGGCGATGCACCAGCATTTTTGCCACGTCGGCGCGGTGCGGCTGGTTTTCAGGTTGATTCAGCACCACCTGCACGGTGCCCACGATGCCCGAGCCGTCTTCGGCGACCAGCAGCGCCCGTTCACCACGGGCCGCACTGTCCGCTATACCGCGCCAGAACGCCAATGCTTTGGCCATCGACAGTGGATGCATGAAACTCACGGAGGCGCCACTGTCCACACAATCGATCAGCAGCTCGGCCAGCGCCTGTAGCTGACTTTCGGTCACGGTCTCGAGGCGACGAATGGAATGGACAGAAGATTCGGTAGGCATCTTTTCTCCCGGGAATGGATTTACGCGACCAGTGGCGCATCCTGCATGGCTTCCGTCTGTTCTTCCAGCATGTCGACCTGGCCCTTCCAATAGTCGCTGGAGCCGAACCAGGGGAAGTTGATCGGGAAGATCGGGTCGTGCCAACGCTGCGCCAGCCAGGCGCTGTAATGCACCAGGCGCAGGGTGCGCAGCGGCTCGATCAGGGCGAGTTCGCGCCGATCGAATTCGCGGAACTCCTCGTAACCGTCGACCAGCGCGCCGAGTTGCCGCAGGCACTGTGCGCGGTCACCCGACAGCAGCATCCACAGATCCTGCACCGCCGGCCCGCTGCGCGCATCGTCGAGATCGACAAAATGCGGACCGGCGCCTTCCAGGCCTTCGGGTGTCCACAGGATATTGCCCGGGTGGCAGTCGCCGTGCAGGCGCAGGCTGCGGATGTCGCCGACACTTTCAAACACGGCCTGCGCCACATTCATGGCTTCTTCGAAAGCCTTGAGCCAGCGTGATTCCATGTCCAGCGGCAAGTAACTGCCGGCCAGCAGTACTTCGCGGCTGGCGTGTCCAAAGGTCTGCAGGTCGAGCGCAGGGCGGTGTTTGAAAGGTTTGGCGCTGCCTACCGTGTGGATGCGCGCAAGAAAGCGGCCAATCCACTCGAGCACGCTGAAATCTTCCAGCTCGGGCCGCCGGCCGCCGCGGCGCGGCGAAACGCTGAAGCTGAAGCCGTTGAAGTGATGCAGGGTGTGGCCATGGATACGCAGCGCGCCGACCACCGGAATTTCTGCGGCCATCAGTTCGGCGGCGAAGTCGTGTTCTTCGACGATCTGGTCATCGCTCCAGCGCCCAGGCCGGTAAAACTTGACGACCACCATGTCGCCTGCCGCAGCGCCGGTACCGGTCGGCGCTTCCAGGTGCACCTGGTAGACGCGATTTTCGTAACTGGACAGCGCCATCAGGCGTCCGTCGCCCAGCAGGCCCACGCTGGCCAACGCGTCCAGCACCACATCGGGCGTGAGTTTTTCGTAGGCGTGGCGCGCCTGGTGTGGCATCGCGCCTGAGGGCTGGTCGGTCATGCCGCCATTGTCGTTGCAATCGAAAATGGCTCAAAAATGCAATGAAAATAGCCGTTAGCCCTTTGTTTACGGGCGCAAATAGCTATTAAATATGTAGCACCTCGACTACCGTCACAGCTTGAGAATGTGGCCGGTCCGGGGATCCCCCTTGCCGGCCAGGACATGCTGGTAGGCCGCAGCGACGGCTTCGGGGCCTTTGTGCAGCTGCATGAGCAGCCAGGGCGCAGGTTCTTGCATGGCGCGCCTGCTGAAGGCCTGCCACGCCTGCACCAGCCGCTGGCCCAGGCCTTCCGCACCCCAGTCGGCGCTGCGTTTTTTGATCTGCGCAGGGGCAAAAAACAGCGTGGCGCGCGGACCCGGCAGATCCCGGGCGGTGCCCAGCTCGGCTATATGGGTGCCGCCTATCGAGCAGCTGTACTTCAGGTTGGCAAAGCGGCTGTGGATGGCGTGGCGCAGCCCGGCATTGCCGGCAAAGTCCACATAAATGGACGCTGCATCGGCCGAAATCTGGTCAAGCTGGTCATAGGTCAGCACCCGGCTGTAACAACCCAGGCTTTCGCAGAAGGCCACGTTGGCTGGCGAGGTCAGCCCGATGACTTCGATGCCCGGGCGCTGGGCCAACTGGAAGGCTGTGCCGTAGGCGGTCTTGCTCGAGGCACTGGACAGCAGCATCACCTTGGCGCCGAAAAAATCGTTGTCGGCCAGGAAATCATCAATCAGGAAGGAGGTGATGAACAGCGGCCGCAGCAGAGCCTGGATGTCTTCTGTTTGGGGTGTGTAGAACGGGTCTGCGTTGCAGCGCAGGTATTGGTTGTAGACGGCATGCAGCTCGCGCCGGTGCGGTGCACCATCGTAAAAGCCCGAGGCATTCAGCCGTGCGGGGGTAAGCGCCGCACCTGAGGCCATGGGGTAGTAGCCATAGAGCCGCTCTCCCACCGCCACACCCGGATGCAGCGACTGCACCACGCTGGCAAAGCCCCAGACCGGTATGGTGCCCCAGCCTTCCTCGCCGGTGGGGAAGAACTGCCAATAGTTCATCGCGTCGCCAAAGGCGGCGTAGGTGATGTTGTTGGAGGTCAGCGCAAAGGATTCGATTCGCACGCGAATCTGGCCGTCGGCCAGCGGAGCGTCTTCAGCGCTTTGCAGGCGGGTGCTGGCGAGATCGCTGGTGCGGACAAGAAGGGTGGTGGTGCTCATGCCAGCACTTTAACGAAAAAGCCCGCCGGCTCAACACCGGCGGGCCGCTTTTGCGACAGGGCTAGTTTCGCGCTGCAGGCTTGTCCATCAACAGCACCAGTGCCAGCGCAATGATTGCGGGCAGGGCCTGGGTGAAGAAGATCTTGGGCGCGGCCGTGGCTGCGCCAAAGATGCCGGCCACGATCACGCACGCCAGGAAGAAGAGCTTGAACGTGCGGTTGCCCGTGAACAGCCCGAAAAACAGGCCAGCCGCGAGAAAGCCGTTGTACAAGCCCTGATTGGCCGCCAGGGCTTGGCTTGCATCAGCAAATTCCTGCGTGAGGTTGAAGGTTTTCATCCCGAGGGGTTTGTTCCAGAAGAACATTTCCAGGATCAGGATGTAGACATGCTCAATCGCCACCAGGGCAACGGCTGCGTTGGGAATCAGGCGCTTGTTCATTGCCCAGCTCAGACCAGGGTGATGGTCACGTCGATGTTGCCGCGCGTCGCATTCGAGTACGGGCAAACCTGGTGGGCGGCGTCGACCAGTGCCTGTGCAGCGGCACGGTCCATACCGGGGAGGCTGATGTCCAGTCGGGCGGCGATGCCGTAACCGGCGGGGATTTTGCCCAGGTCAACGCTGGCGTCAATGCTCACGTCGTCCGGCAAGGTGATCTTCTTCATGCCGGCCACAGCCTTCATGGCGCCAATGAAGCAGGCGGAGTAACCGGCTGCAAACAGCTGCTCTGGGTTGGTGCCCGTGCCGGCAGTGCCGGGCGAGCTCAGCGTGACGTCCAGGCGACCGTCGTCGGTTTTGGACTTGCCGTCACGGCCACCGGTGGTATGGGCTTTGGCGGTGTAGAGGACTTTTTCGAGTTTGGTGGTCATGGTGATTTCCTTGAAAAAATGCTTCGGGATGGAAGCGGGTTGAAAAACGGGGAAAGCGGAATAAGCGGAAGAAGCGGAAGAAGGGGTCTACGCGACCAGCCGCTGGCGCAAGGCCTGCATTTGCTGGGTCAGCGCTGTCAGTTCGGGAATGGAGCACTGGCTGGCCTCCAGGATGCAGCCGGGGATTCTGGCGGCCCGGCTTTTGAGCTTGCGGCCTGCCGCGGTGAGTGTGATGTGGACACGGCGTTCGTCTTCCACGGCGCGGATGCGGGATATCAGGCCCGACGCCTCCAGGCGCTTGAGCAGGGGGGTAAGAGTGCCCGAATCGAGGTAAAGACGTTCGCCGAGTTCGGAGACCATCAGGCCGTCTTTTTCCCACAGCACCAGCATGGCGAGGTACTGCGGGTAGGTCAGGCTGAGCTCGTCAAGCAGCGGCTTGTACAGCTTGGTCATGGCCAGCGAGGTCGAATACAACGCAAAACAGAGCTGGTTGTCCAGTTGCAGCATGGTGTCGGTTTTGTTTGGCATGGCGCAATTGTAGCTCACAATTAAATTGCGTGCAATATATGTTGAAAATTTTTTGCGATGATTAGAAGTCATCACTCCTGTTGATGTCTTTCTCTTCTACGGGTCGACGTTTGATCACGCCCTCTGCGAGCAGAAAGTCGATCACTGAGCTGGGTACCATCACATCGCGTCGTTCCACAGCCGCAGAAAGCTCTAAGAACCACTCATACTTTTTGGAATGCTCTGGAAATCGGTTGAGCATCTCAGCGACTCGACTTCGCGCAGAGGCGAACCAAAATTTATTAAATGGATTTACGACCGTGATATCCCTGAAATGCAAAATGGGAGATAAAAATATTTCATCCGCAAAATGCGGCATCCATGCGCTCACGGGGATTTCGACTTCCGGAGAAAAACCGACGCCGGGTATCTTTATGCGTGACTCGAGTTTTACCGCTCGCACCAAGGCATCACTAACAACGAACAAATTTCCGCGCTCTCGCCGTTCCCAATATTTCCCGTATGCAATGCCACCGCGAATCAACAAGTCATGTGAAAGAGTCGCGAAAGACAAAGACTGCACAGCTTGGAGCAACGGTGCCAATTCATCTGACAGGATCAATATTGAGTCTGAATAAACACATATCTCAACTTTCTCAGGGAATGGCCATTCGCCAATCATTCGCGTAAATTGGTCATAGATTTCAATGGTCTCTTCAAACCTTTCCTGTACTGCATTCCCAAAGCCGAGCACATCACAGAAGGCAACATATCGCATTGAGGCGGTAGCTGCATGTCCATTCTCGGTGTTGTCCATAGTGAGGGAGGGCGCGTGGGTCATTTTGTGAGGTTAACTACAGTATAGAAATGTGCAATTGACGATCTCCCCGTACTCAAGAATCAACGAAGATGTCCGGAAGGGGCTTTCCCAATCGGAAAATCCCGCGACCTAGTACCCCGCTAAACTTTGGGAATGCAAATTCCTGGCGCCCCACACATCGCGAAATCTTCAAAAGGCAGTGGAAAGCCTACATCCGCCGCCCAGGTTATTGAAGAACTCCGGCCCGGGCAGTCGATTGAGCTGCTCAAGGAGCTGCACATCCTCACGCGCGAGGGCAAGCTTAACCAGGACACGCGGCGCAAGCTCAAGCAGGTGTATCACCTGTACCAGTTCATTGCACCGCTGCTGGAAGAGGTTTCGGCCAAGAGCCGGAGCTTCACGCTGGCCGACCATGGTGCCGGCAAGTCCTACCTGGGCTTTATTCTTTACGACCTGTTTTTCAATGTGGCTCACGCCAGTGAAGAAGTGAACGGCCGGATTTACGGCATCGAAACCCGCGCTGAACTTGTGGAAAAATCACGCGCGCTGGCACAAAAACTGGGCTTTGCGCGTATGACATTTCTCAATCTGCTGGTGGCAGAGGCCACGGTGTCGGACCAGTTGCCGGCGCAGGTGGATGTGGTGACCGCGCTGCACGCCTGCGACACCGCCACCGACGACGCCATTGCTTTCGGCCTGCAGAAACAGGCGCGCCACATGGTGCTGGTGCCCTGCTGCCAGGCCGAGGTGGCGGGTGTGTTGCGCAGGAACAAGGCGCTGACACTAGCCAAAACGCCGCTCGCCGAACTCTGGCGGCACCCGTTGCACACGCGCGAGTTCGGCAGCCAGATCACCAATGTGCTGCGCTGCCTGCAGCTCGAAGCCCATGGCTACGATGTCACGGTGACCGAGTTGGTGGGCTGGGAGCATTCGATGAAAAACGAACTCATCATTGCAAGCCGGACGTCATCGCTGAACGCTGCCAAGACGCGCCAGGCGCAAGCGCGGCTGCAAGAGGTGTTGGCAGAACTGAACCTGGGTGAACTCACGGCCCGTTTTGCTTCACCAGCCTGAGCCTGGCCGGCGAAATGGGGCGTGTTCCAGTCGTGGCCAGACACCGGGAGTGCTCCGTTTTCCCTTTAGGAACGAAAAATAGTGTTCTTTTAAGATTGTCGTAGGCATTATTTAGCGACGCCCCCAGGTGTCTCTTTCTAGACTTCCTGCCTGGCTTCATGATGGCTGGCGCGTGGTGCGTCATGCCGCTCAAGCCGCAAGCAGGCCTTGCCTGAGAAAAAAAAGACACCATGAATATCCACCCCCAAGAGATGAAGCAGCTCGCCGCTGCGCAGACCGCACCCCGCATGGATCTGTATGCGGGCATCCACAAGGCGCTGCGTGCGCTGATGGCCGATACCCTGCTGGCCGTTGGCCGCATGGATACCGACGACGGCCTGGAGCTGGCCACAACCACGCAGCGCGTGTGCGAGTTGCTGGATTTTTGTGCCTCGCATCTGGCGCACGAAAACCAGTTCATTCATGCGGCCATGGAAGCGCGCGCGCCAGGTGCCAGTGATGTGATTGCCCATGAACACGAAGAGCACGAGCAGCATATTGCCAGCCTGGGCGCACTGGCTGGTGCGTTGCTGAAGTCGCCTCCGGCAGGGCGCGCAGGCCTGGCGCTGGAGCTGTATCGGCAACTGGCACTTTTCATTGCCGGCAATTTCCAACACATGCATGTGGAGGAAACGGCGCACAACGCGGTGCTGTGGTCTCGCTATACCGATGCGGAGCTGGCGGACATTCACGGCGCACTGGTCGCTTCGATTCCACCGGAAGAGATGATGTACACCCTGCGCTGGCTGGTGCCCTTCATGAACCCGGCAGAGCGACAGGCCATGATGGGTGAGATGCAGGCCCATGCGCCGGCCCCCGCCTTCGCAGCGGCCATGGATACGGTGCGCCCCCACCTGAGTGACGCGGAGTGGGCGAAGCTTACGCGCGGCCTGGGGCTGGCGGCTGCGCCTGGCTTGGTCGAGGCCTGATGCGGCAGACTCAGCCCTGGACTTCCAGCAAGGTGAGCGGGCGCATCACCTGCAGCCGGAAGCGGCCGCGCCCGGTTTTCTCGATGCGGATGTGCGGGCCGTGGTCAATGAGCCGACGCTGCAGCAGCAGCAGCCGGGCTTCCAGGTTGTCGGTCACATCGGGCAACTGAATGGCAGGGTCGAGCCGCAACTCCCGATTGGAAAATTCCGTGCGTCCATGCTGGGCATGGTCGCTGGCCAGTTTCCAGAAAATGGCGCCGGCGACGCCCTTGATCAGGTAACTATCATCTACAAATACGCTGTCGTTGGCCCTGAACCTTCGCAGCCTCAGGGCCGTGCCGGTTGCGGGCGGAATGGGCGGCGTTGCAGGCAGGGGGAAGGGCGTATCCAGCGTGTCGGGCCGGGCCTGCATCAGGTCGATGGCGGCGCCCAGATGTCCGGCCAGGGTGACCAGTGCATCCTCGTCCTCAAAACCGAAACGCAGGTCCTCCGGGCTCTCCGCGAACAGCACGCCCAGCAGCCTGCCGGCCGATTCAATGGGCACAGCCAGCTGGCTGTGCGGCTCGGCCAGTCCGGGGTAAGGAATGTTGGTGTCCAGCAGCAGCCCGGGCGCATGGTCGCGCAGGCTGCTGCGAATGGCGTGGCTGTAAAGGTAGGCGCTGGTCATGTGCATGATGCGCACCGGCGTGCGTTCGCGCGCTGCCACACCAATCACGCCATTGCCCATCTCGATTTCAGAGCCCACGCCCGACACGGCATAGCCGCAGCTGGCGACGGTGTAGAGCCGCTGGGTGCCTGCGTCCAGCATCAGGATCATCGCGTGGCGAATGTCCAGAAAGTCGGTCAGAGTGGCGAGGGTTGTATTGAGCAACTCATCCAGCCCGGTGCAGCGCGCCAGGCGCTCACTGCCGCGGCGCAGCGCCGTGAGCACATTGGCACGCGGTGGCAAGGCCGCCAGCGGCTCGCTGGCAATATGCTCGATCTCATGCACCTCATAGATGTCCGAACCCCGCAGCTTGAAGACAGTCGCCATGCCACTGTGTGAGGCGATGCCGGCCAGTTGCGCTTTCATGCCTTCAAACACCGGGCCCAGCGTCTCCGTGCGCAGGTAGCGGATATGCAGGCGGAAGAATGCCGCCGTAACGGGATGCAATACCAGCACGGTGGCATGCGGGTTGGACAGGATGTTCTGCCGTGTCTTGTTGAAAAACTGGAAAGACAGGGCGACCTGTCGCTCGCCCGCGTAAAACACCTGCGAGATGTATGCGACGTTGGGGGTTCCATCGAGAGCGCAGGTTGCCATGACGGCCGGGATCGCGCCTTCCAGGCAGGGACGTATATCGGCAAGGGTAGGCGGGATCATGCTGCGCTTGAAGGTCTGGGGTTCAGGGCCGTTCCTGCCCTGGGGCCCGGCGTCTGGTCAAAAGCCTGCGAGGGTTCGAAACTGATGGCCACCACGTCCTCCAACCGATGGGCCAGCATGGCTCGGGTGAATGCAGGGCCGTACCCCACCCGTTCGACTTCCTGCTCCATCGACGCCAGGTAGCGCGCCAGCGCGGCTTCGTCGGAGGGCTCTGCACAGCGGATGCGGGCGCCGCTGGCTTTGATTTGGACGGTGCGGTGTGTTGCCGGCTCCGAAAACACGACGGCGATGCGGCCGGTGGTTGCAATGTCCTGAATCAGCTGGCGGGACTGGGGTCGCGACACGTAGACCGTGACCGTCTGGCAGCCGGCTGTGATGGCGCTGCCCACCGCCCGCATGATGCTCGGTCGCAGCTCGAGGCTGCAAGAGCTCACGTTGACCGACACGCCCTTGTCCATCATGGCGATCAGCTCGGGCGACAGCAGCGAGGCGGGCGTGGGGATGTTCATGCCGCCAAAGTATAAAAGCACCAGGCGGGCGCGCGCGGCTGTTTTCAGCTCCGAAAGCGCCTGCGCGTCAAGGCCAGCGCCACCCAGAAGCCAGCCACCGTGTAGCCCAGCAGCACCAGCCCGTGACGCCAGGGCGAGGCCGGCCACTGGTCCATGAACATCGGGCGGATGATTTCCACCGCATTGGTCAGCGGCAGCCAGTCCGAGATGATGCGCACCACGGTCGGGAGCTGTTCGCGCGGAAAGAATATGCCGCTCAGGAACATCATGGGCGTCAGCACCAGCGTGAAGTAATAGGTGAAGAAGTCGTAGCCCTTGGCCAGCGCATTGAAGATCAGCGCGATGCACGAGAACATCATGCCGACCAGCAACAAGATGGGCCACGCCAGCAGCAGCTTGGGGCTATGGCTGATGCCCAGGACCAGCATCACGCCCAGGATGGCGGTCACCGTGAACAGGGCCTTGAAAGCGGCCCATAACATTTCGGCCAGCAGCACGCTGTCCAGACTGACCGGGGCGTTCATGATGCCGTCCCAGGTTTTCTGCACATGCATGCGTGAAAACGCGGAATACAGGGCCTCGAAGCTGGCAGCGTTCATGGCGCTCATGCAGATCGAGCCACTGGCCAGGAACAGGATGTAGGGGATTTTGGCCGCGCCGTCGCCGCCCACGCTGACTTCACCAACCAGCGCGCCCATGCCATAACCGAAAGCCACCAGCCACATCAGCGGCTCGGCAATGTTGCCGACCAGGCTGGGAATGGCCAGCTTGCGCCAGACCAGCAGGTTGCGCATGAAGACGGGCCACCAGCGCGCCGACAAATCTGGCGTTCTCCAAAGCGATAGGGCCCCCACGTTCGTCACTTCGTGTACTTCACTGCCCCCCGAGGGGGCGCTGCGCCTGCGGCCCGGCAAAGCCGGTTCCGCGGCCCCGGCTGGTGGGGACGGAGTCGCCGCACGAGTCGCTTTTTCGACCTGAGGGTCTCCTTCGTGGGCTTCGTTCGATTTGTCCATCACGCGTCTTCTCTAATTTGGCGGCCTGTGAGTTTGAGAAAAAGGTCTTCCAGGTTGGCAGGCCGGTGCAGGGTGCGCAGCTGGCTGTGCGCTGCCAGCAGGGCCAGCAGCGGGCGGGCATCCTGCGTGTAGAAAAACACGGTCTCGCCGCTGACCTCCACCCGCGCGGCCAGCGCCCGGAGTGCCGCATGTTCTTCAGACCTGGCGAGATCCAGCGCCCCCACGCCATACACCTCCACCACGTCGGGTTCCAGGTGTTGGGCGATCAGCTCCCTTGGCCGGCCCTCGGCAATTTTTTTACCGTGGTCCAGCACCAGCAGGCGTGAGCACAGGCGCTCGGCTTCGTCCATGAAATGGGTGGTCAGCAGAATCGACTTGCCTTGCTGCAACAGCAGTTGCAGGCGCTCCCACATCAGGTGGCGCGCCTGCGGGTCCAGCCCAGTGGTCGGCTCGTCAAGCAGCAGCAGGCGCGGGTCATTGACCAGCGCCCGCGCCAGGCTCAGGCGGCGCCGCATGCCTCCCGACAACTCACCGGGCTTGCTGGCAGCCTTGTGCGACAGCGAAGCAAACTCCAGCAGCCCGGGCACCCGCGCGCGTACCTCGGCCGCCTTCATACCGAAATAACGCCCATAGACCTGCAGGTTTTCGGCGCAGCTGAAGTCCGGGTCCAGCGTATCGAACTGGCTGACCACGCCCAGCCTGGCCTTGATGGCCAGCGCATCCGCCGGCATGCGCAGGCCATGGCCGTCGCCATTGAGGAAATAGGTGATGTCGCCGGCGTCGGGTGCTGTCAGACCCAGGCACATGCGGATACTGGTGGTCTTTCCGGCGCCGTTTGGGCCGATCACCCCCAGACATTCGCCGGGCGCGATCTCGAACGACAGGTCATCAACAACCACGGCGCTGCCGTAGTGTTTGGTGAGGCCCCGGATCTGAAGAAGGAAAGGGCTCATCCGGCTATTGTTGCCTATCTGCGGCCGGCCCCGTCGGATGGACGGACCGGTATCCGGTGTCAGGCGTCGTCACCGTAATCGTGGTCGGGGTGGTTCACCACGTCGAGTTTCCAGTAACCGCGGCCCACGATCTGGCCGCGGCTCACGCCCAGCTCATCGATCAGCAACTGGCGGATGCGGCGCATCGCCGCTGCTTCGCACGCGAGGTAAACGCGTGCTTTCGCCGCAATCGGTGACAGGGCACGCAAAGCCTTGATGAGAGGTTCGCCTGCAGCCCGGTGGTCGGTACCGCGTGGCAGCCAGCTCACGTCAAGCTGCGCAGCACTGTGCAGCGGACGCTGCTCGGCATGGCTGATTACTTCCAGCAGCACCTGTGCGCGGGCCGTGGCAGGCAGGGCGGCCAGGATGGTTTCCACCGCCGGCAGCGCGCTGTCGTCGGCGATCAGCAGGTGCTGCGCAACTGCGGGGTCCAGCGTGTAGCCGGGGCCGGGGCCCATCAGGAACAGCACCTGGCCCACGGTGGCCTGCGCCGCCCAGGTCGAGGCGGGGCCTTCGCCGTGCAGCACAAAATCGACATCCACCTCCAGGGCCTCGGGCCTGATCGCCAGCGGTGTGTAGGTGCGCATGGAGACAGCGCGCGGGCCATCCGGCAGCGGCCGGGTCGGCTCGGTTTGCCCGGGCTCCGGGAAGATCAGCTTGATATAACTGGCAGGCCCGGCCGGCATGAAACCTTCGAGCTCGGCACCGGCCAGCGTGATGCGGCGCATGGCCGGGCTCAGCACTTCGACACGGCGCACTTCCACGCGGCGCGGCGGACGGCGCTGGCGTTTGGGGGCTTCGCCTGTGCCGGAGTCGTTGCGGGAAGCGGTGGCAGAAGAAGAGGGAGCGGCGGGAATGTTGGTCACACAGGCTTTCGTAGAGCGTCACGCGAAGTGCGGGGCTGTAGGCAATGAGAATTATTATTATCTGGAGGACGTAAACCCTGCGCTGGTAAGGTTAAGTGCAGGCACAACGGGTGCAGTAAAGTGTTTGCTACGGCGCGTCATTCCCTGCGATGCGCCTTCGGCCCCTGACCATTGACTCTTCACTCCCCGCATATTCCATGACCACTTTCGGCACCCCCCTGTCTCCCCACGCAACCAAAGTCATGCTGCTCGGCTCCGGCGAGCTCGGCAAGGAGGTGCTGATAGCCCTGCAGCGCCTGGGCGTGGAAACCATTGCTACTGACCGTTATGACAACGCGCCCGGCCAGCAGGTGGCGCACCATGCACGCACCATCACCATGAGCGATCCGGCCCAGCTCAAGGCGTTGATTGAAAAAGAGCGGCCGCACCTGGTGGTGCCCGAGATCGAAGCGATTGCCACGCCCATGCTGGAAGAACTCGAAGCGGCGGGTGTGGTGCGCGTGGTGCCCACAGCGCGGGCCGCGCGCCTGACCATGGACCGTGAAGGCATTCGCCGCCTGGCCGCCGAAACCCTGGGCCTGCCGACCAGCCCTTATGTGTTTTGCGATTCGCTGGCCGAGCTGCAGGCCGCCATCGACAGCAAAATCGGCTACCCCTGCGTTGTCAAGCCGGTGATGAGCTCCTCCGGCAAGGGCCAGAGCAAGATCAGCGGCCCCGCGGATGTGAAGACGGCGTGGGATTACGCCATGGCCGGCGGCCGCGTGAGCCACGGCCGGGTCATCGTCGAGGGCTTCATCGACTTTGACTATGAAATCACCCAGCTCACCGTGCGGGCCAGGGGCGCCAATGGGCAGATCGAAACCCATTTTTGCGAGCCCATCGGCCACGTGCAGGTTAGCGGCGACTACGTGGAAAGCTGGCAGCCGCAACCGATGGCCTCGGAAGCCCTCCAGAAGAGCCGCGAGATCTGCAAGGCTGTGACAGACAACCTCGGCATCGGCCACGACGGCAAGCCAGGAGGCCTGGGGCTGTTCGGTGTGGAACTCTTTGTCAAGGGCGACCAGGTCTGGTTCAGCGAGGTCAGCCCGCGTCCGCACGACACCGGCATGGTGACGATGTGCACGCAGTGGCAAAACGAGTTCGAGCTGCATGCCCGTGCCATTCTCGGCTTGCCGGTCAACACGGCCCTGAAAAGCCCAGGTGCCAGTGCCGTGATCTATGGCGGTGTCGACGCGCAGGGCATTGTGTTTGACGGCGTGGCCGACGCGCTGCGCGTGCCGAACACCGACATACGCCTGTTCGGCAAGCCCGAGAGTTTTGTCAAGCGCCGCATGGGCGTGGCGCTGGCTTTTGACGGCGATGTGGAAACCGCGCGCATCAATGCCAAGCTGGCCGCTTCCCTGGTTAAACCCCGCGTGGCATGAGGGAGTGGCGATGAATTCTGCCGACCTGATGCGGTTGCTGGCATGGGCCGACGATTCGTCGCCGCGCCTTTTGATGGTTGCAGCCGTCGCCGTCATACTGGCCTTGCTGGTGTACCGCATGGGCGGGGTCGTGCTGGTGCGGCTGACGCGCACCATGCCGGTCGCCGCGACGGTGGTCGAGCACGCCAGGGCACCGGCCCAGTTGCTGTTGCCCCTGATTGCGCTGCAAGCCGTGTGGCAGGGGGCGCCCGACGACTTGGCCATGATAGGCGGGGTGCGTCATGCCAATGGCCTGTTGCTGATTACGGCGCTGACCTGGCTGGGGCTCCGCGCGGTGCGTGGCGTGGCGCGCGGGGTTACAGGTTTGCACTCCGTCGAGGTGGAAGACAACCTGAACGCGCGCCGCATCCACACCCAAACCCGCATGCTGGCCCGCACGGCCATGTTTGTCATCCTGTTGACCGGTCTGGCTCTGATGCTCATGACTTTCCCGGGTGCCCGTCAGTTCGGTGCCAGCTTGCTGGCCTCGGCCGGCGTGGTCGGGTTGGTGGTCGGTATTGCGGCACGCCCGGTTTTCAGCAACCTGATTGCCGGGCTGCAGATTGCGTTGGCGCAACCCATCCGCATCGACGACGTCGTGGTCGTCCAGGGCGAGTGGGGCCGGGTGGAGGAAATCACCGGTACCTATGTGGTGCTGAAAATCTGGGACGAACGCCGGCTGATCATTCCGCTGCAGTGGTTTATCGAGAACCCGTTCGAGAACTGGACCCGCGCCAGTTCCAGCATCATTGGCACCGTTTTCCTGTGGGTGGACTATCGCATGCCGCTTGAGCCGCTGCGCGCCGAAGCGCAGCGCCTGTGCGAAGCCTCTTCCGACTGGGACGGCCGCCTGTGCAAGCTGCAGGTGACCGAAGCCGGCGAAGGCGCCATGCAATTGCGACTGCTCGTGACTTCCAGCAGCTCGGGCCGCAACTGGGATCTGCGCTGCCATCTGCGCGAGGCGCTGGTGGACCTGATGCAGCGTGCGTATCCGCAGCATCTGCCGCTTATGCGCGCGGAACTCGGAAAAGAGCAAGATGGCAGGCCTTTTGAGCCGCGAGCCCTTTAATGCCGGGCGCGGATAACTACTAAAGTTATAGCGAATCGCTGTCCTGCAACGGAGGCGGTTTTTTTCGCACATCAAAGACCGCGACGGGACCCAAAGCTCCTTAGAATCGCCTGATCTAAAACAAGGGAGATGACGATGAAATGGATATTCGCCGCGGGCGTGTTGCTTGTTCTATGCTCGGGTTGCGCGTCCGTTACCCACGGCACGACGCAGCCCTTGCGTATCGACACCGAAAACGCCAAAGGCGAACTGATTGACGATGCCGATTGCGTCTTGGTCAACGACCATGGGACGACGCACGCGCAGTCCGGCCGGACCTCACCAGTACGCCGCTCGGGGCAGGATCTGAGAATCACCTGTACCAGTCCGGGGCTGCCAGAGGCCAGCGGGCGCCTCGTTTCGCGGGCCAACGCCGGTCTTGCTGGCAACCTCATCATTGGCGGGGGCATTGGCGCGCTTGTTGACCACAATTCCGGTGCCGCTTACACCTACCCCTCCTGGGTGAGGCTTGTGTTCGGATACGACGGTCTTTTTGACCGACGTAACGAGCAGCAGGGGTCGGCAATGGCCGCAGCGGGGAGCGTGGGATCAGAATCTTCCGCCTCCCCGGTTCCCAGCGCTCCCGGGGCAACCACCCCCGCGGCAACTGTGAATCCGTCCCAGGCGGCATCACGCGGGCCGGTGCGTTCAGGCGACACTTTCGATTATCTTGTTACCGACCGCATGACCGGCCGATCACAAACCGTGCTGTTGCGTGCTGACCGCGCGGACGACAAACAAATCTCTTTTAACAATGGTGCGCGCATTGAAAAGCAGAACGGCGAAGTGGTAAGCATCGTGACGGCGATAGCGGGTGAGTTGGATCTGGCGACGCCACCGGGTGGGTGGATGCCGGGGGGTAGATTGCCACGAGGCAGTTGGGGAACGGCTTTTACTACCCGCATGTCAGGCGTGCCGGTGCACTATGACCTGGTTGCAAATGCTGATCGAGAGCGCCCCATTCGCACACCCGCTGGGGAGTTCCGTGCCATTCGCATTGACCTGCGCGGCTGGGTCGAAAATCGGAATAGTCGTTTGGTTTCTCAGGCTCCTTACGAAGCGATTGTGTGGTTTTCACCGGAACTACGTCGCGTCGTTCGGTTCGAGGCGAAAGCTCCATCACCTAACAACTTGGTATCCTCGATCAACGAGGTAGCCGAACTCACCCGCATTGGACGCGACTGACTTCGGGCAACGCGCCTATTGAAACGCCACTTCCGAAAAGCTGCGCAGCTTGCGGCTGTGCAACTGCGTGCTGCCCTGCTCGCGCAGCAGCTCGATGGCACGCATGCCGATGCGCAGGTGTTGGTCTACACGTTCGCGGTAGAAGTGGTTGGCCATGCCCGGAAGCTTGATTTCGCCGTGCAGCGGTTTGTCGCTGACGCACAGCAGCGTGCCGTAGGGAACGCGGAAGCGGAAACCGTTGGCGGCAATCGTGGCGCTTTCCATGTCCAGCGCCACCGCGCGGCTCTGGCTGAAACGGCGCTGCGGCTGGTTGCCCGGCAGCAGTTCCCAGTTGCGGTTGTCGGTTGATGCCACGGTGCCTGTGCGCATGATGCGCTTGAGATCAGGGCCTTCCAGATGAGTCACGTCTTTCACTGCGCGCTCCAGCGCCACCTGAATTTCAGCCAGCGCGGGAATCGGCACCCACAGAGGCAGCTCTTCGTCCAGCACATGGTCTTCCCGTACATAACCGTGCGCCAGCACATAGTCCCCGAGCTGCTGGCTGTTGCGCAGGCCTGCGCAATGGCCCAGCATGATCCAGGCATGCGGGCGCAGCACGGCAATGTGGTCGGTGATGTTCTTCGCATTGGCCGGGCCGACGCCGATATTCACCATGCTGATGCCGGTGCGGTCGGCGCGCATCAGGTGGTAGGCCGGCATTTGCGGCAGGCGCGGCGGCGCCATGCCCAGCTCGTCGCCGGTGATGGGTGGCAAGCCCGTGCGGCGCGTCACCACATTGCCGGGCTCGACAAAAGCGATGTAGTCGCTGTCGGGGCGTGACATTTCCTCATGGCCCAGGCGCACAAATTCGTCGATGTAGAACTGGTAGTTGGTGAACAGCACAAAGTTCTGGAACCAGTCCGGCGAGGTGCCGGTGTAGTGGCGCAGGCGCTGCAATGAATAGTCGACCCGGGCGGCAGTGAACAGCGACAACGGCTGCGGCTCGCCGGGCCGAGGCTCATAGGTTCCGTTGGCAATGCCATCGTCCATGGCGGCCAGGTCCGGCAGGTCGAACACATCGCGCATCAGCATGCGGCGGTCCCCGCTCAGGTTGCCTTCGATGTGGTCATGTTCGGCAAACGAAAAATGCACCGGAATCGGTTGGGTGCTGGTGCCCACTTCCAGTTCGACCGAATGGTTCTGCAGCAGCAGGCGGAATTGCTCCAAGTAGTAGTTGCCGTACAGGTCAGGCCGCGTCAGCGTGGTCTCATAACGGCCGGGCCCTGCCACGAAACCGTAGCTGAGTTGCGCGATATCGGGTGTTTCAAGAATGGCGCGTGCCACTGTCTCGGTGTGAACCCGCACGAAGGGGTAGCAGGCACGCACATGACCGGACAGGGTTTCGCCTGCCACATAACGGTGCATGGCGTCACGCAGGTGCGCAATCTGCTGGTCATAAATCAGCCGCACCTGGGCCAGAGCGGCGACGGGGTCGGTGTAACGGGAGGGGGCGATAAAAGCGGGGAGGTAAGGCATGGGCTTATTGTGCCCCGCTCGCGCCGGACCTGTCCGGAGGCAGGCATCGGGTATCCCGGGAGGCTCCTGATGCCGGAACTGACATCAAAACGACACATTGCGACCCTAGATTCAACACGGCCCAACACTTGGAGAGACCATGGAAGCTGCCATTCGAATCAATACCCTGAGCAAGACCTTCGGCAATGGCCGTCAGGCCCTGCGGCAGGTGGACCTGAGCATTGCGCCGGGCGAGATGGTTGCGCTGATCGGCGCTTCCGGTTCCGGCAAATCCACCCTGCTCAGGCACATGGCCGGGTTGATGGCCGGCGATACAGATGCAAAGGGGTCTATAGAGATCCACGGCAGAACCGTCCAGCGTGACGGAAAGATTGCCTCCGACATCCGCTCGGTCCGATCCGGCGTGGGCTTTGTTTTCCAGCAGTTCAATCTGGTGGGCAGGCTGCCGGTCATCATCAATGTGCTGGCAGGCACGCTGCACAGGGTGCCCATGTGGCGCAGTCTGATCCGCTGGTTCACATCTGAGGAAAGAGCCAGGGGCATCGAAGCCCTGCGCCGTGTCGGCATTGCCGAATGTTGCGCGCAACGTGCGTCCACGCTGTCGGGCGGGCAGCAGCAGCGCGCGGCCATTGCGCGCGCCATGGTGCAGGGAGCCAAGGTATTGCTGGCCGATGAGCCAATTGCGTCGCTGGACCCGGAATCTTCGCGCAAGGTCATGGATATCCTGGCCAAGGTCAATTGCGAGGACGGCTGCACGGTGGTCGTCTCGTTACACCAGGTGAACGTGGCGATGCGCTACTGCGCTCGCACGGTGGCACTGCACCACGGCCGCGTGGTCTACGACGGCCCGTCGTCGGCGCTGACGCCGCAGTTGCTGCGTGAACTGTACGGCGCGGAAGCCCATGAAATCCTCTCGCTGGGCGACCATATCGGCAGCTTGCATGGCGCCCGCAAGCCCCCGGCCGTACCGGCCTGGACGCAGCCGCTGCCGCAGGCGGCCTGAAACCCTTTCTTTCTTCTTTCTTCTTTCTCGCATTCACAAGGAACCCATCATGTTCAAGAAACTCGTCGCCATGCTGGCGCTGGCCGTTGCGACCACCGGGGCTGCCTGGGCCCAAACCAAAGACACCAAGGAAATCAACTTCGGCATCATTTCCACCGAGTCGAGCCAGAATCTGAAGCAGGACTGGGTGCCGCTGCTGGCAGACATGGAAAAGCGCACCGGCCTGAAGGTCAACGCCTTCTTCGCGCCCGACTACGCCGGCGTGATCGAGGCCATGCGCTTCGGCAAGGTGCAGGTCGGCTGGTTTGGCAACAAGTCGGCCATGGAAGCCGTGGACCGCGCGAACGGTGAAGTGTTCTCGCAGGTCGTCAATGTGGACGGCTCGATCGGCTACTGGTCGATGATCTCGGTGCACAAGGACAGCCCGTACCACACGCTGGACGATGTGCTCAAGAATGCGAAGAACCTGAGCTTCGGCATCGGCGACCCCAACTCCACCTCGGGCTTCCTGGTCCCCAGCTACTACGTTTTCGCCAAGCACAATCTCGACCCCAAGGCCACTTTCAAGAACATTCGCGGCGCCAACCACGAATCCAACATCATGGCCGTGGCCAACAAGCAGGTCGACGCCGCAGTGCACAGCTCCGACGTGCTGGAGCGCATCGAGAAGCGTTCGCCCGAGGTTTTTACCAAGCTGCGCATCGTGTGGAAGTCACCGCTGATCGCGGGCGACCCGATCGTGTGGCGCAAGGATCTGGACGAGGGCAGCAAACAAAAGATCAAGGCCTTCCTGCTTTCCTATGGCAAGGGCAGCGACTCGGCCCGTGAACTGGCGATCCTGAACAAGCTTGTGCTCGGCGGTTTCCGCGACTCCAGCAACGCGCAGCTTTCGCCCATTCGCCAACTCGAGCTGTTCAAGGAAAAGACCAAGCTGGAGGCCGACGCCACGGTTAATCCGCAGGAGAAGGCGACCAAGCTCGACGCCATCAACAAGAAGCTGGCCGAGCTGCAGCAGGCCGGCTGATCGGTCGGGTAACAACGCCGTGAACGCCCATAACCCGCATCTTTCCGTCGTGCCCGGTCTTCCCCCGGCGCCGCCGCGCGCCAACCTGGTGGCGCTGCTGGCCTGGGGCGTGCTGATCGCGTTGCTTGCGGCGTCGTGGAAGGGCGCCGAAATGCGCCCGGCAGACCTGTGGCGCGACTCCGGCAATATGGCGCAGTACGCCTCCAGCTTCTTCCCACCCAACTTCAAGGAGTGGCGTTACTACCTGGAGGAGATGGTGGTGACGTTGCAGATCGCGCTGTGGGGCACCGCCCTTGCCGTAGTCTGCGCCATCCCTCTGGGTTTGCTGTGCTCAGAGAACATCGCGCCCGTCTGGGTGCGCCAGCCGGTACGTCGGCTCATGGACGCAGCACGCGCCATCAATGAAATGGTGTTTGCCATGCTGTTCATCGTGGCGGTGGGGCTGGGGCCTTTTGCCGGGGTGCTGGCGCTCTGGGTTCACACCACCGGCATTCTCGCCAAGCTGTTTTCGGAAGCCGTCGAATCGATCGATCCGCAGCCGGTCGAGGGCATACGGGCCACCGGCGCAAATGTCCTGGAAGAAATTTGCTATGGCGTGATTCCGCAGGTGCTGCCGCTGTGGATTTCCTACACCTTGTACCGCTTCGAGTCCAATGTGCGCTCCGCTTCCGTGGTCGGCATGGTGGGCGCGGGCGGCATTGGTGTCGTGTTATGGGAAATCATCCGCGGCTTTCAGTACGCCGAAACCTGCGCCGTGATGATCATCATCGTGGTCACTGTGAGCGTCATCGACCTGATCTCGGCGCGCATCCGCAAGGCGCTCGTTTAGGCCCTGTTCACACCAATTAGTCACGATACGCTGCGAGTCAAAAGGCATGGCCCTGGAAATAGAAGAAATCACGGAGCTGTTTCAAACGCAGGGCGCCGTGCAATACGGCTCCGAGGCGGTCAGTCAGCAGCAGCATGCCCTGCAGTGCGCCTGCCTGGCGGAGCGTGCGGGCGCGTCACCCGAGTTGACGGCAGCCGCATTGCTGCATGACCTCGGCCATCTGCTGTCCTCCCCGGTATCGGCGAAGTCCGCAGCTGGTGATGACTTGCACCAGTACCTGGCCTTGCCATTTTTGCGCGGAGTGTTCCCGGACGCCGTGCTCGAGCCCATCCGCATGCATGTGGATGCCAAGCGCTATCTTTGCCATGTGGACAGGCATTACCGCTCCAGCCTGTCGGCGGCCTCGGTGCGCAGCCTGGCGCTGCAGGGCGGCTCCTTTTCAGAAGAGGAAGCGGCGGCCTTTATTGAACAGCCTTTTGCCGCCGATGCGGTGGCACTCCGGCGCTGGGATGATCTGGCCAAGGACCCTGCAGCGAGCCCGCCCGATTGGGCTTACTACGTGGAGGTTCTCATGCAGGCCAAGTGCGGGGTACTGTCGATCACACTCACAGGCCGGACCGCACTGGCCAGATAGCCCGCCAGCTGGTGGCCGGCGGCTGCCAGTTCTCCGTTGTTGACGATCACGCAGTCAGCCTGCATGTCGGCGAAATGAAGATTGCGTGCCAGTCTGTCGGCGACGGCCGCGGCTGTATCGCGGCCACGCTGCAGCAGGCGGGATGCCAGCTGGTCGGGGTCGGTACTGATCCGGACCACCCGCAGGGCGGGGGAAGGCGGCAGGCTTTCTACATGCGCGCGTGAGCCGTTGACGACCACGAGGCATCCGGACCGTACGGCGTCGCCGTAATGCCCGGCGATGCCATAACAAAAGCCATGGGCCTGCCAGTGCCAGCACAAGCCGCCCGACTGCAGCAGGTCGGTAAAGGCCGATGCGCTTACCGGGTCATGGTCGGAGCCTGCATGTGCGGCGCGCGTGACCATGCGGCGAGCAAACACAATGCCGGTACGCGCGCCGAGCACTTTCTGCGCGGAGTCGATGACGCTGTCCTTGCCGGCGCCGGAAGGCCCGCAGACAAACACCCACAGGCCGCTCATGCACCCAGCCTGACATCGATGACGCGCTGAAACGCCGCACCCGGACTCCGCTCCACAAACAGGCAGAGCCGGTCCAGCGACAGCGGCGCCTCCTTGTTGAGGCGGGCAATGGCAGGGCCGGCTGTGCGTATGACCCGCTGTGCCAGTGAACCATCTACCGGCCCCGTCAGCGTGAGGTGCAGGCGGAACCGCTCCATGACATAGGGGTATCCATAGAGGGCCAGCAGTTCGGCTTCGCGGGCGTCCAGGCCAGCGGCGTGGCGGCGGGCAAGTTCAGCCTCTTCCAGTGGCGCACGCAATTCATCCAGCCCGCTCACGCAGGCTGCAGCCAGGGCCTGCAGGCCGGCGGGACTGGTCTCGGGGACCAGGGCCACGAAGTTGCCCAGGGTGGCGATGCGCAGCGATCCCAGCGCTACTGGCGCCAGTGTCTGGGCCAGCCGCCCGAGGCGCGCCACCAGATCCGGTTCGGTGTGCGCAGCAGACAGCCGAAAGGGCGCTTTCAGGGTGGCGTGAAAGCCGTAACGCCGGGGTTCTGCAGTGATGCCTGCCAGTTCCGCTGCACTGATTTCCTCCAGCTGCGGCTGGGGCAGCGCGGTGTTGTCATGTTCGTTGCGGCCCAGCCAATGCGCGCCAAAGGTCCACCATGGAGAGTGTCGGTAAGGCGCAAAATAAATGGCATACCGCGCGCTCATGCCTCTTCTCCCGCGTCATTCCCTGTGCCAACCACCAGCTGGACCCGGTCGCCGCAAAACACGGTTTCTCCATATTTGATGGCCTGACCCGCCATGTCCACGTCCAGGCATTCGACGCACAGCACCGGCCGCGTGGCCGGCTGCCTGAGCAGCCGTGCGGTTTCGTCAGAGGGCATCTGGGTGGTGATGCGGCTTTCGGCACGCACATAGTCCTCGACGCCAAAATGGCGCAGGATGTCGGTGGTGCAGGTGCCGCTGCCCAGCATGTCGAGCAAACCCGCAAAGCGGGCTGCAGGGTAGTAGGCCGTGGCCAGGGCTATCGGCTGCTCGTTTGCTTCGTCCAGCATCTCCACCATCAACACCTTGGCGCCCTTGTCCAACCGCAGTTCATGCGCTGCCCGTTCGGGCGCAGGCATCTCCCTGGCGGTGAGCAGTTGCTTGCTCGGCAGCAGCCCCTGGCGCTGGAGGTTTTCGCTAAAGCGCGTACGGCGCGAGAGCACATAGTCCAGCAGTTCGTGCTGGACAAAAGTACCGCGTCCCGGCTCGATGCGCACCAGGCCATCAAGCTGCAAGGCGGCAACGGCCTGGCGCAGGGTATGGCGGTTCACGCCAAAACGTATGGAGAGTTCGTTTTCGCTGGGCAGGCGGCCGGTCGCGGTGAAGGCGCGGTCGCGGATTTCGGTGCTCAGTGTGTCGGCTATCTGCTTCCACACAGCCACACCGCTGCGCCGGCCGGGCGCACTGGAAAGAGGGCGTTCGCTTGTCATCATTTGGTCATGTTGTCCGGTTGAACTAGGGTCTTCCTGCAGCCCTTGTGGCTGTTTGCAGCGACAGACCCAACTCTAGCGACTGATTTAGACATCTGTATGACAAAGACCGTGAATCCCGACAACGAGGCGCGTAGGCGCTGGCTGGCCGTGCTGGCACGCGCGCCCCGTCCAGAGCTGGAAAAGGCGCGGCTCTTCCTGGAAGAGTTGCCGCCACTGGCGCATGTGCGGCCCGCCGAATCCGGCATGGTCATGCTGCGTGGTCGTGTAGGCGGAACCGGCGACGCTTTCAATCTTGGCGAGGCCAGTGTGACGCGATGCGCAATACGTGTCGGTTCCGGCGCGCTGGGGGTGGGCTATGCCCTGGGGCGTGATCGCCGCAAGGTTGAACTGATGGCTGTCTTCGACGCGCTGTTGCAGGACGTCCAGTGGCATGCGGACATCATGCGCCTGGTGGTCGAGCCGCTGGCAAAGCAGCAGGCTGCGGAGCGCGACGCTGCCAGCCGCGCAGCCGCGGCTTCGAAAGTTGAATTCTTTACCTTTGTCCGGGGCCAGGCATGAAACAGTCTGTCCAACTCAGCGCCGGTTTTGTCGACCCGGTGCATGACGCACAAACCGCTTTTCGCCGCGTGCTCGAAGCCCTGTCGCGGCCGGGCAGGCGTTTTGCGCTTGGCAGCCCGGTCGAGGGTCTGGCCCTGGGCGCGGCCATGGCCCACCTGCTGCTGGCCCTGACCGACCACGACACCCCCGTCTGGTGGCAGCAGGACGATGGGCGTGCTTCAGGCTGGCTGCGTTTTCATACCGGTGCAGGCCTGGCTGATATGCCGGATGAAGCTGCTTTCGCCGTGCTCATCGACGCGGGCAACATGCCGGCGCTGGACAGTTTCCCGCCCGGCTTGGTGGCATCACCCGAGCGCTCCGCCACCTTGCTGGTGGAAGTGCCGTCGCTGGAGACCGGGCCTGCTGTCGAGTGGCGAGGCCCTGGCATCCAGGATACGCAGACGGCGTGTATTGCCGGGCTGCCCGATGACTTCTGGGCGCAATGGCAAGCCAACCATGCTGCCTTTCCGCAAGGGGTGGACATTGTGTTTACCTGCGCAGACCTTGCGCTTGGGCTGCCGCGAACGACCCGCGTGCGGCGTCTGGAAGGAGTCTGAAATGTATGTGGCAGTCAAGGGCGGCACGGCCGCCATCGAAAACTCCTGGCGCCTGCTTGCGACGCAACGCCGTGGTGATACCTCTCTGCCGGAACTGTCCGTCGCGCAGATACGCGCACAGATGTCGCTGGCAGTGGATCGAGTCATGTCCGAGGGGTCTCTTTACGACCCTGAACTGGCCGCGCTTGCGATCAAGCAGGCCAGTGGCGATCTGATTGAAGCGATTTTCCTGCTGCGCGCCTATCGCACCACCTTGCCGCGTTTTGGCTACAGCCTGCCGCTGGACACTGCAAAAATGAAACTGACGCGCCGTGTGTCTGCAACCTTCAAGGACGTGCCCGGCGGTCAGGTGCTCGGTGCCACCTATGACTACACCCAGCGCCTGCTGGACTTTGCCTTGCTGGCCGAAGGCAGCGACAGCGAGGAGCAGCAGGAAGCGATGCAGGCTGGAGCGCAGGAACTCCCGGCCAGCATGCCGCGTGTCAATGAGCTGATGGCGCGGGAAGGCCTGATGGAAACACCACGCCCTCTTTCAGACAGCGAGCCCGGTGACCTGACGCGTGAACCCCTGATGTTCCCGGCCGACCGGCCGCGAAGGCTGCAGGCGCTGGCGCGCGGCGACGAAGGCTGGTTGCTGGGTCTCGGTTATTCCACCCAGCGTGGTTATGCCAATGCGCACCCGTTTGCCGGTGAGATCCGGCGCGGCACCGTGTCGGTGGAAATTCTGGCCGACGAGCTCGGCTTCGAGATCGATATCGGTGAGGTCGAGCTTACCGAGTGCCAGATGATCAACCAGTTTGCCGGCAACCGCGAGGTGCCGCCGCAGTTCACCCAGGGTTACGGCCTGGCTTTCGGCGGAGCAGAACGCAAGAGCATGGCCATGGCACTGGTTGATCGCGCACTGCGTGCGCGCGAGCTGGGTGAGCTGGCCGTTGCACCTGCGCAGGATGAGGAATTTGTGCTGTCCCACGCAGACAGCCTGGAGGCCTCGGGTTTTGTCCAGCACCTGAAGCTGCCGCATTACGTGGACTTCCAGTCCGAGCTGGAACTGGTGCGCAAGCTGCGTGTAGCCCACGCGCAGGAAAGACAGAACGACAGGCAGATGGAAGAAGGCCGCGCAGAAGGTCCCGGCAACGCCGCACCGGCGATACAGAGGGCAGCATGATGGACGAGAACTACAACTTCGGGTTCCTCGACGAACGCACAAAAAAAATGATACGCCGCGCCATGCTCAAGGCAGTGGCCATTCCGGGCTACCAGGTGCCTTTCGGTTCGCGCGAGATGCCTTTCGCGTATGGCTGGGGCACTGGCGGCGTGCAGGTGACGGCCAGCATCATAGGCCGCGAGGATGTGCTCAAGGTGATTGACCAGGGTGCGGACGACACCACCAACGCGGTTAACATCCGTCGCTTCTTTGCGCGCACCACCGGCGTGCCAACGACGGAAAAAACGGTTGAGGCCACCATCATCCAGACGCGGCACCGCATCCCGGAGACGGCACTTACAGAAGCGCAAACCATTGTGTATCAGGTGCCCATGCCGGAACCGCTGTTCCGGCTCGAACCGCGCCGCCTTGAAACCATCACCATGCACTCGCTGGGGGAGTATGGCCTGATGAATGTCAAGCTTTACGAAGACATTGCCCAGCTCGGTGCCATCTCCAAGACCTACGACTACCCGGTGCTGGTCAACGAGCGTTACCTGACCTCACCTTCGCCGATACCGAAGTTCGACAACCCCAAGATGCACATGAACCCGGCCCTGCAGCTGTTCGGAGCTGGCCGCGAAAAACGCATTTACGCCATCCCGCCTTATACCGCTGTGCGCAGCCTGGATTTTGAAGACCATCCGTTTGAGGTGCAGCGCTGGGATCATGCCTGCGCGCTGTGCGGTGCGGCGGACAGTTTTCTCGACGAAATGATTGTGGATGACGAAGGCAGCCGGCTGTTTGTCTGTTCGGACAGCGACTTCTGCGGCGAGCGCCGCGAGGCCGGACATGTGGGCTCGCAGCAGGCGGTATCCATGCCAAATGCGCTGGCGCGTGCCGCAGCAAAGGACATCGCATGAGCGACGGTCTTCTCCTGTCTGTACGCGGCGCCGGCAAGCAGTTCATGCAGGGCAACCGCCTGCGCTGGGCCTGCCGTGATGTGAGTTTCGATCTTTACCCTGGCGAGGTGCTGGCCGTTGTCGGCGAATCCGGTTCCGGCAAATCCACGCTGTTGCGGCTTCTGGCTTCCCGCCTGGCCTGCGATGAGGGCTCCGTGCATTACGACTTGCGGGACGAAGCCGGCACCGAAGTGTCCGCAGCCCGCGCAGCGCCGGGGCTGGTGGATCTGGCCGAACTGTCGGAAGCGCGGCTGCGCTGGCTGGCCCGCACCGACTGGGGGTTTGTCGAGCAGCATGCGCGCGACGGCCTGCGCATGAATGTTTCGGGTGGCGCCAACATCGGCGAACGCATGATGGCGCTGGGTGCACGCCATTACGGCAAGCTGCGCGGCCAGGCCTTGAGCTGGATGGAGCGGGTCGAGCTCGACGTGGACCGCATTGACGACCTGCCGGGTACCTACTCGGGCGGCATGCAGCAGCGCCTGCAGATTGCCCGCAACCTGGTGACCCACCCGCGGCTGGTTTTCATGGACGAGCCAACCACCGGGCTCGACGTTTCGGTGCAGGCGCGGCTGCTTGATCTGCTGCGCGAACTGGTCGACCAGCTGAATCTGGCTGCGGTCATCGTCACCCACGACCTTGCCGTGGCGCGACTGCTTGCGCACCGCATGCTGGTCATGAAAGACGGTTGCGTGGTGGAACAGGGCCTGACCGACCGCGTGCTCGACGACCCGCAGCACCCCTACACCCAGCTGCTGGTGTCTTCCGTTCTCACCCCCTGACTGTCACACCCGAACCTCACCATGACCGCTGTCCTTGAAACCGCCGATCTTTCCAAAACCTTCACCCTGCATGCGCGTGGAGGCGTGGCGCTGCCTGTTTTTTCCGGCATCAGCCTGAGTGTCAGTTCCGGCGAGTGCCTGGCACTGACAGGCCACTCCGGCAGCGGTAAAAGCTCGTTGCTGCGCTGCCTTTACGGTAACTACGCAGCCAGCAGCGGAGATGTGCGCATTCGCCACCAGGACCAGTGGGTCAATCTGTCGGCCGCCCTGCCGCGCGAGGTGCTGGACGTGCGGCGCCGCACCCTCGGCTATGTGTCGCAGTTTCTGCGCGTGATTCCCCGGGTGTCGACGCTGGACATCGTGGCCGAGCCGCTGCGTCGGCTCGGTGTGGCGGCCGACGAGGCGCGCGGGCATGCCGCCGAATGGCTGACGCGCCTGAACCTTCACGAGCGCCTGTGGCATTTGCCGCCCGCCACCTTCTCTGGTGGCGAGCAGCAGCGGGTGAACATCGCGCACGGCCTGATAGCCGGCCTTCCCGTGTTGCTGCTCGACGAACCCACAGCCTCGCTGGATGCCGATAACCGCCGTGTTGTGGTGGAGCTGATTCATGCGGCGCGTGCGCGCGGGGCTGCGGTAGTCGGCATTTTTCACGACGACGAAGTGCGCGAAGCGGTGGCCAGCCGCTGCCTGGACGTCGAACACTATCGAAAATCACTTTAAAGCGAAACAAGCATGAAACAGAAGATCATCAGGAACGCAAGAATTGTCACAGCCACGGAGGAATTCACCGGCTGCATGGTGGTGGAAGGCGGCCTCATCCGCTCCCTCGAGCGCGGCGGCACCTCCGTGTCGGGAGCCGAAGACTGGCAGGGCGACTGGCTGCTACCCGGCCTGGTCGAGTTGCATACCGACAACCTCGAGAAACACCTGGTACCGCGCCCGGGCGTGCTGTGGAATGCACATTCAGCCACCGTCATGCACGATGCGCTGTGTGCGGCTGCGGGCATCATCACCGTGCTCGATTCGGTGGTGATCGGTGACATGGACCAGGGCGGCACACGCAGCCAGACCCAGCATGTATCGATCGAGGCCCTGCATGAATGCCGTGCCGAAGGCCTGCTGCGAGTTGAACACCTGCTGCACCTGCGCTGCGAGGTCTCGGCCCCTGACATCGTGGATGTTTTCGAGCACTACGCCGACGACTCCCTGCTCGAACTGGTCAGCGTGATGGACCACACACCGGGCCAGCGCCAGTGGCGCGACCTAGGCAAATACCGGCGCTACGCCGAGCGGTACGGCAGCTTCAATGATGCGGAATACGAAGCACTTGTTCAGGAGCGCCGGATACACCAGGAACGTTTTGCCATGCCCAACCGCGCGGCCGTGATTGCCGGCAGCCGCGCGCGTGCCCTGCCGGTAGCCAGCCACGACGACACCGAAGTCGAACATGTCGAGCAGGCCAGCGAAGAGGGAATCGCCATCTCGGAATTCCCGACCACCGTGGCTGCCGCCCGCGCGGCACGGGAGGCCGGCATGGGCATCGTCATGGGCGGGCCGAACCTGGTCAAGGGCGGTTCCCATTCGGGCAATGTTTCGGCGGCGGAACTGGCGCAGCTTGATCTGCTCGATATTTTTTCCTCGGACTACGTGCCGGCCAGCCTGCTCCAGTCGGCTTTTTTGTTGCAGGACACTGCCGGCTGGAGCCTGCCCAAGGCCGTCAATACCGTCACACGCAATCCGGCGCACGCCATCGGCCTCACAGACCGCGGTGAGTTGGCTCCCGGCCTGCGGGCAGACTTGATCCGCGTCCGGATGAGCGGCGGCATGCCCATCGTCCGGGCGGCCTGGCACAGGGGTGAACGTGCGTTCTGAGTGCTCTGGCGGTGAGGTGCGATGCCAACCCGGCTGGACGCGTGTCAGCCGGACGCCTACACCCGGTCACGCTGCCCGCTGACTTCCAGGAATTTAAGGCTTCTCCTAAAGTGCATTCATCTCATTGATGCCTGTACCAACCCCTTTGACCAGGAGCCCTGCCATGCGAGTCGACGCACCGAACGCCAACCCTTTTGTCTTGATGATGGCACCGCAACAGGTACTGGAGGTGATGGAAAAATCCGACGCACTGCGTCGCTTGCAACACCAGGTTTTTCATCCGCTGGACACACGGACAGCAACCCAGGGCGATGCGGAGCTGGCTGCATTTGATGCAGCCATCGAGCGCAGCAACATTGCCTTCTTGCCGGACAGCAATTTCTAGGCGTTGGAACCTGCCAGTACCTGCACCGGTTCGCGCATGGTCACAAATTCTTCGGCCACCGTGGGGTGGATGCCTATGGTGCTGTCGAACACGGCCTTGGTGGCGCCGGCTTTCATGGCCACGGCAAAACCCTGAACTATTTCACCCGCGTCGGGCCCCACCATGTGCAGGCCCACCACCCGGTCGGTGGCGTCTTCCACCAGCAGTTTCATCAGGGTGCGCTCAGTGCTGCCGCTCAGCGTATGTTTGAGTGCCTTGAAATCTGCGCGATACACGCTGACCTTGCCGAACTCCTTGCGTGCGGCAGCCTCGGAGTAACCGACCGTGCCGATGTTCGGATGCGTGAACACGGCAGTCGGAACAAATTCGTAACTCATGCAGCGCGGCTTCTTCCCGGCGGCGGCGCCAAAAAGCTGGTCAACCACCACCATGGCCTCGCCAAGCGCGACCGGCGTCAGCTGCAGGCGGGCGGTGACGTCGCCAAGCGCGTAAATGGAAGGCACCGACGTCTGGTAGTGGGCATTGATTTCGATAGCCCCCTTGCTATTGAGCTTCACGCCTGCAGCTTCGAGCCCGAGCCCGTTGGTGTTGGGTACGCGGCCGGTGGCGTAGAGCACGCTGTCCACCGTGAAAGGGCCGGCATGGCCGCCCTTGAGACTGACCTGCAGGCCATCGCCCGTTTTGGTGATGGCCGTTACTTCGCTGGCCAGCTGGAGCTTGACGCCCGTCTTTTCCATTTCGGCGGCGATGAAGCTGCGTACATCTTCATCAAAGCCAGTGAGCAATTTTTCTCCGCGGTGCACGAGCGTCACCTCGGAACCCAGGCCATTGAAGATGGATGCAAATTCGCAGGCGATGTAGCCACCGCCGACCACCAGCAAGCGCCGCGGGAACGGGTCCAGATCGAACATCTGGTCCGAGGTAACGATGTGTTCACGACCCGGAAGTGCCGGCACGGTGGGCGTGCCGCCCGTGCTGACCAGAATGTTTTTGGCGGTGAAGCTGCGCTCCTCCACCTTCACGGTGTGGCCGTCCACCAGGCTGGCCCAGCCGGTGATGATGGTTACGCCGGCATTGGTGAGCAACTGGTTGTATATGCCATTCAACCGCAGGATTTCGCGAGCCCGGTTGGTTTTCAATACATCCCAGTTGAAGACTGGCGCCTCGCCGGTCCAGCCAAAGCCGTGCGATTCCTCAAAGGAATCGGCAAAGTGCGCAGCATAGCTGTAGAGCTTTTTGGGAATGCAGCCCACGTTGACGCATGTGCCGCCCATGGCCGCAACCTCGACCAGCGCCACCCGTGCTCCGCGCTGCGCCGCCATGCGCGCGGCACGCACGCCGCCGCTGCCGCCGCCTATGACAAACAGGTCGAAATCAAAAGTTTGCATGGATATTCTTTCTCTGCTGATCCTGGCAGGAGCATGCCTGCCTTGGCTTGCACCCGCATTGTGAAGGGGTTTTTGTTATAAAAATGATAGCTGCTTGTGACCGTGCAACAACGGCCCACAGCGGTTTTGTATGCATGTTCATCGCGTCAGCGCTGGAAGGCCCGCAGTTCTTTCTTCATCCATTCAATAAAAACCCGGGTGCGCACAGGTAACAAGCGTGCGTGTGGGTACACGATGCTGATGGGCCGGGGTGGAGGCTCGAAATCTTCCAGGATGATGCGCAGTTGTTTGCTTTTCAGGAAGGGCGCGACCTGGTACGAAAAAAAGTTGCCCACACCGACGCCTGCGGCACAGGCTTCAACCGCCGGGGCATTCTGGTTGAACTCCAGGTTGCCACTGACGGCAAGCCGCAGGGGACGGCCCTGATCATTAAAGGGCCCCCAGGTTGGCGCATGGTCGGTGACGCGTACACAGTTGGCCTTGAGCAAATCTTTCGGGTGGCGGGGTGTGCCATGCAGGCGCAGCCAGGCGGGGCTGGCCACCACCACCCGGCGGATCTGCCCGACAGATTGGGCCACCAGAGAGGAGTCCGGCAGTTCGCTGATGCGAATGCCCACATCAATGCCTTCTTCAAGCAGGTTGACCACACGGTCGGCAAGCACCACGCTGCAGCGCATCTGGGTGTACTGCTGCACAAAGCGCGTTACCGCGGGCGCTACATGCATCTGGCCGAACAGGATGGGTGCGGTGATGGTGAGATGGCCCGCCGGTTCTGCGGCATCGGCAGACAAGGCGGCTTCGGCGTCATCCAGGGCTGAGAGTATTTGCCGGCAGCTGTCCAGGTGGCGCCGGCCTTCTTCGGTCAGCGAAATGCGGCGTGTGGTGCGGTTGAACAGGCGCACGCCGAGCTGCGCCTCCAAAGCAGCAAGAGTGCGCACCATGGCGGGCAGTGAAGACGCCATGACCCGCGCCGCAGCCGTGAGGCTGCCTTCATCGGCAATATGTATGAAAGCCTGCATGGCCCGGAGCTTGTCCATGCGCAGGATGGTAATTCATATTCATCCGATAAATGGATTAGTCAAATACATTCAACGCCATTTATTGAAGATATCGAATCAAACAAAATCAGGCCTTCCGAGATAAAACTTGACTGAAAGACCCGTATGACCGCATCGCCAGCTCCAACATCGCGCCCCCGTCTGAAGACTGCACCTGCGCAGCCGATCAAGCTTTACCGCACACCGATTTCCGGTCATTCGCACCGGGTGGAACTGATGCTTTCCCTGCTGGACCTGCCTTTTGAGTGTGTGGACATTGACCTGGCGGCCAAGGGCCACAAGACGCCGGATTTTCTGGCAATGAACGCCTTTGGACAGGTGCCAGTGATTCAGGACGGTGACGTCACGCTGGCGGACTCGAATGCCATCCTCGTTTATCTCACCGGGCGCTATGCGGTTGATGCGAACACGTGGCTTCCCTCCGAGCCCCTGGCCGCGGCGGGTGTTCAGCGCTGGCTGTCAGTTGCTGCAGGCCAGCTCGCTTTTGGCCCGGCTGCGGCGCGTGTTGTTCAGCTGTTCAAGCGGCCGGACAATCCCGAAGCCGTCGCACGATCGCATGCGTTGTTCGCGGTCATGGAGCAGCAACTGGCGCAGTCCGCTTTTCTGGCCGGCAGCACACCCACGCTGGCTGATATTGCCAACTACAGCTATGTGGCCCGGGCGCCGGAAGGCAATGTGTCGCTGGTGCCCTATCCGGCGCTGCGTGCCTGGCTGGCCCGCGTTGAGGCCCTGCCTGGTTTTGTGCCCATGGTCAAAACCCCCGTGGGACTCGCGGCATGAGCCCTGCGTTTCATGCCGGCGAACGCGCAGTGCAGGCGCGGGTGGGTGTGGAAAGCCGGATGGAGCAGCTCGGCCCGCGCGTGATACGCGACTTTATGCCCGAACAGCATCGCGCTTTTTTTGAGCAACTGCCTTTTCTGATTGCAGGCACCGTCGATGCCGATGGTCAGCCCTGGGCCTCGGTGCTGGCGCAGCCGCCTGGTTTTATCCGTTCTCCCGATCCGTGGCATTTGCAGGTTGCGGCCCAGCCTCTGCAAGGCGACCCGCTGATACACACGCTGGTCGATGGTGCGGCCATAGGCCTGCTGGGTATTGAGCCGCATACCCGGCGCCGCAACCGGATGAACGGTGTAGTGCGCGATGTGGGAACGTCGGGGTTCACCGTGGAACTCAGCCAGAGTTTTGGCAATTGCCCCAAATACATCCAGGCGCGTGAGCCGGTGTATGTGCAGGCAGGCGCATCCGTCGCAGCGCCGGCAGTGCATGAAGCCAGGGAACTGGACGACGCGGCACGCCGCATGATTGCCATGGCCGACACGCTGTTTATTGCCACCGCCTACGCGGGAGATTCCGCGGAGGCCGGGCGTGCCGGTGGTGTGGATGTGTCGCACCGCGGCGGCAGGCCCGGCTTTGTGCGGGTGAGCGAAGACGGCGTCCTCACCATGCCGGACTATGCCGGTAACTTCTTTTTCAACACCCTGGGCAACATTGCGGTCCATCCGCGTGCCGGCTTGCTGTTGATTGACTTCGAGAATGGTGACCTGCTTTATCTTGCTGTGTCGGCAGAGATCGTCTGGGACGGCCCGGACCTGGCGGCGTTTGAGGGGGCGCAGCGCCTGCTTCGGTTCAGACCGCTGTCCATGAAACGGGTGAAGGCGTCTTTGCCTCTGCGCTGGGGCAAGGCCGAGTTATCGCCGTATCTGTAGCAATTGATTTTGCTATTAATAACATAGCTGCTTGCGCCCGTGGGTTAAGGGGTAACTGCTGGTTTGTCATGCAAATCAAGTGAAGGAGCTCCCGGCAGCACCTCATGAACGAAGGGGTACCGCCTCGTCCAGCGGGCTCCAAAAAGTGCAACGTCGATAATCGGTGCATGACCTCTTCCCCCAAGCCTTCCAGCGCAGCAAGCGCTGACTTCAGCACTTTGCCGCTGAACCCTGCCATGCAGGCCAACCTCAAAACGCTGGGCTACCTCGCGATGACGCCGATCCAGGCGGCCAGCCTCCCGCTGGCGCTGGCCGGCAAAGACCTGATTGCCCAGGCCAAAACCGGCAGCGGAAAAACCGCGGCGTTTGCGCTGGCCTTGCTGGCTAACCTCAATGCGCGGCGCTTTGCCGTGCAGACCCTGGTGCTGTGCCCGACCCGCGAACTGGCGGACCAAGTGGCCACCGAAATTCGTCGCCTGGCGCGTGCGGAAGAAAATGTGAAAGTCGTGGTGCTGTGCGGTGGCGTGCCATTGCGCAACCAGACCGCCAGCCTGGAGAACGGCGCGCACATTGTGGTCGGCACACCGGGCCGCATCATGGACCACCTGGCACGCGGCAACCTGACGCTGGAAGCCATGAACACCCTGGTGCTCGACGAAGCCGACCGGATGCTGGACATGGGTTTCTTCGAAGACATCGTCACCGTCGCCAAACAATGCCCCAAAGAGCGGCAGACCCTGCTGTTCTCGGCCACCTACCCGGAAGGCATTGCAAAAATCAGCCAGCAGTTCATGAAGACGCCGCAAACCATCACGGTGCAGGCGCAGCATGAAAAAACCAAGATCCAGCAACGCTGGTACCAGGTTCCTGACAGCGACCATGACGAAGCCCGCCTGGGCGCCGTGGCGCAAGTGCTGCGCCATTTCCGGCCGGCTAGCACGCTGGCGTTTTGCAATACCAAGTCGCAGTGCCGTGCGCTGGTCGCTTATCTGAAAGAGCAAGGGTTCAGTGCGCTGGCCCTGTTCGGCGAGCTCGAACAGCGCGAGCGTGACCAGGTGCTGGTGCAGTTTTCCAACCGCAGCTGCTCGGTGCTGGTGGCCACCGACGTGGCCGCGCGCGGCCTGGACATCGCGCAACTCGAAATGGTCATCAACGTTGACGTGACGCCGGACGCCGAGGTGCACATCCACCGGATCGGCCGCACCGGGCGTGCCGACGAGGAGGGCTGGGCCATCAGCCTGGCGAGCATGGACGAGATGGGTTACGTGGGGAAAATCGAGGTGCTGCAGAAAGCCGAGTCCGAATGGCACAAGCTGACCGAGTTGACGCCGGCCAGCAACGAACCGCTGCTGCCGCCCATGGTGACGCTGCAAATCGTGGGCGGGCGCAAGGAGAAAATCCGCGCCGGCGACGTGCTGGGCGCATTGACCGGCGATGCCGGCAAGCTGCCGCCGTTCACGCGCGAGCAGGTCGGCAAGATCAACGTCAACGAATTTTCAACCTACGTGGCGGTGGACCGCGCCATTGCCAGCCAGGCACAGCAAAAGCTGGCCAATGGCGGCGTCAAGGGCAAAAGCGTCAAGGTGCGCTTCATGGACGAGGCCTGAGAGCTGTAGCTTTTGAAATCGCCCTGACAGTCACTTCAAGGCAAGCGCTGCCTGGTTTGATGCCAGGATGCTGCCTTTCTTCAGTGCACCGCCTGCCTGCACGGTGTTGATCCAATCATCGGTGGATGCGACGGCCGCAAACCCGGTGTGGAACACCACGCTGAACACCCTGTGTATCTCTTCTGCCGTCGCGCTGCCTGCCGTGTTGGCATAGGGCAGTGCGCCGGTGGCGTCCTGCAAGAATTCCACCTGCAGGCCTCGGTGCATGGCTTCAAAAATCGTCGAGGCATCGCAGTTGTGCGTCATGTAGCCGGCCACCGTCAATGTGTCGACCTGCTTTTCTTTCAGCCAGTCCGCAAAATCGGTTTCGGTGAAGACGCTGGGCCAGGCCTTTTCGATGTAGTGGTCGCGCGGGCGGCTGGCCACGATCTCGTTGAGTTCCCAAGTGGCGGAGCCCTTGGCGAACAGCGGTGCGCTGGCTGCTTCGCTGTGTTGCACCACCACCACCGGAATGCCGGCTGCGCGGGCGGCATCCATGGCACGGCCGATATTGGGCAGGGACTGCTGCACCGGTGGATGCTCGATGCGCAGATTGCCGGTGAAGTACTCGTTTTGGACGTCGATCACAACGAGGGCGCGGCGTGGGGTGGTGGTGGTCATGAAAGCTCTCCTTGAAGCAAGTGGTTGATGAGATGGATTGTTCGCTTCGAGGCGTTTTGGCGAAAGTGGCCCAATAGCCATAAATCGATAGAATCGGGCCATGCGCGCTTCTTCCCACAAAACCGGCTCGGTGCAAACCGTGGCAGTTGTTGCTTTCGACGGCATCAGTCCGTTTCATCTCTCGGTGCCCTGTCTGGTGTTTGGGCAGGAGATGGGTGGCCCGCACATGCCTCACTTCAAGCTGCTGGTGTGCGCGGCCGAGCCCGGGCCATTGCGCACACCGGCCGGCTTTTCCGTTGATGTGGTGCACAAGCTCTCGGCCATGGCGCGGGCTGACATCGTCATCGTTCCCTCATGGCACAGCCCGAATGAAAAGAACTACCGGGCGCCGCCCGAAGCCTTGTTGAAGGCGCTGCGCGCAGCTCACAAGCGCGGCGCGCGCATCGTGGGTTTGTGTGTGGGCGCCTTTGTGCTGGCCGAGGCCGGGTTGCTTGATGGCCGGCCCGCCACCACGCACTGGGCGGTGGTTCCCGCTTTTGCGCAGCGTTACCCGCAGGTGGAACTGCGGCCCGACGTGCTTTATGTGGACGATGGTGATGTGCTGACATCGGCCGGAACTGCCGCAGGCATCGACTGTTGCCTGCACCTGCTGCGCACCGATCACGGCGCCGAGGTGGCCAACCACATGGCGCGGCGCATGGTGGTGGCGCCGCACCGGCAGGGTGGGCAGGCGCAGTATGTAGAGCAGCCGCTGCCTGCTTCAGGCGCCGATCATCGGCTGGCTGGCGTGTTGGCCTGGGTGCAGAAAAATTTGAACCAGCCACACAACCTGGATGACCTGGCACGCCGCGCGCTGCTTTCGCGGCGCACCTTCACGCGTCATTTCAGGCAGGTCACCGGGACCACGGTGGGCCAGTGGTTGCTCAACCAGCGCCTGGCGCTTGCACAGCGGCAGCTGGAGTCCACCAGCCGCAGCGTCGAGCAAATAGCCGTGGACGCGGGTTTTGGCACGGCCGTATCGTTGCGCCAGCACTTTGCAGCTTCGCTGAAAACATCGCCTTCCACGTATCGGCGCGAGTTCCGCGGGTAGATTTGTTTTTTTAATGAAATAGGGCTGTAGCCCATATGAAACGGGCGCTGACAGCTATAAATAATGTAGCAAATTGCCGCCAGACCGGATTCGGCTCTGGTGGAGGCTTGCAGTACGCATCCCGTCTGTAGGAAGCAGGCTCTCATTGGCGTCAGACGCACCATGTGCGAGCCTGCGCCGGCGGCGCAAGCATGGCGGCCGGTTGGCCTGACTTGCAAGAAGGGTTGTTTTTCAGGTCCACAATCGTTCAACCCCCGCTTCGGCGTGGCACGACTCGATGATTGCCTGTGACTTCCTGGATGGGCGGCCATTTATTTTCAGTTGCGCTGCTTCGCGGTACATACCTCAGGAAAACCGCATATGGTCAGGCTCGGCTTCTCGATTGAACTCAATTACCAGGTGGCTGATGCTGGTTGTGATTTCATTTTCAACATCCATGCCGCGCAAACGCGCCAGCAAAACGTCCTCGGTGAAACCCTGGGTATCAGCCAGATACTCCAGCCTGACCTCTATACCGACCCGGTCAGCCACAACCGCTACCTGAAGTTCAGGGCTGCTCCCGGGCCATTGACGGTCAGCTACGGCGCCACGGTGGAGATCCATCATCACCAGGAACAGCCCGAAAACCTGGGTGAGATCGGCGTGCTTCAGCTGCCCGGCCAGGTGCTGGCTTACCTTTACCCCAGCCGTTATTGCCAGTCCGACCGGCTGCATCGGTTGGCGGTCAAGGAGTTTGGCCACCTGCGTCAGGGCTACAGCCGTGTCCAGGCGATCCGTGACTGGGTCAACCAGCGCGTGACCTTCACCTCCAACAGCTCGACCGGTTACACCACGGCGGTGGACACCTTGATTGACGAATCGGGTGTTTGCCGCGACTTTGCCCATTTGATGATTGCGCTGTGCCGCGCGGTCAACATTCCTGCGCGTTTTGTCAGCGGGATCGACTATGGCGCCGATCCGTCACTGGGCCCGACCGACTTTCACGCCTATGTGGAGGTGTATGTGGGCCACCGCTGGTACATGTTCGACCCGTCGGGCACGGCCATTCCCATGGGCTTCGTGCGTTTTGCGACGGGCCGTGACGCGGCGGATGCCGCGTTTGCCACCATGTTTGGCGGTGTGAGTTCCTCAGCACCGCTGATTCGCATCGAAGCCTTGCCGGATGCCCAGGGCAACTTGGTGCTGCCGCAGCATGTCAGCGATGCGCTGTCGACCTCCGGCACCGAAGATTAAGAGTTCGCGAATCGCTGTAGCGGGTTAACTGCTCAGCGCGCATGGGTGACGCCGCCATCAACCACCAGCGTGGAGCCCACCACGTAGTCGCCGGCGCGCGACGCCAGGTAGATGGCCGCGCCCGCCATGTCGGCGTCTTCCCCAACGCGCCCGGCCGGAATGCGTGCCGCCACCTCGTCACCATGGTCGCGCGCATCCTTGTTCATGTCTGAGGCAAAAGCGCCGGGTGCAATGGCGCTGACCACGATGTTGTCCTGGATCAGGCGCAGCGCCATGCGCCGTGTCAGCTGAATCAGGCCGGCCTTGCTCGCCGCATACGAGTAGGTCTCCATCGGGTTAACAGAGATGCCGTCAATGGACGCGATGTTGATGACCTTGGCCGGCCGCTTGGCAGCCGCCTTGCGCAAGAGAGGCGCCAAGGCCTGCGTCAGGAAGAAGGGCGTCTTGAGATTCAGGTCCACCACCTTGTCCCAGCCGTTTTCAGGAAACTCGTCAAACGGCGCGCCCCAGGCGGCGCCGGCATTGTTGACCAGAATGTCCAGCTGCGGTTCGTGAGCGCAGTAAGCCTCCACCAGGGCTTTGACCCCCTCGGCCGTGGACACATCGGCCGGCAGGGAAACGCAGTGCCCCAGGCTGGAAAGCTCCCGGGCCGTCTGGTCGCAGGCGGCGGCTTTGCGCGCCGAGATGTAGACGCGCGCGCCCTGGGCCAGAAAGCCTGCGGCGATCATGCGGCCAATGCCGCGTGAGCCACCGGTGATCAGGGCCGTGCGGCCCTGCAGGGAAAAAAGATCGTTCATGACTGCTCCGGTGAATCGGGAAGGAAGACGGGCGGCCAGCTTAGCGCGCACCGCGCCAGCGTGGCGTCGCCTTCGTGTCTGCGGCTTTTGGCCTCTACCGGCCTTTTGGGTGATTTTTGCAGGTAAAACAGGCCGTTTCTCCATATCCGACGGGCGCCAATAGCTATGAAAAACAGAGCGAATCATGGACGCCGTGCAAACTCATTCCGGCCGACGGGCAAGGCAAGGCCGCGCGAACAAGAGGGTTTCTCCTACAAGAGGAAAACGGGGGAGCGTTAAGGTGGAGAGCCGTCAGCTGCAAAGGAAAAAACCATGCGTGTGGATATTTACCGTCGAGCCGAGTCCAACCAGCAATTTTCTTATCTCGCGGTGCCCGCGGGACGAGTGATCCCCGAAGAGGCCACCAATACCGACTGGGAAACCGAAGCCCGTGCGATTGAAATGGGTGAGAAGGCCGAGCAGGTCAGCCAGTACGAGATTCCCCGGCCCGAGCAGCAGATTGCCGAAAAGGGTTATGCCATCACCAGCGTCAACGGCGCGGCGAATGGATCCGGCGGCAAGCCTTAGTTTCTAGCTTCTGGTGCGCTCAGGGCTCGCGCCTGGCGGCAGCCCTGAGTTTGTCTTTTTTGCTGGGGCGTTTGCCCTTGATGCCGCCGGTGGAGGGCGGGCTATCGGCTTCTTCGGCAGCTGTTGCTGCTTGTGCCGCTTGCAGCGGCTCAAACCCCTCGACTTGTTCCAGTGGTAATTCCAGCTGCTGGCGTTTCTGGATCAGGCGCCAATGGGCCAGGGTGTCCGAGCTGACAAAGCTCAGGCCCAGCCCGCTTTCACCGGCGCGGCCGGTGCGGCCGATGCGGTGGGTGTAGTCCACCGCAGAGCGCGGCAGGTCGTAGTTCACTACCACCGGCAGTTGCGCAATGTCGATGCCCCGGGCCGCGACGTCGGTCGCTACAACCACCTTGAGGCGCGATGCCTTGAAGTCGGCCAGAACCTGGGTGCGCTTGCCCTGGCTCAGCTCGCCATGGAAAGGCTCGGCATAAATCCTGGCCTTGCGCAGCTTGTCGGCCACCATTTCGGCCGCGTGTTTGGTTGCCACGAAAACCAGCACCCGGCGCCAGCCGTTTTGCCCGATCAGATGCCGCAGAAGCTGGGTACGCCGGCCTGCGTCCACCGCAATGGCGCGTTGTGTGATGTCGGGCGCCTGTTCCGGTTCAGGCACAAGCTCGATGCGGATGGGCTCGCGCAGCAGCGTCTGCGCCAGTGCCTGGACGGAGGGTGGAAAAGTGGCAGAGAAAAACAGGTTCTGCCGCTGAGCGGGCAGCATGGCGAGGATGCGCCCGAGTTCCTCGGCGAACCCAAGGTCCAGCAGACGGTCGGCTTCGTCAAGCACCAATGAGGTGACGTCTGTCAGCCTGACCGCATTGTGGACGGCAAGGTCCAGCAGGCGGCCGGGTGTGGCGACAACGATGTCGGCTCCGCCGCGCAGGTGCATCATTTGCGGATTGATGGAGACGCCGCCAAACACGACGGCCACTTTGGTCACTTGGGGCAGGTGTTGCGAGAGGCTGCGGATTTCTTCGCCGATCTGCGTCGCGAGCTCGCGGGTGGGCACCAGAATCACCACCCGCACCTTGCGCGGTTTGTCGTACGGTATCGATTGCAGTTGCTGCAGCAAGGGCAGCACAAAGGCCGCGGTTTTGCCCGATCCCGTTTGTGCCGAGGCCAGCACATCGCGGCCCTGGAGCACCGCCGGAATGGTGGCCGCCTGAACAGGGGTGGGTGCAGAGTAGCCGCGCAGGCCGATGGTACGCAGCAGGGAAGGGGATAAACCCAGGGAAGAAAAGGGCATGGAGGGCTTTGTGACGGTGGCAGTGGTCCCGGGGAGCCTCACCGCAAGTGCCCAGTTTAAGCTGCCCAGGTCGCATAATCGAAGGCTTGTGACTCAGGACCTTCCGGCCGGGTCATCGATCGACATCAAGGGCCTCCGTGAAAAAGACATTTCAGCTGAATATTGAAGGCAAAAACCGTGACCGTGTGCTGGATGCCGTCAAGCACGACATTCGCAAATACGTCAAAAGGCAGCGCCGGGTGCCTTTGCCGGAAGGTGTGGACTATTGGGACTTTGATTGCCGTTTCGGCGTCAGTGAGGACAGCGCAGCCGTGGTTCATTTTGCGACCATCATGGGTTTGGTTGATGGCGTGGCGCGTGAGGGCGGCGACTCGTTTTACCTGGAACTTCTGGCCAAGGAGGGCCGTCGCAGCGCCAAGCCCCCAGCGGAGCCGGAAGAAGGCGTGGACGTGCAGGGTGCGCAGAGTGGGCAGGGTGGGCAGGGTGGGCAGGTCTGAATTTGCCTT
>NZ_MUNO01000012.1 GCF_002001015.1 Polaromonas sp. A23 | reverse complement strand
CCTCGGCGCATACAGAAGGGTGGGGGATGAAAGCGGGAGCGGATTCGGGAACCGATACGAATGCGGATGCGGGGAGACCTGACGCGCGCAGCGCGTCAGGTCTCCCCGCATCCGCATTCGTATCGGTTCCCGAATCCGCTCCCGCTTTCATCCCCCACCCTTCTGTATGCGCCGAGGAGCGCAGGGCCAGACGGATCAGGGCGAGCGATTGTCTGAGCCGAAGGCGAGTTCGAGCTCGACCCCGGCTGGACCGAGCACCGCAGGTTGCCCGCAGCGAAGCGAAGGGACGCAGACAGCAGGGTCGCCTTTTCTTTTGCTTACTTTTCTTTTGGCGACGCAAAAGAAAAGTGAGTTGCCGCCGGGCAACCCCCGGCTTGTTGGAAGACCCACAACCGAACAAGCTTGCACAAGCTCAGCCCGAACGATGAAAGGAGTGGCGTTGGAGGATCACCTGCATGGATCCCGGATCAAGCCCGGGATGACAAGTCACGAAATTTTTGCTATTAAATCAATAGCTATTGGCGCCGGAACGCAAAGGGCAAACGGCATTTTTCATGCGTAAAAATGGATAAATACCGTCCTCCACCGCCCCCGAGATTTACCATAACCCCATGCCCACCACCCACCTCCTCTACCTCCACGGCTTCCGCTCCTCCCCCCAATCCACCAAAGCCCGGCAAGTCGCCGCCTGGATGCAAAAACACCACCCCGACGCCCTCTGGTGGTGCCCGCAACTGCCCCCGTCGCCAAAAAAAGCCATGCAGATGGTGACCGAAGGTGTGGCCGGCTGGCCGCGTGCTTCGATGGCGGTGATGGGCTCGTCGCTGGGCGGGTTTTACGCCACGCATGTGGCCGAAAGCTGCGCCTGCAAGGCGGTTCTACTCAACCCGGCCGTTCACCCAGCACGCGACCTAGCCAAATACATCGGTGAGCAGACCGCCTGGCATGACCCGAATGAACGTTTTTTCTTCGAGCCCGGTTTTGTCGACGAACTGCGCGCCCTGGAACACGGGCCCGTGGCCCGGCCGGGGAACTACTTCGCCGTCATAGCCAAAGGCGACGAGGTGCTGGACTGGCGAGAAATGACGGGCAGATACCCCGGCGTTCGCATCAAACTGCTGGAAGGTGGCGACCATGCGATCAGCGACTTCGACCGGCATCTGCCGGAAACCATGGCATTCCTCGCCTTGGGCTGAAGGGCCGCCTGAGGGCTGGCTGATTACACTAGCCAGAGTAACCAAAGGATGTTGTTTTGTTTGTATTGTTTGAAGAGGCTGGCAAGTTTCTGGCCGGCCGCATTTTGTCCGAGGCTGATACCTCCCTGCAGGTGGAGCTGGACTCGGGAAAACGGGTCAAGGTCAAGGCAGCCAATGCGCTGCTGAAGTTTGAAAAACCGGCCCCTGCCCAGCTGACAAGCGCCGCCCAGGCCCTGAGCCAGGAGATCGAGCTGGACCTGGCGTGGGAGTTCGCCAGCGAGGAAGACTTCGGTTTTGCCGACCTGGCGCGCGATTACTTCAGTGCCGACCCATCGAAGCCGGCCTCGACCGAGCAGCAGGCCGCAGCACTGTTTCGCCTGTTCGAGGCGCCGCATTACTTCAGGCGCGCCGGCAAAGGCCGCTTCAGGAAAGCACCGGCCGAAATTCTTCAGCAGGCACTTGTCGCCATCGAAAAGAAAAAGCAGGTCATCGCGCAAATCAGCGCCTGGGCCGAAGAGCTGGTGCAGGGCCAGTGCCCGGCGCCGGTGCGCGAGCAGCTCTACAAAATTTTGTTCAAGCCGGACAAGAACAGCCCCGAATACAAGGCCGTGGTCGAGGCCTCGCGCACCGCCCACAAGGCACCGCTGGACCTGCTGCAGCAGGCCGGCGCCATTGCCTCGCCTTACCAGTTCCACTGGAAACGCTTTCTGTTCGAGAATTTCCCCAAGGGCACGGGCTTTCCGGCTGTGCAGGCACCGGCGATCAGCGAAGACTTGCCGCTGGCGGATGTGCGGGCGTTTTCCATCGACGACTCCAGCACCACGGAAATTGACGACGCGTTGTCAGTGCAAGGGCTCGGCAGCGGCACGGTCACGATGGGCATCCACATTGCGGCTCCAGGGCTGGCGGTGTTGCCGGGCAGCCCGGTAGATGCGGTGGGGCGCGCGCGGCTGTCCACCGTCTACATGCCGGGCTACAAGCTCACCATGCTTCCCGACGAGGTGGTCCAAAGCTACACCCTGCAGGAAGGGCGCAATTGCCCCGCCCTGTCGCTGTATGTCACGCTCGACGAAGCCACTCTGGAGATTCGCGAAACAGCAACAAAACTGGAGCAGGTGCCGATTGCAAGCAACCTACGCCACGACAAACTGGATGCTGTGTTCACAGAGGCTTTTTTTGAAGCGGCAGAAACCGGCGCAACGCCTGCCGATGTGGCCTGGGGGGTCGAGCTCGGCTTTCTGCACAGGCTGGCCCGGCACCTGAAAGCCCGGCGCGAGGTGGTGCGCGGCAAGCCTGAAAACTTCAACCGGCCCGACTACAACTTCAGCCTGGACAACCCCTCCGGCAAGGAGCCCGAAGGCAACGAGCCGGTCAGCATCAGCATTCGAAAGCGCGGCGCGCCGCTGGACCTGATCGTCGCCGAAGCCATGATTCTGGCCAACAGCACCTGGGGCGAATGGCTGGCCACGCACGGCGTGCCCGGCATTTACCGCAGCCAGGCCAGTCTGGCGCCGGGCGTCAAGGTGCGCATGGGCACCAAGGCGCTTCCGCATGCGGGCATTGGCGTCAAAAGTTACGCCTGGGCCACCTCACCACTGCGCCGCTACGTCGACCTCGTCAATCAATGGCAGATCATTGCCTGCGTCAAAAACGGCCGCACGGCTGCGCTGGTGGCTCCCTTCAAGCCCAAGGATGCGGAACTGTTTTCCATCATCTCGGGTTTTGACGGTGCCTACAGCGCCTACAACGGCTTCCAGGCGGGTATCGAGCGTTACTGGACACTCAAGTACCTGCAGCAAAACCAGATCACCGAATTGACGGCCACGGCCTTCAAGGACAACCTGGTACGCGCCGACGACCTGCCGCTGGTGCTGCCAGCTGCAGGCGCCCAAGGTTTGCCGCGCGGCGCCAAGGTGCGCATCCGCCTGGGCGACATCGACGAAATCACGCTCGACGTCAACAGCACGGTGATCGAGCGCCTCGATGTGGTGGTGGACGATGCTGCCGCCGAACAGGTGGACGAAGAAGACAACGAATCGGAAATCGCCGCTGGTCCGATCTCCATTGCCGTCGATCTGAACGAGCCCGCCGACGAGCCCCCCGTGACAGCTGCTTAGCACCGATAATCCTGTCCTGTGAAGTCACCCAGTACCCTGCAAATCGCCCTGGGCGTTTCAATCGCCGTGCATGCGGTCCTTTTGACCGTGCGGTTTGTCGATCCGGAACGTTTTAACCGCATCTTTCAGGACACGCCGCTGGAGGTGATCCTGGTCAACGCAAAAAGCAATGAACGCCCGGACCAGGCCAAAGCCATCGCGCAGACATCGCTGGCCGGCGGCGGAGAAGCAGAGACCGGCCGGGCCACCAGCCCCCTGCCCCCCTCGGCGCTCACTGAACTCGGCGACGCGAGTGAAGACGCCCAGCGAAAGGTCGATGCCATGCAGGAGCAGCAGACGCTGCTGCTGGCACAGCTCAAGAAGCAACTTGCAGCCATGCCACCGCCCGACCCGAAAGTACCCACCTCCGACCCGACGCAGGTTGAGCGCGAAGAAAAACGCAAACAGCTGATCAAGATCCTGGCGGAGATCGAACGGCGCATCAACGATGAAAATTCGCGCCCCAAGAAGCGCTACATCAGCCCAGCAACGCGCGAAGAGGTCTATGCGGTCTATTACGACACGCTGCGCCGGAAGATTGAGGAAAAGGGCACGGTCAATTTCCCCGAAATGGCAGGCAAGAAGCTGTATGGCGAACTCACCATGATTCTCACCGTCAACTTTGACGGGCGTGTCCTGTCCACCGAAATAGCCGAGACCTCAGGCAACCTCACACTGGACCGCCGTGCACAGAGCATTGCGCGCAGCACCGGCCCGTTTGACCGTTTCAGCGATGCCATGCGCCGCAAAGCTGACCAGATTGTGGTGGTGTCCCGTTTCAAGTTCACGCGCGACGAAACGCTGGAAACCAGGCTCACCGAGAGATAAGCGCCCATGGATCACTATTGCGTCCTCGGCAATCCGGTTGAACACAGCAAATCCCCGGGCATCCACGCGCGTTTTGCAGAACTGACCGGGCAGGCAATCACCTACACCAAGCTGCTGGCGCCGCTGGACGATTTTTCCGGCACGCTGCAGCGTTGGATAGCCGGCGGCGGACGCGGGTGCAACGTGACCGTTCCTTTCAAGTTCGAAGCATTCCAGCAGGCCACCACCACCACCGAACGCGCTCAACTGGCGCAGGCAGCCAACACCCTCAGGTTCGATGGCACGCATATCGCTGCCGACAACACGGACGGCGTGGGTCTGGTGAACGATATCCAGCACAACGCAGGCATCAGCCTGGCCGGGCGCGACCTGCTGTTGCTGGGCGCCGGCGGGGCCGCAGCCGGTGTGCTGGGCCCCCTGCTGGCTGCGGGGCCGCGCCGCCTCGTGGTGGTCAACCGCACCCACGCACGCGCAGCCGAGCTGGTGGCGCGTCACGCCGCCCATCCTTCGGTGCAACATCTGCTACAAAAAACAGAGCTACTTGCTCAGGAACAGCAAGGGCTTGAGGCCAATTTCGATGTGATCATCAACGCCACAGCAAGCAGCCTCAGCGGTGTCGCCATCACACTGGACCCACGCCTGCTCAAGCCTGGCGCGTTGGCGTACGACATGATGTACGGAGCGGCCGCACAGGGTTTTGCAGACTGGGCGCGTGCGCATGGCGCCGTGCCACGCGATGGCCTCGGCATGCTGGTTGAGCAGGCCGCGGAAGCTTTCCTGTTCTGGCGCGGCGTGCGTCCGCCCTCGGCCCAGGTCCTGCAGGAAATGCGGCAAGCGCAAAAGGCGCACGCATGAAAGCCGCGCTGCGCTGGATCCTGCTGGTGCTGTTTGCAGGCATGGCCGTTCAGCTCTATTTCGTTGCCCGCATTGCCTTGATGGCCGTGGTCGATCCGCAGTCCACTTCTTTCCAGCGCTCGGAGGCCTGGCGCGTGACCACCGAAAAAGGCGAACTCAAGTGGCGCCAGCAATGGGTGCCGTATGCCGAGCTGTCCAGCAACCTCAAACGGGCCGTCATCGCCTCCGAAGACGCCACCTTTGTCGAACATGAAGGCGTGGACCTGGAAGCGCTGGAAAAAGCCTGGGACAAAAATACCAAGGCCGAGCAACGCGCAGAGAAAACAGCCAGCCGGCTGTCCAGCCGCGCAGCGCCTTCCGCTCCCGCCAAGCCGCCCAAGATAGTGGGAGGCTCCACGATCACGCAACAACTCGCCAAAAACCTGTTCCTCTCGGGCGAACGGACCCTGATGCGCAAAGGCCAGGAACTGGTGCTCACCCTGCTGCTGGAATCCTTGCTGAGCAAACAACGCATCCTGGAGATCTACCTCAACAACGTGGAGTGGGGAGAAGGTGTGTTCGGCGCGGAAGCGGCTGCCCAGCATTACTTCCGCAAGCCGGCGGCCAGACTGAGCGCCTATGAAGCCGCACGCCTGGCCGTCATGCTGCCGCGGCCACGGTACTTCGAGACAAGGCCCGGCTCGGGCTACCTGGCGTCCCGCGCTTCCACCATTGCCGCGCGCATGGGCGGCGTGGAGGTGCCATGATGAACAGCCGAGGAACAAACGATCGCACTCCCAGATCAGCCAGGGCCGCGGAACCGGCTTCGCCGGGCCGCAGGCGCAGCGCCCCCAAGGGGCTGGAGCCTGCGGCTCCAAAGCTGCTTGAGCAGTTTTGGACGGGCGACAGAGGCGAAGCGTCTCGCGAGCCGCGGCCTGCAAGGCCTCGAGAGCGACACGCAGTGCGCGAACGTGGGGGCTCACAATGTTAGCGAAGCTAATGAGCCTGTTTTTGCTCGGCCTGATCCGTGCCCTGACCGGCGCCCAGGCCCGCTGGCAGGGTTGTCCGCCCAAAGCCGAGCAACGCATCTACTTTGCAAACCACCAAAGCCATGCCGATCTGGTGCTGATCTGGGCCGCCCTGCCCCAGGAGCTGCGCAGCATCACGCGGCCCATCGCCGCAAAAGACTACTGGACCAAAACACCTTTCAAACAGTGGATCACCACCGCGGTGTTCAATGCCATATATGTGGATCGCGTCAAAACCGGTGACCAGGACCCGCTGGAACCCCTGATCGATGCGCTGCAAAGCGGTGACTCCATCATTCTGTTTCCCGAGGGCACGCGAGGCAACCAGGAAGAGCCGCAGGCTTTCAAGTCCGGGCTGTACAACCTGGCGTTGAAGTTTCCGCAAGTCGTGCTGGTGCCGGCATGGATCAACAACGTACAACGCGTCATGCCCAAAGGGGAGGTTGTGCCCGTGCCGATCCTGTGTTCGGTCACTTTCGGCGCGCCGATCACCATTGCTGAAGGTGAAGACCGCAGCAGCTTCCTGGTTCGGGCCCGTGAGGCCGTCGTCGCGCTCAAGGACTCCTGATGAGCAACTTTTTGCGCAACCTCAGCCCGTCCCACCAGGTTGGCCTGCTCTTCGTCATTGTCTTTGGCCTGCTGACCGCCGCCACGATTGCAGCTTTGGTCATGTCGCTGCGCGATGACGGCGAAAACGAAATCCGCACACAGGACATCCGGGAACTGGGCAGCCTGCTCAACACGTCGTGGATCATGTGCACGGTGTTCTGGATCGGTTGGGCGCTGGGTGACACCGTGGCCACGTTGCTGTTTGCGTTGGTGGCTTTTTTCGCGCTGCGCGAATTCATCACACTTTCGCCGACGCGCCACGGCGACCACCGCAGCCTCGTACTCGCCTTTTTTGTGGTTCTGCCGGCGCAGTTCTGGCTGGTGATGACCGAGCACTTTGACCTGGTGACCGTGTTTATCCCCGTTTACGTGTTCCTCGCCATTCCGGTGGTGAGTGCGCTGGCCAACGACCCGCAGCGATTTCTGGAACGCAATGCCAAGCTGCAGTGGGGCATCATGGTCTGTGTCTATGGCATCAGCCACGTGCCGGCCCTGTTGCTGCTGGACTTTCCGCGCTATGTCGGGAAAAGCGCTTTTCTGGTCTTCTTCCTGGTGTTTGTCGTGCAGACCGGCATGCTGGTGCAGCACCTGGCGGCCCGCAAATGGCCGCGCCCGCCCACCGCCCCGCAGGTCAGCCAAAGCTTTCACTGGAGCAGCTGGCTGATGGGTCTGGCTGTGGGTGGGTTTGTCGGCGGCCTGATGTCGGGCCTGACGCCTTTCAAGCCGGCCCAGGGCGTGGCCATGGCATTGATTGCCTGCGTCGCCGGCTCACTCGGCCACCTGGTGATGAAGGCCCTCAAGCGCGACCGGGGCATTACCAACTGGGGCAGCGAAGGCAAGTCGGTCACCGGGGCCAGCGGCCTGCTGGACCGGGTGGACGCTCTGTGTTTTGCCGCACCGGTCTTTTTTCATTCGGTTCGATGGTATTTCGGGCTCTAGCCCAATAAATACGGGCATCATTAGCTACAAGATGAATAGCGCATGAGAATTCTTGGTATCGACCCCGGCCTGCAAATCACCGGCTTTGGCGTGATCGACGTCGACGGCCCGGTGCTGACATATGTGGCGAGCGGCACCATCAAGACCACACACCTGGACAGCCGCAACCTGCCCGCACGCCTGAAGGTGCTGTTTGACGGCATCTGTGAAGTCACGGCCCGCTACACGCCCGACAGCTCTGTCTGCGAAATTGTCTTTGTGAACGTCAACCCGCAAGCCACGCTGATGCTGGGCCAGGCGCGTGGCGCCTGCCTGACGGCGCTGGTGAGCTGCAACATCGAGGTGGCCGAATACACGGCGCTGCAAATGAAAAAAGCGGTGGCCGGCTACGGCAAAGCCGGAAAACCAGAGGTGCAGGAGATGGTCAAGCGTCTGCTGAAGTTACCGGTGCTGCCCGGCAAGGACGCCGCCGACGCGCTGGGCCTGGCGATCACCCATGCCCACGCGGGCGGCTCTGCGGCCATCCTGGCGCGTGCTGAGGCACGGCAACCTAAATCGACGGCCCCCTGATCGCCGAGGGTCAGGCCAGCCGCTCAAGAATCAGCACGGCAAAAAAGCCGAAGGCCGCAATCAGTGTCCATTTAAGAATCACCAAGCCTGCCCGCTTGAAGCGCGCCTGGCCGGTGCCGGCGTAAAAGATAAACGCCACCACGGCGCTCAAAAGCAAAAGAAGAATGGCCCAACGAAACAGCAGCATGGCTTGCGCTGCCCGGTCTACCAGGCTCGCGCCAGAGTCGCAAAACCCTTGGGCGCGCTTTTTTCATCGGCGAAAGTGACAACCTCGTAAGCGTCCGGCTGCGAAAGCAGTTCACGCAGCAGCTTGTTGTTCAGCGCATGGCCGGAACGGAAGGCACTGTAGGCAGCCAGCAGCGGTTTACCCAGCAGGTGCAAGTCACCCATGGCGTCCAGCATTTTGTGCTTGGCGAACTCGTCGTCGTAGCGCAGACCTTCGGTGTTGAGTACGCGGTAGTCGTCCATCACCACCGCGTTGTCCAGGCCGCCGCCCAGGCTCAGGCCGTTGGCGCGCATCATCTCCACGTCCTTGGTGAAGCCGAAGGTACGAGCCCGCGCGACGTCGCGCACATAGCTGCCCGACCCCAGGTCGAACTCCGCGCGCTGGCCGGTGGAATTGACCACCCGGTGCGCGAACTCGATCTCGAAGCTGAGCTTGTAACCGTGATAAGGCTCCAGCCGCGCCCACTTGAGGCTGTCGCCTTGCCCTTCTCGCACCTCGACCGGTTTGAGCACACGCATGAAATGCTTGGGTGCCGCCTGCAGTTCAATGCCTGCGGATTGCAGCAAGAAAACAAAAGAGGAAGCCGAGCCGTCAAGAATGGGCACCTCTTCGGCCGTGATGTCCACATACAGGTTGTCGATGCCCAAGCCAGCGCAGGCCGACATCAGGTGCTCCACCGTCAGCACGCGCGTGCCGCCGCTGGAGATGGTGGAGGCCAGGCGCGTGTCGGTGACGGCCTGCGCCGACACCGGGATGTCGACCGGGACGGCCAAGTCAATGCGGCGGAACACGATACCCGTGTCCGGTGCGGCCGGCCGCAAGGTGAGCTCGACACGCTGCCCGCTGTGCAGGCCTACGCCGACGGCCTTGGTAAGGGATTTGAGGGTTCGTTGCTGAAGCATACAAGTGATTTTAAGTGTTACGGCCGGCAGGCGCGGTTGAATCGGTGGATGGCCCTCATAGGCAAACCGCTACAGGTTTTGCTTGAAAAACCCTGTCCAGTGCGGCACCGCAATGAAGCGGTCCTTCCAGTAACCCGAGTGATAGATCTTGCTCACACATTTGGCCAGCATCGGGTTGATGGAAACTCCCGGAATTTTCTCCCCGCTGTTCAACTCGGTGACACCGGTGTCGTCCACCAGGATGTCGCATTTGGCGTAATGCGGCCCGAACACGTTGCGCTGCCGTTTATAGGGCGCATCGAAACTGTGGCCTTCGCCCGGAATCACAATGATCTTCGCGTTGCCGCCGCGCTCATTCATCCAGGGTACGTAGCGCTCGCAGTACTTGCTTGGCGTGTTGTCGTCCACTTCGCCCGTGATGAACAAAAAAGGCGTGCCCACGAACCCGTCCCGCTGCGCCTGCCGGAAGCCGCAGTACCCGTACATGCCCACTACTGCATCCAAAGGACTGACACGAAAATCGCTGGTGTAGATACGCCTGATATTGCGTTCGATGAGGACATGAGCCCACTTTTGCTGCAACACCACTGCGGCCGAAGAGCCCTGGGACTCTCCGATGCTGCCAACCTTCTCATAGCCCCTGCGGCGAAGCCAGTCTGCAGCGGTCAGGCTGTCGGAGGCCATGTTAAGCTCGTTCCCACCCCGTATGCCCGCGGCGGCGTAATCGTCATGTGTGACGCCGATGCCGCGCGGCTTCCAGTGGTCAATCACCAGCGCGGCAAAACCTTCCTTCTGCAAGCTGTCCACATAGTCGAACATGCGGCTGTCGATGCCCTGGGACCCGTGCGAGATAAGCACCACTTTCTTCGCGCCCGGCGTGGCGAACAGATAGCCTTGTGCGTCCAGTCGGTTGCAGACATAGGTGGGTGTGCCGGCGCACAGCATGCTGGGCCAGCTCACCTTTTCAGCCAGTTCTGGCCTGGCGGTCTGGGCGCCTGCAAACTGTGCAAACAAAACTGCTGCAGCTGCACAAAGCGCTGGCATTTTCATGGAGGCTCCTTGAAACGGCCGGAACGGTCAGGAAAAACGGACAAATAAAAAAAGGGGATGAGCCCGACTGAGACTCACCCCCACGTCTTCCGGGGAAAACTCAATCTGCCTGCTTGCGCAGGAAAGCCGGAATCTCGAAGTCGTCCATACCGCCCGACGCCAGCGCATCAACCTTGGCCGCTGCTTGCGTACGGTTGGTGCGCCATACGCTGGGCACGGACATGTTGCCGTAGTCCGGCTGGGCTGAACCCATGCCGCTGCCGCCCGGGTGGGTACCACTGACCGTACCGCCACCGACCGCCATGTTGAGCACCGGCATGTTGTCGGTGCCGGTGCGCAGCACCTGCAGCGGAGGCGCCTGGCGGCGCATGCCCTGGCGGCTCAGGCCGGTGGCCACCACCGTGACGCGGATGTCGTCGGCCAGGTCGTCGTCATAAGCCGTACCGTAGATCACATGCGCGTCGGGCGAGGCATAGGCGCGGATGGTGTTCATCGCCAGCTTGGACTCGTTGAGTTTGAGCGAGCCCTTGGCGGCGCTGATCAGCACCAGCACGCCCTTGGCACCCGACAGGTCAATGCCTTCCAGCAGTGGGCAGGCCACGGCCTGCTCGGCCGCAATGCGCGCGCGGTCCGGGCCGTTGGCGCGAGCCGTGCCCATCATCGCTTTGCCTGGCTCGCCCATCACGGTGCGCACGTCTTCGAAGTCGACGTTGACGTGACCGGGGACATTGATGATTTCAGCAATGCCGCCGACGGCGTTTTTCAGCACGTCGTTGGCATGGGCGAAAGCTTCGTCCTGCGTGACGTCATCGCCCAGCACTTCGAGCAGTTTTTCGTTGAGCACCACGATCAGCGAATCGACGTTGGCTTCGAGCTCGGCCAGGCCGAGGTCGGCGTTGGTCATGCGGCGTCCACCCTCGAACTCAAACGGCTTGGTCACCACACCAACGGTGAGGATGCCCATTTCCTTGGCGATGCGCGCGATCACCGGCGCTGCTCCGGTGCCGGTGCCGCCGCCCATGCCGGCCGTGATGAACAGCATGTGCGCGCCGTCGATGGCCGCGCGGATATCGTCCACCGCCATTTCGGCGGCTTCACGGCCTTTTTCGGGTTTGCTGCCTGCGCCCAAACCGCTGCCACCCAGCTGGATCTGCTTGTGTGCGCTGCCACGACCGAGCGCCTGCGCGTCGGTATTGGCACAGATGAATTCGACACCCTGGACATTGCGCTCGATCATGTGCTCGACCGCGTTGCCGCCGCCGCCGCCCACGCCAATCACCTTGATTTGCGTGCCTTGGTTGAACTCTTCGATTTCAATCATTTCGATGCTCATGTGAGCCTCCTATCCATATGTTGCAGTTGCCAAAAATTTTTATAAGTTTCTTGTTGATGGAAAAAGTCTCACGCAGGGGGATCGGCGCCCCCCGAGTGTTTGCACCGCTGACTCCGCCGAATATGAGATGGAAAAATTTTCATCAGAAGTTCCCCACGAGCCAGTCTTTGACCTTGCCAAAAGCGTTGTGCACGCTGCCTGCCTTTTGCGCGACGCGGTGGCCGCGCATGCGTGCCAGCCGGGCTTCCTCGAGCAAACCCATGACGGTGGCCGCACGCGGCTGGGCCACCATGTCCGAGAGGGCGCTGGAATAACGCGGGATGCCGCGCCGCACCGGCTTGAGAAAGATGTCTTCACCAAGCTCGACCATGCCCGGCATCACCGCGCTGCCGCCGGTGATCACGATGCCGGAGGACAACACCTCTTCGTAGCCCGACTCGCGAATGACCTGCTGCACCAGGGAGAAAATTTCTTCAATGCGCGGCTCGATCACGCCAGCCAGGGCTTGCCTGGACAACATGCGCGGGCCGCGGTCGCCCAGGCCCGGCACCTCGACCTGGGTATCCGGGTCGGCCAGCAATTGTTTGGCAAAACCGCTTTCGACCTTGATGTCTTCTGCGTCCTTGGTTGGCGTGCGTAGCGCCATCGCAATGTCGCTGGTGATCAGGTCACCGGCAATCGGAATCACGGCCGTGTGCCGGATGGCGCCGCCGGTGAAAATCGCCACATCGGTGGTGCCGGCGCCGATATCGACCAGCGCCACGCCGAGCTCCTGCTCGTCGCGGCTGAGCACCGAGAGGCTGGAGGCCAGCGGATTGAGCATGAGCTGGTCAACCTCCAGGCCGCAGCGCCGCACGCACTTGATGATGTTTTCCGCCGCGCTTTGCGCACCGGTGACGATATGCACCTTGGCTTCGAGCCGAATACCGCTCATGCCGATAGGCTCGCGCACGTCCTGCCCGTCGATGACAAACTCCTGCGGCTCCACCAGCAGCAGGCGCTGGTCGGTAGAGATGTTGATGGCCTTGGCCGTCTCTATCACGCGCGCCACATCGGCCTGCGTCACTTCCTTGTCCTTGACCGCCACCATGCCGCTGGAATTGATGCCGCGTATGTGGCTGCCGGTGATGCCGGTATAGACACGCGCGATCTTGCAGTCGGCCATGAGCTCGGCCTCTTTCAACGCCTGCTGGATGCTCTGCACCGTCGCGTCGATGTTGACCACCACGCCGCGCTTGAGGCCGTTGCTGTAAGCAATGCCCAAGCCAGCCAGCTTGAGTTCACCGCCGGGCAGCACCTCGGCCACCACCGCCATGACCTTGCTGGTCCCGATGTCCAGCCCCACCACGAGATCTTTGTATTCTTTGGCCATATCTTTACCTTTTTGCTTTCCTGTCTTCCTTGTCACCCAGCGCTGTGGTGGTGATGCCTCGCAGCTTGAGTGCGTAGCCATTGCTGTAACGCAGATCCGCCGACTCAAGAGTGCGGCCGAACTTGCTCGATACCTGCGTCAATGTCGCTACAAAGCGCTCCGCACGGCTGCGGATCTCGTCAAACGAACCCAGGCCCAACTCGACGGTGGCGCCATCATCAAACCGCGCGCGCCAGCTGCCCCGTGCTGTCAACTCCAGATGCTCCAGCCGCATGTCGATTTTTTCAAACACCGGTGCCAGCGTGCGATAACCTTGCAGAACCATCGCTGCCTGTCCTTCAGGACCATTGAGCAGCGGCAGATCGTCCTGATCGACATCGCCCTGATTGGCCTCGAACACTTCACCCTGAACATTGACCAGCCGGGCTTCGCCTTCCTGACCCCACAGGGCAATTGCCTGATGCTCCTGCAGCATCACCCGAAGCCGGTTGGGAAACTCGCGCTGAACCACCGCCTTGCGGATCCATGGCACCGCTTCGAAGGCCGCCTGCGCCCGGGGAAGATCAACGGTGAAGAAATTGCCGGTCAACTTGGGAACCACATTGGCACGCAGCGTGACGGCGTTGTTGTGGTTCAGATCGCCACCCACCCGGATCGCCGTGAGCCGGAACAAATTCTGTTGCAGCAACCAGGACACCCCCAGCGTTACCAGCATGCCCGCAAACGCCAACACCAGCACCAGCGATGTGGTGTTCATGAGTTTGACGTCCATCGGTACGGGCATGGTTTGGTTCACGCGTGGCCCCCCGGTGTCTTGTCGTGGTCCAGGCCCGCCGAACCCAGAACCTGCAGGCAAAGGTCTTCGTAGCTGATGCCGGCAGCGCGCGCTGACATGGGTACCAGGGAATGGCCGGTCATGCCCGGAGAAGTGTTGATCTCCAGCAGGTAGGGCTGGCGGGTCTTGCCGTCAATCATCACGTCGAGACGCCCCCAGCCGCGGCAACCCAGCACGCGGTAGGCCTTGAGCACCAGAGCCTGGATTGCTTCTTCCTCGCCGGCTGGCAGGCCGCAGGGAACCAGGTATTTCGTGTCGTCGGTAAAGTATTTGTTCTGGTAGTCGTAGTTGCCGGCTGGTGCCACGATGCGAATGACCGGCAACGCACGCGCACTGTCACCCGAACCCAGAACCGGGCAGGTCACCTCGTCTCCACTGATGAACTGCTCGCACAGCACATCGGCATCCATGCGCGCAGCCTGTTCCACGGCGCCGGCCATGCCGGAATACCCTTCGACCTTCACCACACCAATGGACGAGCCCTCGCGTGCAGGCTTGACAATCAGCGGCAAGCCGAGGTCGTCAGGTACCGCGACCACCTGCTTGCGGTCAAAGGCGCCGCGGCGCAGCAGAAGATACTTCGGTGTTGACAGCCCTTCGGCCAGCCACACGCGTTTGGTCATGACCTTGTCGATGGCAATACTGGAAGCCATCACGCCCGAGCCCGTGTAGGGGATGCCCATCAATTCCAGCGCACCCTGCACTGTGCCGTCTTCGCCAAAACGGCCGTGCAAGGTGATGAAGCAGCGATCAAATTTCTCGCGCTTGAGTTCGCTGAGGTCACGCTCCGCAGGGTCGAAGGCATGCGCATCGACGCCGCGCGAACGCAAGGCCTCCAGCACGCCGCGGCCGGACATCAGCGAAACCTCTCGCTCGGCGGACTGACCACCCAGCAATACCGCCACCTTGCCGAATTTGGAGTCGTTTTGGCTCACAGCCCTCGTCCTTCCTGAATAGTTTGCTCTGTTTTTGGAAGCATCTCAATCACCTTACCGGGCACGAGGCCAATCGTGCCAGCGCCCATGCACAACACCACATCACCATCGCGGGCGTTGTCAACAATCGCCTGCGGCATGGCCTCGATGTCGTCGACAAACACCGGCTCCACCTTGCCGGCTACGCGCAACGCACGCGCCAGGGACCGGCCATCGGCAGCAACAATGGGCGCCTCACCCGCCGCGTAGACCTCGGCCAGCAACACGCTGTCGGCCTGGGCAATGACCTTCACAAAATCATCGAAACAGTCGCGCGTACGCGTAAACCGGTGCGGCTGGAAAGCCAGCACCAGTCGCCGGCCCGGGTAGGCGCCCCGCGCCGCCGCCAGCGTGGCAGCCATCTCGACCGGGTGGTGACCGTAGTCATCAATCACCGTGAAGCTGCCTCCTGATGGCGCCCGTGCTTCACCGTAATGCTGGAAGCGCCGTCCCACGCCCTTGAATTCGGACAGCGCCTTCTGCACGGCCGCGTCCGGGATATTGAGCTCCACCGCCACCGCTATGGCAGACAGTGCATTGAGCACGTTGTGTTCGCCAGGCAGATTCAGCACAACCGGTATGTCGGGCAGGGTCACACCGTTGCGCCGCTGTACGGTGAAGGACATCTGCCCGCCGATAGCTTTCACGTTGATCGCGCGCACCTGGGCGTCTTCGCCAAATCCGTAGCTGGTGACGGGGCAGGAAACCTGCGTAACGATTTCGCGCACGGCGGGATCGTCGGTGCAAAGGATCGCCGTGCCGTAAAACGGCATGCGGTGCAGGAAATCGACAAATGCCTTTTTGAGATTGCCGAAGTCGTGACCGTAGGTTTCCATGTGGTCAGCGTCGATGTTGGTCACCACGGCCATGACCGGCAAGAGGTTCAAAAAGGAGGCGTCGGACTCGTCGGCCTCGACCACGATGTAGTCGCCCGAGCCCAGCTTGGCGTTGGCGCCCGCACTGTTCAGCCGGCCACCAATCACAAAGGTGGGGTCCAGGCCACCCTCGGCCAGCACGCTGGCGACCAGGCTGGTCGTGGTGGTCTTGCCGTGGGTACCGGCAATCGCGATGCCCTGCTTGAGGCGCATCAGTTCTGCCAGCATCAAGGCACGCGGTACCACAGGGATGCGCTTTTCGCGGGCAGCCAGTACCTCGGGGTTGTCCGCTTGCACGGCCGTGGAAGTGACTACAGCATCCACCCGGGCCAGATTGGTCGCCGCATGACCGACAAAAGTCTTGATGCCCAGACCAGCGAGGCGCCGCAGCGTGGCACTGTCCGACAGGTCAGAACCGGAAATCACATAACCCAGGTTGTGCAATACCTCGGCGATGCCGGACATGCCCGAGCCCCCGAGACCGATGAAGTGAATGTGTTTGATCGCGTGTTTCATGTCGCCAGCTCCTCGCAGGCGGCCACCACGTCGGTGGTGGCATGGGTTTTTTGCATCTTTTTGGCCTGTAGCGCTCGTTCCATAAGCGCTGGCCGCTCTGTTTTTTGTAGCATGTCGGCCAGAAAACCCGGCGTCAATTCCTTCTGCTGCACCAGCCAGCCGCCACCCTGGTCCACAAGAAAAGCGGCGTTGCTGGTCTGGTGGTCATCCACTGCCGCCGGAAACGGCACAAACAGCGCCGCGGCGCCCACGGCCGCAATTTCGGTCACGGTGCTGGCGCCTGCGCGGCAGACCACCAAATCGGCGTCGGCAAAAGCACTGGCCGTGTCGTTGATGAAAGGTGTGAGTTCGGCCTGCACCCCGGCCGCGCGGTAGTTTTCGCGCAGCTCCTCGATTTGCCGGGCGCCGCTCTGGTGCACCACGCTTGGTCGCTGGTCCTCGGGGATCAAGGCCAGCGCCTGCGGCACGATGCGGTTCAGTGCCTGCGCACCCAGGCTGCCACCGACCACGAGCAACCTCAAGGGACCACTGCGTCCGGCAAACCGGACAGCAGGATCGGATTGTTGCGTGAAGGCCGGACGCAAAGGGTTGCCGACCCATTTGGCGTTTTTCAGTACACCCGGGAAAGCCGTGAACACCCGGTCGGCCACGCCTGCCAGAATCTTGTTGACCAACCCGGCCACGGAGTTCTGCTCGTGCAGCACCAGTGGTTTGCCCAGCAGCACACTCATCATGCCGGCCGGAAAGGCAATGTAACCACCCAAACCCACCACCACGTCGGGTTGAACCCGGCGCACCACGGCAATACTCTGCCAGAAAGCCTTGAGCAGGCGCAAGGGCAGCAAGGCCAGAGTAGCCGGCCCCTTGCCGCGCACGCCTGAAAAATCAATGGTTTCAAACGAGAACCCACGCGGTGGCACAAGCTGGCTTTCCATGCTCGGATGGCTGGGTGAGCCCTTGCCGCCCAGCCAATGCACACGCCAGCCGCGCTCGCGCAGGGCTTCAGCCACGGCCAGGCCTGGAAAGATGTGGCCGCCGGTGCCGCCGGCCATGATGAGGGCACACTTGCTCAACTTCGGCCCCCTCTCATGAGCAACCTGTTCTCGTAATCAATACGCAGCACAACAGCCAGCGAAATCAGGTTCATCAGGATCGCCGACCCGCCATAACTCATCAGGGGCAAGGTCAGCCCCTTGGTTGGCAGGGCACCCAGGTTCACACCCATGTTGATGAAGGCCTGAAAGCCAATCCAGATGCCAACGCCCTGAGCCACAAGGCCCGCGAACACGCGGTCCAATGCAATCGACTGGCGGCCGATGTGCATGATGCGGCGCGTCATCCACATGAAGGCGCCGATCACGCAGAGCACGCCCAGCAGACCGAACTCTTCACCGATCACTGCCAGCAGAAAGTCGGTATGCGCTTCGGGCAGCCAGTGCAGCTTCTCGATGCTGCCGCCCAGGCCGACGCCGAAAATCTCTCCGCGCCCGAAGGCGATCAGCGAATGCGACAGCTGGTAACCCTTGCCCATCGAGTACTTGTCACTCCACGGGTCCAGGTAGGCAAAAATGCGCTCGCGCCGCCAGTCGCTGAGCATCACCATCAATGCAAAGGCGATCACCACCACAGTGGCAATAACAAAGAACATGCGTGCATTGACGCCGCCCAGAAACAGAATGCCCATCGCGATTACCGAGATGACCATGAAGGCACCCATGTCGGGCTCGGCCAACAGCAGCAGGCCGACGATGCCGATGGCCACGGCCATGGGCATGACGGCGCGGAAGAAGCGTTCCTTGACTTCCATCTTGCGCACCATGTAGTCGGCGGCGTACAACAGCACGGCAAATTTCGCGAGTTCGGAGGGCTGGAAATTCATGAAGCCGAGCGAGATCCAGCGGCGCGCGCCGTTGACGCCCTTGCCGATAAAAGGAATCAGCACCAGCATCAGCAGTACCAGCGATGCCACAAACAGCCAGGGCGCCACTTTTTCCCAGGTCGAAACCGGCACCTGGAAGGTCAGCAAGGCCACAGTAAAAGCCACTCCCAGCGACAGCGCGTGGCGCAACAGGAAATGGGTGTGCGCATAACGCGCAAACTTCGGGTTGTCCGGCATGGCGATGGAGGCGGAATACACCATCACCAGGCCCCACACCAGCAAGGCCACCGTGACCCAGATCAGCGCCTGGTCCACGCCGGACATGCGTACCGGCGTCGATGCAGAACGCGAGGGGCGCTGGCCGCCCAAGCGCACCGGCAGTCCCTCGGACGTGGCCCCGCCCAGGCTGGAGAACCAGCCGGAAAGCCGGGCGACCGCGCTCATGACACCATCCCCGCATCTTGGGCGAGCGCCTGGACAGCCTCGCAAAACACCCGGGCACGGTGCGGATAGTTGTCGAACATGTCAAAACTCGCGCAGGCGGGCGACATCAACACGGCGTCGCCGGTTTGCGCCTGCCGGGCCGCCAGCTCAACGGCGGCCGGCATGGACTCGGCATCGAGCACGGCCACGCCTGTGCCTTCCAGCGCTGCGCGTATCAGTGGCGCATCGCGTCCAATCAGGATGACCGCGCGTGCATGCTGACGCACCGGCCCGGCCAGCGGCGAAAAGTCCTGCCCCTTGCCATCGCCTCCGGCAATCAGTACCAGCTTGCGCTCGGCACCCAGACCGGTGAGGGCAGCCACCGTGGCGCCCACATTGGTGCCCTTGCTGTCGTCGAAATACTCGACGTCACGCACCACCGCGACCGAGGCGACCCGATGCGGCTCACCGGTGTATTCGCGCAGGCCATGCAGCATGGAAGCCATGTTGCCGCCTGCGGCTCCGGCCAGCGCCAGCGCAGCCAGCGCATTGGTGGCGTTGTGGCGCCCGCGGATGCGCAGTGCGTCCACCGGCATCAGGCGCTGCACATGCAGCACGATTTCTTCGTCCTTGCGGCGTTTGATGGTTTCGTCCGCCTCGGCGGCGTGCACCAGCCAGGCCATGCCATTGATGGTTTCGATGCCGAAGTCACCCGGGCGTTGTGGCATTTCGAGACCGAAAGTCACATATTCACGCCACTGCGGCTTTTGCAGCTTGGCACGCACCGGCTCGGGCAACATGGCCATCACCGTTGGATCATCGCGATTGAGCACCAGCAATCCCTTGCTGCCAAAGATGCGTGCCTTGGCAGCCCCATAGGCTTCCATGCTGCCGTGCCAGTCCAGATGGTCCTGCGTCAGGTTCAGCACCGCAGCCGCAGTGGGCTCGAAGCCCTGCACGCCGTCGAGCTGAAAGCTGGACAGCTCCAGCACCCAAACCTCGGGCAGCGTTTCCGCATCGAGGTGCGCAGCCAGCGTGTCGAGCAGGCTGGGCCCGATGTTGCCCGCTACCGCCACGGTTTTTCCCGCATGCGCCACCAGCCGGCCGGCGAGCGCCGTCGTTGTTGTCTTGCCGTTGGTCCCGGTGATTGCCAGTACCTTGGGGGCATAGCCGCGCTGAGCCTGCAGCTCCTGCATGGCACGCGCGAACAGGTCCAGCTCACCGCCTGCCCACAAGCCGATGGACTGCGCCGCCTGCCACAGCGGAGCGACCGCCGCAGGCGACAAGCCCGGGCTCTTGAAGATGGCACGGATGTCACTGCCCTCCACCAGGCCGGACTCGAAGGCACCGGCGCGGAAACTCACCTGAGGCAGCTCCGTCTGCAGCTGAGCCAATTGAGGAGGGGTCTCGCGGGTGTCGGCAACCGTCACGCGCGCACCTTGGCGCACACACCAGCGTGCCATCGCCAGCCCCGAAGCACCCAGGCCAAGGATGAGCACATGCTGGCCGTGCAACGGTGATATCACCGGCTCGCTAGAAGGCTCGGTGACCGCGGGCGCGCTGTCCTCGGCGCCCTGGGCAGCTTCATCGGCCGTTGGCTGCGCCTCAGCCGCGGGCCCGATTGGCGCGGCCTGTTCAGGCGCGCTGACCTCGGCAAACAATTGCGCCACAAAGGCAGCGGCATCGCGCGCCGCTGTCAAAGTCTCGGGCAAAGGCTTTGCATTTCCTTTGCCAGCCGCGTCGGGGCGCACCTGGGCCGCTTCCGCCACTGGGACTTGCACCGATGGCTCTGCCCCCGGCATATCTGCCGACAGCTCCGACACAGGGTCAGCCGCCGTCGCAGACTCCGGCCTGACCTCCGCTGGAGGCTGCTCGGGCACATCGCCGGGGTTGATGGGTTCGTTTTCGTTCATCGCAGTTTCAAAGTCGACAGGCCAACCAGGCACAACAGCATGGTGATGATCCAGAAGCGCACAACCACCTGCGTTTCCTTCCAGCCGCTTTTCTCAAAATGATGGTGCAGGGGCGCCATCCGGAACAGGCGCCGGCCTTCGCCGAAACGCATGCGGCTGTACTTGAAATACATCACCTGCAGCATCACCGAAAGCGCTTCGACCACAAATATTCCGCCCATGATCGCCAGCACGATTTCCTGGCGGACGATGACTGCGATCGTGCCCAGGGCAGCGCCCAGCGCCAGTGCGCCGACGTCGCCCATGAAGACTTGTGCAGGGTGGGTGTTGAACCACAAAAAGGCCAGGCCGGCACCGGCCATGGCCGAGCAGAAAATCAGCAACTCGCCCGAACCGGGGATGTGGGGGAAAAAGAGGTATTTCGAATAAACCGAACTGCCCGTCACATAAGCGAACACGCCCAGTGCCGAACCCACCATCACCACCGGCATGATGGCCAGACCGTCCAGGCCATCGGTCAGATTCACGGCGTTGCTCGAGCCGACGATCACCAGGTAGGTCAGCAGCACAAAACCGAACACACCCAGCGGATAGCTGATTTCCTTGAAAAAAGGCAGTTGCAGGCCGGCCTTGGGCGGCAGGTTCACATCAAAACCCGACTGCACCCAGCTGAAAAACAGCTCCAGCACGCGCATGTTGGAGCTTTCGGAGATGCTGAACACCAGGTAAAGCGCGGCAAGCAATCCGATCGCGGATTGCCAGAAATACTTCTCCCGCGAGCGCATGCCTTCCGGGTCCTTGTGCACAACCTTACGCCAGTCATCGGCCCAGCCAATGGCGCCAAACCCCAGTGTGACGATCAGCACAATCCAGACGAAGCGGTTGCTCAAGTCAAACCACAGCAATGTGGAAATGCCGATGGACAGCAGGATCAGCACCCCGCCCATGGTCGGAGTACCGCTTTTGCTCAGATGGGTCTGCATCGCGTACTCGCGGATAGGCTGGCCGATCTTGAGGCTGATCAGACGGCGAATCACAAAAGGACCGGCGAGCAGGCCGATCAGCAACGCCGTCATGGCGGCCATCACTGCGCGGAAAGTCAAGTACTGGAATACCCGGAAGTAGCCAAATTCAGGCGTCAAGGTTTGCAGCCATTGGGCCAGGCTAAGCAGCATCTTTTTTCTCCTCTTTTTCTTGTTGTTCTGCAAGCCCGCTGATGGCCTGGACCACACGTTCCATCTTCATGAAGCGTGATCCCTTGACCAGCACGCTGGCTGTCGCCGGCAAGGCGTGGGTGACCGCGGCCTGAAGCAAAGCCAGGTCATCGCCAAAGTGCTGGCCGGCGCCAAAAGCCTGTGAAGCATGGGCGGACTGGGCACCCAGGGTGAACAACTGTTCGATGCCGCGCTCACGCGCATGCACACCGACTTCCGTATGAAAGGCTGGCCCCTGGTCTCCGACCTCTCCCATGTCACCCAGCACCATTAACCGCGGGCCGGGCAGTTCTGCGAGCACATCGATGGCAGCGCGTACCGAGTCGGGGTTGGCGTTGTAGCTGTCATCGATCAGCGTGAGCGCACGCCCACCGACATGGAGGGCCAGTGCCCGCGAGCGGCCCTTGACTGGAATAAAGGCAGACAGGCCAGCCGCGATGGCGGTCGAAGGTGCCCCCGCGCCCAGCGCGCAGGCCGTGGCTGCCAGCGCATTCTTGACGTTGTGCCGGCCTGCAATCTGCAACGAAAAGTCCAGCGGACCTTGTGGGGTCTGCGCATGGACTTGCCATTTACCACCCCCCCACCGCGCCGATGCTGTCACATCAGCCACCGCTGATTCGGCAAAGGTCAACACGGCACGAGCACCGGCCAGTTCTTTCCAGACAGGGGTATAGACCTCATCCGCAGGAAACACAGCCACGCCGGAAGCAGGCAGCGCGGCAATGACGGCGCCATTTTCCCGGGCCACCGCTTCCACGGTAGCCATGAACTCCAGGTGTTCGCGCTGCGCATTGTTAACGAGCGCCACGGTGGGTTGGGCCATGGCAGCCAGACTGGCAATCTCGCCGGGATGGTTCATGCCCAGCTCGACCACACCAGCCTTGTGGCTGGCGCGCAAACGCAACAGGGTCAGGGGAACGCCGATGTCATTGTTGAAATTTCCTTCGGTTGCAAAGGCGCCTTCGTGCTTCCATGCACGCAGGATGGACGCAATCATCTGTGTGACTGTTGTTTTGCCGTTGCTGCCGGTCACGGCAATCAGCGGCAAGGTGAACTGCGAGCGCCAGCCCGCTGCGAGCTGGCCGAGGGCCTGCTTCGAATCAGCGACCAGTAGACCCGGGAGTTCCGCCGACAAACCGCGCTCAGCCAAGGCTGCCACTGCGCCCTGGCTATTAGCCTGAGCCAGAAAATCGTGGGCATCAAACCGCTCACCCCGGAGCGCGACAAACAGGTCACCGGGTTGCAGGCTGCGCGTGTCGGTATGCACACGCTGGAAGCGCAAGGAGCCGTCTCCCATCAGTCGGGAAGACGGCAACCATTGCAGGGCCTGTTGCAGATTCATCATGCAAGGCCTCCCGCTGCTGCCTGCCGGCTGGGACGCTTGTCCAGTGCCGCCTGGGCGTGAGCCTTGTCGGAAAACGGCAGCTTGACGCCAGCGGTTTCCTGGTAGCTTTCATGACCTTTGCCGGCAATCAGAACCACGTCGCCAACTTGGGCTTGACTCACCGCGTGGTCAATGGCCAGCGCGCGATCGCTCTGCACATACACCGCGTCGCGCCTGACGAATCCTTCAAGGATCTGGCCGATGATGGCCGCCGGGTTTTCGCTGCGCGGATTGTCACTGGTGACAACCACGCGGTCGGCGCCTTGTTCTGCAGCAGCGGCCATCAGTGGACGCTTGCCGGGATCGCGCTCGCCACCGCAGCCAAACACGCACCAGAGTTCTCCCGAGCGTCCCGCTGCCAACGGCTTCAGCGCACCCAGCACCTTTTCGAGCGCATCGGGCGTGTGCGCGTAGTCGATAACCACCAGTGGACGGCCCGGCAGCGCGATTGCGTCCATGCGCCCGGGTACCGGCAACAGGTGGGAGCAGGCTTCAACCACGTCCTTCAAAGGCAGGCCGAGCGCGCGCAGGGCCGCCATCACGCCCAGCAGGTTGGAGACGTTGTACTGCCCCACCAAGGCTGTCGAGAGTCGGTGGCGTTCACTCCCCTCGACCACATCAAAACCCAGAGCCTCCAGGCCATGGTCGATGGACTGTGCCTGCAGGCGCGCAGGGGTCAGGCAGGACACCGTCCAGACGTCAAGACCCGAATCGCTCAGCGACAGGGCCAACTCTGCTCCGTGCGTATCATCGATGTTGATCACCGCAGCCTTCAGGCCGTGCCAGCCAAACAACCGGGCCTTGGTTTCCCAATAGGCCTGCATGGTGTGGTGGTAGTCGAGATGGTCCTGCGTGAAATTGGTAAAGATGGCAACACGGATGTCGGTGGCATCCAGTCGGTGCTCGGCGATGCCGATGGAAGACGCCTCGAGCGCACAGGCTGCAAAGCCCTCATCGACCCAGGCCTTGAGCTGTTGCTGCAGCAATACGGGATCGGGCGTCGTCAGGCCGTTGAAGACCATGGCCCCAGGTTGACCCATGCCCAGCGTACCGACCACGCCGCAGCGCCGGCCCAGCTTGTCCAAGGCCTGCGCCAGCCACCAGGCGGTCGAAGTCTTGCCGTTGGTGCCGGTCACGGCCAGCACGTCCAGCTTCTGGCTGGGGTGCTCAAAATACGCAGCGGCAATGGGTGCCGTCGCCATCTTCAGACCACTGTAGGCAGCCACCCGCTGGTCGGAAAACCCGTAGACATCTGCACCCTCCTGCTCCACCAGGCAAGCCTGCGCGCCCGCGCCCAGAACGCCGGCCACGTATTTGCGCGCGTCGGTGGCAGCACCCGGCCAGGCAATAAAGCCATCGCCAGCAGCGACCTTGCGGCTGTCGGTCCACAGCGTGCCGCTCACGCGCTGCTGCAACCAGCGCGCGGCCTGTTCGGGGGTTTGCAGCCGCTCCATCAGAACGACTCCTCCACCGGATTGGTAACTATCTGCGGCTTCACCGCCATGTCGGGCGGCAGGCCCAGCATGCGCAGTGTCTGCTGCACGGTTTCGCTGAAAACCGGTGCCGCGACATCACCGCCAAAATATTTCCCGTTACTAGGCTCGTCAATCATCACGGCGACGACAATGCGCGGCTTTTCCGTCGGAGCGATGCCTACAAAGAAACCTCGGTATTTCTTGTCGGCGTAGCCCTTGCCTTCCTGCTTGTGCGCGGTGCCGGTCTTTCCGCCTACGGAGTAGCCCATGGTCTGGGCCTTGTGCGCGGTACCACCTGGCCCGGTAACCATGTGCAGCATATTGCGCATGGCGAGGGCATTCTGTTCACTGATGACGCGCACCCCGACGGCAGGGTCGCCAGTCTTGACCATGCTCACAGGCACCAGGTCACCGTCACGCGCGAACACGGTGTACGCGTGTGCCAGCTGGAACAGCGAGGTGGAAAGACCGTAGCCGTAACTCATGGTGGCCTGCTCAATCGGTCGCCAGGTTTTGTAAGCACGCAGGCGGCCACTGACGGCGCCCGGAAATGGCACTTGCGGCTTTTGTCCGAAACCAACCTGCGTGTACATCTCCCACATTTCGCGAGGCTGCATCTGCATGGCCATCTTGACCGTGCCCACGTTGCTGGACTTCTGGATCACCTGGTTGACGGTGAGCAAGCCTTGCGGATGTGCATCAGAAATGGTCGAGCCGCCGACAGTCATGCGGCCAGGTGCGGTCTGGATGGTGGTCTCGGGCTTGACAAGGCCCTTTTGCAGCGCCAGCGCCACCACGAAAGGCTTCATGGTGGAGCCAGGCTCGAAGGTGTCTGTAAGCGCACGATTGCGCAGTTGCGCGCCACTGAGGTTCTGTCGTTTACCGGGCGAAAAACTGGGGTAATTCGCCAGGGCCAGAACCTCGCCGGTCACACTGTCGAGAACCACCACACTACCGGCTTTGGCTTTGTGGGCCAACACGGCATCACGCAATTTTTGATACGCGAAAAACTGGACCTTGCTGTCGATGGACAGCTGGAGGTCCTTGCCATCGACCGGGGGAACCTGCTCACGCACATCTTCCACCACCCGACCCAGGCGATCCTTGATCACCCGGCGCGATCCTGCGCGTCCCGCCAGGTCCTTGTTGAAGGCCAGCTCCATCCCCTCCTGGCCCCGGTCTTCAACATTGGTAAACCCCACCACATGGGCAACGGCTTCGCCCTCGGGGTATTGCCTTTTGTATTCCTTGCGCTGGTAGATGCCCTTGATGCCGAGTGCCTGGATTTTCTCCCCGACAGACTCGTCCACCTGGCGCTTGAGCCAGACGAAAGTCTTGTCCTCGTCTGCCAGCTTTTTGCGCAGGTCGGTCAGGGGCATCTCCAGCAGCTTCGCAAGCTCAAGGAGTTGCGCCTTGCTGGCATCCACATCTTCGGGAATGGCCCAGATGCTTGGCGCCGGCACGCTGGATGCCAGAATCATGCCGTTGCGGTCAAGAATGCGGCCACGATTGGCCGGCAACTCCAGGGTACGGGCAAATCGCACTTCTCCCTGTCGCTGAAAAAAGTCATTGCCAACCACCTGCACAAAAGCGGCGCGGCCAGCCAGGCCGGCGAATGCCAGGGCAATGCCGGCGACGATCAGCTTGCTGCGCCAGACCGGTGTCTTGCTGGCCAACAGCGGGCTGGACGTATAGCGCACGCTTCTACTCACGAGAGCCACCTGCTGCGTCTGCATTTTTATACGTGACGTACTCGGTGATGGCCGGCGTGGCCGAGCGCATCTGCAGACGTTCCTTCGAAAGCTGTTCAACACGCAGAGGCGTTGCCTGCGCGCGCTTTTCAACCTGCAGGCGCTCTTTTTCTGCCTCGATCTGTCGGTTCAGCGCCGCTGTTTTTTCAAGCTCAACAAACAGACGGCGGGACTCGTATTGCGTATGCACGAGATACAGCGCACTGAACAGTACGGCAAGCAGGAGAACCAGGTTGAGGCGCGTCATCTGGATCCACCCGGATAACGCTGCGTCGACGGCTGAAGAAGTACCGCGGTCCGTTCGGCCGCCCGCATGACGGCACTGCGCGAACGCGGGTTGGCAGCCACTTCTTCGGCACCAGGCTTGACACGCGCCAGTGCCTGGAGATGCATGGCTTTGGGCGCCGCAAATGGCGCACGACGATCGAATACCTCACGCGAATGCTCAGCGATGAATTGCTTGACGATGCGGTCTTCCAGGGAATGAAAGCTGATCACCACCAAACGTCCTCCCGGTTGCAATACTGCGAGCGAAGCTTCTAGCGCTTGCTGAAGCTCTTCAAGCTCGGCGTTGATGAAAATCCGAAAAGCCTGAAATGTGCGCGTTGCAGGGTCCTTGCCCGGCTCGCGGGTTTTGACCGCGCCAGCCACGACTTCGGCCAATTCAGCGGTGGTTCCAAAAGGGCCCCGTTCCTGTCGGCGACGATCAATCGCCTTTGCAATCGGCCCAGCAAACCGTTCTTCGCCATATTCACGAATGACCTCCGCTATGGTGTCGATTTCTGCATCGGCGAGCCACTCGGCCACACTCTGGCCGCGCGTGGTATCCATGCGCATGTCCAGTGGTCCGTCGCCGCGGAAGGAAAAACCCCGTGCCGGGTTGTCGATCTGAGGGGAACTGATGCCCAGATCCATCAGAATGCCGGCCGCGCTGCCCGCCGGCAACTCGCCGAGATGACTGAAGCCCTCGTGGCGAATGGAAAACCGCGGGTCCGCAATGGCTTGCGCTTCGGTAATCGCTTCGGGGTCCTTGTCGAAGGCGGTCAGGCGACCTTGCCCGGACAGTCGGGAGAGGATCAGGCGCGAATGCCCACCACGCCCAAAGGTCGCGTCGATGTAATGCCCGTCCGGGTTGATTTGAAGCGCTGTGACTGCTTCGTTCAACAAGACGGTGCGATGTGTCCATGTGTCTTGCACCGTCGTCTTTCAGAATGAAAAATCTCTGAAGACATCGGGCATGTCGCCCTTCATCTGCTCCGCCTCCTGGGCCGCATAGATTGCCGCATCCCAGAGCTCGAAGTAACTGCCCATGCCAAGCAGCACCGTATCCTTGCTGATGCCCGCTGCCGCGCGCAATTCCGGCGAAACCAGCACACGGCCAGTGGCATCCATGTCCACATCCATGGCATTGCCCAAAAAAATCCGCTTCCACCACTGTGCCTGCATCGGCAGGGAGGCAATGCGTTCGCGGAATTTTTCCCACTCGTTACGCGGGAATATCATGAGGCAGCCGTGGGGGTGCTTGGTGATGGTGAGCTGGCCGGACGCCGTGGCGCTCAAGACGTCACGATGCCGGGTCGGCACAGAAAGCCGCCCCTTGGTATCGAGAGCTAGAGAAGACGCGCCTTGAAACACCGTTAAAAACCTTTGGAAAACACTTTTCACCACTAAATTGCACTTTCTCCCACTTTATCAGGAAAGTTTTCCCATGCAAGTGCTTTGCTACAAATTTTTTCAATGAAATCAAGCACTTAGAAACGATTTTCAAAGCAGCAGGAAATTAAAAAACGTTCTAAATTAAGCACTTAGAACGTCCAATGAAAGTGTTGCTTTAAACACCAGCACAGTGATAGCCCGATGCGGGCGCGCCGCGCAAGGTTCTAGTGGGAAATGCCGCTGGGTGTTCGGGACGAGAGAGCGCACGTCATGGCGCTTGCCATGCGCAGCGCATTGCAGCGTCAAAGTGACTTAACGGAAAGGGTCGAAAAGACCCCGGGACGAAGCGCAGAAGCCTAGTCGGTGCGCGTCAGGACTCTGGCGTGTTCGGTGATGCCGATCACATTGAAGAATGCAGCTACGAGGCGGTTGACATCCGTGAACTGAACGGCGCGGTTTTCAGCCTCCCGGGCAGAAACCCAGTTGAGCAGGGTGCCCGCTGCAGAAAAATCGACCCTGATCAGTTTGGCGCACGAGATGACCATGATGTCTGCGCCCATCAACTTGGCCTCCAGCCGGTCCAACACCACGATCGCATCGCCTTCGATCTGGCCGGCCAACTCAACGGCGTAGAGCTGATTCATCTGCGAATTACCACCCATTTCGGTATCGCCTTCCAGCGCAGAGCTCATGCTGGAAGGGGCCGAATCGCGGTAAACGTCGCCGATGATGGCATTGCTGGCCATGTGACCTTGTGAGTCGAGTGGCTTGTAATCGCAGCGCGCACTTTCCCAAGCAGGCGGTGAAACCTCGTAGGTCACGCAGAAATCGAGGGCGGTCAGCTCAAACTCGTCAGGTTGCTGCGTCACCCGCAGGGCTTCCATGCGCAGTTTCCACCACCCTTGGGAGGTGTCGCGAACGCCGGAGGGTGTTGCGTCCTGCAGCACCCGCTGCAGCTGCGCATTCCCGCCAAAACGCAGCTGTACCGGTTGTGTTGCCCAGCCGCTGAAAACCTTGCTCAACGGCTCGACCGCGTTTTCGTCAATGGTCTTGAGATTTTTCCACTCCAGGCGCCAAGGCATGGGGGAGCGGGCCAGCGCGGCACTGAGCGCAGCGACGGTCTGTATGCCCAGGCTCGACGGACAGGTCCAGTCAACCGCAGGCCCATTACCTGAGGCAGCAGCGACCGGCGCAGACAACTGCTGCACCATGGCTGGAATGGAAAACCATTGCGGCGCCGAACGGTCAAAACGTCCCACGAACTCGATGGCAAGGTTCTCGAACTTTTCCTGTTGGCCGGTGGCCCGGTACAGGTCAAACAGCGCAAACCAGGTGTCTGCATGGCGAACCCGGCTGCCCTGCGGAGCCAACGTTTCGAGCAGCCCCGCTTCTGCACCCGCGTCGTCGCCATTGGCAAAACGGATAGAGGCTTCCTCAAGCTCGGGATCATGGGCCACTTCCGCAGCATCCACCACAGAGAACTTGGATGCCGAGAAGCCTGAAGTTTCCCCTTCCCGGGACAAGGAAGCAATGCTTGACCCACTGGACACCACCGGTTTTGGTGGCACAACCACAACCGCCGGCTTTGCCACCACGCCAGGCGGCGGAGTTGCTACGGGAGCTGCCGCGGCAGACGTGGCAGCAGCGGGCCTGCCTGCGGTTCCAGGCAGAGGAGCAGGGGCGGTTGCCGCGTAACTTTCAGGCAGTGCGTTGTCCAGCAAAGGCGCATGGGCGCTGAGATTCGCGGGGCTTGCCGCAGTGGACGAAGCAAAAGCCGAGGGATCACCAGCACCCGCTGTCGGGCTTCCGTGCTTGGTTTTCCACCACTGCATGGACATCTGGGCTTCGATCTCGTCGATCTTCTTCAACGTAACAGCACGGTCATCCGGCTTGGAAGGCATGCTGCTCTGGAAAAAAGAAGGCCGGGCGCCGGGGTCTTGCCCCGTCATGGCCTCCCGTTTGCGCATTTTCCGGAGCATGTCGAATTCACGTTTGCGCACAAAGTCATTGCGGCGCTTGCGTTCGATCATTTCCTTGAGCATTTGTTTGCTCAACGCGTCCTCCCGATCCGCATCCTTGCTGTCGAGGTCGGACCAGTTCGTCGCAGGGTTGCGGACGAACTTCACGACTTTTGACAACAAGCCAGGAGCGGTATCTTCTTTGGCCATCAGCGAAGGTTCAGGAGGAAGTGGAGGGAAAGATCAATCGCCAAACATTTTTTGCTTGAGCTCTCGGCGTTGCTGGGCCTCCAGCGACAGATTGGCCGTCGGCCGGGCAATCAGGCGACCCACGCCGATGGCTTCACCAGTTTCATCGCAATACCCGTAGTCGCCAGAGTCGATGCGGGCGATGGACTGTTCAATCTTCTTGAGCAGCTTGCGCTCGCGGTCACGCGTACGCAATTCGAGGGCATGTTCTTCCTCGATCGTCGCCCGGTCAGCCGGGTCCGGCACTACCACCGTATCTTCGCGGAGGTGTTCGGTCGTTTCACCGGCGCTGTTGTGAATGTCCTGCTTGAGCACTGACAGCTTGTGGCGGAAAAAGGCCAGCTGCTTCTCATTCATGTATTCCGCATCGGGCATGGCCTTGACTTCTTCGTCCGTCAGCTCATGGCCCGGTTTGGTTTTCCAGTTGTTGGCGAGCTTGGGATCCTTTTTGGCCGCCACATGCGGTGGCGGTGCGATCACGCGTTCGGCAATGGTGGAGTAGCTGGCTTTCGCAGCGTCCGGCGAGTGGGTGGGAATCATGGGAGCGGGAGGCGGTGCAAAAGAGGAGTTACGCAAAGATGCGCGACGTCCCGGCTTCAAGGCCGGTGTTTGCAACGGCGAAGGCGCTGCGGCGATGCTGGCGGGAGCGGGCGGGGTTTTAGCGGCGGGGCTGGCCGCCGTTTTGGCAATCGTTTTGATGACTTTTTCTTCAGGTTTGGCGGAGGCTTTACCCTTCACCAACGGCTTGGCCGGCTTGGTGGAGGGTTTGACGGCCTTGACCGCAGGTTTAACGGGAGGTTTCTTTTTTGCAGCCGGGGCAGGCTTTGCAGGCTTGACCGGTTTGGCGGCAGGCCGGCCTTTCGCAACCGGTACAGGTTTTTTGGCTGCGGGAGCTTTCTTGGCAGGTACAGGCTTGGTTTTAGCAGTCACTTTGGCTTTGGCCTTTACCGCGGGTTTGGCAACCGTCTTGGGTTTGGCCTTGACAGGCGGGACGACTTTTTTAGCTGTCGTTTTTGAAGCTGCAGGTTTGGCAGGCTTGGCCGCCACTTTGGTCGTGGTTTTGGCTTTGCCGGCCGAAGCGGCTTTCACTGTGGTTTTCACCACTGCCTTGGACTTCTTCACTTGAGCTTTCACACTGGGTCTCCTCGTGGAGGCAGCTTCAGGGTGCTCCCCGTGCTGACTCCGGGCCGGGCTGACTTTTGTCGCCCCAACCCTGTCTTTTACCTGATTGTCTGGTTTGTCTGCCGCCGCACCTGCAGTTTTAAGGCCAGTACTTACCCTGACTTTTTCGCCTTGCCTTTTGGAAGGCGTGGCTCGGGTACTGGAGTCGGCGCGCGATTGTAGCGGCTCACCAGGGTGCCGTGCCGCCCGGAGGCCTAAACGTTGGAGAATGGAGACAATCATGGGGCCCTCCCGCCTTCAAAGGCAATGTGTGGACAGCCTACCTCAAACCAGACACTGCTCCAGACCCTGGAGAAAAATATCTTTGGGCAAATCGATGCCGATAAAGACCATCTTGCTGGTTTTCTCCTCCCCCGCAGCCCATACGGGACCGAGGTCGCTGCCCATCAGCTGGTGGACACCCTGGAATATCACCTTGCGGTCCGTCCCCTGCATGTTAAGCACACCCTTGTAACGCAGCATGCGGGGGCCATAAATGTTGACGATGGCGCCAAGAAAGTCCTCCAGCCTGGCAGGGTCAAACGCGCGGCCTGACCGGAACACAAAACTCTTCACATCGTCGTCGTGATGATGATGGTGGCCATGTTGATCGTCATGGGCGTGCGAAGGGTGGTCGCAATGCTCACCGTGTTCATGGTCATGGCCATGATCGTGGTCGTCGGCCTTGAGAAAATCCGGGTCGATGTCAAGCTTGGCGTTCAGGTTGAAGCCGCGCAGGTCAAACACATCGGCAATGGCCACTTCGCCAAAGTGCACGGCTTTCTGCGGTGCGCGCGGGTTCATGTGTTTCAGGCGGTGCATCAGCGCCTGAACTTCATCTTCGGCCACAAGGTCGGCCTTGCTGATGAAAATCTGGTCGGCAAAACCCACCTGGCGGCGGGCTTCCTGCCGGTCATTGAGCTGGCCGGCAGCGTGCTTGGCGTCCACCAGTGTCAGGATGGAGTCCAGCAAGTACTGCTCGGCAATCTCCTCGTCCATGAAAAAGGTCTGCGCCACCGGGCCGGGGTCGGCCAGGCCAGTGGTTTCGATGACCACGCGCTCAAAATCCAGCAGCCCCTTGCGCTTTTTGGCGGCCAGCAGCTGCAGGGTTTCGCGCAGGTCCTCGCGGATGGAGCAGCAGATACAGCCGTTGTTCATCTGGATGATGTTTTCCTGGGTGTCGTTGACCAGGATCTCGTTGTCAATGTTTTCCTCGCCGAACTCGTTCTCGATGACGGCAATCTTCTGTCCGTGGGCTTCGGTCAGGATGCGCTTCAAAAGCGTGGTTTTTCCGGAACCGAGAAAGCCGGTCAGGATGGTCACTGGAATCAAACTCATGGTGTTTGCCTAAAAACGATGGGGGGAAACGGTAGCCGGGAGACTGTGAAGGTGGGGAGTTTAGCGGTCAACACAAGCCCCTGAGGGAGTGCGGGCGAAGGCCGGACTGGCTTCATTACCTTAGGGAAGGCGTGAAGCATCTGTGGTTTTCCTGGGAGATTAAATGTTCCTCTTTTTATAGCTGTTTGCGCCCGTATTTAAAGGGCCCGCGGTACTTTTTGTTTGTATCTTTTACTTCCTGAGCAATACCAGCCCCTTGAGGTACTCCCCTTCCGGGAAATTCACCGTCATCGGATGATCAGGCGCGCCGCCAAGGCGTTCGGTGATAAAGGCGTCGATGCCGGCGTCAATACCCGCCGACGCAACGATTTTGTGGAACAGGTCGGCGCTGATGCCGCCGGAGCAGGAATAGGTGAACAAAACACCGCCGGGCGCCAGGATGGACAGCGCAATCCGGTTGATGTCCTTGTAGGCGCGGGCAGCCCGCTCGGCATGGGCAACCGTGGGCGCAAACTTGGGTGGATCAAGCACGATGGCATCGAAAGTGCGGCCTTCCTTGTGAAACTGCCGCAGCGAGGCATTCACGTCGGCATCCAGCATGGTGGTCCGGGCCACATCGAACCCGTTGAGTGCCACATTGGCCGCCGCTTTTTCGATGGCCGGGCCTGAGGAATCAATGGAGGTGACATGGGCTGCGCCCCCGGCCAGCGCGGCCACCGTAAAGCCGCCGGTGTAGCAATAACAATTGAGCACGTTCTGGAACTGCAGGCGCCGCGCGTGTTCGGCAAACTTGCGGCGGCTGTCACGCTGGTCGAGGTAGAAACCGGTCTTGTGACCGGTGGCGATGTCCAGACCCAGCTGCCAGCCGTGTTCGGTGATGGTCAGCTCGGTCGTGCCCGAACCCGCCAGCCAGCCCGTCGCCTCCGGCAATCCTTCCAGGGAGCGCACGCTGGCATCAGATCGTTCGTACAGGCGCGTGAGTCCGGTTTCGGCCAACAGAGCATCGACGATCACGCTTTTCCAGCGCTCCACACCGCAGCTCGAAAACTGAGCCACCAGCGTATCGGCATAACGGTCCACCACCAGGCCGGGCAAACCGTCGGATTCGCCGTGTACCAGTCGCATTCCGTCACTTTTTATGTCAAAACGGCCTCTAGCCCTTATAGCTTGTGCGATACGTGCTACAAAAAACGAAGCATCAATCCGCTCGGTCTCGACAAAACTCCAGATACGGGTACGAATCTTGGAATTCGGACTGAACGCCCCCCAGCCGAGAAACTGGCCATCGTGGCCTTCCACACGCACCGTTTCCCCGGCGTCGGCTCCGCCACGCGCAACGGCACCATCAAACACCCAGGGGTGGCGCCGCAGCAGCGAGCGCTCTTTGCCTTCTTTCAACCGTATTGATTTCATGGTCCTATTGTCGCGGCTGACGCACCCCTTACGCGCCCCTTACAGGACCTCAGCGGAATTTGCGACAATCAGTTGATGGCTTTTAGCGGCGTTTCGGTACATTTTGCAAACAACAGCGCAGGGATTCGATCGTCCTTTCGCCTGTTGTGCTGCGCCACACTCGCCTTGCTGCTGGCCTGCGCAAGCCTTGCGGCGCATTCGCGCACGGTGCTGGAATTCGATATCGACAAACAGCCGGTCGCGCTGGCAGACTGGGGCGACTACTGGGTTGACCAGCAAGTCAAACTCGATGCAGCGCAAGTAGCGAATCAGGGCGGCCTGGCGTGGCAGGCCACACCGATGCGCGGCATCTATCCCGTACTGCCCGGCCAGGCACTGTGGATCCGGTTCACCGTTCCGCCCGCACCCGACTCGGAACGATGGCTGATGGAAATACCCTACCCGGCGCTGGACCGGGCTTCACTTTATTCGCTGGACATCGCCGGGCAATGGATAGAGCAACGCAGCGGCGACCTGACACCGGTCAACCAATGGCCGACGCCGCACCGCCACCCGCTGCTGGTCGTCAACTACAACGCCGAGCACCCTACACACTACCTGTTGCGCATTGAAAACGCGCAGGGGTTCAGCGCACCGATCCGCTTTGTCAGTTCCGGCTACGTTCTGCGCAACGAGCAGCAGGTGTCGCTGTTTCTGGGTGTTTATTTCGGCCTGGCCTTGCTCGGATGCGCCATCGGCCTGGTCGGCGGATTCTGGCTGCGTGACAGGGCTTACTTCTACTATGCGGCGTGTTCCGTCCTGATCGGCCTGACGCAGGCGGCTATCACCGGCGTGGGCGGCCTGCACCTGTGGCCCAACTCCCCCGACTGGACAGACCGCTCGCTGACCGTGCTGGGAACCTGGATGCTGGCTGCCCTGTTGCTGCTCAACGCAACCATGGTGTCGCTGGTGCAGCGCTCCCGCGTGCTCAACACCCTGGTGTGGGCCACCGTACTGGCCGGCGTCGCGCTCTCGGTTGCGCTGGGCGTGACTGACAGTGCGATCCGCATCCCGCTGGTCGTGCCCTATCTGATCCTGGCGCCGCTGCTGATGCTGCTGGTCAACCTGTGGGCATGGCGCCGCGGGGACCGGTTCGGCGGCTGGCTGCTGCTCAGCGCTGCGCCCTTTGCCCTGAGCCTGGCCCTCGCAATCGCGCGCTACCTGCAATGGCTGCCGCTGAGTTTTGTCACCGAGCAGGTAGCGCTGGCCAGCATGGCGTTGCAAATGCCCACGATGCTGGTGGTGCTGGTGCTGCGCAGCCAGCATCGCCGCGAAAACAGACGAAGGATCCGGGGGCTGGACCGGGTGGACCCGTCAACCGGGCTGATCAACGAACAGGTGTTTGCAGAACGCATGACCCGCATGATTGCGCGTTCGGGTCGCCTGAAACACCAGGGCGCCGTGTTGATGATCGACCTGGTCAATACTGAGCAGATTCAGCGCGACTTTGGGCGCCGCGCCGCGGCTGAGCTGCCGCTTCGTGTGGCGGAACGGCTGCTGTCGACGGCGCGCGAAATTGACAGCGCCGCGCGCCTGTCGGAGCAACGCTTCGGAATGCTTGTGGAAGGCCCCTTTTCCGCAGAAGAGGCCGCCACGCTGGGGCCGCGCATTGTGGCGCGTTGCCTCATGCCCTACAAGGGTCTGCCGGAAGACTGCGTGGCGCAAGTCCGTGTGGCCTACGCCCTGGTGCCGCGCCAGGGACCGACCGCCGAAATCGTGATGGAACGCCTGGAAAGGCGCCTCACCGGGATACCGCCGGAGAGCAAGCGCGCGGTGTACATGCTCCCTGATTACAAGTAGAGCCCCCACGGTCGCTCACTTCGTGTAGCTCCCTGCCCCCCGAGGGGGCCGCTGCGCCTGCGGACTGGCAAAGCCAGATCCGCGGCCCCTGCTGGTAGGGGAAAAGAAGTTCACCATCGCTTGCTCATTTTCCGTTCGTCCTGAGCTTGTCGACGAACTGCCGATCGTGGCTCAGGGCTTGGTCTTGCCGGCCGGTTTGCTGCCAGCCAGCGTGGCACGCGGGTGCGCCGCGTCGTAAACCTTGGCTAGATGCTGGAAGTCGAGCCGGGTGTACACCTGCGTGGTCGTGATGTTGGCGTGGCCCAGCAGTTCCTGCACTGCACGCAGGTCGCCACTAGACTGCAGCACGTGGCTGGCAAATGAATGCCGAAGCATGTGCGGATGCACCGGCGTGGCCAGGCCGGCCTGCAACGAGCGCTGTTTGAGCCGCACCCTTATATGCTGCGGCGTCAGGCGCGTGCCGCGCTGGTTGATGAACAGCGCCGCATCCTCTTTGGCCCAGGCGCTGCGCACGACCAGCCAGTCCCGCAGGGCCTCCAGCGCTTTGCCACCCACCGGCACGCTGCGGCGCTTGGAACCCTTGCCCAGCACATGGGCCTCGCCCGCCTGCAGGTCAATCCAGCCGCGCGCCTGGCTGCTGGCTTGCGCGTCCAGCCCCGTTAACTCGCCGATACGCAAGCCGCAGCCATACAGCAGCTCGGTGATGCAGCGGTCTCTGGCTTCAAGCGCCGGTTCCGCCTCGCCATCGCCCTGGTAGGCGGCCAGTTGCACGGCCTCGTCCACACTCAGGGCCTTAGGCAGGGGTTTGGCGACCTTGGGCGCACGCAGGTCCTGCACCGGGTTGCTGGTCACCAGGCCTTCGCGGCCCAGCCAGGTGTAAAAACCGCGCCAGCCCGAAAGAATCAGTGCAATGCCGCGGCCGCTGCGCCCGCCGCTGTGCATCTGGGCGACCCAGCGGCGCATGTGGATGTTCTGCACCTGGACCAGCGTAACGCCGGCCTGGCGGCAGTTTGCTTCCAGCTTTTGAAGGTCCAACGCATACAGTTCAACCGTGCGCTGCGCCAGGCGTTTTTCGACCCGCACATGCTCCAGGTAGCGCTCAACCAGCGGATCCGCCTCGGGCAGCGCCGCCGCACCGTCTGTTGCTGCGGGTTGCCCGGTCATGGCTGGGGTCGGCTTGCGCTCAGGAGGCAGCCGGCCGCAAACGCGACAGCGCCGCTCCGGCGAGCTCGCCGATGCGTTCAAGAAAATCGGTACCCATGCCGGCCTGGAAGCGTTCAGGATCCGGCGAAGCGAGCACCAGCATGCCAAAGGCCTGCGGCGATTTGCCCGGACGCAACGGAATCAGTGCCACCGACATGGCCTGCGCCGGGTCCGGCAGCCAGCTAACCGCCTCGAAGCCGGAATTGACGCCGCAATACGGTGCGGTGAGTGAAGACGCAAAGGTTTGCGTGTCTTCACTGACGCCAGTGGAAAAGTTTTCGTCTGAAAAAATGCCGTTGACGTGCCACACCTTGATGGCCGCCTGCGGAACCGAAAACTGCGTCTGGATCTCGCGCACGATGGTGTCCGGCAGATCACGCGCATGCGCCGTCAGCAGCAGGTTCAGTGTGCATTGCTGCAGCTTGTCGGCAATGCCCACGTTTTCCTGGCCGTGGCGAATCATCTCGACCACCTTGAACTCCAGGCCCTTGATCTTGTCGCGCAGCATGCCGGCCTGCCGCTCTTGCAGGCTCACCGCGCGGCTACCGTGGCCACTGGACAGTTGCACCGTCGCCAGCAGCTCGGCATGGCGCTCGAAAAAGTCCGGCGTGTTGGCCAGAAAGTTGGCAATGTCGTCTTCGGTGATCGGGTTCTGGATGGAGTGTTCGCTTGGATTCATGTTCTTGTGGTTCCGGTAAATCGGTGTCGGTCAGTCTACAGGTGTCTAAAGAGGTCTAGAGGTGATCAGGCACTTCAATCGAGGCCTCGAAAACGGTGGTGGCCGGCCCGGTCATCAGCACCGGCGCAGGCTTGGCGTCCAGCCCGCCCTGCCATTCAATGGTCAACGTGCCGCCATGGGTCAACACGTCCACGCGTGCGTCCAGCAGGCCCAAGCGTATGCCAGCGACCACCGCCGCGCAAGCCCCGCTGCCGCAGGCCAGAGTTTCACCGGCGCCACGCTCATAAACGCGCAGCCGGATCTGGCTGCGCGACACGACCTGCATGAAGCCGGCATTCACACGGCGCGAGAAACGCGGGTGGTTTTCAATCAGCGGCCCGTCCTGCAGCACGGGCGCTGTTTCCACATCGTCCACAACCTGCACCGCATGCGGGTTGCCCATGGACAAAGTTGCTATGAAAACAGGAGCTGCTTGCGCCCATGTTTCAAGGGCAATCGGCCATTTTTGCCATGAATGCACGGCCTGCGGCGTCAATCCGGCAGCGTCGAAGGGGATGCGCGGCAGATCAAACACAGGCGCGCCCATGTCCACCGTGACGCGGCCATCGGCCTGCATGCGTGGCGCAATCACGCCGCCCAGGGTTTTGACCCGCACTTCGTCCTTGTGCGTCAGGCCCTGCTCGCGCACAAAGCGCAAAAAGCAGCGCGCACCGTTGCCGCACTGCTCCACCTCGCCGCCATCGGCGTTATGGATCACGTATTCAAAATCGGTTCCGGACTCGGTGGCAGGCCGCACAGAGAGGATCTGGTCGGCGCCCACGCCAAAGTGACGGTCGGCCAGAAAACGGTACTGGCCAGGCGTGAGGTTCAGGCGCTGCTGGGTCTCGTTGAGCATGACGAAATCATTGCCCGCACCCTGCATTTTGGTAAATCGGATTAGCATCCGGGCATTATCCGCTGAGGCTGTGGCCTCCCCGCCCCGGCCGACACCTCCGAACTGGTCAAGCTGACCAGCGCGATCGCCACCTACAACATGGTAGCGCGTTTTCTGGCGGCGCAGGGCTTGGCCGCGGAAGAGCATACAAGTACCCCGCACCGCGGGCATCCCCCTGCGTCGATGAGGGGGCGAGAATCAAAGACATGCAAAAAACACTTCCCCGTTTTCCTGAGCCCGCCATCTCCAGGCTGGCGCCAACACTGCTGACAATTTTCGTGCTGGCGGGCGGCGCCGTCACGCTTTCGGCGAGCGCGCAGACGCCGCAGACCAACAGCAGCCCGGCGCCAGCCGCGACCGGTGACGCCGAGCGCGACCAGCGGTTCGCGCGCTGGGTGGCCGAATTCAGCACCACTGCGCGCGCTGCCGGCATTACCGAAGCAACGCTCCAGAGCGCCTTCGACAACATCCGCTTCATCCCGCGTGTGACCGAGCTGGACAGCGCCCAACCCGAGTTCACCCGTGCCGTCTGGGATTACCTCGACAGCGCGGTGTCAGCGCAGCGCATAGTCCGCGGCCAGGACAAACTGCTGCAATCGCGGCCCGCCATCGATGCCGCTGCAGCGCGCTACGGCGTTCCGGCAGAGATTCTTGTGGCCATCTGGGGCATGGAGAGCAACTACGGCAGCAATGTCGGCGACATCCCGACCATCGACGCGCTGGCGACGCTCGCTTTCGAAGGACGGCGTGAGGCATGGGCGCGCGGCCAGTTGCTTGCCGCCCTGAAGATCCTGCAGAACCGGGACGTTGAACGCGCACAGATGGTGGGTTCATGGGCCGGTGCGATGGGGCAGACGCAGTTCCTGCCATCGAACTTCCTTGCCTATGCGGTCGATGCCGATGGCGACGGCCGGCGCGACATCTGGGGCAGCGTGCCCGACGTCATGGCTTCAACGGCCAACTTCCTCGCAAGTGCCCGCTGGCAAACCGGCCAGCCTTGGGGGCTGGAGGTGCGCCTGCCACCGGGATTTGACTTCGCGCTCGCCGATGCCGACGAGCGGCGGCCAGCTTCGGCCTGGGCAGACCTGGGCGTGAAATCCATGAACGGCGCGCCACTGCCCGCCCTGGCCGATAGCGCCATCCTGCTGCCCACCGGCGCGCGCGGGCCAGCCTTCCTGGTCGGCCCCAACTTCCGCACCATCCTGCGCTACAACAACTCGACCAGCTATGCGCTCGCCGTCAGCCTGCTGGCGCAAGGACTGGCCGGCGGCCCCGCGGTGCAAACCGCCTGGCCGCGCGATCTGCAACCCCTGTCGCGCACCCAGTTGCTGGCGCTGCAGACGGCGCTGAACGCGCGCGGCTTCGACAGTGGCACGCCCGACGGCACGATGGGACCGGCCACACGCAACGGCATTCGCCGCTACCAGCAGAGCCTGGGTCTGTCGGCGGATGGGTATCCGACTTTGGAGTTGCTGCAGAGCCTGCAGTGACGGTGGCAGAGCCCGCGCGGGATACCGGATAGACGACTGCAGGCGCTTCCCCAATAGCCAATCTATCGGTCAACCTCTTGCCGTTGAGAGGGAGTCAGGAAGGGTTAGCCCCCATGCCTCAGAACTCTTGTAGTTCGGCGAGAGGCTTCTCGCCCTCGATCACCGGGGCATTGGAGGTGAAGAACTTCCAGATGACCTTGCCCGCTCGCAGAACCTGGTTGTAGTTGGAGTGGTTGACCTCGTACTCGAGGAAAAAGTGCTGCATGTTGGGAACGACTTCAATCGTTTCTCCAGGGAAAACCTTTGCCGACGACTGTGTCTCGAGTTCGACATAGACGGCCCCGTCGATCCGAACGTCACACCTGTCGAAGTCGCCCACCTCGACAGGGACATAGGCGGGGATGTAGACCTGTGCCTTCCATCCGTCGTGTGCTTGAGTCAGCGTATTGGTGTAGCCGATGACGAGGCGGTACTTGTGTAGGTCGGCGGTACGCGATCTCACCATGAAGCCGACTTCAAGGCACAGCCCCAGTGGTTCATCCGGATGGGTTTGGCAGTGACTCCACCACTGGTCGCGATGCGCGCGAAGTTCGTCAGGTGAATACTTCGTTCCCATCGGGTGTCGAGGATTGAAGTGACCAGCTTCGGCGTGGCATCGCAGGCAGAGACATATGGCATTCTCGATGACGTTTGGGCCACCGTCTGCCTCCTGGACGATGTGATGTACGTTCACACTGCGGCCGCCAAATTCATGACAGACGCAGCACCGGCGATGCGACTTGACAAGAGCTTCGTCACGAACGACACGAGGAAACGGCATAGAAGGGCCTCGGGGCTGACCTTGGGGGGCTAACGTTTGACGTGAGGGGCGGCCGGAGCCGCGAAGCGGTGGAGGGCATTTGCAAGCACAGCTTGCAAACATTCCCTCTCGGCGGAATTGTTAGCCATGATTTTTCCCGGCAGAGGCAATGATCGACTCAATCTTCTCGCGGTATCTTAGGGCTAGAGATGGGGCGGCAAATCCAACAACGAAAGACATGAAAAGTAGGCGAAGATAATTTTCCTTTGAGGTTGGCATGCCCCCTGAAAGAACAACCCACACCAACCAACCTGCACAGATAGAAATAATAGCCCTGCCGATAATTAAGGGAACCCATCGTTTCATGGGCAATATCGACTCAACTTCCTTTGGGAGGGTGACGAAATTATCTCGTTTCAGAAAATAATCGACCATTCCTGCTGCTACCGAAACCACGACGCAGGATAGAAGAAAAAACAGATCCATCTGTGTAAAACCGAGTTGTTCAAATAGTGGATACATATGAATTGGCTGACGTAGAGTTGACCGGCGACTTGCGTCAGGAGGGAGCGCAGCGACCGGACGCCGCAAGGCGTCCGCGTTGAACGACAAGTTAGCCTTCAAACGTTCACCATGCGCTTCACCGGCCTTCGGATGCCAACGAACAAGCTCGCAAGAGATGCCACAGCATATGCGACGAACGCGATGATGGCGGCGTGTTGCATTGCAAGTGGATAGTTTTCGCCCCGACCCAGCATGGCGGGAAGAACCAAGATTGAGATGCCAACAACTGCCGGAATCGCAGCGAGAACAGCTTGCCCTCGAGATGCCTGCCAAGCCGCGAACAGCGTCGCAACACCAAACGCGATGAGAGCTGTCAAGGCCGTTGACACAAGAAAGACGAGGTCTGCAGCGGGTGAATAGTTTCCTTCTGCTGCCTCCTCGAGCAAGTGCGCATTGTTGAAGGGCGTCATGCGTTCACTTTGAAATGGGCCAACCAATGCCTCGATGCACGACTCCAGCGCGAATACGACTATCAGCCATAGGACAGACATCAGTATGAACGGCGCAATGATTCGTCGAAGAGCGATCTTCATTGATGGCTAACTTTGATATATCCCGCAAAAGTGCGGGATAACATGACAGGCGGTCAGATAACATGACGCACGCCGATAGAAAAATACGTTTGAGTTCATGAAGTTAGGTCAATTAGCCGTATCCATGCGAAGGTATATTGAAACTGACAAAGTCGCCGACCCTTTTTGACTTGCCTCTGCCGCGCCGGCTGCTCGAGCGCACGCTGGTTTCACTATAGTCTTCAAACCTGTAGAACCCGTGAGTCCCGGTCACGCTTTCATCGCCCTGCATGACGGGCGCGACACAATGCAGCATCCACACAACATCGGCAACGCTTCACTGGCGTGTTAGAAGTCAACCACGCGATTGCTCCCCTTTCGGCGACTCATTGCACTCCTCAGGTTCAGCAGCTCTGTAGGGGTATGTTGTTATCCGAAGATCGATTCCTAGCGCGACCATGCGAGCCAGACGAGTGCGATTGAGATCGGTGTGACTCGGGTTCGCCTCAAGACCGCCGTCAAAGCCGTAATCGAAGACTCGCGAAGTACAGCTTTGTAGAAGTGCAGCACCTTCAGGCGAAAGCGCCTCCAGGGTGCTTAGAAAATGATCCGTGCAAGCGGCAGGGTTTGTACTCAGAGCGCCACCGATCAAGGGTTCAACCGAGAGCTTGAAACCAGCATCTACCGGCCCACTGTGCAAAACGAAGGCGTTACGCCTGAGCTCCTCTTCCAAGACGCCGAGATCAGAGGAAGACTCCAACTCGAGATCCAAGTTGATGAACGACGCTGGAACAGACGGGATCTCCGACATTGATGTCTAACGCCGCGAATAAGCCGCGAGCAAAGCGCGCAGAGGTTTGCGAGTCGAGCACGTACAACGTGCGGTCTTGATTCGCCTGTTGGGCAGGCTATTCATCCTCGTGCGCCTCGAGTTCAGGGGCTTCGCGAACGTCAACTCTGTACTTCTCTCGCAAAACGTCGATCACCGCCTGGACGTGTGCACCAGGTCGCGACGACTTCACTTCGTGCGTCGTGATGGAAGTGAAGTTATCGATCTGCACTTTGTCGTCTCCGCCGAAGAATACCCATATCCAAGATTCGCCCTGCACGCCATCGCGGATGGTGGGGAATCTGTCGCGGAGTAGCCCTGCGATCTCGTCGTGTCGATCCACGGCGGATCCTTTGTACTGAAGCTGGGCGAATATCATGGAAACATCCTGGCTAGAAACGATGGCGCAAGTGCCCAACGTTGGAATTCAGCTGACCAGCCAGCGAAGCTAGCGCAAGTCCGCTGCAATGAATGGTTAAATCGCATTTATGCCTGGCGGGTAAGCCCCGAATGAATTGCCCCTAACAACCCTACGAGCGAAGGCGGCGCGAGAACATACACGAACCACAGCAACGCCGGTGCTCCGCCCAACCGAACATGGAACCAAGCATTCATCAGAAAAGAGGCGACCATCGATATGCCTGCCAGCCAAAGTGAGAGTGGGGTTCCATTGCCCGCGATAAGCACCACTATCACTCCGACCATTGCGCCTAACGCAGCAAATTCACCTTTTCTCCCGAATGAACCTCTCGGTTGAAAGATTGCCACGCGAAAACTTGCAGCCGCCAATAATATGGCCAGCACAACCAGATCAAATGCGCTTTGAGTCAGGGAGTAGTTGAGTAAATTCTGGGCGACAGCTTTAATTGGATCGGATATTGCTGAGCGATAGAGATTGACGCCATCCCGCAGGAATCCCTTCCACTTGAATACGGTTTCAGACAGCGAAGCAATGGATGTCGATGCCAATATGAGCGACAAGGCAAGATACACCCGCACGCGCCAGGGCGCTCGCGCCCACACAACCAAGACCTCGTCGATGTCAGCTTTGAGACCCATTGCTACTCTTCGATTGCGTTGCGACTTAACGTTGAAATGACCGGACCACAACCCCTTGCGGCGAAGCCGCCTTCTGCTGTTGTGGGTCCATGTCGATTGCCATGTTAAGTCGAGTCTTCATCTGGGTCCTCGAACCATTATCTCCTCTAGCTGTTTCGTACGTTCCACTGTTTCAGACGCCCGACATTGCTCCTCGGCGACGAGGCACCAGGTGGTTGGACAAGACCTACCCCACTCTGTCTCGATCCGCTTCGTGCAGGAAGCGTCTCTGACGTCATGCACCCAACGTCGCTGCTCTACGCGAAGCCTACTTCTTTGTGCTTGAGGTAGAGATGACAGTAGCCGTTTGTAGACGCGATTGAGCTCTGCATCCGCTTCCTTGAACTTCGCACTGGTTTCAACTTGAGCGCAATGTCGATCACACTCTGCTTGTCCGAAAGCGAGCGGAGCTGACAATGCTAAAACGAGCATGGCGTACTTCATACGACTTAACGTTTGAGCTGATCGGCGGGCGACGGCATGGCACCCTGGCCGCGAGGTGCAACATGTACCACAGCGCCTCGCGGCCAGGGTGCCATGCCGTTGCACGTCCGCTCGAGCGAAGGGTTAGGCGTCATGCCTCCGGGCCGGCAAGGGACGAAATGATTCGATCGGGTAGACGCGGCACATTGAATCCGCCTGCGAGGCTAGGCTCCAGCCTTCACGTTGGCCCAAGTGAACACCACGAAGGCTACAAGCCCGCAGACAAATGCTATCCAGGTGACGTGCAGGAGTAGGCGCGGATAGCTCACTGATAAGGCTTGATTGCTGTTCAGGCCCTCCCCAACGACTGCAAGCTGTGTGAGAACACCTGCTGACGCTGACAGCAGGAAGCTCAGGAGAGACGTCATCGCGGAAGGAATGAATGGTGTGCCCTTGAATGTGGTGAAGAGCATTGATGTGAGGAAGCCAAGCGCCACCACTGAAAGCGTGATGATCTGCTTGGTGACTTCAAGCACCAGTTTCTGACCATCTGAGGTGAGCGGGGCAATGGGTTTCATGACGCCTAACTTTGATATATTCCGCAAAACTGCGGGATAACATGGCAGGCAGTCAGATAACGTGGCGCCCGCCGATAAAAAAACACGTTTGAATTCATGAAGTTACGTCAACTCGCTGTTATCCATGCGCAGGTATATTGAAACCGACAAAGTCGCCGACCCTTTTTGACTTGCCTCTGCCCGGCCGGGGCCCGAGCGCACGCTGATTTCACTATAGCCTTCAAACCTGTAAAACCGGTGTGCTCCGTCACCGCTTTCATCGCCCTGCATGATCGGGGCGACACAATGCAGCATTCACACAACATCGGCAACGCTTCATTGAAGTCAGACGTGTCGCGGCATGCTACCCATGACCAGGCAGCCAGCGGCCAACACCTGTTTCGCGCAAAATCGACCCATGGTCCGACCCACCCAACTCCTCTATCCGCAGCGCGAACCCGCGCCCACCCGCCTCGCCGCCACCGTGCTCCTGCTGCGCGACAGTGAGCACGGCATCGAAGTCCTGATGACCCGGCGCTCGATGACGGCCAGTTTCGCGCCTGGCGCCTATGTGTTTCCGGGCGGCGGCATTGACGCGGCCGATGCGGCAGCGCATGGCCAGTCCACACGCCGGGCGTCCCAAACCGACCTGCATCTGACGCAGGCGATTGCCGCCATCCGCGAAAGTTTTGAAGAGCTGGGCGTGCTGTTGGCCCGCCATGCCGATGGCAGCCATGCCAGCACTGCCGACATCGCAGCATTGGACCGCAAGGCGCCCTTCGCCGCGCAGTGCCGCGAACGCGGCCTCACGCTGGCCGGCGACCAGGTGTTTGTGCTGGCCCACTGGATCACCGACCGCGACCTGCCGCGCCGCTTTGACGTGCCCTTTCTGGTGGCGCGCATGCCCGAGGGCCAGGAACCTGTGGCCGACGAAGCCGAGCAGTTCGAACCCGTCTGGGTGCGGCCAGCCGATGCGCTGGCGCGGCATGAGGCCGGCGATTTTTTCATCATCTTCCCGACCATACGCACGCTGCAGCGCCTGCAGAAGTTCCATACGGTGGATGCCGTGCTGCAGGCCTGCGCTGCTTCGGAGCAGCCGCTGTGGACTTCCTGCCCACGCGCCGGTTTCCTGGCCGGTGCCGAGGCCCGCTACATGGAGCACGAAGCGCCGTACGGCGAACTGGCGCTGACCAGCCCCGACGGGCAGATGGTGCATGCGCTGGACTGGCAAAGCGCACAACCGGTTTCCCTGCTCAAAAACCTGATGCGGTTGACTGCGCCGAACCCCGGCGTGATGACCGGCCCGGGCACCAACAGCTACCTGGTCGGCGACCCGGCCACCGGTTACGTCGCCATCGATCCGGGACCGGCCGACACCGACCACCTGCAGCGTTTGTGGCGCGCGGCAGGCGGCAACATCCGCATGATTGTGTGCACCCACTCACACGCAGACCATTCACCGGGTGCCAGGCCGCTGCAGGCGATGTGCAGCAACTCGCCACCAATCCTGGGCCTGCCTTCGGCGCCGACAGCGCGTGCGGCCAGCGCCTTCACCCCTGACCGGCCGCTACAAAATCAGGAGCTGCTCGCGCTTGTGGGACAAGGGCCAGAGGGAGAAATGACCCATACCTTGAAGGTCATTCACACCCCAGGCCATGCGGCCAACCACCTGTGTCTGGTGTTAGTCGAAGACGGTATTCTGTTCAGCGGCGACCACATCCTGAACGGCAGCACCACGGTGGTGGACCCACCCGACGGCAACATGGACGCCTATCTCGATTCTCTGGACCGGCTCAGCGCCGCCTGCGACGAGCACGGCATTGACTTCATTGCCCCGGCCCACGGCTATGTGCTGGGAGAGGCCAAAACTGTCATCGCCCAGCTCAAGGCCCACCGCCTCAAACGCGAGGCCAAGATCATCGGCGTGATGCAGGCCCAGCCGCAGGGCTCCATCGACGAATGGGTGGCATCGGCCTATGACGATGTGGACCCGCGCATCTGGCCGGTGGCCAAGCGTTCGTTGCTGGCGCACGTGGAGCGCATTCAGGTGCAGGGTCTGCCTCAGGGAAACTGACTTGCGTCGGGGTTTCCCTGATGTTGTTTTGAGCTCACTTCGAACACAGCGGCAAAAAATATAATCGTGGTGCACTCAAAAGTATTACACCCACGAGGAACGCTCATGTCTTTTTTTAAAATCCCGCCACTCGCCCATGTGGCCGTCCTGGCCCTGCTGCTTGCCGGCAATGCCATCGCAGCCGTCACGTCCACCAAATTCGAACCCACCCAGGCCGTGCAGGACGCCAACCTGACGCTCAACGGCGCAGGTACCCGCTACAGGGCCATTTTCAAGGTGTATGACCTGGCCCTGTACACCCCGCGCAAAGTCACAAGCGCCGAAGAACTGCTGGCACTGCCTGGCCCCAAGCGCCTTAACTTCGTGGCCCTGCGCGATGTGCCCGGCACCGATCTGGGCGTGGCGTTCATCAAGGGTTTGTCGGCCAATTCGTCACCGGAGTTGACCCTCAAGCACACCGCATCCAGCACACGCCTGGTTGAGATTTTTTCGGGCCGCTCCAAATTGACCACAGGGGACAGCTTCGCCATGGAATACGTTCCCGGCAAAGGGACAACCTTCTACATCGTCGGCCAGCCTCAAGGCGCGCCGGTGGGTGATGCCGAATTTTTCAACATGGTGCTGAGGATTTGGGTTGGCCCCTCTCCAGCAGACCTGAAACTCAAGGATGCGCTGCTAGGGCAGTAGGCGGATCACCAGCCCATGAACACCCTGGCCAAAGCCACGGAGCCACAAATTGCCGGCTTCCATGCCCATGTCTACTTTGAAGCCAGCAGCCTGGAAAAGGCCCGCGCCCTGTGTGAACGGGCCGCGCGGCGTTTTCCCTCGCTGCAAATGGGCCGTGTGCACCAGCAAGCTGTCGGGCCACACCCGGACTGGAGCTGCCAGCTGGCCTTTGGTGCGGGCATAGCCGGCGAAGTGATCTCCTGGCTTGCTCTGAACCGGGACGGGCTGGTGGTGTTCACCCACCCGCTGACGGGCAACGAGCTTGCCGACCACCGCGACCATGCCATCTGGATGGGGGCGGTCAGGCCGCTCGATTTGTCGATTTTCAAAGCGGAATGAACGACGCATGAAACCACCAGTCAACGCAGCCGACCAGGCATTGCAAACGGAAGTGGCCGCGTTCTTCGATGCCTTCGTGCAAGCCTTTCTCTCCTTCGACGGCAAGGTGATTGCCAAGCGTTACGCTGCGCCCTACCTTGCGCTGAACGGAGAAGGCGCCCTGACCCTTCTACCCACGCAGGCGGATATCGCCAGCTACTTCCAGACGGTGCTGGACAACTACTTTGCCGAAGGCTGCCGCTCGTGCCGATACCTTGAGCTGGAAGTACTTGCCATAGGCAGCCAAAGCGGCATGAGCACTGTCACCTGGGAAATGCTGGACCAGAATGGAAAGGTTCTCAGCAGCTGGCGCGAGTCCTATAACTTCATGCGGACTGAAGACGGCTTGCGGATTTTTGCTTCAACCGATCATGTTGATGGACACGCTGCCTCTTTGGTTCACCGAGGACAGTAGTCGCAACTCCCCACTCCCAACCCCCCGCCCTTCCCTCGCCCCGCTGGGCGAGAGAAGGGAGCCTCATTTGGCCGCGTGCGCTGCTCTCGCGTGCAAACATGACCGTTCGTTGGGATTCCCGTCCTTCAAGCGCTTTGCGCTTCAAGGACTCCGGATTGGGTATTGGTATTCGGTATTCTCCTCACCCGTCGGGCTGGGCCGAGGAGCGCAGCCGAAAGCGGATCAGGGCGAGCGATTGTCTGAGCGTAGCGAGTTCGAGCTCGGCCCCGCTTTCGGCGAGCACCGCAGGTTGCCCGTAGCGAAGCGGAGGGACCCGGACCATCGGGTCGCCTTTCTTTTCCTTAGGTTTGGTGTTCGCATAACTTTGCTTTGCAAAGTGAGCGAGCCCCGCGCGTGCAACGCGCCTTTGGCGAGCAAAGAAAACCCGCTTTGCGGGTTTCGCCAAAAGTAAGTCGCCCGCCGGGGCGAGTCCCGGCCTGCAGGCGCACCCCACCGCACGAGCCACCCAACATGGATCCCGGATCAAGTCCGGGATGACAGCGGAAGGGTCAAGTCAAAAAAAGTGTGAAGCCCGCCGATAGGCCGGATTTTGTGCGGAACGGTTTCCTTGCGGTTGCCGCCCCGTGACTGCCATTAATCTGGGCCGTCTGTCGCCAGACGGCTCGGTGCTACCTACCCGCACACTCCGGGGGCCCCGTCAACGTGTGCCTACTTGGTATTGCTGCGCGTAGAGATTGCTCGTTTCACCCGGACTTAACCGGCTCGTCTCTGTAGCTCTGATCCTCACCTCACGGTGGACAGCCGTTAGCTGCTACGCTGCCCTATGCAGTCCGGACCTTCCTCCAGTGCGGTGTTTCCACCCTTGCACCAGCGGCAGTCTGGCGTGCTTCACGGGGTCTATTATCCCGGCAATTCATTCGCTATTGATTTGATAGCTGCTTGCGCCCGTCACATGGGGGCTGGAAGCGTAAAATGCTTCATAGATCCGAAATACAGATCCACGAGGTAACCCGCCATGATCCGCCTGACCGAGCTCAAGCTGCCGCTTGACCACCCCGAAGACGCGCTGCCCGCGCTGATTGTCAAAACGCTGGGCATCGCGCCAGTCGAATTGCGCAGCCACACCATCTACAAGCGCAGCTACGACGCACGCAAGCAAAAGCTGCTGCTGGTCTACATCGCCGATGTTGAAGTGGCCAGCCCCGCGCTGGAGGCGCGGCTGCTTCAGCAGTTTGAAGCCAACCCTCACATCCGCCCCGCCCCCGACCAGAGCTACCACCTGGTGGCAAAAGTTGACACCGTGCCCGCGCTGCGTCCCGTGGTTGTCGGCTTCGGCCCTTGTGGCATTTTTGCGGCGCTGCTGCTGGCGCAGATGGGCTTCAAACCCATCGTGCTGGAGCGCGGAAAGAAAGTACGCGAACGCACCAAGGACACCTGGGGCCTGTGGCGCAAGGGCGTGCTGAATCCCGAGTCCAACGTGCAGTTCGGCGAAGGCGGGGCTGGCACTTTCTCCGACGGCAAGCTCTGGAGCCAGATCAAGGACCCGCGTTTTCTTGGCCGCAAGGTCATGACCGAGTTCGTCAAGGCCGGTGCGCCTGAAGAGATCCTGTTGGTGAGCAAACCGCACATCGGCACCTTCAAGCTGGTCAAAGTGGTCGAACACATGCGCGAGCAGATCACGGCGCTGGGCGGCGAAATCCGCTTTCAGCAGCGCGTGAGCGATGTGCTGATTGAACAGGGTCACATTCGCGGGCTGACCGTGCAGAACCTGCAGGACGGCAGCAGCTACGAGTTGCGCGCCGACCATGTGGTGCTGGCCCTGGGCCACAGCGCGCGCGACACCTTTGCCATCCTGCACGAACGCGGCGTCTACATGGAAGCCAAACCCTTCTCAGTGGGCTTTCGCATCGAACACCCGCAGGGCCTGATTGACCGTGCTCGGCTGGGCCAGCATGCCGGGCACCCGCTGTTGGGCGCGGCCGACTACAAGCTGGTGCACCATGCGGCCAACGGGCGCTCGGTCTACAGCTTCTGCATGTGCCCGGGCGGCACCGTGGTAGCGGCCACTTCCGAGGCAGGCCGCGTCGTCACCAACGGCATGAGCCAGTATTCGCGCAACGAGCGCAACGCCAACGCCGGCATCGTGGTCGGCATCACGCCGGCCGACTACCCGGGTGGGCCGCTGGCCGGCATTGCCTTTCAGCGCCAGCTCGAGTCCCACGCCTTCACGCTGGGTGGCGGCACTTACGCAGCGCCGGGGCAGCTGGTCGGTGATTTTGTCGCTGGCAAAGCGTCGACACAGCTGGGCAGTGTGGAGCCTTCGTACAAGCCGGGCGTGCTGATGACCGACCTGGCCAGCGCCCTGCCCGCCTACGCCATCACGGCCATGCGCGAGGCGCTGCCCGCCTTCGGCAAAAAAATCAAGGGCTTCGACATGCACGACGCCGTGCTGACCGGCGTCGAAACCCGCACCTCCTCACCCTTGCGCATCACGCGTGGCGACGATTTCCAGAGTCTGAATGTGAAAGGTCTGTACCCGGCCGGCGAAGGCGCCAGCTACGCGGGTGGCATCTTGTCGGCGGGTGTGGACGGTATTGAGGTTGCTGAGGCGGTGGCGCTCAGCATCACGCGCCGCCTCCCTCTTTAGTCCCCTCTCCCCTGGGAGAGGGTTAGGGTGAGGGTTGCCCGAAGGTCCGCACCACCCTCACCCCTGCCCTCTCCCAAAGGGAGAGGGAGTCAAGTGCTTCAAACCTGACCGGGTTGCGCGTTTTGCAGCGCTGCAATCCGCTCTTCAATCGGCGGGTGCGTGCTGAAAAGCTTGCCAATGCCGCCAGTGATACCAAAGGCTTGCACGCTCTTCGGCAACTCGCCGGGCACCATGCCGCCCAGGCGGGCCAGCGCGTTGATCATGGGTTGCTTCCTGCCCATCAGCTGCGCAGCGCCGGCATCGGCGCGGAACTCGCGGTGCCGCGAGAACCAGGCCACCACAATGGCAGCAGCAAAACCCAGCACGATGTCGAGCACGATGGTGCTGATGTAGTAACCAATGCCGGGGCCGGAGTTGCTGTCGCTGCCGCGGCGCAGGAAGCTGTCGACTGCGTAACCGATCACACGGCTCAGAAAGACCACGAAGGTGTTCATCACGCCTTGGATCAGGGTCATGGTGACCATGTCGCCATTGGCCACGTGGGCAATTTCATGGCCGAGCACGGCTTCGATCTCTTCACGCGTCATGCCCTGCAGCAAACCGGTGGAGACCGCGACCAGTGCCGAGTTCTTGAATGCACCTGTGGCGAAGGCATTGGGTGCGCCTTCAAAAATGCCGACTTCCGGCATGCCGATGCCTGCCGTGTTGGCGAGCTTGCGCACGGTTTCGACAATCCAGGCTTCGTCGGCATTTTGCGGCTCGTTGATCACCCGCACGCCCGAGCTCCACTTGGCCACCGGCTTGCTGATCAGCAGCGAAATGATCGCGCCGCCAAAACCGATGACCGCGGCAAATCCGAGCAACATACCCAGGTTCAGGCCCTGCGGCGTCAGGTAGCGGTTGACGCCCAGCAGGCTGGCAACAATGCCCAGCACCACCACAACGGCGAGGTTGGTCAGGACAAATAAAACAATACGTTTCATGGAGGCTCCGTAGAGATCAGTCATTAACAAGTGCCGCCGTCAGGAGGCACTACTGCGGAAAATGGGGAGGTTCCGGCCCAAATCAAGCCACAAGTGCAGTGTTGCGCGCTATCTGGAACATAAAAGCGCGTCTTTTGCGCCATGGCTGCGTTGCAAATCCGCGCGATACCCGGGGTATCGCTGTGGTTTGCGCCTTGCCCTGACCCAAAATCCATCGCTTTTATTTATTCCATCAAGCACGCAACGCTGCACCAGACTTGACCGCGGCCCAGGATTTTTTACTTGGTATTTTTTACCTGGGCGGCCGGAATACGAAAGAGTCATCATAAAAGGAAAAGTTCTCGTTTTCCGGCCACCAGCCGGGAACGCCAAGCACCGGCAGCGGTGCGAATGGCTTGGCGGCAAGCTTGTCCGCACTCAGGTCTGCCGCCACCCAGGCATCGAGTTCCGCTATTGAATTCATAGCTGGTTGCGCCCGGTAGATATGGGCTGTGATCGGTTTTCTTGGTGAAACCAGCTTCTCCAGCAGCGCATGGCCAAACAGCACAAGCCGGGCCTCTTGCCAGAGCGGCCGCAAATCGACAAACAGCCGCTGCCAGTCTCGCTCCACCAAGGCGTCCCACAAGGGCTGCGGTGCCGACAGAAAAGCCGCGTTTTCGTCGAACACAGTCAGCGCATCACGTACCGGGCCACGCAACGGCGCCACGCCCGCCTCGGCGATTTCTGCCGCCTGCAGCTGGTTGAGTCTTTTCTTGATCAGCGGAAACCGAAGCCAGCACAGGCCGTTGAAGAAGTCATGCAGGTTGTCGCGTGTCGGGACAGTGCCGGATTCGAAAATGAACTGCTCGTAGGCCTTATCAGCGGGCAAACTGTCTTGCGGCGCAAAACGCACCGGCGCAGCCGGTTCACGGTTCAGTGCCTCATGGCATGAAGTGCCGGATGCGAAGGCTTGCGCGACGCGCTGGCCATGTTCGCGCCAGGGGTCCAGCCACGGGCGCTCCCAGGCTATCGATGGCAAAGAAGCCGGCGCAGCAGGCTTCATCCGTTCCGGGTGGGTCGGGACTGCCTCTTGTCGCGCACCATCACGGTGGACTTGCCTTCGTCGGCAATTTCGAACAGCTGGGTCGCCACCAGCAGTTTGGTCAGCGTGGCATACCCGTAGTTGCGATGGTCGAACGAGGCCTGGTTGGCGATCTGGGTACCCACTGCCCCAACGCGCGCCCAGCCCTCGTCGTCGGCAGCTGCCTGCACCGCATTGCGCAGCAGCAGGACCAGCTTGGCGTCCTGCTTGAGCTGCGCCGGTGTGGCGCGCAAGGGCGTTGCAGCCACAGCGTCGGCTTCTTCCTTGCCGCCCACAGGCGTGTCCGCCGCCACCATGGGCCGCAGCTTGTCGAGGTACAAAAAGCGCGAGCAGGCGTTGACGAAGGGCTCGGGTGTTTTCTGCGCACCAAAGCCGTACACGGCAGCACCTTTGGCCCGCAAGTGCATGACCAGTGGCGTGAAATCCGCATCGGACGACACAATGCCGAAAGCGTCCGGCCGGTCGGTATAAAGCAGTTCCAGCGCGTCAATCACCATGGCCATGTCGCTGGCATTTTTGCCTTTGCTGTAGTCGAACTGCTGCATGGGCCGGATCGCGTGTTCGTGCAACGCTTCTTCCCAGCCCTTGAGCTCGCTTTTTTTCCAGTTGCCGTAGGCACGCCGGATGTTGGTTTCACCAAAAGTGGACAACTCGTTGAGAATCAGGTCGATCTTGGAGGCCGGCGAGTTGTCGGCATCAATCAACAGCGCAACGCGCGGCTTGCGTTCCATCAGGACCTCCCGTTGCCGGTGAACTTCCACGCCAGCGCTTCACCCGAACGCAGCGGCTTGAGTTCAGCTTCGCCAAATGCGAAGCTTTCGGGTGGCGTCCAGCTTTCCTTCTTCAAGGTGATGGTGCCTGTGTTGCGCGGCAGGCCGTAAAAGTCAGCACCGTTGAAGCTGGCAAAGGCTTCCAGCTTGTCCAACGCGCCTGCCGCATCGAAGGCCTCGGCATACAGCTCCATGGCCGCATGGGCGGTGTAGCAACCGGCGCAGCCGGTGGCGTGCTCCTTCAAATGAGCCGGGTGCGGCGCGCTGTCGGTGCCCAGGAAGAAGCTCGGGTTGCCGCTGGTGGCTGCTTCCACCAGCGCAACACGGTGTGTCTCCCGCTTGAGCACCGGCAGGCAGTAGTAGTGCGGTCGAATCCCGCCGGTGAAGATGGCATTGCGGTTGTAAAGCAGGTGGTGCGCCGTGAGGGTGGCTCCCGTGAAACGGTCGGCGCCCTGCACATACTGCGCGGCCTCTTTGGTGGTGATGTGCTCGAACACGATCTTGAGTTCGGGAAAATCGCGGCGCAGCGGAATCAGCTGGGTGTCGATGAAGACCGCTTCGCGGTCGAACAGGTCGATGTCGAGGCTGGTTACCTCGCCGTGTACCAGCAGCAGCAGGCCGCTGCGCTGCATGGCTTCCAGCGTTTTGTAGGTCTTGCGCAGGTCGGTCACGCCGGCGTCGCTGTTGGTGGTGGCACCGGCCGGGTACAGCTTGGCAGCCACCACACCGGCCTCCTTCGCCCGCTTGATCTCCTCGGACGGGAGGTTGTCGGTCAGGTACAGCGTCATCAACGGCTCGAAGACCACCCCCGCGGGCACGGCCGCCTGGATGCGTTCCCGGTAGGCAACGGCCTGCGCCGCCGTAGTCACAGGCGGACGCAGGTTGGGCATGATGATGGCGCGGCCAAACTGCGCCGCAGTGTGCGGCACCACGGTGCGCAGGGCTTCGCCGTCGCGCACGTGCAAATGCCAGTCGTCCGGCCGGGTGATGGTGATTTGGGTCATGCACCCATTGTCCCAAAAACAAAAAGCACCCGAAGGTGCTTTTTTGGGGCGCTTGAAACCACCTTCAGTGCGCCAGGATTTTGTTGAGAAAGTCCCGGGTGCGTTCCTTGCGGTTTTCAGGATGACCAAAAAACTCGTCCTTGGAGCAATCTTCGAGAATCTTGCCGCCAACGTCCATGAAAATCACCCGGCTGCCCACTTTTTTCGCGAATCCCATTTCGTGCGTAACCACCATCATGGTCATGCCTTCAACAGCCAGGCCCATCATGCAATCAAGCACCTCGCCAACCATTTCGGGGTCCAGCGCGGAAGTCGGCTCGTCGAACAGCATCGCGATCGGGTCCATGCTGAGCGCACGGGCAATGGCCACACGCTGCTGCTGTCCGCCGGAGAGCTGGCCCGGAAACTTGTCTTTGTGCAGCATCAGGCCCACGCGGTCCAGATACTTCAGGCCGTGCTTTTTGGCGTCGTCCATATTGCGCCCCAGCACCTTGACCTGAGCCAGCGTCAGGTTTTCAGTCACGCTCAAATGCGGGAACAGTTCGAAGTTCTGGAACACCATGCCGACCCTGGAGCGCAGCTTGGGCAAATCGGTTTTGGGGTCATGCACGGCCTGGCCGTCCACAAAAATCTCGCCCTTCTGGAAAGGCTCCAGCGCGTTGATGACCTTGATCAGCGTGGATTTGCCGGAGCCTGAGGGGCCGCAAACCACAACCACTTCACCCTTCTTGATGTTGGTGGTGCAGTTGTTGAGCACCTGCACATCACCGTACCACTTCGAAACTTCTTTCATCTGAATCATTTTTCTCTCCAATGTTCTCTTCGTCTGTACGTCGGGTTTGCCGCTTCGGAAGCAGGCAAACCTTACCGAATGATGGCGATTTTGGTCTGCAGGCGTTTGACCATGTACGACAGGCCAAAACACATCGCAAAATAAACCACAGCGGCCAGCAGGTAGGCTTCCTCAGGGCGGCCGTAAATTTTTCCTGCGGTGCTGAACCCCTTGAGAAGGTCATAGGCGCCAATGGCGTACACCAGCGAGGTATCCTGGAACAGGATGATCGTCTGGGTCAGCAAAATCGGCACCATGTTCCTGAAAGCCTGCGGCAGGACAATAAGCTTCATGTTCTGCGCGTAGGTCATGCCCAGTGCGCGCCCGGCATTCACCTGGCCGCGCGAGATGGACTGAATGCCGGCCCGCATGATTTCGCTGAAGTAAGCTGCCTCAAAGGCCACGAAGGTGATGATGGCCGAGATCTCGGCGCGGTAGTTGGCGCCCCAGCTGCCGAAGGTCGTGTAAAACGACGCAGGCACCAGCAGGAAGAACCACAAAATCACCATGACCAGCGGAACTGATCGCATGCCGTTGACGTAGACGGTCGCGGGTACCGTCAGGAATTTTTTGCCGGACAGACGCATCAACGCGAGAACGGTCCCCAAAATAATCCCGCCAACGGTCGCCACGATCGTCAACTGGATGCTGAAGAAAAAGCCTTTGATCACGAAGTTGGAAATGATTTCCCAACTCAAAAAACTCAGGTCGAGTCCAAACATGTCAGTGTCCCCCGCCAGAAGCGCCGGCCATGACGTAGCCAGGTATCTGGACCTTCTTTTCAATAAAAGCAAACACCCGGTTGACGGCGAAAGCAGATATTGCATACAGGGCCGTCACGGCCAGATAGATTTCGATGCCGCGCGAGGTTTCTTCCTGGGCCTGCATGGCAAACATGGTCAGCTCGGCAATCGACACGGCGAAAGCCACAGAGGAATTTTTAAGCAGATTCATGGACTCGCTGGTCAACGGCGGAATAATGATCCGGAAAGCCATCGGCAAAATCACGTAGCGGTAGGTCTGCGCTGTGGTGAAACCCATGGCCATGCCGGCGTAACGCTGGCCCCGCGGCAACGCCTGCACGCCCGCCCTGACCTGCTCGGCAATACGTGCCGAGGTAAAAAATCCGAGTGCAAACACCACCAGGACAAAACCAGGCAGGTCTTTCATCGCTGGAAACACCTTAGGCACCACAAAGTACCAGATGAAAATCTGAACCAGCAGCGGGATGTTACGAAACAACTCTACCCAGGCATTGGCGAATCGAACCAGCCATGGGCTGTTGGGCAAGGTACGCAGCGTGCCGAACAGCACGCCCACCACCATGGCGACCACCCACGACGCACCGGCGACGGCCAGGGTCCAGCCCCAGGCATCGAACATCCATTCAAGATAGGTGCGCCCGCTTCCGTCGTCGTTTAAAAAAACTTTCCAGTCCCAACTCATGGCAACTCCAGCCTTTTGTTATTCATTGCACACAATGTGCCTCCAGCAAATGACAAACCCCGCCAGTTAAATCAAAGGCGGGGTTTGTACCTTGCCAAACGCTCAGAAGCCGGATTTACTTCTTGGCGTAGTCTTCCATTGGCTTCTCGTTCGGCGTGGCCCAAGCCGCCTTGGTGCTTTCGCTGGCGGCGTAGCCCACCTTGGTGTTTTTCGGAGGAATCGGCTGCTGGAACCATTTGTCCCACAGCTTGGAAATTTCTCCGGATTTCATCAGTTCCTTGACCGTGTCGTCGCCGACCTTCTTGAAGGCGGTGTCGTCCTTGCGAACCATGATGGCGATGGGCTCCACGCTCAACACTTCACCGACAATTTTGAAGTCGGCAGGTGTCTTGGAGGTGGCAATGTTGCCGGCAAGAATGGCACCGTCCATGACGAAGGCGTCAGCACGGCCGGACTCGAGCAGCAGGAAGCTGTCGGAGTGGTCCTTGCCGAACACTTCCTTGAAGTCGACGCCGGTAGCACGTTCGTTTTTACGCAGGGTTTGAACCGAGGTGGTTCCCGTGGTGGTTGCCACGTTTTTGCCGTTGAGCTGGGCGATGCTGTTGATGCCGGAGTTGGCCTTGACAGCAATGCGAACTTCTTCCACGAAGGTGGTTGGCAGGAAAGACACGTCTTTCAGGCGGGTTGCGTTGTTCGTGGTGGAACCACATTCAATGTCAACCGTACCGTTCTGCACGAGGGGAATACGGTTTTGCGAGGTCACGGACTGGTACTTCACTTCCAGCTTGCGGCCCACTGCCTTTTCAACGTTGGCGATGATGCGGCTGCAAATTTCGACGTGGTAGCCGGTGTATTTGCCGTCGCCCAGGGTGTAGGACAGAGCGCCCGAAGAATCGCGAACACCCATGGTGATGACGCCGGAAGCCTTGACTTTGGCGAGCGTGTCGCCGGCTTGGGCAAAGGCACCGCTGCTTGCAAGCATGGCAATGGACAGAGCGGCTAGTTTGAGTTTCATGGATTTTCCTTCGGTTTAAGTGAAAAAGTGATGAGTGCCATTCTAAGGAGGGCTACCGGGGCGAACCCCCAAGGTTTACCCCAGCCTCTGGAACGGTACTGGTTGAGGTGAATAGCAGCATCCTGGGATGAAAGAGAAAATTGGCAGCACCGGGACAAAGCCTGAACGGTTGAGAGCAGTCAGAAAATCAAACAAAAAGGCAGTCCCCAAGATAGTGCGTGCGCGGATGCGTCGGAACACAGACGTCAAGCTAAGCAGTCTTTGTGCCAACCAACTGACAGGTTTTGCAAACCTGTGCCGGAAGCCAAACTACCGCTTTGGCAGAACGTGACGGACTGTAAATAGAGGCCCCCTGAAAAGCCAATGCTGTTTGCGCGGAGGCCTATGCAATTTGCTTATAACCACTAAGGGTTGCTACTAGGTCGCAGTTTATTCACCGGCCTGGGCTGGCTTTGGCTTTCCAGGTAATGCCACAGTGCCTGCGCCGGGCTTTTGGCCCCGTCCTTGCTGGTCGGCCGCTCCCTGTAAACCCGCACGTCCATGGTCATTTCCAGCCCCGGGCCGGCACTGACAAGCTTTTTGGCCCGAAGCTCTTTCTTGACGGCGCTGAACGGCAAAAACGCGATGCCATGGCCTTCCAGCGCCATCGCCTTGAGGCCTTCGGCCATGTCAGTTTCGTAAACCCGGTCCAGATGGATGGCGGTACTTGATTGCTTGAGGATCAAATCCACCACCCGGCCCAAGTAAGCACCCGGGGCATAACCCAGGTAAGGCAAGGGCTGGCCGGCGCGGCCCGGCAGCTTGAACAGCGGCGCCCCGTCGGCGTCGGCCTTGACGAAAGGCGCCAGCACCTCCTGCCCCAGGCTGACCATCTCGTAGCGGTCGGCGTCCAGCTGGAAAGGCTGGGAGTCGTGGTGGTAGGCAATCAGCAAATCGCAGCTGCCTTCGACCAGGCGCAACACGGCGTCATGAACATTGAGCGCGATCAAACGGCTTTTCATGGGGCCGAACTTCTCGCGCAGGCTGCTGACCCAGGCGGGAAAGAAGGTGAAGGCCAGGGTGTGCGGCACGGCAAACTCGATGACGTCGTGGCCGGCCGAATTGTGGCCGCGCAGCATGGCGCGGGTCGACTGCAGGCTCTGCAACATCTCCAGCGACTGGCTGTACAGGGTCTCGCCGGCCGGTGTCAGGCGTGTCGGGTAAGAGCTCCGGTCCACCAGGTCGGTGCCGGCCCAGGCTTCGAGTGCTTGTATACGGCGTGAAAACGCCGGCTGCGTGACGTGGCGCAGCGTGGCCGAGCGGCTGAAACTGCGGGTTTCAGCGAGACTGACAAAATCTTCCAGCCATTTGGTTTCCATGGATTGAATTATGCGAGTTGAAAGCAGGCTGATGCCTACGGGGAATCCCACGGGGACAGCCATTCTGCAGCTGGCCGGCCGGCGGCCTGCTTAGCGCTTGCAATTGGCGTTGGTGAGACTTTTTCCTTTGCTATACAAACAATAGCTACTGGCGCCCGCATTCATTGGGCTGCAGGCCAAAATCATCAAGAATTACTCAGAACTCTGCTGCAGCGCCCACATCGACGCATACCGCCCGCCCAGCGCCAACAAAGCGGCATGAGTGCCGCGCTCGATGATCTGGCCGGCCTCCATCACCAGGATTTCATGGGCGTCGACCACGGTGGAAAGCCGGTGCGCCACCACCAGGGTGGTCTTGTTTTCGGCGATGCTGCGCAGCTCGGCCTGGATGGCACGTTCGTTGGCAGAGTCCAGCGCCGAAGTGGCTTCGTCAAAAATCATGATGGGCGGGTTTTTCAGCAGGGTGCGGGCGATCGCCACACGCTGCTTTTCGCCGCCGGAGAGTTTCAGGCCGCGCTCGCCGACCATGGTGGCGTAGCCTGCCGGCGTCGAGCTGATGAAGCTGTGGATACGGGCAGCGCGCGCCGCTTCCTCCACTTCGGCACGGCCGGCACCCGGTTTGCCGTAGGCGATGTTGTATTCGACTGTGTCATTGAAGAGCACGGTGTCTTGCGGCACGATGCCAATCGCCTGGCGCACGCTGGCCTGGGTTACCTGCTTGATGTCCTGGCCGGCCACCATGATGCGGCCCTGCTGGACGTCGTAGAAGCGGAACAGCAGGCGCGCCAGCGTGGACTTGCCGGCGCCCGACGACCCGACCACGGCCACCGTCTTGCCCGGCGGAATCTCGAAGCTGATGTTGTGCAGGATGGGCCGGGACGGTTCGTAGGCAAAACTGACGTTTTCAAAACGCACCGCCGGCGAGGACTGCAGGCTGAGCGCCTGCGCGCCGGGTTCGTCGGCAATCTCGCGTTCCTTCTCCATGAGGGTGAACATCTTGGACAGGTCGGTCAGGCTCTGCTTGATCTCGCGGTAGAGCACACCCAGGAAACCCAGCGGAATGTAAAGCTGGATCATGAAGGCGTTGACCATCACCAGATCGCCCAGGGTCATGCGGCCGTCCACCACACCCTGGGTGGCACGCCAGAGCATGGCCACCAGGCCGGCGGCAATGATCAGTTGCTGGCCGGTATTGAGCAGGCTCAGCGTGGTCTGGCTCTTGACGGCGGCGGCGCGGTAACGCTTGAGGTTTTCGTCGTAACGGTGCGCTTCAAAGTCTTCGTTGTTGAAGTACTTGACGGTTTCGTAGTTCAGCAGCGAGTCGATCGCCCGGCTGTGCGCCGAGGAATCGAGCTCGTTCATCTCCTTGCGGAACTTGGTGCGCCATTCGGTCACCGTGACGGTGAAGGTGATGTAGAACACCAGCGCAATGATGGTGATGCCGGCAAACCAGACGTCGAACTTGACCGCCAGCAGGGTCAGCACCAGCGTGACCTCAATCAGCGTCGGAATGATGCTGTAGAGCGAATAGGAAATCAGCGAGTGCACGCCGCGCGTGCCGCGTTCGATGTCGCGCGTCATGCCGCCGGTCTGGCGCTCGAGGTGAAAACGCAGGCTCAGCGCGTGAAGATGGCGAAACACCTCCAGCGAGATGCGCCGCGCTGCGCCTTCGGTGGCCTTGGCGAACACCAGTTCGCGCAGTTCGGTAAAAAGCGAGGTCGACAGCCTGAGCAGGCCGTAACCGACCAGCAGCGCGGCCGGCACGACCAGCACCGCCTGCACGTCGCCCGGCTTGAAGCTCATCGCATCGACCAGGTTTTTCAGCAGCAGCGGCACGCCGACGTTGGCGACCTTGGCGCCCACCATGAAGGCCAGCGCGGCCAGCACGCGCCATTTGTAGTCCCATAAGTAGGGAAACAGGCGCTGGAGTGTGGCCCAGTCAGAGCGGTTCAGCGTGGGTTCGGGTGGGGAGCCGGGAGCGGCGGGGGAAGTAGAGACAGGGGCAAAGGAGCGCATCGGAGACAATTGTCCCCTTTATTCAATTTCCTTACCTGATTGCGCCTATGTCCACCCCCTCCAGCCTTCCCCATGACCCCTTGAGCGTCAAGCTGCCCCTGGACAAGGAACTGGTGCTCAAGGTGATCCCCATGCCGGCCGACTGCAATGCCAACGGCGACATCTTCGGCGGCTGGGTCATGGCCCAGGTTGACCTGGCCGGCTCGGTGATTCCGGCGCGTTATGCCGAGGGCCGCATGGCCACGGTGGCGGTCAACGAATTCATTTTCAAGCAGCCGGTACGTGTCGGCGACATCCTGTCCTTCTATTCAGAGCTCACGCGTATCGGCCGCACGTCGATGACCGTCAAGGTTGAGGTGTATGCCGAACGCTTCCGCTCGCAGGGGCGCTATATCAAGGTCACCGAGGCCAACCTGACCTACGTAGCGATCGACGACAACGGCCAGCCGCGCCCCGTGCCGCCTTCGTCACTGCCGCGTCCGTTATAATTTTTATAGCTGTTCGCGCCCGCCGCATAAGGACAAAGCGGCAATTTCATCATCAAAACTTGCCATGGCGGCCCTGGCCGGCGGCAAAACGGGCCGCGCCTTGCATGCCCTCGCCAATGCAGTTTCGGCCGCGGTCCCACTCCTGCTTGAGCGCCTGCGGCAAAGGCAAGTCCCACTGCGCATAGGCGCTCTGGCGGTCGGCCAGCATGGTCTTCTGGGGAAACTTTGCGAGCTGGTGCGCCAACACCAGCGCCGCCGCACGTGCGGTGCCGGTGGGCACCACCCGGTTGCACAAACCCATCTGCAGGGACTCCATCGCCTCGACCTTGCGCCCGGTCAGAATCAAATCCATCGCGTGGCCCATGCCGACCAGGCGCGGCATGCGCACTGTGCCGCCGTCGATCAGCGGCACCCCGAAGCGGCGGCAGTAAACGCCGAAGTAAGCGTCTTCGTCCATCACCCGCATGTCGCACCACAGCGCCAGCTCCATGCCGCCGGCCACCGCCGCGCCGCTGACCGCGGCAATCACCGGCTTGGACAGCAGCAGGCGGGACGGCCCCATCGGGCCCAGCGGCTGGCTGTCTTCGGCCTGGAAATCCAGCGCGGCAAACAGGTCCGACCCGCCTTCCCGTGATTCGTGCAACATCTTCGCGCCAAACTGCAAATCCCAGCCGGCGCAAAAATGGCCATGCGCGCCATGGAACACCGCCACCTTCGCACTGCCGTCTGAATCAAACGCCAGAAAAGCTTCGTGCAGGGCGCGGGCATGTTCGCTGTCCACCGCGTTACGCACGTCCGGCCGGTCCAAGGTGACGATGGTCACCTCGCCGTCTTTCTCTATATGAACTGTCATAGGTCATCCCCCCACCAGCCCACGCGCGGCGCGGCAAGACACGCAGCCAGCTCGTCGGCGTTGACATCAATTTCCATGCGCAGCAGGGCAGCCGCCATGGACTTGCCCAGGTTGTCGAGGCGCAGGTTGCGCGCGCCGCCGCCCTGCAAGGCGTCGTGCAACACCAGCTTGATCGCCAGGATATTCGGCAGGTACCAGCATTCGACTTCACCGGGCAACCAGGGTGCAAAGTGGGCCTGCACGCGTTGCGCCGTGACTTCGCGCGCCAGCACGGCATAACCTGCCGCATTCCAGGCAAACAGCCCGAAGTCCACCCAGTCGGCCTTGTCGCCGCTGCGCGCGTGGGCCAGCCGGACCAGTTGTACTTTTTGAGCGGGTGTGGTCATGTTTGCAGCAACTCCACGCGTGTGTTCGGCTCGACAAGGCTGCGGTCGATCAGCGCCGGCCAGATACCCAGCAGCTCGCTGGTGTTGTGCAGGCCGTGAAAGCCACAGGTATAGGCCGGCCCGCTCAGGCCCATCCAGGGAAACAGGCGGCCGAAACCATCGGCAGCTTTTTTGTCCCGTGTGCGCAGCACCATGCGCACCCAGACCTCGTTAAGGTCGACCAGCGCGGCTGCATCAGGCATGGGCGCCAGCGCACCATGCGCCGAATTGAGACCCGGAAACTCGACAAACAGCGCTTCATGCGGCACCGCCTTGTCGGCCAGCTGGCTCTTGACCATCTCCACCGCCGCCAGCGCCTTGTCGTAAGCGTCGGGCCAGCTGAAGCCCCAGGTCACCTCGGCCTTGAAGCCGTCCCGGTAGCCGCCGACCACCTTGAGCTGGACGGTACGGGGATGGCCGGTGGCGCCGGTCATGCGCACGCGGTCCTGGCCCAGGTCTTTGAGCTGGACGGTGGACAGGTCCAGCACCACGTCGGGCGACACATAACGGTTCGGGTTGTGCACTTCATACAGCAGCTGCTGGCGCACGGTGTCGAAGTTGATGCGCCCGCCGGTGCCCGGTGCTTTCATGATCACCGCATCGCCGTCTTCACTGACCTCGGCAATCGGGTAACCGATGTGGGCCAGGTCAGGAATCGCTTTCCATGCATCAAGGCTGCCGAAGTTTCCGCCGCTGCCTTGCCCCGAGCATTCGAGCAGGTGACCCACGGCCAAACCCTGCGCCAGGCGATTCAGGTCAGCCGATGTCGCCGCCGTCGCGCTGTCCCCAAGGTTCCAGTTGAACTCGTGCACCAGCGGCGCGAGAAAAAGCGCGGCATCAGCCACGCGGCCGGTGATCACAATGTCTGCGCCCTGCTGCAATGCGGAGACAATGGGACGCGCCCCAAGATAGGCATTGGCGAACACCATGCGCTCACGCACCGAATCGAAAGGCGCGCCGTTAAACATGTGCGCCGGCGCGAGGTCGGAGAGCTGCGCCATGACCTCATCGCCTGTCACAACGGCGACGCGCGCAGTCCATCCTTTTGCAGAAAAAGCGTCCCGAACAGCGGCCGCCGCACCGGCCGGATTCAGTCCGCCGGCGTTGCAGACAAAGCGCACTTTTCGCTGCGCCATCGCGGGCCACAAACGCATGAGCATGGGCACCACATCCCTAGCGTAGCCAAGGGAAACATCGCGTTGCAGATCCTTTTGAAGGATGGCCAAGGTGAGCTCTGCGAGATGGTCGCTGGCGATGTACTGAACACCGCCGCGCTCGATGCTTGCGAGCACTGGTTCCCACGCATCTCCGTAGAAACCCAACCCGGCACCAATCCGGATTGATTTTTTCATTGAATGCAGCTCATGATCATTCCCGTCAGATTCGAGTCAGAAAAAAAGCGGCTCGCCCGTCTTCCGATTGTTGGGGTATTTTTACAAAGCACATGCTTTGTAAAAATTAATTGTGGAGTAAAAGTGCAGTTATTGCAATTGATCATCAGCGGCATAGCGCAAGGCTGCATTTACGGGCTGATCGCCCTGGGCTTCGTTCTCATCTACAAAGCCACCGAGACGGTGAGCTTCGCCCAGGGCGAGCTCATGATGCTGGGCGCCTTTGGCGGCCTGGCCTGCATGACCATGCTGGGCTTTCCGTTCTGGCTGGCCATCCTCAGCGCCATCGCCGGCATGGCCCTGTTCGGCGTGCTGCTCGAGCGGCTGGTGATACGGCCCATCCTGGGCCAACCGGCTTTTTCCATCGTGATGCTGACCATCGGCGTCGGCTACGTGGCACGCGGCCTGATCACCATGATCCCCGGCATAGGCACGGAAACCCACACCCTGCCCGTGCCCTACAAGGACATGATCTGGCAGATCGGCGGCGGTGCCAATGGACAAGGCGCGCTGATCCTCAACGTTGAACAGATGGTCGTCATTGCCAGCACGGCGGTGATGTGCTTGATCCTGTTTGCGCTCTTCAAATACAGCAAGCTGGGCATTGCCATGCAGGCCTCGTCGCAGAACCAGCTGGCGGCCTACTACATGGGCATTCCCGTCAAGCGACTCAACGGCCTGGTCTGGGGCCTGGCCGCAGCGGTGGCTGCCGTGGCCGGCCTGCTGCTCGCGCCCATCACCTTTGTGCACGCCAACATGGGCTTCATCGGCCTGAAGGCTTTTCCGGCGGCAGTGGTCGGCGGCTTCGGCAGCCTGCCCGGTGCCATTGTGGGCGGCCTGATCATCGGCATCGTCGAATCGCTGGCCGGCTTTTACGCTCCTGACGGCATCAAGGATGTCGCCGCCTACGTCGTGGTGCTGATCATGCTGATGGTCAAACCAAACGGCCTGTTCGGCGAGAAGCTCCGGAAAAAAGTATGACAAAAAAACAGCGCAACGCGTACACGATTAGAAGACCAAGTCACCGCGGAACCGGCTTCGCCGGGCCGCAGGTGGCGCCCCCCTGGGGGGGAGGCGCCGAAGGCGCTTCGGGGGGGCTATGAGATTCATTTTCAAGACCGACTACGGGCAGGACATCAATCTTGCCAAGCATGGCGGCCACATCTTCTGGTACAGCGCGCTGGTGCTGCTGCTGGTTGCCGCACCATGGCTCTTCGCCGAATACTGGCTGGCGCAGCTCACCTTCATCCTGATCTATTCGATTGCCGGCCTGGGGCTGATGCTGCTGGCTGGATTCACCGGACTGTTTTCGCTGGGCCATGCCGCCTTTCTTGGGGTTGGCGCTTACACGCAGGCCGTGATGACCAATGCCGGCGTGCCCTTTCCTATTGCACTCGCCTGCGCTGCGGGGCTGTCCGCCGCTGTCGGCCTGGTGGTCGGGCTGCCGGCCCTGCGCGTCAAGGGTATCTACCTCGGCATCGCCACGCTTTCCTTCGGCTTCATCGTCGAGGAAGTGTTTGCGCGCTGGGAAAAGGTCACCGGTGGCAACTCGGGCATCCACATCAAGGCACCCGACCTGTTCGGCTGGAAGCTGAGCAGCGGAGAAGAGTTCTATTTTCTCTGCCTGGTGATTGCCATTGGCGCCACGCTGGCGATTCTGAATCTGCTGCGTTCACCTACGGGCCGCGCCTTCGTGGCAATTCGCGACTCCGAAATCTCGGCGCAAAGCATGGGCATTCACCTGGCCCGCTACAAGACGCTGTCGTTTGCGTTGTCTGCCGCGCTCGCCGGCATTGCCGGGGCTCTTTATGCCCACAAGCTGCAGTTCATCTCGCCCGACCAGTTCAACATCCTGCAGTCCATCGACCTTCTGCTCATGATTGTGGTCGGTGGCCTGGGGTCGGTGCATGGCGCTTTTCTCGGCGCTATTTTCCTCATCTCGATGCCGCAGGCAATTGCCCTGATCAAGGACTACCTGCCGGCCTTCATTGGCCAGGCACCCGGCCTGCAGGGCCTGGTGTACGGCCTGGTGCTCATTGGCTTTGTCCTGTTTGAGCCCCTGGGTCTGTACGGGCGCTGGCTGAAGATCCGCACCTACCTGCAGACCTTTCCCTTCTACCGCAAGGGCATGTTCAAGCGCCAGAAATCCTTCCAGAAATCGGATCGTCTGAAATGAAGATCATGCCCCCCCCCGATGCGCCCTTCGGCGCCCCGTGCCACCGCCAGACGCGGGGGCTCTTCGGAGCCGTCCAAGCCTGCGCAGGCAGGCTTGGAGCCGCGGTCCTCAGCCCCTCAAGGGGACGCCACCTGTGGCCCGGCAGAGCCGGTTCCACGATGGCCCCCGCAAAAACACGCGCACCTGGACACATCGCATGACAGAGGTACTTCTCTCCGCAAAAAACCTGAGCGTCCGCTTTGGCGGCGTGCTGGCGGTCAACAATGTCAGCTTTGATGTCAAGCAAGGCGAAGTCTTCACCCTGATCGGCCCCAACGGCGCAGGCAAGACAACGGTCTTCAACCTGATCAGCCGCATCTACACGCCGACCTCCGGTGAGATCGACTACCTGGGTAAAAAACTGACCGACCAGCCACCGCACAAGATTGCTGCGCTCGGCATCGCCCGCACCTTCCAGAACATCGAACTGTTCGAGCATGCGACCGTGCTGCACAACCTGCTGATCGGCCGGCATACACACAGGCAAACCGGCCTGTGGAGCGAGATCTTCTTCACGAAAAAAACGCGCGAAGCCGAACTGCAGGCACGCGAAAAAGCCGAACAGATCATCGACCTGCTGGACCTGCAGCACCACCGCGACTCTTTTGTTGCCGGTCTGCCCTACGGCGTGCGCAAAGTGGTGGAGCTGGCGCGGGCGCTGTGCACCGAACCCAAGCTGCTGCTGCTTGACGAGCCTTCCTCGGGGCTCAATGTGGAGGAAACCGACGACATGGCCTTCTGGATCCAGGACATCAAAAATGAGCTGGGCATCACCGTGCTGATGGTGGAGCATGACATGACGCTGGTCTCCAAGGTGTCCGACCGAGTGCTGGCCATGAACCAGGGCGAAGTGCTGGCCATGGGCACTCCGCGCGAAGTGCAGACCGATCCGGGGGTGATTGAAGCCTACCTCGGCTCGATTGATGACGTGTCGTCGCTGCGCCGGCAGCACCAGCCGGTCAATCTGCACAGAGGGGAGATCCGCTCATGAGCGCCGTACCTCCACCAGTGAGCGACCAGCCCGTGCTGAAGCTGCTCAATATCGAAAGTTCGTACGGCCCCATCAAGGCCATACGCGGCGTCAGCCTCCAGGTGCGCCGGGGTGAAATTGCGACCGTTCTGGGCTCCAATGGCGCGGGCAAGACCACCATCCTGAAAACCATTTCCGGCATCATCGACCCGCGCAAGGGCTCGATCGAATTCAAGGGCGGCAACATCACCGCACAGGACCCGGCCTATATCGTGCAGCAGGGCCTGAGCCATGTCCCGGAAGGCCGCGAAGTCTTCCCGCTGCTCAGCGTGCGCGACAACCTGCTGATGGGCGCCTATACGCGCAAAGACCGCGACGGCGTGAACCGGGATATCGAAGCGGTGTTCGGCTACTTTCCCATCCTGCGCGAGCGTGCGCTGCAGGACGCCGGCTTGTTGTCGGGCGGCCAGCAGCAGATGCTCTCGATCTCGCGCGCACTGATGGCCTCGCCCGACCTGATCCTGCTGGACGAACCCAGCCTGGGCCTGAGCCCCAAGCTGACCAAGGAGATCTTCGAGATCGTGGTGCGCATCAACCGCGAACGCGGCACCACCATCTTGCTGGTCGAGCAAAACGCCAACATGGCCCTGAACGCCTCCGACTACGGCTACGTTCTGGAAAACGGTCGCATCGTGATGGAAGACACCTGTGCCCGCTTGCGGGAAAAGGAAGACATCAAGGAGTTCTACCTGGGCATGAAAGAAGACGGCGTGCGCAGCGAGCGGCGTTGGAAGAAAAAGAAAACATGGCGGTAAGCAAGACGCCCCCCCAAGCGGCCTGCGGCCGCCTCCCCCCACTGGGGGACGACGCCAGCGGCCCGGCAAAGCCGGTTCCGCGGCATCCCCGCATTGATTCAGTTGGGTCCAACCGGCACCGGAGTTTCGAATGAGCAATCTTTGGGATCTCTCCCACATCCAGCCTGCAACCCGCGTGGTGCTTGAAGGTGAAACCATTCCGGCCATGTTCTGGAACGGTGTGGCACAGCGCCAGGACAAAGTCTGGATGCGCCAGAAAAAACTCGGCATCTGGCGCAGCTGGTCCTGGAACCAGACCGGCGAAGCGGTGCGCGAAATCGCCGGCGGGCTCATGAGCCTGGGTTTTGCGCCCGGCGAATGTGTCTCCATCCTGTCGAATACCGTCATCGAATGGGTGCTGGCCGATCTGGCTGTGCTCAGCTGCGGTGGCGTAGCCAACGGCATTTACCCGACCGACGCCGCCTCCCAGGTGCACTACCTCTGTGAAGACTCTGCTACCCGCATCCTGTTTGTCGAAGACGACGAGCAATTGGACAAGGCGCTTGAAGTACGCGCGCAGCTTCCCGGCCTGCGCAAGATTGTGGTGTTTGACATGGAAGGTCTGCGCGACCTCGACGAGTCCGATGTCATCAGCCTGTCGGCCCTGCGCGAACTCGGTCGCAGCTATCTCGCTGCGCACCCCGGCGCGGTCGAGGAGCGTGTCAAGGCGTGCCGGCCCGAAGACCTGGCCATCCTGGTCTATACCTCGGGCACCACCGGCAAGCCCAAGGGGGCCATGCACAGCCACCGCGGGCTGGTGTTCACTGCACGCGGCTACAACACGCTGGTGGCACAGGACGAAAACGACGAACGCATGTGTTTCCTGCCGCTGTGCCACATTGCCGAGCGCATGGGGGGCGAATATTTCGCCATGTACACGGGAGCCAAACTCAACTTTGTCGAGAACCCTGAAACCATTCCTGAAAACGTGCGCGAAATCGCGCCCACGGTGTTCACCGCCGTGCCGCGTGTCTGGGAGAAGTTCTACTCGGGAGTGATGATCGCCCTCAAGGAAGCCAGCCGGCTGCAGCAGGCCGCTTACGCCTGGGGGATTGGCGTGGGCAGCGAGATTGCCGACAAGGTCATGGCCGGCCAGCCCGTGAGCAACTCGCTCAAGCTGAAGTTCACCATCGCCCGCTGGATCGCACTGGACAACGCGCGCAAGCTGATAGGCATCCACCGCGCCCGCTTCTGCGTGACCGGCGCCGCCCCCATCTCACCGGAGCTGGTCAAGTGGTACATGGCGCTCGGTGTGCCCATGCTGGAAGTCTGGGGCATGACGGAAACCTGCGGTGCCGCGACCGGCGTTCCGGCCAGCCGCATCAAGCCCGGCTCCATAGGCCCGGCGGCGGGCTACAACGAGGTCAAGCTGGATCCGGCGACCGGTGAAATCCTGGTGCGCGGCACCAACGTCTTCATGGGTTACCTGAACCTGCCGGAGAAGACCGCTGAAACAATAGACGCCGATGGCTGGCTGCACACCGGTGACGTCGGTCTCGTGGACGAGGAAGGTTTTTACCGCATCACCGACCGCATGAAGGACATCATCATCACGGCCGGCGGAAAAAACGTGACCCCCAGCGAGCTGGAAAACGAGCTGAAGTTTTCGCCCTATATCACCGATGCCGTGGTGATCGGTGACAAACGTCCCTACCTGACCGCCATCATCATGATCGACCAGGAAAACGTCGAAAAATATGCGCAAGACCATGACGTTCCCTTCAGCAATTACCAGAGCCTGACGCGTTCGACGGAAGTCCAGGAACTGATCCAGGCCGAGCTGGACCGCGTCAACAAGAAGTTCGCGCGCGTCGAGCAGATCAAGAAGTTCTTCCTGCTTGAAACGCAGCTGACTGCGGAAGACGAAGAACTGACACCGACCATGAAGCTCAAACGCAAGCTGGTCGAGAAAAAGTACGCCGACACCATCGAAGCGATGTACCGCTAACGCATAAAGCGGCCTCAGACGGAGGCCACTCCCCCTTCCTGTTTTCTGCCGTCCGGCTTGCAAGCCGGGCGTGGAAAATCTCACGCTTTTTTTCGCAAGACCCGTCTTTTTTCCACGACCTGACCACCAACCGGAGACTTCCATGAGATTCATGACTATCGCGGCAATGACCGTACTGACCCTCAGTGCAGGCCATGCCATCGCCCAGCAAGGCGTGACCAAAACCGAGATCACCATCGGCTCCATCCAGGACCTGTCCGGGCCGCTGGCCGGTTTCGGCAAGCAGATTCGCATGGGGATGATGCTGCGCGTGGAAGAACTCAACGAGCAAGGCGGCGTCAATGGCCGCAAGATCAAACTGTTGATTGAAGACTCCGGTTATGACCCCAAAAAAGCCATCCTGGCTGCGCAGAAGCTGGTCAACCAGGACAAAATTTTCATGATGGTGGGCCATATCGGCACAGCGCAGAATCTGGCGGCCATGCCAGTGCAATTCGAGAAGAATGTCATCAACTTCTTTCCGATCACCGCCGCACGCGAAATGTACGAACCGTTCGACCGGCTCAAATACGCCTTCGCCGCAACCTACTACGACCAGATCCGCATCGCGACACCCAAACTGATGAAGGACAGAAACATCAAGAGTGCCTGCATCATTTACCAGGACGACGATTTCGGGCAGGAAGTGCTGCGCGGTGCCGAAGCGGGGCTCAAGACCATCGGAGCGACCTTTATCGAAAAGACCTCGTACAAGCGCGGCGCGACGGATTTTTCATCCCAGGTTGCCAAGATGAAAGCCTCCGGCTGTGAAATGGTCGTGCTGGGTACCATCATCCGCGAAACCATAGGCACCATTGGCGAGTCGCGCAAGACCGGATTCAACCCGGTGTTTCTCGGCTCCAGCGCCGCCTACACCGACCTGATTCACAAACTCGGCGGGAAAGCCATGGACGGGCTGTTTGCCACCATGACCTCGCAACATCCTTACCTGGATGCCGCCGAACAGCCTGTCCGCTTCTGGGCCAACAAGTACAAGACCCGGTTCAACGATGATCCGACAGTGTTCTCGGTCTACGGCTACGCCGCCATCGACGCGTTCATCCGCGGCGCCCAGAAGGCCGGTACAAGCCTCACGACCGACAGCTTCATCAAGGCCATGGACACCATGGTGATCCCCCGCGACATGTTCGGCACCGCCGAGTCCAGCTTCAGCCCGACCAAGCGCCTGGGCAACAACTTCTCGCGGCTTTCCCAGCTGCAGGAAGGCCGCTGGAAGGTGGTGTCCGAATACGTGGCGTTCAACGGCCTGCGCCCCGTGCTGCAGAAGAACGGGACCTGGAAGATCGGTTCAGACCAGTTCAAGGACTAGGCATCTGTACCCGCGACCTGATCAGGAACAACCCTGACAGGCAGGGTCGCCCATGTGACAAGGCCGCCTTCGGGCGGCTTTTTCCTGGAGGTGCGGACCGCGATGACAGAGGTGCACCCTAAGGAAGCGCTGAGTAAGTCTTGGCGGATGCGCGGCAGCCGGATCGGGATGGGATGCAAGGCAGATTTCTTGCCAATAGCTGGCTATTGGCAAGAAATTCAACGCAGCAGACCGCCCGAGCCCGGCTGATCGCGCGCCGCAAGGGATTTGTTCAGCGCTTCCCTAAGTGAATACGCCAGCTTGACAGGCGCGGGCGAAGGTTAAGAATGCCAAGCTGCAAACACCTTCGTTTTACAGGAGACATTGATGAAATTCAAAACCACCCTGGCACTGGCCGCCCTGGCGCTCAGTACCGGCTACGCAGGCGCCCAGCAAGGCGTGAGCAAGACCGAGATCACCCTGGGCTCGATTCAGGACCTGTCCGGACCCATTGCTGGTTTTGGCAAGCAGGCCCGGCTGGGCATGCTGCTTCGCGTTGACGAAATCAATGAGCAGGGCGGCATCAATGGCCGCAAACTGAAAATCATCGTCGAAGACTCGGCCTATGACCCGAAAAAAGCCGTGCTGGCCGCCCAGAAGCTGGTCAACCAGGACAAGATTTTCATGATGGTCGGCCACATCGGCACCGCGCAGAACCTGGCCGCCATGCCGGTGCAGTTCGACAAGAACGTCATCAACTTCTTCCCCATCACCGCGGCACGCGAGATGTACGAGCCCTTCCACAAGCTCAAGTATTCTTTTGCCGCCACCTACTTTGACCAGATGCGCAATGCGGTTCCGAAAATGGTCAAGGAAAAAGGCAGCAAAAAGGTCTGCACCATGTACCAGGACGACGAGTTCGGCCTGGAAGTAATGCGCGGCGGCGAGGCAGGCCTGAAGTCCATCGGCATGGAATTCGCCGAAAAGACTTCTTACAAGCGCGGTGCGACCGATTTCTCGTCGCAGGTCGCAAAGATGAAAGCTTCCGGCTGCGACATGGTGGTGCTCGGCACCATCATCCGCGAAACCATTGGCGCCATTGGTGAATCACGCAAAACCGGTTTCAACCCCGTGTTTCTCGGCTCCAGCGCGTCTTACACCGACCTGATCCACAAGCTGGGCGGCCCGGCCATGAACGGCCTGTACGCCACCATGACAGTGCAAAACCCCTACCTCGACGAGGCATCGCAGCCCATCCGTTTCTGGGCCAACAAGTACAAGACCAAGTTCAACGAGGACCCGACCGTCTTCTCGGTTTACGGCTACAGCATCATCGACACGTTTGTGAAGGTGGCCCAGAAGGCCGGCCCCAACCTGACAACCGACAGCTTCATCAAGGTCATGGACAGCTTCTCCAGCCCACCGGACATGTTCGGCGGCGCGCCAGCCAGCTTTTCGCCCACCAAGCGACTCGGCAGCGACGCCTCGCGCCTCTCGCAAATTACCGATGGCAAATGGAAACCCGTTTCCGAATACTTCAAGTAATCGCCAGCCGGATTTCAACCTTCCCATCAAAAAAGCCACCTTCGGGTGGCTTTTTTTATGACACGATGTAAGCACCCGCCCCGGTGGACAGCAGCTTGCCGTCGGCGCCCAAAAACTCCATGCGGGTGGACGCCACGCGGGAACCCAGGCGCATGACTTCGGCCCGCAATTCGAAATACTCGCCGATGCCGGGGCGCAGGTAGTCCACGCGCAGGTCGATGGTGCCGAGCTTGCTGAAACGCTGGAGGCGCTGCAGCGGCGACTCGTCCATATGGCGGGCACCGATGGCGACCATCACGGCCAGCCCGCCCATGGCGTCCAGGCCCGCGCTGATCACGCCGCCATGGATGCGATTGTGCGCATAGTGGCCGATCAGGTGCTCGCCCATGGTGATGCGCGCGCTGACGCACTCGGGCTTGAGCGAGGTGATCTTCAAGCCCAGCACTCGATTGAAGGAAATCCTCTCTTCAAAAAGTGTTTTCAGGCCGACAACGAACTCGGGCTCGAATTCAATGGCGGCACTGGCAGTATTGCCAGCACTGGCGTGAGGGATAGGCGTCATAGACCCAATTGTCGTGCAGCGAGGTCTTTCATGATCTCCTCGGCGCCACCGCCAATCATCATGACCTTGACTTCGCGGTAAATGCGCTCGCTTTTTGTGCCGCGCATGAAACCCATGCCGCCAAGAATCTGCACCGCCTGGTCGGCGCAGAACTGCATGGTTTGCGTCGCGTGATTCTTCAGCATGCAGACATGGGCCACCCAGTCAGGGCCCTGATCACCGGCATCGGCACGATCCGCCACCGCATCGACCCAGGCCTGGGTGGAAGCGATACGCATCTGCATGTCCACCAGCTTGTGGCGAATCACCTGCTTGTCGACCAGCATGCTGCCGAAAGCCTTGCGCTGGCGCGCCCAGTCCAGCGCCTCGTCGTAACAAGCCTGGGCAAAACCCAGGGCTGCGGCCGACATCCCCATGCGTTCGCCGTTGAAATTTCCCATGATGATCTTGAAGCCGCCGCCCTCTTCGCCGAGCAAATGACTGGCCGGCACCCGCACGCCGTCAAACCGCAAGTGGGCTGTGTCCGAGCACCACCAACCCATTTTCTCCAGCCGGCTGCGGGACAGGCCCGGACTGTCGCCCGGCAAAAGGATCATTGAAATTCCGCCTGCTCCCTTGGAACCCGCTTCCCCGGTACGCACTGCCACCGTGATGAAGTCGGCACGCATGCCCGAGGTGATGAAAACCTTCTCGCCATCGATCACATAGTCGGCGCCATCGCGCCGCGCTGTGGTGCGCAGCGCCGCAACGTCCGAACCGCCACCGGGTTCGGTAATCGCCAGCGCTGCAATTTTTTCACCGCGCAATACCGGTGGAATCACCGCCTGCTGCAGGGCCATTGATCCATGGGCCAGCACCGGCGGCAGGCCGATATTGTGTGAAAAAAGGCTGGCCAGCACGCCACCGCTGCCGCCGTAACGGCACAAAGCCAGAGTCATCGCATTGCGCAGGCGCCACGAAGCCGGGGTGCCGCCCAGCGCTTCCGGATAACCGAGTGCCAGCAGGCCCATTTCAGCTGCCTGGCGGTAAAGGGCATGCGGAAATTCGCCGGCATCGTCCCACTGGCTGACATGCGGTGCAATTTCGCGCTGGGCAAAACGTTTGACCGACTCGCCGAGGTCGGCCAGTGCGTCAAGATCGCTGGAGGAAATGTTCATGCTTCAAACCTCAACAAGACCTGGCCCGGTGCCGTTTGCTGGCCGGGCTGTACCGCAACCGTGGCCACGATGGCATCACGCGTCGCACAGACCGCGTGTTCGAGCTTCATCGACTCAATCACCAGCAGCGTGTCGCCGCGCTTGACCGATGCCCCGGCAGCCACCTTGACCGCGATCACCTTGCCATTGAAGGGGGCCTTCAGTTCCATCGCCTGGCTGCCGGAGGAAGTCCCGGCCGCGGGTTCGAAACTCGCGTCCTGCAGCCAGACGTCGATGGCACCGACCTGCACATGCCAGCGCCCATCGCTTACCCGGCAGGCCTGAACCATGCTCCCAAGACCGTCGACCGTGACCCGCATCTGCCCGGGGCCGACCCGCACACAGCTGGCCGCGTGCTGCGCCGAACCGACCGAAACCTCCAGCCGACCTTGGCCGGTTTCCGTCACGCGGACGGCGAATACCTGCTCGCCGTGCAAAACGCGCAGGGTTTTGCCAAACGGGCATGGCAAGGACTGCGCCGCACCGTCGCCAAAGTGCAGACCCAGCACGGCAGGCAGCAACACCTGCGCCTGCTGCTCCTGCAGGCTTGCGCGGATGCTGTCACCGTGTTCGGCCAGGAAAGGAATCAGCGCCAGGCCTGCGCGGAACACCTGATGCCCCAAACAGGCTGCCAGAAAGGCACGATTGGTAGGCAAGCCCAGCACCTGCGTGCCGTCCAGTGCTGCCACCAGCCGGCTGATGGCCTCGTCCCGCGTGGCGGCGTGCACGATCAGCTTGCCGAGCATGGAGTCATAAAACGGCGTGACCTCGCCACCGGCCTGCAGCGCATGGTCAAAACGCGCATGCCCAGGCTCGATGAAATGTTGAACCCGACCGGCATGCGGTGCAAAGTTGTCGTCCTCGGCGCACAGGCGTACTTCGATAGCGTGCCCACGGAAAACCACCTCCTCCTGGCGCAGCGGCAATGCCTCGCCCTGCGCAACGCGTAACTGCCACTCCACCAGGTCCAGGCCGGTCACGGCTTCCGTAACAGGATGCTCCACCTGAAGCCGTGTATTCATTTCCATCAAATAGAAGTTAGCCCCCACGCTCCCCACTGCGTGTGGTTCGCTGCCCCCCGAGGGGGCGCTGCGCCTGCGGCCCGGCGAAGCCGGTTCCGCGGCCCCGGCTGGTGAAGAGGGGAGTTCCACCAGGAATTCCACTGTGCCGGCACCCACATACCCGGCCGCCTGAGCCAGTGCCACCGCACAGGCGCCCATGCGTTCGCGCAAGTCAGCGTTCACTGCGGGACTTGGCGACTCTTCAACCAGCTTCTGGTGGCGCCGCTGCACCGAGCAATCGCGCTCGCCCAGATGAATGCAATGGCCGTGCGCATCGGCAAACACCTGCACTTCGACATGGCGCGGGCTCAAGAGAGCGCGCTCAACCAGCAGCTCGTCGCTGCCGAAAGACGACAAGGCTTCGGAACGTGCACTTGCCAGCGCTGCCTGCAGTTGGGACGGCTCCAGCACCAGGCGCATGCCGCGGCCTCCGCCACCCGCCGTGGCCTTGACCATCACCGGATAGCCGATGCGTTCGGCTTCCGCGCCAAAGCGAGCGTCCGACTGGTCGGCCCCCTGGTAGCCCGGCAGGCAAGGCACCTTCCTTGCGAGCGACAATTCCTTGGCGCTGGCCTTGTTGCCCAACGCGCGAATGGCGGCCGGTGGTGGGCCGACCCAGATCAGCCCGGCGTCCAGCACCGCCTGCGCAAAGTCGGCGTTTTCGCTCAGGAAGCCGTAGCCCGGGTGCACCGCGTCGGCACCTGCCGCCCTGGCCGCAGCCAGCAGCTTGTCGATGCGTAAATAGGAGTCGGCCGACAGCGTGCCACCCAACGCGACTGCGCTGCCTGCTTCCTGCACATGCAGGGCCTCTGCGTCCGCATCGGAATACACCGCGACCGTGGCCATGCCCATGCGGTGGGCGGTTCGGATGATGCGGCGCGCGATTTCACCGCGGTTGGCGATCAGCAGGCGGCGAATGTTTGTGCCCGTCATGCCGCCCACCCGGGTTTGCGCTTGCCAGCAAACGCCGCCAAACCTTCGGCGGCCTCGGCGCTGCGCAAGCTTGCTGCGAATTTGATAGCCGCTTGCGCAGTCAGGTCCTGGGCTGGGGCCTGATTGAGCATATGAAGCAGGGCCTTGGTATAGGCGACGGCGCCTGGTGCTGCACGGCGCAGCATGGCGATCTGCTGGGCCACCGCAGGCGGCAGGTCATCGGCCACCTGGTCCACCAGCCCCAGCGTCAAGGCCTGCTGCGCGGAATACTTTTCCGCGGACAGCATCATCTGCCGCGCCAACCTGTCGCCCAGCCGGCGATGCACAAAAGGCGCGATCTGTGCCGGAACGATGCCCAGCGTTACTTCCGGCGTAGCAAACACGGCCGAGGGCGTGGCCAGGACAAAGTCGCCGCAACACACCAGCCCGAGGCCCCCGCCCATGGCCGGCCCGTCCACCGCTACGAGCAGCATTTGCGGCAGCGCGCACAAGGCATTGAGCAAGTTGCCGAAGCCGGCATTCATGGCGATCAAGGGGTCTGTTTCTCCAACCGGCAACGCCTGGCCTATCGATTGCGCAAAACCACCCAGGCTGCCACCCGCGCAAAAAGCGCCGCCGCTGCCTTGCAGCACAACAAAGCGCAAGGCCTTGTCCTGTGCGGCGCGTTCGCAAGCCTGTACCAGTGCATCAACCAGTTCGCCGGTCAATGCATTGCGCGTGGTCGGGTCGTGGAGGGTCCAGTGTTCGGTTTCGCCGGAACGGGTGACCTGCAGCTTGCCTGTCATGGCGCTGTCCATCAGGCCGCAGGCTTTTTGCTGCTTTTGGACAAACCCATGTACTTGGCGATGATGCCCATCATCACTTCGTCGGCGCCGCCGCCTATGGAGGCCAGTCGGCCGTCGCGGAACATGCGGGCCACCTTGTTCTCCCAGGTGAAACCCATGCCGCCCCAGAACTGCAAACAGGTGTCGGGCACCAGGCGGTTCAGGCGCCCGGCCTTGAGCTTGGCCATGGAGGCCAGTTCGGTCACGTCCTGGCCTTGCACATAGAGTTCGCAAGCGCGGTAAGTCATGGCGCGCAGGCCTTCGACTTCGGTTTTCATTTCGGCCAGCTTGAACTGCACCCACTGCTGGTCGGCCAGCGTGGCGCCGAACAATTTCCGGTCATGCGCCCACTCCACCGTCCAGTCAATGCAGTTGGTGAGCGACTGGATGCAGCTGGCCGCGCACCAGAGCCGTTCTTCCTGGAACTGCATCATCTGATACATGAAGCCCGAGCCTTCTGCGCCTATCAGGTAGCGCTGCGGCACGCGTACCTCGTCGAAATAAATCAGGCCGGTGTCGCTGGCATTCATACCGATCTTCTTGATCTTCTTTCCGACCTCAATGCCCTTGCGCAGCTTGCCCTTCTCGCGCATGGGCACCATCACCAGGCTTTTGTTCTTGTGCTGCGGGCCCTCGCCGGTGTTGACCAGCATGCACATCCAGTCGGCCTGCAGGCTGTTGGTGATCCACATCTTCTGGCCGCTGATCACGTAGTCGCCGCCATCTTTGCGCGCATGGCTCTTGATGGACGCCACGTCGCTGCCGGCGCCCGGCTCGCTCACGCCGATGCAGCCAACCATGTCGCCCGCAATCGCGGGAGCAAGAAATTCGCGCTTGAGCTCGTCGCTGCCGAAACGCGCCAGCGCCGGCGTACACATGTCTGTCTGCACACCAATGGCCATGGGAACGCCGCCGCAGTCGATGTGGCCCAGGGCCTCGGCCATGGCCACGCCGTAGGAATAGTTCAGCCCCGCGCCGCCGTATTCTTCGGGTTTGGTCAGGCCCAGCAGGCCCAGATTGCCGAGTTTCTTGAAAACTTCATGGGCCGGAAAAATTTCAGATGCTTCCCACTCGTCGACATGCGGGTTGATTTCGGCATCAATAAAACGCTTCAGGGTTTTCTGGATTTCCAGGTGTTCGTGGTTGTATTGCATTTTTGTCTCCTTGGGGAATTCGCCTCACATGCGTGCCACGCCAAACTGCATGGGCCGCAATTGGCGGGCTTCGGCCTCGGCGCACATGGCCAGACACTGCACCAGCACCGCTCGCGTATCGCGCGGATCGATCACACCGTCATCGAGCAGCAGACCCGAGGTGTAGAAGGCATCGGCTTGCGCTTCGAACACGGCGACGATCTTGTCAAACTGCGCCTGCGACTGCGCGGCATCAACAGGGATGCCCTTGCGAACCATCGCGGCCTCGGTGACGATCTGCATGGTGCGCGCCGCCTGCTCGCCACCCATCACCGCGGTTTTGGCACTCGGCCAGCTGAACAGGAAGCGCGGTGCATAAGCGCGCCCGCACATGCCATAGTTGCCGGCGCCGAACGAAGCGCCGCACTGAATGGTGATCTGCGGCACAGTCGCGTTGGTCACCGCCTGGATCATCTTGGAGCCGTGTTTGATCATGCCGCCCTGCTCGCTGTCCTTGCCGACCATGTAGCCGGTGGTGTTCTGCAGGTAGACGATGGGATGGCCCAGCTGGCACATCATCTGGATGAAATGCGTGGCCTTGTTGGCGCCGGCCACGTCAATGGGGCCGTTGTTGCTGATGATGCCCACCGCATGGCCGCCTATCGACGCCTGCACACACAACGTGGCCGCGCCGTAGAGGGCCTTGAAGGGCAGGAAGTCCGAGCCATCAACCAGGCGCGCCATCACCTCCTGCATGTCCACAGGCTGGCGTAAGTCATCGGCCATTAGCCCAAGCAGATCATCGGCGGGGTACAACGGCTCGCTTGCTCCTGAATTAGTAGCTGCTTGCGCCCGATTCATAAGGGCTGGAGCCCGATTTGACCATGCAGTCCGGGCCACATGCTGCCGGGCCAGGCCCAGCGCCTGCCGGTCATCTTCGGCCAGTTGCTCGCCCAAGCCGGACACACCGGTATGCATCTCGGCACCACCCAGCTCTTCCTCGGTCGCCACCTCGCCGGTGGCCGCCATCAACAGCGGCGGCCCTGCCAGGAAAGCGCGCGAGCGGTTCCGCACCATGATGACCACATCACTCAGGCCCGGCATGTAGGCACCACCGGCCGTGCCTGAGCCATGCTGCACGGTGATGACGGGAATGCCCGCGGCCGACAGGCGTGCCAGGTTGCGGAACAGCGCGCCGCCATGAATAAAGCCTTCCACGCGGTAACGCATCAGGTTGGCGCCGGCACTCTCCACCAGGTGAATGAATGGCAGCTTGTTTTGCAGCGCGATTTCCTGCACGCGCAAAATCTTCTCCAGCCCCATGGCCTGGATGGCACCCGCCTCAATACCGGAGTCGCTGGCCACCACCATGCAGCGCACGCCTTCGATAAAACCAATACCCGCCACAATGCCGCCGCCAGGCACCGACTGCACAGGGTCCTTGTTGTCCTGCATGAAGCCGGCCAGAGAACAAAGCGGAAGGTAAGGTGCCCCCGCGTCCAGCAGCAAGGCCACACGTTCACGCGGCAGCAGCTGGCCGCGCTTGTCAAACACCGGCTTTGATTTTTCCGAGGCCTGCGCAGCACGCGCCTCCAGTCCGCGCAGTGCCGCGATCCGGGTCAGCATGGCTTCGCGCCTTTGCGCGGCCACACTGCCCTGCGCGTTCCAGGCGGATTGAAAAACAGTCATGACTTAAAGATCTTGGGTGTGCTGGCCAGATGAAAGCCGTCAAACGGCTTGACCGCATCGCGCTGCTGTGCCTCGGCATCGGGCAAGCGCATCGGCCAGCCCATGCGGGCCTGCGGCCGCGCGCCGTCGACACGCAAGGTGGTGCCGCTGATGAAACTGGCAGCCGGGCTCAGCAGAAACACAATGGCGGCCGAGGTTTCCGCTTCGGTGCCGAAGCGGCCCAGCGGAACGGTTTTGCGCATCTCGCGCAGCATCTCACCGGCTTCCGGCGGGTAGTGGTCCATGCCGCTGGAGGCGATGTAGCCGGGCGCTACCGCATTCACGCGCACACCGCTGTGCGCCCATTCGGCAGCGGCCGTTTCGGTGAAGCTGACCATGCCGGCCCGCGCCGCGCCGCTGTGGCCCATGGACGGCATCGAGCCCCAGAAGTCTGCAACGATGTTGACGACACTTCCGCCGTGCGCCGCCATGGACTGCAAATAGCACTCACGCGCCATCAGGAAGCCGCCGGTCAGGTTGGTGTTGATCACCGCTTCCCAGCCTTTGGCGCTGATGCTTTCCAGCGGCGTGATGTATTGCCCGCCGGCGTTGTTGACCAGGCTGTCGATGCGGCCGTGGGCCAGCACGATGGCCGCCACCGTGCTTTGCACCGCTTCTTCCTGGCGAATATCGCAGGGGTGAAAACTGGCGCGGCCACCGGCGGCCACAATTTCGCCGGCCACGTCATGCAGCTTGGCAAGTTTGCGCCCGATCAACACCACGTGGGCTCCCAGCGCTGCCAGTTCATGCGCGGTGCAGCGGCCAATGCCGGAGCCCCCGCCCGTGACCACCACCACCTTGCCGGCAAACAGGCCGGGGCTGAACACCGATTGGTAACTCATGCGCGGGTCCTCCCCATGGGTTTCTGCGGGCTTTCCCCGATAAACAGCGCCATTGCCGCATCGGCCAGTTCATCCAGCGACGCGCCTTTTCTGGCATCGAACCATTGCACCGACCAGTTCAGCGCCCCGAAGATCAGCAGGCGGGCCAGCTTCACCGGACACTGCAGCCTGCCCTCGCTGCTGAGCGCCTGGAGCACGGGCTCCCAGACCGATTCGTAGTCGCCTTGCAGCCTGGCCAGCGAAGCCCGCTGCTTGGCCGTGATGGAACGCGACTCGTACAGCATCACGGGAATGAAATCGCTGCCCGGTCCCAGCAGCACATCAAAATGGTTGCGGATCAGCACCCGCAGCAGGGCCGATGCGTCGGGCGCGGCCTGCGCCGCTGCTTCCAGCGCTGCCGTCTGCCGCAGGATGGCCGAACGCATGCCTTCGTCCATCACCGCATGCAACAGCGCGCCTTTGCTTTTGAAATGGTAGAAAGGCGAGCCGCTGTGCATGCCCACGGCGGCCGCGATGTCGCGCGTGCTGGTGGCGTCGAACCCCTTGCGCCGGAACAACTTCGCGGCGGCATTGACCAGCTCGACCCGGCGATTGCCGTCATCGCGTTCGTCGATGGTTTTGCGCGGACGGCCGCGCGGCCTTTTTTCAGCCGATGGGGCTTGCCGGGGCTGGGGGTGGGTGGTCGCTGCGATCTTGTCCATTGGAGCCAACCATAGCAAAACCTTCTATTTTTAGCAAGCGGTTGCTTTGTAAAAATAAACCGCCCGGACAACCCGTCGGACTGGCAGCAATATCCCCCTCTGCGAGAAGCTGCCAGGACCCCGTATCCGCGCCCGCCGGCTGCTCACTGCAGCCGTACCGGTGACGCGACCAGGCGACCAAATCCTTCCCGAAGTGTTGGGGATCAGTTGGGAAGGGAAATTTACCGTTCGATCAGCTGTCACAACCGTATTCACGGTCGGCGCGGACGAGACCAACGATCAGACCTGGTTGCCTTTGAAGGCCTCTTTGCGCTTCTGGCGCTCCGCAACGAACGATTTGCTCAGCGTCGCGGAAAGCTCTTCCCTGCGCAACACGACCCCGCATTCCTGACACACGGTACCCAATCCTGGATTTTTTCCGCACGGGATATGGGTGTAATGAATGGCAACCCCCTGCTTCCTGGGCTTGCACCAGGTCTCGCCCCACGCGCGCAATGCCAGAAACACGGGATAAAACGCGATGCCCATCTCGGTGAGGTGGTACTCATACCGCAAAGGCCTCTGGTTGTAGGGCCGGCGTTCGATCATTCCGTCCGATTCCAGCTTCTTCAGGCGACTCGCCATCATCTGTGGAGTGGCTTGCGTCTGCGTCTGAATGTCCTCGAAGCGATGGTTCCCGAGGAACAATTCGCGAAGAACCAAAACCGTCCAACGGTCACCCACGACCTCCTGAGCCAGCGCGATCGGGCAGAGGGTGTTCGGTCCTGCAGAGGACGACGGCGAGGCATTTTGAGACATTTTTTTTATCATACCCTCTTGTGCCTATGAAAATCATAGTTATAGTTGCAAATGTTCCCGAGACACATACAAATTACTCGCGAACCGCGGAATCAGCTGATGCACCGCGAATGGGTTCCATTGATATTGAAAGGTTTCACATGTCTGAACATACCAAACAAAATCTTGCTGCCATCGCCGACCGCTACGCTGCGGCGTGGATCGCCCACGATCCCGAGGCGATTGTCGCGCTACACGCGCCTGACTCGACCTTCCAGGCGCATGGTCGCAGCGGAGAGGTCAAGGGCAAGGCTGCGCTACTCAAAGAGTTCGCCGGGGTGTTTGAGCTCTATCCCAATTTCGGCGTCGAGATACGCCGCCTTCTTCTTGGCGACAAGCACTGGACACTCGATTGGGATCTAACGTTCCAACCGCACGGGAAAGAGCCCAAAAAGTTCCATGCGCTCGATGTTGTGGAAGTGGATGGCGCTGGACTTGTCACAAGGAAAGATACCTTCTTCGATTTTGCTCAAGTCAAAGCAGCACTCGAAGCGAAATGAGGATAAAGACATGACGACCGCAAAAACCTCCACCGCCGCTCCCGTGACACCGTTGTTCGATCGACCATTGATCAACGCGCTGCCGGTCGAACATCTATGTGATCTCAGCATCGACCTGGAGCTCGGCCAGGTGATCAAGACCCATCTCGGCACCCGCTTGACCTTCGTGGTCAAGGGCGGGCGTTTCGAAGGCCCCCGCTTCCGGGGCGAAATGCTGCCGGGCGGCGGCGATTGGGTCCACGTCGGTGCTGACGGGATCAGCCGCATGGATGTTCGCGCCACCCTGCGCACCCATGATGGCGTTCTCATTCACTATGACTCGCAAGGCCTCCTCAGGTACCCGGCGGATGGCCGTCAGCGTCTGGCCAAGGGCGAGCGGCTGTCCTTTGATGAAACATACATCCGTCCAACGCCCAGGTTTGAGACGTCCGACGAGCGCTACGCGTGGCTTTCCGGAATGGTCACCGTCGGCTACGGCGAATACGGCCCCGGCCGCATCGATCATCGGATGTATTGCATCCTGTGACATGACCTGCGCAGAGCGCGAAGAGCAGTGCTGCGCAGGGCCCAGTCTCAAGCTTCGCTCCCGCATGAAAGATCCTTGCTAGCGTGCTGCCACGGCGCTCAGACAGCTGGCCATAATGCGCGATGCGTTGCAGGCCTTGACGAGTCCGCGGTCAGGGACTCGGCATTGGCCGCTCCAAGCTCAGTTCGTACTGAACCGAGACTCTGCGACAAGCTGTCAGGAGTGAGTATCCGCGCCCGCCGGCTGCTCACTGCCGCCATACCGGTGACGCGACCAGGCGACCAGGGCCTTGCCGGCCAGGCCCTTGATGCCGGTGTGCTTCCACGGCGCATAGGCCTCTTCCGGGCCACGCGCCAGGCGCGACTTCTGCAGTTTCTCCCCTCGCCCATACAGCTCCCGAAAACTCATCAGGAGCGGGTGCCACTGGTCGGGGTCGATCCGGTGCTCGTGCCCTGCCATGAGGATGTCTGAAAGCACATGTACTTTGACGATACGCACCTCCACACATACCGCCGGCACGCCCATTCGTGGGTCACCGCCTGCGAACGGCCGGATATCTTCCACCACCGCTTCCATCTGCACGGGACATTCATGCGCCCGCTGCGGTGTGACGACCATCGATGGCGTCGGCGTAAGACCCGCAGCTTCAAACTTGTCGGAAACGTGGCGGTAGCCCAGCAGCTTTTTATGCAGCGGAACGGCGGGGCTGCCTGTGGTGAGTGCAAGCCCGTTCACTGCTTCCACCATCGTGTCCGACGGCAGGTTCAGCACACACTCCCCGGAACGCCTGAGATTCTCGGTGGTTTTTGAGCTGGCATCCAGGCCCAACATGCAGCTCCAGCCCAGCCACCAGGCCGACGACATGGGTGCGAGGTTGGTGCTGCCGTCTTCATTGAGGGTGCTGATCAATACAACGGGCGTGCCCCAGTAATGAATGGAAGGTTCGATGGCGTGATGCATGAATGTGTCCGTGAAGTTGGAGGAGTGAGCCGCAAGCTTAGGATGGCTCGGGCAACTTGACGCGCCGCTTCCGGACATGCCTGTGACCGCCTCACTCCTGCTCTCGTGCCCGCTCCAGCAGCAAGGCGCGCTCCCTCGCGTTTCCCGCCAGCGACGCGGCACGCTCGAACTCCTGGCGTGCCTCATCGGTGCGGCCCAGCTTGGCAAGCAGATCACCGCGCACACCGGGCAACCATTGGTAGTTCTGCAGGGACTTGTCGCCCTGCAACGTATCCACAATGGCCAGGCCAGCGGCCGGCCCGAACGCCATGCCGACCGCCACCGCACGATTGAGTTCCACCACAGGCGACGGCGCGGTCTGCGCGAGCGCATCGTACAGGGCGGCAATGCGCACCCAGTCAGTCTCCGCTGAGCTTGGCGCTCGCGCATGGCAGGCAGCAATGGCCGCTTGCAGCGCGTACGGGCCCAGCGCCTGTGCCGACGATTCGGCCAGCGCCTGTGCCATATCGAGTGCGGCCAGGCCCCTGCGAATCAGGAGGTGGTCCCAACGCGCGCGGTTCTGGTCGGGCAACAGCACTGGCCTGCCCGCGGCATCAACCCGGGCGCCCATGCGCGAGGCCTGCAACTCCATCAGTCCGACCAGGCCATGCACCTCGGGCTCATCGGGCGCCAGGCCCGCCAGCATGCGGCCCAGGCGCAAGGCTTCGTCAGTCAACGCAGGGCGCATCCAGTCGTCGCCTGCGGTGGCGGTGTAACCCTCGTTGAACACCAGATAAACAACCTCCAGCACCGAAGCCAGGCGTGCCCCGAGTTCTTCGCCGCGCGGCACTTCGAAGGGCACGTGCGCCTCCGCCAGCGAACGCTTGGCGCGCACGATGCGCTGGGCAATCGTCGGCTCGGGGGCCAGGAAGGCACGGGCAATTTCGTGGGTGGTCAAGCCACCCAGCAGTTTGAGCGTCAACGCCACCCGCGCCTCGGTGGAAAGCACGGGATGGCAGGCGGTGAACATCAGGCGCAGCAGGTCGTCACCAATTTCGTCCTGACGGGCCTCGTCCAGCGCGTCCACGAAATCCGGCACGAAGTGGGCCTCCTGCGCTTCAAGGTCATGGCCGATCTGTTCGAGTTTTTCCCCCTGCATCTTCTGGCGCCGCAGGTAATCGAGTGCGCGGTTTTTGGCAGTTGTCATCAGCCACGCACCCGGGTTGTCCGGTACACCCTTGCCGGGCCAGCTTTCCAGCGCAGAAACCAGCGCATCCTGTGCCAGCTCCTCCGCCAGCCCGATATCGCGCACCATGCGCGCCACCGAAGCGACGATCTTCGCGGACTCGATGCGCCAGACAGCCGAGATTGCCTGATGGGTGGAAGAATGCATGAATCAATGGTAGCGGCATACATCAGGCCCTGACGCCGCAGGCGTCAGAATCAGGCTTTTGGCATTGCTTCAAGGTCCATGTAGAACACCTCCCAGACGTGACCATCCAGGTCGGTGAAGCCGTGGCTGTACATGAAACCATGGTCCTGCGACGGGTTGGGCGCGGTGCCGCCGGCAGCCAGCGCTTTCTTCACCAGCTCGTCCACCTCGGCACGGCTTTCGCACGACAGGGCGATCAGCACCTCGGTGGTTTTGGTGGCGTCGGCGATCGGCTTCTTGGTGAAGCCCTGAAAGAAGGGCTCGACCAGCAGCATCACGAAGTTGTGGTCTTCGCTGATCACCATGCAGGCGCCCTGCTCGTTGGTGAATTGCGGGTTGAAAGAAAAGCCCAGGCTTTTGAAGAAGGCCTGGCTCTTTTCCATGTTCTTGATGGGAAGGTTGACGAAAATCTTGCGGGTCATGATGGTTCCTGTGAATGGTTTGAATAGGGTGCGGCGGTTCTCAGGTTTGCTCTGCTTTGGCCTTGAGGTTGGCGAGACCGGCTTCAAAGTCGGCACCGATCATCTTGTCCATGTTGAAGATCACGCCCATGAACTTCGACAGGAAAGGTGCGGGGCCCTCCATGGCCCAGGTCGTCTGCGTGGCTGTGCCCTGGGGAACGATGGTGAAGGTGATCACGTTCTGCGCCTTGAATGGGGAAATCATGTCCAGCCGCATCTGCACCTGCGACGGCGCCGTAGCCTGCACGATTTCAAAGCTGCCACTGCCTGACTTTTTACTCTCGAAGTCGTAGTGGGCGCCGGGCCCAATGAACGGGCCGCTGTAGCTGCCTTTCATCTCCGGCGCTTTCTGCGCATACGGGTTCCAGGAATTGAAGGCCCGAACGTCGTTCACCAACGGGAATATTTTTTCAGCCGGTGCGGCAATGCTGGTGCTGCGCGCCACGCGGAAAGTGTCGGGCCGTTGCAAAGCAATAACCGTAACGACAGCAATGGCCAGCAGGGCCAACGCCAACAGGCTGAGCAAGGTGGTTTTGATCATGACGTGCTCCTTACTGCTGGCTGGGTGTGTTCATTTCGCGGAAGCGCTCGATCTGTTCGCTGGGCGAGAAGTCGTCAAGTTCATACAGCTGACGCACTTCGATCACAGCCGACGCATTTTCACCAACAGGATTGGGATAACGGCGCGACCACTCCATGGCTTCCTCGCGGCTGCGCACCTGGATGGTGGTGAAACCGGCAATCAGTTCCTTGGCTTCGGCAAAAGGACCGTCAATCACGGTGCGCTTCTGCCCGTTGTAATGAATGCGCCAGCCCTTGCGGCTGGGCTGCAGGCCGCTGGCGTCCAGCAACACGCCGGCCTTGGTCAGCTCCTCGTGGAAGTCGGCCATGGCAGCCAGCAGTTTTTCGTCGGGGGTCTGGGGGGTGGTCTCGGCCTCGAACTCGGGCGTCGACTTGACAATGATCATGAATCGCATCCTGGTACTCCTTGTGTACGGCTGCCGGAATCTCTGGCCTCCTGTTAACACGACGAAGCAGTCAATGCGAAATCGACAAACTCAAACTAGGTAAAAACCCTTAAATACTAAAACAAGAGCTCAGAGGAAGCAGGGGCCGGTCGCCCGGACCTCCAGCGTCGCCCATTCAGCGGCCGGGCAGCGGGCGGCAATGGCCAGGGCTTCCTCGCGGGTTGCGCAGTTCACCAGAAAGAAGCCCCCCACCATTTCCTTGGCTTCGGCAAAAGGGCCATCCAGCATCTGCGCTTTGCCGGCGCTGACGCGCAAGCGAGTGGCGCTGTCTTGCGAAGCCAGTGACTCCACCCCCAACAACACGCCTTCGGATTTCAGCTCAGCGGCGAACTGCAGCATGCGCCCGTATACCGCCTCACCTTCGGCCAGGCTGCGGGTGAGGCGTTGACCGACGGGTTCGTGGATGAGCAGCATGTAGGGCATGGTGTTTGAGGTATGTGAACTGCCCCTAGTCTACAAAGAAATCGGGAATGAAATTTTTCGTGCCCGGCGTCACCGAGTACTTTTCCAGATCGGTCACACCGTGCGCGGCCAGCAATTCGTCGTCGATATAGAAATTGCCGGTTTGCATGCCCGTGTTGGTCAGGATCAGGTAGGCCGCATCGGAAAGAATTTCCGGTTTGCGGCACAGCTTCAGGTCCACGCCGGGAATCATCTGCAAGGCGGCGGTGGCAATGGCCGTGCGCGGCCAGAGGCTGTTGACGGCAATGCCGTATTTTTTGAACTCCCCGGAATGTCCCAGTGTGCACATGCTCATGCCGTACTTGGCCATGCTGTAGGCCGTGTGGTTCTCAAACCAGTGCTGCTTCATGCTCAGCGGCGGCGACATGGTCAGCACTTGTGGGTTGCGTCCGGCCTGCGCGGATTTTTTCAGCTCTGCCAGGCAAGCCTGGGTGCACAGGTAGGTGCCGCGTGCATTGATGCCGTTCATCAGGTCATAACGCTTCATCGGCGTGTGCTCGGTGTCGGTCAGGCTGATCGCGCTGGCATTGTTGACCAGGATGTCAATGCCGCCGAAAGTTTCCACTGCTTTGGCCACCGCGGCAGCCACAGCGTCTTCTTCTCGGATGTCCACGGCCAGCGGCAAGGCCTGGCCACCGGCTGCTTTCACAGCCTCTGCAGCGCTGTAAATCGTGCCCGGCAGCTTGGGGTTGGGGTCGGTGGTTTTGGCCAGGATCACGATGTTGGCGCCGTCGGCCGCCGCGCGTGTGGCAATGGCCAGGCCAATGCCGCGCGACGCGCCGGTGATGAAAAGGGTTTTGCCTTTGAGGCCTGAAGCTGAACTCATGACGATTCCTTTACGCTACAAAATTAATAGCTGCTTGCACCCGAGAAATAAGGGGGAGAAGCACTTTTCATTCTCAATTTCCGGGGATGGGCAGTTTTCAGACCTTGCTGAAGTCCGGTTTGCATTTTTACCGAAAGCTTCCGGCCCGCTACGCGGTCCCGTCCTTCGGACGCCGACTTCAGACCTTGCTGAAGTCGGGCCGTCGCTTTTGCATAAACGCCCCAAACGCCTCGCGTGCGGCGGGCTCGCCCAGCATGCGGCCGAAGCTGGCGCCTTCTTCGTCCATTTGCTGCAGCACCATTTGCTGCTGGCCTTTTTTCATCAATCGCTTGGTTTCCACCAGCGAGCTTATCGGCTTGGCGGCTAGCTTGCGCGCCACGGACTGTGCCACGCCATTGGCTTCCATGGGGGGCACCACGCGGTTGACGAGGCCGACTTCCAGTGCCGCTTCGGCCATGAAAGGCTCGCCCAGCAGCAGCGCTTCCGCGGCCCGGTGGTACCCCAGCATCTGCGGCACCAGCAGGCTGGAAGCCGCTTCGGGGCAGAGACCGAGGTTGACAAAAGGCATGGAGAAAGCGGCGTTGTCGCCCGCATAAACCAGGTCACAGTGAAACAGCATGGTCGTGCCCACGCCTACCGCCGGGCCGCACACAGAAGCCAGCAAGGGCTTGGGAAAGGTCGCGATACCGCGCAGGAAGCGAAACACGGGTGAATCCATCCCGGCCGGCGGCTTGTTCAGGAAGTCGCCAATATCGTTGCCTGCACTGAAGATGGTTTCGTGGCCCTGGATCACCACTACGCGCACGGCTGCGTCTGCCTGGGCGGCTTCCAGCGCATCCGCCATCGCGGCATACATGGCCGCGGTGAGGGAGTTTTTCTTGTCCACGCGGTTCAGCGTGATGGTCATCACGCCAGCTTCGGTGTGGGGCAGGATGTCTTTGAATGAATCGCTCATGGGAATTCCTGAAGTATTGTTGTTGACGTTGTTTTGACGTTGGCGATGGTCACGTTCATTCCTTGAAGTAGACAACCTGATGTGAGGTCACGAGCAGGTCTTTAGCTTCGTTCCACAGCTGCGCCGTCTGGTCGAAATAGCCGTTGCGGAAAGCCTGGGCCTGCGTCTGGCCCAGCAGGTAGCCACTGCCCGTTGATTGCAACAGGCTTGCATCGGCATGGTAGTACACCGTCATCGACACGGTGCCGATCGGCACCAGCACCGGCCGGCGGCGCCAGACGCGAGGGAAGAACACATCCGACATGGCCGTGAGCGAGGCAAAGTCCAGCGGCCGCGCTGGATCTTCCCGCAGCCACAAACGGCTGCGGCTCGCTCCCTGGTCGGCACCATGCCATTCTGTGGGAATCGCTCCTTCGGCAAAACGCATTTCATAACGCTTGACCCATTCCACCCGGGTCGGGCCGCCGGCACGGGGTACGTCGGCAGGTGCAGGAACTTCGGGCATGGCATGTTCGTCGGCACCCCAGGTGTCGCGCCGCAAACCAAAAAAGGCTGTGCCGGTCAACACCGTTTCGCCCTGCTGCTTCGTTTCGATCACCCAATGCTGGGTCGACCGGTTGGTGCGCGCCGGCCGCGCCGTCACCGTGAACGGACCGTCGGCCAGCGCTGCCGCAAAGTTGACGGTGAGCGAGATCGGATCGCCCAACCGCTGCGGATGCTGCAGCACAGCGTTCAGCGCCTGCGCAGCGGTAACGCCGCCGAAAGGCCCGACCATGTTGGCGTAGGCGGCGCTGGTATGGCCGAGAAAGCTGCCGTCGGCCTGCGCCTGCAAGGCCACCGCAGCGTCAAAAGGATGGAGACTGCTCATGGCCAAAGTATGCCGCTGCGAAGCAGATCAGACAGTCGTGCCGGCGACGCCGGCTTCCAATGGAACTGGCCGCATGCCTTCAAGAACCTGAACCATGCGCGGCCAGAGATTGTGGCTGAACTGTTCACGGAAAAACCCGAAGTGGCCAATGCGTTTGACGCCGAGATCGGCCGGGGCAATGCGTTCAAAGCTGCGCTGGCTACCGGTGTACAGGTTGATCAGGTTTTGCGTGCCGCGCCAGGTCATCAGCTCATCGTCGGTGATGGACAGCGCCAGCACCGGAAACGTCGCCTGCGCATAAGCCAGGCGTGCACCCTCGCCCTCGGCGCCCACGCTATAGAGCGGATCCAGGCACCACTTGCGCCACTGCAGCATCACGCCTGCCGGCAAGTCGCCCACCTTCTTCAACTTGCGCCCGGGGAAATAGCCGCACAGGCGCGTCGCCAGCGGCACCAGCACGTACCAGAAATACAGGATCAGGCGTCTGAGCTGGGGCGCGTTGTCGCGCCAGTAGCCGCTGCCGGCAGCGATGCTGACGAGGCCGTCCACCTTGCCCTGGTTTTTGAGGAAGCCCGGCAACTGCGCGCCCAGGCTGTGGCCCAGCAGATACAGCGGCGCATCCGGCAAAGCCGCCTTCGCGGCATCAACAACCGCCTCATAGTCGCTCGCCCAGTCAAAAAGATCGGCCTTGAAGCCGCGCAGGCTGCCGTCACGCGTACCCGGCAGGGACTCGCCCGAACCGCGGTAGTCAAACGTAGTGACACGAAAGCCCTGGCCAGAGAGCCACTCGGCAAACGGCGCGTAATAATCCTGGCGCACACCCATCGCCCCGCCAATAACGACGCTGGCACGCGCTGGCATAGCCGGTTCGTAGACCCGCAAAGAGAGTTGTGAAGTACCCGATTCAAGAAGCTGCTGTTGCATGACTGTCTCCTTAAAGAACCACATAAACCACTACCCACGGCGTAGCGAGCGGGATGCAGTGCGAGGCGCGGGCGCCCGAAGAAAACCAGAGCGACCTCCAGGGTCGTGAGGATTTCCTTTGGGCTGCAACGACGCAATGCGCCCGCGCAGTAGCCGTCACACGCGTTCGAAGATGCCGGCGGCGCCCTGCCCCATCCCCACACACATCGTCACCATCCCGTACTTCAACTGGTGCCTGTGCAGCGCATGGATCACGGTCGCCGCGCGGATCGCACCCGTCGCACCCAGCGGATGGCCCAGCGCAATCGCACCGCCCATCGGGTTCACTTTCGCGGCGTTCAGGCCCAGCGTGTTGATGACTGCCAGCGACTGCGCGGCAAAAGCTTCGTTGAGTTCGTACCAGTCGATGTCGTCCTGCCTCAGGCCGGCGTAACGCAGCGCAGCCGGGATCGCCTCGATCGGGCCGATGCCCATGATGTGTGGTGGCACACCCTTGGCGGCGTAGCTGACAAAACGTGCGAGTGGCTTCAGGCCGTGTTCCTTTACCGCTTTTTCGCTGGCCAGTATCAGCGCGCCTGCGCCGTCCGAGGTTTGCGAGCTGTTGCCGGCCGTGACCGAGCCACGCGCGGCAAACACCGTCTTGAGTTTGGCCAGGCCTTCGAGCGATGTATCGGGGCGCGGGCCTTCGTCCAGGCTCACCGTGCGGGTCTTGCTGATGACTTCGCCGCTTTCCAGGTCTGGCGAGCGGTCGGTGACTTCCACCGGGGTGATCTCGGCCGTGAACTCGCCGTCCTTCTGTGCCTTGATGGCCTTCTGGTGCGACTCCACCGCAAACTGATCCTGAGCGTCGCGCGACACCTTCCACTGCTGCGCCACTTTTTCGGCGGTCAGGCCCATGCCATAGGCAATGCCGATGTTCTCGTCATTGGCAAACATGGCGGGCGACAGCGAAGGCGAGTTGCCTGACATCGGCACCATGCTCATGCTTTCGGTGCCGGCGGCAATCATCACGTCGGCCTCGCCGACACGGATGCGGTCGGCCGCCATCTGGATGGCGCTCAGACCAGAAGCACAAAAACGGTTGACCGTGATGCCGCCCACACTGGTCGGCAAGCCGGCCAGCACCGCGCCAATGCGCGCAATGTTCAGGCCTTGCGGGCCTTCCGGAATGGCGCAACCGCAGATGATGTCCTCGATGGTTTTCGGATCCAGCGTGGGCACTTGTGCCAATGCGGCCTGCAAGGCACGCACCAGCAGATCGTCAGGACGGGTATTGCGGAAAAAACCCCTGTGCGAGCGCCCGATAGGCGTGCGCGTGGCGGCAACGATGTAGGCTTCCTGGACTTGTTTGGCCATGATGTCGGTTCCTTTGATTCTTTACTTAACTTTTTCGCGGGCCGGACGGAATCCAGGCCCACACAAATTCGCATTCGACCGGGTTCACGCCGGCCTCGTCTGTCACAGTGACCGCCACGGTCACTTCACCCTTGTCGCTGGCCTGCATGGCGGCGCGTTGCTCGTCGCTCAAGGTGGCCACGGCCCGGAGCGATCCGGTTGCGCGTTTCTTGAACGCCATCTTCAGTTCCTTGGCGAGCGGTGTGCAGTCATCCCGCACATTCATGCCCACCACCATGCCGGTCGCAGTTTCCGCGAGCAGGTTCATCGCCGAAGCATGAATGCCACCAATGTGGTTCTGCACCTTCTTCTCGTTCCTGATACCGATCTCCACAAGGGCCGGCGTCATCTGCAGAAAGTCCAGCCCTGCGGTACCGGTGAAAGGTACGGCGCGGTGCATCACAACCCCGCGAAACCAGGTGCGCGCAAAAGCCGGCAGGTCGGACAGCCGGTCCAGCTGACGTTCAAGGCGGTTGGGGGAATGAGTGGTCATGGAAATTTGATCGTTTGAACGAAGTGACGTGCGTGATTGAGAAAGCGTAGCGAGGAAGCCATCAGGCTAGGCGCGGGCGCCCGGAAGCAACCGGAACGTACTTCTGTACGTGAGGATTGGTTCTGGGCTGCAACGACGCATGATGGCTCCGCAGTAGCTTTATCAATTACGCACCGGTTTGCCCGTGCTCATCATTCCCATAATCCGCTCCTGCGTCTTGGGATGCTCCAGCAATGAACAAAAAGCTTTGCGCTCCAGCGTCATCAAATACTCTTCTGTCACCAGCGAGCCAGCATCTACATCGCCACCGCACACCACGTTGCCGATGAGGCCGGCAATGTGGAAATCGTGCGCGCTGATGAAGCCACCATCGCGCATGTTCACCAATTGGCCCTTGATGGTCGCCAGGCCGCTGCGGCCTGCCACCGGGAACGGCCGCTTATGCGGCGCACGGTAGCCGGAGTTGAACAGGGCGCGTGCTTCATTGAGCGCAACGTACAGGAGCTCATCCTTGTTGGGCACGATCACGTCGCTGTCGAGCAGGTAGCCGATCTTGCGGCTTTCGATCGCGCTGGTACCGACCTTGGCCATGGCCGCGGCAGTGAAGCCCTCGGTCAGGAAAGGCAGGATGTCCCTGTTGGTGGACGTGGCGGCATTCTCGGCAGCGCGGCGTGCGATATAGGTCAGGCCACCGGCGCCGGGCACCAGGCCCACGCCGACTTCGACCAGTCCGATGTAACTTTCCATCGCGACCACACGTTTGGCCGAGTACACCGCCATCTCGCAGCCACCGCCCAGTGCCAGACCGCGAACGGCCGACACCACGGGCACCGACGCATAACGAAGCTTGAGCATCACGTTCTGCAATTCGGCTTCGGCGCCTTCAATGGCCTTGGCACCGCCCATCATGAAGGCTGGCAACATGGCCTGCAGGTCGGCACCTGCGGAGAACATTTCATCGTTCGACCAGATGACCATGCCTTTGTAGCTTTTCTCGGCCAGGTCCACACCCATGGCGAGGCCTTCGGCCACATCAGGGCTGATGGCGTGCATCTTGGTCTTGATACTGGCAATGATGACGTCGCCCTGCTCCCCGTCCAGCGTCCAGAGCCGGATCGCGTCGTCTTCGTGCAGCGTGGTGCCTGCCGTCTGGAATGCAGGGGCGTTGGAGCCCAGCACGTTCTCCGGGAAAAACTGACGCTCGTAGACAGGCAGCTCGCGGCGCGCAATGAATTTGTTGGCGGAAGCGCTCCATGAACCTTCGGCCGTGTGCACACCGCCGGCGGCGACCACCGACCCCTTGAAAACCCAGTCAGGCAGGGGTGCCTTGCTCAGCGTGCGACCGGCATCGATGTCTTCCTTGATCCAGTTGGCCACCTGCAGCCAGCCGGCTTCCTGCCAGAGCTCGAACGGGCCCTGCTTGGCGCCGAAACCCCAGCGCATCGCAAAGTCGATGTCGCGCGCGGTTTCAGCAATGCTGGCCAGATGCACGGCGGCGTAATGGAACTGGTCACGCAGGATGGCCCAGAGGAAACGCGGCTCGGCACCTTCGGCTTCGCGCAGCAGCTTCAAGCGCTCACCGGCTGGCTTCTTGAGCATACGGCCGACCACCTCATTGGCCTTGGCGCCACCGGCGACGTACTCCATGCTTTCCGGGTCCAGGCGCATGATGTCGCGGCCGACCTTCTTGTAAAAGCCCGCGCCGGTTTTCTGTCCCAGGCTTTTGGATTCGAGCAGTTTGGCCAACACCGGGGGCGTGCCGTACATGTCTGAGAACGGATCTTCTACCTTGCCGGGGCCCAGGTTGTCCTGCAGGGTCTTGATCACGTGGGCCATGGTGTCCAGGCCCACCACGTCGGCGGTGCGGAAAGTGCCGGAGCTGGCACGGCCCAGCTTCTTGCCGGTCAGGTCATCGACCACGTCGTAGCTCAGGCCAAAGTTCTCGGCTTCCTTGATGGTGGCCAGCATGCCGGCAATGCCGACGCGGTTGGCAATGAAGTTGGGCGTGTCATGGGCGCGAATCACGCCCTTGCCCAAGCCACTGGTCACAAAAGCTTCCAGGTCGTCCAGCACCTTGGGCTCGGTCGTGGGGGTGTTGATCAGCTCGACCAGCGTCATGTAGCGCGGCGGATTGAAGAAGTGAATGCCGCAAAAGCGTGGCTTGATGGACTCGGGCAACGCTTCGCTCAATTTGGTGATCGACAGGCCCGAGGTGTTGCTGGCCACGATGGCGCCTTCACCAATGAAAGGTGCGATCTTGTGGTACAGGTCGGTCTTCCAGTCCATGCGCTCGGCGATGGCCTCGATAATCAGGTCGCACTCTTTCAGAACATCCATGTGTTCTTCGTAGTTGGCCTGCTGAATCAGTGCCGCGTCTTCCGGCACGCCCAGCGGTGCTGGCTTGAGTTTCTTGAGGCCTTCAATGGCTTTGGTAACGATGCCGTTCTTCGGGCCTTCCTTGGCAGGCAGGTCGAACAACACCACAGGCACCTTGAGGTTGACCAGATGGGCGGCGATTTGCGCGCCCATCACGCCGGCGCCGAGCACCGCTACTTTTTTGACTTGAAAACGTGACATGGTTAAGACCCGGTTGTGGGGGTTGGATTGAAAAATTGAATGACGGCGTTCCAGTAGCGCTCTGGCTCGTCGCGCATGCCGTGGGTGTGGTCGGCATGCTCCAGCACCAGGCGCTGGATGCGCTCGGGCCTGGAAGCGGCCTGCTGCAGGGCATCGCCGAAGTGCACCGGTGTCCAGCGATCGGCCTGGCTGTGGATCAGCAGCAAGTCAACCGGCTGCATCCGCGCAAGATGATGAACCGGCCGCAGATGAAGTTCGCTTTCCGGGTTCACGCGCCGCCCCATCATGAGTACCGCATGGGCAAAGGGATAGGCTTTCCAGAAGTCGGGAAGCGTGGGCGGGCAGCCTTCTGCGACGACTTTGTCAAACGGAAAATCTGCTTCGCTGATGGCGCTCAGCGTGTTGATCGCGCCGAAAGACGCTGTCAGCGCATGCACCGGCAGACCCGGGAAGTTGCTGCGAGCCCATAGGCCCACGGACAACACGTCCCCCGGAAAATCAAAATTGGTGGAGGGGCTTTCGCCGAAACCGTTGAAGTCAAAAGCCACCACGTGAAAGCCCGCGTCCAGCAGCTTTTGCGCATGCCCATGGCGCAGCCAGAAGCCCTTGCAGGCCAGGCCCATGGGGTGGGCACACACCACCACGCCACGCGGAGCGGCGGCTGTGCGGGCCACGATGGCTTCAAGCCGACTGGCACTGCGGCTGGTGATTTGCGTGCGCTCCCAGCCTTCCTGCGGCACGTCCACCGGCCAGCGCCAGGTCTTCATGAAGCGGCCGAAAAACGGCTTCTTGAGCAAGTGGTGCCCATACCAGCGCCCGGCGGCCGGGCCGCTCCCCTGCCCAATGCGCAAGGTCCTCGAGATGGCTTCACCCATGGTTGACTCCTGCTTTGGCGCCGCTCATTGCACGCGCACCCAGGTTTGGGTACGACCGAAAGGGCCGAACGAACCCCTGACTTCAAGCTTTTTACCCCCCTCAATGGGTGTCATGCGCAGCGTGTAGTTGCGGCCATTTTCCGGGTCGAGGATCTTGCCGCCCTCCCAGACTTCCTTGCCTTCGGTTTTCTTTGCACCTCGAATGATTTCCAGGCCCAGGATAGGTTTGTCCTTGCGGTCATCGCTGCAATCGTCGCAGACGTCGTCGGGCTTGATGTCCTTGCCCAAGCGTTTGTCGATCTTCCCGCTGAGGGCACCCGCACTTTCGACGATCCGGATCTCGGCTTTCGCTTCGCCGGTTTTGTCGTCCAGATTGCGCCACAACCCGACAGGCGTCATCTGCGCCAGCGCGGGAAAAGACAGCACTCCCAAAATGATAGCTAGTTGCGCTTTGTACATATGGGCTCCTGGGCTAAAAGATGTGTATAAACGCGATAGCGGGCTCAAGCCAGCGCTGCATCGGTGTCCATCAACACCTTGCTGCCGCTGCGCGCGGTACGCATCAGCGTAGCGGTCTCAGGGAACAGCTTGGCAAAGTAAAAGCGCGCTGTCTGCAGCTTGGCCTGGTAGAAAGGATCGGTATTGCCGGCCGCCACTTCGCGCAGTGCCACCTGCGCCATGCGGGCCCAGAAATAGCCGAACACCAGGTGACCGGCTACACGCAGGTAGTCCACGGCGGCGGCGCCCACCTCGTCGGGATTCTGGAAGCCCTTGAAGCCCAGCTCGGTGGTGAACTTGGTCATCTGGTCGGCCAGGTAGGCCAGGGGGTTGATGAACTCGGCCATCTTCTCGTTGACGCCTTCCTCGGCCACCAGCGCGCCGATGAGCTTGCCGAATTTCTTCAGTGTGGCGCCGTTGTTGCCGAGAATCTTGCGGCCCAGCAGGTCCAGCGACTGGATGGTATTGGTACCTTCGTAGATCATGTTGATGCGGTTGTCGCGCACAAACTGCTCCATGCCCCATTCCTTGATGAAGCCATGGCCGCCGAACACCTGCATGCAGGCGTTGGTGGCGATGTGGCCGTTGTCGGTCAGGAAAGCCTTGACGATAGGCGTCAGCAGCGCCACCACTTCAGCGGAATCCTTGCGGACTTTCTCGTCAGGATGGTTCAACTCTTTGTCGAGCAGCATGGTGCAGTAGATCGCCAGCGCGCGGCCGCCTTCGGCATACGCTTTGGCGGTCAGCAGCATCTTGCGCACGTCGGGGTGCACGATGATCGGGTCGGCCGGCTTGTCCTTGGCCTTGACGCCGGAGAGCGAGCGCATCTGGATGCGGTCCTTGGCGTAGGCCAACGCGTTCTGGTAAGCCACCTCGGTCAGGCCGAGCGACTGGTTGCCGACGCCCAGGCGGGCGGCGTTCATCATCACGAACATGGCGGCCAAACCCTTGTTGGGCGCGCCCACCATGGTGCCAACGGCGTCTTCAAGCACCATCTGGCAGGTTGCGTTGCCGTGAATGCCCATCTTGTGCTCCAGGCCACCGCAATAAATGCCGTTGCGCGAACCGATGCTGCCGTCCTTGCCGATATTGAATTTGGGCACGGCAAACAGGCTGATGCCTTTGCTGCCTTGCGGCGCATCGGGCAGGCGGGCCAGTACCAGGTGCACGATGTTTTCCGTCATGTCGTGTTCGCCGGCGCTGATGAAAATCTTGTTGCCGGTGAGCTTGTAGCTGCCATCAGGCTGCGGTTCGGCCTTGGTGCGCAGCAGGCCGAGGTCCGTGCCGCAGTGCGGCTCTGTCAGGCACATGGTGCCGGTCCATTCGCCGCTGGTGAGTTTAGGCAGATAGAGCTTCTTCTGTTCTTCAGTACCGTGGGCGTGCAGGGCTTCGTAGGCGCCGTGCGACAGGCCCGGATACATGGTCCAGGCCTGGTTGGCAGAATTCAGCATTTCGTAAACGCACTGGTTCACCACAAAAGGCAGGCCCTGGCCACCGTATTCAGGGTCACAGGACAACGCTGCCCAGCCGCCTTCGATGTACTTGGCATAGGCTTCCTTGAAACCCTTGGGCGGTGTCACTTCGTGTGTGGTCTTGTCGAGCTTGCAGCCTTCCTCGTCGCCGCTGATGTTCAGCGGAAAGGTGACTTCGGCCGCAAACTTGCCCGCTTCTTCAAGCACGGCATTGATGGTGTCAGCATCCACTTCGGCGTGTTTAGGCAAAGCCTTGAACTCATCGGTGACCTTGAGCACCTCGTGCATGACGAATTGCATGTCGCGCAGTGGCGGGTTGTATTGAGGCATGGAAAGTCCTTTGATGAAAGGGATTAAGTGGAAGACGAGGAAGAACCCGCCGACGGTTTGGCGGTGATACTCTTTAAAGAAGCAGAAGTGATGGGCTGGGCGGCCGGGACGGCTCCGCCGGCGCCGTAACGCGCCAGGATGCTCTGGAAAGCCTGCAGGGTGCGTTCGATGGAACCCGGCGTCTTGAGAAAACGGGCCTCGTAATGCAACGCAAGAATGAGCCCATGAATTTCAAAGGCGATCTGGCGCTCGTCGGCATCGGCGCGCAGATGGCCGACCTCTTTGGCCAAAACTACTGCACGGTACATGGCCGCCAGCCAGGTCTGCACCGAGGTGGCCAGCGCATCGCGCACCGGGCCGGGCCGGTCGTCGAACTCGACCGCACCACTGATAAAAATACAGCCTGACTGAAGCTCGATGGCAACCCGTTTCATCCAGTTGCCAAAAAGCGCCTGCACACGCGGCAGGCCTTTGGGTTCTTTGAGTGCGGGGTAGAAAACTTCTTCCTCGAAGCGGGAAAAGTATTCGCGGATAACGGAAATCTGGAGTTCTTCCCGCGAGCCGAAGTGGGCAAACACCCCCGACTTGCTCATGCGCATGACTTCGGCCAGGGCGCCTATGCTCAGGCCCTCAAGACCGATCTGGGTGGCCAACCCCAGCGCAGCGTCCACAATGGCGGCTTTGGTCTGCTGGCCCTTTTGCATGCCGGCATGCGCCGCGCGACCGCTTTCGCGCGGTCCGGGGCGGGGGGCTTTGACAGGAAGCTCAGTAACAGACATGGAAAGCCATATAAAAAAAGAACGACCGTTCTATTTTGCAGCATTTCCACACCCCCACGCTGAAGATGGGGATTTCTAGAGAAGTTTTTCTAAGCCAGCCTCGGGTAAACCCTCGAATTGGGGTTTATCGAACCAAAGACCAACACAGACAGCTTACAGCTTGAAAGGCACCACCACCTGGCGCTGCTCGCCCAGGCCTTCAATGCCCAGAGTCATCACGTCGCCTTTTTTCAGATACAGCGGCGGCTTCATGCCCAGGCCAACACCGGGCGGCGTGCCGGTGGTGATCACATCACCCGGCAGCAGGGTCATGAACTGGCTCACGTAGCTGACGATTTTAGCGACGCTGAAAATCATGGTCTTCGTGCTGCCGGTCTGCATGCGCTTCCCGTTCAGGTCAAGCCACATGGCGAGCTTTTGCGGATTGGGCACGTCGTCGCGTGTCACCAGCCAGGGACCGAGCGGACCGAACGTGTCGCAACCCTTGCCCTTGTCCCAGGTGCCGCCGCGCTCGATCTGGAATTCACGTTCGCTGACGTCGTTGATGGTGCAGTAGCCAGCGACAAAACTCAGCGCATCCTTTTGCGACACATAACGTGCACGGGTGCCGATCACCACGCCGAGTTCAACTTCCCAGTCGCTTTTAACCGAGCCCTTGGGCAGCATGACCGGGTCGTTGGGACCCTGAATGCAACTGGTGGCCTTCATGAACACCACCGGCTCGGGAGGAATAGGCAGCCCCGACTCGGCCGCATGGTCGGCGTAGTTCAGGCCGATGGCGATGAACTTGCCCACGCCGGTCAGCGGGCTGCCGAAACGCGGCTTACCCTTGACCAGCGGCAGGGTGGCGGTTTTCAGCCTGCGCAGCTTGGCCAGCGCAGCATCGCCGAGCTGGTCGGGGCCGATGTCGGTGACCACGCCGCTGAGGTCGCGCAGCTTGCCATCCGCATCAATGAGGCCGGGCTTTTCCTTGCCCGGGTTGCCATAACGAACGAGTTTCATGGTTTTCCTTTTTTAGTTACACAAGAACAAATGAGATGGGGGATGGGGCTTCCAGAAATTCGATTATCGGGATGCAGGACAAGACGCCCGGAGCGCAGGAACCGGAATGCACTTGTGTGCATGAGGATTCCGAGCACCGCGCAACGCAGTCATGCGCCCGAGAATCGGATTTATGGATGTCCCCATCAGTAGCTGGAACGTCCACCCGACAGATCAAACACCGCGCCGGTCGAGAAGGAGCATTCTTCAGTGCACAGCCAGCCCACCATCGCGGCCACCTCTTCGGGCGTGCCGAAGCGGGCCATGGGAATTTTCGACAGCATGAAGGCGATGTGTTCGGACGTCATCTGGTCAAAGATGGCGGTTTTCACCGCGGCCGGCGTCACGCAGTTGACGCGCACGCCGGTATCGGCGAGTTCCTTTCCCAGTGATTTGGTGAGCGCAATCACTCCAGCCTTGCTGGCGCTGTAGGCGCTGGCATTCGGGTTGCCTTCCTTGCCGGCTACCGAGGCGATGTTGACGATGCGGCCATAGTTGTTGGCGCGCATATGCGGCACCCATTCGCGGCAGCACATGAACAAGCCGTTGAGATTGACTTCCATCACCTGGCGCCAGTCGTCCACCGGGTAGTCCCAAAGCTTGACGTTGGGCCCGGTGATGCCAGCGCTGTTGACCAGCGCATCGACCTTGGGCGCGTGTTGAAGCGTCGACTGAACCGCCGCGCAAACTGAAGCATGCTGCGACACATCCACCGCCACCGCCCAGGCCCGCGCACCCAGTGCAGCAGCAGCCTTGCCGGCGGCCGCTTCGTCCCGGTCCCACAGGGTGACGCTGCCGCCGGACGCGATCAGACGCTGGGCAATGGCATACCCCAGACCAGTCGCCCCGCCGGTGACCACCGCATGGCGATCACCGAAGTCGAGCTGGTTCATATGGTCATGCCGCCATCAACGTTGTAGTTCTGGCCAGTGACAAAGGCCGACTCGTCGCTGGCCAGGAAGGTCACGACCGGCGCGATTTCATGCGCCTGTGCCAGCCGCCCCATGGGCTGTCGTGCAATGAAATTCCTGCGCGCTTGCGCCGGGTCCTCGAACACATTGATGCGGTCCTGCAGCGAGGGCGTGTCCACGGTGCCGGGGCAGATGCAATTGCAGCGTACGCCCTGCATCACATAGTCGGCCGCCACACTCTTGGTCAGTCCGATCACGGCCGCCTTGGAGGAGCCATACACAAAACGGTTCGGCAACCCCTTGATACTGACGACGCTGGCCATGTTGATGATGCTGCCGCCGCCCTTGCCGCCGTTGTTGGCAAGCATGCGCGGCAGGGCCGCCTGAATGGTCCAGAACTGCGAGCGCACATTGAGGTTGAAAGCGAATTCCCACTCTTCATCAGTCGCCTGCAGGATGGTGCCGGCGTGCACGAAGCCCGCGCAATTGAAAAGCACGTCCAACGCCGGCATGCTGGTTACCAGTTTCTGGATGGCAGCCTTGTCGAGCACGTCGAGCTTGACCGCATGGATGTTGGGCATGCCCGCATAGGTTTCGAGAAGCTTCGCATTCACATCGGTGGCCCAGACCTGCGCGCCTTCCGCCGCCATGGCCAGCGCGCTGGCCTTGCCTATACCCTGCCCGGCAGCGGTGATCAGTGCGGTTTTTCCCTGAAGTCTCATGTCGTTCCTTTGTTGCCTGGTTTGTTTGCTTTTTGCTTGGGGCCGAGGGTCTAGGGTTTAGCCGGATGCCCGGCAAGCTGGAATCATGGGATTATTAATTGGTCTGACCACTTGTCCAATTCTGACTAACCCTTAATACCCCGCCCCGCTCTTTTTTCATGCCGCTGCAAACCGTCGAACCACAACGCCTGTACCGCCAGATTGCCGAGCAGCTGCGCTCGCTGATCAGCAAGGGGGAGTTTGCCCCGGGCACACGCCTGCCGTCCGAGCGCGACCTGGCCAATCAGCTGGGCGTGAGCCGCCCTTCGGTGCGCGAAGCGCTGATTGCCATGGAAGTCGAAGGCTGGGTGGAAGTGCGCACCGGCTCCGGTGTTTATGTGCTGGACCGCTCCAAGCGAACAGAACGAAACAAGGGCCCACAGCTAAATTCCACCGAATGGGGTCCGCTGGAGCTGATCCGCGCACGCCGCGTGGTGGAAGGCGAAATTGCTTCCATGGCCGCAGAGCAGGCCAAACGCAAGGACACGGACGCCATGCGCGCCGCCATCGACGCCATGATCAGCGATGCCAACCGGGGCGTGCTGCCGCTGGAGGGCGACCGCGCCTTTCACACCGCCATTGTCGAGTCCTGCGGCAACGTGGTGCTGATCGAAACCGTCCAGAGTTTCTGGGATTCGCGCCGCGGCCCGCTGTTCACGCGGCTGGGGGGTTATTTCGAAACCATGAAGTCCTGGCAGTCGGCAATTTCCGAACACGAAGCCATTTTTGCCGCGATCTGTGCGCACGACAGTGCCGCCGCGCGCACAGCAATGCATGCCCATATGGACAAATCCCATGCCCGATTCAGTGCGAGCTGGCGCCGCGCTAAAACGACGAGTTGATTTCCGCCAGCGTTTTTACATTCCTGCTTTCCCATTCTTTCAACCGAGGAGACAACATGACCAAACGATTCACTCTAAAAACAATAGCATGCTGCGCAATCATGGCGGGGGCTATAGGCACATTTGGCATGGCCAATGCCCAGACCAAGCTCAAATGGGCACACGTGTATGAAACGTCGGAGCCGTACCACAAGTGGTCGGTCTGGGCGGCCGACGAGTTCAAGAAGCGCACCAACGGCAAGTATGAAATTCAGGTCTTTCCAGCTTCCAGCCTGGGCAAGGAAAGCGAAATCAACCAGGGCCTGCAGCTGGGCACGGTGGACATCATCCTCACGGGTGCGTCCTTTGCCTCCAACTCCTACCCTCGCCTGGCAGTGAGTTACTACCCCTTCACCTTTCGCGATGCCGACCATGTGATTGCCTACGGCAAGAGCGATGTTTTCAAGGAGCTGACCGAGGGTTACAAAAAGGCCACAGGCAATACCGTCACTGCCCTGACCTACTACGGCGCGCGCCATGCCACCAGCAACAAGCTGTTCAAGAACTGCGACGAGATGAAGGGCATCAAGATGCGTGTGCCTGATTCTCCCGCCTACACCGCTCTGCCGCGCGCCTGCGGCGCCAATCCGACGCCGATTGCCTTCGCCGAGGTCTACCTGGCACTGCAGAACGGCACCGTCGACGCGCAGGAAAATCCGCTGCCGACCATCGAGGCCAAGAAGTTTTACGAAGTGCAGAAGAACATCATCCTGACCGGCCACATCTCCGACGCGTTGCTCACGGTGGTGGCGCCAAGCCTGATGGGCAAGCTGACACCGGCCGAGCAGAAGATCCTGTCGGACGTGACGCAGGAAGCCGCGGTAAACGCCACCAACGACATCCGCAAGCGTGAAGGTGAACTGGTGGAAGAGTTCAAGAAAAAGGGCAACAACGTGGTGACAGTTGACCGCGCCGATTTCCAGCAGCGCGTTCTGAAGGCGATCACCTTTGAATCCATGAAGCTCGACAAGAAGGACTGGGACCGCATCATAAGTATCAAGTAAGCCCCGAAGCGGCTCACTGACGTGCGCCGCCTCCCCCCAAGGGGGGCGACACCAGCGGTCCGGCAAAACCGGTTCCGCGGTGTTCCTTGATTTCAACTCGAAGGACATCCAATGACCCCGTCAATTGACGACATGGCCCCCGTGATGGGGGCGGACGGAGAGTTTCACGCGCAGGACGAAGCGGTGGATCTCTCCGGCACCAACCTCGAAGCCTGGGTTGCCCTGGGTTTTTTCTGGATCTTGGGTCTGACGGTCTTCTACCAGTTCTTCACCCGCTACGTGCTAAACGATTCCGCGGCCTGGACTGAAGAGATCGCCCGTTACCTGCTGATCGCCGTGGTATTCACCGGCGCCACCATCGGGGTGGTGAAGAACAACCACATCCAGGTGGATTTCTTCTACAAGTTCATGCCCCAGCCAGTGGCGCGCACCATGGCCACAGTGGTCGATGTGCTGCGCATCGGCTTCTTTGCCACCGCCACCGTCCTCACCGTGATGATGATGATCAAGCTGGGCAGCAATTCGCGCATGACCATGGTCGACCTGCCGATGAACTGGGTTTACGGGGTCTGCATGCTGGGCTTCGCGGCCATGGCCTTCCGCTCGGTGCAGGTCGCCCTCTTCCACCACAAGCGCGGTTATACGGTGCTGGAGCGCCCCGAATCCTCCATGGACGACAAATAAGAAGACCCATGCTGAAAATCATTTTTCTCCTTCTCATGAGCGGCGGCATCCCGGTGGCGATCGCCATGGCCGGCTCGTCCCTGATCTACATCTGGTGGACTGGAAATCTGCCGGCCTTCGTGGTAATCCACCGGATGGTCAGCGGCATCGACAGCTTTCCGCTCCTTGCCGTGCCCTTCTTCATCCTGGCCGGCAACCTGATGAACAACGCCGGCATCACCAACCGCATCTACAACTACGCCCTGGCGCTGGTGGGCTGGCTCAAGGGCGGCCTGGGCCATGTCAACGTGGTCGGCTCGGTGGTGTTCGCCGGCATGAGCGGCACGGCGATTGCCGATGCGGCCGGCCTGGGCACGATCGAGATCAAGGCCATGACCGACCATGGCTACAGCAAGGAGTTCGCCGTGGGGGTGACCGCGGCCTCGGCGACGCTGGGGCCCATCATCCCGCCTTCGCTGCCTTTCGTGATCTACGGAATGATGGCCAATGTGAGTGTTGGCGCGCTGTTCCTGGCGGGCATCCTGCCGGGCGTGCTGATGGCCGGCCTGATGATGCTCACCGTGGCCTACTTCGCCCACAAGAACAACTGGGGTGCAGATATCAAGTTCGAGTGGCCCCGGGTGATCAAGGCGCTGGCTGAAACGCTGGTGGTTATCGGCTGGCCATTCGTGCTGTGGGTCCTGATCGTCAAGTTCGGCTTCCCGGCGCAGATCACGGTGTTCGCCGGCCTGCTGGTGCTGTTCGCCGCCGACAAGTTCTTCAACTTCCAGGCGGTGCTGCCCATCATGACACCGGTGCTGCTGATCGGCGGCATGACCACCGGCATTTTCACGCCCACCGAGGGCGCGATCGCCGCGTGCATCTGGGCCATGGTGCTGGGCCTGGCCTGGTACCGCACGCTCAACTGGAAGATGTTCGTCAAGGTCTGCCTGGACACGGTGGAGACCACGGCCACGGTGATGTTCATCGTGGCGGCGGCCAGCATCTTCGGCTGGATGCTCACGGCCACAGGCGTCACGGCAGCGATCTCTCAGTGGGTGCTGGGTTTCACCAAGGAAGCCTGGGTCTTCCTGCTGCTGGCCAACCTGCTGATGCTGTTCGTCGGCTGCTTCCTGGAGCCCACCGCCGCGATCACGATATTGGTGCCCATCCTGATGCCCATCGTGATGCAGCTGGGCATAGACCCGGTGCACTTCGGCCTGGTGATGGTTCTGAACCTGATGATCGGCTTGCTGCACCCGCCCATGGGCATGGTGTTGTTTGTGCTGGCGCGGGTGGCCAAACTCTCGGTCGAGCGCACCACCATCGCCATCCTGCCCTGGCTGGTACCGCTGCTGGGCTCGCTGGCGGTCATCACTTACTTCCCCAAGCTGGTGCTGTGGCTGCCGAAAATGTTTTACTAAAAATGACCCCACCCCCGAAACGCCTTCGGCGTCTCCCCCTCGAGGAGGCGCCATTAGTGGCCTGTAACGCTGAAACCGGAAGTCGCTGCCCACGCGATACGTGGCACGCTGCGGTGTTGCAAATGCGCGCGATGCCTGGGGCATCGCTGTGCTTTGCGCCTTGCATCGCACCCCGTCTCACGCGTTCCTCGCCTCCCATTTCAACGTTACAGGCCACTAGCGGCCCGGCAAAGCCGGTTCCGCGGTGGCCGCTGATGAAAACACAGAGAGCCAAACCATGACACCGTTTATTCGCCTTCACCCCGCCGATGACGTGCTGATTGCCCGCCAGCAATTGCTGAGCGGCGTCAGCGTCGAAGGCATCCCGGTCAAGGGCCTGATCCCGGCCGGCCACAAAATCGCCACCCACCCCATCGCACCGGGCGATCCGGTGCGCCGTTACAACCAGATCATCGGTTTTGCCAGCAAGGCCATCGCGCCCGGCGAACATGTACACACGCACAACCTCGATATGGGCCCCGACAAAGGCGACTTTGCGCGCGACTATGCCTTCGGCGCCGATGTCAAACCGGCACCGGCCAAACGCGAAGCGACATTCATGGGCATCAAGCGGGCCGATGGCCGCGTGGCCACACGCAACTACATTGGCATTCTCTCCAGCGTCAACTGCTCGGCCACCGCAGCGCGCGCCATTGCCGATCATTTTTCAAGGCAGAACAATCCCTCGGCATTGAAGGACTTTCCCAATGTGGACGGCGTGGTGGCGCTCACACATGGCACGGGCTGCGGCATGGACAGCGACGGCCTGGGCCTGCAGATTTTGCAGCGCACCCTGACGGGCTACGCCACCCACCCCAACTTTGCCGGCGTGCTGGTGGTGGGCCTGGGTTGCGAGTCCAATCAGATCAACGCCTGGCTCGCCCACGGCAGCCTGCGCGAGGGTGAAACGCTGCGTGTCTTCAGCATTCAGGACACCGGCGGCACGGCCAAGACCGTGGCCAAGGGCATTGCCATGATCAAGGAGATGCTGCCCCAAGCCAACGCTGTCAAACGCGAACCGTGCAGCGCGGCTCACATCACCATCGGCCTGCAATGCGGCGGCTCCGACGGCTACTCGGGCATCAGCGCCAACCCGGCGCTGGGCGCGGCGGTGGATCTGCTGGTGGCGCACGGAGGTACTGCCATCCTCAGCGAAACCCCTGAAATCTATGGCGCCGAGCATCTGCTGACACGCCGCGCCGTGCGCCCTGACATCGCCGAAAAACTGATCTCGCGCATCAAGTGGTGGGAGCACTACACCGAGATCAACGAAGGCGAAATGAACAACAATCCGTCGCCCGGCAACAAGGCAGGCGGCCTGACAACGATTCTCGAGAAATCACTGGGTGCCGTTGCCAAGGGCGGCACTTCGAACCTGGAAGCCGTCTACGAATATGCGGAGCCGGTCGATGCACACGGCTTTGTTTACATGGACACGCCGGGTTACGACCCGGTCAGCGCCACCGGCCAGGTCGCAGGCGGTGCCAACCTGATTTGCTTCACCACCGGCCGCGGCTCGGCCTACGGCTGCGCACCCTCGCCTTCGCTCAAGCTCGCAACCAACTCGGCCTTATGGCAGCGCCAGGAAGAAGACATGGACATCAACTGCGGCGAGATCATCGACGGTGGCGTCTCAGTGCAGGAAATGGGTCAGCGGATCTTCGAGATGGTGCTGGCCACCGCCTCGGGTGCGCAGAGCAAAAGCGAGAAACACGGTTACGGGCAAAACGAGTTTGTGCCTTGGCAAGTGGGCGCGGTGATGTAGCTTGGCCAAGCCCGTCATGACGGGAGGGATCCCGGACAAAACCCGAGACCCTACGTACAACTTGAACGCTTTTATATGCAAAAAACACTCCAAGCCCCCGTACTTCAAGCGCAAGTAGCTACTGTTTTAATAGCAAGCGGCAGCTCTCCCGAAGAAGCGAACGCGGTCGCCGCCAACCTGGTGCTGGCCAACCTGAGCGGTCATGATTCGCATGGCGTGGGCATGCTGCCGCGTTATGTCGACGCGGTGCTCGAAGGCGGCCTGAAGCCCAACAACAGCGCCAAGATCGTGCTCGACACCGGCTCACTGCTCACGTTGGACGGCCAACGCGGCTACGGCCAGATCGTCGGTGCGCAAGCCATGGCGCTGGGCATGGAACGCGCCAAAACGCATGGCAGCTGCATCATGACCCTGGCCAACGCGCACCACCTCGGTCGCATCGGGCACTTTGCGGAAATGGCAGTCGCCCGGGGGCTGGTCTCGCTGCACTTCGTCAATGTGCTTTCCCGGCCCGTGGTAGCACCTTTCGGCGGCGCTGACGGCCGCTATGGGACCAACCCGTGCTGCATAGGTGTACCCCTCGCAGGACGCGATCCCTTTGTTTTGGACTTTGCCACCAGCCGCGTGGCGCAGGGCAAGATGCGCGTCGCGCACAACGAAGGCCGGCGCGTGGAACCTGGCACCTTGATTGACGAGCAAGGCCGGCCGACCACCGACCCCGGCGTGGTGGTGGTGCCGCAGGGCAATGGCTTGTTTGGCGCGCTGCTGGCCTTTGGCGAACACAAGGGCTACGGCATGGCGGTGGCGTGCGAACTACTGGGAGGCGCTCTGACAGGCAGTGGCACCTGGCACAAACCAACAGACCCGGCCGTGCGGGCCGTTGTCAACGGCATGCTGACCATCCTGATTGACCCAGCCAAACTCGGCACCCAGGCCGCGTTTGAAGAGGAAGCGCTGGCTTTTGTGGACTGGCTTCAGGCCGGCCCGGTGGCACCGGGCTATGACGCGGTGAAAATCGCCGGTGATCCGGAGCGCGCTTACCGGACGCAGCGGCAAAGCGAAGGCATCACGGTCGATGCCCAAACCTGGCAGGAAATTGTGTCGGCGGGAGCCAAGGTAGGCGTAACCTTGGCATAAATTCGGCCTCTAGCCCTTTAGATTCGGGCGCAGATAGCTCACTTATTGATAGCTAACGGGTCAGCCCAGCAGCATCGCCAGGCTGGCGTCCAGGTGTTCGGACGGAAGGCGCTTGAAGCCGGAGCGCGAGAAGCGCTGCAAGCGGCCCATCATGAAAGCCACGATGACCGAGGCCTGGACCTGCGCCTGCACTGTGGGTGCGGCGGCACCATCAGAATTTGCGCCTTCGCGCAGGTTCTGCTTGAGGCTGGACTCGAGCTTGTCGAAGAACTGGTTCATGCGCTCCTGCAGGCGCTCGTTTTCGAACACCAGCGCGTCGCCGGCCATCACTCGGGTCATGCCAGGGTTTTTCTCGGCAAACTGCAGCAGCATGACGACCAGCCTGCGGGTGCGCTGGGCCGGGTCGGTCTCGCGCTCGGCAATCTGATTGACCAGGGTGAACACGGTCTGCTCGATGAATTCGATCAGGCCCTCGAACATTTGCGCCTTGCTGGCGAAGTGGCGGTACAACGCCGCCTCGCTGACGTCAAGCCGGGCCGCCAGGGCCGACGTGGTGATGCGCTCCGAGCCGGGCTGCTCCAGCATGGTTGCCAGGGCCTGCAGGATCTGCACACGGCGTTCGCCCGGCTTGGGACGCTTGCGCGGTGCGGCCGGCGTGGAGAGCTCTGGGCTCACATCAGACTCAAACTCGGACATAGGCGGGCGGTGCTTTGTTGTAAGAGATGTTTCAAAAACCAGGGCTTCACTGGGATTCTCGCACAGCCCACATAGGCTTTCGGCAAGCTCCGGCCGGGGCAAACCCGGTACTGAAAACGGTGTAACGGACCTCCCGCGTCAGGCCAGCAGCGGCAACACCAGCCGGACCCGCAAGCCCGTGGGTTTGCCATCGCGAATGGCGGCAGGCTCCAGCACCAGCTGGGCGCGGTGGACACGGGCAATTTCATTCGCAATGGCCAGGCCCAGCCCATTGCCCTCGCCGACCGTGCCCGGCACCCGGTAAAACCGCTCCAGCGCCCGCGTACGCTCCGCGTCGGGGATGCCAGGGCCATCGTCTTCCACCTCCAGAAATGCCTGCGCGCTGCCCCGGTTTCCCGCTGCCCCCTCCACAACGCCGCAGCGTATGGTCACCGTGCCCGCTGAAGGCGTGTATTTGACGGCGTTGTCGACCAGGTTGCCCAGCAGTTCCCGCAACAGCCATTCGTGGCCGGATACCTGGGCAAAGCGTGCATCCAGGCCCAGGTCAATGTTTTTGGCCGAGGCCGCGTCAAGATGTGAGGCCAGCACCGACTCACACAGGTCTTTCAGGTCTACCCGCTGCGCCGGCTGCCCCGACATGCTGGACGCATCCGCCCTGGACAGGGCCAGCAGCTGGTTGGCCAGCTGCGAGGTGCGCCGGGTAGCACTGCGCAGCCGCATCACCTTGTCGACCGACAGGGTGACCTGCCCACGGGCCGCCGGCGCGCTGGCGGCCTGCGCCCATGCCTCGACCTGCGCTTGCAGGCCCGCCAGCGGCGTACGCAGCTGATGCGCGGCATCGGCTACAAACCGGCGCTGGCCCTCGGCCTGGTCGTTGACCAATGCAAAGAGACGGTTCAGCGACGCCACCAATGGCCGCACCTCGGCCGGCGTACCCAGCGGATCGATGGCGCTGAGATCACGTGGAGACCGGCGTTCAACGGCCTCCTTGAGCTCCAGCAGCGGCCGCAATGCCCGCGTGACGGCCCAATTGACGGCAAACGCCGCCGCCAGCACCAGGATCAGGTTGGGCATCAGCACCTTGAAAAACACCGACCGCACCCACTGCTGGCGCGCATCGGAGCCGTCGGCAAGCTGCAGGATGAGCTCGCCGGCCCTGGTATCGAAGCGCTGCGCCACCACACGGTAGGTGACGCCGTCATCTTCCATGCTGTGGAATTCCGGCTCGCGCGTGGTGGGCACGACCGGGCTGATCCAGGCATCGCCGGCAAGATGGGCACCGGTAGCATTCGACACCCGGTAGCCGGCAAACCCCGGACGCCCCTTGATGAACTCCGCGATGGGGGGCGCCAGCAACAGCACCGGGCCGTCTGACGACGTGTTGGCAGGGGCTATCACCGAATCGGCCAGCATGGGGGCAAGCCGACGCAGTTGCTGGTCCTGCTGCAGGGCGGCGTTCCCGGCCGCCTGGTAATCGAAGTAAATGCTGACCACCGCGAACAGGCTCAACGGTGCCAGCAGCAAGAGCAGCAGACGCCGCTGCAACCCGGATTTCATGGCCGAAGGGCTATGCGCCGCCGCGGCAGAGCCGGCAACTGCGTGGGCCGGGGTAACCCCGGTGCCGGCACCCATGGGCTGGCCTACCCGGCCGCCGCGCCAGCCGCCGCGTCGTCGATCAGCTCCAGCCGGTAACCAAAGCCGCGAATGGAGCGCAGAGCAACGCCATGCGGCTCCAGCTTGCCACGCAAGCGCGAAATGTAGACCTCGATGGCGTTGGGAGTGATTTCCTTGTCCCAGCCCGTGAGCGCAGCCAGCAATTTGTCTTTGCTGGCAGGTTTGGGCGCGTTGATCAGCAGGTACTCCATCACCGTCCATTCCCGCGGGCCGAGTTCGATCAGCTGCCCGTGAGCCCGGGCCTGGCGGTTTGCGGAATCCAGCTCCAGCGCCCCAAAACTCAAAATAGCGCTGGTCGCAGCCTGGGAACGGCGCAGCAACGCGCGCAGACGCGCCAGCAACTCGGGCAGTTCAAACGGTTTGACCATGTAGTCGTCAGCGCCAAGATCCAGCCCCTGGACCCGGTCCTGCAGGGCGTCCCGCGCCGTGAGAATAAGTACCGGCATGGCCAGCCCGCGCGTGCGCATTCGCCGCGTGAGCTCCAGGCCGTCCGTTTTCGGCAGACCGATGTCAATGATGGCCGCATCAAAGCTTTCACCGGCCAGCACCTCTTCGGCGCGCTCGGCGTTGCCTACCCAGTCCACCGCATAACCGGCGTCACAGAGCCCCAGCTTGATGCCGCTGGCGAGCATCACATCGTCTTCAACCAGGAGGAGTCGCATAAGCCATGAGCATAGAGGGCGTTGCGGCGGTATTCATGGGGGATTACACCAGCGGCGCCGCAACCGACAGCTGCTCGTCAGCAAGGGACTGAGCAGCTTTGGATGTCAATGCGAGCGAATCATGGTTCCGTAAGCCTGGTCGGTCAGGATTTCGAGCAACATGGCGTGTGGCACGCGGCCGTCAATGATGTGGACGGAGTTCACCCCGCTCTTGGCCGCATCCAACGCACCTTCAATCTTGGGGAGCATGCCGCCGGAGATGGTGCCGTCGGCAAACAGGTCGTCAATTTCGCGGGCACTCAGGTTGGTCAGCAGTTCGCCTGCCTTGTTCAACACACCCGGGGTATTTGTCAGAAGCACAAGCTTTTCGGCCTTGAGCACAATCGCCAGCTTGCCGGCGACCACGTCGGCATTGATGTTGTAGCTTTCGTTGTGTTCACCGAAACCGATCGGGCTGATCACGGGAATGAAGGCGTCATCCTGAAGCGCCTTGACCACGCTGGGGTCGATGCTGAGGATGTCGCCCACAAATCCGATGTCATGCTCCCTGGATGGGTCGTCCTTGTCGACCATTTTGAGTTTCTGCGCGCGGATCAGGCCACCATCGCGACCCGTCAGGCCCACCGCCTTGCCGCCGGCCTGGTTGATCAGGCCCACGATGTCCTGCTGCACCTGCCCGGCCAGCACCCACTCCACCACTTCCATGGTTTCCTCGTCGGTCACCCGCATGCCCTGGATGAACTGGCCTTTTTTGCCAAGCCGATTCAGTGCGGTTTCAATCTGCGGTCCGCCGCCGTGGACCACCACGGGGTTCATGCCGACCAGTTTGAGCAACACCACGTCTTCGGCAAAATCCGCCTGAAGCGCAGGATCCGTCATCGCATTGCCGCCGTATTTGATCACCAGCGTCTTGCCGTGGAACTTGCGGATGTAAGGCAGCGCCTGTGCCAGAATTTCCGCCTTGTCGCGCGGGCCTACGTGGGAGAGGTCAGGGTCAGGTGTAGAAGGATAGGTCATTGAGGGCGGTAATTAGTGGATATCAAATTGTGCCGCATCCCCGCAAAAGCTGGAAAATCACGTCGCTTGGGGCGTCTGCGCGCTATACCCATGCACACATGTCTGGAGTACGGCCTTGATGGCAAGCACATCGCTGCTGTCCGCGGCACGGCGCAAGGTCTGCAGATGCAATTCAAGTTCGGGCCAAGCCAGATAGTCCTCATGTGCCTTCATGATCCGCGGGTGTGCGGTTGGCGTAGGGTTGTCCCCGATGAGCAACTCTTCGTACAGCTTTTCGCCGGGGCGCAAGCCCGTGACGACGATCTCGATATCCCCTCCCGGATTGCCTTCATCGCGCACCGACAGGCCGGACAACTCCACCATGCGTCGGGCCAGATCCATGATTTTGACAGGCTCACCCATGTCCAGAACAAACACGTCACCGCCCGTAGCCATAGCTCCGGCCTGCAGTACGAGCTGCGCCGCCTCTGGAATGGTCATGAAATAGCGGGTAACTTCCGGGTGAGTCACCGTCAGCGGGCCGCCGCTGGCAAGCTGGGTACGAAACAAGGGCACAACGCTGCCGCTGGACCCCAGTACATTGCCGAAACGCACCATGCCAAAACAGGTGGCCGCATTCGTGGCCTGACCAGCCAGCGCTTGCAAAACCAGTTCCGCCATGCGCTTGCTTGCCCCCATGATGTTGGTCGGGCGCACAGCCTTGTCAGTGGACACTAGCACAAACTGACCAATGCCATTGTCAATGGCCGCTCGCGCCATATTGAGCGTCCCGAACACATTGTTCAAAATACCTTCTGCCGGATTAGATTCAACCATCGGCACATGTTTGTAGGCAGCCGCATGGAACACCGCTGCAGGCTGGTAGGCCTGGCAGATTTCCTGCAAACGTTGGGGATTGGCCACGCTACCCAGCAGCGGAACAAGTTCTGAACGGAGCCCTTCGGCAATGCACAAGCCCTGCAGTTCCTGATGGATGCTATACAGACCAAACTCGTTGTGGTCCAGCAGCAATAGCTGGAGAGGACGTTCCAGCAGTATCTGCCGGCAGAGTTCGCTTCCTATGCTGCCGCCGGCCCCGGTCACAAGAACCACCTTGTTGGCTAAATTGCGAGCTAAAAGATCCGTGCTGGGTTGTACTGGGTCCCGCCCCAACAGATCCTCAATATCCAGCTCTTTGAAGTCTTGGACCGTCACGCGGCCCGTCGCCAAGTCGGCCAAGCCCGGTAGAGTGCGAATATGTACAGGCACCGACCGCAGGCTTGCAATGATTCTGTTACGCCTCTCCCGCGAAGAGCTGGGCAAGGCTAGCAGGATGTCTGTAACACCCCGCCGGGCCACCAGATCCGGGACGTCTGCCGGCGCAAACACTGGTACACCGTTGATGCTGCGGCCGACCTTGGTCGCATCGTCATCGACAAAGCCCAGCAAGACAAATTGCCGGGATATCGCAATTGCCGAAGCAGTCTGCGCGCCCGCTGTGCCCGCACCGTAAATCAGTAGCCGGCCGTCGCTCTGTCCCCGTGAACCGTCGAGACTCGCTAGCCAGAATCGTGCGAGAGCCCGACTGGAACCGACGAGAAGCAGAAACAGCAGGGGCTGCAGGATACCCACACTGCGAGGCACGCCGGGCCACTGCTGCCACAGCAACACACTCAGCAGGGCCATGCAATGCACTGCTACGGCCTGTCCGGTAGCTTTTAACGCCGCCTGTCCCGTATATCTGAAGATCGCCCTGTACAAACCAAACTTGACAAATACCGGAATGGCCAGAACCGGCGCAAGCACGTACACCCACCATTGCGCGCCCATGGGGTAGTGCAATTCATCCAGACGCAGCGTAAAGGCTATCCAGGTGGCAAGCAAAGCCAGAACCACGTCGACCGCAATAACCACCGCTATCTTGGCTGGACGCGGCCAGCCCAAAATAGTGCTCTGCATTAAACTCCTTCTTATATCCATCATTGGAAAGTGTCCCCAACCTCATAAGCCGTCAACGCGGTTTGTCCTCAGTGCGCGACCCCGTCACGGCGCAGGACTTTCAGAGCCGTCAGCCAGATTATGCGAATGTCCAGACCAATCGACCGCCGCTGCAGGTAGTCCACATCTAGCCTGACCTTATCAGGAATCGGCAGCTCATCCCGCCCATTGATCTGCGCCCACCCGGTAAGACCTGGCAGCAAGGTGTGAACTCCGTTTTGTGTCCGTAGCGCGATCAGGTCATGCTGATTGAACAAAGCCGGGCGCGGTCCGACAAAACTCATGTCACCGCGCAGAATACTCCACAACTGCGGCAATTCATCCAGACTGCTTTTACGCAAAAAACTACCTATCGGTGTGAGATAACTGTCTGGATTTCTCAGTAAATGGGTCGCAACTGCTGGCGTGTCTGTTCGCATGCTGCGGAATTTGGGCATTCTAAAAATTAGGTTGTTACGCCCTACCCGGTCGGACCAATACAGCACCGGGCCCCTCGAAGTCAAACGCACCATCAAAGCAATCATCAATACGGGCAACAGCAAAAAAATGGCTGCGACGATGCCCAACGCCAGATCGAATGCTCTTTTCAGGGGGGGGTAGGTCATGCAACGGTTATAGGGCGCAAGGGGTTTACCGAGATTTTCAATTGTGGCGGATGGGATCGCCGGGCTGACATCAGCGCAGCGTTGCCAGGTAAGCCGGATCGAACTTGCCCGGCCGGTACCCGAAATCGCGCGTCGCTTCACTGTGGTCGAAGACCAGGTCGGCCTGCATACGCAAGGCCATGTCCGGCGTCAGGTGCGCAAAGCGCGGATGCAACCGTGCAAGTTTCACCGCAAGCTTGAAAGCCGGCAGCGGAATGCGGATGAAGCGGGGCGGCCGTCCCAGCGTTTCGAAGATGCGCCGTACCATATCGATATAAGCTAGTGTTTCGCCACCGCTCAGGTTGTACGCCTTGTTGTAGCTATCCGGCGCCGCCAGACTTTGAACACAAGCCTGGGCCAAGTCGGCGGCATTGACCGGCTGGCGGCGGCCGTTGCCCGTTCCGAATACAGGAAAAAAACCGAACTTGCAAATCAGCCGCGCGATGTCGGCCACATTGCGGTCCCCACCAGTTCCACCGTAAATCAGCGTGGGCCGGAAGATGGTCCAGGCCATACCGAGGCGCTCACATTCCGCCGCCACATGTTCCTCGGCAGCAATCAGCTTGTTTACCACTTCGAACTCGTAGGCACTTGTCGAGGCCTGCTTGGTAAAGCGGCTCGTCGAACTGAAGGCGATCACGCGGCGCACGCCACGTGCGTTAAATTTCTCGAGCCAGCCAGGCAACAGCCAAAGGCTGGCGGTGTGGATGAGAGTTTCAGTTTCGCATTGCGGGAGCTCAGCTGCATTGTGCTCAAGGTCCAAAGGTGACCACACAAGACCGCGGACACTCTCCTGAGGGCGTCGCCCCAGAAGCTGCACTGCTGCGCCGTGTTCTTTCAACATGGGCACCAGCAGCGATCCAATGGTGCTGGTCGCGCCTGTAACGAAAACTTTGCGCTCAAGCATGCTACTTTTCCAGGAATTGCTGAGCGGCTCTTCTTAGTGCGATATCCGCCGAAACTGGTGGCTCCCAATCCAGCACATGCCGGGTCTTGGAAATATCGACTTGCAGCGTATCGCAAAGGCGTTGGATGACAGACTCGCGCCCCAGAAGACGACCCGCCATCTGCAAACCAAACATGGGGATCGGGAGCAGCCTCGCGGGCTTGTCGAAAGCTGCAGCTGTCCGCTGCAGTAGTTCCGTCATCGTCATATCCTCCCCGTCGCTGACAAGAAAAATCTGGTTAGCGGCAGCCGGATGGGAAAGACACCTGGCGATCAGGTCAACCAAATTGTCGAGTGCCACCAGACTACGCCGGTTTTCCAACGACCCAAGCGGCAGCGGAATGCCCTTCAACAGCCAACGCATCATTTCGTGAAAGTTTGCTTTGACGCCTGGCCCATAGACAAGGACCGGCCGAATGATAACAACTTGCATACCCGTTTGCCGCGCAAGCTCCTGCAAGGCCTGCTCCGCCTCCAGCTTGGATACCCCGTAAGCATCGAGCGGCCGTGGCGTATCCTCGGCCGTGAAAGGCTGCCCGATGGGAGTAGTTTCTCCGTTAACCTTGATGGAACTAATAAACACAAAACGCCGCACCCCAGCAGCGGCCGCCTGGCGAGCCAGGTTCAAAGCGAGCGCCACATTGACCCGTTGGAATTCCGCGAGCGGATCCGCGGCCGTCTCCTGCATGAAGTGAACACGTGCGGCCAGGTGAACCACACTGTCGATGCCCGAAAGGGCGGCAGCCCAGTTGGTCCGTTCGTCAATGTCATCCATCTTCAAATACTGCAGGGAGGGTGCGGCCGCCGCAGGTGTCTTGCCGCGCACCGCGCCAATGACGCTGTAGCCACGGCATGGCAGGCTAGCACACACCGCCTGCCCGACAAAACCGTTGGCACCCGTCACCAGCACGCGCGGGGCAGCGCCCGGCTGGAAATCAGGGGCCAACTGCCCACGCAAAGCCTGAACAGCTTTTGGTTCGGCCATGGGTTTGCTCGAAAAGATGCCGCCCCATTTCCTCCAATAGAGCCATCCAGATCTTGCCGTGACCAGCTTTGCGCTCAAGGAGCGGTGGGTATCCCGCGCCCACTGGTGAACCACAAGCACACGGGGGACATACACAGTGCGGGCAACCTGCAACAGGCGCCTGCCGATATCCGCGTCCTCATAATGAAGAAAAAAATCCGGGTCAAAACCGCCAATGGCCTGGAGCGGTGCGGTTCGAAAAAACATGAAGCAGCCGGTAGGGTACTCCACCGGGTGAATCGGCTTTTCAGGGTTGCAATCGCGCATTTCAAAACTAGCAAGTGTCCGAGCAAACCCCGACTGAAGCCAGGCCGGTGCGAAGCTGCGCAGAAACATGACGAGCAGCGTCGGGTTTCGCTTGCACAAGTACTGGCGTTCACCGTCCTCACCATAGACGGCAGGCGAGAGCAGGCCAACCTCGGGATTGGCCTGCATGAAGCGCAATGCTTCGAGCAGGGTCTCGGGCTGTACAAAAAGATCAGGGTTGATGACGATGTGGTAATCGGAGCTGGCAGTCGCGATCACCAGGTTGTTGCCGCGGCCGTAGCCCAGGTTACCAGGAGCGCGCAGCAGCTGTAGCGTCCAGTCCGGTACCGCAGATCGGATGCCTTTCACCCAGTGCACCACATCCGCGTGGACCAGGGGGTTATCCGAATTGTCCACCAGGGTCAAACTTAGTTCCAGCGCGTATTCCTGTCTGGCCGGCCGCACAGACTCCTGCAATGCCAGCAGTGTGCGCCCGACAGTCGGCAAGTCGGGTTTATAGACCACCAAGGAGGCGCTAATTACTAGCGGCGTCATGGCGATGCGCCTTCAGGGTCGCCAGGGTCCTTCCGGCAAACGATTTTGGCGGGCACGCCAACTGCCAGCGCGTGGGCCGGCACATCACGCAGCACCACGGCGTTGGCTCCAATTTTGGCGTGGTCGCCAACTGTGATGCGCCCAATAACCTTAGCGCCCGCACCAATCAGCACACCGTTACCAATGACAGGCCGCTCTGACACGGTGAACCCCATGTCCGGCTCGCTGGTCCCCAGCGTGACGCCTTGCATGATGGTGCAGTTGTCGCCGATACGCTCGGCCCCCAGCACCGTGCCCACGGTGTGCGGGAGGAACACTCCCCCGCCTATTTGCACCTGAGGAGATACTTCTATGCCAAACACCACGACATTGAGCATGGAAAAAAATTTCGCCAACAGCCCCATGCGACGTTCGTGAAAAAATTCAGCGGTTCGCAACAACGCCACCGGCGCAATGCGGGGGTTGAAACAGGCGAGCACCAGGGCCGCCGTGGACACGGCGCCGGAACGCCCCCGCATGCGGTGGTAACGCTCGATGTCAAGCCTCAGTTTTTTCACAGTGCAACTTTCTTGTACGCAATGAGCGCCGCAACACTGACTGCCAGGCCAATCGCCATGCACAGCCATACGGCAAGCCGCGAGTATGTCCATTCCAAACCGCCGGGCGCCAGGGCCAGGTAAAACAGGGGCAAGGTACCCGCGACCAGCAGAGGCCATATCAGGCGCCGCTGCATGAGCGGGTTTTTCTTTCGCGCATATTCGACCACAAACACAAGGTAGAGAAAATTGGGAAGCACAAAGGCCCAGCTCAATGCCTGCAACGAAGTGTGCCGCTCAAGCGCATAACGTGCCGTGGCAAGCAAACACAGGTTGAGGGCCAGATCTGACAGCAGCAGCACACGGGAATTGCGTGTTGCGAGAATCATGGTGCCGTAAACCCAGGACGCCCCACGAAATAGCACCGCAATTACAAGCACCATCAACACCTCACCCGACGCCTGGAACTGGGGGCTGTAAAGCAGGTTGATCAACGGTTGGCGAAAAAGCACCATCGCATAACAGATCAGGATGCCAGCGCCAAATACCAGATAAGCCGTTTTGAGCATGCATACCTTCTGCTCTTCAGGGCGTGTCGCAGCCGTCAGCAAAGGCAAATAGATCGCGCTGCAAGCCGTCAGAAACAAGGTCGTGTAGTTGAAGGTCAAGGTCCAGCCTGAATCGAACAGGCCCGCAAAAGCCAGCCCCCTCGACTCGATCACCCACGAGCGTATCAGCAACAGCGCAAGGGTCGTGGACAACGCGGCGACCAGATTGGATAGGGCAAACTTCAAAAAAACGCGGCTTTGCGATTTAGTGAGCCCCGATGCCCCCAAAACCGCCACAAACGGGGGCAAACGCGACAGGCCACGCGCACCCAAAAGACAAGTCACACCAAAGCACAAGACAAAAGATCCGGCCAAAAGTTGCGGGTCTGGAGGCAGAGTCCACCACCATGCACCCGCCAGCAACATCACCAGCACCACCGGTCCAGAAATCTGGGCCAGCGCCAGATAGGGATAAGAGCGATAACCGTTGAGCACACCCAAAGAATATGTTGCACCAACGTTCAACAACACGGCCAGCGCCAGCCAGCGCAGAGTCGCAACGAGCACAGGCGCGTCAGACGATAGGAAAAAAGCACTTAATTGCGGCGCCAGTCCAAGTATTGCCAGAACGACGCCAGCACCCGCCAGAGCGACAATGCGTGCAGCTGTCGCGCGGAACTGCCTGCGGGCTGATTCAGCCTCACGCTCCGCAAGCCCCTGAACAATTGAATTGGTCCCCCCAAATGTGGCGCCTACCGTGGCGGCCTGCGCCATTTGCCGGAGTTGCGAAAACAAACCGACGCCTTCCGGTCCCATCCAATGGGCGACCACTTTAAAACCGAGCAGCCAAAAAAAAGCCGCCCCAAACACCCCAAGAGTGCTGAGCAGCGCCCCGCCTCTACCACCTGCTGAAATTAAGCGCATCAATTGAGAGCGGTTACTTGATGTTTGCGCAAGGCAGTTGGAAGCAAAGCCGAAAATAGCAGCCCCCACATAAAGTAAGCAAAAATTCCAGGATAAGGTTGGCGCAGCGTAACCTTGAAATTGCTGTCGATTACAACGAGGTAGAACACAATTCCGGCTAGCCACCACGTGTTGGAAGAAATCGATCCCCTGTAAGCGAAACAAAAGTACACAGTATAAATAATCAGTGTCATTATAGGAATAAGAACAACGAGTCCAAAGGTGTACATCTGCTCTACATACCAGTTGTGAGGACTAGATCTGATTTCCCGGGGCATAGGTTCGGCATGGCCAACAACAATAGTTTTTCCGCTTTCCACAATTCCGTTGCCAAATAGTTTCCAGTCGTCGAATCTCTCCTGCACATTGGGCGGGATCTTGCCATTGACGATGTCCGTGAACTTGCCGAGAAAGAGCTGCGATTGGCCATGACTCTTCAGTTTGACCGCGGTACCAACAAGCACCACTGCCAGCACGAGGATGGCGACGCCAATGACCGACATCCTGTTGACATGAAAACGCCGCAGTTTGTCAGCAGCAAAAACTAGGACGGCAATCGCGTAGGCCGCGATGGTGAGAAAGGAATAGCTGCGCGACACATAGAAAAACATCAACATGGCCAGCACGCAAATAAGCGCTTTATACTCATCCCACAAACTGGTGGCCGCATAGACAAACGCGCAAACAAAAATCAGGGTCACAAACTGGATATGCGAATAGATGCTGAAGATGTGGAAGTAATGCGTCAGCATCTCTTTTTCCTGCGTCAGCGTGAACAGCAATTGCATGGGGACAATGACACACAGTACCAGCAGGAACGCCCTTGCAAGAACCTTATCTCCATCGCGCACCAGTTCGCCAAGCAGAAGACCTGCCATGGGCATGGACACCTGCGCCAGCATCATCAACTTGCGCTGAGGTCCAATCACACCATCCCCCCCAATGAAAATTGACAGAATGCCGCACGCCAGGGTTCCGGCAATCAGCAAAAGACCAGCGCGTGCCGTCAGCACCCCGCGAACCAGCAAAAGCAGCGCGGCAAAACAGGCAACAATTGAAATAGGAAGCGGGAGCTGCGAAATGACGCCAAGAGATTCGGCCAGGATCTTGACGTCCGCGTAAATGCTCCCGTCAAGCCGGAAGAACAAAGGCACAAAAAGGCCCAGCCCGATCATCCACAACAAAACCGGATGTGTATTTTTTTCTGACATCATCTGTGCCCCCATAAATTTTCCGACTACCGGCATGACGTCGGCTCCTTCAGCCTCGTTTTCCTTGCACGGCCACTGAACACACGTCCTGCGCCATTGCATTCATGATATTGGAGCGCGAAAATTTCCCGACGAAGTCACTGCGGTCTGTCCATACAGGATCGAGCTTCTCGAATGCCTGCACTGCAAGCAGTTCATCACATGGTGGAAAAACCTGGGCATTTTTGACCTCATCGCCGATAAACTCAGCCGCATGGCCTGATACCCCGGCCCAGATCGGTTTGCCGGTTGCCGCGTATTCAAACAGCTTGGAAGGCAATACCTTTTTGAACGCTTCGAAATCGTTCAGGTGCAAAAATAGGACATCGGCATCGGCGTACTCGGCGATCAGGACGTCCCGTTCAACCGGTGAAGAAAATACTACATTATCGACGCCGGCAGAAGCGACCGCCTCCTTCAACGCTGTGAGCCGTCCTCCATCGCCAATGACCTTGAATAGTACTCTCCCACGCATTCTCTTGGCAAGGCTTGGCAGGATGCGATGCAAACCCTGCCCTTCTCCGACATTACCGGCATAAAGGACTGTCGGTACGGGTTTGCTTTGCGCTACGAGGGAGAAGGTGGAGACGTCCAGGAATTCAGCGTCAATTCCATTCGTGAAATAGGAAAAGCTTTGAAGTGGATACCTTTCTTGAAAATAAGACGAGAAACCACGGGAGATCAGATTGACCTTATCGGCGCGCCGCACCGTCCATTTTTCGAGTTGCGAGAAAAGCGGGGTGACCACCAACGAGCTTGCACGCGGGAACACGTCGGCAATGGTGTCCACAAAAATATCCCGGATATCAAGGTAGAGGGCCGTATTTTTTTTCATGCCCGCCACCCGTGCGGCGAGTACAGCCGTCATGAGACGCGACGAAGTCCCGAAAACCAAGTCATATTCGTTTACCGCCACAAAACGGGTGACTTGACGCCAGTAGGTGATGAAAGCCCTTGACTGGTCGACGATTCCACTCTGGTGTGCAGGCAATCTGACGCGCTTGATCGTCAGGTTATCCAGATGCTCCTCCTCGGGCGCATTCATTAAAAAACTGCTGTAACGATTTGGAAGCGTTGAGAAAACATCTACATGCGAGCCTTCTGGCAGGTTTTTTTGCAGTGCCGCGACCAGTGAACTCGTCCGAAAGGAACCTGCGGACAAATCCGGCGGGTAGTAAAAACTCAGAACAAGAATTCTGAGGCCGCGTTTTTTCATGTTTTCACTCTGTGCCTGGCAGCAACAAACTTCTTTGCCGCCACTTCGGTGTACCTCATGCGCGAAATAATACGCCGTAGCCGCATCAGGGATTCAGACCGCAGAAATCGACGACGACCTTCCCCAACAGGGCATCTACTCCCACCGCTGAGATGAATTCTTTGTGTTTGACCAGCACGGCAACGATATCTGCGGAGGCAAGCGCATTGCCCAGCGTCCAAAGTTCAAAAAGTGGGTGTGTTTCTATGTTCGGCTCTACCGCCACAACATCAAAGCCCTTCAACTTCAACGCTGTGGCCACGTGCAAGGCTGGCGACTCCCTGAGATCATCAATATCGGGTTTAAAGGCTAGCCCCAGACAGGCAATTCGAACAGGCCGCGCCTCCGGGATCGCCACGGTCGCGGCAGCGCTGCAAATCTTTTCGATGACCCAGTCTGTTTTGTAGTCATTGACTTCGCGGGCTGTCTTGATCAGCCGGGCATTCACGGGATCGCTCGCCACAATGAACCACGGATCGACTGCTATACAATGCCCGCCAACGCCCGCCCCGGGTTGCATGATGTTCACGCGGGGATGCCTGTTGGCCAGTCCGATCAGTCGCCACACATCGATGCCGGATTTGGCACAAATCAGCGAGAGTTCATTGGCGAATGCAATATTGACATCGCGGAAGCTGTTTTCCGCCAGCTTGCACATCTCTGCCGTGGCCGCATCGGTGATCAAAACCTCACCACGGACAAAACTCCTGTAGAAGGCGCCGACAGCCTCCCCGGAAGCAGGTGTCAGGCCGCCAACCACACGGTCGTTCTCGACCAGTTCTTTCATTATTTTTCCGGGCAGAACACGTTCGGGGCAATATGCAATGGAAATGCCAGAGATGTCGATGCCAGAAGCCTTGATCACTTCGCCCATCTGCGCGGTTGTCCCGACCGGCGACGTTGACTCCAGAATCAGAAGATTGCCAGACTCAAGCAGTGGCGCCACACTGCGTGTTGCGGCAAGCACATAGTCGATGTTCGGGGTCGGTATACCCTCACCTTCATGAAAAGGGGTTGGAACGCAGATCATGTAGATGTCCGCCTTCTGCGGCGTAGTGAAAGCCTTGAGCTTGCCAACCGAGACGGCCGAACGAACGTAAGCATCAAGATCGGGTTCCACAATGTGTACGCGGCCCTGATTAATCGTATCGACCGTCTGTGCATTTAAGTCAACGCCCATCACGTCGAACCCGCTCGCTGCAAGCAATGCACTGGTTGGCAATCCTATGTACCCAAGTCCAACGACACAAACGCTTTTTCTTCTCATCAGATTGTCCTCAGTACAGAAATGATTCGCTCACATGCCTCACCGTCACCAAAAGGATTGTGAGCCATCGCCATGGCGGCATAGTTTGCTTCATTTTCCAGGAGTTCCGTCACCGCTGAGACAATCCTTGCCCGGTTGGCGCCAACAAGCCGGACCGTTCCCGCCGCGAGGGCTTCCGGACGCTCGGTCACGTCGCGCATCACCAGGACAGGTTTTCCCAATCCTGGCGCCTCCTCCTGAATGCCACCGCTGTCGGTGAGCACAAGATGGCAGTGCTTCAAAAGGTAAACGAAGGGTTCGTAATCCATAGGTGGGATCAGGTGAACATTGGGCAGCCCTCGCAATAACGAATTGATAGGTTGCCGGACGTTGGGATTGAGATGCACGGGGTAGACAAAATGGACCGCGGGATAGCGAACGGCCAGTTCCTTGAGCGCCTCGCAAATCTGCAAAAAGCCATCGCCAAAGTTCTCGCGCCGATGACCGGTCACCAGTACAAATTGTTCCTGCGACCAGTCAAAGGGAATAAGGGGCCGCAAAAATGCCTCGATGCCACTGCGGCGAACAGCATCGGTTTCCATACGCGCCAGTACCCACTTGAGGGCATCTATCACCGTATTGCCCGTCACGCTCACACTGGCTTCAGGCACGCCCTCATCAAGGAGGTTCTGCCGGCTTGTCCCCGTAGGCGCAAAGTGCCACCGCGCTGTCTTGCTGGCAACCTGGCGGTTGAACTCCTCCGGGAAAGGCGCCGTAAGGTCGTGCGTGCGCAATCCCGCTTCGACATGCCCGACCGGTATGCCGAGGTAAAACGCCGCCAGTGAGGCAGCCAGCGTTGTCGTTGTGTCACCATGGACCAGCATGGCGTCCGGCTTTTGTTCCTTGAGCACCTCGCGCATCCCAAGCAAAACCGCCGCGGTCACATCGAACAGATCCTGACCCGCCTTCATGAGGTCAAGGTCGATATCGGGCGCGATATCGAACACTCTCAACACCTGATCCAGCATCTGCCTGTGCTGGGCCGTGACACACAGCACGGTCTCAAATTCTTGCGGATGGCGTTTGAGCGCATGGTAAAGCGGCGCCATTTTGATGGCCTCTGGACGCGTACCAAATACCAGAAGTATTTTTTTCTTGTGTTGTGTTGTCACTTTTTATCCAGGTTGTAAGCGCCTTGGGGTTCGGTCCTGCGGATGCGCCTCGCGGGCTGCTCATTAAAGCGGCGAAACTTGCCCTGCCATATTCAATCCGGCGTACCACCCCAGTTCCACCGGGTCGCGGAGGCGCCTTTTTCCACCTCGACAACCAGGCATTGTGCCGGGAGTACCTTGCCAAACTCAGGCGCATAGCTGGACTCTTCAATGCGTCCCCGCCCCACTGTCACCCTTATAAAAACAGAACGTCCGTCGGGCAAGCTCACCCTGCCACACTGGCTTGGGACGTCGAAAACCGCCTTGCCTTGCGGATGAATAATGTACCGGGCGACGGCTGGATGCCCACCGGTGACCGTGTCAAGAACCAACAGCCCATTGGCATCCATTTTCCACTCTCTTCGATGCACCGGTTTGCCCGGGAGCCTGCGGTAACCGTCATGGGAGCAGCCTACTGTCAACGCATGCCGGGTTTCGGCGCACCGGAGATCGAAAGGATACGCCCTACGCGCCACCCGAAACCCACCCCAGACCTCTGAGGAGTCCTGGCCAGCCACCTCCACCGTGCTGTGAGAGATGGTTTTGCGCTCGAGCGACCGCGTTGGCGACAGCCCATAGCAAGATGTGCCGCCATTGACCACCACCCGCTGACCGAACACCGACATTTCGAATGAAAGAGTGTCGGCATGCGCGTGTCCGGGAAGATAGTCCGGTCCCACGGGTGCGACATCCAGAAAAACCACACTGGCGGCGGAACTCATGCGGATATAGCCGCTCTCCGGCCAGCACGACATCAGGAGGTCGTCCACTCCCTGGCGAGGTTGCGGCGCCTGCCACCCGATGCTCAGGCGCGCCGCATAGGAAAACAACTGATCAGGCTCCGGCGCGACATTGAGAGCGGCGTCGTTGAATAGGGCGATCTGCCCATCAGGATGCAACATTCCCTCGGCCCACTTCAGCATCCGCATGGAAGTATCTGTCCAGGTCTGAACCACTGCAGTCGGTACGTGCCCAGGGTACGCCCTGGAGATGTTGATCAGGTCAAGAACATCCTCCAAGAAAATCGCGTGGTACATCGTGCTGCGTTCGAAGTTGCCGCCGTCTGAAAGCACCTGCTCCGAAAGCTGCTCTGCAATGATGGACAGGCCCTTACCGAGCCAGCTTCGGGCCTTTGCGCCTTCGAAGAAAAGGCCCGCATACACCAGCGCCTTGGCATTCGCAAAGACATGGTTTCCAAGCAGGTGCCACTCAATGCGCCTGGAAAGCCAGTGTGCCTGTATTGCCAGGCTAGCGGCAGCCTCGAGGGGCAATGGATTGCTCCCGTGTGACCACTTGATCCAATTCACGATGCGCAGCGATACGGGGTAAGATTCCCACCCATTTCCCTGTGCTGGCGGGTTATCGGCAATCCAGCGCTCTATCAGGGCTTGGTGCCACTGCGCGCGTGCGCCCGCGTCTTCGGCGTTCAGATCGTCAAAGTAATGCAGGTTATAGAGCCAGAGCTTGTCATGCCCAGGGCTATTCCAGCCGCGTTCGTCCAGCGTCGCTGTGGCGTTGAGAAAACTGAAGGTGTTCGGGCCCAACATGCTCTGCCTACGGCGCGCCGGTCTTTCCCAAGGCCCGTCTCTCGGTCTAGTGGAGGGCAGTGATAAAAGTCCGGGTTGCGGCTTGAACAGCCTGAACCAGACTCTCCCGTAAAACTGTATGGGTTTGAGGTACCTTAGCGTATTCCAATAAAGAGAGATTGGCGGCATCAGGCACCTAATGCCGTGGCAACTTCAATGCTGACCCTGCTCGTCTCGAGGATTTCGCTCAAGGGGATGGGCCACGCCCCTGCCCCGGACACTGAATCCATAAATGCGCAAACACAATTTTTCTGCCCCTTGTCCTGGACCCAAAGGTTGAGTTTGCTGAAACCAGGCCATCCAAAGCCCACGAGCTTCCTGAAGTTGTTCAACTGGAGGATCTTGCCTGCCGCGAACACTTCGAGACGCTCCTTGGGAAAGGACTTGTGGCCGTTCGAGAAGTAGTGGATTGTTCCCAGCGAACCGTCCGTGAATCGAAGGGTAATGGTCACTGTATCGCCAGATTCGGAAGCCATTTTGGCTATGGCATGACTCTCTATCGGCACGCCAGCGAGAAAGCGCACGAGATCAATGAAATGGCAGGCTTCCCCGATGATCCGGCCTCCACCGACCTCAAGGTCCTGAGTCCAGTGACCACCAGGAATGGCTCCGGCATTCACGGTACAAATGAATGTCTTGGGGCCTTTCACTGCAGCCAGAAGGCTGTGCATCTTCTGCACATGCGGGGCAAACCGGCGGTTGAAACCCACCATGAGTACTGGCAAGCGGGACGGCAACTCGGACAGACCGACGTATGTAGTCTCGATCTCCGCAAGCTCCTCCAGCGTCAGGCAGAGCGGCTTTTCCACAAAGACATTTTTGCCTGCGCGCAGTGCTTGCAAGACCAGCGAGGCGTGGCTGTCGTGCCGTGTCGTTATGACGACAGACTCCGTGCCGCTGTCGGCAAACAATTTCCCCGTATCGGTCGTGGTCTCCTCGAATCCATACTTGCGAGCGGCATGAACTCCGCTGACACCAGCACTCGACGCCACGCAGCGCAAATGGGCCCCGGCCGCCTTAAAAGCGGGGATAAGGACTGCAGTTGCATAGTTTCCTGAGCCAATGAAACTGGTGGCTGGTCCTGACGGTGTACGCTGTGAAGCGGCTGGGAGCCGCACAGTCCGGTTTTGGAGCTGACGCTGACTTCCCCCGGGGTAATCAAGCAATATGCCAAGCGAGGGGGCCGATCCCCCCACCACGTCATAGGCGGCTTTTGCATCGTCGATGCCAAAGCGATGCGAGATCAGCGGCAGCACGTCCAGGCGCTTGTCGGCCATCATGTCCAGGACCGCCTCAAAATTGCGTTGTTCTGTCCACCGTACGAAACCGACCGGGTAGTCGTGCCCCTTGTCCTCGTATTCAGGATCGTAGCGCCCTGGTCCGTAGGAGCAGGAAACCTGAAAGGTCAACTCTTTCTCGAAGAAGTCGGCGCGCGACAACTCCAGTCCAGTCACGCCGACGAGTACGATCCTGCCGCGTTTGCGCGACATGAGAGCTGCCTGGTGTATTGGCAGGCTACTGGTCGTGGATGCCGTGACTATTACCGCATCCACGCCGCGCCCGCGGGAAAACAAATGGGCACTGGAAACCGGGTCTTCTCCGGAGGAAAGGTCAACGACCTCGGCACCAAATCGCCGGGCCATCTCCAGCTTCTGACGATCCATGTCGATGCCCAGAACCCGGCAGCCATGCGCGCGCAACAACTGTACGGTCAGCTGTCCTATCAGCCCAAGCCCCGTCACCACGACTGCTTCGCCCAATGTGGGCTGGATCAGCCGTATGCCCTGCAATGCAATCGCGCCGACAACCGTGAAAGCCGCCTCGTCGTCCGTGACGGTTTCAGGCACTTTAGAACACAGGTTCATGGGCATGCTGACAACCTCGGCATGCCGGCCGTTGGAAACGACTCGATCACCGATTCTGATGCCGGGCACGCTGGAGCCCACTTCCGACACCAGCCCTACATTGCAGTAGCCCATGGGCAACTGCTGGTCAAGTTTGTTCAATACTGCCTTGACAGTAGGTAACAGTCCGTCGGTCTTCACCTTTTCAGCGACCTGACGCACCTTGTCGGGCTGCTTGAGCGCCTTCTCGAAAAAACCCGCCTTCCCGAAGTCCACCAACATACGCTCGGTACCCGCAGAGACAAGGGTTCGTGAAGTCTCGATCAACAATGAGGTTCTGCCTGCACGGGGGGCCGGCACATCCACGATGTTCGTTTCTCCGGTCCTGAGGTCCTGCAAAATCTGTTTCACTTCGAATCCTCTTGATGTCGTGACAAAACGCAATGGGGGCAAGCTATTGTTCGAAAATTTCTACTCACCATTTGCAAAGGCCTTTGCCACCAGCTGTTCCTTTTCCGCCGCGCCGGGATAGCTGATCAGCACTGCGCGGTATTTGCCCTTGAAAACGAACAGGCTCCCGGCAGCCGCGCCAATGGTGCCGAATTTTCCGATCAACTCGGAGATGTGCGCCAGGGAACCCGCGCCCCCCAGCACAGTCAAGGGAAGGCTGGTGCAGTCACGAACCGCGGTCACCAGCCTCAGGTCGTAGCCGTCCTGCATGCCGTCGCGGTCGATTGAATTGACCAGAACTTCACCCGCCCCGAGCGCCTCGACCTTTTTCACAAACACCACCGGATCCAGGTCGCAAGCCTTGGTACCGTTGTGGGTGAACAGCCTGTATTTGTTGCCCAGCAACCCCTTTTTCCTGACGTCAATCACCACCACGATGCTCTGGCTCCCGATGCGCTCAGCAGCGTCGGAAATCAGCTGCGGATTGCTTACCGCCGCAGAACCGAGCGCAACTTTTTCCACGCCCAAGCCGATGATTTTTTGAATCTGCTCGATTGTCTTCACGCCGCCGCCATAACACAACGGCATACGACATTCAGCTGCAAGGTTCTTGATCAGCCTGTAATCAGGCTCGCGGTTATGCGCCGTGGCGTCGATATCGACGACCACAAGCTCATCGACTTCCTTTTCATTGAAAATCCGGACGGCGTTGATTGGGTCGCCGACATATTTGGCGTTGGCGAAGTTTGTCGTCTTGACAAGGCCGCCGTCCTTGATCAGAAGACAGGGGATGATGCGGGGCCTCAGCATGATTTATAGAGCCGCGAAGTTTTTCAGAAGCTGCGTGCCCGCGCGGTGGCTCTTCTCCGGATGAAACTGCATGCCAAACACGTTGCCGCTCGCCACCGCCGACGAAAACATCCCGTTGTAGTCAGTCAGGGCAAGTGACTCCGCCGGATCAGCGGGAGAAAAATAGTAGGAGTGGAGAAAATAGAACATCGGGCTGGACAGCATGTCGGCGAAGAGTCCGCCAGTCCGCTGTGGGTTGACATTATTCCACCCCATGTGTGGCAAATGTGTTTGCTGGGTGAAGCTCGCTTCATCGAATCGCTTCACCTCCCCTTTGATCCAGCCCAATCCCGGCATCACGCCTTCATCGCTTCTCTGGGCCATCATCTGCATGCCGACGCAAACACCGAGGATCGGCACCTTTCTCACCAACACCATCTCGTCGAGCAAGGAACGCATGCCCGAGCTATTCAGCTTGGCCATCGCCCAGTCGAACGCCCCCACACCCGGCAGGATGAGATGGTCGGCGCTCTCAAGCTTCTCCGCACTGTCCGCTACCACTGCAGGAATGTTGAGGCTTCTGTATATGTTCATGAAGGCGTGGATATTGCCCAAGCCGTAATCAACCAGCGCGATCATCTCTTTCCGCCAATTTCCAGGCCGAGCGCCTTCAGTACTTTCGCACCAAGCAGGTAAAGAGACTCTTGGGATTTGTAGTCCCGATATGATCTATTCGGTGCGTCCAGATAGCCCTTCAACTCCTCCACCGGGATTCGCAGCTTGGTGGCTACATATTCAAAGTCGTTGTCGATGGTAGTTTCGTCATATGGCTTTCGCTCCAGCCGTTCCAGGGCTTCAACGCGCGTCATTTGCCCCGTCACGATCAAACTAGAAAACTGAACACGTCTTGTGTCATAGCCAAACTTCTTCGGTAGCCAGTAGCCTTCATAGAACTTGGTGAAGCGGGATTCAAAATGTTTTTGAGGATACGGCTGCCACCCAAACCGCTGCTGAAGCAGCGCGATCGCGTCCTGCTTGACATAGCTGATGTAGTTGAGCGGCCTCTCCACCCTGATCTTCTTGATGTACGGCAGGAAAATCTTATGCTTGAGAATCGAGGTCACGGGATAGGTATCAAGGGGCCTCGTTCCGAATTTGTTGTGAATGTCCCGCAGTTGCCGGGCATCCGACTGGTAGTACATCCATTCCACGGGGTTACGGATGCATTCAGTTGACAGATTCGCACCCGTCAGAATGTATCGGACCTTGTGCTGCTCTGCAAACTTGTACATAGTCGCGAAAAAGGCATGGTCCTGGGGCGTATCAATGTGGGGAACGCCGGCTTTGAAATAAGCCAGTTGGAGGTCCCGCATCTCCTCCCAATTAATGACCTCGGTGTACAGATCGAGTCCCAGTCCATCAACCAATTTCTCGATATTGTTGACCGCCTCCTGCGAATTCCAGCCAGCGTCCACATGAAACACGAGGGGACGAAGTCCGAGTTTTTCCTTTGCCACATAGGTCAGATAAGAGCTGTCAACACCGCCGCTCATTCCTATGATGCAGTCAAAGTCCTTGCCTTCCCCCTCTTTTCGGATTCTGGCTACAAGCGCGTCAAGCGCCTGCGCACCTTTTTCTCCCTGAGGCCAATTTGGCAGGGTCTGGTTGTAGAACGTCCTGCAGTGGTCGCACACGCCCGCCTCGTCAAACACAATCATGGAATCAGTCGTGTCCATCACGCAGTTGCTGCAAATCTTGTACATTGTTTTTTCTTGTGGTAGAGGTTATTGATGGACTGATTCCAGCCATACTTGGATGCACAACAATGAAAACAGCACACTCGAGTGGTCTACCCCCATCAGATTTTCATTCTGCAATTGCGTGAGTTCGGACGCATTGAAGATTCCCTGGCGGCTTATGCGGGCTTCATCAAAATAATATCGCATCATCTCATTGCTACCTCTCATCCATGACCTCAAGGGAAGCCCGAATCCTGCTTTTTCTCTGTAGATCACTTCATGCGGCAAAAGCGACTCCATTGCCTTCTTCAAGACATACTTCGGCATGCCTTTCTTCATTTTCACGGAGGCTGGAATCGAATTCATAAGGCGCACCAACTCAAAGTCCAGGAACGGAACCCTCGCCTCTACGCCCGAAGCCATGCTCATCCTGTCTGTATACGCCAGGTTCAGCGACATGAGATCGTAATGCTGGTCGAGGTTCATCATGTTTGCAATCACATCGTGGTCACCCATGGCATGAAGGCGCGAGAGCAAATCGCCCCCAACCGAAACACTAGCTGAATCCACGAAAAGCCTGGAGATGCGATCCTTTGCCCCCCAGGTATACATTCCCAACATCCGCTCATCCCGCTCTTGGCCCCCGAGTGTCAACAGTTTTTTTAGACGCCGGTTGATTGCATTCATGCGACCGGGTACGTGATTCGGCAACGCGCTTCCTGCAAGCCTGGAAAGGCTGCGGGCCGGGCCGGGCAGGGCCCTCAACATGCGTTCCGCCGAGTAGCGGCGGTAGCCGCCCAGAAACTCGTCCGCACCCTGTCCGTTGAGCATGACCTTGACGCCACTCTTTCTTGCCGCCTTACAGATGAGGTAAGTGTTGATGGCAGCCGGATCGGATATGCCGTCCTCCATAAAACCCGCAAGCTCAGGAAGCATTGAAATAAAGTCCCGATGCGCTTCAATGACATGGAGTTCCAAGCCCAAACGGGACGCGATCAATCTGGCAAAAGACAAGTCGTCGCTCTGGAGATCATTGAAGCGGTCCTTCGCAGAGAATGAGATCGTGTAGGCATCCCTGATATTGCCGCCCCGCCTGACAGCCTCCACGGCGACGGCAGAGGAATCCAGGCCCCCGCTCAGCATGAGCGACATGGGCACATCTGCAACCAGCTGACGGGCAACCGCGTCTGAAAAAACCTGTGAAAAGCGGGCAACAATATCCTCGTCTGACGCGAAGTCCATGGGAGACTGAAGCTGTTCGAACAACTTTGCCGAGGCGACCTGCTTGCCAGCAATATAACTTTTGCACAATCCAGGTTCAAATTTCTCAAATTCAACATACGGAGTATGTGGCTCAGGCACGTACATATAGGCAACCTGATCCGCAAGAGATTGCAACCTCAGAGTCCTTTGAACGCCGGGAACTGCAAGCAAACCTTTCAATTCAGAGCAGAAGATGACGCTCCCATTCTGTTCGGAAAAAAACAAGGGTTTGATCCCCAGCGGATCTCGCAGCACGTGCAGGCAGTTTTCAAGACGGTCAAATATGCCAAGTGCGAAGATGCCGTTAAGCCGGGACAAAAAACTCACGCCTTCCAGCGCAAATCCCTCAACGATGACCTCGGTGTCGGACGATGACTTCCAATTGATCCCGGAGTATTGGCCCTCCAAATAGGTTTTTAGCTCGGAATAGTTGTAGATCTCTCCGTTGTAGGAAATTACAAATCTTTCGGAGGCGTCGACCATGGGCTGATGCCCGGATTGTGAGAGATCCAGTATCGACAACCTGACATGCCCCAAATGGCAGGAATGGTCATTGGAAACAAACACACCGGTATCGTCCGGGCCCCTGTGTCGCACTACATCAAGCACGTCTGCAACGGGGACAAACGAGCCCGGCGGCGAAGACGCAAAGAAAACGCCGCACACCTCAGCTCCTCCGTTTGAAACAGGTGACCGCAGTAAGAACTTCGTTGCTGCGCGCCAAACCCGGGTTAATAAAATTTTTCAACTACTTTTCCGATCGATCTGTTCTCGTCATAAAGTTCTAGCGCCTGTTCAGATGCCAGGAATGGCATTTCCACGATTCTCTTGGCGAAACCGACTGCGTGACTGAGCCAGCCACTGTCGGCCAAATCCACGACAAACACCCGCGACCTCATGCATGGCGGCAAGGCATCGATCCAGGTGTTGTATGTCACCGCCACGCAGGCGCCGGCAAAAATAGATTCATATACGCTCCTGGGGGAGGAATCGCTGCGTGGAATTGAAATCACCAACAATGACTCGCTCAGCAAACGGTACATTTCATGCTTCTGCAGTCGCCCCAAATCATTGTCCTGAGGCCCGAAATGGGGGCGCAGTTCAGAAAGGTAAGTGGCGTCCGCGAATGGATAAATAAAAGTCAGTGGCGTGGACGCCGCCGTGGCGTTTCGTATTTCCACGATTTCGGAAATGCGGTAGAGATCTTCCATGCCCCTGATGGACACGACACGCTCACGTTTATTGGGCATGCGGTACTGGAAGATGTCATCCACATTGATGCCGTTCTGAAAAACATGTGCATTGACCCCCGCAATCGCTTCTATTCCGTTCTTCATCTGCAGCGAATCCACGATAACCGCACTGGCCTCCTGCAACACCCTGCGGCAAAAGTACTTATACAGTCTTGACCGCCCGGGCCGGATGAGGATTTCATCTCCTTGGGGAGTTCCGACATACTTGATGCCAGCCATGAGGCAGAGCGCCATGTAGTACATCGGATGTGCATGCACGACCCGATTCGGAAATTTATCAAGAATGCGACGCAGCTTCACTGCCTGAACAGGAAGCAGAAGCAGTTTGACACAATTGCGCCAGAGGTTTGAGTAGCGCGACTGTCCGGCAAACAGTAGTTTGTCAATCACAATCAGCGAGTGGATTTCATCTCCCGGTCTGGAAAGATCGACATAACCTTCACCGCCAAAAAGATCCGTCACAAAGATCACTTTTCTGTCCGGGCACACCCTACGCACCGCCCGATACCAATCCATGGCGTGAAAATCTCTCGCACCGCCGAGAATCACGACCGTTGGCAGATCAGTCTTCATGGCCGACCTTCAGCACGGCATCACGCTTGCAATTCCGGCAGAGTGCAAAGCTTTTCATCATTACAGCGACCCCAAACCCTCCAGACCGCGACAGCTCGTCAAAAGCCGCTTGCAGGAGTTTTTCACACCACATCAAAGAATTTTCCCCGCATGACTCCTGACCCCGTGAAACCGCAGGGTTTGCAAAATGCCAGCCTTTAATTCCACAACAGGACTCAGGTCCAGCGCTTTCCGGGCGAGCTTTACATCAAGTACGCTGGCAGGAATATCAACCCTGCGCGATTCGGTGTTGACGGTTTTGATCGAATAGCCAAGTATCTCACCCATCAGCTGAATCACCTCCGCCAGAGAGTGCCCTGCCCCAGCCCCTATATTCAGCACAGACGGAACGTCGTCCTTCAAACCCGCAAGCACCATTGCCCGGGCCAAGTCATCGATGAAAATAAAGTCCCGGATCGCTCGCCCTTCATCGCGCAAAATCAATTCTTCGCCGGAGATGATTTTTCCGATCGCGATGGCAATGAACCCTTGGCGCCCTGCCAGATTCTGCCCAGGTCCATACGGATTGGAAATCCGCAAAATGCGGACATCTATCTCATGCAGGTGCTTGGCAAGCAGCAGGAATTTCTCGATGGTGAGTTTGTGAACACCGTGTGAGCTGATTGGATCGGTAGGTGCGGACTCCCTGATGGGAAGTGTCTCCTGAACGCCATATACCGACGAAGACGAGGAAAAAACAATCCGGCGAACACCGGAAGCGACGCAGGCGTCGATAAATTGAACGGTGCCAACTACATCCTCATTCAACTCACGTGCCGAGTCCACCTGCTGATCACCCGGCACTGTGCTGGCAACAAGATGGTAAGCAATGAAAACCCCATTCAACGTGGCACGAAGCAGCGCCTGGTCCCGGAAGTCCCCGGTCACCCAACTGGCTTTGCCGTACTCATTGCCGTCCGGCGGGTGACGATCAAGCACACTCACATCGCAGCCGCGTGCAAGCAGACTCCTGATCAGGGCCTTTCCGAGAAAGCCCGCGCCTATTACCGCAATCCGTTTTCCGGGATTCATCATGCCATTTTCACAGGTGCGGTTGAGCGCGAGACCAATTGCAATCCGCTCATGCACTTTCGAGAGTGGCAAGAACTTCCTTTAACGAACATCGGTCGCCTGGGTTTGTGCATGATTTACCGGCGCATGCAAGACTTGAGCCTTCGAACCGGGGCCATGCCGCAGCGCGTTAAAACGGGAATAGGTCACCAGCATGTACACGCATAGCGGGGACATGATGAAATTATTGTGCAACAGGGAAACGAGGATAAACGCGACATACAGTGGCGCATTCTTCAACAGCAGGGCGAGATACAAGCCGCCTAGAAAAATGCCGCTTTGCGTCGCCAGGGAAAAGATGCCAATCTCATTGTGCCCGTCATGTTTGAGGTACAGCAGTTTCGCCGCACCCGACACGTCGATTACACCAGAGGGAATCGGATTGAGCAAGGCCGAATAGTAGGCTGGATCTACCAGTTGCAGAACAATCACCACAAGCGAATTCTGAGTTTCGCCGATGCTTGCATTCCAGCTGATCAATATCTCAGTCAACTCATCCGACCAGACCAGCCCCGCACCCAATACCGCAACCAGTCCAGTCAGGATGGCATAGAGGGAGAATCTCCTTCCGGGTACGCCATAGCGGGGGAAAAGCCACGAGCAGACAAGATTGGCAATATATGAAACGAAGATAAACCTGCTGGCGGCGATGTACACAAGCAGTAAGCCGCCGCCATACAAAAATCTTTGCCGGCCGTAATATATCAACGCGATTGCGAGGAAGAAGGCGTTGAAGTGGGAGTTGAGGAAGATTCCCCCAAAAGTCGAGAGGTTGTATTGAACATCGAACGTCAGAGAAATAAATGGAAGCATCAACTCTGGAAAGACCCTGTTGACAAGTATCATTATACCGGTCGCTGCAAACACGGGAAATATCAAACGCGACTTGAAATTGATCTGGGAAAAACAGATCAGACTCAACACCCCGATTCCGTTCTGCTTTGCATTTACCAAGAACGTATCCTGATCCTGCGTGAAAAACGAGCATAGTGTTACGAACACAAAAACAGCAATCAGCACAACCTGTTCGGTCAGGAGTCTTACCGTGCATATCTTGTACGCGAGCAAGCCGGCAAGAAGGAGTTCGACGGGAACCTGAAATATTTTGAGTGCGGGAATGGTTGCCGCCAGAAACATTTGCAGCACGGACAGTGCAACGATGCACTCCATCAATCCACTGGCAGGGACACTCTCTTCCCGGCTGTGCTTCAGGGCTTGCCTCATTTTTTTGTCTTTTTCACTGTAAGTGCCAAAGCCATCGCAAGTGCCTTGAATCTGATTTCCGAATCCCCAAACCTTATGCAATAGCAAAGATGGTGCATGACTGCTGCATGCCGTCCCCCCAAAAAACGGGACCGCACACGTGCATAGAGAATTCGCGCAAAAGCCGTACGCCTTTCCCGCTTATCCAGCAGAGGCAGAAAATCTGACACTGCCGCGCGCATCGGGCCCGACATGTCTTTCTGGGAAACGCCCTGCGCATGCACAAGATAGTAGCCCAGCCCTTTCGCCAGATATTTGAATTGACCTGGTTGCCGGGACATGAGTAGCCATGTGTGGTAATCCTCGGCGGCGGTCATTGCAGGACTCTCGTTCATTCCACCGACGCTCTCAAGCAGCCTCTTTCTTACAAGAACCGACGAAGTAGCGATCGGATTGCCATTGACCAGCAGGTCAATCGTGGCGCGACTCCCAAGTTGCCGGGACTTTATTTTCCGTTTGAATATCCCAAGCGATTTGGCACCGACAATTTCCATGTCGTGATACACCAGATTGGTGTCTGCAGAGGCGGCATCCAGGCAGCTCTGCAGTTTGTCATGGGTCCACCAGTCATCGGAGTCCAGGAATGCTATCCATTCCCCATTCGACTGCCTCAGTCCAACATTCCGCGAAGCGGCAATGACGCCGTGATTACGGAATTTGACCAGCTTGATGCGGCCGTCCCGGAATTCCGATATGACCTCTTCAGTACTATCGTGGGAATAGTTGTCGACCACCGTCGCCTCCCAATTCCCATAGGTTTGCCGGATCACCGAGGTCAGTGCACGGCGCAAAAGATGAGCGTGGTTATAAGTCGGTATGACGATAGAAACAAGCGGCTGCTCAAAACTCATTGCGTTGCCACCGGTCTAGGAAAATGCCGTTTTGCAAAATCTCAGCAACCTATCGATTTCGACCTCGAGGACCGCTGGCTCTCGCTTAGCAAGCCGCTTTGTGCGAAATTCAAGGAAGGTGCTTTGTTCAGACTGCGGGGCGTTAGGCGGTAGTTCAAGCGACGGCCGGAAGCCGAAAATGACCTGGCAACGCTTTTCGATTATCTGCACCATGTCAAGAACAGAAAGCGACGTCTCGCTGCCTACGTTGAATATGCCGCTCAAATTACTCTCACAGATGCTTGCAAACTCGTTTTCAAAAAGCTGCAGAAAAGAATCCATGGGAATGAAGTCTCTCTGCTGAAGCCCGCTGGACCGAAGCACCATTTTTCCTGTCGTCACAACCTGCCGGCACAAGTCATTGACCAGCAACATCCAGCAATTTACGTCGCGGTCCACAGGTGAGCCGTATATATTGGACAGGCGAAGCACAATCCTTTCGCATTGAGCACCAGATCGCTTGTCCAAGACAGCATTTTCTCCTGCGACATGACTGGTCGCATAAGGATGCAGATTGCGAGGGCAAGTGCCTTCATCAATCCGTCCTTCAAGGGGACTGGCGTACACGTGCGCAGTGGACAAATAGACGATTCGCCTGACTTTGGACTTTTTTGTCGCCGCCACCAGACGCGCGGTCGCTACTCCGTTGAACTCCAGCGCAGCCACCGGGTTGGCCGAACAATCCTGCGCATTCATGCCGGCAGCATGGACAAGCAAATCTACATCACCGCAAATGCGCTCCAGAGCCGCAGCGTCGTCCCAGACAGTCCTCACCACACGCGAATCAGGCAGCCAAGCCGGTGCTGAAGCGGCGCGGCGCGAACCCAACAACACCTCATGCCCGGCAGATCGCATCCGCTGGGCCATCCGGCCTCCGACAAAGCCGAATCCACCGGTTATGAGTACGCGCATCGCGGCAAGATTAACGCACCCAAGGGGCACCTTTCGCCCATAGGGACTCCAGCAATTCATGATCGCGCTTGGTATCCATGCAATGCCAGAACCCGTCGTGGTGATAGGCCATCAATTCACCGGCCTTGACGGCTTGTTCCAGGGGCTCGCGCTCCAGCATGGTTGCGTCACCGTCGATCAGGTCAAAGAAAGTCGGCTCGATCACGAAGAACCCTCCATTGATCCAGCCCTCGTGCAATTGAGGTTTTTCCTGAAAATTGGAGACCCGGGAGCCGTCAATTTCGAGTTCGCCGAAGCGTGCGGCGGGGCGCACGGCAGACACGGTCACCATGCGGCCATGGCTTCGGTGAAACGCCAGCAGCGCGTCAAGGTCTATGTCTGCAACGCCGTCTCCATAGGTAAGCATGCAGGTCTCCTCACCGATGAAGTGGCGCATGCGCTTGACACGCCCACCCGTCATGGATGCGTCACCCGTATGGACGAGGGTCACCTTCCAGTCAACAGGGTCAACCTGATGGGGAATGACGTTTCCCGACGAAAGGTCTACCGTGAAGTCGGAATTGAGGGCGCGGTAGTTGAGGAAGTACTCCTTGATGACCTCTGCCTTGTATCCTAGGGCCACGTAAAAATCCTTATGCCCGAAGTGTGCAAAGGTCTTCATGATGTGCCACAGAATCGGCTTGCCTCCCACGGGTACCATGGGTTTCGGAATGACATCGGTGTATTCCGCCAAACGTGTGCCGAACCCGCCGGCCAAGAGAATGACTTTCATGGATTTGATTTTCTAGAAGAAGTAAAAAACGATACGGAAGAATCAGCGGTGCTTGATGTCCCAGTCATAAGGGATGCTGGCATCAAATGCGGGCCTTCGCTCAATTTCGTTGGGGCTGTGCGGCAAGGTTGCGCAGTTCGCAACGATGGCCGTGTTTGTGCCGACACTTTTGAAGCCGTTCCAGATTAGAGGGGGCACTGTGACAAGTACATAGTTTTCAGGAGAAATAAAAAACTCCTGAATTTCACCACGTGTGCTGCTTCCCTCCCGGTCATCAAAGAGAACAAATTTTATTTCACCAAAAATGACTGCGTAGTTGAGCGTCATTTCCTTGTGCAGGTGCCAGGCTTTTACGACGCCAGGATGTGTGCACGAAAAATAAATCTCGCCAAACCGCGAAAATACTTCCGAGTCCTCGCGCAGCATGTGCATCACTTTGCCGCGCTCGTCGAATATCTGGCGCAGGGGGGTGAGTACTACTCCGTCAATCATGCGAGCTCCGGAAAAAATTCCTGCAGTTGCTGGCGTGTAACATCTTCCGCCGCCCCACCATTCATCACGGCTTTGTACCACAATGCTGTAGCTTCGAGGGTCTTATCCACGTGCCAGCGGGGGTGCCAGCCAAGCAACTGGTGTGCCTTGTCACAGTTCAGCTGGAGCAGGCGGGCTTCGTGAACCTGATTTGGGGATTCAACGACTTCCACACGCCCCACACCGATATGCGAAACAATCGTGTCGGCGACTGTTTGGACCGTCCGTATCTCTTCTGTGGAAGGACCAAAATTCCAAGATCCTTCCCACTTTTTTGGCTCTTCATAAAGGCGCACTGCCAGCATGAGGTAGCCCAGTATGGGCTCAAGCACATGTTGCCATGGCCTAGTTGCTCCAGGATTGCGTAGATTCACCGGCTGGCCCGCTTCGATGGCGCGAATGCAGTCCGGAATAATCCGGTCGACTGCCCAGTCGCCGCCACCGATGACATTGCCGGCTCGAGCGCTTGCAGCGCCCAAAGCTGGTCGTTGCCCAAAAAAAGACCGCACGTAGGATGAAAACGCTATCTCCGCTGCAGCCTTGGATGCACTGTAAGGATCTCGCCCACCCAGTTGGTCTGTCTCCCTGTATCCCCAAACCCACTCCAAGTTTTCATAACACTTGTCAGATGTTACATAGACAAGTGAACGCACGGAGTCACATGTCCGGACTGCATCCAGCAAGTTTACCGAGCCCATAACATTGGTCGAAAAAGTATCTGCGGGATCCTGGTAGGACGGCCGGACCAATGCCTGCGCAGCCAAATGGAAAACATACTCCGGCTGAAACCGGCTCAACTCGATGCTCAATCGCGCCGCATCCCGGATATCACCTTCAATGTGGCGGACCTTTGAACCCAGCTTTAACATTTCAAAATGGTTTAGCGGTCCACTGGGCGGTAGGGCATAGCCGCATACCTCGGCTCCCATTTCACGCAACAGGAAGGCAAGCCATGACCCTTTGAATCCTGTGTGACCGGTAATGAAAACCTTCTTGTGCTTGAAGGATTCGACCAAAGGGTATTTCGTCATATTCCGGTTATCCATCATTTCGTTCTGATTTTGTTTAACACTGATTTCACCAGCTCCGGCACAAGCAGGTCCTTGCTGGCCGCTGCCTGCGCCTCGCGCCTGACCTCACCAACTAGCCTGTTCAGGATGTCTTTATGGATAAACGGGCTATGCGGATCATCCACCATCGCTATTTCCCTTAGAGCGTAATACAAGTCTTCATCATTATCGCTGGCGGCAACCAGTCTTTTTGAGAGCCATTCTCCCTGAGCCGCCGCATAAACAGGAGCAATTTCCTCCGAAAGACGAGCAGCCCTCAAACCGACTTCAGGTTCAAGCCGCGGATCACGATGGCCGCCCCCGGCAGCGACAAGAAACCCCTCTAGCATGCAGGACAGGGGCTTTTGCACGGAAGCCCAATCAGGGAGCGCAGACATTGTCCCAGCCCCATTCGTGATTGTTCCGGGTTCGCAGGAAAAGTCCAACGTGCACGCGCCGGCAGCACCTGCAGCGGTCAAAATCCGTCGCCGCGTTTGGCCGTTTCGCGCAAGACGGACGGTGTAGCGCCGTGCAGAGCTCGCAAACACCAAGTCAAGCTGGGCGCCTCCGCGGCGCAACTCTAGCCCAACCATGACCAGCGACGCACCAGGATCCAGTATTTCCAGCATGGACATCACATGGGGAATGCAATCCTCGAATATTCGCAGTCCGGGATCGAAGCTCTTCACTTCCCCGTGACGCGCCTCCACTGCCGCATCTGCCCACAAGACGTCGATAGTGGCAACCTGACCCAGCGTCTGGATTTGGCGCCTGAAACTGTGCAGATATCCGGCAAAGAGAAACACGTGAGCCGCCGCCAAGTACACACCTTGCCGATCCGCCTTCTCAACCAACCGACGCGACGCGCTGAAACTCAAGGTGAGGGGTTTTTCTACAAGTACTGCCGCTCCCTGCAGGATTGCCCACTCAGCAGACCGCTCATGGTCAACAGCTGCATTCACAACAATAACGGCCCTGGACTCGGACGCAGGCAATACTGGCAAGGAACTGAAAGCATTGACTCGCTCGCCAACACCCCGTTTCTGGATCCAGCTGTCCATCAACTGCCCACTGCGCGGCGAGTAAACAAACACCTTGCTGCTGACGGGCAGCAGCTGAAGCAGCACCTCGACATAAACACGGGCCCATCGACCGCCTCCCATCACAACAACATTGCGAGGCCATGTCGATGTGATTGAAGTCTCCACGAATCAATCGCTTACAAGAGATGAGGCTGATCGCAGTTACTGAGATGTCTTGTCAGCCAAGAAATCATCTGCTCCCAGTATGTCCGTGATGGGCCCTTTGTACCCGTGCCCGGCCAGATAGCTCCTGATTTCGGCGGGAATATGCCATGCGAGGTTCAGCAGGGGAGCGCCCTGGTCGGGCAAGGCAAACAGATCGTCATCCGAAAGTATGGGGATGCGCGTACCCGGCAGGTAGTTGCCGATCTTTAACGAGCCAGGCTTCTCGTAAACCGCCGAAATCAGGTCTTCATTGAGATCCAGCAATTTCACCAGGATGGCGGCGCGACCTGGAAATGCCTTGGCGCGCAACTTGCCGTGCTGCTTGAACTGGGCCATGAGAAAATCGCGCTTTGTACGTTTCCATTTCTCAATGTTCTGCTGCATCGCGAGAAATTTGTCAAAGTAGCCCTCTTCACGCGAAAGCAGTGCTGCAACATCTCCCGGCTGCGCCCCCCCTGAGCCGTCACCGATGAAGATACGGATATTTCCACCGTATCGGCTTGGAAATTCGACGCCCAGCAAATCACGCCCCAGACTGCGGGCCATGTGCACAAAGGAATTGAAGCTGTAGGTACGAGGATGCTCGTGGTAGAACGTATCGAACTGATTACCATCAAGAACCGAACCCAAATAGTGATTTTCAATCACGATGGTGGTGTGCGGGGCCATCAACCGTTTCAAGGATTCAAGCACTTCCCCGAGATTTTCTATGTGTGCAAAGACGTTCGTAAAAGTAATGAAGTCAGGTCTTCCGTTGTCCCGGACAATGACATCTGCGGCAGCGGGAGACAGAAATTCGTTGTAGGTCACATGCCCCTTTTCTTTTGCATCCAAGCACGCTGCCGTGGGTTCAAGGCCAATGGTTGTGGCTCCCTTTGCACGAAAGAAATCCAGCAGGCTGCCATCGTTGCACCCGATGTCAAGCACCTTTTTTCCGGCGAGATCACCAAAGCGGGATGCGCACGACTCGACGAGCCCTTTCATGCCGTTCAGCACGTCAGCCGTGAAGCGTGACCTATAGTGGTATGAGCTTGGAAAAAGATCCTCTTTCGGCACCTGAAACCGCTGATGCGCCGTGCAGCACTTCTTGCAAAACAAAATTTCTATGAGGTATTCATTGCAGACCCTGGAATCGCCTACAGGAACCAGATCATCACACATCGGGTGTGGACCCAGATTCAGGACTGAGTGCAGGTCCGTATTCCCGCATACCTCGCAAAGACTTATCTGGTTCACATTGTTGTTCATTTGATATTCGCTGAATAGAAGTTATGACGCCGATTGAAAAAGCCTGCGCGCACGCCGAAAAAAGAAATAAATAAAAGACAGGTAAAAATTGGGGTACAGGCAGTAGGCGGCAAGTAGCCTGGCGGGCTTTATAAAACGGTAACCTGACACATCCTTTGCCAGAAACATGTTTGCAAAATCCGACATGAAGTTATTCAGCGCAAAATTTTTGCAATAAACGTATCGCCAATAAGGCAAACCGTTTCGCCTGTATTCGTCCAGCGCCTCCACGAGCCGGACACTGTGTATGAAGGGATACATCGGCGACCATTCCCGCGCTCCCGTCAGGCAGACATTCAAGGGCTTGTCATTAAAATAGGCCCGTGAACCTGCAAATGCATTTGCAAAAATCTTCACATGCGGGAACGTATTGTCAAAGTGAGAAAAAGTCCGGCTGTCAGAAAGGGCTTTGGGACTCAACACTCCCACGTTGCTGTCCCACAGCGACTTTCTGAATACAGAGAGAAACATGCCCCCCAAGAAATCGAATGATACTTTTGGATCGATCAGGTCGATAAACCTCAACTCCCCCGCGCTTTTCCACTCCGAAAACGGTTGCATTTTAGCAGGCAGGTTGGCCGTATCAAAGGGCGCCGGATACCCCTGCAGGTATTCCGTATGCAAGTGATAAGAATTGACGTAGAAGAAGTCGACCGCCGGGTGTTCGTCGATCAGGCGATACAGATCGGAGATTGCATTCGGTATTAGAAGATCGTCGTCACCGATCAGCCAGGCGAATTCGCCCGTAGCCATACCCACCACGTTCAGAAAATTTCTTGGAATACCGAGGTTGCTTGAGTTCCTATGGTATTTAATCTGCAAGCCCTGTTGTGCGGCCCGTACAACCGCCTCGGTATCGTCGGTCGAGTTGTTATCAGATACGCAGATTTCATAGTCAAAAATGGACTGCAAATTACTGAGGGCAATGGAATTAAGGCAGTTTCGTAAATGCCCCGCCCGGTTGTAAGTCGGGATGCAAATCGAAAGCTTGGTCATGACTTCTTCTCGCAAACAACTACACAGTTGCAAAAATAGCCATACTGCTTCGGTAACACCGCGTTTACCAGCACAGAGACAACATTGAGCGGAAAAATAACAAGCAGCTGGAAAGCGATCGCTGGAAATCGCTTCTGGGGTGACACATATTTAGCCAGATAAGCAATGAACAGCTGGCCTATGGCCAAAACAGTCGTGCTGGACTTGACAGTACGCACTCCATCAAATCCTGCACGCCGAAGCACGTGTTCAATTCCAAAACTGGTATATCGCGCAAAGTCATAGGGCACTTCGTGTTCTTCCCAAGCGAAGGGAATGGTTAACAGAAAACGTCCTCCTGGCCGTATCACTCTGATAACCTCACCGAGCACCTCCTCAATGTTGAAAACATGCTCAAAGACTTCAAAGCTCACTACAGAATCAAAGTTTTCATCGGGGAAGGGTAAGGTTTTCCCATCGTAAAAAACGTCCACCTTGCTGTCGGCATGGTCGTGACCCGACACTTCAATATCCACCCCCGTGTAGGACGTCGCGTTCGTGAACAGCGATTCATAGGGTTTTGTCCCACAGCCCAGATCGAGAACCCTCCCGCCAATTGCGGGGGAGAGGTCCAGGATGGTTTTGTGCAGACCGCGCCTCACGATGTAAACCGGACTGATGACCATGCCCAGCCAGGACGGATGGAAAGCCTCTCGGCGCATTCGCCTTTTTAGTTTTTGGAGCATGTGTTAAACGGCATCGGCTGCACATTATCAATTACAAAAATTCAGACTCGGGCCACATAGGGAAAAGATCCCGAGAATGATCCGCACTGTTCAAACTGTCCCACCAAGCTGGCTTGCAGGATGAGTTTTGAAATAAACCTTCAGACGCGCGCCCAAAAAGGCAGCACCATCCTTCGTCAAATGGCCATTGTCAAACGGAATAAGTGATCCCCCAGACGTGAACAGATGGCAGGCCGAGTCGCTGTTGCAGAGCAATTCGCTGACATCCACAAAACCGGACGGATCCAGGGTCGATTTCATCAAACGATTCACCGCAGAATGCTCTCCAGAGAACGTGTTTGTATAAGCAGCCCGCTCTGCCGGGCTCATGCCGACCAGGTTGAGCAAGTTAAGTCGTCCGAAGTTCTTTGGCCCAAATATCAAGAACTTACGGCCGAATTCCTTTTCCAGCGCCTCATTGCTCTGCGGCAGCATTTCGACCACCCACTGATCCCAGCGGGACACCAGCCACACGTGGTCGGCCTGTTTGATGCGCTCCTTGAGTTTTGGGTTGTCATATCTGCGTTCGCCAATACAGTCCTTTTTTGTCTCGGGCCTTTTGAGGGAAATCAGCGCAGGGTCAAGATACAGATTGCCGCAAACGGCACTCATGGTGAAAGTCGAAAGAGCCAAGTTTCTGTCCAGACCCGCCTCAGTCAACGCATTGACCAGGTCCCCGCCAAAGCTGTCTCCGATCACAAGGATCTTCGGCTTTCCCGTCGGCGCGAAGTCCCGAAGCTGCAATTCCTCCATTCGCCTCCAGACATAGGCGTCGAGAAGTTTCTTTTCAACGATTACTGCTTTGTCAGCTTGCGAATAACGGCTGGCGAAGCCATTGTCGAGTTGACTGCCCGCAGCGAACGCCCAAAAGAACAGAATGCAAACAAGACCCGTGATCAGGGCGGGCGTCGAAGCCACACCGGAACGCTTCCGGAAAGGCTGCTCTATGTAACGCCAGCTGAGGTACGCGAGCACAAAAGCCAAAGCCCCCATGGCCAGAAATGCCAGAGGTCCCGGCTCTTCAAGGGCCTTGCGCCTGGCAAATGCAAATATAGGCTGGTGCCACAGATAAGCGCTGTAACTCAGGAGGCCTGTGCCAACCAGCAGGCGACTTCCCAGCAGGCGGCCGGCAAAGTTTTCAGGTGATGCAAGCAGGATAACCAAACCCGCCCCCAGAACAGGCAGCAGCGTGAACAGGCTGGGATACGGCGTACCCTTCCCATAGAACAGCACCGCGGACACAATCAAGAGAAGGCCGGCAAGACTCGCAAAAGAGGCAAGCTGCGGATTCGGTTTGACAGAACCCGCCGCTTCTCGCGCCATATAGAAGGCCAAAAGGGCGCCTACTAGCAACTCCCATATCCTCGTGTGCAGCATATAGAAGGTGGCCGCGGGGCTGGCAAAGGCCCCCTTTTGGGCCAACCCCAAGCTAACAACCGCAATGGCCAGCAGCAACCACACCATCCTCGTCCTGTTCAGCTTCCAAGTCAGCATCAGAAACAACGGAAATATCAGGTAATACTGCTCTTCAACCGCCAGGCTCCAGGTGTGCAAAAGAGGCTTGAGTTCAGCGGCCGTGTCGAAATAGCCGCTCTCCCACCAAAAAAGAACATTGGAAGAAAAAGTTGAAACAGCGACCAGGCTTGCGGAGAACTCTTTCATGTCACTTGGCAACAGCCATAGCCACGCGAAGGGAATACACACCAGCATGACCAGAAAAAGCGCTGGCAGGATCCGTCTGGCCCTGCGCTCATAAAACGACCGTAAAGTGAATGTCCCCGCCGCCTTCTCAGCCAGGATGATCGAAGTAATCAGGTACCCACTGATGACGAAGAAAACATCGACGCCGATATAGCCGCCGCCAAATGTCTGAAACCCTGCGTGAAAAAAGATCACCGGCAGCAGGGCCAGCGCGCGCAGCCCGTCTATTTCTCTTCTGTATTTCATATGGAATGATGACGAGATTGAACGCGTGAACTTTCGACGTCAAGATGCCAGAATGCCTGCGAATTCTTCGCTCCACAGTGCGATCAAATGAGGCGACGTTTTTAGGAATCGATCACGAAATAACTGGACGGCATTCTGGCGCCCCGGTTCGTTCCACCATGTCTCAACATCGTCATATATCGCTGAAACCGCATCAGCCGCTTCCTCCGGCGTATCAAACATCACCCCAGCTTCGCGCAAAGCAAGAAAACAGGGTTCGGCTTGCGCGCTCAGGCGAGTCGTCTGTTGGTCGTAAAGAAAAAGAATGATAGGCTTGTTGACGGCGAAGGCCTGCGCGTAGGTGGTCGAAAGATGATCGCAAACATACAGCCGGCAATCTGCAAGACTATCCTCAAATGACACCGCCCAAGTTTCGACCCTCAGAGCCGGGAAATACTGCGTAAGTCTTTCAACGATGCCCCACCCATGGTCTTCATAGTGCGGCCTCAAACGAATCTCCTCAAGCAACCGGGAAGGCAGCGACTTCAGGAACCGCATTTGCCTGTTCATATATTCCGGGAATGCCGAAGGCAGGCGAGGAAGCTCAAGTACGTATCTGGGTTCAACCGTTGCCCCCCACAGGATATCGTTCTTTTTGTTGTCAGCCCCCACGATGGAGCCAGTCATGTTTGTGGCCGGCATAGGCTTTACCTGTGCGTTGACCCCCTCGCGAGTCCAGCCCCATGAGTAAAAGCGGTCGGCTATCGCCAGTTCGTGATCTTCCGCTAGTTTGTGCGCCAGTAACCCATAACAGCCACCGTGTTGTGTGCCCAAAAGCAAACTGCCTTTTTCGGCCGATGTCGCTGCCCAGTGCTTGAAATGTTCATCAAAATACCAGCTGTTGGAGCTGAATATGGCTTTGGGCCTGCGCCAGTATTTGCGTCGAGCATCTTGTTGGAGTGCATCGAATCCTTCAACAAAACATTGTGGAATATCAGCGGGGAGCATGGTCGACAAGCAACGTGCGAACTCCCCACCTTCAAATTGAAGCCCCTCCAGTTGCTTGCGCTTGTCAGCATCCAGACTGAATGCACTGCATCGATCCAATGCACTTGAGCGCGGCCAGATCTTTCCAGGATGTAAGGCCAGCAGCTTCCTCAACGACCTCTTTGTGAAATATGAGGCCTGAAGATGAAGCGTGAATCGGGGGGTTGTGCAAAGGTTTGTGATCCATTCCGCGATACGCGTCAAAAATCCGGAGAAGAATTTTCCGCGAGGATGGTGACGCGTGTCTAAAAGCGCAATCGTCAATGGTTTGAGGGGAATGCACATCCCCAAGAAATGCATTATGTTGGTATAAATCTGAAGGTTGTATGGATCTTTTTTGGCTAGTTCCACATGGTGCATCGTGTCGATAGGTGTGACGAATGATTCATGGGAAAGCCCAATCGTCGTGAAGCCCGGATACTGGAGCATGGCTGTCTTAAGATACAAGAAATGGTCATATGTCACTGAAACGTATAGCTGGAGCCATGGCCCAAGCATGATGCGCCAATAACGGTGATCATGATTAACGTTGTGAAGCGCGTTGAGTCTTTTTGCAAGTGCGGGCAACAGGCTTTCGTATGTTTCAGTGATGAGGCCGTAGGATCGTCGGTCCCAATCACTTCCTTCGTAAGGACTACGCATCAGTTCCGGTGTAAGGCTTCCCCAACTAGATTGATTTCGAGGCAAAAGGCACCACTCTCCAGCGAAAACAATACGCACAGCAGTATTCCAAAATTGTTCCAGTGCCGTGGTGGCCAGGAAAACGCGCGTATCGGAGTCAACATCGGCGTTCATCCAAGAAGATCCCAAGCAAGCGGCGTTCCTTTTTTAGCGTCACGCGCGAACACCTTTCCCATAAAAACGCTGGCGAACTTTGTCGGCAAGCCAAAGCCGGGCCGTATGGCGCGCACGTTGTCAGAGTTAATTTTCTCTCCGGCCTTTACATCTTTGACGACATAAAGCGAACGACGGAACTGTATCGATTTTTTTTCTGCTTCTAGAGGCCCATAACTGACGCATCCCAGCGCCTGCCATGCTCGCTCGGTCTCCACACGCAACTGCCTCATTTCTGAGGGTTCCATGGAAAATGTGGAATCGACCCCGCCATCCGCGCGATTTAACGTGAAGTGTTTTTCTATGACAGTGGCCCCCAAGGCCACACTGGCGACTGATACACCCACGCCCATGGTGTGGTCAGACAGACCTACTTCGCAACCGAACAACTCCCTCAAATGCGGAATTGTCAAAATGTTGGAATTTTCAGGTGTCGCGGGATAGGTACTGGTGCATTTCAACAATACCAATTGCGTGCATCCCGCTTCGCGCGCAGCAGAAACCGTCTCGTCAAGCTCAGCGACCGTGGCCATTCCAGTGGAGATGATCAAAGGTTTTCCGGTAGCCGCCACTCGGCGTATCAAAGGCAAATCAGTGTTTTCGAAAGAAGCGATCTTGTAGCAAGGTACATCAAGCTTCTCGAGAAAATCCACGGCAGTGTCGTCAAATGGCGTACTAAAGGCCATCATTCCCAATTGGTGCGCTCGATCAAAAATTGGCTTGTGCCACTCCCAAGGCGTGTACGCCTCCCCATAGAGTTTGTATAACGACGTTCCGGCCCATAAGCTTTTGGGGTCGCTGATATGGAACTCGCGCTCATCCAGATCAAGCGTCATGGTGTCTGGCGTGTAGGTCTGGATCTTCAGGGCGTGCGCGCCTGTCGCGGCGGCAGCATCCACGATGGCCAAGGCACGGTCCAGGGACTGATTATGATTGCCAGACATCTCGGCAATCACAAATGGGGGAGTATCGCGTCCGATAGGTCGCGTGCCGATTTTAACAATGTCACTTTTTCGCATTGGGTTTGTCCTTGGTGATCTGGATAAAGTAACGATGGCCTCGGAGATCAAAAAATGCCGGAAACCTTGAGGGGTCAGCAACACGCAACAGATCGAACTGCTCCGCAAAGGATAGAGAGGGATCGATTTTGCTATCCATCGGCGTCCGTTTACGGTACATGGTTGGGGACCGCCCATCCTGCCGCCTTGGACTGACCTTTCCAAAATTCTCGACAGCAAAGTCCATCAATCTGATTTCTGCCGCAAACAGCTTTGAATTGATTTCATCGAAAGTTTCGTGGCCTTCCAGCTCAAAGTCAGTCTGGCTCCAGATATCCCCGCTGTCCACCGCATCGGCGGCTTCCAGGAGGGTTACCTTGATGGTGGATTTTTTCTCAAGCACCTGCCAGATATGGGGTGACCACCCCTTGCCTAGTGGAAGATCGCTGGCGTGAATCACCAGCGTCGCGCTATACAAACTGCGCACATCCGACTGAATCAGTTCATGGCAGGAAATAAGGAAAAGAATGTCTCCCCCAGACAATTGAGCCTCTGCATGCACCAAATCAATCTGATGTTCAAGCTTGTGCCGCGCAATCCAGTCGGCAAGAAAGTTGGATATCGGATGCTGTGGATCCGAGCACAAAATGGAAATTCTCAAACGGCCTCCTGCAAAACTGCAACCAGACGATCAGCGCCTAAACCGTCAACGAGTGAGACAGCTGCACGTGACATTTCCCGCAATGAGAAAGGCGACTCTATTGCAATCTTCAGCTCTGACGCGATCTTTTCAACAGAAACATCTGCACACGCACCAAGATATTGCTGCGCCTTGAAATGAGCCACACCTCGCGCAATTTCTATCTGATTTTCTGCAACCGACATCACAAGTGCCGGAAGCCCCAAAGCACATCGCTCCCACGTAGCCGTGCCCGCAGCACCAACGGCGAGATCGGCAGCATGTATCAGTTCGGCCATGTTCGAAACTTGTCGATGGATGCGCGTGTTGCCCCGTTTTCCCCCTAAGAACTCAAGCTCGGCGAAATGCGGATTGGAGGCGCCCACAACAATGTCCAACTCCAGTTCCGGCATTTCCAACATTTCAATGGCTTCCAGCGTCTTCCCGGTTTCATTCGTTGCATCCGTGCCACCAAAAAAAATGAGCAGCTTTTTTACATCCCCGGTACGCTCCCTCAACGTCTTCCGCTGCTGCACGAATTCGGTTCTTAACAAAGCATACTGTGGACCCAACAACGGAACGCAGTCTGCATTCAGCAACCCGGCGTAGCGCTGATTCATATTGAGATAGAGGTTTTGATCCAGAAGCACGTTGGCTTGATGATGGCGGTCCGCAATGTCGTCAATAACCATTACTTTTTTGGCAAAGCCACTGGCAGCGGACTCCCATCTCTTGTCCAGTGCGTAGTGATCAACGATTATCCAATCCCAGGACAAGTCCGAAAGAGCCTCAGCACAGTCCGTCGCATCCTGCTGCTGCGAGCTTTCAAGCCAGCTCGCATGCGCCAACGGATCGCAGACATCTCTGCCTTCGATGCTTCCAAAAATCGTTGCTTCATGGCCTTTGCTTTGAAGCAGCTGTTGAAGATAGGCAGGTAAATTGCGGCTTAAAAACCGGGTATTCACCCCACGATTTTTCAGAGCATCTGCCAACGTCAGGCACCGCATAAAGTGCCCCAAGCCCATTTGAGCCGAAGCATCAACACGGAACGCCACGTTATTACTTTTCAAGATCAACCGTCATCGCATCAATGAGTCTTAAACCGCTGGATAATCCGGTCCAGATCATGCGGGGTGTCGATGTCAGAAACCTGTTCGGGCGGCACAACAAAACCTCTTAAACGCTGTCCATAAAAGCTCTTCTCACGCATCAAGGCTTCGCGCCGTCCCCAGCAAAAGGTGCCATTGCTGACCAACAGCTTAGGGTATTGCTGAGACTGAATCCCGCGCCACTCCGGCCACATGTAGGAAAGATTGCCTTGGCCATCTGCCTTCAGCGCCTGAACCGGATGATGCTCATATTCGGACACACCCATCAAAAAGTCGGCATCAGGATCCCCCATCAGTTGTTCACACGACGACAACAAGGTTGATGATTTCAGGAATACCGCCGTTGCGTAAATGCAGCACAGAATTTGTATATCTGGAACGGCTTCGAGAGCATGCAGGCAGACCTGCACAACGGTCGAATGGTCTTGCGCGATCTCAGCCGGGCGCTCAAGAACTTCTGCGCCGTACCTCCTGGCGACATCGGCAATTTCAGCATCTTCAGTCGAGACAAATATGTGCTCAAAAAGGCCAGAGACCCTAGCCGTGCCTATGGCATGCGCGATCAGCGGCATTCCGCCCACCTCCATGATGTTTTTACGCGGCAGTCTTTTCGACCCGCCACGGGCAGGAATAAGGGCCGCGGTTGACATACGTTTCAGATCACCCGAAAAGTGACGCTCGGCTTATCGAGGGCCTCTTCACCTGATTTTTCCGGAGGATTGTCCGGGTTGAAATACATGCGTCTGTTAGCTTCTGAGAAGGTGCGCTCGGTTGAGGGGGCAACGCGGGCCTGCTCTTCGGCTTCGCTGATCTCATGAAGAAATACGGCGTCCTGCGGAGTCCAGACGCCGTCTGGGCCCTTGCGCCACAACTTCTCATCGCGCATGGGCTCTACCCAGTCGTAGAACTCCTGCTTTGTTACGCCCAGGAAATCGCAATAAGTTGTCAGCGTAGACGGCTCACGCGCGTCGTAGCGCTTGACCATCGCCATGCCCTGCTCCCTGGTCATGCGTCCGTGACGAATTTCCATACTTGCGTCATCCGTGGCACGCCCATACCCAAATTTCAGGTATTTCAGGTAATCATGCACATCGTTGGCATGATCCTCAATCTTTCCGTGCAAGTTGAATGTGCGTTCACGTTCATAGGTAATTGGCGCAAAGTTCCACTCCCTCATCATGACTTCCGCCTGGGCCGTTGCATTCCATGGAAGAAAGTTGGAGAGATAGATGCCGCGGACTTCGACGCGCGCGATGTCTTCATCAGAAGGATAGATGTAGGGTGCGATGTCCTGCTCCGTGATGCCGCCTTTTCCGATCAGGTCCTGCGGCTCATATCCGCGCATGTCATGCTCCTTGCGCGTCCACCGTGTGAATTCAACAAAGTCCTCCAGCGAAACAATACCAGTAAGCTCGGCGAATCCGTGCTCACCCCAAACAATCAAGGGAATATTGCGCTCCACTGCCACCTGGAAGGGATAAGTACGGATACCGGCGTGATAGTGCCAGGTCAGGTCACCAACAGTCTGCAGCATGTGGCGCGAAATGCGACGCACTGAGTCCAGGCCAGCGGTATACCGCACAAAGTCGCACCCAGACTTCTCGACCAGGTTGTAGAGATTGCGATTGCCCGCAGGCGTGTTGTAAGCATGGTTGAATGTCACCAGCAAGGGGTTCATCCCGAACTTTTCCTTGAGGAGCCACACCTGATAGTGCGAGTCCTTGCCACCCGACACAGGAACGATGCAATCGTGGCTGTTGCCCCTTTTTTTGGCTAGCCGCTTTGCCTCTTCCAGGATTTCCCGGAACATCTGCGTCCGCTCATCCCAGTTGATATCCAGCTTCTTGCTGCGGCTCTCGTGGTATCTGCAACCACTGCAAATGCATTCTTCATCAAAAATAATGGTCGGCTTGGCATTCTCCGGGTAAAGGCATCTCGCGCAATATCTCATCTGGGTTCCCGATGGTTGATGTTAAAAGTTCGCATTCACTCTACCGGCGATGGCTTCGCCGGTGAAAGACTTTGCCCCTGCGTCCTCACTGGTACGCCGGCTTCGGCAAGATAAGTCTTGGCCTTGCGGGTACTTTGTTCGGTGTAGTGAAACAGGTTGGCGACCGCCACAGCAGCTGCACCGGCGTCAATGCCCTGCACCAAGTGATTCCAGGTAAAGACACCGCCAAAGGCGATCACCGGAACCGGGACTGACTCACAGACACTCCGCAGCGAGTCGAGATCGTAGCCCCGCCGCGCGCCATCATGGTCGACCGAGTTGAAGAATATTTCACCCGCCCCCAGTTCAACGGCACGCTGCGCCCAACTGGACGGACTTGATTCGATCACGCGGGACGATCGATCCACCACAATTTGGGGAGTACCCTCTTCGCTTCTCTTGACATCCATGGAAGCCACAATGCACTGCTTTCCATAACGCATGGCCAACCGGGTCACCAGCTCCGGGTTGTCGGCCACTATGGTGTTCACCACCAGTTTGTCGGCGCCACTGCGCAACAGCTTTTGCGCGTAGCCCTCGTCATCTATCCAGCCGCCGACTGCCAGCGGTACGAAGCACTGGCTCGATATCCGCTCAACAATTTCTGCGAACTTTTCCTTGCTGTCGGCGCTTCTGGTCACATTAAGAATGACGATTTCATCCACGGCCCACTTGTTAAACGCCTCCATGGCGTGGACGGCATCGTAATGAATCACGTTCGTGTGCTTGAAACGCACACTCTGAACCACCTGACCGTCACGCAAGATCAGTACTGCAATCAGGCGCTTTTTTAACAAGGCAGCTCCACATAATTGCGAATCATTCCCAGGCCGAATCCCTGACTTTTCTCAGGATGAAACTGAATTCCCCGAACATTTCCGCGCTGGATGATGGAGTCAAACCGATGGCCATAGTCTGTTGTGGCAATCACGTCCGCGGGATCGCTACATTCCACGCGATAGCTGTGGACAAAATACGCGTCACTTCCGGACTCAAGTTTCGCGAACATGGGGTCGTCGCGCGAAAAATCCACGCCGTTCCATCCCATATGCGGGACCGAGAGCCCGCTGTCCGCAGGAAAGCGACTGACTTTTGCTGAAAACCAGTCAAGCCCCTGGTGGATACCATCTTCTTCAGATACGGTGCACATCAGCTGCATGCCGAGACAAATGCCAAGGATATGAGCTCCAGCATCGCGTCGCTCACTCAACGCGACATCGAGACCCGTTTCACGCAGACAGGTGATAGCCTGAGAAAAGGCACCCACCCCGGGCAGAATAATTTTTTGATACTGCCGCAACTGCATGGGATCCGAAACAAAAACGGCATGGCCCCCCAAATGCTCGACAGCGTTTTGGACTGAGCGCAGATTGCCCATTCCATAATCGACGATGGCAACAGGAGCAGGATTCATTTCTCCAAGTCTTCCCACTGGATTCTTTCCCCGGCCTTCAAGGCCCGGGTGAGTCGCTTCGACAGTACTTCGGCCAGCCGGTCAGGTGTTATTCCCGTCCCCGGACGGCGATAGTCCAGGTCCGTCTCTTTCAAAACATGGCCTGGCGCAAGATCAGCCGCTACATGCAAACTGCGCCGTATTGCATTTCGCTTGACGCGCTCGACGTCCGAAAACACACGCCGCGAATTCCCAAGGGCTGTCTCGATCTCACGAACGATCTCGACAAACCGACGCATGTCCTGTGGCTCCAGCGACATGACGTGCTCCACAGACCGGGTGGTGCGATCCTCTGTGATTGTTTTTTCAAGCATGTTGGCGCCCACTGCAAGGGCAGCAATATCCATATCCCAGCCTGTGCTGTGATCAGAAAAGGCCACCGGGCACCCAAAAAGTCTTTTGATCGTGGGAATCACTCGCAGGTTGATACTTTCCAAATGGGCAGGGTATCCCGAAGGACAATGGTGAATGACGATGCTTTCGTTGCCTTCTGCGCGGATGGCATCTACAGCCAGTTCAATCTCGCCAAGCGACGCCATTCCAGTGTCCAGCTGAATGCACAGGCCCGTTCTGGCGGCATAACGAATGAAGGGAATATGGTTGACGTCGGCAGAAGCGATCTTGATGGACTGGCAGCCGATCTCAACCAGGAAATCCACGTCTTCATGAAAGCACGCCGTCGCAAAAAAGGCCAGACCTATTTCGTCGCAATAACGCTTCAGTTCACGCCATTCATCAAGCTTCAGATAACGGCGAACCAGAATGTCGCGCAAAGGTTCTGTCACGGTTTCCAGCGCGCCCGATTTCGCATCGACCAGCACCTGATAAGTGAATGGCAGCAAAGGATCGGCGACCAGGCGCATGGGGTCAAACACTTGAAATTTAATGGCGTGACCTCCCGCCTCTTTCGCGTGTTTGGCCAGACGTTTCGCCGATTCCAGACCCTGATGTGTCGGGCCCGCTTCAAAAGTAATGAAACATGGCGAGTCTTCACTCACCGGGATTCCGTTGATCTGGATAACAGTGCTGCTTGTGCTCATGATGGAATTTTGACCTCTTGTTGATTGACCAGTTTTCGTAATGTGCTGACCACGGTATCCTGCTGCGCCTCGGTCAGCGCCGGGAACATGGGCAGACTGATGGCTGTCTCGTAATACTGCTCCGCGGCGGGAAAATCGCCGGCATTGAAGCCGATCTTTTGATAATAAGGCTGCATATGAACAGGTATGTAGTGCAAATTCACGCCAATGCCTGTCGCGCGCATCTCGTCAAAGATTTTCCGATGTATGGAGCCCTGCATGTTTGAGTGCAAACGCACGACATACAGATGCAAGCCGGAATACCCATCTGGATGCTGCCAAGGGGCTGTCACATTGACGTTACGTAACGATTCGTCATAACGCCCGGCGATCGCGTGGCGTCGCGACACAAACTCATCCAGCCGGCGCATCTGACTTACACCCAACGCCGCCTGGATGTCCGTCATCCTGTAGTTGAACCCCAGTTCAACCTGTTCGTAATACCAGGGGCCGTCTGGCTCACGCGTCATCTCGCGCGCATCACGCGTGATTCCATGGCTACCCAACATACGCATGCGTTTTGCCAGTTCGGGGTCATTGGTGGTCGCCATGCCACCTTCCCCGGTGGTGATGATCTTGACCGGGTGGAAGCTGAACACAGTGATATCGCTGTATCGGCAGTTGCCAACTGGTTCGTTGCGGTATGTGCCACCAATAGCATGGGAAGCATCCTCAATAACTCTGAACCCATACTCCAGGCTAAGGGCATGAATGCCAGCCATGTCACAGGGTTGCCCGCACAAATGCACCGGAATGACAACGCTGGGCAATGAACCGCTTTTCTTTGCAGCAAGCAGTTTTTCTTCCAACCGGTCGACGCTCATGTTGTAGGTCACAGGATCGATGTCCACAAAGTCGACCGAGGCTCCGCAATAAAGCGCACAGTTTGCGCTCGCCACAAACGTAATCGGTGTTGTCCAGACAATGCTTCCCTTCCCGACGCCCAACGCAAGGCAGGCCACGTGCAAAGAGCTGGTGGCACTGTTTGCCGCAACAGCATGGCCAACGCCGCAATAACTTGCTATGGCCTGCTCAAACCTTGGAACAGCGGGACCTTGCGTCAGGAAGTCCGACCGCAAGACTTCCGCCACAGCGGCAATGTCCGCGTCGTCAATATCCTGTCGCCCGTACGGAATCAGGTTCATCATATTTTCCCGATTTTTTCGCGATTCTGCTCGATCCAGGTGCGAAGCATGTCGATGCTCATCCAGTCTGTGTTGTTGTCAGAGCTGTAGGTAAAGCCAGGATCAACCAGCTTGCCGTCATCGATACGCATCGGATCCTGGCTCCAGTTGTGAATTGCCGGCAGTATCTTGTAGTAGTCATCGTATTCGTAGGTGTGCGGCGCATCTTCGGCGCCAATCATTTGTTCATGAAGCTTCTCGCCCGGCCTGATGCCTATGATTTCATGACGCGCCTTAGGGGCGACGGCCAATGCCACATCCGGCATCTTCATCGAAGGTATTTTTTTTACATAAATTTCACCCCCAACCATGTTCTCGAAGGCATGCCAAACCAACCCGACGCCTTGCTCCAGCGTGATCATGAAGCGCGTCATTCGCGCATCGGTGATAGGTAGAACTTCCTTGTCCGCAATCGACATGAAAAAAGGAATCACAGAACCGCGGGATCCCATCACATTTCCATAACGGACGACAGAAAAGTGGGCATCGTTTGCCGTTGAATATGAATTGCCCGCAATAAATAGTTTGTCAGAGGTGAGCTTGGTCGCCCCATAAAGATTGGCCGGGCTGCTGGCTTTGTCTGTCGACAACGCCACTACGCGCTTGACGCCCTGGTCGATGCATGCGTCTATCAGATTCATCGCGCCAATCACGTTGGTCTTCACGCACTCAAAGGGGTTGTACTCAGCCGTCGGCACAATTTTGGTAGCAGCCGCATGGACAACGTAGTCGATTCCCTTGAGCGCACGCGACAGGCGATCCTTGTCCCGCACATCACCGATGAAGAACCGGACCCGGTCGTCGTCGCCGTAGAGCTTGGCCATTTCCCACTGCTTCATCTCGTCGCGGGAGTAGATCACCATGCGACGGGGGTTGTACCTGGCCAGCGTCATCGGCACAAACGTGTGCCCGAAGGAGCCAGTGCCCCCCGTGATGAGGATGGACGAATTGTTCAGCATGTGCATACTTCCTGGGTTCTGGCCTTCAGGCCGTGTGATTCACAATTTCCTGATAGGTGCCGGTGCGCGTGATGCCGCCGTTGCCAAGCTCAACAATCAACGAACAGTTTCTGAGCGTCGTCAGGCGGTGTGCGATGATGAGAATGGTCAGCGTCTCGCTCAGGCCCTCAATGGCCTGCATCACGGCAAGTTCGGTTTCATTGTCCAATGCGCTTGTGGCCTCGTCAAAAATGATCACGTCAGCGCGCCTGTACAGGGCACGGGCAATGCCGATTCGCTGCCGCTGACCGCCAGACAAGCGTACGCCGCGCTCACCCACCGAAGTCTCATAACCACGTGGCCAAGTCTCTATGAGACCCGCAATCTGTGCCTGCTGCGCGGCAAACCTGACGCGTTCATGATCAATCTGGTCTTTCGGTTGGCCGAAGGCAATGTTCTCTTCAATGGAATTGTCAGCGAGGAAGATGGCCTGCGGAACATGCGCAATATGCGCCTGCCAGTTCCGGCTGTTGGCAGCTGTCAACTTTTGGCCGTCGACCTCGATCGAACCGAACGCCGGCTCAAGCAAGCCCATGACCACATCAAGCAGGGTGCTCTTGCCGCTGCCGGTTGCGCCTATGAAGCCGACACGACTCCCTTTTTCAATCGTCAGTCCAATATCCTTCAATACCCATGCCGCCCCAGGAGCATATTGGAAGGACAGCTGATTGAGGACAATGCTGCGCTGAAATGGCAGCGGTGCAGCAGCGGGCTGCCCTGCATGGTCTGGCAAAGGCTGGTCCAGCAGTTCTATCGCGTCCTGCAAGGAAGCCTGTCCTGTCTGAATGTTGGTCCATGAGGCATAAGCCTGCTGCAGCACCGGCAGTAGACGCTGCGCTCCCAGCGCGAGCGCACCCAGCACAGGGATGGCATTTGCAACTCCCCCAGGTTGCTGCGCAAGTGCAAAAGCAAGGGCAGCAATCAGCAGCATGCCCAACGCTTCCATTCCGTAGCGCGGAGCGGCCTGAATGAAAAAGCTGTTGCCCTGCGCCCTCCGCAAAGGTCGATCTGATGACTGGTAGGCAGCGCAATAGGCTGCCTGCGTGCCATCGATCAGCACGTCCCGAATTCCTCCAAGGCCCTCCTGAAGTGACTTGATGACCTGGGTTGATTCACGCGCCTGCACCTGGCTGTCCAGCAACATGCGCTTGCGGGACAGCCCGATGATCACCGCATAAATCAGCCCGAAACCACCGAAGGCTGACAGGGCAATCACTGGATTTACCGACAGCATGGCCACCAGGATGGCAACCAGCATCACAGCAGAGCTGATCAAGGTCAACAGGGGAACAATGGTCGTGTAGATGACGCCATTGGCTTTGCCAGATATACCGTTAATGACCTCGCTGCTGTTTCTGGCAACATGAACCGCGTAAGGTTGATACAGGGTACGGCGATAAATGTCACTGCTGAGGTCCGCGCCTGTTGCAAACGAGAGGCGCGTCGTTGCCCACAGCAGCGCAAGGCGCATCGCACCTGCAATCACTGCGGCAGCGCCAAAAGCAAGGGTCAGCGGCAGCAGCAACTCGTCGGCGGAACGGATATTCAGGGCCCGAATCATTGGTTGCGCCAGAGGATATTCAAAAACGCGTGCCGGAGAAGTCAGCACACCCAGAAACGGAAGGACTGCGCCTATGCTCAGAATCTCGGCAAACGACGCCACGATCATCAGGCCTAGCAACAGGCAAAACTGCCCGCGCCGCCGCGCAGGAATGTGGCGCCAGAGCCGCGGCAAAAGCCGGGATATCGGTTGAATGGTGTGCAAAGCCAAAGCGCTGCTAGACCGTAAGGTCCGAGGATTTAATGGTGGATGCAGAACAACTCATGTCAGAAGACGGCATTATTTTTGTGGCAAGTCTCTAGCCTGTTGCTTGAGAGATTCAATCTCAAGCCTCAACTGCTCATACTCTTCCATCTTGCTTTTCAGAAACCTGCGGGTCAGTCCCGCCTTCTCGGCGATTCCGGCAGGCGTCAGCAAATAAGCGTAGGCAAGTTTGCTTTTGCTTCCCTGAAAGTTCTGCATTTTGAGCAAACCCTTGTCCAGCAAGGCATTGAGGCAATAATTGGCCTTTCCCAAGCTAATGCCCAACGCTTTTGCCAAATCGCGCTGACTCATCTTCGGGTTGGACTCAAGCAAGCGCAACACCTGCAAATGTGTCTCATAAAAAGACGATTTTTCGGACATGTGTTCACAGCGGTGGAAACTTGATATTGCGGCGTGAACGTGCTATTTTCGCCTGCGTTCAACCGATGAACATCTTAACACGCCACTTGAATTCGCAAACAATTAACAAGTTGACGGGATAAAAGATCCCGAGCGCCCATAGTCTGCGCCTGGCAGCCTAAGAGTAGTGGAGCTAACACAACTGCGAGGCTCCGTAGTGGTGCAGTGTTGAATTGCACTGAAGTCTGACCCGAGTTCGGAGTGAACCCTTCGGACTGGACCACGGGGATGATCAGAACTAAGCCGCCTCCTGAGCGAGTTGTAATTCAAATTCGTTGGGTGAACAGTAGCCAAGTGCCGAGTGAAGCCGCTTGGCGTTGTAGACCTCGTCGATGAAGCGTGGCAACCGTGTTGCCATATCCGCAAAGGTCTCGTAGCCGGCCAGGTACACCTCCTCGACCTTGAGCGTCTTCATAAAGCTCTCAGCCTGAGCATTGGCATACGGATTGCCAGGCGAGCTCATTGAGCCGCGAAGGCCTGCATCCCGCAGCGCTCGCCGGTATATGTCGCTCGCGTATTGACAGCCTCGATCCGTATGGTGAATGCTCCCTGGCGGCGGTCGTCGGCTCTCGAGCGCAGAGCGTAATGCCGCCAGCGCCAGCGGCGTGTCAATCCGACGGGAGATCCCGTAGCCCACGACCTTGCGGCTGCACGCGTCCAGGATGGCTGCCAAGTAGCAGAAGCCGGTCTCGATGCGGATGTACGTGAAGTCCGCGACCCACACCAGGTCAGGATGGCTCGGGATCACGTTGCGATAGAGATTCGGGAAGATCGGCGAGTCATGGTTGCTGTCGGCGGTGCGCACGAAGCGCCTGCGAGGCTTGATGCCCAGGCTGTGCGCCTTCATCAAGCGCGCCACGCGCTTGTGATTGACGAGATGGCCGCGTCGGCGTAACTCGTGCGTGACGCGTCGATAGCCGCAACCATGTAGCTCATCCTGAATGGCCTGGATGAGCTCGACCAGTTGGACATCTGCCAAGCCGCCGGCGTCGCCGATGGAGCGGTAATAGAAGGTGCTGCGCGGCAGTTCAATCACTTGGCACTCCTATCGGATGGAGCAGGCTTGGTGCCGGTGATGATGGAGGAGTTCTAGTTGTCGCTCACGAGGCGCAAGCGCGGAGTTTTTTTGACCAACTCCAGTTCCATCGTGAATTGCCCCACTTTGCGCTCCAGGGCGGCGACTTTGGCCTCGTATTCAGCGATGGCGTCCGCCTCAACCTCTTCGGTGCTGAGCTCGCCGCGATCAAACTGGGTCAACCACATCTGGATGAGGTTGGCGAACAGGGCGTACTTCTTTTGCGCGTCACGGCGCCCAAGTGCGCCTGAACGAATGTCGCTACACAGCTGCAGCTTGAACTGCGCAGTGTGCCGGCGATAGGGGCCTCTTGATGACATGGACCTTCTCCTTTTATGAAGGCCCAGCAAGCGTATCAGTTCGTCTCTTTCCCCTGGTCCAGTCCGAGGGGTTCACTCCATAAGTGGGTCAGATTTCGACGGAATTGAACATATTTATACCGGAAGAACTACCGATTGGCCTGAAAAGAATCCAGACGTCTCACCCTTCACCCCCAACTCTAGTTTTGAAGCCCAGCGCGCGAAGCACCCTAGTCTGCTTTTTTGCCGATGCCGGATTTTGTGCGGACATAGTCCAAAAATGTTTAATCAAGACCATCACCATCAGCACAAAAGCACAAAGTACGGCTGACACGACAGCAATCAATGTCTTGTTAGGTGCAGAAGGCTCCAACGGCAATGTGGGCTCCTGCAGCAGAACGTCCCGCGAAAGACCTTCCAAAGCTTTTTCAAGATTCCGTACTTCTGCCGAGTAGCGCAACTCCATCTCAGTCAAGGCGATGACGTATGCACCTAAGTCGTCCCGTACGCCAGATTTTCGCTCTGTTCCGCTGTTCTGAGTAAGGCGCGCCAGTTTCAGACGAACCGCCTCAAGCGATGCTTTCACATAGCTCAGACGTTTGGTCTGGCTTTCCACTTCACGTGGATCAGGATTTGTACTTTTAAGCCAGGCACCAATGATGGCGTTGGCCGTTGCCTGCGCGTCTTCGGGTGTTCTGGCTGTCACGTCCAGCCGCAAGAGAAGGTCTTTTCCAACCGCCGCTTTTGCACTCCCCTTGAGCTCGGCACGCGCAGCCTGCAGAGGCCTGCCCACCCCAAGATTGCGCGCAACAATAACATTATCCAGCACCATAGGCGTGAGCATGGTGCTGGCGGCCTGCGTTACCGTCATTGGCGGAGCCACAAGCTGTGATCCTCCGGCAGGAGGCGTTGGCGGCGTTGGCGGCGTTGGCGGCGTTGGCGGCAAATACAGAATCGCCTGGCTGGTGTAGGTTTTAGGCAAGACGTAGCTCACCGCCAAACCGATCAGCCCTGCAATTAGGGGCAGCAAAACCAACAGCTTGAGGTTCTCGGCAACCATGCCCAACAAGTCCATCAGATCAAACCCCTGTTCTTCCATTTCTTGCATTACTCGTCACTCCAGAATTTCATGATTATCATTACCTGTGTCATCGGGATCGCCGTAAAACAGAGGCGCATCATGCAATGAAAGGCCTTTATTGTCCTTCTGCGAGACTTCCGGAATGCCTTCTGCCAGCGGCCACCGGATGTTAAGCTCAGGGTCATTCCAGACAATGCACCGCTCGTACGCCGGGGCGTAATAATCGGTGGTCTTATACAGAAAATCGGCGGACTCACTCAGAGCGAGAAAGCCATGCGCAAACCCCGGTGGCACCCAGAGCTGCCGCTGATTTGCCTCCGAAAGCTCCACCCCAACCCATTCACCGAAATTGGCAGATGACTTACGCAAATCAACCGCTACGTCGAACACGGCGCCGCTGATAACGCGCACCAGTTTCCCCTGCGGCTGCTTGATCTGGTAGTGAAGCCCGCGTAGCACGCCCCTTGCCGACCGCGAATGATTGTCTTGCACAAAATCTGGATCCAGGCCGGTGGCGTCCCGAAAAGCACGCTTGTTAAAACTCTCGAAGAAAAACCCCCGGGAGTCGCCAAACACGCGGGGTTCGATGATGAGCACGTCCGAGATAGCTGTGGGGATAACCTTCATGCCTAGCTCCGCTCCTTGAGCAGGCGCAGCAAATACTGACCATAGCCGCCTTTGGCAAGAGGGATAGCCAGTTTTTCAAGTTGCCGGCCATCAATAAAACCGTTGCGCCAAGCAATCTCTTCCGGGCAAGCAATCTTGAGGCCTTGGCGGTGCTCCAGCGTTGCAATGAACTGCCCCGCATCGAGGAGGCTGTCATGGGTACCGGTATCCAGCCATGCATAGCCCCGCTCCATAATCTGTACTCTCAGTCCGCCACGATCGAGATAGGCCTGGTTGACCGCTGTGATCTCAAGCTCGCCCCGGGCACTCGGCTTGATGGTTTTGGCGATCTCGACCACCTGACTATCGTAAAAATAGAGGCCCGTCACGGCATAGTTGCTTTCGGGAATCTCCGGTTTCTCCTCAATGCTGCTGGCCCTGCCGGCTGCATCAAAGGAAACGACACCATAACGCTCCGGGTCCTGCACATGGTAGGCAAACACCGTTGCACCGGCTTGTTGAGCATCCGCTTCCATCAGCAGTTTTTGCAGATCATGGCCATAAAAAATGTTGTCGCCCAGCACCAGAGCGCTGGGTGCGTCACCCAGAAATTTTTCACCAATGATGAAGGCCTGCGCCAATCCATCGGGGCTGGGTTGCACCGCGTACTGGAGCTTCATGCCCCACTGCGAACCGTCGCCAAGAAGCTGCTCGAACCGCGGTGTGTCCTGCGGCGTGCTGATGATCAGCACCTCGCGAATGCCAGCAACCATCAGCGTACTCAGCGGGTAGTACACCATGGGTTTGTCATACACCGGCAGCAGCTGCTTGCTGATGGCCAGCGTAGCCGGGTGCAAGCGGGTGCCTGAGCCGCCGGCGAGGACAATGCCTTTGCGTTGTGTCATGAGTGAGGTTTCAGGTAATTTCGGTCAGCATGCGGGCAACGCCCTGCTGCCATGCGGGAAGGTGCAGTCCAAAGCTGTCCTGCAGTTTAGCGGTGTTCAGACGGGAATTATGGGGGCGTACCGCCGGTGTGGGAAACGCGGTCGTGGGCACCGGATCAACGCCGGCAGGTGATGTTTTGAGGGTCAAGCCAGCGGCGGACGCCCAATCGATCACAAAGCGCGCATACCCATGCCACGAGGTCTCGCCAGTAGCAGCTACATGATAGATGCCGGCAAGGCGATCAGACGCGCCGGAAACGGACAATACGTTGCGCACCATGTGGGCCGTGACGTCAGCAAGCAAATCAGCGCCCGTAGGCGCACCGAACTGGTCATTGATGACCGTCAGCCGATCCCGCTCCCCGGCCAGGCGCAGCATGGTTTTGGCAAAGTTACCACCACGCGCGCCGTAGACCCAGCTGGTGCGCAGAATGAGGTGTCTTGCACACAGGGCGGCAATACGTTGCTCACCCTCGAGTTTGGTCTGGCCATAGACACCAAGCGGTCCGGTCGGATCGCTTTCTCTCCACGGTTGGCTGCCATTGCCGTCGAAAACATAGTCCGTCGAATAGTGCACCAACCACGCACCGACGGCATTGGCCGCTTCGGCAATAACGCCCGGCGCCTCCGCGTTCACCACATGGGCGGTCGCCATATCACTCTCGGCTTTGTCAACGGCGGTATAGGCGGCAGCATTAACGATCACATCGGGCCGGACGCTACGCACCGTAGTGGCGATTCCCCCCAGATCAGCGAGGTCGCCACACAGGTCCGTGCTGTGACGATCCAGCGCGGTGAGTTCGCCGAGAGGCGCCAGACTACGCTGCAACTCCCAACCAACCTGGCCGTTTTTTCCAAAGAGAAGAATCTTCATGCCGCGGCCGTATCGGCATACTGCGTCTGCACCCATTCCCGGTAGGCCCCACTTTGCACGTGTGACACCCATTCCGGATTGGCCAGGTACCACTGCACGGTTTTGCGTATGCCGGTCTCAAAAGTTTCGACTGGCTTCCATCCCAATTCGCGCTGAATCTTGCTGGCGTCAATCGCATAACGCCTGTCGTGGCCCGGGCGGTCTTTCACATAACTGATTTGTTCGCGATAGCTCTTGCCATCGGCGCGAGGCCGGAACTCGTCCAACAAGGCACAAATCGTCTGAACGATCTCGATGTTGGGTTTTTCGTTCCAGCCGCCCACGTTGTAGACCTCACCCGGCCCACCGGCTTCGAGAACGCTGCGGATAGCGCTGCAATGATCCTTGACATAAAGCCAGTCGCGCACCTGCATGCCGTCGCCATAAACCGGCAGGGGTTTGCCGGCCAGCGCATTGATGATCATCAGGGGTATCAGTTTTTCAGGAAAGTGATACGGGCCATAGTTGTTGCTGCAGTTGGTGGTCAGCACCGGAAGGCCATAGGTGTGCCGATAAGCGCGCACGAGATGATCGCTGGCGGCTTTGCTGGCTGAGTAAGGGCTGTTGGGCTCATAGCGGTGAGATTCCGTGAAGGCGGGATCCGCTGACGCGAGCGAACCGTAAACCTCGTCGGTCGACACATGTACAAAACGAAAGCCGTCCCTGGTGCCGCCGCTCAACCCGCCCCAATATCCTCTTACGGCTTCCAGCAACCGAAAAGTACCCACGATGTTGGTCTGGATGAAGTCTTCCGGGCTTGAAATAGACCGATCGACATGTGATTCCGCGGCAAAATTAATCACCGCACGTGGCTGGTGCCGTGCCAACAGGTCGGCAACAAGCGCACTGTCGCCGATATCACCCTTGACAAAAATATGGCGCGGATCCTCCTTCAGGGAGGCCAAAGTTTCCATGTTCCCGGCATAGGTGAGCTTGTCCAGGTTGATGACCGGCTCGTCGTTCCTGGCCAGCCAGTCAAGAACAAAGTTGGCGCCGATGAAACCCGCACCTCCAGTTACCAAAATCATGAGCTCCATCCTTCTGCGTGTCAGCGCCGTTTGGCGTCTGCTGGCATTATGCCTCTGGCGACTGGACAGAAAGCCTCCGCAGGCAATGGCAAAACAGGCAGTAAAAATCGCCCCGAAGGGCGATTTTTTAGTACATGGGTCGAAAACGCTTAGAAGTGAATGCCCCGCATCATCTGCTGCAAAGCCACGGCTTCCGGCGATAAGGTCTGTTTCACAGGCTTGTCGCCCGGCTTGGCCCCCTTGGCGGCTGACGAATCGGGGAACATGCGGAAGCTGGTGTTCATGGCTATCTGGGCCACTCGCGGCAGCAACGCATGCAACACCTGACCGGCGATGCCGAGCCGGGTCGCGATGCGCACCGACTTGAAAATGCAGGCTTGGGCAACCAGGTCGGCAGCCTCCTCAGGACTCAATGTGGGAACATTGTTGTACAAGTTGGTGGGCGCAATCATCGGTGTGCGCACCAGGGGCATATTGATGGTGGTGAAAGTAATGCCTTGGTCAGCGAATTCGCTGGACGCGCAACGTGTCCATGCGTCAAGCGCTGATTTGGAGGCAACGTAAGCCGAAAAGCGTGGCGCATTGGTCAACACACCGATGGAGCTGATGTTGACCACATGGCCTTTGCGTTTGGCCACCATGCCGGGCAGGAAGCCCATGGTGACCCGCAGGCAGCCAAAGTAGTTGAGCTGCATGGTGCGCTCGAAGTCGTGGAAGCGGTCGTAGCTCGCTTCAATGGCGCGCCTGATGGACCGGCCCGCGTTGTTGATCAGGAAATCGACCCCCCCATGGTTGGCAATCAGCGTCTGCACGAAGCGGTCGCAATCGGCCATGTCCGCAATGTCAGCCGCATAGGCGATGAAGTTGTAGCCCTTTGCCTTGGCCTCCTTGCAGGCCTCATCCAGCTTATCCTGGTCGCGGCCACAAATGACCGTGATGGCACCAGCTTCAGCAAACTTGTGTGCCGCCGCCAGGCCGATGCCCGAAGAACCACCTGTGATGAGCACCACTTTACCGTTAACCGTACCCTTGAGCGAGCGATCGATGTGCAGGTCGGGGTCGAGATGGCGCTCCCAGTAATCCCAGACGCGCCAGGCGTAGTCTTTCAGGTTGGGGCACTCCACCCCAGAGCCTTTGAGCGCAGCCAGAGTTTCACGACAGTCAAATCGCGTCGGGTAGTTGACGAAGGTCAGCATGTCCTCGGGTAGGCCCAGGTCGGCCATGACTGCATTGCGCACGCGGCGCACCGGTGCCAGCGCCATCAGGCTCTTCTTGACACCACGCGGGATGAACCCCAGCAACGCTGCATTGACAAACAGGTTCATCTTCGGTGCGTGCGCGGCCCTGCTGAAAATATCGAGCACATCGCCAACCCGATAGCCCACCGGGTCAACCAGGTGGAAGCATTTTTTGGCAATGCTGGCCTTGTGGCTGATCAGGTCCAAGGCATCAACCACAAAATCAACCGGCACGATATTGATACGCCCGCCTTCCAGGCCAACAGCCGGCATCCAGGGAGGCAGCAACTGGCGCATGCGCTGGATCAGCTTGAAGAAATAGTAAGGACCGTCGATCTTGTCCATCTCGCCCGTGGTGCTGTCGCCAACCACCATGGCCGGACGGAATACGGTCCACGGCACCTTGCATTCCTTGCGCACGATTTTCTCGCTCTCGTGCTTGGTCATGAAATACGGGTGTTCGTAGTTCTCAGCCTCCTCGAACATGTCTTCCCGGAACACGCCTTCATAGAGGCCGGCCGCGGCAATGGAGCTGACGTGGTGAAAATGGCCGGCGTCAATCACCTTGGCGAACTCGACAGTGTTACGTGTGCCGTCCACATTGACGGCAATCTGGCTTTCCTCGTCAGCCCCGAGGTCATACACGGCGGCGAGATGGTAGAAGTGGTCGATCTGGCCTTTGAGCCGCTTGACATCCTCTGCCGAGACGCCAAGCTTCTTCGAGGTCAAGTCGCCATGAATGGGAATGACTTTGGCGGCACTGGCGCCCCAATACGCCCGCAGGGCCTCAACCTTGCCGGCACTTTCCTTGCGGATCAGGAAGTAAACCGTCGCCCCCTTACGCTCCAGAAGCTTTTTGACTAAACGTTTACCGATGAAGCCGGTGGCTCCCGTGACGAAATACTGCATTGTGTTCTCCGCTAGACGACTTTGGACCAACGCTGATTCTTGCCGAAGCCTCGCCGTGCACTGGTCAGCAGAAACCCGTGTTCGGTGTGTCCCGCTTCACTTTTCCATAGATGCACGCCACTAGCGTTCTAGAAGAGAACACCTAAACCTGCACCAGCTCAGGGCTTATATTTTGTTCTGTACATTGCCCATAAGCGGGCACAGCCCCACAAATCATCATCGACAGGAGCCAACCATGGTCAAGAAACTGCAAAAAATGAGCATCGACAAAAAATCAGGCCCACAACTCTCCGGCGCCGTGAAGGAGTCGGCCCAGCAGATCTGGCTCGCAGGTCTGGGCGCTTTCTCCAAGGCCCAGGAAGAAGGCGGCAAGGTTTTTGAGACCCTGGTCAAGGAAGGCCTGTCCATCCAGCGCAAGACGCAGGCTGTTGCTGAAGAGAAGATTTCGACCGCCACCAACAAGATGGCAAGCATGGCAACTGACATCACGTCCAAGGCCGGCAACCAATGGGACAAGCTGGAAAACATTTTCGAAGAACGCGTGGCCAAAGCCCTGAACAAGCTGGGTGTTCCTTCCGCCAGGGACGTTGATGCCCTCATTGCGCGCATCGACGAACTCAACAAAAACGTGCAGAAGATGAGCGCCAAACCTGGAACCGCTTCGAAAGCAGCGCCGGCTGCAGGCAAGACTGCTGCACGCAAACCAGCAGCCAAACGCGCCCCGGCCCGAAAATCTGCCTGATACCAGGCTGCTCCATTAAAAGGACGTTGACACGTCCTTTTTTTACGTCTTCGCCACTCAAAAAATGCTGCTTTGCAGCAAATTCCATCACGTACCGCCGTCTACACTTCCCGTCCATGACATCAGCCAAGAATTCCAGCTTCCAGCGTTCTCCCGCCCTGACTCCCTTGAAAAAACAGTCCGGGAAAAGTCCGCGGATAGCTCTGGCACTGGCAGGCGGCGGTCCCCTGGGGGCGATCTATGAAATAGGCGCACTTTGTGCGCTGGATGAATCGTTGCAAGGCCTGTCGCTGACCGAACTCCATCACTATGTGGGCGTCTCGGCGGGCGGTTTTATTGCCGCCGGTCTTGCCAACGGCATGACGCCGCGCGAGTTGTGCGCAGCCTTTATTGAAAACGACCACGAGGCATCCGAAGTTTTTGACCCGGCATGGCTGATGGTTCCTGCGTATGGGGAATTTTTGAGGCGCGGCATCATGCTGCCCGGCCTGGCGGCGGCGGCGCTCTGGCGCACAACCTTCGGCCGCAAACCGCTGCTCAACGCACTGGAAAAGCTGGGGCCGGCCCTGCCAACGGGCATCTTCTCCAACGAGGAAGTCGACAAGCGCCTGAGCCTGCTGTTCTCCAAGGCAGGGCGAACCAACGACTTCCGCAAACTCAAGTCCCGGCTTACCCTGGTAGCGACCAATCTTGACAGCGGAGACGCCGCGCCATTTGGCCAACCCGGCTGGGACCACGTGCCGATTTCGAAAGCCGTACAAGCCAGTTCGGCCTTGCCGGGGCTATTTCCGCCGGTAGAAATCGACAACCACTACTACGTGGATGGCGCGTTGAAGAAAACCCTGCACGCAGGGGTGGCCATGGATGGCGGCATCGACCTGATGCTGTGCCTCAATCCGCTGGTTCCTTTTGACGCCACTCAGGCACCTGAGCTGTCGATGACGCAACGAGTCATGCGGCGTGGCCTCCCCAAGGAAAGGCAAGCCATTCCGCGTATCGTGGATGGGGGCTTGCCGGCCGTGCTGAGCCAGACCTTCCGGTCCATGATCCATTCCCGCCTCGAATTGGGAATGAAGCACTACGAGCACGCTTATCCTGACACCGACATCATCCTGATTGAGCCGGACCACCGAGATGCCGACATGTTTCTGGCAAATACGTTTAGTTACGCTCAGCGACGCCAGCTTGCCGAGCACGCGTATCAGAAAACACGCGAAATGCTGCGCTCCCGCAGGACGACTCTCTCGGCCAAGCTCGCCCGGCATGGCCTATCGCTTGATTTGGACGTTCTGGAAGACCCAAGGCGACACCTGGTCAGCGAGCGGCCCGCGGCGACACGCCTGGGACGGGCCATCAGTTCACTGGAAGAAATGATGGAGGACCTGAACCACGCCCTTCATCTGCCAACAGTCCGCAGGGCCTGACCGACTTGCGCGACTACCCTACTTCCAAGCGCCGTACGAGTGGGTTAGAGTCGAAACAAAACACGAGGTAGACAAACATGGCGAAAAAAGCGCCGCGCCGAACTGCTGAACGCATCCTGGAAGTGACGCTTGATCTGTTCAACCGATTTGGCGAGCCCAACGTCTCGACCACGCTGATATCTGCCGAGCTGGGCATCAGCCCCGGCAACCTGTATTACCACTATCCTGCCAAAGACGAGCTCATCAACTCGCTGTTTGACAGGTACGAGCGCGCGTTGAGTGAACTGCTCAATGCCAGCGACGGCGTCCGCGACGTAGAAGACGCCTGGTTTTTCATGCACACGCTGTTTGAGCTGATTTGGCAATACCGCTTCCTGTACCGCGACCTGAACGACCTGCTCAGCAAAAACCGGCGGCTTGAGACCCATTTCCAGTGGGTTCTGAAGAACAAAACCCGTTCAGTCAAGACCATGCTCGACGGCATGAGCCGGGCCAACACCATCAGCATTGACTCCCGTGAAGTCGAGGCTACCGCCACCAGCATGGTGGTGGTGCTGACCTACTGGTTGAGTTTCGAGTACGTGCGCGACCCACGCAACGCGCTGGAGCCGGAAAACGCCCAGGCAGCCCTGTTGCGCGGTGCGCACCACGTTCTCAATCTGCTTATTCCCTACCTCGAGCAGGGCCAGCGCATGCATCTGCAAGCGTTGGTGGGCGCTTACGCCAACCCTGCCTGAGCCCGCTTTTTTCAGCCCGCCAACAACAGATTTCAAGGAGACAACTGATGGCCAAATGGACTGCTTTTCCACATGCCGGCGACTACACATTCGATGCAGCCAGCCTGAAGAAGAACTGGAGCCGGTTGCATCAGGGCGACTGCGAGCCCCTGCCCAAGGAAGCCGCCGCACTGCAGGCCTGGGTGCTGTTTCACAACGGCGAATTCCAGAAGGCTACCGAGGCCGGACTCAAAGCGGGTGGCACCGGCATCACCGTGGCCAACAAGGCGACCTCCATTTACGCCAACTACCTTGAGACCAAGGAAAAAGCCAAGCTTGAGCTGTTCATGGAAGTAGCCGAGCGGTCCGAGGCTCAACAGGCAAGCGACCCCAAAAATGCCAATGCCTGGTACTGGCAGGCGTACGCCCTGGGCCGTTATGGACAGGGCATCAGCGTGGCCAAGGCACTGGCGCAGGGGCTGGGAACCAAGGTCAAGAACGCACTGGAGCAAGCCATCAAACTCAGCCCCAAACATGCCGATGCGCATATCGCCCTGGCCGCCTTTCACGCCGAAGTCATTGACAAGGTTGGCTCACTGATTGGCGGCATGACCTATGGCGCCAAGAAAGACGTAGGCCTGTCGCTGTTCAGGGAGTCGCTCAAGCTCAACCCCGGTTCAGCCATCGCCATGATCGAATACGCCAACGGCATGGTCATGCTCGAAGGTGACAAAAAGATGAAGGAAGCCACCAAGCTGTACGAGCAGGCGGCCACCAGCAATCCCATGGACGCCATGGAGCGGCTGGACGTGGAGATGGCCAAAGCTGAACTCGAAGATTGAGTCAGCCCCCAGGCACATTCGCTATATTTTTGATAGCTGTCTGCGCCCGTAAAATAAGGGGGAAAGGCCTAAATCACTATGAAGTGAGGCCCAGAACAGCCTGAAACAGTGACTCCCTGGCCTGCGCGATGATCAGGCCCTTCCACTCGTCTGTATTCACGTAGAAGGCATCCAGCATCTGCTGCTTGATCTGTGCCGCCACCGCCGGCGATGCTTCGGGGTGAATGTTGAGCCAGTGCTCAGCACGCAAGGCCTGCATCATCTCAAACGGCGGCAGGGTTCCATACTCCATGGCGATACCGGTGTATTCGGCGTCGGGGCATTCGTCATAAATCGACGTCCACATCAGGCCAGTCAGAAAGGCCGAACTGGAGGATCCGTCGTAAATGGAGGTGACGGGTGTTGCGCCGCCACCGCCCCACCAGGCGCGCGCGCGCTCGAGGGCGACCTTGTCGTCGCGGCAGGCGCAGATGCGCTCGCCAACGCCGCTGGGCCCCAGGCCGGTGTGAATATCAATCCACGCCACCCGCTTGACCCTGCTTACATAAGTCCGTAACACCTGGCGCAGGGTCCGGTTGCTCCAGGTAGGTTCCGTACCGCCGAAAAACAGGCCTTCCGAAAATTCATGCTGCCCACGGGTGATGGCTGCCTGGTAAGCATCCATACCCCGATCATCGATGTACCGGTCGGTCGCCGCGGTATTGGCTTCGGCCGGAGGCCATGCCTCGGGCAGTAGCAGGGGTTGCAGCTCCCGGTAGGCCGCGTTAACTGGCAGTGGCCGGGAAAAATCCTGAAAATTTCGGTTCAGGTCCACGTTTTCATGCGTCGTGCGCCGGATATGCGAAAACCCATAGGGATTCAGCGCATGCACATACAGCACGGCCACTCCTTCGGCTTTGGCCTTGGCGCGCCATTCAGCGTCCCGCAGCGCAGACACCTGCACACCCGAGCCGCAATAGCCCTCCACACCATGGCACGCGCTGGTCAGGATCAACATGGCGCTGGCATCCGGCGGACCATCGAGCACCACATCCATGGCCAGCTCTTCTCCATCACGTCCGGTTTCCGGATGCACATGCGAATCAACCCGCAGCCCCGCGGCAGCGGCAGCCTCAAGGAATTTGCCCCGTGCCTCGCTGTAGCTGGCTGAAAAAGTGTCGATACCGCCCGTCATGCTGCAGCCTGGGCCAACCAGCTTTCGGTCAGCCTTACCCAAAAGGTAGCCCCCAGCGGGATCAGGTCGTCATTGAAGTCGTAACTCGGGTTGTGCAACATGCATGGCCCGCCGCCATGGCCCATTTCACGGTGCTCACCATCGCCATTGGCAATAAAAACATAAGAGCCCGGCTTGGCCTGCAGCATGTAGGAAAAGTCCTCCGCGCCCATGGTCGGCTCCTGCTCGATCACATTGTCCGCACCAACAATGTCGGCCATCACCTTGCGCGCGAACTCGGTTTCCTTCGCATGGTTGATGGTCGGCGGGTAGTTGCGCACAAATTCGAACTCGCACTGGGCGTCATGCGCAGCGCAGACATGCTCGGCAACCTGCTGCATGCGCTTTTCGATCATGTCGAGAACCTCCAGCGTGAAGGTGCGCACCGTGCCCTGAAGCTCGCAACTGTCCGGAATCACGTTGGTGGCCTCGCCCGCATGGATCATGGTGACGGAGATCACGCCGGCATCCACCGGTTTTTTGTTGCGGCTGATGATGGTCTGGAAGGCCTGCACCATCTGGCAGGCCACCGGCACCGGGTCAATGCCGTTGTGCGGCAGGGCCGCGTGGCCACCCTTGCCGCGAATGGTGATCTTGAACTCATTGCTCGAAGCCATCACCGGGCCGGTACTGGCAGCGAACTTGCCGACCTGGGTGCCGGGCCAGTTATGCATGCCGAACACCGCATCCATGGGAAACTTGTCGAACAGGCCGTCCTTGATCATCTCGCGCGCGCCACCGCCGCCCTCTTCTGCGGGCTGGAATATCAGGTAGACCGTGCCGTCAAAGTTTCGGTTCTTCGCAAAATGCTGCGCTGCGGCCAGCAGCATAGCCGTATGGCCGTCGTGGCCGCAGGCGTGCATCTTCCCCTGGTGCCGGCTGGCGTGTTCAAAAGTATTAAATTCCTGCATGGGCAAGGCATCCATGTCGGCGCGCAACCCGATAGCCCGACTGGAGGTGCCGTTCTTGACAATGCCCACAACGCCGGTGGTGCCCAGCCCACGGTGAATCGGAATGCCCCACTCGGTGAGTTTTTGGGCCACCACGTCGGCTGTACGTACTTCTTCAAAACACAGCTCCGGGTGAGCGTGAATATCGCGCCGCACGGTAGCAATGCCTGCGGCCTGGGTGACGATGGAATCAATGACCTTCATGAGAACCTTTGGGTGATCAGGCCCGCCACCTCTCATGCGCCTTCATGCGCGGGATGTTTTTCGGACCCAGGGTTGGCCTTGGTAGTGCGCATAGTCTGCCAGATTTAGCAGGGGAATGTCGCCGGCCGAATCACCATACGCATGCAGGACAACCCCTTGTGCAGCGGGGTAATGCTCAGCCAGCCACGCCTTCAGACGCCGCACTTTTTCTTCACCATGGCAATTGCGGGTTTGCATCCGGCCGGTGAGCACCTCACCCTCGAGTTCGAGCTCTGTACAGAGGACAGCATCCATATGCAAAACCTCACCGGTGCGGTGTAAATAAATTCCCGGCGATGCACTGATGATCAGGCAACGATGGCCGCGCGCCTGATGCCAGCGCAGGCGGGCAAGCGCATCCGGGTTCCATTGCCCCGGCAGATACTGCCCGACAAAGTCGGCAGTCCATTGCCCCACTTCCGCCATCGAGCGGCCACCCAGGCTGGCGTGAAGCAGCCGCGCCTTCGCCCGGTGGTTACTGATGATCCGGAACGCGTAAGCCGCCAGCCAGGGCGCGCTTTGCAGCAGGGCCAGCAGAAAGTTTGGCCAGCCCAGGCTGCGCCAAAGATAAGGAAGCAGGGTGTCACGCCGCGTCAGCGTACCGTCAAAGTCGAAGGCTGCAACCTCTATGGCGGCAGGATTCTTCGTCTCACTTGTTGCCTCAGCTACTTCGTGCATCGCACCTCGCCGCACAGGCGTTCACAAAATGGACAACCCGTCATGGGCAGCCAGGCAGGGATGTTGTAGTAACGGCTGTAGATGGGCGCAAGCACGCCGCTCTTGTAGGCTGCGTAGTTGAACCCTTTGCCCTCGACCGCATAAAAAGGCACGCCGTCCTGCGAAAAACTGAGCACATGAACACTGTCGAAATACGGTTGGTATTCCTCGATGCGCGGTGCGTCCATGCGAACGATGCGTACCGTCTTTCCCTGGTAAAGAGAGAAGTCCACCAGCATGTCGTCCTGGCGCGCGTGGAAGTTTCCCGGGCCAAACACCGGCACATAAGTGCGCAGCTCGTAACCGTAGATCGACGCAGGGGTATAGGCATGCGCCATCAGGGCCACGCCGGGGGCCACCACCTGCTGCAGCATCTCGGCAGTTTTATAGCTGCGGATGATCTGCGGATACAGCTTGGTGCTCTTCCAGTTCTCAAGCGAGCTGGCATACAAGCCCGCCACAATCAGCACATGCAGGGCCGCAAACACCGCCATGCCCACGGCGCATGCCTTGAGTTTTTCAAGCGGCAAGGCAAAGGCCAGCAACGCAAAGCCGAAGGGGTAAAACGACAGCACCCAATGCAGGCCAACGACTTTTTTGAGCGACAGCAGGGCAAAAAATACAAGAGGAACCACCACCACGCAGGCCAGCAACCGATGCTGGCGCGAGGCGGCAGCCAACACAGTCCGCTGCGTCCATGCCAGCCAGACCGCAATCGGCGTGACCAGGTAGACCATCAAGGCCAGGTAGAGCACCGGCTTGTTCCACTCGAACCCCGCCCCCTCGTTGCGGTTGTAGAGGTTGAACATGATGTTCGACCAGCCGTGGGACATGTTGTAGGCAATGTTGATGGCCGGCCCCGGCAAGGCGCACAGGACCAGCACCACAAACGCCGGCCAGCGCTCACGCCGGTAAAGGGCGAAATACACCAGGTAGGTCAGGCCCAAAATGACCGAGAAGTATTTGGACAGGAAAGCACACCCCAAAAACAGGCCCGATAGTGCGTACAGCCTCCAGGCCGTTCCGTCCATTTTTTCGCGCCGCTCGGCACGCAGCAACAGGGCCGCCGACAGTACCGACCAAAAAATCAGCGGCGTGTCGGTCGTGATCAGAACATTGAGCCAATTAATGGGCGCCAGCCAGAACAGCAGTACGGCCCAGGCGGCACGCACCCGGTCCAGCGGGCTCAAGGCCCAGGCCAGCAGGCCGCCGATGGCCAGCGGCAGCAAAACCACCGGCAGGCGTATCGCCCAGGTCGTATCCCCCAAAGTGGCACGCATCAGCGCAATCAACCAGCCAACCATCGGCGGATGGTCGTAGTAGCCCCAATCCGGATAGACACCCCACCAGTAGAAAAAAGCTTCGTCGCCCGTAATCGGAAAGGTCACGGAGATTGCCAGGCGCAAGGCCAGCGACAACGCGCCGGCAGCGACAAGCCAGCGCACCAGGAGCGGAGAAAGGGCGGTGGTGGCTGCAGAGCCGGAACGTTCAGGCATGGGTGTAAAAGCTATTTGAAACTGATGTCGCGAATGGCGGCACTATAGACCAGCGCCAGCGCCCCGATGGCCACGGCCAGCCAGAGCGTCAGTACCCGGGCCAACACCGTGATCCCCAGCGCTTGCGCAGCGCCGGCACCATGCACCACCAACAAGCCGGTCAACAGGGCCTCCATGCCACCCAGGCCAGCCGGCAGCAGCGAAAGCGCGCCGCCCACCATGGCCACAGCGTAAAACCCCGCGGCCTGCAGCACGCCAATGGAAAGACCGGCATCCCGGCAAAGCAGCCACACCGCCAGCCCCTGGGCAGCCCAGGCCAGCAAGGTCAGTGAAAACCACGCAAGCGGCTGCGTCGCCAGGCATTGCCGGGCGTCCCTGAGCCAGGACAGCCGTTGCAGCAAGCGCTGCCCGAAACCGGACAACAACACCAGCAACCCCAAGACCACCAGGCCCGCAACCAGCCCCAGGCCATAGGCCACGGGCCCGCCAAGGCCGGCGATCCACCAAGCCACGGGCAGGCACATCAACAGCAGGCACAACAAGTCAGCCAGACGCTCCGCGCCAAAAATAGCCAGGCTTTGCGCCGCGCCGAGGGGATGGTGCGCCAGCATCAGCCCACGTGCCGCCTCGCCGATATTGCCTGGCGTCGGTGTGAAGGTATAGCCTGCCAAGTAGAGCCGCAAGCCCTCCACCAGGCCGAGCGGCCGGCCATAGGCAGCCATCCACATGCGCCAGCGCAAGCCGCGCAGCAGGTAATTCAACAGGCACAGGGCCATGGCCTGCAGGCTGGCCAGCGAGCCGAGGCGCCCCAGGGTCGCCCACGGGCTGCCCTGGTCCGCCGACAAAGCCAACGCCAGTGCATAGGCCGTCGCCGCAGCACCGAGGACAAGCAGCAGGGGTTTAAGCGGCAGGCGCGGAGCAGGCGAATCGGGCGGCTTCAAAAGCGGCGCCCCAGAAACACCCCCAGCCAAGCCACCACGGCAAGGAGGATCCAGGGGTCGCGCAGCAAGTCGCGCGACACATCCTCGCCATGCCCGCGGTGCACCTGGTAGGCATACCGCAGCATGCCAAAAATCACAATCGGCACGCTGTAGACCAGCCGGTCGCCATGCTGCAGCTGGGCTTCCGGGCTGGTGGCAAACAATCCGTAGGTCATGAGACTGGCCGTCATCGTGACGGCCATGAACATGTCAAGCAGGGCCGGCGGGTAATGCTCCAGCACGGCCCGCTGGCCGGCTTCATCATGAAAGCTCTCGGCCTTGCGTTTGGAGAACCCGAGGAACAGCGCCACAAACAACCCAGCCAGCAGCAGCCAGCGCGAAGGTGGAATGCCCACCGCCAGCGTGCCGGCCAGCAGCCTGAGCATGAAGCCTGATGCAATGATGGAAACATCCACCACCGGCACATGCTTGAGCCGCCAGGAATACGCCAGATTCAGCGTCACATAGAGGCCAAGCAAAATCAGCAGCGTCAGGTTGTACGCTGCAAAAAACACACCGGCGGCCAGCAGCAGCATCGCCAGGGCCAGCGCGGCCGCCGGCTGCACGGCGCCACTGGCCAGAGGGCGCAGGCGTTTGACAGGGTGCCGGACATCGCTGGCCCGGTCATGCCAGTCATTGAGGATGTAGACCGCACTGGAAAAGCAGCAGAACGCGGCAAAGGCTTTCAGCACTCTCAGCGCCAGCGGCCCGTCGCTCCAGCTCTGGCTGAACACCAGCCCGGCAAACACAAAGGCGTTTTTCAGCCATTGGTGCGGACGCATCAGGGTGACGAGGCTGGGCAATGAAGACATGGGCGAGAAAAAGAGACGGTTGGTTGGAGGGCATAGACCACGTCCGCGCGGTCGGGTTCAAGCATAACCGCCTCCGCAGCAGCCAAAGGGATTGGTCAATCCGGACCCGGCCGGCCCGCTGCGGGTCTTCGTGTGGGGGACCCCACCCGTGCCCCGTGGCTGCAGCCTCAAGTGCAGTGTTGCATGCTTGATGGAACAAATAAAAGCGATGGATTTTGGGTCAGGGCAAGGCGCAAACCACAGCGATACCCCAGGTATCGCGCGGATTTGCAACGCAGCCATGGCGCAAAAGACGCGGTTTTATGTTCCAGACAGCGTGCAACACTGCACTAACTACAGCCCGAACAACGCAAACGCTTCTGCGGCCCTGCGTTGCAAAGCGCCGGTTATTCCCTGACCCGCCCCAGCGAATCAATCAGGCTGAGCTCCACCAGGCGGGAGCCCACGCGATCATCGGCGAAGTGAACGCGAAAACCGCCTATGCTCACCTCGTTCAGCCCATCAATGGCCTTTTTAAGTTTGGCCCGCGTTGGTTCTTTGCCGGCGCGCCGCAATGCCTCGGCATACACCCGCGCGGCAATATAGCCTTCCAGCATATAAACATTGGGTTTGCCCAGCTTCGCGGCCGCCGCGTCCTCTTGCAGCTCGCGCACCACTGCCACGCGGTTACCGTCGCTTTTGGGCACCGCACGCACCACCACCACGCCGGCCCCTGCCGGGCCAAGTTGCTCGGCCAGCAGGCTTTCACCCGTGTTGGAAAAACCGTAAATAGCCCCACGAAAACCCTTGGCGCGCAAGGCGCGAACCGCAGGAGCAGCGGCAACGGAGTCACTGATCAAGAGAACCGATTCAGGCTTGGCCGCAAGCACCTTCTCGACCGTGGCCGCCAACCCAGCCGAGCCCAAGGTGTCTTTGCCCAACAAATTGACGCCCAGGCTGGTGAAGACCCGTGTTGCCGAATCCAGCGCCGCCTGGGATTCGCTATCGCCGGCGTACAGGATGAAAAACTTTCGGGCCCCCAGGGTTTCAGCATGTTTTGTCACTGCTGCGGCCTCTTCCGAATAGCCGGGGCGCAGCAAATAAACGTTGGGGTATTGAGGACCCCGAAATTCATCGGCGGCAGCCATGGGCGCGAACAGAACTGTTTCGCTGTTCTTGATAAGCGGGTAAACCGTGGTGACCTGGGGGGAGCCATAAAAACCAAAGAGGGAGAACACACCCTGCCCAAGCAGCTTTTGGGTGTTTGCCGCCGTGGTCGCCGCGTAGCCTTCGTCATCCAGAGTAACCAGTTCGATCTGGCGACCATGGATGCCGCCGGCCGCGTTGACGCGGTCAAAGTACATCTTGGCCCCCTGATGAAAGGGCTTGGCCAGCGACGAACCCGGACCGGTCAGCGGCAGGGACTGCCCCAGCACGATAGCGGTCTTGCTCACGCCGTCCTGACCAAAGCTGGCAGCGCTGGCCAGCAGCAAAGCCGCCACAGCCAGGGTTTGCCGCAGGGGATGAGATGTTTTCATTAGTGCTTCCCTGAAAAGTGGTTCATGGCGGCGGTTGCCTTCATTTATTAACACCATAGTAATAACACCGTAGCCAGATTCATGCCTGAATCCTGCAGTGGCGCCTTTTATTCGCGCACCCGCCCCTGCGAATCGATCAAACCCAACTCAACCAACCGCGACCCCACACGATCCTCCACAAAGTGAACGCGGAAGCCGCCAATACTGACGTCGTCCAGCGCTTCAATCGCTTTCCTGAGTTTGGCCCGTGTCGGCTCCTTGCTCACCCGCCGCAAGGCTTCCGTATAGACCCGGGCCGCGATGTACCCTTCCACCATGTACACATTGGGCTTGCCAAGCTTTGCGGCAGCCGCGTCGGCCTGCAGCTCGCGCACCAGGGCAACCTTGGTTCCATCGCTTTTCGGCACCACGCGTGCAACCACCACGCCGGCCCCGGACTTGCCCAGCAGCTCGGCCAGCAGGCTCTCACCGGTGTTTGAAAAACCATAGATCGGTCCGCGAAAGCCCTTGGCCCGCAACTCACGCACCACCAAGGCGGCACTTTGGGAGTCACCAATCACCAGCACCGATTCGGGGCCGGGTGCCAGCGCCTTGTCCACACTGCCGCCAACCTTGCTACCGGTAAAGGCGGCGGTGGTCAGCAAGTTGGCGCCCATGCTGGTCATGGTTCGCTGGGCCGACTCCAGTGCAGCCAGGGACTCGCCGTCGTTGGCATGCAGGATGGCCAGCTTGCGCGCGCCCAGGGCGGCAGCATGCCTGGTGATGGCCGCCGCCTCTTCCGAATAACCTGGCCGCAGCGAATACACATTGGCATACAGCGCGCCGCGAAACTCGTCGGCAGCCGCCATGGGGGCAAACAGCAGTACGTCGCCGTCCTTGATCAGCGGGTAGGCAGCCGTCACCTGGGGCGAGCCGTAAAAACCAAACAACGAGAGCACGCCCTGGTCAAGCAGCTTTTTGGTGTTGACCAAGGTGTTGGCAGGGTTGCCCTGGTCGTCCAGCGTCACCAGTTCAATTTTGCGGCCGTTGACACCGCCGGCGGCGTTGACGGTGTCGAAGTACAGCTTGGCGCCCTGGTGGAAAGACTGGGCCAGCGAAGACCCGGGGCCAGACATGGCCAGTGTCTGGCCAAGCACAATGGAAGTTTTGCTGACCCCGTCCTGGCTGTGTACAACTGCACCGGCGAACGCCAGGACAGCTACGATAAGGGTTTGCCCCAGCGGGTGTAATGTTTTCATATTGGTTGCCCTGGCTGAAGCGCAAGCAGGGCCGACTCCTTGTAAGTAAATGTAGTTCTATTTATGCCGGTTTCCATCAGCATCTCCCCTAATGTAAGTTTCGTGAAAGGCGCGGCCAAAGTGCGCGGCGCCTGCCCGCACGACTGTCCCGATACCTGCGCGCTGGTAACCACCGTGGAAAACGGTGTAGCGGTCAAAGTCCAGGGCAATCCCGAACACGCACAAACCGGCGGCGTGTTGTGTACCAAGGTGTCGCGCTACCCCGAGCGCACCTACCACCCCGACCGCATCCTGCAACCCCTCAAGCGCGTGGGCCCCAAGGGCTCCGGGCAGTTCGAGGCGGTCAGTTGGGAGAGCGCGCTGGACGAGATCGCAGCGCAGCTCAAGGCCATTGCACAACGCGACCCCCAAGCCATCGCACCCTACAGCTACGCCGGCACCATGGGCCTGGTGCAAAGCGAAAGCATTGCGGCGCGCTTTTTCAACAAACTGGGCGCTTCGCTGCTGGACCGCACCATCTGTTCAGCCGCCGGCGGCGAGGGCCTGACACAAACCCTGGGCGGCAAGGTCGGCATGAAGGTCGAGTTTTTTGCCGAAGCAAAACTGATCCTGATCTGGGGCAGCAATTCAATTGCCAGCAACCTGCACTTCTGGCGCTATGCGCAAGAGGCCAAACGCCAGGGCGCAAAAATCATCTGCATCGACCCGCGCAAAACCGAGACCGCCGAGAAATGCCACGAGCACATCGCCCTGCGCCCCGGCACAGACGCCGCGCTGGCGCTGGGCATCATGCACGAACTGATTGTTCACGACTGGCTCGACCATGCCTATATCAATGCCCATACCGAAGGCTGGCCCTTGCTGCGCGAGCGCGCACTGCTATGGAATCCGGAGCGTGTTGCAGAGGTATGCGGCGTACCGGTGGAACAGGTGCGCTCTCTGGCGCGGGACTACGGCCAGTGTTTCGTCAATGGGCAACCCGCGGCGATTCGCCTGAACTACGGCATGCAGCGCGTGCGCGGCGGCGGCAACGCCACGCGGGCCGTGGCCTGCCTGCCGGCACTCATTGGCGCTTGGCGACACCGCGCCGGCGGCGTGTTGCTGTCAAGCTCGGGCATGTTCCCTATCAACCGGGCGGCGCTCCAGCGGCCTGACCTGCTGGCCGGCCGCCAGCCGCGCACCATCAACATGGTCACCATCGGGGACGACCTGCTCAGGGACAGCTCCCCCGGCTTCGGCCCGAAGATAGAAGCGCTGATCGTCTACAACAGCAATCCGGTCGCGGTGGCCCCTGACTCGGGCAAGGTGGTTCAAGGTTTTGCGCGCGAAGACCTGTTTACCGTGGTGCTGGAACATTTTCAGACCGACACCGCCGACTATGCCGACTTCATCTTGCCGGCCACCACGCAGCTGGAGCATTGGGACGTGCACGGCGCTTATGGCCACACCGACGTTTTGTTGAACCAGCCGGCGATTGCGCCCGTGGGCCAGGCCCGGCCCAACACCGAAGTCTTCCGCGGTCTGGCGGCGCGCATGGGTTACACCGAGCCCTGCTTTGCCGACGACGACGAAACCCTGTGCCGCACAGCCTTCAGCCACCCCGGTGGTGACCGCATTGATTTCAATGAGTTGCTGGACAAGGGGTTTGCTTCACTGCCTGTCTCCGACGCCCCGTTTGCCGAAGGCCATTTCCCCACCCCCTCCGGCAAATGCGAGTTTTTCAGCGCGCGCTTGCAGGCCCAGGGCCTGGACGGCCTGCCTGACCACGTGCCCAACTACGAGGTGGCCGGCACATCGGCAGGCCACCCGCTGGCCATGATCTCTCCACCGGCCCGCAACTTCCTGAACTCCACCTTTGTCAACGTCAAAAGCCTGCGTGACATTGAAGGCGAACCGGTGCTGGAAATCAACGCAGAGGACGCATTGGCGCGCGGCATCACCGCCGGTGCCGTCGTCAGGGTGTTCAACCAGCGCGGCGAATACCGCGTCAAGGCCGAGGTGTCCAAACGCGCCCGACCCGGCGTGGTTCATGGCCTGGGCGTCTGGTGGCGCAAGTTCGGCCTGGACGGTACCAACGTCAACCAGCTCACCAGCCAGCACCTGACCGACCTCGGGCGTGGCCCTGTTTTCTACGATTGCATGGTCGAGGTGCAACTTGACACCTCGCCATCACTCTGAAGAGGATGCGCGCCATCCGGACAACGCCCCGAACAGCCGCCCTGCTCACCGCCGTGCTGCTGGGCCTGTCTGGTTGCGCCAGCATCGGGTATTACTGGCAATCCGTCAGCGGCCACCTTCAATTGATGAAGGCCGCCCGGCCCGTTGACGACTGGCTGCAGGACAGCGAAACCCCCGAAAAACTCAGGGCCCGGCTGGCCCTGACCCAGCAGATACGGCGCTTTGCCGTCACCGAACTGAAGCTCCCCGACAACGCCAGCTACCAGCGCTACGCTGACCTGCGCCGCAAGGCCGTGGTGTGGAACGTGTCGGCAGCACCCGAGTTTTCGCTGACGCTGCACACTTGGTGCTTTCCTGTCACCGGCTGCGTGGGCTACAAGGGCTACTTTGACGAAGACGAGGCGCGCGCCGAAGCCGACAGACTGCGCGCACAGGGCCTGGAGGCCAGCGTCTATGGGGTGCCGGCGTATTCCACCCTCGGCTGGATGAACTGGGCGGGCGGTGACCCGTTGCTCAACACCTTCATCGGCTACCCCGACGGTGAACTCGCCAGACTGATTTTTCATGAGCTGGCCCACCAGGTGGTTTACGCCGCCAACGACATGGACTTCAACGAGTCCTTTGCCACCGCGGTAGAGCGCCTGGGCGGCGCACGCTGGCTGGCCGCCCATGGCAGCCCTGCGGCGCGCGAGGAATACGCGGTGTACAGCCAGCGCCGCCAGCAGTTTCGCGCCCTGACTTTGCGCCTGCGGCGCGAATTGAGTGAAATTTATGAGTCAAAACCGGTTCAAGCCCAAGAAAGGCGGGCGCAAGCAGCTATGAAAAACATAGCAATGCAGACTTTTCACACGCGTTATGCAGCCCTGCGCGAAAGCTGGGGCGGCTACGCCGGCTACGACCCGTGGGTAGCCCGCACCAACAACGCATCCCTTGGCGCGCTGGCCGCCTATGACGAACTGGTGCCCGGCTTTGAAGCCCTGTTTGTGCGCGAAGGCAGCGACTGGCCGCGGTTTTATGATGCGGTCAGGCGGCTGGCAGCCCTGCCCAAAGCAGAACGCCACGCAGCGCTTCAAACTTTCACAACAACCCAGAACAAGGAGACACCCCATGGCTGACATCCACATCGAGCGCGAACACACCCTGGGCCTGGCCCAGGCGCGCAAGATCGCTTTCAAATGGGCCGAGCAGGTCGAAGAAAAATTCGACATGAGCTGCACCTATGAAGAAGGCGCCAGCGAGGACGAAGTCAGTTTTACCCGATCGGGTGTCAACGGCACGCTCAAGGTCACCAAAGACCTGTTTGAGCTCGACGCCAAACTGGGCTTTCTGCTCGGCGCCTTCAAGGACAAGATCGAAGGCGAGATCGTCAAAAACCTGGATGCGCTGCTGGCGCAGAAAAAGCCTGCCGCCAAAAAGAAACCCGCAGCGAAATGACGGCAGCGGCCCAATTGGGCCGCATTGTTCCTCTATATGCACATGATCGTGAGGCGGTGCCCCTGATGCTCTGCATGCTCAAGAACTTTCCAGCCTAGCCGGGCGTACAGGGCTTCGCTGTTCGGTGTAAATAAATAGACCTTGTCCATGCCCATGCCGGCGGCCTCCTGAACCGCATGCCGAACCAGCGCCGACCCTATCCCTCTGTTCCTGTGATCGGCCGCCACATAAACGCTGGACAGCCACGGCGACAAATGGGAATGGGTAATCGTCTGTGCCAACAGACTTGCCGATCCCAGGAGCTGGTCTTCGCAGACCGCTACAAAAGTCACCGGCAATGCACCTTTCTGCGCGGATGCCCTCAACCTTTCCGTGCGCTGCTCAATCGTGACCGCGGTATTGAGATAGCCAAATTGCGCCTGGTGCCACGCGGCCAGCGTCGCAAGATGCTGCGGGTGATCGGCAAGATGGTCAATGCGCACGGAAGGCGCGGCGTGCCTCACGCCAGCTGCACCCACGCTGCAACAGACATGGGCGGCACGGTAACGGTGTGCTCGTCGCGGCCCGCCAATTCGCGAGCCAGCAACGCGTCGACGTCGTGGTGATCCGCATCCGCACGCCCAAGCTTTCGGGCCATGGGCGTGACCGACCTGACCGCCTCCAGGGGAAGTTCAACCGAACGCGCGCCATATTGAGGAGGCGCTGAAGTCTGTACTTGCACACTGCCGTAACGCATCAAAATACTCGGCAACCTTGCTGCCATGTAGGGGTTGATGCCTGCGTCCAGCATGACGTCGCCGATGAACACAATGGCTTGATGTGTTTCTGGAGAAGCAGGCGGCCAGATGCTGCTGTGTACACCGCGGAAAAAATCCATTTCCAGAAATGCCATCGTCCCCCCCGGTCGAACCCATTTCGCCACCCGCGCAACGGCTGCCTCGGGACTGGCGACGTACAACAGGAAGTACCGTCCAACGATGGCGTCAAACGTCCGGGCCGGTTCAAAATCGTCCAGATCAGCCAAAACAAACTTCACGTTCCGAAAACCCGCTTCAGCTACGCGCTTCGCAGCAGCGTCCAGCTGAGCTGGGTCACGGTCCATTGCAACCACCTCGCCGCCAGACCCCACACGGCTCGCCAGCAACAAGGTCACGTCGCCGCTTCCGCAGCCCAACTCCAGAACCTGGGACTCGGGTTGGACACCGGCTCCTGTCAGCAGGCTCTCGGTAAGCGGCAATATCGCCAGCGCCTGCATTTTCAGCCTGTCGCGCTCTTTTTCACTGCTGTGCAGCGGATAGTTTTTCATCCTTGATGGATCCTGTTTTGTTTGTTTTGTCATGCCGTTTCAGAGCTGCCGCAAAGTGTCTGAACGGTGGGGCGCACATCAGCAATGTGATTCGCGAGGATTCAGTATCCAGTTCGGAACACGCGCAGCACAGTGTGTGAACTACGGTATCCAGACGGTCCAGCCACGGTAAGCAATACCGTAGGCAACTTGAACCATGAGCGCGCTAAAAGAGTCCGTATTGCGCGGCCCGGTGCGCTGCTTCAGCCCGCGTCTTGCTGCCCAGAGCTTTCAGGGCAGCGCCCACATGCATCTCCACCGTACGCGGACTCAGGGACAGTGTGCGTGCAATCTGCTTGTCGGTTTGCCCTTGCGCTACCTGCCTGAGTACATCGGCTTGACGCACGGTCAGCCGGAAAGTCTGCGCAGGTACCGCAGCGCCCTCATTGCCGGCGAGAAATTCAAGCACGGTGTCGCGCACCCGGGGCCACGCCGGCTCCTCAGCCAAAGGAATATTGTTGTGCGACTCAACGGGAACGAAGCGTGAGGAGGGAATGAGCGCTGCCAGCCTCTGCCCCTCGTCCATCGGATACAGGATGTCGTGGCGGGCATGCAGAACCAGGGAAGGGGCGTCAATCCGCTGCGCGCTTTCGCTGAGGTCAAGATCGTAAAACGCACGAACGCTCTGCGCAGCGATGGCGCCGTTCATGCGCTGGCTGACGATTCGATCATGGGCCTCAAGTTGCCCGGCCGAAGCGTCTGGCAGAAATTGCGCGGTGAATATGCGCCGGAAAGACACCGCAAACTCGCTTCGCCCGTCCAGCCCGGATTCATACACTTGCAGCGCCGCCATGGCGTCGGCTCGCTGCGCAGCAGTCAGCTCGCGCCGCAAACGCCCGCGAACCGCCCCTCCATAAATAATCAGGCGTGTCAGCCGGTCGGTATGGCGCGCGGCATATTCGATTGCCGCGTACGACCCGGTACACACCGCCATCATGGCAAAACGCGTCAGACCGGCAGCATTGACCACCGCCTCGATGTCTTCCACCCAGGCATCCAGCGACATGCGCTCTGGCCTGCGGTCCGAGAGCCCACAACCCCGCATATCCAGCCTGATCACGGTGTGGCGGGCGGTCAGCGCATCCATCCAGTGCTTGCTCGCAGGTCCAGGCGATGCCAGGTCGTTGTCGGTGTACTGCAAGGTGACCCATACAACAGGCGGCCCACTACCAGTGGCAGTGAAAGCGATGGTCGTTCCGTCAGCGCTTTTGCAAAAATGAATGGAAGGTGGATTCTTCAAGGGAGAAAGCAATTACAAAAACCTGCGCGGCAAACAGACTGTTCGCCCCGTCCTGCGGGATCTTCTGTGAGGGCCCAAGTATCACACCGCGAAACAGCGTCGTGAATGGTGACCGAAAGCAACAAGACCAGCTGAAATGCCGTTTGAATGCAAAAGCGGCAATTGCCAAGCGTTTTATGATGCTTGAAAGCGACGGCGGGAATGCTCGAAGACCGCGCCTGAAAATTCCGGCGATACGCTGGTACAACTGAACATCCATCATGGCTGACATCCACATTAAAGAAGAACCCTTCCCCAACATGAAGTCCGCCGCAAAATGACGACCACTTCCGGTCCTCTGGCAGGCCTGAAAGTGGTGGAACTGGGCCAGCTCATCGCCGGGCCCTTTGCCGCCAAGACGCTGGCCGATTTTGGCGCCGACGTCATCAAGATAGAAGCTCCCCGCACGGGCGACCCACTGCGCAAATGGCGCCTGCTGAAAGATGGCACCTCGGTCTGGTGGCAGGTGCAATCGCGCAACAAGCGCTCGGTCGCGCTCGATTTGCGACAAGCCGAAGCGCAAGACATCGTGCGCAAGCTCGCCGCCGACGCTGATGTGCTGATTGAAAACTTCCGCCCCGGCGCCATGGAAGGCTGGGGCCTGGGCCCTGACGAGCTGCTGGCCCTGAACCCCAAACTCATCATGCTGCGCATCAGCGGCTACGGTCAGACCGGGCCCTACCGTGACCGCCCGGGTTTTGGCGTGGTGGCCGAAGCCATGAGCGGCCTGCGCCACCTGACCGGCGAGCCCGGCCGCGTGCCGGTGCGCGTTGGCGTCAGTATTGGCGACACCCTGGCCGCGCTGCACGGCGTGATTGGCATTTTGCTGGCGCTGCAGCACCGGCATGCGTCAGGCAAAGGGCAAGTCGTTGATGTGGCACTGTACGAAGCCGTCTTCAACTGCATGGAAAGCCTGCTGCCCGAATACAGTGCCTTCGGCACCGTGCGCGGCCCGGCCGGCAGCGCCATGCCCGGCATTGCGCCGACCAATGCCTACCGTTGTAGCGATGGTGGCTACGCACTGATAGCAGGCAATGGCGACAGCATCTTCAAACGCCTGATGCAATGCATAGGCCGGCCCGATCTGGCCGCAGACCCCGCATTGACCAGCAACGACGGCCGCGTGCTGCGCGTGCAGGAGCTTGACGACGCGATCGGCCAATGGGCGGGCAGCGTGAGCGTGGAAGAAGTTCTGGCAGTGCTGGAAAGCGCCGAAGTACCCGCGGGAAAAATCTACACCGTCGCCGACATAGCGGCCGACCCACACTACGCTGCGCGCGGCATGCTGCAGAAAGTGCAGATGGACGACGGTTCGGAACTCGCCGTGCCGGGCTTTGTACCCAAGCTATCCGCCACACCCGGCGGCCAGCGTCGCAATGCCCCTGCGCTGGGCCAGGATACCGATGCGGTGCTGCGTGAGGTGGGGTTGACGGAGGCGCAGATTGTTGCGCTAAGGGCGCGGGGGATTGTGGGGTAAGTGTTTTGCTATTTTATTAATAGCTGTTTGCGCCCGTGGAATAAGGACCAGTGGCACATTTGGCTATATGCCATGCCAAACCTAGAATCGTGCGGTTTTAGGGTGCGATTTAACTACATGACTGCGAGCGTCCATGCATAAAAACACTTGGTACAACAAGGGCTTAGCGCCAAATCAGCGAGCGGAGTTATACCGTAGCGGCCAAGTTATACCGCGGGTTTTGCGGCATACATTGAGTTATGGCGCTCTATGAGTAAGCTTGCCACGATCCTCCTTGGTCCTCAATGGGTTTCTCGCAGAAGGAAGAAAAGGCTGGTGGCTGCAAGGCTCCAACTGAATCCCGCCACGCAAGCTGAGGAGTACGCGCGATTGACCGAACAGATAAAGTTCGAAGAGGACTTTGTCGAGTCTTTTACAAATTTCGTCAAGGAGAGGCAGGCCGCGCGGTTCAGACAGTCATTTTCCGTTAGCGCCAAAGGGATATTTCAACTCCTTGGCCTTACCGTCCTCATTTTTGTCGCAATCGGCCTTAAGAGGTATTTCCTTGGCTAATCACCATAACAAATTGCTCGTCATGGACGCACGGCAGGGAGAGGCCGCTTCGCGGCCAGTGCTGTGCGCCAGACAGCGCCAACGTTAGGCGTCATGAGCAAACCAGTTGCTGACCTCGCGATCCTGCTTCGTTCCATGGAGCCGGTGCTCCATGATGGCGTCTACGCGTACTGCGTCGTCCCGCACGAGGCCAGTATCACCGGCTTGTCTCCAGTGGCTACGGTTTCTGAAGCTGAAGGGCTTACGCTTGTTCTCCCAGAAGACCAGGCAATAAATGCCGGCCTTTCCGTGCTGTTTCGCGCAGCGTGGATCACACTGACAGTGCACTCCGATCTTCAGGCGGTTGGCCTCACCGCAGCCTTCGCCAACGCTCTTGGCCAAGCTGGCATCAGCTGCAATGTTGTGGCCGGCGCGTACCATGACCACATCTTTGTTCCAGTGGAGCAAGCGCAGCAAGCCTTTGGCGCGCTGCAATCTCTGCAGCACGAAGCCCTGCAATGAGTGGAGCCAAGTTCACGATGATGCCTAACCCCGTCAAGGGGACGTCTTGCGGCAAGCAGCCCCTTACGTCGAACATTAGGCGACACAGGGTGAATACCTCGCGAATTGGGCTCGTGCCCTTGGAGCCAGACGGCGATCGGCTCGTCGTGTATCTCGAACGGAGGACATCATGGGACTCTTGACCTTCAGCATCAACGTCACCCTGGACGGCTGCGTCGACCACCAGGAAGGAATCGCCGACGACGAGACACACGCCTTCTTCACCCGCCTCATGGACGAGAGCGGAGCGATGCTGTGGGGTCGCGTCACCTACGAGATGATGGAGAGCTACTGGCCAGCGGTCGCCCGCGGCGACGCGGAGGCTCCGCCGGCGATACGCGAGTGGGCGGTCAAGCTGGAGGCCAAGCCGAAGTATGTGGTGTCCTCGACACGAAAGGACTTCCCGTGGACCAACAGCCACCACATCGCCGACGACCTGCGCACGAGCGTGCAGAAGCTCAAGGACGCGACCCCGGACGGCGTGCTCCTCGGTAGCGGCAAGCTCGCGACCGAGCTGGACCGACTGGATCTGATCGACGAGTACAAGTTGCTCGTCCACCCCAGGATCGTCGGCCACGGCCCGACTCTGTACGAGAGCGGACTGTCCAGCACGCAACGGCTCGAGTTGATCTCGGCGAAGCCGCTCCGCAACGGTGCGGTCGCAATGCACTACCGACGCGCGCACTGACTCGGAGATGGGTCATGTCGCCTAACAACGCGCTGCGGTTCAGAGTTTTTCTTCCCCTGCCTGTCTGGTAAGTTGGGTACGCTAGATTTTCAATGCGCAAAGTTCAGCATCACACTGCGCCTGCGCTGGACCAGGACACCGTCGCGGACGATGCCAAGTACGATGTGTGGTGGGCTGAACTTAGCCGTCGCTGAGGAGAGTGAATGACCAACGGAGAAAATAACGCAGCCGCCATCGCGCTATTTATGAGCGTGCTGGATATCCCTCGGATGGAGGCAACGTCATTTGCAGACGCCGGCCACACAACCTTGGAGGAACTGGCATACGCTCCGCTAGACGAATTGTTCGAGATAAGAGGTATGGAACGCGACCGAATATTGGCGGTGCGAGAGCGGGCGAAAAATTACCTGACGTCGCGAGCCAGAGAATGATCAATAGCTAGGTTGCTCTGAATGTATTCAATCTGCATTACCGGCTGGAGCCCTGGATTTCGGAAGGTGTCTCATACCTCCCTCTTGCAGAACTCTCTTGGTATGTCGCTTTCCCAGGCCAAGGCCACAACTGACCGTGTACTCGCCGGCGAACGGGTGATCCTGACTGCTTCTTCTCAGAAGGCTGCGGAAATGTTGTTGAAGCTGCTCATTGAACTGGGCGTGCACGCGGAACTCACTGACGTCTAGCATCCCACAACTAACTTTAGGTCAGGCGTCATAAGCGCGCCTCTACCTGATGTAAGTAGCAATCAAGCCGCTGCGTTGATACACTGTCGGCTTTCTACAGGTACCGCTCAACCGCACTGCTCGTGTCACTCGGTACAAGTGACAAACGGGCAAGTTCGGCAGAGGTGCCCAATGAAATCAAGCCTGTTGGCCTGGCTGCTCATCGCAGTCAGCGTCATCGCAGAAGTCGTCGGAACAGTTGCGCTCAAGCACTCGGATGGCTTTTCCAAACTCTTCCCTTCTGGAGCGGCAGCGGCGTGTTACGCGCTTGCCATTTGGCTCATGGCAGTTGCCATGCGGCAACTCGAGATGGGCATTACTTATGCAGTCTGGGCCGCAAGCGGCACTGCAGCAACCGCCCTTGTCGGCATCGCGTTCTACGGGGAGCAGATGGGTTACGTCAAGGCGCTAGGTCTTGTTTGCGTAGTTGCGGGCGTCGTGATGCTCAATCTTGGTGGTCAGCGATGACTATTAGCCCTTGGTACGGACGCCCACAAGCGCAAGAAGCTGACGGATAGATAGGCTTCCTGGGAAGCGCCTGCAGTCGTATATCAGGCATCTATGGCGGGCTCTGCCGTGGGACGCGTGTCCGGTTTATCCCCAAGCTGCAAGCCAACCTCGCAATGCACCCGTGGAATCCAAGGCACTAATGCGGTGCAGTGTGAGGTGGGGCTGACGGAGGCGCAGATCGGTACGCTGAGGGAGCGCGGTGTTGTGGGGCGAGTGGGGTGAGTGGGGGGGGGCTATGTTATTGATAGCATTTGGTGGCCGCAAAATAAGGGCTAGAGGCACATTTGAATCATTAAAGTCGGCCTCGACCTAGAATCGTGCGGTGTTTGGTGTGCGGTTGAATAACATGACAGGGAGCACCGATGCGTAAAAGCACTTGGTACAACGGGGACTTGACGACAAATCAACGGGTCGAGTTGTATAGCAACGGCCGGGCCATATCGCAGGCTGTACGTCGTGCATTGAGTTAGATGCCATGCTTGGACTTGCATACCTCTTTCTCTCCGTTGTTACCTGTGGTCTTTACTTCGCATGGCTTGCGCTGCTTGTTTGGATCTTCCGGAGGACACCGAGAACACTGCTTATACGTACGCCGATGATGCTAGTCGGCGTGGTTCTCGCGCTGCTCCCAATCTCCAGCGCGCTCGTACACCCGCTCATGGAAACCGCCTGTAACGCTAACGGACGTGTCGTGCAACTGTCGAGTGCACCGTTCAGCGCCGGAGCTGTTGTCATAAGCGGGCGTCACTACAGTGCTTCGTCGGTCGTCGACTTGCTTGCTACCCGGCAGATCGGATCCGTCCACGTAATGCCAACCGCAGAGTATGGGGATGCGCGGCGGATAGCCACAACCGCGGAGATTCACGACGGTCGAGCATTCAGTCTCCGCGCATCGAGGCCGGATGATCCGGCATGTGCACCGTACTACGAAATGCTTGCTCGATCCGGCGCCTCGCCGGCAGGTTACGACGGTGTATGTGCAGCATTCGGATACGAACCGCCGCCCAAGGCATATTTCAAAGTATCGGAGTTACATCGCCGCGAACGGTCCTGGCGGACCGCTTTTCATGAAATTGAGTGGGAAGGAGTGCAGTTGGAGCAAGTTTCGGAAGGCAACTCTCAGCCTCTGCTAGAAGTCCGCGAATTTAAGCACCCTGGATTCCCTTTTCCACTGCTGCTTGGGGTTACGCCAATCGGCAACTTTGCATGTCGAGCAGACAAAAACGCTCAGTCTGCGGTTGCGTCCGTGATGCCTGCAAATACGGTGCCCCACAAACCGGTGTCTTACTCAAAGACCCAGCTAGCCAAACAACTCAAGTTGCTTGATGAGCATTTCTGGGGATTTCGTTTTCCTACCGAGGTTCACAGGTACGAAATCTCGGTGTTCGATCACGAACACCATGCTAAAGGCGGCAATGCTCTAGATATCCAAATTGATGTTCAGCATCATGAACTACCTGTTCTCTTAAGCCTGTCAAACAACGCGAGGGCGAACTGGACGGTGACCGGCGATACAGGGGGTCAGAGAGTTCTTGTTGCGACGGGGGGAGTGTCGCCCGAACTTCAGCACGTAGTTGGTGTACCTGAGTCTCAGGTGTGGAGCCGTCATACTGACCTTCCTTCAACACCTCCACTCCACAAGTTCTACCTTTCGAGAGCGTTCACAACCACGAGGAATAGCATTGAGGCCGGTCGAAATTGCCAGGTTACACACGTAGCCAAAGGCATCACTACGAGGATCAGCGTACAGGGCTGCCCCATGGTGGTGAAATGATCACATTACTTCCGCATTTCGAGTCTGTGTGTATGTGATCCCCCGCAAGGGCAAAAACTGATCGGTCATTTGGGCTAGGGGAAGCGGCCGGAAGTGCTATCCGGATCTGGTGGCGTGGACTAACGGCTATCCCAGCGACTGCCCAAGTATCAATCAGCTCAACGACTCAATCAAGTCCACATACTGTTGCATCGCATCTTCCTGCGAAGTGCCCTTCAGGCTGTTCCAGGCGTCCCACTTGGCGCGGGCGACCATGTCGCCGAAGCCGGGCTTTTTGTCGGTGTTGTCGCCTGTGCTGCCCTGCTTGTACAGTGCGTAAATTTTCAGCAGCGTGGCGTTGTCGGGGCGCTCGCTGAGGTTTTTGGAATCGGCCATTGCCTTGTCGAAAGCTGCTTTGATGTCTGCCATGGGGTTGCTCCGTTGTGGTTGAAAGTCAGGGTGAATTCGGGTAACTGCCCGGTATCTTAGCCACAGCCTTGCCTGCAAAATAGGGATTTGCCCCCATCCAGAGACTTTAGCCTCCCCGCTTTGCACTGTGTGTCATGCGCTGCCCTAGAGGGACAGGCTAATTTTTTATGGACGGCCCAGCGGAAAATTGATCCGTTTATCTTGTGTATTTGGGAGTTTTCATGGTCACACGCGTTTCGGCCCAGGCAGCGGGCAAAAAGGTCGCAAAGAACGTTCAGAAAAACGTCACCCGCGCCGTCTCCGGCACGCTGGGGCTTTCGGGCGAGCGCATGAGCAAGGTCGACACCGCCTGGCTGCGCATGGACACGCCCTCGAACCTGATGATGATTGTGGGCGTGTGGTCCCTGCAACCCGGTGTAAGTCATGCCGCCGTTTGTGAGCGCATTGAAAACAGCCTGCTCAAGTACGCCCGCTTTCGCCAGCGCGTGGTGGAAGACGCCGCCGGCGCCACCTGGGTGGAAGACCGCTACTTCGACCTGAAAAACCACGTGGTGGCCGACAAGCTGCCCAAATCCGCCAAAGGCCGGGAGCAGGAAGCGCTGCAGGACCGCGTGGCAGAGCTCGCCATGCAGCCACTGGACCGCAAGCGCCCGCTCTGGCAAATTCACCTGGTTGAGGACTACACCGGCCCCGACGGCGTCAAGGGCAGCGCCATGATTGTGCGCATTCACCACTGCATTGCCGACGGCATTGCGTTGATTTCAGTGACCATGTCGCTGGTTGACGGCGGTGCGCCGCCGCCCGAACGCAAGAAGAAGGAAGCCAGCAGCGGTGGTGCCGAAGACTGGATTGCCGAGACCCTGCTCAAGCCCTTCACCGACCTGACCGTCAAGGCGCTGGGCGCGGCAGGCGATGGCGCTGCCAGATCATTCAGTCTGCTGAGTGATCCACAAAAAGGCATGGCCGGCTCGCTGGACATGGCCAAGGTGATGTTGCAGGTGCTCAAAGACGGTGCCGCGCTGGCGCTGATGCCCGACGATTCAAAAACCCGGCTCAAGGGCAAGCCGGGCACCACCAAAAAAGTGGCCTGGTGCCAGCCGATTCCGCTGGACGAAGTCAAGGCAGTTGGCAAGGCCCTGAACTGCTCAATCAATGACGTGCTGCTCAGCTGCGTGGCCGGCGCCATTGGCGAATACCTCAAGTCGCACGGCGACGACGTGAAGGGTCAGGAGATCCGCGCCATGGTGCCGGTGAACCTGCGGCCCATGGAGCAGGCCTACAAGCTGGGCAACCGTTTTGGCCTGGTGCCGCTGGTGCTGCCCATCGGCGTCGATAACCCGGTCGAGCGCGTGTACGAAGTGCGGCGCCGCATGGCCGCCCTCAAGGGCAGCTACCAGCCGCTGCTGGCCTTCAGCCTGCTGGCAGTCGCCGGGCTGCTGATCAAGCCGGCGCAGGACGCCATGCTCAACCTCTTCTCGAAGAAGACCACGGCGGTGATGACCAACGTGCCGGGGCCGCGCGAAAAACTCAAGTTCTGCGGCGCCACGCTGGAGCAAAGCATGTTCTGGGTGCCGCAGTCTGGTGACGTGGGGCTGGGCGTGTCTATCCTGAGTTATGGCGGCGGCGTGCAGTTTGGCGTGATTACGGACAGCACGCTGTGTCCGGAACCGCAGCGGATCATCGACGAGTTTGTGCCGGAGTTTGCGAAGTTGTCGATGGTGACGATGATGTTGCCTTGGGGTGAGTGACGCTGGTTTTATATGCGTTTTATGCCTGTAGCCCTTTGGATTCGGGCGCAAGTAGCTCCTGAATTAATAGCAAGTATTATTTGACTCGAAGCGATCTTTGACTCAACGGCCGGCGGTTCGCCTGCAAGCCGGGGGTTGCCCGGCGGCAACTCACTTTTCTTTTGCGTCGCCAAAAGAAAAGTAAGCAAAAGAAAAGGCGCCCCTACTGTCTGCGTCCCCTTCGCTTCGCTACGGGGCAACCTGCGGTGCTCGGTCCAGCCGGGGTCGGGCTCGAACTCGCTGCGCTCAGACAATCGCCCGTCCTTATCCGTCTGGACCTCCGCTCCTCGGCGCATACAGAAGGGTGGGGGACGAAAGCGGGTTCGGATTCGGGATCGGGATCGGGATCCGGTGAGGGCGCGCTTTGCGCGTCCTCACCTCCCCGCATCCGTGTTTGTTCCCCCGCCCGTCGGGCTGGGCCGAGGAGCGCAGGCAAAAGCGGATCAGGGCTCGCGATTGTCTGAGGCGCAGCCGAGTTCGAGCGAGACCCCGCTTTTGTCGAGCACCGCAGGTTGCCCGTAGCGAAGCGAAGGGACCCAGACCATCGGGTCGCCTTTCTTTTGGGTACTTTTCTTTGGCGAAGCAAAGACAAAGTGCCTCGCCCGCCGGGGCGAGACCCGGCTTGTTGGAAGCCCCCCATCAGCGCAAGCTTGCACAGGCTTCGACAGGCTCAGCCCGAACGGTGTTGGCGTGGCGCCTGCATGGATCCCGGATCAAGTCCGGGATGACAGGTCCAGGAGAGGCCTGACTCGGCCCAACCGGCCTCGAGGATCAGACTTCCACCGGAAACCGCCGAGAAGCAATCTCCAGCAACCCATCAAAAATCAAGCCTTCCACAAGCTCAACCTCAATAGACATGCTGGGAACCATCTTCCAGCCAGCCCCACCGGTCATGATGCATTCCGGCACTTCGCCGCAATGGCGCGCCGTGTTGTCGACCATGCGTTGCACCGCACCAGCAATGGCAAAGGTGCCGCCGCTGGTCAGTGCATCGCTGGTATTGGTGGGAAAGTCTTTGACTTCGCCAGTGGGTACATGCAGGCCGGCCGTGCCGGACTCGAGTGCGCGCAGCATGATGCCGTGGCCGGGAAGGATGATGCCGCCGAGGAATTTTCCGGAGGCGTCGATCGCCTCAACCGTGACGGCCGTGCCAACCATCACCACAACACAGGGTTTCTTGATGCCTCGCGCAAGCAAACGGTGCCGCGCGCCTATCATGGCGACCCAGCGGTCGGCGCCCAGGCGCGCGGGGTGGTCGTAGCCATTGGTCACGCCAGCTTCGTGGGCGCTGGGCACCACCCAGCGCGGCACCACGTCCCAGAACTCCATCTGTTCTTCCACCCGGCGTTTGACGGCGTCGCCAGCCACAATGCACCCCACAATCAGCGAGGGCACAGGCAGATCGCACCATTCTTTGTCAGCCAGCTTGTCGATGTTTTCCAGAAACACCGCGCCATGAGCCAACAAAGGAGAACCGGCCACCGGGGCTGCGTATTGGGCCCACTTCAGCCGGGTATTGCCCACATCGAGTGCTAAAAAAGTCATGCCACCCGATTATGAACAGCTTCTGGCACCCGGGAAGCCGACGGGTCTAGAGGTTTTCCCCCGGACGGCGTCAGGCCGCTGGTGCGCTCAGCGCGGCGGTGTGACGGGCCGTTTGAAATCCACGCCGGCCGGCCGCGCCGCCTCGTAGGCGCGGGATGCCCGAAGCACCAGCACATCGCCAAACATGGGGCCTACAAACTGCAAGCCTATCGGCAGGCCCCCTGCCGTCAAGCCGCAAGGCACGGTGCTGGCCGGCTGCTGGGTCAGGTTGAAGGGGTAGGAAAACGGTGTCCAGCCCAGCATGGCAGCCGGGTTCATGGGGGTATGGCCGGCGGGCCGGGCCTCGAAGGCCGGCACGGCCACGCTGGGCGTAACCAGCAAGTCAAAGCGCTGCATGAACTGGCGCATGTGCGAGCCGAGGGCGCCGCGCTGCAGGTGAAGACGCTGGATATCGAGCAGGCTGAGCTTTTCGCCGAGCAGGGCTTCGGCGCGGAAATCGGGGTCTGTCTGCGTCTGCTGGGCAGGCGTCAATGTGTTCCACACTGTCCAGGCGCCGGCAAACCACAGGCCGGTGGTGATTTCCAATGGGTCGTCGAAGCCGGGGTCAACCTGCTCGACATGCGCGCCAAGGTCGGCCAGCAGCGCCACGGCGCGGGCCACAGACTGCGCAACTTCGGGATTAACGTTGCGCGCATAACCCAGGGCCGGCGACCATGCAATGCGCAAGCCACGGACGCCGTCTTCCAGGCTTGCCAGATAGTCGCTGCCGTCCGGTGGCAGCGAGGTCCAGTCTCTGGCGTCCGGTTTTTTGAGCACGTTCATCATCAACGCAGCATCGCGCACGCAACGGCTGTGCGGCCCCAGATGCGCGACCGAACCAAACGGCGACAGCGGATAGGCCGGTACGCGGCCAAAGCTAGGCTTGAGGCCGAAGTTGCCACAAAACGCCGCCGGAATGCGCACCGAGCCGGCGCCGTCGGTGCCCACAGCCAGCGGCCCCATGCCGGAAGCCACCGCTGCAGCGGCGCCGCCGGAAGAGCCGCCCGGAGTTTTGCTGATGTCCCATGGGTTGCGCGTGATGCCAGCGCGAGGGGAATTGGTTTCTCCTTTGCAACCAAATTCAGGCGTGTTTGTTTTGCCGAGAATCACCGCGCCCGCTTCGCGCAGCCGCGCGGTCGCTGGTGCGTCCACCTCCCAGGGCTGATTCGCATCCACCGTGTGGCTGCCGCGCAGGGTCGGCATGCCTCGGGTCAGGATCAGGTCCTTGATCGAGACGGGCACGCCGTCAAGCTCACCGCAGGGCCCGCCTCCCTGGCGAAACTTTTGCCACCGCGCCTCGCTGTCTCTGGCGCTTTGCAGCGCGGACTCGTGCGCTACCAGGCAGATGGCGTTGAGCGTGGGATTGAGCATGTCGATGCGCGCCAGTACGGCGCGGGTTGCGTCGACCGGGGAAGCTTGGCCACTTCGGTACAGCTGCAGCAACTCGGTTGCGGTGCAATCGGCCAGATCAGGCAAGGTCGCGGAAGTGGTCATCAGCTACTCCAGTCGTTGCTTCGCCCGCGTTACCGCGCCTTCAAGGGCGGCGCCGGGTCGATTCGGGCAGGTTTTTCCACGGCAGGTCGGCCGGGTCCGCGGCCATTGGCCCCGCGGCTTTCGCAATCAGGATGTCGGTCGCCGCATTTTCTACCAGCGGCGTGAAATCAGCGCGGAAGTGATTGGAGCTTTTGACCACGATGATTTTCATCGCCTCGGGCATGATGCCGACCATGCGGAACAGCTCACGGTCCAGCATCTGTTTCTTGCCACTGGCCACAGCCACCAGCACACCGTCGATCTCAAGGCAGGCGCAAGGACCCAGATGCACGGTGAGGCCGGTCATCATCGCGCCCTTGAGTGTGACCTTGCCATCGTGGACCGCGCGCACCTTGAATGCGCCAGACAGCGGTGGGTCGCTCAGCTGCCCGGTGAAAGTGGCTACGGCCCTACCCACAGTCGTGGAAATCGTCGCGCCGACTCCTACCGCCACGGCCATTGCAGCGGCCTCTGGGTCAAACATCAAGCCCAGCGCAACCTGGCCAGGAAAACGCCGCCCTGCGCCCTGCTGCAACAGCGCATGCAGCAGGCCGGTGGTGTTGCTGTCACCGCCGGCGCCGGGGTTGTCTTGCGTATCGGCCAGCACCACCGGCTTGCCCCTTCGCGCAGCCAGCGCCATGGCATGGGCCACGGCGTCGCCAGCGTTCAGCGTGGTCAGCCGCCACTGTGCCGGCTCGGCTGCGCGGTCACCAAAGCGCTGCACCGCTTGCTCCGCACGCTCGCCATAGGCCCAGACCATAGGTGCGCACTCTGCAAAATCTGCCGCCGGAAAAGCCATGCAAAAACTCAGCACCGAGCCGAAGTCGCTGTCCAGTGCCAACAGTGCCTCGTAAAGGCTTTTGGCCGGCTCCATCCAGGTGCTTTGGGTGTTGAGGGGAATCAGGAAAGGCAGGCGCCGAAAATGCAGCTCTTCGCGCCGCCCGAGCTTGAGCCGGCGCGCCAGCAGCTGGGCAGCGAGTTCACCGGTGGCCGCCATGTCAACATGGGGGTAGCTGCGGTAAGAAACCAGGGCATCGGCCTCCTGCAACATGCGGTGCGTGACATTGGCATGCAGGTCAAGACTGGCCACGATGGGCAGGTCGGCGCCCACCACCCGGCGTATGCGTGCAAGCAGTTCGCCTTCGGTATCGGCCACATGCTCGGCCACGGCCGCACCGTGCAAATCCAGATACACCGCGTCGAACCCGCCCTTCTGCACGTCAGTGAGGATGGACGCGCTGATGCGTTCAAACGCGTCTTCGGTCACGTAGGACGAAGGAATGGCGCCGCACCAGCTGCTAGGCACAAGTTGCCAGCCTTTGACGCGCGCCGCTTCGATGAAACCACCGATGGGAATGTTGATGCCGGCGAGCTTGTCCAGCATGGCCTGGCCATGGATGAAGGCGGGAAAGGAGTCGCCACGGTTGAATGCCGCCCAGTCGGCCTTGGTGGGGGCAAAGGTGTTGGTTTCGTGCTGGTAGCCAGCGACGAGAACTCTCAGGCTTTTCAAGGCAGGGCTCCGGGTGCGGCTGCGAAAAGCCGGCGTGTGTAGTCGTGCTGCGGCTGGGCATACAGCTGCAGTGTTGGGCCCTCTTCCACAATCTCGCCCTGGTGCATGACGATGACCCGGTCGCACAGCTGGGCCGCGACACGCAGGTCATGCGTGATGAAGAGCATGCCCAGGCCAAGTTCGGCCTGGATCTCCCGCAGCAGCTTCAGGATTTGCGCTTGCACACTCACGTCAAGGGCGCTGACCGCTTCATCAGCGACCAGCACATGCGGCCGGCAAGCCAACGCACGGGCAATCGCAATGCGCTGCCGCTGCCCGCCCGAGAACTGGCTGGGGTAACGCTGCAAACCTTCGGCCGGCAGCCGGACTTTTTCCATCAAACTGGCTGCACGCGCTTCAGCTTCTGCGCGGGTAGCTCCGAAATTCATAGCACCTTCGATGATGGAATCACCCACCTTGCGGCGCGGGTTGAGCGAGCGATTGGGGTCCTGAAACACCACCTGCACCTGGCTGCGCAGCGGCCGGAGCCGGCCCTCGCTGAATTGGGCAACATCGACCAGCGGACTGCTGTCCCCGTTCTGCGCCCGCTGCTTCCACCATACCTGGCCGCCGGTCGGATCAATCAACCGGATCAGGCAACGCGCCAACGTCGATTTACCCGAGCCAGACTCGCCGACAATGCCCACCGTTTCGCCGGCCGACACAGCCACGGATGCGGCCTTCAGCGCATGGGTCAGCCGGCTGCGGCCCAGCCAGTCGCGGGCACTGTACGTTTTGCTGACCTCCTGGCCGCGCAGCAGCGGTGCACCTTGCGGCGCCGGCTTGGCTGGCGGCGGTGTCATGCTGGGCACGGCCGCCAGCAGCATCTTGGTGTAATCCGCCTGGGGTGTCTTCAGCACCGCATCACGCGTGCCATATTCGACCGCTCTGCCCTGGTGCATGACCAGCACGTCGTCGGCAATCTCGGCCACCACGCCCATGTCGTGCGTAATGAACAGTACTGCGCAGGCCTGGCGGCGGCCGCTGGATCGGTCCTCCTGCAACTCTTCGATCAGCCGGAGAATTTCCTTCTGCGTCGTGACATCAAGTGCCGTGGTCGGCTCATCGCAGATCAGCAGGGCAGGTTGCAATATGACGGCCATGGCGATCACGATGCGCTGGCGTTGCCCACCCGAGAGCTGGTGCGGGTAGCTGCGCATCATGCGTTCGGGCTCGGGCAGCTTGACGCGCCGCAGGATGTCGAGCACCGCTTCACCGCGCCGCTTCGCACCCCAATCGGTGTGCTGCGTCAACAATTCATCGATCTGGTCACCACAGGTCATGACCGGGTTTAACGCCGTCATCGGCTCCTGAAACACCATGCCCATGGCCTGGCCGCGCAGCGAACGCAAGCGGCCGCCTGACGCCATCAGCAGCGACTCACCTTGCAACACGATGCTGCCCGGACCGGGCTTGAGTTCACGCGCCAGCAACCCCATCACGGCCGTGGCCATGACCGATTTACCGGAGCCGGATTCGCCCACCACACACAGGGTCTTACCGGGATGAATACTCAGGCTGACGTCTTCAACCGCATAGGGCCGGTCGCTACCCGGTGGCAGGGCCACATGCAGTTTGTCAATGACCAGTACGGGAGGCAGCTCGTCGGTCATGGGGTTCGTTTGGAAAATTTTGGATCCAGCACATCGCGCAGCCCGTCACCCAGAAGATTGATTGCCAGCACCGTAGGCACCAGGAACAACGCGGGAAACAGCACGTTGCCCGGGTACTGGGTGAACTGCACCCTGCCCTCGGCCATGATGTTGCCCCAGGTCGGAATGTCAGCCGGCAGGCCGAGGCCAAGGAAACTCAGAATGGCTTCGGTCAACACGGCCGAGGCCGCCACGAAGGTGCCCTGCACGATCAGCGGCGCCATCGCATTGGGCAGGATGTGACGCCAAAGAATCACCGGCGTCGGCGTGGCCAGCGCCCGCGCGGCTTCGACAAAAGGTTCCTCGCGCAGGGTCAACACCATGGCTCGCACCAGGCGCGTAACGCGCGGAATTTCCGGAATGGCAATCGCCACCACCACGGTCCACAGTTGCGCGCCGAGTGCGGCCACCAGCGCAATTGCCAGCAAAATGGCGGGGATGGCCATGAGCCCATCCATGAAACGCATCAGCACGGCATCAACGATACGGAAGTAACCGGCCAGCATGCCCAGCAGCGCACCCACGCCAATCGCCACTGCAGCGGTGAAGGTAGCCACTAGCAGCGAGGTACGCGTTCCGTACAACACACGGCTGAAAATGTCGCGACCGAAATTGTCGGCCCCCATCCAGAAGGTATGCGTCACCACCGTGCCGTCCAGCTGCGCAAACTCACCGCGCACGCCAGCAGCGGTATTGATATGGGCCGAGTCCATGGCCGCCGGGTCCACCGTGCCAAGAAAGGGCGCCAGTGCCGCCAGCAGAAGCAGCACGCCCAGAACCAGCACGCCGAATCGGAAGGCGCTGTTGCGCCAAAGCCGCTGCCTGAGGAGTTGCCAGAGCTGCATCAGTAACGAATCCTCGGGTCCAGGAACAGGTAGCTCACGTCAACCAGCAAGTTGACCCCGACGTACAACAGGCTGAAAAACAGCACCAAACCCTGGATCACCGGGAAGTCGCGGTTCAGCACGGCATCGACCGTGAGCGATCCCAGCCCCGGTATGGAGTAAACGGTTTCAGTGACCACCACACCGCCGATCAGCAGTGCGACGCCGATACCGATCACGGTGACGATGGGTACCGCCGCATTGGCAAGCGCATGGCGCATCAACACCGCTGATTCAGCCAGCCCTTTCGCACGCGCCGTGCGAATGTAATCTTCAGTCAAGGCCTCCGACACGCTGGCACGGGTCACGCGGGCAATGAGCGCCACGTAAATCATGGCCAGCGTGAACCAGGGCAACACCAGCTGGCGCGCCCACGGCCACAGGCCCTGCCCATCGCTGCCAAAAAGGCGGCGGTAACCCTGCACCGGAAACCATTCGAGCTGCACGGCGAAAACGTAGATCAATAGATAACCGGTCACGAACACCGGAATGGAAAACCCAGCCACCGAAAATCCTGAAAGGATGCGGTCGAGCCAGCCTCCCATGCGCCAGGCCGCAATGGTTCCGAGCGGAACGGCCACCAACACCGCCAGCAGCAAGGTGCCAACTGCAAGACTGAGCGTCGGCTCCAGCCGCTGTGCTATCAGTTCGGTCACGGGCTTGTTCAGATAGAAGGAGTAGCCCAGGTCGCCCTGCAACACGTTGCTGAACCAGATCCAGAACTGGGCCAGCAGAGGCTTGCTCAGGCCCAACGTCTCGCGGATCTTTTCGATGTCTTCATTGGTCGAGTTGTTGCCAGCGATCACCGCCGCGGGGTCGCCGGGCGTCAGCCGCAGGATCAGGAACACCACGACGGCCACCACCAGCAGGACGGGGATGGTCGCCAGCAGGCGCTGCAGCAGGAATCTCAGCATGGGGATTTGCTGCTCATCGGCATCAGCCGATGGGACCCTTCGACAAGCTCAGGGCGAACGGAAAAATGCAGCCAGCGGACGTGCAGGTATCCCCTTCAAGCAGGGGCCGCGGAACCGGCTTAGCCGGGCCGCAGGCGCAACGCCCCCTCGGGGGGCAGCGACGACACGTCAGTGCGGAGCGTGGGGGCACTAGTTCTTTTTGATGTTCCAGTACACCTGCGCACCGCCAGGCACCAGGCCGGAGATGTTTTTTCGCAGCGCCGCCGGGTTGTTGTACTGGCCCAGGTGCACATGCGAGGCCGTCTCGATGGCACGCAATTGCAGCTGTTCGGCGAGCTTTTTCTTCTCCGCTTCTGTACCGGCCTGGGCGAACTTGACCTTGAGCTCTTCGATGGCCTTGTCGTCCTGCCAGCCGAACCAGCCCTTGTCACCAGTGGCATTAAGCATGGCCATGGTCAGCGGGTTCTGGATGTCGCCGGCCGTCCAGGCTGTCATGAAGGCGTTCCAGCCGCCCTTGTCCGGTGCGTCCTTTTTGGCACGACGAGCCAGCAGCGTTGCCCAGTCAGATTGCTGCATATCCACCTTGAAGCCGGCAGCTTCGAGCTGCTGCTTGGCCACCAGCGGCAGCTTGGCAATCGATGCCAGGTCGGTCGGCCTCATCAGCACGATGGGCTCGCCCTTATAGCCAGCTTCGGCCAGCATCTGCTTGGCTTTGGCCGGGTTCGCCATGCCGGTGTAAATGCCGGTGTTGTCGCTGGCATAAGGTGTGCCGCAGGGAAAAATGCTCTTGCAGAACTTGTACATGCCGGGCGCACCAACCTGGGTTTTCAGGAAGGCCTCCTGCCCCATCGCAACCATGGCCGCCTGTCGGATCTTCACATTGTCAAACGGTGAATGCAGGTGGTTAAAGCGGAAGATGTATTGCAAGCCGGCCGGCTGGGCGTCAACGATTTGTACATCCTTTGCGGCTTTGAGCGAGGCGTATTGCTCAAAGGCAGGTTGTTCAATGATGTCGACTTCGCCGGCAATCAGCGCATTGAACTGGGTCTGCGGATCGCGGATGATGATCCACTCGACGCGGTCCAGGTAGACGTTCTTTCCGCCTGTCGTCCCGTCGGGGGCCTCGCTGCGCGGTTTGTACTTCTCGTTCTTGACGTAAACCAGCTTCTCGCCCGGCTTGTACTCGGCCGAGACGAACTTGTAGGGCCCGGAGCCGATGTTTTCCTTGATCTGCTCACTGCCCGGTGTGGCGGCAATGCGCGCGGGCATGATGAAGGGCACATTGGAGGACGGCTTGCCCAGCGCCTCAAGCATCACCCCGAAGGGTTGATTGAACTTGACCACGAAGGTTTTGGCGTTGGGTGTCTCGTAACTTGCCAGGCTCTTGGCCATGACGCCGCCAAAACTGTCGCGGCTGGACCAGCGCTTGAGCGATGCCACCACGTCTTCGCTGGTGACGGGTTTGCCGTCATGAAACTCCAGCCCGTCACGCAAAGTGAAGGTCCAGACCTTGTTGTCTTTGGAGACACTGTAGGTGTCCACCATCTGCGGCTTGACCTTGCCAGCCAGGTCCGTCCCAAACAATGTGTCGTAAATCATGTAGCCGTGATTGCGGGTCACAAACGCCGTGGTCCAGATCGGGTCCAGAATGGTGATATTGGAATGGGGCACCACCTTGAGCGTCTTTGACTGTGCCACGGCGGCAAGCGGCAGGAGCAAACCGGAAACCAGGGCCACTGACGCGGCAAGACCAAAAAGGGAGCGACGTTTCATGACAATTTTTCCTTGGAACAAGCGTTGGAACAGTCAGACGGGAACCCCGAAGGGGCTTCGTAATGTAACCATACTTCCGATGCAATATTCAAGCCACATGGAAAACCATGGGCGCACGGCGTCACAAAATGTTGCGCTTTCTCTGGGCCATTGGCCACATGCCGCGCCGAGTCAGATCACGCCCAGCCAGCACGCACGCTGGATCGCCGACATCTTGTTGTCCACCTTGAGTTTGGCCATGGCGTTGGACAAGTGATAGTTAACGGTGCGCTCCGCACAGAACAGGCGCTCGGCGGTTTGCCGCGCCGTCAAGCCCTCGAAGGCAAATGCCAGGCATTCCCCTTCGCGCGGACTCAAAGGACTGCTGGCCTGAGCCATGGTGCGTTTGAACAGGGGCCAGATATTGAGCGCCGACCAGACCAGCGCTGCAGCCTCCGCGCGGTCATGAAACTGGCGCGGGCTGAAGATGAAACATTCAAACGCGCGGCCTGAAGGCAGGGGAAACTCGACCCGCACCACGCTTTGAAAGCCATGGGCCAGCCACAGCAGGCGCCACCGGCTACCGTCGGTGCCGGCCTTGGCCTGGTCCGTTTTGGCGATGTGCTGCCAGGCCACCAGCGGTGCATCCGATTCGCGCCAAGGGGCACCAAAGTCCACACTTTCAGCCAGGGCGCGCGCCGCATCCAGAAAACGCGGAGGGTGAACCGCAGAGACCCTGCGGTCCTGCCGCTGCCCAAATATGTCGGGGCCCAGCACCACCACCGCTTCCACCGAAAATTCGTGCAGCGCGGATATCCAGTCGCTGAGCATGCTGTCGAGCGCAATACTGTCAAAGTTGACAGGGGTCTGAATGCTCATTTTGTCCCCGGAACTGTGACAATGTGCTGTGATATGTTCCAAGTTCTATTCATGACTTCCGTAGTGCCTGCCAGGATCAAACAACAGATTCGCGCGCTGTGGGGCCAGCCCGGCATGGGGGGGCGGTTACGGGCGCGTATCAAGGCTGAACTGTTTCAAGAACAGCTCGACCTTATTTTGCACCCCTCGCGGGGGCGTTTACGCTGGCTCGGACTGTTTACTGTGGTGGGTCATCCACTGTTCGGCTGGATATGGGGACGCTGGTTGCCTCAACCTTATGAAAGCCCCGCGCTGCGCGCCGTCATGGGCACACTGGGCCTGTTGCTGATCTGGGAAAGCATCAACAACGACCCCTCTAGCAAGTTTTCTGCGCGAATTTTCACCCTCGTCTTCTGGTTGCAGTTGCCGCTTTTTTTTAGCTGGATGTATCTTTGCAACAACGGCAACACGGTCTGGCTGGCCAGTTTTTGCGCAATGGTACTAATTTATTACCATGTCACTGACTGGCGCGCGGCAACTGTGGGCACTTTGAGCGGTGCGTTGCTGGCCTGGACACTGTTTCGCTGGTGGGGTCCCGCAGTGACGCCGCTGAGCGACCAGCAGTTTGCGGTCAACAGCGTGATCATTGCTTTCAGCTGGTCCAGCGCCGTGGTTCTGGGCTTGTCGTCTGCCAATCTGCGACGCGAACATTTACAGCACACACTCACCACCATGGGCATCATGGCGCATGAGTTGCGCACGCCGTTGGCCACGATGTCCTTGATCGGCGATGCCGTGCGCAACGAAAGCCGGCAACTGGACGCCGGAGGCGCCCACCGGCTGGACCAGTTGGTGGTCAGGCTGCAAACTCTGGTACGTAACATGAACCAGCAGATCGATACACAGATTGCCAATGCGCGCCTGCTGCGCCTGCCTACCCACAAGGAGACTGTGAGCGCGGCAGCGTTGCTGCGCAACGTAGTCAAGGATTACCCCTACCGTAACTCGCGGGAGCGCGAAAGCGTCGTGCTGGTACTTCGCAAGGATTTTTCTTTCGAGTCGTCTTATCGGCTGTTTGCGCAGGTGATCAACAACCTGCTCAAAAATGCCTTTCGTTCGCTTGCGGCCGCAAGCTCTGCCCCCAAACCAGGTGATCTGCGCCTTGAAGTCGGCGTACTCAACGGCTGCGGACGCATCCTCGTCACCGACCAGGGCACCGGCATTGCAACCGAGCTGCAGGCACGTATATTCGAGCCATTTTTCTCCACCGATCGCGGGACGGGCCATGGCTTGGGGCTGGCTTTTTGCCAGCAGGTGGTAGAAAGCGCAGGAGGCACCATCCGCGTCAAGTCAGAGCCGGGCCGCGGTGCCACCTTCATTATCGAACTACCCCCGATGGACTAAAGGTCAAAACATACTCATGAGTTTTCCACTATTCCACCGTCCTGGCGCCATCGTGTTTCTCGATGATGAGCCTTCTTATCTGGAGATGCTGGCGATGGTATTGCCGCGCCAGTGGAACGTCAGGCTTTACCTGCGCCCGCAGACCTGCATTAACGACCTTCAACAGGAGCCGCCGTTGTGGGAGGCGGATGCTTGGGCCCAGCAGCAAATGATTGAACAATGGCGGGCAGGAACTCCCCTGATTCCGCAAATCCTCCGATACTGGTCCACCCATGGCGAGCGCTTCGGTCTGACCCGTGTTTGCGTGTTCGACTACGCCATGCCCAGCATGGACGGCCTTCAAGCGCTCGGCGAACTGACGGACTGGCAAGGGGGCCGGGTGTTATTGACCGGGCAGGCCGACGAGCACGTCGCGGTCAGCGCCTTCAACCGCGGACTGATAGACCAGTTCATCGCCAAGCAGACCCCTGATATTTCACAACACCTCATCACCGTGGTGCAGCGCATGCTGACCCAACCGCAGGTGCGTCATTCGCAAATATGGCGCAGTGCGCTGACCCAACCGCAGCATGCGCTGCTTCAGGTACCGTCCGTAGGAAGGCAACTTGCCAGTCTGACCAGCAGCCATTGGGTTGAGCATGTGGTTATTGGCCAGCCCTTTGGCATTCTCGGCGTGGATGCAGATGGACGTGTGAGCTGGCTGCAACTGGAGTCTGCCGCCGGCCTGGCAGAGCTGGCTGAACTGGCGGAATCCCAAGGTATGAAAACGTCAGCAGCCGACGACATACGTGCCGGCCGCACACTGGTCGACCTTGAACTCCAGCAGGCGTTGGGCCAATCCACCCCGCCGCGGCTCGTCCCCGCATTTTCGGTGGGCCATGAAGGTACCCTGCTGGCCGCCCTCTTTCCGGTCGAACTGGCAGCCAGCCCGCCGGGGCTGACGGGTTACAGCCACTGGCTCAAGAAGCGCGGTCCGCGCAGCGTGCAGGACTAGGGCCTGCCGCGCCCGCACGGTTTTGACTCGCTAAGTCTCTTCAAGGGCAGCGCCTGCCCGTGCGCGCCGGGCAATAGGCCAGTCCCATGGCTTGATCCGCGGTGCAATCTCTTGAGCAACCGCCTCCACATGGCTGAGTTCAGCTTCCGTCAACGACGCATGCAGGGTAAGGCGCACCATGGCCCGGTTGCGGCTGGTTGCGGGAGCGCAAAAAACGGCGCCAAAGACGCCGCGCTCTTCCAGATGGTCCCGCAACACCATGGTGTCGGGTTCGGTACCAGCCTCCAGGGAGATGATCTGCTCGGTTCCCTGATGAATCGGGTAGCCGATGTCTGACAGGCTGGTGCGCAAGCGCAAGGTATGCGCATGCAGGCGTTGCCTCTGTTCATCCCGCTTGCGGATCACACCCAGCGTAGCGCCCAGGCCGGCAATCTCGTGAGGCAGCAGGCAAGAACTGAAAATGTTCGGGTAGCTCGAGCTCAGGATGTAGTAACGCAATTCCGCCGGCGCAGTAAAGAACCCGCCGCGGCCGGCAAAAGCCTTGGCCAGGCTGGCGGTAATGAAATGCACCCGCTCTGTCAGCCCGAGTTCGGCGCACAGGCCGGCGCCGCCCGGGCCGTGGGTTCCCAGCGAATGGGACTCATCCACCAGGATCATGCAGCCATGGCGCTCTGCCACTTCAACCATCTCGCGCAACGGACACAGCGCGCCTGTGGTGCTGTAGACCGAATCAACCACCACCACACCTGCGCCGTGCCGCAACAGAACCCGGTCCAGATGAGCCGGATCGTTGTGGCGAAATGGATGTGCAGGCGCGCGCGCAGCATGGGCGCCTTCCCACAGCGAGGTATGCGCCAGGGTGTCAAGGTAAACCGGTGTCTGCGGATCGGCAATCGCCTGGAGCAGTCCCACGTTGGCCGCGTAGCCGGACTGGCAGACAAAACCGTCTTCCTTTCCAACCCACTGGGCAAGGGATTTTTCCAGCGCCCGGGCCGGGTGCTCGCCATGGACAAACACGCCCGATTGAATGACAAATTCCCGGTCGTTGCGCAGAGCCGCCACCTGGGCGCTGACGATATCCGGATGCCCGGTCACGCTGAGGTAATCGTTGCCATCCAGCCGGACCGCATCGGTCCCGGCCGTTCTGCCATGAAGGACAAATTTTCCGCCCCATTGCTGCTGCCAGCGAGGGGTAAATTCACGCGCAATACGTTGGCGCAAATGGTCGGACAAGCCGGGATTTCTGACAGATTTTGTTACTGAAGATCCGGTTGACTGTTCGAGGAGTTGAGCTTGCATGGTGATACCTTGTTAAAAAGTAACACCATTGAAAATGAATTTAACAAATTAAAAGTTACCGCCCTGTCAACATTGACAGGGGTCCACGCACAAAAAAAGTATTTTGTAGTAGCAGATGACCTAAATCACTACCTTTGTATTACTCAACTCGAGACTGCAAGCTCACCGCGGGTCAGGCTCAAGGCCGCCAGTGCCATGATTTTTGCACTGTCCACCAGCTCCTGAATGCCCACATATTCGTCGGGTTGGTGGGCCAGATCCAGAATGCCAGGTCCATACGCAATGCAGGCATCCAGCTTGCCGGTGCGCACAATATGTTTCTGATCGTAAGTGCCCGGACTGGAAATGTAGCTGGGCTCCCGCCCCAACACGCGCGCGATGGCACGTGCAGTAGCCAGCACCACAGGCGCCTCTCGCGGGGTGGCCGTCGGCACGAAACTCATGATGTCCTTGATGCCATAGTCAAACCCTGGTCGGGTCTGTTTGAGCTCATCGAGCATTGCAACGATTTCGGCCTTGACGGCCTCCAGGTTTTCTTCCGCAATAAAACGCCGGTCAAGCACGGCACGGCATGAGTGCGCCACCACCGGCGCCGGCAGATCGCCCGTCGGCCGGCCGCGCCCGTCCAGAGAAAACAACTGCTCAACCTGGCCACCGTGCAGGCTGTTGATATTGAGCGTGCTGACCCGGGCCCCGGGCGGTTCAACCGGCTCGGCGGTATGGCGCTGTGACAGCCTTGGCTGCAACTGCATTTCCAACATGTGAATGAAAGCACTCATGTGGTTGATCGCGCTGTCGCCCAGGAATGGCATGGAGCCATGGGCGATACGCCCACGGGTTTCGACCTCGCCCCACCAAACGCCGCGGTGGCCCAGGCAAATGCGGTCCACCCCCAGCGGCTCGGGAATGATCACGTGGTGCACGCGCGGCCTGCTGAAATAACCACGCTCCGCCAGATAACCCACGCCGGAGAAACCGCCGGACTCTTCATCCACCGTCCCTGAGATTTCCAGCGCACCGGGAAAAGCCAACCCCTCCTCCAGAATCGCCTCGCAGGCAATCACGCTGGACGCCAGCCCGCCTTTCATGTCGCACGTTCCCCGCCCGTAAACCTTGCCGTCCTTCACCTCGCCGCCGAACGGGTCGACCGTCCAACCGGAGCCGGCCTCCACCACATCAATATGGCTGTTGAAATGCACGCACTCGCCGGCTGACTTGCCCTCGTAGCGGGCCACCACATTGATCCGCGGGTGGGAATCGCGATCACCCGGCGCTCCTTCGGCGCGGATGTATTCCACGGCAAACCCCCGCTTTTTCAAGCGCTCCCCAAGCAGGCGGGCGCAGGCTTCATAGGCGTCGCCTGGCGGGTTGATGGTGGGGATGCGAACCAGGTCTTGCGTCAGTGCCACCACGTCCGCGCGTTTTGATTCAATGCGTTTGAGCAGGCTGTCATTGTTCATGCCGGCCAGTTTAGCCAACCGGGCCGGATGCTGCACGGCCCCGGAGGTCGCGGAGCTATACGAAATGAACGACCGCGGGAGTTGCCTTTCCAAGCCGGGGCCGCGGAACCGGCTTTGCCGGGCCGCAGGCGCAGCGCCCCCTCGGGGGGCAGCGCAGTACGCGAAGCGACAAGCGTGGGGGCGCTAGTTCTGCCGCCAGGGCAATCCACGATATCGCCAGCCGCCTTTGGAACCACGATGTGCCTGGGTGTCAGCATCCCCCTCGAACCCCTCGAGGACGTTATAGGCCTCTATTCCGAGCTCAGCGGCGCGGCGTGCCGCGGCTATCGAACGCACACCACTGCGGCACAACATCAGGGCTTTCTTTCCTGCTGGAACGACCGCCTTCAGATTTTGATCAAACAATGGATTCATGGCCATGCCTGGCCACTGCTTCCACGCCAGAGCGACCGAGCCGGGGACAAATCCAACCCACTCGCGCTCCGCATCGGTGCGCACATCAATCAGCATCGCCTCACCGGCTTGCCACCACTTGAAAGCCAGCACGGGCGAAACATCACCGGCATACCCGGAAGCAGGCTGAACCTGCAGCATTTCCGGCTGGGCATCCTTCGCGCCGGCATCAGAGGGATCTTGAATCAGGGGTTTGTCCATTTGTCGGTTCCGGTTAGTCGCATGACGGGCATCGTTGCAATCGCGCAAGTTTAAAACGCCTCTCAAACGCCTCTCTTCTGTGGTCGGCATCCCATGCCGGCCACTGTTTCAGCTCCAAAGCAAAAGCCTGCTTAGAGAACTGCCGGTAAACAGTTTCACCTTAATTGAATGCAATCTCCGACATCCGTTGGTAAAAACCCTCTCACACGCGTGACCTCGATGGCAAAAGATAGCTTGCTAACGTTTTTTCACAACAGGAGACAAGTCATGACAGATCCAAAAACACCACGCCGACGCAGTCTGCTCAAGGGCGTTGCCCTGGCCGCCGGCGCTGGCGCCATGTCCGCACCCATGCTGGCCACTGCGCAAACTGCCACCACGCTGCGCTTTCAGAGCACCTGGCCGTCCAAAGACATCTTTCACGAGTACGCCAACGACTTCGCGAAGAAGGTCAACGACATGGCCAGCGGAAAGCTCAAAATCGAAGTGCTGCCCGCAGGCGCTGTAGTGCCGGCCTTCCAGTTGCTCGAAGCTGTCAACAAGGGCACGCTCGACGGCGGACACGGGGTGGTGGCGTATCACTACGGAAAAAATTCGGCGCTCGCGCTCTGGGGTTCCGGCCCGTCCTTCGGCATGGACCCCAACATGCTGCTGGCCTGGCACAACTACGGCGGCGGCAAGGCCCTGCTGGAAGAAATCTACAAGTCGATCAACATGGACGTGGTCTCTTACCTCTATGGCCCCATGCCGACCCAGCCCTTCGGCTGGTTCAAGAAACCAATCTCCAAGGTCACTGACGTCAAGGGCACGAAGTTCCGTACCGTGGGACTGGCCGTCGACATGTACACCGACATGGGCGCGGCCGTGAACCCGCTGCCTGGCGGCGAGATCGTGCCAGCGCTGGACCGTGGCCTGATCGATGGCGCCGAGTTCAACAATGCCTCCTCGGACAAGCTGCTGGGCTTTCCCGACGTGGTCAAGAACTGCATGCTGCAGAGCTTTCACCAGTCCGGCGAGCAGTTCGAAATCCTGTTCAACAAGGGCAAGCTCAACGCCCTGCCGACGGAACTCAAGGCCATCATCGACTACGCCGTTCAGGCTGCCAGCGCCGACATGAGCTGGAAGGCCATCGAGCGCAACTCCAAGGACTACATTGACCTCAAGAAGGCCGGTGTCAAGTTTTACAAGACGCCCGACGCCATCCTGCGCGCCCAGCTTGCTTCCTGGGACAAGATCATGGCCAAGAAGGGTGGAGAGAATGCGCTGTTCAAGAAGGTGCTTGATTCCCAGAAGGCCTTTGCGGAACGCGCAGGCCAATGGCAAAACGACTACACCGTGGACTTCAAGATGGCCTATAACCACTACTTTGGCCGGGGCAAAAAAGCCTGATCGGGGCCACGGCCTCTGAGGGGCACCTGCGGGTGCCCTTTTTGTTTTTTCTGGGACCGCCCGGGCGGCGCAAGGAGTTGGAATGCAATCGTTTTTACTGGCGGTGGACCGTTTTTCCACCTGGATCGGCAAGGCCTGCGCCTGGAGCGTGGTCCTGCTGACCTTGCTGATCAGCTGGGAAGTGTTCAGCCGCTACGTGCTCAACCAGCCCCACGCCTGGGTGCTGGATGCGCAGATCATGTTGTATGGCCTGCTGTTCATGATGGCAGGCGCCTATACATTGAGCAAAAACGGCCATGTACGCGGCGACGTTCTTTACGGCTTCCTCGCGCCGCGTACGCAGGCGATTGTCGACCTCACGCTGTATATCCTCTTTTTCCTGCCGGGCGTGATTGCGTTGACCTGGGCCGGCTGGACCTATGCCAATGAGTCGCTGGCCATCCGCGAGCAGACCTTCAACGCCGACCCGCTTCCGCTCTACCCCTTCAAGTTCGTCATACCGGTATCCGGGGCTGTTCTGCTCCTGCAGGGCTTTGTCGAAATCATCCGCTGCATCCAGTGCATACAGACTGGAGCCTGGCCCGCACGCGAAGGCGATGTGGAAGAAGTCGACGTGGAAAAACTCCGGGAAATGGTGCATGTAAAGGAAGAAGACATGGCCGCGCTGGAGCGTGATCTGGCCCTGAAGGAGAACCACAAATGAAGATCCGCAAGGAACTCTGGTTCGGCCTGACCTTCATGGCACTCGTCGTTATCGGCGCCGCCACCCTGCTTCTGAGTGTCGAAAAAATCAACAATGGCCATTTGGGCCTGCTGATGCTGTGCCTGGTGGTGACCGCCATCATGCTGGGCTTTCCCACGGCCTTCACACTGATGGGCATGGGCATGATATTTACCTGGCTGGCCTACAACCGGGACACCACCAAAACACTGGACCTGATGGTCCAGGCCGCCTACAAGACCATGGCCAGCGATGTGCTGATCGCCATACCGCTGTTTGTCTTCATGGGCTACCTGGTCGAGCGCGCCAACCTGATTGAAAAACTTTTCAAGAGTCTGCACCTGGCGATGGCGCGGATTCCGGGTTCGCTGGCTGTCGCCACCCTCGTGACCTGCGCAATTTTTGCCACGGCCACCGGCATCGTGGGGGCCGTGGTGACGCTGATGGGCTTGCTGGCATTGCCGGCGATGTTGCGTGCCGGGTACAGCGTTCCGCTGGCGGCCGGCGCCATCACGGCGGGCGGTTGCCTGGGCATCCTGATTCCACCTTCGGTGTTGCTGATCGTCTATGGTGCAACGGCTGGCGTTTCCGTGGTGCAACTTTACGCCGGTGCATTTTTCCCCGGGCTGATGCTGACAGGTTTGTACATCGTTTATGTGATCCTGGTTGCCAAGCTCAAGCCGCAATGGGCGCCTCCCCTGTCGGCCGCAGACCGGGTCGTCACCCTGCCTCCGTTGACGCAACAACTCACCACCGGCACGGACAAATACGCGCTGACAGGCCTCTTCGGTGCACTCAAGGGAAAACGCAACGCGGACGTTCCGCTCGGCCATATCCTGCGCCAACTGGCAATTGTTGTGCTGCCGGGTTTGCTCTTCCTTTTGGTGCTCGTGACCAGCTACCGGGCAGTCACCATCGTTCAAGCCGAGGCGGTCTACGACATCCAGCAAATAGGCGCCTCCAGCCCGTCAGGAGCGTCCACCCCTGATGCAGGTGGCTTGCGGGAGCCTCCCGCCGAGGGCGGCCTCAAGGAACCTCCCGCCGAAGGCAGCCTGCAGGAGCCGCCGTCAGGGGACGAGGTCAAGGAGCCTCCCGGCGCCGAAGCCCCCGCTGCGCCGGCGGCCGCGGGTGTGGCCGAACCTCCGGCCGCTGCCACGGCCAGCGCCGACAAGCCACCTGCTGGCGTGACCACACGCGACGCACCCACTTGGTGGTGGGTCTGCTTTGCCATTCTCGGCGCGCTGGTCGCCCTCTTCTATCTGTTCCTGAGTTTTGCGCGGCTGGAAATCTTCAAGATGCTCCTGACCTCCTTTTTCCCGCTGATGATTCTTATCATCTCGGTGCTCGGGTCCATCGTGATGGGGCTGGCCACGCCTACGGAAGCAGCGGCGATGGGTGCACTGGGCGGCTTTGTTCTGGCTATCGCCTACAAGCGCCTGACCCTCTCGGTGCTTCAGGAGTCGGTTTTCCTGACCGCCAAGACCTCGGCCATGGTGTGCTGGCTGTTTGTCGGCTCGGCCATCTTCTCCGCGGCTTTCGCCCTGCTGGGTGGCCAGGACCTGGTCGAGAACTGGGTGCTCAGCATGAACCTGAGCAAAACCCAGTTTCTGGTGATGAGCCAGGCGATCATTTTCATTCTGGGCTGGCCGCTGGAATGGACCGAGATTATCGTGATCTTCATGCCAATCTTCATCCCGCTACTCGACAACTTCGGGGTAGACCCCTTGTTCTTCGGCTTGCTGGTGGCATTGAACCTGCAGACGGCCTTTCTGAGCCCGCCGGTGGCCATGGCCGCGTTTTACCTGAAAGGCGTGGCACCCAAACACGTGACACTGAACCAGATTTTCGCCGGTATGCTGCCATTTATGGCGATTCAGTTGTTGGCCATTGTGTTGCTGTACCAGTTCCCTGCCATCGGTCTGTGGTTGCCCCAATTGCTGTACAAATAAGCGGGCGCCACCCACCTGTCGGCAAGCAAAGGGGCGCGCGCCCCTTTTGTTTTGGAAAAACGGTAAGATTGACGTTTACGTAAACGTCAATCATCCACACGGAGAAGCCATGTCCAACGGCAACAGCAAGCGCGCGGCCCTGCTGGCCCCCTGGCAACCGCCCACCACCGGGCGGGGCCGGCCGTTTGGGCTGTCCGGACTCAAGGCTTCGGCCAAGCCCTTGTCGAGTGGAGACAAGGAAGCGGACAAGGCCACCGTGGAAGCTCTGGCGAGCGAGCTTGACGGTCTTCAGAACCTGTTTTTTGCCGACAGGCGCTACAAGCTGCTGGTCCTGCTTCAGGGCACGGACACCTCCGGCAAGGACGGCACGATTCGCGCCGTGTTCGGACGAACCAGTCCGCTGGGCGTCCACACCGTGGGCTGGAAGGCACCGAGCGAGGAAGAGCGGGCACACGACTACCTTTGGCGAATCCATCGCCAGATGCCCGGAGCGGGCGAGACCATGATTTTTAACCGCAGCCACTACGAAGACGTGCTAGTTCCGGTGGTCCAGGGCTGGATCAGCCCAGAGCAGACCGCGCAACGTCTTGCCCACATCAACGAGTTCGAACGCATGCTGGCTGAAACCGGCATGGTGATCCTCAAGTTCATGCTGCACATCAGCTTCGAGGAACAGGGAAAACGCCTGCAGGAACGAATCGATGACCCGACCAAACGCTGGAAATTCAGCATGGGCGACCTGGCAGTACGCAAGCAGTGGGCCGACTACCAGAAAGCCTACGAAGCGCTGCTGGGCGCGACCAGCACCTCCTGGGCGCCCTGGACCGTGGTGCCCGCCGACTCCAAGACCCACCGCAACCTGATGGTGGCCACGCTGGTGCGCGACAAACTGAAGTCGCTGGACCTGCGCTATCCGCCTGACGATCCGGCGCTGGCCGGACTGAAGATCGAATAACCACTCCGGCACCCAAGCCACGAGACAACTCCTCCTAAAGAGCACCGCCATGACCGACCTGTCCGCCGAATTCAAGGCCCTTGCCAGCTACCGCCCCACGCACAAGGTGCGTTTTGTGACCGCCGCCAGCCTGTTCGACGGCCATGACGCCGCCATCAACATCATGCGGCGGATTTTGCAGGGCATGGGCGCCGAAGTGATTCACCTGGGGCACAACCGCAGTGTTGATGAGGTGGTGACGGCGGCGCTGCAGGAAGATGCGCAGGGCATTGCCATCAGCTCCTACCAGGGCGGGCACGTCGAGTACTTCAAGTACATGGTCGACCTGCTCAAAAGCCGAGGCGGCCAGCACATCCAGGTGTTCGGCGGCGGCGGCGGCGTGATTGTGCCGCCGGAGATTCGCGAGCTGCATGCCTACGGCGTCTCGCGCATCTACAGCCCCGAAGACGGCCAGAAGATGGGTCTGGCCGGCATGATTGGCGAGATGGTCATGCGCTGCGACAAGGACCTGACCGGTTTTGCACCTGCAGACATCAAAGCCATTGAAGGCCACGGTGAAATGGCCTGGCGGGCGCTGGCACAACTGATTACCGCGCTTGAAAACGATAGAGCAGATGGGGCTTTTGTCCAGGCGCTACGGGCGCAAGCTGCTATCAAAAAGATACCGGTACTGGGCATCACCGGCACCGGCGGCGCCGGCAAGTCTTCACTGACCGATGAGCTGATACGCCGCCTGCGGCTGGACCAGAACGACCAGCTGCGCGTGGCCGTCATCAGCATCGACCCTTCGCGGCGCAAGAGCGGCGGCGCCCTGCTTGGCGACCGCATCCGCATGAATGCCATCAGCCCGTGGAGCCAGGGCTCCCGCGTTTTCATGCGATCGCTGGCGACACGCGAATTCGGAAGCGAGATCAGCAAGGCACTTCCCGAAGTCATCGCTGCCTGCAAGGTGGCCGGCTTTGACCTGATCGTGGTAGAGACATCAGGCATCGGCCAGGGTGATGCCGCCATCGTGCCGCATGTGGATGTCCCCATGTATGTGATGACGCCCGAATTCGGCGCCGCCAGCCAGCTTGAGAAGATAGACATGCTGGACTTCGCCGAGTTTGTGGCCATCAACAAGTTTGACCGAAAAGGCTCGCTCGACGCGCTGCGCGACGTGGCCAAGCAGGTCCAGCGCAACAAGGAAGCCTGGGGTACCGCACCCGACCAGATGCCGGTGTTCGGCACCATGGCCGCGCGTTTCAATGACGATGGTGTCACCGCCTTGTACCAAGCCCTCAAACCGCGCCTGGCAGAGCTTGGTTTGAAGTTGGCCGAAGGCAGCTTGCCTATAGTCGATGTGCGGCACAGCACCAACCAGACGCCGGTGGTGCCTGCCGCACGCACGCGCTACCTGGCCGAGATCAGCGACACCGTGCGCGGCTACAAAAAGCGCGCCCGCGAACAAGCCAAGCTGGCGCGCGAAGTGCAGCAGCTGCAAGCCGCGGCCGCCATGCTGAAGATCGACAAGCCAGATCGCGCGCCCGCCGCCGAGGCAGCGCTGGACCTGGCAGGCAAGCGCAAAGCCCGCATGGACAGCGATGCGCGGCAACTGCTGGCCCAGTGGCCCGACATGCAGCAGGCCTACGCCGGCGAAGAATATGTGGTGAAGATCCGCGACAAGGAAATCCGCACGGCGCTGACCACCAAATCGCTGTCTGGCACCACCATCCGCAAGGTGGCGCTGCCGCAATACGAAGACAACGGCGAAATCCTCAAGTGGCTGATGCTGGACAACGTGCCAGGAAGCTACCCCTACACCGCCGGTACCTTTGCCTTCAAGCGCGAGGGCGAAGACCCGACGCGCATGTTTGCCGGCGAAGGCGATGCGTTTCGCACCAACACGCGCTTCAAACTGCTCAGCCAGGGCATGGCCGCCAAGCGCCTGAGCACGGCCTTTGATTCCGTCACGCTGTACGGCAACGACCCCGACCTGCGGCCCGACATCTACGGCAAGGTCGGCAACAGCGGCGTGTCGATTGCAACGCTGGATGACATGAAAGTGCTGTACGACGGGTTCGATCTGTGCAGCCCGAGCACGTCTGTCAGCATGACCATCAACGGCCCGGCCCCCACCATCCTGGCGATGTTCATGAACACCGCCATTGACCAAAACCTGGACAAGTTCAAAAAAGACAACGACCGCGATCCGACGCCGACAGAACTCGAAAAAATCCGCGAGTGGGTGCAGGAGAACGTTCGCGGCACAGTGCAGGCCGACATCCTCAAGGAAGACCAGGGCCAAAACACCTGCATCTTCTCGACCGAGTTCAGCCTGAAAGTGATGGGTGACATAGCGCAATACTTTGTGCACAACCGCGTGCGCAATTTCTACAGTGTGTCCATCAGCGGTTACCACATCGCCGAAGCCGGTGCCAACCCGATCTCGCAGCTGGCCTTCACGCTGTCCAACGGTTTCACCTTTGTCGAAGCCTACCTGGCGCGCGGCATGCACATCGACGACTTCGCGCCTAATCTTTCCTTCTTCTTCAGCAACGGCATGGACCCGGAGTACACGGTGATGGGCCGTGTCGCCCGCCGCATCTGGGCGGTTGCCATGAAGGAAAAATATGGTGCCAACGAACGCAGCCAGAAGCTGAAGTACCACATCCAGACCTCGGGCCGCAGCCTGCATGCCCAGGAAATCCAGTTCAACGACATACGCACCACGCTGCAGGCACTGATCGCAATTTACGACAACTGCAACTCCCTGCATACCAACGCGTTTGACGAAGCCATCACCACGCCAACGGAAGAATCGGTGCGCCGCGCGATGGCGATCCAGCTCATCATCAACCGCGAATGGGGCCTGGCCAAAAATGAGAACCCGTCACAGGGCGCCTTCATCATCGAAGAGCTCACCGAGCTGCTGGAAGAAGCGGTACTGGCCGAATTCGAGCGCATTGCCGAACGCGGCGGCGTGCTGGGCGCCATGGAAACCGGCTACCAGCGCGGGCGCATCCAGGACGAGTCCATGCATTACGAGATGCTCAAACACACCGGCGAGCTACCCATCATCGGCGTCAACACCTTCCGCAACCCGCATGGCGACGCGGTGCAGGACAAGCTGGAACTGGCACGCTCCACCGAAGAGGAAAAGCAGGGCCAGCTCAAACGCCTGCAAGACTTCCACCAGCACCACGCCAAAGAATCCCCGGCCATGCTCAAGCGCCTGCAGCAGGCAGTGATTGCCAACGACAACGTGTTTGAGGTGCTGATGGACGCGGTGCGCGTCTGCTCACTGGGGCAGATCACCCACGCGTTGTTTGAGGTGGGTGGGCAATACCGGCGGAATATGTGACTCTAAATCGCAGACCTTGACGACGCTGGCATCAGGCTCGGCAGCTCGGCCGTTTGTTTGCACCTCTTCCAGATCACGCCATCCACCAGATAGTGGTGAAAATTGACAGTGAAATGCAAGATGAACACCGTCGGCAGCCCCAACCAGATCAGTTGTTGCCCAGCCACGTTAAGCGCTTGGTACATCGCAATCCCCAGTATTAGACAAACGGCAAGATACTTACCCGCGTTTTTGATTGGACTTTTCAGGCTCTGAATGTCTTGGAGGTCGAACTGCGCATCACGACGAACGTTCTGCATCCATACAAATAGCAGGTACTGCAAGTTGTGCCAGATGTTGACCGCCAGCCACCCCAACGTGATGTCCGTCACCCACAGATAAGCGACTGCGGTGACGAGCAGATGCGACGCTACAAACAAGCTGTGGCCCGCGTTGAGCTGCCCAATCAATGCAAGCCGTACTTGCCGATACACCCACCATGCAAACGCCAACACGGCCACGACGCCTATTGCAGCTGCAAATACGGTAGGAACACTCGGAAGATAAATGGGATAGCCATAAAACGTGTCAGGCACCGTGGCGCATCGATGCAGCAAGCCCCAAACAGGCAAGAGGTAGATCAGACCTTCTGACAGGCGATCACTTCCAACTGCGCGCGGGTCAACATGACGATACGCTCTTGAAATGCCAAACGATTGCCGGGTAACGTGGTAAGCCTGGGCGATGAAGTACAGCGTGAACAGGCCACCAAGCTCAAAGGCCAGCGCCACCATCGTGACCAGAACCAGCACGATGAGCGGCAGGAGAAAAATCAGAAACCAGTGTTTTCTGATGTGAGCATTGTCGTGCCCGATCCTGGTGTAGGTCGCAATCACATGCGGACTGGCGAACAGCCAGATATCAACCAACACCACCGCTACGAAAATTTCCGGTGAAATTGACGCCAGGGCCGCAAGGCCCAGTGCCACGCCAACGGGGCCGAAGAGAAACAGCCTGTCAAACCACGGCCCGTAGAGAAATTGGCCACGAGTGCGAACGCCAATGCCAGCGAGCAATTGCTTGCTCATGTCGGAGGAACGGGCATGATCCGTGGCCGGGGGGTGCCCAGCGGAGCCAACTTTGGTGGCCTGACAAACTGTGTTCTCGGCCGAAGATACCGTTCCGTTGACGCCTTGATCTGATCGTAGGCGCGGTCCAGGCCAGACTCGAATCGGGAAGCGAGTGTCAGCCTGCCGGACATCGCGGACAGGCCCAGTGGAGGCAACGTTTGGTGCGGGTCATACATCTGCATCGCTTCGCAAGGGTAGCAAAGGCCGCCCACATCAAACTGATTCGCGAATTGGATAGCGTAAACCGCACCTTCTGGTTTGCCGCTGTCAATCGGGAATGAAAACGTCAGGGTGGAATCAGTCGCATCGACGACCGAATTACTGTCGCGCAACAGGATGAATCCGGAATCCGTCAAAGCACGGGATATCTCCCGTTTCAGATCCGGTAACTTAATGCCGACGTAGACGTTGCCGTAGGCGAAGCGATTGCGCTCCCCGTCCCATATGTTCCTGTAGTCAAACCCGTGTTGACGATCTAGGTAGGCCTGGGACTTGTTCTTGATTGCCAGATACGATCGATCAATATCAGGGTACAACCTGCTGCTTAATTCGTACTGGGCCATCCAGGACAATTTCCCTATTTCCTTCTCGTCCTGCAGGCGCCCCATTCTCAGGAAACAATTCATGCATTTCCTGTTCACTACCGTGCCATCTACTTTGAATTTGAAAATGACACTACCGGATGTGCCATCTCTGTCCACGGGATATGAAAATTCAAATTCCATGACACCATCGGCGTCTTTCTTTGCAGCACGCAAGGAAAAATTGAACTCCGAAAATGAATCAATCAACAGCTTGTTCAGTTGATCAACAGGGATGTTTCTATAGATGGCTATCGGAAAAACATTGCCCGATACCGTTCTGGCGACAATCGGGTAAGGGCCAGACTGACTGTTTGAAGGAAAGGCAAATACCAATCCCAAGGCTAGACAGAACAAAGCCTTCGAAAGTATCCTGAACGTCATTTTTCTCTCCCTCCGCTTGCAGCTGCATGAGTCTGTCGGGCGTCGCAAAGAAGCCCGACAGCCAATCAACAAACCAGATTTTGCCAGTCTATTGAGCGTTACGTAACCCATGACTGACGACTTACTATCGTTCACTGGGCCTGTCGAAGGGCCCTCCGGCCTTGCTCAGGACAGGCCAAACCCGACCGGTGCGGTGCTAATAGTTACACACCGCACAAGCTTTAATCGGCGCCACGCCGCCGGGTAGATGCTGTGATGGATGCGGTGCGGGTCTGCTCATTGGGGCAGATCACCCACGCGCTGTTTGAGGTTGGGGGGCAGTACCGGCGGAATATGTAGGGCCTCATGGACAACGAATCAGCAGTCACCTACCGCGGCGCTGTTTATCCTTGGCATTGCGATCATGTGGGGCACATGAACGTGATGTGGTACGTGGGCAAGTTCGACGAAGCCACCTGGAACCTGTTCCTGCGGATGGGTATCACCCCTCCTACCTGCGGTCCAACCAGCGGGGCATGGCGGCGGTAGACCAGCACATCGAGTACCGGCGCGAGCTGAAAGCAGGCGATGTGGTCAGCATCCGCTCTGTGGTGCTGGAAATGGGTGAGAAGAAAATCCGCTTCCGTCACGAAATGCGCAACGAAGACACCGGTGAGATCGCGGCTGTCACAACGCTGCTTGGCGTACACATGGACACCCATGCGCGCAAATCCTGCCCTTTCCCCGCCGAGCTGCAGGCCAAGGCCGCCAGCCTGCTGCTTTCCTGACCCGATTCAGTCAGCAAGTCCTGACGACACTGGCGGCAAGCCCGGTGCAGCGTGGGCATTGATCTGAGGCTGGCACATCCTTTGCGTGTGCGTTGTGAGCGGCGCCAAAGCCTGACAAGCGCTGTCGTCAAGAAGATCAATCTCCAGGAGGTTTTCAAATGGAAAGCAAAGTTTTGCGGCGTATGGCCTCTGCCGGCCTGGCATGGGCAGCTTTCACAACCACCGGACTCCACGCATCCGGCACTGCCGGCACGCCACCGGCCTCTGAGGCCAGCAAAGCCCAAGCCCTGCATGTGCAGGACAACACCGGCAAGCCGACAAAACCCAGGACAACATCAAAGCGCACACTGGGGACGAACCCGGCCATGCCGCTTTGGGGGGGTCCCTGGGGGCCTCACCATTGATCTGAACACCCTGGCAGGGCGCCGCAACCTTGAGGGCCGGAGGACTTTGAGATGCTATATTTTTAATAGCTATCAACGCGCGCCGACATGGGGCCAAAGCCACTTTTACTTATGGATTTGGACGCATGGCATCCAGACACGCCCTGCCGCAGAGAGCGAGTCAGCGACACGCCCGGGACAGGTATGAGAAAGACGGTGTACCGGCCGCCGCGGACTGCGCTGACACGGCAGGCAAAAAGGCCCGCCAGCAGCAAAGCGCATCGCAGGCCTTGGTCGTCTCACACGCCAGACAGGTCAGGCGAGGGACGGGGATGAACAGCGGGAGGCTTAACCGCCTTTGTGCGGGCGCTTGCCAGGGTTCTTTTTGCTGCGGGTCCAGGTGCCACGCTCGAGGCTGATCTTCTGGCCGCGGCCAGCCGTGCGGGTCATGCCAGGGGCTGGAACGGGTTTAGGGGCGCAAATGTCGGCTTCGACTCGGATTTTTTTGGACATGGGAGACTCCGGATTAGAAATTGGCAGAACCCGTGATTTTAAGCTACCTCGCCTGCCCCGTTGCCAAGCCTGCCGCGATGGACAGCGAAGGGCCGTCGCAGCGCGGGTTTTTTGAACTGTTTGCAGCGCCGCGCGGCGGGCCTCATCCGCCGCCGATTCCCCCTAAAGCTAGATCATTTCCAGCGCAACCGGGCCGCGCGGCGGGCGAAAAAGCGTATCGAGCTCTTCCAGCTGCGCTGCACTGAGCGTGATGTCTGCCGCAGCAAGGTTTTCCTTCAAGCGCTCGGGGCGGCCGGTCTTGGGAATCGCGATCACCCCATCGCGCGCGAGCAGCCATGCCAACGCGATCTGTGCGGGAAGCATGCCGTGGCGCCGCGCGAAGCCGGTGAGCCCCGGCGTGTGCAGCAGCCGGCCCTGCTCGATCGGCGAATAAGCCATGACCGGCATGCCGCGCTCGCGCATCCAGGGCAGCAGGTCCCGCTCGATGCCGCGGCGCGTCAGGTTGTAGAGCAGCTGGTTGGCCTGCACACCACGCCCACCGGGCACCGACCACAACTCCTGCATGTCGGACAGGTCCAGGTTGCTGACGCCGTAGTGGCGAATCTTGCCGGCTTTCTGCAGAGCCGCAAAAGCCGCCATGGTTTCGGCCAGCGGCACTGTTCCGCGCCAGTGCAGGAGGTACAGATCGATGCGGTCGGTCTGCAAGCGGCGCAGGCTGCGTTCGCAGGCCGCCACGGTGCCGGCCCGCGAGGCGTTGTGCGGGTACACCTTGGTCACCAGAAAAGCCTCATCGCGCCGGCCCTGAATGGCTTCGCCGACCAGTGTCTCCGCCCGGCCTTCGCCATACATCTCCGCGGTGTCTATCAGCGTGCAGCCCAGGTCCAGGCCAAGGCGCAGCGTGGCGACGTCCTGCGCGCGCTGCGCCGGTGTTTCGCCCATGCACCAGGTGCCCATGCCCAGGGCGCTCACAGCTTCACCCGAAGGCAACAAGACTTTTTTCATCGCAACATTGTGGCGCTGCGTGAGCTACAGCGTTTGGCGCAGGGGCAAGTTCAGCAGCAAATTCTGCGGCTTCAGCTTCAGCACGCCGTCGGCGTTCATCATCAGGCCCAGATAAACCGGCTTGCCCGCGACATCCGCACGCATTTCCCGCGAATCGGCAAAGTCGAGCCTGAAGAGGCTGAGCAAGCGTTGCGTGCGCTCGGGCTCCACTTCCCTGCCCTCATACAGGTCATTGAGCAGGGCGGTCGCCTCGACGTCCAGGCCCACGTGCCAACGCCAGGCTTCGTCGTCAATTTTCTGCAGGGGTTTGATGCTGACTACCACACCCAGAAAATGCGCCACCCACTTTTCCAGCACGCGCGCCAGCGCTTTCAGACCGGAGCGCGCGCGTGTCATGGTGAACACCAGGCCGTGGCTCAGGTCGTTGCTGATCTCGTGCGTCAAATCCAGCAGGAAGTTATGCCTGTCGCTCGCCTGCCAATAATCGGGCGCGTTGTCATCAGTGAGCACCTGCATGTCTATGCTGCGCAGCGGCGCTTGGGCTTCCGCCAAAAAGCGCCCGAAGTCGCCAAGCCCGCCAGTTTCGTTCAGCATGTCCAGCACATCGCGGTCGCCTGACAGCACCTGCCCTTCCTGCGTGCTGATGCGCTGGGCGCGAAACAACATTTCCGCGGCGCGGACTTCATAAACGTCGCCGGTGTCGTCAAGCAGGTTGCGCAGAATGGCCTGCACGATCAGGTCGATGAACAGCGGCGCAATGGTGATGCTGCCGCTGCGAAACAAACCGAGGTACCAAGCCTCCAGCGTACCGGCCTGCAGCAAGCCGTCGCGAAACCGAAGGAACAGGCCATAACTCTCGCGGGCATCGCTGTCTTGCAGGCTTTGCAGTTTCGCGTCGGCCACGGGGCGCGACGGTTGCGCCCGCAGCGCAGCGTGCAAGGCTTGCTCGGCAGCGCAGGACTCCGGCAAAAGCGCCAGCTCGGGACGGTCCAGAAAAAGGCGCAGGTAATCATCAGTAGGCTCCAGCCAGCCGCGCGCATTGCGCTGAAGCTGGCTGAAACCACTGGAAGGCCAGAAATTTTGCATGGAGGCAATCGTCGCATATCGCGTGCACAGGCAATTTGCTATCAATTGGATAGCTGTTCGCGCCCGCGGAATAAGGGGAAAATGGTCTTTTCCTTTACAGAAATCCGCCAAAACCCGTTTTGAGAGGGCCATAGGCATGCCAAGGGGTTTGCCCGGATACCACGGTGATCGACGATGTTTTCCGCTTTGCGTACAGTAAGGTGTTAAACCGCAGACAACGCAACGCTGCGGACGGAGAGACAAATGAGCAGAGATTTGAAACAACACCGATGCGGAAGACGCTCCCCGGCCTGGCTGGGCGCCGGCTTGCTGTTGCTGGCGGGCCTGCCCGCCTGGGCACAGCTGCCCACCGTGACAACCCGGACTGAAACATGGTCGGGCACGGGCCCGCCACCGAATTACAACCCGTCAGAGCAAGCACAGCAGGCACAGTGGGAACAATGGCAGCGGCAGCAACGTGAGCACGAGCGCCGCCAGCGCGAGCTGACCCGCCAGCAGGACGCGCAAATCCGACAAAGCCAGGAGTCGCTGGGCGAGCGCGCCCTGCGTGAGCAAGCGCAGCACAACGGCACCTATGTGCCCGAGCGGGCAGGCCTGAGCGACCAGGAACGGGCACAGCGGGACCAGCAATTAATGCAGCGTGACCAATGGCGGCAGCAACGTGAGCAGACGCGTCAGGATGACCAGCGGTATCGCCAAAGCGAAGAGTCGGTGGGTCAACGCGCACTGCGTGAGCAGGCGCAAAACCGGCGCGACCAGGGCCGCATGTCCAACGGTACCCAGCGTTAGGCGAGTCCGGGTCCAGCGCTCAACGCGCCGCGGTAGCGCGCTGCCTCCCCTTCAAGCCAGCCGCGAAACAGCGCCAGCACCGCGTTGTCTGACTTCTGCTCCGGGTAGATGAAGTAATAACGCCGGTCGCTGAGGAACTCGTGCTCGATCAGCGGCACCAGGCGCCCTTGGGTCAAATGATCTTCAATCAGGAAACGCGGAATCAGCGCCAGGCCCTGGCCGTGGATGGCAGCTTCGGTGGTCATGGAAAACAGTTCCATGCGCGCACCGGCCAGGTCGTTCTCGACGCTCAAACCCAGCGATTCAAACCACTGCCGCCACGCATAGGGCCGCGTGCTCATCTGCAACAGCGGCAGGTTTGCCAGGTCGGCGGCCTTGAGGGTGCGCCGCGTCTTGACCAGCGCCGGGCTGCCGACCGCCACCAGGCGTTCGTCCATGAGAAAGCACGATTCCGTACCCGGCCAGCCGGCTTCGCCTGCACAAATGGCTGCGTCCAGCGCAGTATCGGCAAACAAAAAAGGCCTGGTGCGCGAAGAAAGGTGGACCGCAATATCAGGATGAAGGCGCTGAAACTCGCCCAGCCGCGGCACCAGCCACTTGGCGGCAAAGGTGGGCACGACTCCGAGCTCCAGTGAGCCACCTGCGCCGCCCTTGGCCATCAAGGTCAAGGTGTCGCGCTCCACATCGTCCAGCCGGGCACGCACATCACGCGCATAGTTGGTGCCCGCTTCGGTAAGCAGCACCCCACGTTTGGTGCGCCTGAACAGCTTGACCTTCAGGAAGTCTTCGAGGCCGGCAATCTGCCGGCAGACTGCACTCTGGGTGACCGCGTACTCCTGCGCCGCATGGGTAAAACTCTGGTGGCGTGCGGCCGATTCAAACAGGGCCAAGGCGGTGGTGGAGGGAATTTTTCGTCGCATGCGGGGCTCCTGCGGCATCTGCCGTCTTGGAGTTCCATTTTGGCACACTCAAGTTCCAAATCATCTGTTGCGCCTGGCGGGCAGGTCGGCTTATGCTTGAGGCAAATCAGACCTTTCCCCCAGCCTCCTGAGTTGCGGTTTACGCACACAGAGAGGCCCAACACATCCCTTTGGAGATTCCCCATGAGCCCCAGCCCCCACAAAGCCAGTTTCCACTGGGCCGACCCCCTGCTGCTCGACCAGCAATTGAGCGAAGAGGAACGCATGGTGCGCGACACCGCCAGCGCCTACTGCCAGGAACAGCTGGCGCCGCGTGTACTGGAGGCCTTCCGCCATGAAAAAACCGATGCCTCGATCTTTCGCGAGATGGGTTCGCTGGGCCTGCTGGGCAGCACCATCCCTGAAGCCTACGGCGGCGCCGGCCTGAACTATGTGTGCTACGGCCTGGTGGCGCGCGAAGTCGAACGTGTTGATTCCGGCTACCGCTCCATGATGAGTGTGCAGTCCTCGCTGGTGATGGTGCCCATCAACGAGTTCGGCAACGAAGCCACGAAACAGAAATACCTGCCGAAACTGGCCACCGGCGAATGGATTGGCTGCTTCGGCCTGACCGAGCCCAACCACGGCTCCGACCCCGGCAGCATGATCACGCGCGCCAAAAAGGTGGACGGCGGCTACAAGCTCTCGGGTGCCAAGATGTGGATCACCAACAGCCCGATTGCCGACGTGTTTGTGGTCTGGGCCAAGGACGACGAAGGCGCGATCCGCGGTTTTGTGCTGGAAAAAGGCTGGAAAGGCCTGAGCACGCCGGCCGTGCACGGCAAGGTTGGACTGCGCGCCTCCATCACCGGCGAAATCGTCATGGACGAGGTGTTCTGCCCCGAGGAAAACGCTTTTCCCGAAGTGCGCGGCCTCAAGGGCCCGTTCACCTGCCTCAATTCGGCCCGTTACGGCATCGCCTGGGGCGCACTGGGCGCGGCGGAAGACTGCTTTCACAAGGCCCGCCAGTACACGCTGGACCGCAAGCAGTTCGGCCGTCCACTGGCCGCCAACCAGCTGATCCAGAAAAAACTTGCCGACATGGAAACCGAAATCGCGCTCGGCCTGCAGGGCTGCCTGCGCCTGGGCCGCATGAAGGATGAAGGCACGGCCTCTGTCGAGGTCACCTCCATCATGAAACGCAACTCCTGCGGAAAGGCGCTGGACATTGCCCGCATGGCGCGCGACATGTTGGGCGGCAACGGCATCAGCGACGAGTTCGGCGTGGCACGGCACCTGGTTAACCTTGAAGTGGTCAACACGTACGAAGGCACGCACGATGTGCACGCGCTGATTCTGGGCCGCGCCATTACCGGCATTTCCGCGTTTTCCTGAAGCGATGACAGCCCCCGCTGTTCGCCCGCCGCCGCTTGCCGGCGTCCGGGTGCTGGACCTGTCACGCGTGCTCGCCGGCCCGTGGGCCGGGCAGTTGCTCGCCGACCTGGGCGCCGACGTGGTGAAGGTTGAAAAACCGCAGGGCGGCGACGACACGCGCGCCTGGGGCCCGCCCTACCTGAAGGATGCTTCGGGTCGTGACACTACCGAGGCCGCCTACTTTCTCTGTGCCAACCGCAACAAGCGTTCGGTCGCCATCGACATCGCCACGCCCGAAGGGCAGGCGCAGGTGCGCGCGCTGGCTCAACAAGCCGACGTGGTGCTGGAGAACTTCAAGGTCGGCGGGCTCAAACGTTACGGGCTCGACTACGCGAGCCTGAGCGCGGCCAACCCGCGCCTCGTCTATTGCTCGATCACCGGCTTCGGCCAGACCGGCCCGTATGCAGCGCGCGCGGGTTATGACTTTCTGATCCAGGGCATGGGCGGGCTGATGAGTGTGACCGGTCGCCCTGATGGCGAAGCCGGCGCCGGCCCGCAAAAAGTGGGCGTGGCGCTGACCGACATCATGACCGGCCTCTACGCCACGATTGCAGTGCAGGCCGCGTTGGCCGAGCGCGAGAAGTCAGGCCTGGGCCAGCACATTGACCTGGCCCTGCTGGACGTGCAGATCGCCTGCCTGGCGAACCAGGCCTCCAACTACCTGGCCGGACAAATCGTGCCGCGCCGCATGGGCAATGCCCATCCGAACATCGTGCCCTACCAGGACTTTCCGACCGCGGACGGCGACATCATCCTCGCGGTGGGCAACGACGAGCAGTTTGCGAAGTTCTGCGCTGTGGCTGGCCATCCGGAGTGGTCGGCCGACGCGCGCTTTTCCAGCAACTCGCAGCGTGTGGCAAACCGCGCCGTGCTGGTGCCCTTGCTGCGCCAGGCCACGGTGATGCGCACCTCGGCCGAATGGATTTCCGCGCTCGAAGCAGCTGGTGTGCCCTGCGGCCCTATCAATCGCATCGATGAAGTGTTTGCAGACCCGCAGGTACGCGCGCGCGGCCTGCATATCAGCATGCCGCACGCGCTGGCCGGCAGCGTGCCGCTGGTGGTCAACCCGATTCGCCTGTCCGGCTCGCCCGTGGCGTATCAGCGGCCGCCACCCATGCTGGGCGAACACACCGCCGAGGTGCTGGCGCAATGGCTGAGCACGGGAGAGGCAAAAGACGCCGCTGCAGCGCCCCGCGCTCAGGTTTGATGATAAAAAGTGCTGTTTGCCCTTTGGGCACGGGCACAAGCAGCTATTAATTCAGTAGCAAACCAGACGACCCGGCTATCGCCTCGTCATGGCTCCGGTGCGGCGCGCAGGCGTGACACCGCGGCAGGCAGATCTTTCCACGCAGCCTGCCCGGGCGCATACCGGCTGCGCATGTAACCCGCCAGTTCGGCGATCTGCGCATCGTCCAGGCTGTGGCGGAAAGCCGGCATGAAGCCGATCTTTGCGGACACCGGCTCGCGGATGCCCTCCAAGATCACACGAATCAAATTGTCAGGCCGTTCGCTGTGCAGCTTGCTGTTAAGCGCCAGCGGCACGTTGACACCCAGCAGCGTGGGGCCGTCGCCGTCATGGTGGCACGAGGCACAGGCACCGTTGAAAAGGCGCTGGCCCGGCCCCGGCAGGGCCAACGAGGCTTTCTGCGCGGACAACACCGCTTGCCTTGCGCGCTCGGCAGCCTGAGCTTCTGCCAGCGGTTCGTTGTAAGACGCCAGGTAGGCAGCCATCGCCCGCAGGTCGCCGTCTGGCAGCGCTGCGAGCTCCTTGACCACCGGTGCCATCGGTCCAGCGGCAATGCCGTGTTGCGGCGAGTGGCCGGTACGCAGGTAGCTGTAGAGCTGATCGCTGGTCCAGGGCACGGGTGCACGTGACAGCCCTGTCAGGGCCGGCGCCTCCCAACCGTCGACCATGGCGCCGCTTAAAAATGCCTTTCCGCCGCGTTCGGCGCCGAAGGCATTGCGCGGCGTGTGACAGGCACCGCAGTGGCCCAGGCCATTGACCAGGTAGGCGCCGCGGTTCCATTCCACGGTTTGTGTCGGGTCCACGCGATAAGGTGCCGGGTCATGGAACATCGCATTCCATGCGGCCATCAGGGGCCGCACATTGAAAGGGAAAGCGAGCTGTGTGGCCGGCGTCTCCGAGCGCACGGCAGGCTGTGCCATCAGGTAGGCGTACAGCGCGGTCAAATCCTCATCACTCGTTTTGGCAAAGGCCGTGAAAGGAAAAGCCGGGTACAGATGGTGCCCATCACGCGAAATGCCTTCACGCATGGCGCGCTGGAAAGCGCTGAAGGACCAAAGGCCGATGCCGGTCTGCGCATCGGGCGTGAGGTTGGTGGTGAATATTTTTCCGAAGGGCGTCTCCATCGCCCGGCCGCCGGCATTCGGAATGCCGCCGGGCGCGGTGTGGCACACCACACAGTCACCGGCCGCTCCAAGTTGCCGGCCGCGTTCAATCGTTGCAGCGGTGTAGATCGACGAAGCACCGGACACCACCGGCGCAATCGCCGGACGCCAGCCCAGCAAGGCAGCAGCCAGCCCGAACACGCCGGCCAGCATGGCACCGGCGCGGGACCAGCGGCCCAAACCCTTGGGCCATGGAGCGTTTTCGGGAACGCGACCCAAGGACGGTGGGGCGGCCAGCGCCTGCGATGACGGCGTCACCTTGTCCGGCGCTGGTTGCAATGCAGCACGCACCACTTCCGCGGTGAAAGGTGGCTGGCGAAAGCGCACACCGGTTGCATCGAATATCGCGTTCGCAATGGCGGCTGTGCCCGGCACCGACGACGACTCACCCGCGCCCAGCGGCGGCTCACCCGGGCGCGCCATGGTCACAACCTCGATCACCGGCACATCCCTGAAACTCAGGATGGGGTAGCTGCCCCACTCCAGGCTGGCCACGGCCTGCGTTTTCGGGTTCAGGGTGACCTGCTCGGTCAGGGCCCGGCTGGTGGTCTGCACCACGTTGCCGTGGATCTGGTGCTGCACGCCTGCGGGGTTGATCAATGTGCCGGCATCATGGCCGACGACCACACGCCGGACCTGCACTTCGCCGGTCTTGCGGTTGACCTCGACGTCGGCCACCCACGCCGCCCAGGCGGCGCCGTAACCCGGCCACTTGCTGTGCACGTAACGCGCGTAAGCCACGCCTTGCCCGTACACGATGTCGGGCGCCCCGTTTTGCTCTTCGCCCTGCTGTTGCGGCTGCGTGTGAACTTTCCAGCCAGCACGATCGGCTGTGGCGCGCAACAGTTCCGCCGCGCGCGGCTCGCTCAGATAACGCAGGCGGAACTCGACCGGGTCCACGCCGGCAGCCGTGGCCAGCTCGTCGATGTAGGACTCGTGCGCAAAGGAGTTGGGCAGGGCCGACACACCGCGCAGCCACGAAGCACGCAGCATGGGCGGCATGTCGTTGACCGACACGCGCAAATTTTCATAATCGTAAGGCGGGCGGGCACTGCGGTCGCCCATCTCGTAGGCGCGCGCCACAGGTTCAACGGTGCGAGTGAGCAGCAGTGCCAGCGTCGGCGCGCCATTGGACGGGTAGGAGGTCTGGAAGTCGTAAGCGGCAACAGAGCCGTCGGCATTCAGCCCGCCATTGACTTGCATGAGCTGGGCCGCGCCCTTGGGTTCCCAGGCATGTTCCTGCTCGCGCGTCAGCTGCACCCGCACCGGCGCACCTACGGCGCGCGAGAGCAAAGCCGCATCGGCCGCCACATCGTCGGCACAGTTGCGTCCGTAACAGCCGGCCGCTTCCATGCGAATCACGTCAATATCAACATCCGGCAGCCCCATGAGCTGCGACAGATCGGCGCGCAGCACGTGCGGGTTCTGGCTGCCGGCCCACACCGTCAGGCGGTTCTGCTTCCAGTCCGCCAGTGCACAGGAAGGACCGATGGAGCCGTGCATCTGGTAGGGCCAGACGTAGTTGCGCGGCATGCGCTCTGCAGCGCCCGCCATCGCCGCATGGACATCGCCTTCGTCAATCAGCTTGCGCTGGGTCGCCGGGTTGGCGCGGATGGCCGTTTCAAGATCGTCGAGATTTGTCAGGCCAGGCCAGGGCTTCCATTGGACGCGCAGTTCGCGCAGCGCCTGCTCGGCATGTTCTTCGCGCTCGGCAACAATGCCAATGAAATCGCGAATGACCACCACCGCTCGAATGCCGGGGATGTGTGCGATGGACGACTCGTCCACCGCATGCAACGTGTTGCCGATGAAATCACCATGGTCGGCTCCGGCATAGGGCGGCCGCACAACACGGCCATGCAGCATGCCCGGCACCCGCATGTCGTGCACAAAGGTCAGCGCACCCGTTGCCTTGGCCGGAATGTCAACGCGCGCCGCGCTGGTTCCAACGATGCGGTAGTCCTCCGGGGATTTCAGCGGCGAATCCGGCGCCAATGTGAGTTCCGCATGCTGCTGCGCTACCAGGGCCCCGTAGGCCACCGACCGATGCTCACTGCCGATCACCGACACCAGGCCGTCACGTACCGTCAGCAGCGCGCGGTCTACCTGCAGCGCACCGGCGGCGCGTTCCACCAGCCAGGCACGCGCCTGGGCCGCCGCGGCGCGCAGCGGAACGGCATGGATCTGTATCGATGCGCTGGCAATGGTGGCACCCTGGTTGGGCGCGCGGCTGGTATCACCCAGGACCATGTGGACACTGGCCAGCGAAACATCAAGCTCTTCCGCCACGATCTGGCTGAGCGCGGTGCGAATGCCGGTGCCCAGGTCCACATGGCCATTCAGGGCCGTCACGCTTCCGTCGTTCCAGACAGCGAGCAGTATCTCCACGCCTTCCAGTGGATTGCCACTGATCAGCGCTGGTTGACCCTGGGCAGGCGGCGGCGCGGGCGGCAGCTCACGCGTAACCAGCAGCACGCCGCCTGCCGCGTGAAAATCGGCGCGTGTGAGCGGGGTGTCCGCGCGGCGCGTCATGCCTTGCCTGCCTGCGCCGGAACCGGCTGCATCAGCTGCGCCGCGCGCCTGACCGCCTTGAGGATTTCCAGATGGGTGCCGCAACGGCACAGGTTGCCGGACAACTCGCGGCGTATCTCATCGTCCGTCGGCTCCGGCTTGCGCGCCAGCAGTGCCACCGTCATCATGATCATGCCGCTCAGGCAGTAACCGCACTGGGCCGCCTGCTCTTCGATGAAAGCCTGTTGCACCGGATGAAGCGCATCGAGGGACCCGAGGCCTTCCAGGGTGGTTATCTCGCGGCCGGCCACACCGGCGGCGGGAATGACGCAGGCACGAGCGGCCACGCCATCGACCAGCACCGTGCAGGCCCCGCATTCACCCAGGCCACAGCCGTATTTGGGACTGTTGAGTTCGAGGTCGTTGCGCAGCACGCCCAGCAAGGAAGCCTGCGGCGATACCGTCAGCGTCCGCGTCAACCGGTTGACGCTGAAAGTCATGACCTGCGAACTCATCGGATCCGGTGGCAAGTCAGGACGCAATTCAGGCCAGGTCGGCGGACTGGATTCGTTTGACGCCCTTGGCTGTCATCTGCTTCCAGGCCGCGGCCAGCGAGCCGTTCAGGTCAATGGCCCGGGTGGCGTCTTCGATCACATACACCTCGAAGCCCGCCTTGCGCGCATCCATCGCTGTCCAGGCCACGCAGAAATCGGTCGCAAGCCCGGCAACGAAAACACGCTTGATGCCGCGTTGCTTGAGGTAGCCGCCCAGCCCCGTCGGCGTCTTGCCGTCGGCTTCGGTGAAGGCCGAATAGCTGTCCACCTCCTGGTGGTAGCCCTTGCGCACAATCACCTGCGCCGTCGGCAATTTCAGATCCTTGTGCAGCGCGGCATCGTCGGTACCCTGAACACAATGGTCGGGCCACAGCACCTGGTTTCCATAGGCCAGTTTTTTGACTTCAAAAGGTTTCTTGCCCGCGTGCGTGCTGGCAAACGAGGCATGGCCCTTGGTGTGCCAGTCCTGGGTGAGCACGATGTTCTCGAAGGCGGTGGCGAGCTTGTTGATGACCGGCACCACCTCTTCGCCGCCTTTGACCGGCAGGGTGCCTCCGGTCACGAAACAGTTCTGCACGTCGACAACAATCAGCGCGCTTTTGGCGTCGGGCTTGATACCGGCGGCCAGAGCGGCGCGACCGGACAAACCGGTAGCCGCCACAAGGCCGGCACCGGTAAGGGCTTTCAACAAATTTCTGCGGGTGGCTGGATACATGGTGCAATCTCCTGGCAATAGGTTGAACAACAAAACCAACAACTGGGCGCACTACACACTGAGGTAAGCGCGCCGCACTTCTTCATTGGCCGACAACTCGGCCATGGCTCCCTCGTAGCGAATCTGGCCTTTTTCGAGCACATAGGCCCGGTCTGACACCAGCTCCGCAAAATGCATGTTCTGTTCGGAAAGCAGAATGCTGACGCCCTGCGCCTTGAGCTCCAGGATCATGTTGGCCATCTGCTCAACGATGACCGGCGCCACACCCTCAGAAGGTTCGTCGAGCAGCACAAGATAGGGGTTGCCCATGAGTGTTCGCGCCACCGTCAGCATCTGCTGCTCGCCACCACTCATGCGGCCGCCATGGCGGTCCGGCATTTCCCCCAAATTGGGAAACAGCTTGAACAGCCGCTCGGGCGTCCAGACCGGCGCCGCCGTGCCGTCCGGCCAATACCGTGCGGTCTGGCGGCCCACTTCAAGGTTCTCCATCACCGTGAGGTCGGTGAACACGCGCCGGTCTTCGGGCACAAAGCCCAGCCCCAGGCGTGCAGCAACGTGCGATTCACTGGTCGAGATGTCGTGACCGAGAAACTTCATGACGCCGCGGCGCTTGGACAACATACCGATCAGTGCCTTGAGCGTGGTCGATTTGCCGGCGCCATTGCGGCCCATGAGCGCTACGACTTCGCCACGCCGCACATGCAGGTCAACGTCGTAAAGAATCTGCGCTGCGCCATACCAGGCGGCTAGGCCTTTCGCGTCAAGCAGGAGTTCGGCGCTCATGCGATTTCTCCCATCGATGCCGCCACGGCGGCTGCTTTTTGCGCGATTTTCTCAAAGGTTTTACCGCTGCCGAAGTAAACCTCCTGCACTTTCGGGTCGTCGCGAATTTCCAGCGGCTTGCCTTGGGCAATCAAGCGGCCGCGCGCCAGCACGATCATGCGGTCAGCGTAGGCGAACACCACGTCCATGCTGTGCTCGGTGAAAAGAACCGCCATGCCCCGCTCAATGACCAGTTGTTTGGTGAGTGCCATCAGCGAATTGCGCTCCTGGGGCGCCATGCCGGCGGTGGGTTCGTCCATGAGCAGCAGCTTCGGGCTGTTGCTCATGGCAATGGCGAGTTCAACCCGCTTGACATCGCCATAGGCCAGCTCGCTGCAGGGCCGGTCGGCCTGCGAGGCCATGCCCACCTGCGCCAGCAGGGCCAGCGCTTCGTCACGCTTGTGGTCGGCGGCGCGGCGCCACATTGAAAACAGCTTGCCGTCATGGGACAGCAGGGCCATCTGTACGTTTTCAACCACCGTGAGGGAAGCAAAGATTTCCGCGATCTGGAAGGTGCGCCCGACGCCGAGGCGCCAAATGGCGCGTGGCTTGCGGCCCACCAATTCCTGCCCGTTCAGCAGGATGGAGCCCTGGTCCGCGGGCAACTGGCCATTGACCATGTTGAAGGTGGTGGACTTGCCAGCGCCGTTCGGCCCGATCAGCGCCAGCAGTTCTCCTGCCGCCAGATCGAAGCTGATGCCGTCAACGGCTTTCACGCCGCCAAAGGACTTGCCGAGATTGTTGACCTGAAGCAGCGGGGCGCTCATGCCTTTGCTCCTTCACTTTTTGCGGCGGACAGGCGGTTGCGCAGGCGGTCAAACAACTGCTTGGTGAAACCGGCGATACCCTGGGGGAAGAGCAGTACCAGCAGCAGGATGATGGCGCCAAGCATCGCCCGCCAATAGTCGGTGTTGCGTGCGACGGTGTCGTGCAGCCAGGTGAAGGTTACTGCCCCGACGACCGGGCCGGCCAGTGTCTGGATACCACCCAGAAGCACCATGACCAGGCCGTCTACCGATTTGCCGACGCTCAGGCTCTCCGGCGATATGCTGCCCTTTGAAAATGCGTACAGTGAGCCGGCCAGGCCCGCGGCCGCACCGGCAATCACAAAGGCCGTCCACTGCATGCGCTTCACGTCGATGCCGATGGCGTCGGCGCGCAGCACCGAGTCGCGCGAGGCGCGCAAGGCGTAACCAAAAGGCGAAAACAGCACGCGGCGCAGCCAGACAATGGCCGCAATCACCAGCACCAGGGTGAGCCAGTAATACATGCGTTTTTCGGATAACCATTCCGATGGCCAGACGCCCGTGAGGCCATTGCTTCCGCCGGTAAAGGAATCCCACTGGTAGGTCACTGCCCAGGTGATCTGCGCAAACGCCAGCGTCAGCATCGCAAGATAGACCCCCGACAGGCGAACCGCAAACCAGCCATACACAAACGCACCCGCAGCGGCCACCAGGGGCGCCACCATCAAGGCCAGCTCCATCGGCATGTTCATGGAGCGCACCAGCAGCGCCGCGCCATAAGCCCCCAGACCAAAGTAGGCGGCGTGGCCAAAAGAATGCATGCCTGCCGGCCCCATGATGAAGTGCAGGCTGGCGGCAAACAATGCCGCAATCAGCAGGTCAATCATCAGGACGGTGGTGTAGGGGGAATTCACCGTGAAAAACGGCGTCAAGGCAAGCGCCAGCCCGAGCACAGCCGCAGCAACAACGTAGCTTCGGCTGCTTTTGCGCAGGGGTTCTTCCTGCATGCCAACATAGCGGCTGGGAGCCTGGGGCCGGCCAAACAAGCCCCACGGACGCCACACGAGCACGATCGCCATCACGAGAAAATCAGTCACCAGGGTGAGCTTGGAAAACGAAATGGTGAAACCGAAGATCTCGACAACACCCAGCCAGATACAGATGGCCTTGATCTCCGCTATCAACAGCGCTGCAGCGTAAGCGCCGGGGATGGATCCCATGCCGCCAACGACCACCACCACAAAGGCAGAACCGATGGTGTGCAAGTCCATCTCCAGCGTGGCCGGTTCACGGGGCAGCTGCAACGCCCCACCCAGACCCGCAAGCATGGCACCCAGCGCAAAGACGGCGGTAAACAGCCATGCCTGGTTGACACCCAGGGCACTGACCATCTCGCGGTCCTGCGTGGCCGCACGCACCAGCGTGCCCCAGCGCGTTCGTGTGAGGAGCAACCACAACAGGCCCAGCACGACCGGGCCCACAACAATCAGGAACAGGTCGTAGCTCGGAAACTGGCGACCAAGAATTTCAATCGAACCTGATAACCCCGGCGCGCGCGGACCCAGCAGTTCGTCAGGCCCCCACAAATACAGCACCAGATCCTTGATGACCAGCACCAGTGCAAAAGTTGCCAGCAGTTGGAAAAGCTCGGGCGCTTTGTAGATACGGCGCAGAAGCACCATCTCGATGATGGCGCCGAAGATGCCGACGGCTACGGCCGCAAGCGGCAGAGCCACCCAGAAGCTCATGCCGCCACCAAGGCGCTCGACCAGCGTGTAAGCGAGGTAGATGCCGACCATGAAAAACGAGCCATGGGCAAAGTTGACGATGCGGGTCACGCCAAAGATGAGCGACAACCCGGCGGCCACAAAAAACAGCGATGAGGCGCCCGCCAGCCCATTGAGCAACTGGACAATAAAACCTGAAAAACTCATTCAATCATCCTTTAATGCCCAGCCTGCCGCGCTGCGCCACCCGGGGACAGCACAGTGTTGGCGACAGGCGCGGTTGCTCAGTCGGCTGCGCGGAACTTCTTGACGTCGGCGGCAGACGGCTGGAACTTGACGCCGTCGAGGTAGACGTAGTCCACCATCACACCCTTGCCGTTGTCATTTTTGGTCTTGCCGACAAAGGCGCCCATCGTCGATTGATGGTCTTCGGGACGGTAAGTGATATTGCCGAACGGTGTTGAGACCTGCAGGCCCTTGAACGCGGCCACCATCTTGGCGGTTTCCGTGCTCTTGGCCTTGGCCGCACCAGCCGCAACAGACTTGATCATGGCGTAGCCAACCACCGAACCCAGACGCGGATAGTCCTTGAACTTGGCGTGGTAGGCCAGGAAGAAGGCCTTGTGCTCAGGCGTCTGAACGCCGTACCAGGGGTAGCCGGTCACGATCCATCCGTTGGGGGATTCTTCCTTGAGCGGATCGAGGTACTCGGGTTCGCCTGTCAACACGCTGACCACCTCGCGGCCCTTGAACAGCCCGCGTGTATTGCCCTCGCGGACAAAACGGGACAGGTCGGCACCGAACAGGACATTGAAAATGGCGTCGGGTTTGGCATCGGCCAGGGCCTGCACCACGCTGCCCGCATCAACCTTGCCCAGAGGAGTTGCCTGCTCGGCCACAAATTCGACATCAGGCTGGGCAGCTTTCAGCAACTGCTTGAAGGCAGCCACAGCCGACTGGCCATACTCGTAGTTGGGGTACACGATGGCCCAGCGCTTCTTTTTCAGCTTCACGGCTTCGGGCACCAGCATGGCGGCCTGCATATAGGTGCCAGGGCGCAGCCGGAAGGTGTACTGGTTGCCCCCTTGCCAGGTCATCTTGTCGGTCAGAGGTTCACCAGCAAGGAAGAAAAACTTCTTCTGCTTGGCCAGGTCCGCCACGGCCAGCCCGGTGTTGGACAGGAAGGTGCCGGTCAGCACGTCAATCTTCTCGCGCGAAATCAATTCTTCGGCCACGCGCACGGCATCGCCCGGGTTGGCATTGTCATCACGCGTGATGAGTTCAAGCTTTTTGCCGTTGACGCCGCCTGCGGCATTGATTTCGTCAACCGCGAGTTCCATGCCTTTTTTGTAGGGCTCGAGAAAGGCAGGTTGCGCCTTGTAGCTGTTGACCTCACCAATCTTGATCACGCCCTGGGCCTGTGCTGTTGCCAGCGAAACCATCAAACCCAGAAAGGTCACCGTACTCAGCACTTTGTATTGCATCTTCATAAAAACTCCTGTCGTGGATCGGAATAAGCTGGAGGAGAACCGGGGTTACCGGAGCCCATCCTGGCCCTTGATTTCGTGGATCTGCAATCCGCCCACGCGCGGTAGTGGCCGGCCACTGTCTGTCACAACGACAGCAACCACAATTTCGTTGGCACGCGGTGCGTCAGCCACCCGTGCTTCCATCGCATCAAAATGGCTGCGTACAAACGCCGCGTCCTTGTGCCCGAGAGGCACGTCAATGGCCGTTCCAAGGCCGCCGCGCTTTTTACTTGATGGCACCAGCGCGGCGCCTTTTTCGACGGCCAAACGCAGCGGCGCGCCCAGCTTGGGATGCAGTATCGCGGCTGCATGCTCCAGCTCGCCAGCCTCCCCCACAATGGCGGCCTTGCCGTAACTCTGCGCCTGCCCCGGAGCAATGCCCAGGGCCTGCACGCATTTTTCTCCCAACAGACCACCCAGCTCTTCGCCAATGGTGATCAACTCATCCAGGTTGGTGACATACCGACCGGCAAACGGGTTGGCTATCACCGCCATGGCGAGGGCCCGGCGCGTAGGTGGGCTCACCGCCTGCCCCATCTCCATGCGGGTTTCGTCGACCTGAACAATGATTTTGCGAATGGTGGCTTTCATGTTTTCTTTCCTGTCGTTGCAGCCTGCGCTTCAGCGCAAGCCATCCCATTTGCTGATGGCCTGCGCTGCCAACCCGCCCACCCGCGCGTGAATGCGCGGACCGGTGCTCATCGCAAGAATAAAAACTATTTCGTCGGCCAGCGGCGCGCCCGGAACCCGAACCTCGATGGCATCAAAATGACTGCGCACATAACTGGCGTTGACATGGGTCATCGGTACGTCGAGCGCAGCTCCGGGACCGCCTACTTTTTTGGTGGATGGCACGATAGAGAGGGCATTGCCAGGCTGCCCCGTGTTTTCTTCAGCCTGCCCTTTCGAATAGGCCTTGGGGTCGCCTTTCCAGCCCAGCAATTCCCGCATCGCATAGCCGCCTGGCACGTGCCAGAGAGCGCCATGCTCAAGCTCGCCTGCCGCGCCAATGATGGCGCCCTTGCCATAACCCTCGATCCGCTCCACCGGCACGTCCATCGCCGCACGCAAGCGCTCGGCCATATCGATGCCCACTGGCTGCAAAGCCTCCATCATCGGCAGGATGTCAGGCTCATAGCGCCCGGCAAAGGGATTGGTCAGCACAGCCGCAATCGCGCCTCGCAGCAGCGGGACCTGGGCAACCGGGCCAAACTCGTGCCGAATTTGCTCCACATGCGTGAAGACGCGTCGTATTTCAATCATCGGGGTGCGTCCATCCATTTCATTAAGCAAATACTGAACCAACTTGCAAAATCGCTTTGCCGCTGTCCCGCTTTTCCGGGCTTCCCGCAACAACCTCGTCCGTCGTCATGGCCTGATTCTGGCAAACCAGCACAGCAGACCAGATCAGGCCGGCGGCGCGCAAGGCCTGCGCGCACCTCATACCCGAAAGCAGCGCCTGCCGTACAAGTTGCGGCTCCAACGGCGGGACATCCACCGTAACAGGAATGTGGCCGAGATCGGAGTCATCTTTCACCTCGCAAGCTGGCTGACGCAGAATACGCATGTCTGCGATATTCACCGAATTTGCAATCACAGTGGCGGCAGCGTCGGCTTGAGCGGCTGTGCGTGCCAGCACCGTCACGCTGTCAGCAATGCCAAGGGAAAAGCTGCGGCCGCGCCAACCGCTCGTGGCAACACCGCGCACAGGCAGCTCGCTCGAAACCTCGAACCGTGCATCCGTTTGCAGCCCGTCCACAATTTCAGTTCCGCTCAGCCGGGCAATATCCGCATACAGACCAATCCGGACTGACTGCGAGGGTGCGAGGTGCAGCGCTATATCCCCACCATTGTTGACCCACGCGCGGGCGATGCCGGGGGCGTCATAACAAGCAACGAGTTCCTGCGCCACCGAGCCGGCAACAGCCGCCATGGGTGTGATAAAACTATTTTTGTAGGGTTGGCAGGCATGCCACATCCGCCGCGCCACCAAGCCTCGCAACGCGCACTCGCCGGCCACGGGTCGCCGTAGCGCGTCCAGTTCGGCGACCAACTCATCGAGCAGACCGCGAAAGCGCAACCAGGCATCGGTGTGCGCCATTTCCAGCGCATCGGTGTTGCCGCTCGCACCAATAACAATGTCCATCGGGCCGTGCTGAAAATGCCAGCGGCCGTCAGGTAAAAGCGTGCGCTGCGCAGTCACGTATATCTCAGCCGAGAAGGGGAGGACGCGCGATGGGCCAGGGGTTGGAGTCCGGCAACGGCACCCACTGCCGTGCGGCAGGCGCACCTTCGTTGTGCCATGCACCCCGCCGCAGTGCATCTTCCAGGCTGCGGACATGGTCCATATGGCCGCCCAGCGCGCGGTAATCATCGAGCTTCATGCTGAATTCAATCGGTGCGACGATGGCCGGGGTTGGCACCGAGCCAAAGCTGTTGTCCGGCATGCGCATGACGTCGGCCATCACGGTGATGCCGCCTCCCGGCCAGATGTAGGCAGGCGCACCGCCGCAGGTCACATTCACCAGCGCGTCCTTAATGGCCCGCGTCAGCAGGACGGGGTTTTCAGTCACGCCGGCCCGCAAGCTACCGCCGGCACCGCCGAGAAACAGCACCGTGGTCAGGGAAGGCTCGCAGTTCTCGCCGATACGTTCTACAGTACGGCGCACTGCTTCAGGCATTTCCTGTTCCTCGGGCTCGAGTTTGTCATTCAGGACATACCAGCTAGCGTGTTCGCCCGTGGTCGAGGTCATCAAAAGCCGGAGGCCGGGCCAGGCCGTGCCGGCGTCCCAGCTTTCAATGATGGACAGCGGATCGGCGATATCTGTGCCGCCCCAACCCGTTCCTGGATTGGCGACCTGGAAATATCGGCCCGGTGTGGATTTCCGTCCACGCATCTTGATGCCGGACGGTCGCATGTCAAGGCACCGGCCCGCCTGGTGTTCGGTCAAGACGCCCGTGATGTGGTCGTCCACCACCACCACCTCGTCAAGCACGCCAAAAAACTGCTTTGCAAAGATGCCGATGGTGGCAGAACCGCAGCCCACACGCATTCGTTTTTCTTCCACACCATTGACGATGGGTGCACGCCCTGCCTGAATGAGGATCTGGGAGCCGCCATCGATGGTCAGTTCGGCCGGCCCCTTGTTTCCCAGCGCCATCATCATCTCGACGGTTACCCGCCCCTCTTTCTTGCTGCCGCCTGTAAGGTGATGCACCCCCCCCAGAGACAGCATCTGGGAACCGTACTCCGCGGTGGTCACATGGCCGACGACCTCGCCCTTGCAACGCACATTGGCCTGCTCGGCGCCGAGGAAGCGGTCAGTGTCTATCTTCACCTTGAGACTGCAGTAACTGAAGATGCCCTCGGTCACCACGGTGACCATATCCACGCCAGCCGCGCGTGAGGAAACAATGAAGGGTGCTGGTTTGTAGTCGGGGTAGGTCGTTGAAGAACCCACGCCGGTGATAAACACCTCGTCGGCCAGCAGCAGATCACCGCTCCACGGCGTGACTTCCGCCGAGCCGCCCGGTATCTCAGCGGAATCAGCAGCTGCCGGGCGATCGAAAGCCACAAGCGCCGGCTCCCCTTGCGCCAGGCTTCGGCGCAGCAGAAGGACCGGATCAACACGAACCAGCGTGCCGCCGTGATTGGCATACCTGTCGCAGGCACCGCTGCGCCCCTCGGAAATCTGGCACAACACCGGACAGGCATTGCACTCGATCTTTTCACCGCTCATGCGCTCACTGCGCGGCCTGGCCTTCTCCAGTACCTGGGGAAGTTCCGGGGCATCCATGCCTGGCAGCCCGTCCGTTTTCGTATGCTCGGTCATCGTGTTTGCCTTCGCCGGCGGCGTATTGCATTTCATCCGTGTGTAGCAAGCACTTAATTTCAATGTTGTGTTTGCTACATTTAAAATCAATGTAGCGCATACAAATCGGCCGTGCAATAGTGTTTACGCTTCAAATCCGGATTTGGCAGAAAAAATGTTGCTAAAGCTACATTTTCATGTTGCGTTCACTACATTTGTGTGGCATATTGAAAGCACCTGAACGGTGCAGAATTCGCCCGGCAGTCACCTACAAGGACCTCATGACCCACGTCGTCACCGATCCATGCATCAAGTGCAAATACACGGATTGCGTTGATGTCTGTCCGGTGGATTGCTTCAAGGAAGGCGCTGACTTCCTGGTGATCGACCCGGATGAGTGTATAGACTGTGCGGTGTGCATTCCGGAGTGTCCCGTCAATGCAATCTATGCCGACACGGACACGCCGCCCGAATTCGAATCCTTTCTTGAACTGAACCAGCGGCTGGCCAAAAGCTGGCCGCTTATTTCAAAACGGATTGCTCCCCTGCCAACAGCGGAGCAATGGAAAGACAAAACCGGTAAGCTCGCGAGCGCCAACCTCGACGGCTGACAATTCAAACCATCCTGCATTTCATTTACCCCTACCATGAGCGCCTTTAACGAAGAACGTGTCCTGTCCGTCCACCACTGGACCGACCGCCTGTTTACTTTCACCACCACCCGCGACACCTCGCTGCGTTTCAGCAACGGCCATTTCACAATGATCGGCCTGCGGGTCAACGACAAGCCGTTGCTGCGGGCCTATAGCATCGTGAGCCCCAACCACGAAGAGCATCTTGAGTTTCTCAGCATCAAGGTCGCCGACGGCCCGCTAACCTCACGACTGCAGCACATCAAGGTCGGCGACACCATCATCGTGGGGCGCAAGCCGACCGGCACACTGGTCATCGACTACCTGCTTCCAGGCAAGCGGCTTTACCTGCTGTCCACCGGCACCGGCCTGGCGCCATTCATGAGCATCATTCGCGACCCGGCAACCTACGAGCAGTTTGAACAAATCGTCCTCGTGCACGGCGTGCGCCAGGCCGACGAGCTGGCCTATCACGATCTGGTCGTGGACCACCTGCCGCAACACGAGTTCCTCGGCGAGCTCGTCTCCAAACAATTGCTGTATTACCCCACCGTGACAAGGGAAAGCTACCGCAACATGGGCCGCGTTACCGACCTGATGGAAACCGGCAAGATGTTCGAGGACCTGAAGCTTCCCGCACTCGATCCTGCAACCGACCGCGTGATGATCTGCGGCAGCCCCGGCATGCTCAAGGACCTGAAACATATGCTTGAGAAGCGTGGTTTTACCGAGGGGAATACCTCTCGGCCGGGCGACTTTGTGATCGAACGCGCTTTTGCTGAACAGTGATATGACCCCTACGCTTGTCGCTGCGCGTGCCTTCGGCGGTGCGCTGCCCCTTGCACGAAGAATAGGGGCGCTGCGCCTGCGGACTGGCAAAGCCAGATCCACGGCCCCGGCGGGTGAAGAGAAGACCTCCACGCTTCTCGCTTGCTAGCTGACTCTATGGCCACCAAAACCACACACCCCCGCTCGACGACTGCCCGGCTCGCCTCAGCAAAGCGGCCGGGCGTGCGTGAACAGGCAGCGCAGACCACGCGCGACAACATCCTGCGTGCTGCGACCAAGGTTTTTGCGCGGTATGGCTACGACGGCGGCAGCGTGGAGAAAATCTCCCAGGCGGCCAAATCCTTCGACCGGATGATCTACTACTACTTCGGGAGCAAGGAAGGCCTGTTCATCGAAGTGCTGGAGGACATGTACCGGCGCATGAACGATGCCGAGCTGGAACTTGATCTGGACCTGGAGCAGCCGGTGGAGTCGCTCAAGGAGGTGATCCGCTTTGTTGTGACCTACTACAGCAAGAACCCCGAGTTCATCACACTGCTCAACACGGAAAACCTGCACCGCGGCAAACACATTTCAAAATCCATGCGCGCGCGCGAATACTCATCGCCCGCAATCGCCATCATTCGCCAGCTGCTCGAAAGTGGCGTCAAAAAGAATGTGTTCCGCTCCGATGTGTCAGCGCGCAACGTCTACCTGCTGATTGCGGCAACCGGTTACTTCTACATTTCGAACCGCCACACACTCTCGGCCTTTCTCGGTGAAGATTTGCAGACACCTGAAGCCATGGCCGAGTGGCAGGCCTTTATCACCAGCACCGTGCTGCGCACCGTGATGCTCAAACCCTGATCACCATTTCTTGAAAGGCCATTCCATGGCAGAAGCAGCAGCTACAGGAAAATCGGGAAAAGTCGTTATCAGGAACATCGGCCTGCTGTTGTCCGGGGACATCGACCAGCCAATCCTGGACGCAGACACTATCGTGGTCAATGACGGGCTGATCGTCGCCGTCGGCAAGGCCAAGGACTGCAACACCGAAGGCGCACAGACAGTCATCGACGCCCACCAGACCTGCATTTGCCCGGGCCTGATCGACAGCCATGTGCATCCGGTCTTCGGCGACTGGACACCTCGCCAGAATCAGATCGGCTGGATAGATTCCACCATGCATGGCGGCGTCACCACCATGATTTCTGCCGGCGAGGTGCATCTGCCCGGCCGCCCCAAGGACATCGTCGGACTCAAGGCACTGGCCATCACCGCGCAACGCGCCTTTGATAATTTTCGCCCCGGCGGCGTCAAAGTTCTGGCCGGCGCGCCCATCATTGAAAAAGGCATGGTCGAGCATGACTTCAAGGAACTCGCCGAGGCCGGCGTCACCCTGCTCGGGGAAGTCGGCCTGGGGTCGGTCAAGGCCGGCTATGAAGCCAAGGAAATGGTGGCCTGGGCGCGCAAGTACGGCATCCAGAGCACCATCCACACCGGCGGTCCTTCCATTCCTGGCTCCGGCCTGATTGACAAGGATGTGGTGCTTGAAGCCGATGCGGACGTCATCGGTCATATCAACGGCGGCCACACCGCCCTGTCGGAGCAGCATGTCTGCGAGCTCTGCGAGAAGTCCTCACGCGCCATCGAGATCGTGCACAACGGAAATGAAAAGGTCGCCATTGCGGCCGCGCAAGCCGCGCTGCAACTCAAGTGCCCGCACCGGGTGATTCTCGGCACAGACGGGCCGGCCGGTTCGGGGGTTCAACCTCTGGGCATACTGCGGCTGATCGCCCTGCTCTCCAGCCTGGGCAATATTCCGGCCGAACTGGTTTTCTGTTTTGCCACCGGCAACACCGCCCGCATCCGCAAGCTCAACTGCGGCTTGATCGAAGTCGGCCGCGATGCCGACTTCGTGTTCATGGACAAGGCCCAGCACTCTTCAGGCCTGAACCTGCTCGACAGCGTTCAGCGCGGTGACATCCCTGGCGTGGGCATGGTGATGATTGACGGCATCGTGCGCAGTGGCCGTAGCCGCAATACACCCCCAGCCACGCAGATCCCCAGCATCGTCGCTCCGGCCTGATCCTGACATCCCCGGACATGCCGCATCTGCCGTCTCCCACCAAGGAGGAGCTTGCCCGGCTCGAACCGCTTGCGCAGCTCGGCCTGTCCGATATTTTTGTGGTCTCCACACGCCAGCAGGCAGATGAAGCTTTTCAGGCCCTGGCAACCAGCAGCGTGCTGGGCTTTGACACGGAGTCCAAGCCGACATTCTTCAGGGAGCAGGTGTCCGAAGGCCCGCACGTGGTGCAGTTTTCTGCCTTGCAAAAGGCCTGGGTGTTCCAGTTGCACGACGCGGGGTGCCGCGAAGCGGTATCGGCCCTTCTGGAATCGGAAACGGTGGCAAAGGTCGGGTTCGGCCTCGCCGGTGACCATCAGCAGATCCGGCGCACCCTGGGCGTTTCACCGCGCAACGTGCTGGACCTCAACGCGGTGTTCAGGAGCCGCGGCTACGCAAAGGAGCTCGGGGTCCGCGGCGCGGTAGCCGTGGTGTTCAACCGGCGTTTCATCAAGTCGAGGAAAGCCACCACATCCAACTGGGCGAATCGGCAACTCACGGAAAGCCAGATCGTGTATGCCGCCAACGATGCCTGGGCCGCCATTCAGGTATTTGATGCGCTGGGTTTGCCGCCACCACAGTTTTCAGAAACTTAATCCGGATTTAATCCGGATCGAAACGCGCCCTGAAGGCCGCACAAAACTGCGGGCTGCCGACCACGGACAGGGTCAGCGCGTACCAGTTCTCTCCGCCACCCCCCCTCTCGCCAGCGTCTTCTTCCTGCTCCTGCAAGTTGAAGTCCCATTCCCCGCCTTCGTCGAATGGTGCCTGAAGACCGGGAAACGCTGCATGCGCCCACTCCAGCACCTGCACAACTTCCGTCCGGACCGCGGCCACCTGGTCGGGCCGCACGGACGCCATGGCATCGAACGTTCCCCAGCC
>NZ_MUNO01000037.1 GCF_002001015.1 Polaromonas sp. A23 | reverse complement strand
GGGTCAGTGAGCCAGGCGATCTACAACGCCGACGGGACGGTGGCGGCGAGCGTGCAGTACATGACGCCGATGAACGGCATCAGCGGCACAACGACGGCGGAGGACATTGCCGGCACACTGGTAACCACACCCCTGACGGTGGATGTCACCAAAGACCACGTCGTCTTCAACGGCTACGACGCCGTGGGACGCCAGACATCGAGCGTGAACAACCTGGGCGAAGTAAGCGAGATCGTCTACAACGCCGACGGCTCGGTGGCGCAGACGATAGGCTACGGCACACGCCCGAGCAGCATCACGGACGTGATCACGGGCAGCGCGCTCACGGCCAGCGAACTGGCCACGATGAGCGCCACAGTGGGCACCAAGGTAGCGGCGCTGCCGGTGCCCAACCTGGCCAACAACGACCACCTCACCTTCAACCTGTACGACGCTGCTGGAAGACAGACCTACACAATCAACGGCCTGGGTGAGATCAGCAAGAACACCTATAACGCTGACGGATCGGTGGCTCAAAGCACGCAGTTGTACAACCGCCTGACGGGAATGGGTGCTAGTCCCACTACAGCTTCTCTCACAGCGCTGCTGCAGACACAACTGCCGACTTTTAATACCAGGTGGGATCGCACCATCACCAACACCTTTGATGCAGCGGGTCGCCAGACCAGCATGGTCGATGGTGTGGGGAACACAACCGAGTACAAATACGATGCACTGGGCAGACGCAACCAAGTGGTTGACCCAATGGCTGCGGCGATTGTTGCGAAAGACAACTTGCTTTCATCTACCGACGATTCGCGCTTAGCGCCTAACGACGGCTACTACAAAGACCTGCGCGCGCGCTTGGGCGTGGTCACCGGTGGTGGCACCGCCGCCGAGCTCACCGACGCTGACAAAGTCAAGCTCACGGGCCTGTACACCGACGTGAGCTACTACGATCAGGCTAACCGCGTGACCTACACCGTTGATAAAATGGGCTATGTCACCCAATACGCCTACGATGCGCTGGGCAACGTAAGCAGCACCACGCGCTACGTCAAGCCGGTCACCATGCCGGTAGACCCCAGCGCTGCTACCCCGGCGCCCGCAGCCTCGGCGGGCTTGGACCAGATCACACAGTACCAGTACGACGCAACGGGCAGACAGACACAAAAGACCGATGGCGAGGGGTATCTCACCAAGTACTTCTACAACGCGCTCGGCCAGCTCTGGCACACCCAGCAGGCCATCGACAATTCGGCGACCAAGTGGGTCGACACCTACAGTTACTTCAATGCCATCGGTGAAGAGACTTACACTTTGAGTGGAGAGTTGTACCTTACCAAGAAGGACTACAACGCCTTCGGCCAGCTCGTCAAGCAAACCGTGTACGACAAGCCCACGACTGTGCCCGCCAGTGGGAACCCTGCACCTGTGGCCGGTGACACCACCCACATCGTCTCTTACGATTATGATGAAGTAGGGCGCCTCAAGCGTGAGACCCGCCAGAGCACGGCGCTGGCATCGAGTCAGATATTTACCGACTACAGCTACGATGCCTTAGGCAACAAGCTAACGGTAGTGGGCTCGGCCGATTCTACGCTAGAGAAAGACCGTGCCGTTGCTACGGCCTATGCCTATGACCTGGCAGGACGCGTAACCGATGTCACCGAAGCGTATGGCACCGCCGAGGCCTATACCGTCCATGTGGAGCTCGATGCCTTTGGCAATACCGCAGTTCGCTATGACGCCTGGGGCAAGCCAGAGATGCGCACGACACGGTTCTACTACGATGCCAATGGACGCTTGGTCTATGAACAAAACGCCCAGTGGATCAGCAACCAGATGTTCTATAACGCCGACGGTGATTTGGCGATCAAGTTCGATGCCTACGTCAGTGCTGACCGTATTTACGCAGACGGTGTGGCAACCATGTTCACCTACAACCGTGATCGCCAACTCATTGCCCAAAAGAACATCACGGCCAATGAATACGCCATTTACAACCAGACCTACGACGCGGCAGGCAACCTGACTGCCACCACCAACGGCAACTACGTGGCCTTGACCACGATGAACGATGCCTATGAGGCCGACGGCGCCACGGTGGCGATCACCAACTACTACAAAGACTGGCGTCAACGCATAGGTGTGGTGTACCTTAGTGGGGTCAACAAAGGGCAGGGTAAGGCCTCGGTGGATCTGAGTGGTAGCGACTTTGACAAGATACGCGCTGCCACCTCCATCAGCTCCACCTACGATCGCAACAGCCGCATCAAAACTGCGACTGATGCCAACGGGGTTACTACGGCCTATACCTATGACGGCATGGGCAATAAGCTCACCGCCACGCAAGCGGTGGGTGTATCTGGGCAACAGCGCATCACGAGCTACGACTACGACAAGGACAACCGCCTAATCAAGGTGACCGATCCGATGACGTTTGTGAGCAGCTTCCAGTACGACGTGCTGGGCAATCAGACCAGGGTCACAGATGTTAACGGCAGTATTCGCCTCAATACCTTTGACCAACTCGGTCGCTTAATCAAGACCGTGTACGGCAGCGGCTTGGCGACCCCTGCGGCTACCGACCTCATGACGGTAAACGTCTATGACCGCCGTGGCAACATCGTCTTGGCCACCCAATCTTGGGGCAATGGTACCGATCCCCGCACGACCACGTATAGCTATGACTTTCGCAGTCGCAAAACCGTAGTGACAGACGGTGAGGGCTTTAGCACCCGCATTGGATACGACTTATTTGGAAATCAGATATCGATCACGCATGGGTTGTACTTGGTTCCTGTTACGGATGCGACGTACGATGCAAGTAAGGCTGCGCGCGCGGTAAATGACTTTATCAGTTACTACGACTACGACAATATTGACCGCATGATAGGCATGCGCGAAGGCGAGCACAACTACGAAGCTTACGGCGGCCCCACTAATGACCGGGTATTTACGGAGCACACCTTTGCCTACGACGGTCGCAACAACCGTATAGCGGAGACCGAACCTTTGGGTGGCCCCGGGGGAGGGGGGGGCATTTCTGTCTATAACAGCTGGGCAGAGCCCGAATACGTCACGCAAGGAACTACGAAATACACCTACGATGCGATGAACCGCTTGATCCGCACGGATACCCCAGCAGGGGGGCGCACCAGCTATGTGTATGACAAGGCGGGCGACAAGATTGGTGAGCATGACCAGCAGACCCCCAACTCGTATTCACCCGGTGCCAATTCGGCGTTGACTTGGGCCGATGTGGCCCAAAACTTGTACGGTGACAGCAGCGCGGCAACCATTCAGGCCTTGCAAGATGGCATTCGTGCGGCCATGGGATATTTACCAAATCTCGCCGACAACCCGACTCTGGTGGGCATGCCGCAAACCCTCACCACGATGGAGCCGGTGGCTCAATACACCGCAAGACCGTCAGACACATGGGTTAACGTGTTCACAACTGTCTACGGCAATCAGGGTGCTACGGAAAACGGATACGCGGCAGCTAAGTTACAGGAGATCTTCGGGGATCTTTACGTTGGCCAAGTGTTTACCACGCAGAGTCTTCCAGATCCCCTTGTATTTAGCAGAACATACAAGGTCGGTCTACCCTACTACGTGGTGACTTCTACGACCTGGGCTGCTTTGGCGGTGGAGCTTTATGGAAGTGCAGTTAATAACGCTGTCGATGGATCCGCAGTCGAGGCGGTGAAAAGGGTATTCAACCAAACCTTTCCTGGCCAAGGTTCTAAACTGGTCTTTGCAATACCTAGCATTACTTATCAAGTTCGACAAGGCGAACTAGGCAAGGTCGATAAGATAGCTTTGCCGATCATAAAATTTGATCAACAGGATTACGCGACAGACGGATATGCCTACGGCAGGAATATGCCCTTCGAGCTTGTGCCGGTTGAGCACACGCTGAAGGACGTCACCGCCCCCGGTGTGGCCATTAGCAAGATATTCGAATACGACGGCAACCACAACCTCACGGCCGAGATCACGCCGTTTGGCACTCATAACCCCACCGGCTCATATGACCCAGCGGCTTCGCGCACGGAGCATGTCTACGACGCGATGGGCAATGCCATCCAGAACAAATACGGTGTGATCTACGGGGCATCCGGCGTGACCGTGATGCGCACCGACGGTGCGACCTATGACGCCAATAACCGCAAGACCGCGGATATAGATGGTTATGGCCTGGCCGCTGCTACCTACGCCTACGACAAGCTTGGCAACCGCATCAAAGTGACCGATGCGCTGGGCAATGTGGCGCATTACTACTACAACAACGTTAACAAGATGGTGATGTCTGCGGAGCCACCGCGCAGCGTCAACGGTGTCACCGGCTCGGTCATCAGCACTTTCAGGTACGACTCTGCGGGCAATCGCACGCAGGAGTACACCTATATGACCCCGTACCCGAATGCGCTCAATGATCTGGGGGCACTGCCGGCCGCAACGCTGGCAACACTCGAAGGCGTTGGTACAGTGAACAAGCCCGGCATTGCTGCGCCGACGACCGATCGCGTGGTTAATCTCGCGTACGACGGGAGCAGCCAGCTTGTCTCGCGCACCGATGTTGATGGAACCAAAACCACGACTGTCTACAACGGTGCCGGCAAGCCCATCGAGGTCACGCTTTTTGCGAACACTACTGCGCCCAGAGTGCAGTACTACACCTACGACTCGTCGGGGCGTGTGCAGCAGTTCACCGATGTGGACAGTACCCAGACCACGTACCAATACAACACCGCTAATAACCTGATCCGCATCAAGACGGTCAATCTCGCAGATATTCAGAACCCCGAACGCTACACTTTCTACAGTTATGACCTGAACAACAACCGTACTTCCGAGGTGATCCAGCTTGGGGTCGGGTTATCAACGACTGTGCTGGCATCGACCCAAACCACGTACGACCTGTTGGGCAACGTCGTGCGTGTCACCAACGGGGGCAGCGACGGTTCGGGGAGTGGTGCCGTTGTGCATGATTCCACATACGATTACAACAACAACCGTATCACTAGCACCGAAGTCAATGATCCTGTATCACAGACCACACGGTACGGCTACGACCAGCTTAACAATCTCACGAGCAAGTCCGATGACGCGGGGACAATCAATTATGCGTACGATAAAAACAATCGCCAGATTCTAGAAACACAGCCATCGACATCACTCTTTACGGTAGCCGGTGGTCAACAGACCACCTCCCCTGCTACGCGTACCACCTACGACGCTGCAGGGCGCGTAACCGATGTGGCCACTGGTTCGTTGAGTCCGTATTCGCACAGCATGACAGTCTCCGCGACAGCGACCAGCCTCGCGATCAAGGTGACCATGGATCCTGCCGAGGTTACCGGTGGGCCTATTGTGAATATGGCAGTGCAGTACCGATTGGCTGGCACATCGACTTGGCTTTATTACACCGACACCTACCCTGTGGGTGTCGCCGGGGTTTATCAGACTGGCAATCTTGCACTGGCACAGCCTGGTTTGTATGAAATCAACGTGTGGTACGGTGACAGCGCGGGACGCGCTGTCACGGTGGAGCACCAATTTGTCACCACCAGCCAAGCCACTAGCACCTTCTCTGGCAACTCGTTTGTGGCCGATTTCAGATCGACACGCTATTACGACTGCGACAACCGCCTGACCGGCGAATGGAACGGCGACAGCGCAGTGAGCACCTATGCCTACGATGCCGTGGGCAATATGGTGACCAAAACCGAGTATCAGACCCGGATAGATAAAGACTTGCGCGGTGTGGGTGTTTATGAATGGGTGCCACCGACTGGTCTGGCCGGTGAGGCACGTGTTACCACGTATGACTACGACCTTGCAGGCCGCGCTATGAAGGTCACCCTGCCTGCCACCGAAGTCACCACTTTGGGTGTGAGCGGCACGCCGCCTAACCTCACCAACGCACACACCCTCACCGTCACGTCGAGTAACCTTGGTGCGACGGGCGCCAGCACGGTGGGCTTCAAAGTGACGCTTACCAAAGCAGAAGACACGGCGGCAGCCAGCGTACACCTTGGCTACCGGCTTGCGGGATCGGGCGCTGCCTATACAGATGTGGTCTTATTGTTACTCAGCTCTAACGCGACAAGCAGCACCTATACCCTGAGCCCTGAGCTGAGCCTGCCGGTGGGAAGCTACGACTTCAAGGCATCGTATCTCAACGCAAGAGGCGACGAGGTCATCATCGAACAGCAGCCGGTATCGACCAGCGGCGGTGCCACGCAAACCTTGAGCAATTCCGGCGCCAAAGTGATCAAGAACCTCACCGAAGGCCACACCTACAACCTCTATGGTGACGAGTCGAGCACGACGGATCGCTCCGGCAATGTGACTTACTCCTACTACGATGAGCAGCACCGCAAAACAGCCATGATTGACCCGATGGGTTATCTGGTGGAGTGGGACTACGATGCCGTGGGTAACCAGATTGCACAGCGTGTATATCACGAACCCCAAGCGGCAGTGCCGGTGGTCAATGTCAAACCAGCGGGCACGGGCATCTACTACCTCACCAGGCGCTACTACGATTCAGCCTCGCAGTTGATTAGAGAAGAACTGCCTGCAATTCATATACTCGATCCGAGCAACCCTGGTGCGCTGGGGGCTACACCTACCACCACCTGGGTCAGGCCAGCCACTCTGTTTGCCTACGACACCGCGGGCCACCAGATAGAAAAAACCACAGGCGTGCGTGTCTTGGTCGACGGCACCATAGATACATCGCAAGCAAATACCCAATACCGACTCTACGACGCAGCTGGCCATGTGATTGCCATGGTAGACGGTAACCGTTCACTGGCCACCTTGACGTACGACAGTGCGGGCAACATGACTAGCCGTACGCGATACTGGGGCTATGTGTCATCTGCAGTGTGGGCCAACCGCGCGCAGGGATTGCAATATGTCATTGATGGCTTGCGTGGACGTGATTACACCAAGAACGAGGTCACCACATTTACCTACGATGCCTTGCACCGCGTCACCAGTCAGACCGACTTGATGGGCCCCGCTGGTGGGCAAGATGATCTGATGCAATCCTTCTCCTACGACGCGCAGGGTAACCGCACGCGCGTGGTTGACGAAGACGGCTACGTCACCCAGATGGCCTACGATGCCAAAGCCCATGTCACCCAGTCGATAACCCCCAATGGGGCTACCACGTATTTCGTGTATGACGTGGCTGGCAATATGACAGACACCTACCTGATTGCGGGCGGCACGGCTGCCTATGCGGTGGCACCTGAGGTGAGCATGGACCAGAGCAACCAGGCCAAGGTCACCTGGACCCAGCCCCCAGGCATCGTGGAGGGCTGGGTAGTCTACGACACGGTGAGCAGGGCCGACACGAACCCCACTATCGGCAACGTCGTCTACCTATCGACCAGTTATGCCAGCAGCACTGCATCGTCGGCCGATCCGGTGGCGTGGCTGGGTACCCCAGCGTCCGGGACAAAGCTCTATTACCGTGTGGTCACCAAAGACAGCAACGGTAATTTTGCGGTCACCCAGGAGAAGTCCTTTGTAATGCCGGCATCCATGTCTTCCGTGGCTGTCGTGCAAAGTGGTGCCGATGTGGTCATCACCACCACCTTCGGTAGTACGCTACCGGTGAGTCCGCTGCCCAAGCTGTACTACGGCCTGTCGGGAGGATTGGCGACAGTCACGCCAGTGAGCTTTGCACTCGTAGTCGGCACCACCAGTACTTACAGCGCCACCATCAAGAACTACAGCGCCGCTACCATGACGGCCTATCGCATCGACTGGACAGATGCTGCGGGCAACAACTGCCGCAGCGCAGAGACTAGCTTGGTGCGTCCGGGCAGCGACCCCGTGGGGCTGACCACCACCATGGCGGCTACCGCAGTGGCCGCAGGCGCGTACACCGTGTCCTTGGCGGCCACCATGCCCGATGCGTATGCAGGGAAATTCATCGAGGTCCAAGCCAATTGGAAGCCCGCCACAGGCACCGGCGGTGCGTACTCCATGCCCGCATCCCTGAGTGCCAGTGGAGCGACCACCTTCGATAGGATCGTGATGGGCAGCGCCGCCGCACCGCTGACCGCGGGCACCTACGCGATTACTCTGCGCGGCTTTAGAGCCGACGGCACGAGCGTAGAGCTCGGTTCCTTCAACATGACGCTGGACGCCTCTGGAATGATCGTGCAGACCAACGCTATGGCCACGAGCTGGCTGCCACCGGCCAGTGCAGGCACTGACCAAATCGTGGTGGTGGCCTCTGCCCCTACCACGACCAAGCGCACAGCCGAGGGACGCGTCGTGCTGGATGGCTACACCGGAGCTGCCGACGGCACCCAGACCTATCTGGCCTACTACGGCACGCGCGTACCCCAGACACATACCGCATCGCTCACCGGCACCATTGCTGCCAACGCCACCTTAAGTGCAAGTGCGACTACGGTGCTCAACGCAGCGGAAGTCTCCAACATCAATACCGACGCTTCAAAGGGCACGCTGGGCTTGCACATTGCCTATGCCTTTGTGGCGACAGGCACGGCAGGTGCTTCTACCAGCGCAGTGATGACTGATGTCTTGATGCAAGCCGGTGCCGGCGGCAGCTACACCGCGAGCAACTTCTTTGCCGGCGAGAGCCAAGGCAGCTACCAGTTTGAAATCTATTACACCGACAAACAAGGCCAAAAAGTGGTGGTGGAGCGGCAAACGCAGAACTTCTCTGGCGCGGCCAACAGTAGCTCGTCAACGGGCATCACCACAGGCACCTCGCTGACCGTGTTGGGCCGGGAAACCGGCTCAATCGCGCGCGACGTACAAGGCAAACTCATCACGGTCACCCCGGCGCTGTACACCGGCGCGGTCGATCTCGCACCGGTGCGTGGCGGCTTTACGCTAGGCCAGAGCGCCGCTACGGGTACTGCAGTGCAACTGCAAACTTGGAGCGCCAGTCCTACTGGCAGCAACCGTGTGAGCATCTCGTACAACGCGTTGAACCAAAAGACGGCATCGAACGAACAGGGCGGTCAGTACGTGGAGTTTGGCCTCGATGCCAATGGCAACGTGGTGGAGACACGCCAGTACGGCAGCAAGTTCGATGCCAATAACAAGCTCAACACCAAGCACACCACTACCTATACCGCGCTGGACGCGCGCGGGCGCACGGTGGCGCAATTTGATGCCGTGGTCAAAGCCCCCGATGGCACCATGCAGCGCCCCATCACGCGCTACACCTACAACGCACTCGACAAGGTGCTGACCAAGCGCATGCCTGACACCAACGCAGATTGGGTCTATCGCTATAACGACCAAGGCATGCTCATTAGTACCGAAGAGCCCGAGAAAGGTGCGACCACCAAGAACTATGTCGACTCCTTAGGGCGCGTCACTGCAATCATCAATCCCAACGGCCTCTTCGAGCGCACCTTGAAGTTCTACGACACAGCGGGCAACTTGGTTCAGGAGACCGATGGAGAAGGGGTGAGTACCACCTATACCTACGACCGGTTTAACCGCATGGCCAGCAAGACCGATGGGCGTGGCGTAAACACATCTGACAATTGGGACTACACCACCAAGTACGAGTATGACAACCGAGATAGGCTGGTCAAAGTGATACAGGCCGAGGGCATACAGCTTGCTAACGACACCTCGGAGGCGTACAACACCAAACGCTATAACATGGGGCTCGGCGGTACGCTCGACGCCGCCACACAGCAGCGATTGATGGATTTGTACTCTACCCAGTACGAATATGACGGGCGCAACAACCGCACCGCCACCATCAACGCGTCGTTCAATGACCAAGGAAAACCATCGACCCTGATGGTGACCCAAGCCCAAACCTACGACGCCATGGGGCGCATTGTAGATACTGCCTTATTCAAGAGCGGGGATAACAGCAACACCGCGACCACGGGCACCATAACTGCAACTGTTGCCAACGGAGCGACCACGCTGACTGGCAGCGTGAGCATTCTGGATGCCACCGTGGCTTTGCTCGGCAGTGTCACCATAACGCTGCAGCCCACCAGTGGACGCTTGGCAGAACCCATTACGATGGTGCTGACCAAAGGAGCGTCCGCCTCTGGGTCCACCACCTACAGCATTCCTTCTCCTGGGATCAAGCTAGACCCTGCTCTTGCGGGAATATACGAAGTGCAGTTGAGTTATCGGGCGCTGGCTTCTAGCATTGCTGAGGGAAATAGTAGCAGGGTAGTCAGCAGCAAACCCCAGCGTATGGTGTTCGACAACTCTGGCGACAGCACACAAGATCTGGCCCAGATCAACATGATTCAGGTCAAGGACGAAGTGACGAGCTACGACGTGTTTGGCAATGCAGTCTCCGATATGCAAGGCAAAAAGGTCTACGGTGCGTTTGGCCGACTGTTGACGTCGGGCGACGGAGTGAGTTACGAGTACGACCAGTTTGGGCGGGTGATACGCGAGACCACACCGGAGTTCACCGACGATCGCTATGATGAGAAGCGATTCATGATGAAAGATGTGCGGCGCAGCTATGACGATGCAGGCCGCCTGACGCGCATAGAAGACTGGGGTCGCGATAATGTGAGCACCATGCCCACCGCGCTGCTGAGATCGAGCACGGACTACACCTACACGGTTGACGGGCTGCGCAACACCGAAGTGTTCAAGACCTACGATGGTGCAGGCGCAGCAACCAAGCTGCGCGAAATGAGCTACACCTACGACAACGACAGGCGCTTGACCAAATGGGTGGATGCGGCGAGCAAGGATGCGCGTGGCAACTCCGCCACCATGAGCTACAAGTACGACTTGGATGGCAATCGTACTGAAGCCTATGTAGATTCTGCGTGGGATCCGGAAAACAAAAACACCAACAACATTGCTGGATTCCGCTATCTAGATCACACATACACCTTTGACTATGCACGTCGTCTCACAGGAGAGACCAATGCCACCACAGGTACGGACGGCAAAGTCACCACTGCCGTGATTTCTAGCTACACCTACGACATGGCGAACAACCGGCAAAGCTATAGCTTCGGTACAGCCTATTTGTACGATCCGGCGACGCAGCAGCTCAGCATCACGAATAGCACCCCCACAACAGTGACGTACCAGTTTGATGCGAATAACCGGGTGACGATTGGCGATAGCCGCTTGTATGATTCAGATGGGAACATCACCGGTGGCAATATGCAAACTTTGTCGTATGACGTGCGCGGCAATGTGGTGGATTCTCGAACTACCGCGTTTACCCGGATTTCCTCTGTCGGGGGGGCGGGCGACCCTGTTCCAGCCTACACCAAGCAAACTACCTCAGAGAATACTTCTACCTACACTTTGGACAACCATGCGTCCAAGACCACAGTCAAGGTGTGGGATGACTTTAAGACTGCTAGTGGTTGGGCCGCGACAGTCTGGTCGCAAGACGAGACGACTTTCAAATACGACAGCTATGGCCGTGTGAGGTCCACGGAGAAGAAAAACCTGCTCACTAGTGATGCCGATTGGCACCACACTTGGTACACACTGACTACAGACGGTCGCGAAATCAGCGTCGGAACCGATAGTTCAGACGGTGATGGGAAGAGCTACACCAGCTACGACTCCAACAAAGTGCGCACCACGGTGAGGTTGACGCTCTCGGTAAAGAAAAAAACTTTTGTTGCCGACAACGAAGGTCACATCATTTCGGGCATAGATGCCACGGGCGAGAAAACCAACACACGTAAATATCTGTACGCCAATGGCAACCTCCTGGGTGAATACGGCAAAGATGGGGACGCCTACACGGCTCGTATCGACGCAAGCGCCGCCGCCGGAAAAACGGACTACAGCCTAGTCCACGACATGGGTGTGCAGGACATCAACGCTAACTTCCCCGGAAGCAACCAGAACTACATCATCCGCTCGGGCGATACCTTGCAGTCGATTGCCAGCCAGTTCTACGGCAACCCTTCACTGTGGTACGTGATTGCCGACGCCAATGGTCTTACAGGCGCTGAGCAGCTCAAGAGCGGATTGGCGATCAAGATACCCAATACGGTGCAGAACGGCCAGATCACGGCGGAGAACCACGTGGTCTACAACGAGAGCGACATCACGGGTAGCTCCTTGCCGACGCTGACCAGCTGGAACCGACCGACCATGACCTGTGCGCAGTTTATGGTCATTGTGTTGACGGTTGTGGTGGCGGTGGCTATTACGGTAGTGAGCGCGGGTGCAGCATCGTGGGTGGGTGGGTTGCTGGTGGGTGCAGGTATAGGCGCTGCGGGTGTCGTGGCTGGGGCAATCGTGGCAGGCGTGGTGGTCGCTGTTGCTGCAACGGCAGTATGGAACCCAATCAAGCAAGAGCTCATGCAACAAGTTGGCTTGCAAACCGGGGGGTTCTCTACGCTCAACTTTTGGACGGATGTGGCTATGGCTGGCTTGACTGGCGCGGCTGCAGGTATTGGGGCAGGCATACAGGTAGTGCAGGGCACCGCGGCGCTTGCCAATATGGGCACTACAGGTTTGCGCATTGCGCAGGGAGCGCTAAACGTGGCAAGTGCCGCGCTGCCCGCATTTCTTAAAGATGCGGATCACAATGGCAAACCTGATGGCAATTGGGGACGAGCTGGCGTTGCGGCGCTCGTCGCGACCCCAACGAGCGTACTACAGATGACAGGCGACATGCTGGGCGACAAATCGCGGGCCGCTGTGAACGGAATGAGTGGGGCGCAAAATGCGGCGACCCAGTTGCAGAAGGCACAGGACCTTGCCGGTACTTTCCATTCTCTTGCAAATCTAAGCCGCTACGTTAGCCCATGGGTTTCTGTCGCTGTCGAAACTAAGATGAGCCACCAGGCCGCGAAGCCTTCTGACTGGATTGGTGCCGTATCTGGAACGATAGGGGCCATGACGGGGACGCTCAGTGCAGGGGCGTCGCGGGAGCGGCTGGGCGCATCCATTGGCGAAGCCACGCTGGCATCCTTGGGGGAACGTGCCGTGTATGCGGCCGCAGGTGCGGTGGCGGTCAGTGCGGTTGGCAGCTACATCGGCCACGACATCGATTCCCAGTACGCGATTGCGCAAGGAGTCGGGCATGAGATTGGCAGTTATTTGGGTGGCTTGCCAGGCGATGCCGTGGGCTACGCCAATTCGCTTCGCGATGAAGAAAATGCGCGCATGGCGGACCAAGGTATGGCTGCAGGTCAGGGAGCTAACGAATCAAATGCGAAGGCAGCTTACAAGCGTGCTCATCCGTATCTAGAAGAAGAAATCCAGTTGGCTAAGCTTCAGGAGTTGCAAGACAGAAACACGCTCGATTACGAGCAAGACAAATATGCGGAAGCCTACAAAGCTGGGGCCCTGGCGAAGAAGGATCAGGAATGGATAGGCAACTCGTTTGGCGTGGCGGAATCTAGCTTTGGTTTACCAGGGCAGCTCCAAATTAAATCCCGCGAAGAAATTATTCTCCATTCCATGGAAGTTGGAGATAGATATCGGGCGGAGCAGCGTGCCTATGCTGAGCAGCAGGCGCGGGCACAAGCGGCGGCCTTCCACAATGCATGGGCTGAGTACTCGAATAAATACGGTATTCAACTAGGCAAAAAAGACGATTATTTGGACGGCATTGTTGGGGTTTATCAAAATCCTGAGGCTGAAGCTCAAATTCGCACATTGGCAGGTTCCAATGAAGTTGCGCGAATGAATGCTTGGACAAGCATGCTTCCAGCGAAGCAACGCGAAAACCCGCTTTACGGTATCGGGTTGCTTAGTGCAGGGCTTGATACATTTGTTTTACAGCCCATCCTGGGTGCTGCGGATATTGTGCAGTCTGCGTTTTACATGGGTGGCGAGGTTGGCGCCAATTTGCACAGCGCAATGTCCACTGGTGATTGGAGCTGGAAATATGGCCTGCAAGGGCAGGAGGCGGAATTTGAGCCGGTGAGCGACGCGGGGCAGTTGGCAGCCGCTAAGGGTGGGGCCTTTGAGAACAGTATGACTCACTATGCAACTTCTGCCTGGGAGGGTTACGAGCGTTTTGCATACGATCCGGGAGGCGTGATTGGCAAGGGTGTCGATTACTTCGGTTCTGGTGGATTTGGAAGAGATCTTGAGGCCCACCCTGCGTTTTTTAGAGAGTTGGCTAAAGGCACCGTCGTCGTCGCTGTCGATGCTGCAATAGCTAAATTTGCCGGAACAAGTACTGCACTGGCGTGGGCCCCACGGGTGAACGGGATTGTGTCTGGTTTGTTCGGTCTTGAACAACATGTACTGGAGAACAATTGGTTGAGCGATCACCCAAGCGAGTCCTTGCTGCAAGGGCTTGGCAATGCGGCGATCGATGGGAGCTTGGGATACGCCTTCGGTAAGGGCGCGGTGGGTATGACGGGGGCGATCAAATCTATCCCGACGCAGGGGTATATGAGCGGGTTGAAAGGTTGGACTAAAGCGGCCGGGACGAGCGAGCTCATACGCGCTGCAGCGTTGACGGCGCGCACCGCCATTAACCCCAGTTTAACGTTTGACGGTTTGCCACAACGGATACTTGCGGATGCCCAATCTACCTTGTCCTTGCAGACGATCCTGGCGGGCACCTTAGCTACTAATGCGCCTGGAATTGGACGGAGTGCGCTGACCAAAGAATTCGCCTGGTTTAACAGCGCGGTGAATAAAGATATAAGCAGCACGCTTGGCCTAGACCACGCCGCCACAGCCGAGGATATAGGTGCTTATACAGCGCAAGTAGTTGGGCAGGATCAAACTGCTGGGAGTGCGTTCAGATCTTTTGCTTTAGGGTTAGGAACCATGTCCAGCGGGTTTGCCCACCCGTTGGACAATATCGCGCTACCGGCGTTAGCAGGGGACCTGCGCGCGATGCCCGGAATTAGCTTGCCGTTTATGGCGGTGGATATACTGACCGCCCTAGCTGATAGAAACACGAACGCCGCTGCTGGTGCTGCTGCGGGCCTATTAATGTCTGGCGAAGAAATCAGAAGAGCGGTCAATCTGGTAACCGCACGAAAGGTCGGTCCGGGAACGGCGGGTCCGGGAACGGCGGGAAAGGTCAATCCGGAAGTTCTGGCACTAGCGGACAAGATCGATGGTGTAACCGAGCACACTTCAAGAGTTGCGCAAGCAATTAGAGCGGGAGATATCAACACTTATGTTCTGGGTGACCAGCCGTTTAATGATATTGTCAGTAAGGCTGGGGCGCAGCATCCCGGCGATATAGGTGGAATGACTTCACCTTCAGGTTCGAAGATCTATATTCGGGGTAGCCTCGGTGAGGAAAATTTCGGACACGCCCTTGCCCACGAAGGTAGCCACGCGCTTGATAGGTTGGCCGGGATTAAGCAGCCCCTGTTTGTAGATGAAGTGAAAGCTTTCTCCCATCAGCGTGATTTCCAGATTGCAAGCGGTCAAAAGCCTGAATTCCAATCAATAGCCGAAATAGAGTTCCATGTAATGGAAACATACGGAGTTGAGCGGCCAGCGCAGAATGGGGCAGCGCAGAATTGGGCAGAGCATAACCACCTTACCCTCGATCTGCGTTTTCCGAGCGAGCCAATCGCTGATTTTGAAAAGACGATTGTCAACTCTTTGCCGGGTGAAGATAGCTCGTCTGCGCGTATCCGGATTGGTGGTGGTGATGGACATTTTGTGTGGAACCGTGAGCAGATCGTTGCCGTGGACAACCTTATCCATATGAATGCAAGGGAAGGGTTCGGACTAGAGGCAGATTACAGCGATCTCACTCCAAATCATCCAAGATTGAAGGCAAGGGGATGGGGTGAGTCAGCGCCCATCGGGCCTTCCCTTGGTGGACCATTTGGCCGCGGTGGCCGTCTCCTGATGACGCCCGATGAGTTCGGCAACGCAGGTGGTGGCGGGCATCCCATGGGTCAGGATCCCTTCCCTAGATTCCCGCTGGACAAACTCATGCGCATACGCGAGAACCGAGCGCAGCCTTTTGTGTATACATACGCCAAAGGAGCCGATGGCGGACCGTTGACAATGCCTGCAATGAAAATGTTATTCGGCAAGGAGAGTGGGTATTACGGAAAATCGTTGCAAGCAATTGATGGCCCAATAAGTTCGGGGTATTTGCCAAGCAAGACACCTGGTCAGCCTGGGACACTTTGGTTTAATGAGAGCCATCCGTCACGTTTAGACGTGATTCATCAGTTGGCGCATCTGTCCGATGATCACGCACACGGATACAACCTGCAAATGAATACTAAGGACAACTCTTACAACGGGGTGCACTCTAGATACCAGACGGTGGCTGCTTTTGAGTTGGATCGCGCTGTATTTCAGCAAAAGTACAATTTCTGGACCGCGCGAGAAAGAGCTGCAATAAATCAGTCAGCAAATGCTTGGCAAAACTACCAATATACGTTGAGCAATCAATTTAATTGGGGGCAGGCGCTGTCAGCTCCGTTTTCGATAGTTCAGTAGCACCAGCGTTTAGAAGCAGACAGCATGTGAAGCCTGACGCTGCGTAATGCGATCCGAGATGCCCCCTCGGATTGCGTTGACTTGCAGAAACACCACTGTCATGATTCCGCCCAACGTCGCTCCATGATTATGGGGTTGGCCCCATCTGCTCGTTGGACGTTTGCACGAGGCAGGCCGCGAAGTGATTTTGCTTGGCCCCCTGGAAGCAGGTGATCCTGGTACAGCGGGCATAGATACCCTGGAGCAGCTTGCAAAAGTGCCGCCCGGATTTTCCGGGTATCTCTGGACGAACAAAATAGAAGTCATTGGCCCTGCCGTGAAGCGATGAGACGGTTGGCATCGGGGCTTGTCAACAGCGGTAGACTCGGAGCCCTTTCGTTCCCGATCTCTTCTACCTAAGCCTTCAAGTACTCCCTATGCGCGTTGAATTAGTCACTGAAACTCAGCATGAGTTGCTGATAGACCTGCTGTGCGAGTTGCACACCTACTACAACGAAGGGCCTGTGGTTTCCCGAGAGCTTGTGCTGGAGCATCTGCTTGAGAACCTCTTGGGCGCCGACTCACCCCATCGTTTGGTAGTCGCGTCAAGCGACGCCGGCGAGGTGCTTGGCCTGGCAGTCATCACGCTGGTTTATTCAGTCGTCGACTTCGCCGCGGACAAGCGCAAGCACTGCCAGTTGAAAGAACTCTATGTACGGCCCTTGGCGAGAAGCCAGGGAGTGGGCAAGGCGCTCATGTCGTGGGTGGCCCGGTATGCGTTGGAGAATGATTGCCGCCGCATTGACTGGCCTGTAAAGGAATCGAACGCAAGGGGGATCGCTTTCTATGAGGGCCTTGGTGCTGTGCAGGTTGTGGAAAGACTCAGTTATAGGCTCACCGACCCCTGCCTGAGTCAGCTCGCCCATGAGAGCCGGTACAGCCAGAACTAAGACCCCATCGCATACCGGGTCGCTAACAGCACCTCGATCCTTTCCCCAATAGCGTCACATTCCTCCGCCTCCAGCCGGCTGAACTGCGCGGCCCAGGCTTTTGACAAAGCAAATTTTGGAAACTGCGGTGGCTCGCCCCATAGCCAGTCAGGATGCGTCGCCCGCGGGCTTCTTCCGAAAACATGCAGATGCATTTTCCGGTGAAGCTGGGGGTTCTTTGGCCCAGGTGGATGGGCCAGGTCGTTGAGGGCGTTGTTGCCTGCTTCCCAGTAGTTCAGGCACCCTCCGGCGAGTTGGGGCAGTGTGTCCAGCATGGCTCTTCCGGTGGCTGCCACCAAGCAGGCCCATCGTGACAGTTCATCGGGCGTTAGCTCACTTCGTTCCCACACCGGGCGGGGTGGATTGACCAGCAAGTGCCCGCCATCACTGCGGTGGTTCATCGGTTTGACCGGTAACGCGACGGTGCCGCCGGCGCAGGTGATAAGCGTGTGGTGAATGTCCAAGTGTGGGTCTCCAGAAAAAATGGGTGAGAGAAAAGGGTGGTGGCGGATGTGTTTTCAGTCGCTGCGCCGCCTCAGGCAAGCAATGGCGGTGGCCGAAAGAAGAAATCCAGCAACGCCATAAATCCATGCAGACGGCACGATGGGTAGCAACAGCCCGGCCAGCACCGGGCCTGTGCCAGCCCCCATGTCGCGCCAGACCGAACGTGTGGCGAGGGCTTGTATACGCCCAGGTCCGGGGGTGCGAAGTGCGACCAGTGGCGGCAGCAGCGGCAACAACAAGGCACGCAGAATCACGATGGCCAGTGCGCAAGTCCACAGCCAGCCGAAGCCAAAGCCCACCAGCGCGACGGAAGTCAGCACGGAAAAGATCACCAGCAAGATTTCAACACCGTGTTTTTCGGCCATGTGCCCGCCGGCAGAGCTCAAGACAATTTCCGCCAGGTAACGAACCGACAGCAACAAGCCGGCCACGATGACCGGGTTGCCCGGCAGCAGGTCGCGCCCCAGGTAAGACAGGCCGATGATGAACAAGCCGTCCAGAACCAGGCCTTCGATGAAGGAAAAGGTGTCCAGACTGCCCGGGAGCTTGATTCCTTTTTTTCGTGGTGGCGGCTCGGTATGGGCGGCTGTTGGCAACTGTCGCGTGACCAGCAGGGCGCTCAGCGCCACGGCTGCGAACAGGAAGAAAATGGCTTTGGGGCCGAACCAAAGCGCACACACGCCGCCCAAGGGCAGGGCAAGCATGGGCCCCAGCGCTGTGAATGCGCGGGAGCGCCCGGCCCGGCGCGCGGCGCCCGCTGGTTCGGCGGTGGCCAATGCCTGGGTGGCCAGGTTCAAGGCGGCAAAAGCCAAACCCCACAGGAGCCGCAAGAACAGCAAGGCGATGAAGCCGGTGAGCGTGGCGTAACCCAGTGCGCACACCGCGGCCGCAAGCGCCGCCAGCGTGCAGGTGAGTCGCTCGCCGTTGCGTGCGTAAAACCTCGCCACAGCCCCGTAGCCGGCGATGCGCACCAGGCGGTTTGCGGCCAGCAGAATGCCCGCCTCGGGCAGGCTGACGCCAAAGGCCGGAGCGAACATCGGCAAGAGCAGGTAGAGCACCGTGTCACCCGGAAGTGACAGCCCGAGCGCCATGGCTGCGTGGCGCGAGTTGCGGTCAGAAGTGGAAGCCGTGGGCTGTTGCATAGCTCGTATGGTGCGCGGCGCCGCCTCTGCCGACAAACGACATTAGTGCGCAGTACGTGTGAGAAAATTACACGCATGTTGCCTCGCCTGCCTCCGTTGAATGCGGTCCGTGCCTTCGCCGCGGCGGCGCGCCATCAGAGTTTCACCCGTGCCGCCCTGGAGCTGCACGTGACGCACAGCGCCATCAGCCGCCAGATCAAGGCGCTGGAAGCGCATCTGGGCGTGGAGCTGTTCGAGCGAAAGACCAGGCAAGTTCTTCTGACGGCCGCCGGCCATCAGTTCCATGCGCAGGTGGGGCCGGCGCTTGAGCAAATAGGCGCAGCCGCAGAATCACTCAGGGGCGGCACGCCATTGGGCGCTGTCAAGGTCAACGTCAGGCCCACGTTTGCGGTGCGTTGGTTGATCCCCCGGCTGCCGGGCTTCGTGGCGAAACACCCCGACATCGAACCGCAGGTGATGACCAGCACCTTGCCGCCCGACAAGGCGGTGGATGAATTCGATCTGGCCATCAGGCGGAGCACCAAGGGATGGCCGCCGGGGATGCAGATTCATCCATTTTTGGAAGATGAAGTGCTTGTGGTTGGGTCACCTGCCTTGTTCGCCAGCCGTCCCGTCACTGGCCCACACTCTTTGGCATCGCATGTCTTGCTGCTGTCCAAATCGCGCAGCCATGATTGGGAAAACTGGAAAAAGCAGGTGAACGCGCCAGAGTTGAACCCCGCCAGTTGCCTGCAATTTGATCATTTGCATTTTGTTCTTCAGGCCGCTGTCGACGGGCTGGGCTTCGCCCTGGCGCCGGTATCGCTGATCGCGCATGACATGGCAGCGGGGCGGTTGATGAGCCCTTTGCCTGAATTGCGGATGGCGCTGAGCCGCCACTACTTTGGTCTTGCGCCGAATGCGACTCCGGAGACACAGCAGTTTGTGCAGTGGCTCATGGACGAGATGAAGGCTGCGCCCTAGGTGGAAGAGGGCGTTGGCCTAACCTCCTGTTGTGCCTCAACCCAGCAGCTCGGACGCTTCAATCACCCTCGCGTACTCGCCATTCAGGTTGGAGAGCGACATGAGGTGAATGTCTTCTGCTGCCCTGATCGTCCCGTTCAGGTCGGGCGCGTCGAAGGTGAAGGTTGCATCGGAAACAACGCTGGTCTGAAAACCCAGGCATCCTGCGGACCGGGCGGTCGCTTCAACGGAATTGTTGGTGCTTACGCCGACGATGACCAGCTCTTTGATGCCCCGCACATGCAGCCATCGCTCAAGGCCCGAATTCGAAAACGCGTCTGTGACGTTTTTCTCCAGAACATGTTCCGAAGCTAGCGGTGCCAGCGCATCCTGAAAATCCGCGCCCACTTGACCGGGCCAGAACACCGAGCCCGGAGACCGGGACATGTGCCGGACATGGACAACGGGCAGGCTCGCGCTGCGCCAGTGCGCAAGCAGTTGCTGGATCTTCGCTTCCGCGTTCGGGTTGTTTCTTCTTGGGAGTGTGGCGCTTTGCATGCCTTTTTGCATGTCGATGATGATGAGCGCGCGGCGGTAGTTTGTCATGACATGTAGCCTCGAAGCAATGCTGATTCCCAATCCGGGCTGGGGGAGTTTCGCCGGAGGAAGTCTAACTGGCTCAACCACTCGGGGAAGGGTGCACGAACTCGTGAAACTCTGGACAGAAACCATCTAATCTGCTATCAAATAAATAGCTACTCACGCCCGAAAAATAAGGGCAAACGGCATAAATGACTCATGAATAAGCCTGAAAACCGGACTCCATCGGCTGGAACATGCCAGTTCTTCAAGCGTTTTGCGGCTGCAGCCCAATAAACACGGGCGCGAGCAGCTATTGATTGCGTAGCGACTCGGAAGGCGAATCGGTTATTCCAGATCTTCCATGGCCAGCATGTGGTATTTCTGGGCATAGGAGAAGGGCTGCTTCCTCACCACCGCCATCACGCGTTCGATTTCCTTGTCGGACGGCGCGCGGACCATCAATGCGTGCTGACCCTGGCGGGCCAGCTTGACGTAGGTCTGAACGGTGTGCCCTTCAGTGCCGACGGAGGGCAGGATCATGTCGGACCCGCCGTCCACCCGGCCGATCTCGCGCAGGATGGTGTCGGGTTCCAGCAGCATGAGGGCCTGGCTGTCGAAGCCGCTTTCTTCCAGCTCACGCGCGGCTTGCTCGGCCTGTGCCCCCTCGGGGAACATGATGAAGGCATAACCCGTGGGGTAGAACACGCCCGATAAGGTCAGCATTTTGGAGTGAAGCGCAAATGTTTTCATGATGAGTCCTTTCGAGGTGAATCATCATTAATGCACGCTGGCGCGGCCTTGTCTGTAGGCCGGTTCGCACAAATTGCATGCGCCAGCGGCCCCAACTCCGGGGAAGCTCAGGGCAGCTCTTCGGTCCTGACGGTAGGCTCGGCCATGACGCGGGCGGTGCTGCCCACGCTGTCGATCAGCTGGTTCGCAAAGTAGCTGCTCTGGGTGTCCGGCTCCAGCGCGGCGATGACCAGATTGGCCAGCGGCTGGTTCAGGGGCACGTAAAAGCTGCCGATGGGCGCGTCAATGACACCGCGCACCAGCGCCACTTCGACTTTGACAATCTGCCCGGCGTCGGCAATGGTGCCGCGCACGTCTTGCCGGGCTCCACCCGAGCGGGCTGTTTCGCGGTAGATGTCACCCAGCATGGAGCTGGGCTCTGCCACCCGCAACACCTGCACACCGTGCAGGCGGAGGCGCTCAACGGCCGTTTTTGCCGAGGCTGCAAGCCAGTAGCCGCAGGGGCGCACGCGCGCTTTGATCTTGCGCAGTGTCAGGGCCGAGTTCCAGTCCACGCGGAGGGTTTTGTCCGCGCCGGTTACCGGGTCCAGCATGACGAGGTCCTGCTGGATGAGCGTGGGGCCGGCTTCGACCACCGCTTCTTCCTTGCACGCCATGCTGGCCAGTTCTTTTTCAATGTAAGGCCGTAATAGGCCCAGCTCACTGGCACGCTGGGCCGTGCTGGCCAGCACGCTGGAGAGGGCGCTCACGTGGGTGTGCACGCGCCGCTGGATGTGCAGCCGGCCAATGCCCACCCCGCGGGTTTCGAGCAGCAGGCTGACGGTGTTTTTCAGGCCGTTGACGTTGCGGCCGGTGTCGGGCTGGGTGCCGCCCATGGAAATTTTCTTGTCGGCCAGGTCGGTCGAGGTGGTGTAGTACCACTCGGCGCTCAGGCCCTGCGCCTTCAGCGCTACCAGCAGCGGCCGGCGGTACCACTCTTCGGCAGCCTTGGTCAAAAACTCGGGGATGTTCGCGGTGGTGGCGTATTGCAGCAGCGCGTCGTATTTCTGGATGGCGTCAAACTTCTGCAGGAAACGGCCCACGACGGTGTACTCATGCGCATCCACCACAACGGTCGGGTGGTAATCGCGGGTCAGCCGGGCAAGGGCCTGGGCTTCCGGGGTGTTCAGCAGCAGATGGTCGCGGTTCATGTCCACGCCGCTGGCGGTCACGCGCTGGAAGGCTGTCGCGCCGTCAGGGTTGGCGCGTGGAACGATGATGACGTTGACCCGTTCAAGCATGGGCCGAAGCAGGCCCTGCGAGAGTTCACGCGCCACCACCAGCAGGGCTTCGGTGCCGGCTGGTTCGTCGCCGTGCTGCTGGCCAATCAGCAGCACCGTGGGCCGGCCCGAGGTTGCCAGGGCTGCGGCGTCGGTGCCTGCGGCGGTGGTGAGCACCAGGGCCTCCAGGGTTTCACCGCGCTGCGACTGGCCGATAGGCAGGACAGCGGCTTTCAGGCCGGGTGAGCGGGTTGCCGAGGTGGTCAGGTCGCGCAGCCATGTCTGGATTTCTGCATTCGAGGTAAAGCTGCTGCGTCCTTCCTGCAGGCCGGGGGTGTTGTAGACCACCGAGGGCGCGGGGAAGCGGGCGGCGACGGCGAGGTTATACGGTGCGGCGGCGACCGAAGCACCTACAACGGTGGCGGGCCTGACCGGTATCGGCTGGGCGACAACCACCGGCGGCATGGCAGAGGCGGGCGCCGGCGTGGCAGCCGGCGGCGCCTTGGCCACGCTGCCTGATGCGGGCCAGGGCGGCAGCGGCACCGAGGTGCAGGCCGTGAGCGCAAGCAAGGCAAGCAGCGGCAGCAGCCGGGCTGATGCCGACGAGTGCTTGGCCATGGGAAAGGTGGTGCGGGTCTGCAGGGGCAGGGCTGTCATGGTCATGGCTTGATGTGAAGGGGCTGCCGCAGGTGCGGCCTGAGTTCTCATTATCCGGCTTGAGAGGCTGGCCGTGTCGGTGTCTGCCCCCCTTGACAGGCTTGTGCGGCCATTTCGCCACGGTGGTCTCGCCGGACGGGCCCGCGTGAGAAACTATGGCCTTCATGCAGCCCGAACGATCTTTTTCCGTGTCTCCTTCCAAATTCCCGGCCCATCGCCTCAGTGTGGCCCCGATGATGGACTGGACCGACCGGCATTGCCGCTATTTCCACCGCCTGCTGTCACAGCACGCGCTGCTGTACACGGAAATGGTCACCACCGGCGCGCTGGTGCACGGAGACGTGGCGCGGCATCTGCGCTTTAACGCAGAAGAACATGCCGTGGCGCTGCAACTGGGCGGTAGCGAGCCGGCTGACCTGGCACATTGCGCGAAACTGGGCGAAGAGTGGGGTTACGACGAGATCAATCTCAACTGTGGCTGCCCCAGCGAGCGGGTACAGCGCGGAGCGTTCGGCGCCTGCCTGATGGCCGAGCCGCAACTGGTGGCTGATTGTGTGAAAGCCATGGTGGATGTGGTGAGCGTGCCGGTTACCGTCAAGCACCGCATCGGCATCGACAAGACCGAAAGTTACGAATTTGTGCGTGACTTTGTGGGTGCTGTGAGCCAGGCTGGCTGCAAGACTTTCATCGTGCATGCGCGCAACGCTTGGCTCCAGGGCCTGAGCCCGAAAGAAAACCGCGAGGTGCCGCCGCTGCGATATGCGCTGGTTTACCGTCTCAAGCAAGAGTTTCCCGACCTCACCATCGCCATCAACGGCGGCATCACCACGGGTGAGCAGGTGGCGGCGCAGCTGCAGGAAATTGACGGCGTGATGGTCGGCCGCGAGGCTTATCACAACCCCTGGTGGCTGGCCTCCTGGGACGAAGCTTTCTTTGGCGCTCCCGCTGGTGAGCGGACCCGCGAGTCGGTGGAGTTGCAGATGGTGGACTACATGGCCAGAGAAGGTGCAGCGCATGGCACACCCTGGGCTTCAATTGCCCGCCACATGCTGGGCCTGCGGCACGGTCTGCCAGGAGCGCGCCGCTGGCGCCAGGTCTGGAGCGACCACAAATTGAAAAACCTGCCTCCGCAGGAAGTGATGGCCTTGGCCCATGCCCCGCTGTATGGGCACGGCGGTGACGCGTCTTCACCGCAGGCCGACCAGATGGCTCATGCCTGACGTCGCGCAGCGCGAGAGGCGCAGGGCACTGGTGCTTTTGTGGCTGGTGCCTGCGCTGTGGGCGGTCAACTACATCGTGGCGCGCAAGGCGCCCGGCGTCATCGGCCCCTACATGCTGGCACTGGGCCGCTGGGGTCTGGCCGCGCTGATCCTCGTGGTGATTACACGGGCCGAGCTGTGGCAGCAGCGGGCCGCGATTGCTCGTGCCTGGCGGCAATACCTGGTGCTTGGCACCCTGGGCATGCTGATATGCGGCGCCTGGGTGTATGAAGGTGCGCGTTCCACGGGCGCCATGAATATTGCGCTGATCTACTCGGCGTCTCCGGTGCTGATCAGCCTCGGCGCGATGTGGTGGCTCGGTGAGGGTTTCGGCTCGCGCCAGAAGGCCGGTGTGCTGCTGGCACTGGCTGGCGTTGTCCACGTGGTCGTCAAGGGGCAGTGGACAGCCCTGGCCGACGTGCAGTTTGTGCCGGGCGATGCGTGGATTTTTGCCGCCATGGTGTCGTGGGCGGGATACGCGCTGCTGCAGAAAAGGTGGCCCAGTTCCCTGGGGGCCACTGCACGGCTGGCCGCCATTTGCGTAGGCGGCACTGTGGTGCTTTTGCCTCCGGCGCTCTGGGAGGCCACGCGACCCGGTGCGGATGTTTTAAGCGTCTATGCTGTGTTGCTGGTGGTGGTGGCTGCGTTGATCCCCGGCGTGGGCGCTTATTGGATTTACGGTTGGGCGCAGAAAATTCTTGGTGCCAGCCGTGTTGCCGTGGCGCTTTACCTGGGCCCGCTGTATGCTGCATTTGCAGCATGGGGGCTGCTTGGAGAACCGCCGGGCTGGCACCATGCCGTGGGTGCGCTGCTGATCCTGCCTGGCGTGTTTCTGGTTACCCGACCGGCAGTGCCGCCGCTTCACGCCCGTTCCTGACGCTTTGTATTCATGCGCCGATGATTCACGTCAGTGCCTGCGATGATTCACGGCAGGTGCAGGTAAGGCCTGTCGATTAGAAAAATGCCCTTGCTGTAAGGCGTGCATCGCTTTGAAACAGATCCCCCGTTGGTCAGCATGAGCTCCATGTTCCCGGTGTTGCTTTCCTGCAATCAGCGCAGGCGAAATGTCGTGCGGCGAATCATCCGGAAGGATGATGCGATCGTTATCACGAAATGGTCTGACCTTGCAATGGAGGAACCATGGACACTGATCTTGATGGCATGTCGCGGGAACAACTCATCGCCGAAGTCAGAAAGCTCAGGCACGGCATTCGCGTGCATCGCGACAGCACCGGCCACGAGTTGTGCTGGCACCACCCCGCCTTGTGGTCGCTGCTGCCGGAGAAAACGGATCCGCTTCCGCTTGTCCCCGAGTGGCCACAATTTCTTCTCGGATGCTTGCGTTATCGAGAATCGCTCGACACCCAACTCCCAGATGCGCCGAGAAATGATAAACCCTATCGCGCCTGAAACAACATAAAACCCTTCACACCATCTTTCTGTCTGCAGCTTGTCCAATAACGTTGTACGCTGTAGCCTTGGGTACCGGAAATTTTTCACTGACCCCGCAACTTGTCCGGTACAACCATGAGGTGTAAACAGTCGAGTCACAGCGCGGTTACCTGAAGCGATTTGGTACCACGGGGTCAGCGATCCTTCAGGTGCAGCGTGCATAGGAGGCCCTATGAATGTCGTTCGCAATTTTCTGACGCGTTACGAACAGACGCGAGAAGAAGAACTGTCCATCGAGGAGTACCTCGATGCCTGCAAAAACGATCCCCTGGTTTACGCGACGGCGGCTGAGCGAATTCTCGCCGCTGTGGGTGAGCCTGAACTGGTCGATACCCGACACGATCAGCGCCTGTCTCGCCTGTTCGGCAACAAGGTCATCAAGATTTACCCGGCCTTCCGTGACTTCTACGGACTCGAAGATCCGATCGAGCAGGTGGTGTCCTACTTCCGCCATGCCGCGCAGGGGCTGGAAGAAAAGAAGCAGATCCTGTATCTGCTGGGCCCGGTGGGCGGCGGCAAGTCTTCCATCGCGGAGCGGCTCAAGCAGCTGATGGAAAAGGTGCCCTTTTATGCACTCAAGGGTTCGCCCGTCAACGAGTCGCCGCTGGGGTTGTTCAACAATGCCGAAGACGCGCCTGTGCTTGAGGCCCAGTACGGCATTGCACCGCGCTACCTGCAGCGGGTAATGTCGCCGTGGGCCGTCAAGCGGCTTGAAGAATACGGCGGCGACGTGCGCCAGTTCCGCGTGCTCAAGCGTTACCCGTCCATCCTCAAGCAGTGCGCGATAGCCAAGACCGAGCCCGGTGACGAAAACAATCAGGACATTTCTTCGCTGGTGGGCAAGATCGACATTCGCAAGCTGGAGACCTACGCCCAGGACGATCCCGACGCCTACAGTTATTCCGGCGGCCTGTGCCTGGCCAACCAGGGCCTGCTCGAGTTTGTCGAGATGTTCAAGGCACCCATCAAGGTGCTGCACCCTCTGCTCACCGCTACGCAGGAGGGCAACTTCAAGGGAACGGAGGGCTTTGGCGCCATTCCCTTTGACGGCATCGTGATGGCGCACTCCAACGAAAGCGAATGGAAGGCTTTCAAGAACAACAGAAACAACGAGGCTTTCCTGGACCGGATCTACATCGTCAAGGTGCCTTATTGCCTGCGCGTCACGGAAGAGGTCAAGATCTATGAAAAGCTGATCCGCAACTCGTCGCTGCTGAACGCGGTTTGCGCGCCCGGCACGCTGAAGATGATGGCGCAGTTTGCCGTGCTGACGCGCCTGAAGGAGCCGGAAAACTCCAGCATGTTCAGCAAGCTGCAGGTGTATGACGGCGAGAACCTCAAGGACACCGACCCGAAAGCCAAGAGCTATCAGGAGTACCGCGACTACGCCGGCGTGGACGAGGGCATGAACGGCATCTCGACACGGTTTGCCTTCAAGATTGTTTCCAAGGTGTTCAACTTCGACTCCACGGAAATTGCCGCCAACCCGGTGCACCTGATGTATGTGCTGGAAAAGCAGATCGAGCGCGAGCAGTTTCCGGTGGAAACCGAGCAGAAGTACCTGGGCTTCATCAAGGAAACCCTGGCCGCGCGTTATGCCGAGTTCATCGGCAAGGAAATCCAGACCGCCTACCTGGAGTCCTACTCGGAGTACGGCCAGAACATTTTCGATCGCTACGTGACCTACGCCGACTTCTGGATCCAGGACCAGGAATACCGCGACACGGACACCGGCGAAATTTTTGACCGGTCTTCCCTGAATGCCGAGCTCGAGAAAATTGAAAAACCGGCGGGCATCAGCAACCCGAAGGATTTCCGCAATGAAATCGTCAACTTCGTGCTGCGTGCGCGGGCCAACAATGCGGGCAAGAACCCGACGTGGACCAGTTACGAAAAATTGCGGACCGTGATCGAGAAGAAGATGTTCTCGAACACCGAGGACCTGCTGCCGGTGATTTCATTCAACGCCAAGGCCAGTGCGGACGAGCAGCAAAAACACGAAGACTTCGTCAACCGCATGGTTGACAAGGGCTACACGACGCGCCAGGTCCGGTTGCTGTGCGACTGGTACTTGCGGGTTCGCAAGAGTTCCTGAACCCCAGGGAAGGTTGCGCGCCATTTAGTATCAGACCAGGGAACCCCATGCTCCAGCAAGTCATTGACAGGCGCCTGTCGGGAAAAAACAAATCCATCGGCAACCGGGAACGTTTCCTGCGCCGGTTCAGGGGGCAGATACGGGACGCCGTTCGCCGCGCAGTTTCCGGCCGCAGCATCCATGACATCGAGCAGGGCGAAGACATCACGCTGCCGCGGCGCGATGTGTCCGAGCCTGTTTTTAGCCACGGCGCGGGCGGTACCCGCGAGATGGTTCACCCCGGCAACCGTGAGTACGTGCGCGGCGATCGCATCGAGCGTCCCGAGGGCGGTGGCGCCGGCGGGTCGGGCCAGGGCGCCAGTCAGGACGGGACGGGCGAGGACGACTTCGTGTTCCGCATCACGCGTGAAGAGTTCATGCAGTACTTCTTCGACGACCTGGCTCTGCCGCATCTGATTCGCACCCAGCTTCTGCCGGACGCGCCGGAGTGGAAGTCCCAGCGTGCCGGTTTTGTTTCGGAGGGCACGCCGACCAACCTGCATGTGGTGCGCTCGATGCGGGTGGCCCTGAGCCGGCGTATTGCGCTGGGTGGTGAGTCCCGGCGGAAGCTGCATGAGCTGGAAGCGCAACTGGCCGAGGCCTTGCGCCTGGGCCCCCGCGTGCCCGACGAAACGCCTGCGTTGATTGTGCAGATTGAAGCGCTGCGGCGCAGGCTCAGGCACATTCCCTTTTTTGATCCGTTCGACCTGCGGTACCGCAATCGCGTCAGGGTGCCGGTGCCAACGGCCAAGGCGGCGATGTTCTGCCTGATGGATGTCTCGGGTTCGATGGACGAAGCGCGCAAGGATATTGCCAAACGCTTTTTCATCCTGCTGTATCTTTTCCTGCAGCGGCACTACGAACGGACCGACGTCATCTTCATCCGCCACCACACCCAGGCGTCGGAAGTCAGCGAAGAAGAATTTTTCCGGTCGGCCGAGACCGGTGGCACCGTGGTGTCGAGTGCTCTGACATTGATGCAGCAGATCATCGAGGCGCGTTATCCGCCCGGGGAGTGGAACATTTACGGCGCCCAGGCGTCGGACGGCGACAACTGGCACCAGGATTCGTCCAAGTGCCGCGAACTTCTGGTGAGCAAGCTGCTGCCGGCCTCCCGGTACTTTGCCTATGTGCAGGTGGGTGATGAAGACCAGAACCTGTGGCAGGAATATTCCGAGATACTCGGCACCCACGCCAACTTCGCCATGCGAAAGATCAGCGAGGCGACGGACATTTACCCGGTGTTCAGGGACCTGTTCAAGAAGGAAGGCGTCAGCATATGAGCGCAGCTGAATCCGCCTTGCCCTCGCGGATGACGGCGTCCGACCTGCGCGCCGTGGAACGGCGCGAGCGGCTTCCCTGTCCGTCGGACTGGTCGTTCGAGCTGATTGAGATTTACCACAGGGAGATCGCGCGAACGGCCCGGTCCTTTGGCCTGGACACCTACCCGGTACAGCTTGAGGTCATCACGGCCGAGCAGATGATTGATGCCTATGCGGCGGTGGGCATGCCGGTGAACTACCGGCATTGGTCATTCGGGAAACAGTTTATTTCGACCGAAAAAAGTTACCGCCGCGGCCAGATGGGACTGGCCTATGAGGTGGTGATCAATTCCGACCCCTGCATTGCCTACCTGATGGAAGAAAACACCATGCCGATGCAGGCACTGGTGATGGCGCATGCCTGTTATGGGCACAACTCCTTCTTCAAGGGCAATTACCTGTTCCGGATGTGGACCGATGCCGGCTCCATCATTGACTACCTGGTGTATGCGCGGGCCTACATCGCCGAGTGCGAGGAGCACCACGGCTGGGATGCTGTCGAGCAGTTGCTGGACTCCTGTCACGCGTTGATGAGCCATGGGGTAGACCGCTACCGGCGTTCGCAGAAGCTGTCGCTGGCCGAGGAAGAGGCGCGCCACAAGGACCGCGAGGCTTACCTGCAGCAGCAGCTCAACGATTTATGGCGCACCGTGCCCAAGTCCGCGGAAAAACAGGCGGACAGTGAAAAGGCCAACCGCCGCTTTCCGGCGGAGCCGGAGGAAAACCTTCTTTACTTCATCGAGAAGAATGCGCCCCTGCTGGAACCCTGGCAACGCGAAGTGGTTCGCATCGTGCGCAAGGTTGCGCAGTATTTTTATCCGCAGCGGCAGACCCAGATCATGAACGAAGGCTGGGCCACGTTCTGGCACTACACGCTGCTCAATACCATGTACGACGAGGGCCTGCTGACCGATGGCTTCATGATCGAATGCCTGCGCTCCCACACCAACGTCATTTACCAGCCGCCGGTCACGCACCCGGGCTACAGCGGCATCAATCCCTATGCGCTGGGCTTTGCCATGTTCAGCGACATCAAGCGCATTTGCCAGACACCCACGGAAGAAGACCGGCAGTGGTTTCCCGACATCGCCGGTTCCGACTGGCTCAAGACGCTCGACTACGTCATGCGGCACTTCAGGGACGAGAGTTTCATCGGGCAATACCTTTCACCGCACCTGATGCGCGAGTTCCGGCTTTTTTCTGTGCTGGACGATGCCTCGGAGACGGAGCTGGAGGTGGCGGCTATCCACGATGAAGCCGGCTACCGGCATGTGCGCGAGGCACTGTCACGGCAGTTTGACATCAGCTACCGCGAACCCAACATCCAGGTCTGGAACGTGGACGTGCGCGGCGACCGTTCCCTGACCCTGCGCCACACCCGCCATGACGACCGGCCGCTCACGGAGGACGTGCAGGAGGTCATCAAGCATGTGGCGCGGCTTTGGGGGTTTCGGGTCCAGCTCGAGAGCGTGGACAAACACGGCAAGGCGTTGCAGACCTGGGACGCGAAACCACACGCTTGAACCGCCTAAGGGGTCTCCCGCGGGGGAGGCTAAATCGCAGCTTCCAGTCCGCTCCTGAAATGGGCCTGCATGGTTTGCATGGCGCCCGGCGAGTCATGCCGGGCCAGCGCATCCATGATGGCGCGGTGCTCGGCCAGCGACTCCTCAATGCGGCCGCTCTTGAGCAGCGAGTTATGCCTGTTGAGCTTCATGACTTTGCGCAGGTCAGCCACCATCTGGTCGCGCCAGCGGTTATTGGCAATTTCCAGCAAGCGCATGTGGAAAGCCTCGTTGATCTGGAAAAACCGTTCGCGATTGTTGACTGCTTTTTCCAGATCACGGTGCAGCGTTTGCAACTCCTTGAGCTGGGCGTCGGTCGCCTGGATGGCCACCACGCCGGCAGCATCACTTTCCAGAAGCGAGAGCAGGTGGTAGACGTCGGCCAGGTCGCGCTCGGACACTTCGGTGACGTAGGCACCGCGGCGCACCTTCATGGTCACCAGCCCCTCGGTGGCCAGCACCTTCAGCGCTTCGCGCAGGGGAGTGCGGCTGATACCGTATTCTTCGGCCAGCTTGAGTTCGTCGATCCAGCTGCCGGGCGCCAGTTCTCGGCTGAAAATGCGCTGGCGCAACAATTCCGCCACTTCTTCGTAAAGTGCTCGGGGGGTCAATGAAACAGCGGCCATAGTCTTATATAGAGGTCAATTGCAGCCTGAGGCTGGACAGGGCGATCTTATATGAAACTATATTTTGCATCAATAATTATAAATAATGTAAACTGACGACCTCGGCAGCGCACCTGCCCAACCAGACCTTATCCGCGCCATGAGCACCCCAAAATCTTCCGACAGTCCAGAATTTGCCCCCGCCAGCCTGGAAGCCTGGGCCAAAGCGGCCACCAAATCTGCACCGGGCGGCGATCTCAATGCGCTCAATTGGCACACGCCCGACGGCATTGTGGTTAAACCCCTGTACACCGCAGCAGACGTCAAAGACCTGCCGCATACCGACACTCTGCCGGGGTTTGAGCCGTTTCTTCGCGGCCCCCAGGCCACCATGTACGCGGTTCGCCCGTGGACCATTCGCCAATACGCGGGGTTTTCCACCGCCGAAGAATCCAACGCCTTCTACCGCAAGGCCCTTGCCGCGGGCGGCCAGGGTGTTTCAGTCGCCTTTGACCTGGCAACGCACCGCGGCTACGACAGCGACCACCCGCGCGTGACCGGTGACGTCGGCAAGGCCGGCGTGGCGATTGACAGCGTCGAGGACATGAAGATCCTGTTCGATCAGATCCCGCTGGACAAGGTGTCGGTGTCCATGACCATGAACGGCGCGGTACTGCCGGTGCTGGCGGGTTATGTGGTGGCGGCCGAAGAGCAGGGCGTGGGCCAGGAGCAACTGAGCGGCACCATCCAGAACGACATCCTCAAAGAGTTCATGGTGCGCAACACCTACATCTTTCCGCCGGCGCCCAGTATTCGCATCATCGGCGACATCATCGAGTACACGGCGCAGAAAATGCCCAAGTTCAACTCGATCAGCATTTCGGGTTACCACATGCAGGAGGCCGGAGCCAACCAGGCGCTGGAGTTGGCTTTCACGCTGGCTGACGGAAAAGAATATGTGAAGACCGCCATTGCCAAGGGGCTGGATGTTGATGGTTTTGCCGGGCGCCTGAGTTTCTTCTGGGCCATCGGCATGAACTTCTACCTCGAAGTGGCCAAGATGCGTGCGGCGCGCCTGCTCTGGTGCCGCATCATGAAGGAGTTCAACGCCAAAAGCCCCAAGAGCCTGATGCTGCGCACCCATTGCCAGACCAGCGGCTGGAGCCTGACCGAGCAGGATCCGTACAACAACGTGGTGCGTACCACCATCGAAGCCATGGCCGCGGTGTTTGGAGGCACGCAAAGCCTGCACACCAACAGCTTTGACGAGGCGATTGCCCTGCCCACCGAGTTTTCATCGCGCATTGCCCGCAACACCCAGCTCATCATCCAGGAAGAAACTCACATCCCCAACGTGATCGACCCCTGGGCCGGCAGCTACATGATGGAAAAGCTGACCCAGGACATGGCCGATGCCGCCTGGGCCATCATTGAAGAAGTGGACGCCATGGGCGGCATGACCCGTGCCGTGGACAGCGGCTGGGCCAAGCTCAAGATCGAGGCCGCGGCCGCTGAAAAGCAGGCACGCATCGACAGCGGCAAGGACGTGATCGTCGGCGTCAACAAATACAAACTCAAAACCGAAGACGCGATTGAAACCCGCGACATTGACAATGTGGCGGTGCGCGACGGGCAGATCAAGCGGCTCAAGGCCATACGCGCCAGCCGCGATGGGGCGGCAGTGCAGGCGGCGCTGGACGCGTTGACAGCAGCGGCCGAAAAGGGCGACGGCAATCTGCTGGACCTGAGCATCAAGGCCGTGCGCCTGCGCGCTACAGTTGGTGAAGTGAGCGATGCGCTCGAAAAAGTTTACGGGCGCCACCGCGCCGATACGCAAAAGGTGACCGGTGTGTATGCAGCTGCCTATGACTCGGCCGAAGGCTGGGAAACCCTCAAGACAGAAATCAACGCGTTCGCGGAGGCCCAAGGGCGGCGACCGCGGGTGATGATTTCCAAACTCGGCCAAGACGGCCATGACCGCGGCGCCAAGGTGGTGGCCACGGCCTTTGCCGACTTGGGTTTTGACGTGGACATGGGCCCGCTTTTCCAGACCCCTGAAGAATGTGCGCGCCAGGCGATTGAAAATGACGTGCACGCCGTGGGTGTTTCCACCTTGGCTGCCGGTCACAAAACCCTGGTGCCGGCCATCATTGCCGAGCTGAAGAAGCAGGGCGCCGACGACATCATCGTTTTTGTCGGCGGCGTGATTCCACGGCAGGACTATGAGATGCTTTATGAAGCAGGTGTCAAAGGCATCTACGGCCCGGGTACACCGATTCCGGCCAGTGCCAAGGACGTGCTTGAGCAGATCAAGGCTGCGCTGAAGTGACACCCGTCGAGTTGGCCGAGACCTTGTTGCATGGCGAAGCCGCCATGCAGCGTCGCGCCATCGCCAAAGCCATTACGCGGCTGGAATCGACTCGCAGTGACCACCGCGCACAGGCCGACGAGTTGCTCACCGCCTTGCTGCCACATACCGGCAAGGCCTTCCGCTTGGGCATCAGCGGCGTGCCCGGCGTGGGCAAATCAACTTTCATTGAAGTATTGGGCCTGTACCTGATAGCGCAAGGTCACCGGGTGGCCGTGCTGACCATCGACCCGTCTTCCAGTGTCTCGGGTGGCTCCATCCTTGGCGACAAGACGCGCATGGAAAAACTCTCGGTGCACGAACGTGCTTACATCCGGCCCAGCCCGGCCAGCGGCACACTGGGTGGCGTGGCCGAGAAGACACGTGAGGCCATGCTGGTGTGCGAGGCTGCAGGTTACGACATCGTGATTGTGGAAACCGTGGGTGTGGGGCAGAGCGAAACCGCCGTGGCCGGCATGACCGACATGTTTGTGCTGATGCAATTGCCCAACGCCGGCGACGATTTGCAGGCCATCAAGAAGGGTGTGATGGAGCTCGCCGACCTGGTGGTCATCAACAAGGCTGACCTGGACGTTGACGCCGCCACCCGTGCAGAGGCGCAGATTACCAGCGCCATGCGCCTGTTCGGGCAGCACGGCCATTCCACCCATGCGCAACATGACCAGACCCTGTGGCACCCGCGCGTCATCCAGCTCAGCGCCCTGCACGGCAAAGGCATAGACATTTTCTGGAGCGCGGTCACCGATTTCCGGAAGCTGCAAGCCGCCAATGGCAAATTGGAGTCGCGCCGTCGGCAGCAGGCCCTGGCGTGGATGTGGGAGCGCGTCGAGGCAGGATTGAAGCAGGCTTTCCACGGTCACCCAGCCGTGCGTGCCCATCTGCCTGAAGCCATTGACAGTGTGCTGGCGGGTCGTGCCGTGCCTTCGGCCGCGGCCCGCAAGATGCTGGGCCTTTTGTTTACGGACAAGCCATGACCAGCGACGATTTGCAGCACATAAGAGCGTCGACCGGCTGGCGCCAGCACCGCACTGAAGTCATCCGGCTTGCCGGTGGCACTGTGGTGGTGAAGGGGCAGCGGCCAGCGCGGGCAGCCGGTGGTGCCGGCGCGCTGAGTCTTCTGGCTTCGCTAACAGGCCTGTCGCTTGTGAAGCCGGCGCCGGCGCCCGGCGGCACTGACGGACAGGCGATCGAGGTAGGGCGCCTTGTCGCACTTCGCGCTGCCGGGTTGCTGGCGCCGCAGGTTCTGCATGTGGATCCGGAATTTTTTGTCATGGAGTTCCTGGCCGGGCCCAACATGGCGCAAGCTATGGAGGATGAGCCCGCCCAGGCCTTGTTGCTTTGGCAGCAGGGCTTGCAGGCTCTGCTGGCGCTGCACGCGCAGGGACAGTATCTGAGCCAGGCCTTTGCGCGCAACTTTATCTTGTCGCCACAGGGTGTGGCTGCCATTGATTTTGAAGACGACCCCGTGCAAGCGATGCCCTTGCTGCATGCCCAAGCCAGAGACTGGCTGTTGTACCTGCAGTCCACCGTGTGGCTGCTGCCTGCAGATACGCGCCCAGCTGCGCAGGCGGCGTGGCAGGACACCATCGTCACAGAGTCCTCGGCTGTCACCGCTGCGCTGCGTGCCGCCGTTGGCCGGCTGGCCTGGATGCGGCGCCTGCCATCCAGCCGCAAGCCCTGGGGCCGCGACATCATCAGCGCGCAGGCAGCTGCCGCTTTTCTCCACGCCTGGGCCCGTTCGTCGAATACCCGGCAACCTTCCTGACCATCCGGAACTTTTATGCAAGAAATCCTTGAACAACTCGAAAAGAAACGTGCCGCGGCCCGTCTGGGCGGTGGTCAAAAGCGCATAGACGCGCAACACGGCAAAGGCAAACTGACGGCGCGCGAGCGCCTGGAGCTGCTGCTTGATGAAGGCACGTTTGAAGAGTGGGACATGTTTGTCGAACATCGCTGCACCGACTTTGGCATGCAGGACAACAAGATTCCCGGCGATGGGGTGGTCACCGGCTACGGCATGATCAACGGCCGCCTGGTGTTTGTTTTCAGCCAGGATTTCACCGTCTTCGGCGGCGCGCTGTCGGAAGCGCATGCCGAGAAGATCTGCAAGGTGATGGACCAGGCCATGAAGGTGGGCGCGCCGGTGATTGGCCTCAACGACTCGGGCGGTGCGCGTATCCAGGAAGGTGTGGCCTCGCTGGGTGGCTATGCCGACGTGTTCCAGCGCAATGTGATGGCCTCCGGCGTGGTGCCGCAGATCAGCATGGTCATGGGTCCCTGCGCCGGCGGCGCGGTGTATTCTCCTGCCATGACCGACTTCATCTTCATGGTGAAAGACAGCTCCTACATGTTTGTCACCGGTCCGGAGGTCGTCAAGACAGTGACGCATGAAGAAGTGACCGCCGAGGAGTTGGGCGGCGCCACCACCCACACCACCCGCAGCGGTGTGGCCGATCTGGCATTTGAGAACGACGTCGAAGCGCTGTTGATGCTGCGCAGGCTCTACAACTACCTGCCGCTGAACAACCGCGAAAAGGCGCCTGTTCGCCCGAGTGCCGACCCGGCCAGCCGCATGGACCTGAGCCTGGACACACTGGTGCCTGAGAACCCGAACAAGCCGTATGACATGAAAGAGCTGATCATCAAGACGGTGGACGACGGCGACTTCTTCGAGATCCAACCCGAGTATGCGAAGAACATCATCATCGGCTTTGCCCGCATGGAGGGCCAGTCCGTCGGCATCGTCGCCAACCAGCCGCTGGTACTTGCCGGCTGCCTGGACATCAAAAGCTCCATCAAGGCTGCGCGGTTTGTGCGCTTTTGCGACGCCTTCAACATCCCTGTGATCACCTTTGTCGATGTGCCCGGCTTCATGCCCGGCACCAGCCAGGAATACGGCGGCATCATCAAACATGGCGCCAAGCTGCTGTATGCGTATGCCGAATGCACGGTGCCCAAAATCACCGTAATCACGCGCAAAGCCTATGGCGGCGCTTATGACGTGATGGCCTCCAAACACCTTCGCGGCGATGTCAACTTTGCCTGGCCGAATGCAGAGATTGCTGTGATGGGCGCCAAAGGCGCGGTGGAAATCATCTTCCGCGAAGACAAGGGCGACCCGGTCAAGCTGGCTGCCAAGGAAGCCGAATACAAGGCGCGTTTCGCTAATCCGTTTGTGGCCGGTGCACGCGGGTTTATCGACGACGTGATTTTGCCGCACGAAACGCGCAAGCGCATTTGCCGCTCGCTGGTGATGCTCAAGGATAAAAAAATTGAAAACCCGTGGCGCAAGCACGGCAACATCCCGCTCTGATCTCACCGAAAGGAAACGACCTCATGGCTCTGACGCTCTACTACCATCCCTACTCGCGCGCCGCCGGCACGATCTGGGCACTCGAGGAAGCCGGCGTGCCTTATGAGCTTCATATCGTCGACATCATGAAAGGCGAACAAAAACAGCCAGACATGGTGTCGAAAAACGCGATGGGCAAGGTGCCCACGCTGCTGGATGATGGTCTGGTCGTCACCGAGGCGGCCGCAATTGCGCTCTACCTCGCGGACCGTTATGCGCCTGGACGTCTGGCCCCTGCGCTCGATGATCCGCGGCGCGGCAGCTACCTGCGCTGGTCCTTCTTCGCACCCAGCGTGATCGAACCCGCCGTGATGACAAAGCACTCAGGTTGGGAGGTCAAGGACAGCGCTGCGGGCTGGGGCACCTACGATGCGATGCTTGCGGCCGCAGAGGGCGCCATCGCGAAAGGCCCCTTCCTGCTCGGTGAGCAGTTTTCGATGGCGGACGTCGTTTTTGGCGGGACGCTGCGCTTCATGATCGGCTTCAAGCAGATCGAGCCCAGCCCGTCCTTCACTGCCTATGTCGCACGGCTGGATGCCAGGCCGGCAACCCAGCGCGCCGACGCCAAGAACGTCGAAATGCGCAAGAAGTTGGGACTGCAATAAGACCATGTTCACAAAAATCCTGATAGCCAATAGAGGAGAAATCGCCTGCCGCGTCATCCTCACCGCCCGCAAGATGGGTATCAAAACCGTCGCGGTGTACTCCGACGCCGACAAGGACGCGCGCCACGTTGAACTGGCCGATGAGGCCGTCAACATAGGCCCGGCACCGAGTCGCGACAGTTATCTGCAAGCAGAAAAAATCATTGCGGCCTGCAAACAAACCGGCGCCCAGGCGGTGCACCCGGGTTACGGCTTCCTCAGCGAAAACGCCGGCTTTGCCAAGCGGGTGGAGGAAGAGGGCATCATTTTCATCGGCCCCAAGCACTATTCGATTGCTGCCATGGGCGACAAGATCGAGTCCAAGAAGCTGGCGGGTGCTGCGGGCGTGAATTGCATTCCGGGCGTGAACGATGCGATTGAAACTGCGGAGAAAGCGGTGGAAATCGCCAAGGGTATTGGTTACCCGGTGATGATCAAGGCGTCGGCTGGCGGCGGCGGCAAGGGCTTGCGCGTGGCGTTCAACGACAAGGAAGCCCTTGAAGGCTTCACCTCTTGCCGTAACGAAGCCCGCAACAGCTTCGGCGATGACCGCGTCTTCATCGAAAAGTTTGTCGAGGAACCGCGCCACATTGAAATCCAGCTGATGGGCGACAGCCACGGCAACGTGATTTACCTGAACGAGCGCGAATGCTCCATCCAGCGGCGTCACCAGAAGGTGATTGAAGAGGCGCCATCACCTTTTATCAGCGACGCGACGCGCAAGGCCATGGGCGAGCAGGCTGTGGCCCTGGCCAAGGCGGTGAAGTACCAGAGCGCCGGTACTGTGGAGTTTGTGGTCGGCAAGGACCAGAGTTTTTATTTTCTGGAAATGAACACCCGCCTGCAGGTGGAGCACCCGGTGACGGAGTGCATCACCGGTCTGGACCTGGTGGAGTTGATGATTCGCGTCGCCGCCGGCGAAAAATTGCCGCTGGCGCAGAAGGATGTGCAGCGTAACGGCTGGGCCATCGAATGCCGCATCAACGCCGAAGACCCGTTCCGCAGTTTTTTGCCTTCGACCGGCCGGCTTGTGCGCTTTCAGCCGCCCAAGGAAACCATGTTTGCTGCCGACACCTCGCAGCTGTACGGCGTGCGCGTAGATACCGGTGTGCAGGACGGCGGCGAGATCCCGATGTTTTACGACTCGATGATTGCCAAGCTGATCGTTCATGGCAAGGACCGAGCGGAGGCCATTGCGAAGATGCGCGAGGCACTCAACGCCTTTGTGATTCGCGGCATCAGCAGCAATATTCCGTTTCAAGCGGCGCTGCTGGCGCACCCGAAATTCAAGGCTGGCGACTTCAACACCGGTTTTATTGCCGAGAACTATGCCAAGGGCTTTCACGCCGAAGATGTGCCGCATGATGAGCCCGACTTTCTGGTGGCGCTGGCGGCGTATGTGAACCGCCGCATGCTGGGCCGTGCAGCCGGCATCAGCGGCCAGTTGCCCGGGCACGGCGTACTGGTCGGCGAAGAGTTTGTGGTGATCAACCTGGGCGCTGAGGGTAAAAACACCTCGCAACCGGCCATGGTGCGCGATTATCAAGCCCAATCGGGCTCCAGCCGAATAGAGACGGGCGCGAGCAGCTATGAAATTTGTAGCAACTGGCATCTGGGCGGCGCCCGCATACGCGGTACCGTCAACGGCGAACCCTTCGCCGCGCAGGTTGAGCGCGGTGTGGGCCGCAATCCCCTGGCCATCCGTATCGCGCATAACGGCACCCGGCTGGACGCGCTGGTGCTGTCGCCCCGTGCGGCCAGGCTTCACGCACTGATGCCCTACAAGGCGCCGCCAGACATGAGCCGCTTTGTACTCTCGCCTATGCCCGGCCTGCTGGTCGAGGTGGCTGTGCAGCCTGGGCAGAAGGTTCAGGCCGGTGAACGGGTGGCGGTGATCGAGGCCATGAAGATGGAAAACGTGCTGTTTGCCACGGCCGACGGCGTGGTTGGCAAGGTGCTGGCCGGCAAGGGCGAGTCTCTCAGCGTGGATCAGCCGATTGTGGAGTTTCAATGAACCCCCACGGTCGCTCGCTTCGCGTAGCTTCCTGCCCCCCGAAGGGACCGCTGCGCCTGCGGCCCGGCGAAGCCGGTTCGGCGGCCCCGGCTGGTCCGGAGCAGACCTCCGCACTTGTCGGCAGCGCCGAGGCGATTGATTGTTCGTTGAGGAAAATGAAATGACGCGTCCGTTTAAGGTCTTGGGCATCCAGCAAATTGCCATTGGCGGTACCGACAAACAGCGGTTGGGCAAACTCTGGGTTGACATGCTGGGCCTGGAGGTCACCGGCAACTTCGTAAGCGAACGCGAAAACGTCGATGAAGACATTTGCGCCATTGGCAGCGGGCCCTTCAAGGTCGAAGTTGACCTGATGCAGCCGCTGGACCCGGACAAAAAACCGGCGGTGCACACCACGCCGCTCAACCACGTCGGCCTGTGGATTGACGACCTGCCCAAGGCAGTGACCTGGTTGACGGCACAGGGGGTACGCTTTGCGCCGGGCGGCATTCGCCAGGGTGCCGCGGGTTTTGACATCTGTTTTCTGCACCCCAAAGCCAACGAAGAATTTCCCATTTCTGGCGAGGGCGTGCTGATTGAGCTGGTTCAGGCGCCGCCCGAGGTTGTGGCGGCTTTTGGCCGGCTGCAGGCTGCGGCTGACTGACTGCCCGCCCACGACTGAGGGATTCACCCGAGAGCGCCCTGTGGCAGGCGGGGCGTAAACTGGTCTGACCTCCTGACCCTGTCTTGGTGCCGAAGGGGGCAAGGAGCCAGTACGTGCAGCCAACCAACGTAGCCAATCCGTCTTACTTCCACAAGGTCGTCGATTGCCAATGGGCTTGTCCGGCCCATACCCCCGTTCCGGAATACATACGCCTGATAGGCCAGGGTCGCTACAGCGATGCCTATATGGTCAACTGGGTGTCGAATGTCTTTCCCGGCATTCTTGGGCGTACCTGTGACCGACCCTGCGAGCCGGCATGCCGCCGCAGTCGCGTCGAGGAAAACAATGGCGAACAGCCTGAACCCGTAGCGATATGCCGGCTCAAGCGCGTGGCAGCGGACATGAAAGACGACGTCCGCCAGCGCATGCCGAAAATCTCACCGAAAAACGGTAAGCGGATTGCCTGCATAGGTGCGGGGCCGGCTTCGCTGACGGTGGCGCGTGACCTTGCGCCGCTGGGTTATGAAGTCACGGTATTTGACGGCGAGGCCAAGGCCGGTGGTTTCATCCGCACCCAGATCCCGCGCTTTCGCTTGCCCGAGTCGGTGATTGATGAAGAAACCGGCTACATCCTCGATCTGGGCGTTGCTTTCAGAAGTGGCCAGCGGATCGAGTCAATGAAAGGCCTGCTGGCTGAAGGGTACGACGCGGTGTTTGTCGGCTGCGGCGCGCCGCGCGGGCGCGACCTGAACCTGCCGGGCCGCAGCGACATCAAGGAGAACATTCATATCGGCATTGACTGGCTCGCCTCTGTGTCTTTTGGCCACATCACCAGCATCGGCAAACGCGTGATCGTTCTGGGTGGCGGCAACACCGCCATGGATTGCTGCCGTTCCGCCAGGCGCCTGGGCGGCACCGACGTGAAAGTGATTGTGCGCAGCGGTTTCGAGGAAATGAAAGCCTCGCCCTGGGAGAAGGAAGACGCCCAGCATGAAGGCATTCCGATCATCAATTTTCACGTGCCCAAGTCTTTTGAGCACAGCCAGGGCAAGCTGACCGGCATGCGCTTTGAAGTGGTCAAGGCCGTTTATGACAACAAGGGAAAGCGCAGCCTGGTGCCGACGGGGGAGCCTGACGTACTGGTCGAGTGCGATGCCGTGCTGATTGCGGTGGGCCAGGAGAATGCCTTTCCCTGGATAGAGCGGGACTGCGGCATTGCTTTTGACGAGTGGGGCCTGCCGGTGCTGGGCAAGGAAACTTTCCAGTCCAGCGTGCCGAATGTGTTTTTTGGTGGCGATTCGGCTTTTGGCCCAAAAAACATCATCACGGCAGTGGCGCATGGGCATGAGGCGGCGGTGTCGATCGACCGCCTGCTCAGCGGCGAAGACATCGCGCGGCGGCCCGACCCGATGACCAATCTGATGTCCACCAAGATGGGCATTCACGAGTGGAGCTACGACAATGACACGTCCAATGATCCCCGCTTCAAGGTGCCCTGGGCCAAGGCGGAAATTGCGCTGGCCAGCATCCGTGTTGAGGTGGAGCTGGGTTTTGACGCGGCAACTGCCTTCAAGGAGGCCGGGCGCTGCCTGAACTGCGATGTGCAGACCGTGTTTGCTGCGCCGGCGTGCATCGAATGTGATGCCTGTGTCGACATTTGCCCGATGGACTGCATCAGCTTCACCGCCAACGAGGACGAGGCCGGTTTGCGTGCGCACCTGAAAGCGCCTGCGCTGAACCTGACACAGGATCTTTACGTGTCAGACGAGCTCAAGACTGGCAGGGTGATGGTGAAGGACGAAGACGTCTGCCTGCACTGCGGCCTGTGCGCCGAGCGTTGCCCCACCGGTGCCTGGGACATGCAGAAGTTTCTGCTGCAGACCACGCAGGCCGGGCCGTCGTGCAGAGATGGCAGCAAAACTGCCGCCCGCGCAGGAGGGGTGCCAGCATGAAAAACAGGATTGAAGCCGTCAACGATTTTGTGATCAAGTTTGCCAACGTCAATGGCTCGGGTTCGGCCTCTGCCAACGAGTTGTTTGCCAAGGCCATCTTGCGCATGGGCGTGCCGGTCAGCCCGCGCAATATTTTCCCCAGCAACATCCAGGGCCTGCCGACCTGGTACGAAGCGCGGGTGAGCGACAAGGGCTACCAGGGCCGGCGTGGCGGCATCGACATGATGGTGGCCATGAACCCGCAGACCTGGGATGCCGATGTGGCCGAGCTGGAGCCGGGCGGGTATTTGTTTTACGACAGCACTCGCCCCTTGCCACCGGAGAAATTTCGCGAAGATATTAACGTCATCGGCATGCCGCTGACGGAAATCTGCAACGCTGTCTATAGCGATCCGCGCCAGCGCCAGCTCTTCAAGAACATTGTGTACGTGGGTGCGTTGTCGGTTCTTCTGGAAATTGAACCAGAGGTGCTGGAAAAGCTGTTTGGCGAGCAATACAAGGGCAAGGAAAAACTGCTGGCGTCGAACGTTCAGGCGCTGCATCTGGGGCGTGATTTCGCCAGCGAGCACCTGCAGGCACCGCTGGGCATACGCGTGCAGCGCAGCAACCAGGTGGGTAACAAGATTTTTGTCGACGGCAACAGTGCGGCGGCGCTGGGTTGCGTCTATGGCGGTGCCACCGTGGCGGCCTGGTACCCGATCACGCCGTCTTCTTCGGTGGCCGAGGCCTTTCAGTCTTACTGCGCCAAATACCGGGTGGACCCTGCGACGGGCCGCAACAACTACGCCATCGTGCAGGCCGAAGATGAAATTGCCTCGATCGGTATGGTGGTCGGGGCAGGGTGGAATGGTGCGCGGGCCTTCACGACCACTTCGGGCCCAGGCGTGTCGCTGATGACCGAGTTCCTCGGCCTGGCTTACTTTGCGGAGATACCAGTCACCATCATCAATGTGCAGCGCGGCGGCCCCTCGACCGGCATGCCGACGCGCACGCAGCAGGCCGACCTTATTTCCTGCGCCTATGCGTCGCACGGGGACACCAAACACGTGCTGCTGTTGCCCGAAGATCCGCATGAGTGCTTCGAGCATGCTGCGGCGGCGCTGGACCTGGCGGAGCGGCTGCAAACACCGGTATTCCTGATGACCGACCTGGACATCGGCATGAACCAGCGCCTGTGCGAGCCCTTTGCGTGGGACGACAGCCGAAGTTACGACCGCGGCAAGGTGATGAGCGCCGAGGAGCTGGAGGCGGGCAAGGACTTTGGCCGCTACAAGGACGTGGACGGCGACGGTATTCCCTGGCGAACCCTGCCGGGTACGCACCCCAGCAAGGGCAGCTATTTCACGCGCGGCACCACGCGCAATGCCTACGCGCAGTATTCGGAGCGCGGGCCGGACTACATCTACAACGTGCAGCGCCTGCTGAAGAAGTTTGAAACGGCGGCGACGCTGGTGCCGCAACCGGTACTGCGCTCTGCCGCACGCAAAACCTCGCTGGGTGTCATTTATTTCGGCTCCACCAGCCCGGCGATGAACGAGGCGCTGGATGTGCTGGGTGAGGAGGGCATTCACCTGGACGCGATGCGGCTTCGTGCCTTTCCGTTTCCGGAGTCGGTCAGGCAGTTCATTGCCGTGCATGACAAAGTATTCGTGGTCGAACAAAACCGCGATGCGCAGATGCATTGCCTGCTGGTCAATGAACTCGATATTGACCCGGCGCGCCTGGTGCGTGTGCTGCATTTCGACGGCACGCCGATCACCGCACGGTTCATCACCAAGGCCATCACCGAGCATGTGAAGGCTCAGGCGGGCAGACCCCAACAAAAAGGCAAGGAGCGCGTGGCATGACTTATCTGGCCAAACCCAGGCTGCATCACCCATCCCTGACCGTCAACAAGGTCGGCTACACCCGGCGCGACTACGAAGGCAAGATCTCCACCTTGTGCGCCGGTTGCGGGCATGACTCGATTTCTGCGGCGATCATTCAGGCCTGCTGGGAACTCGACATCGAACCGCACCGCGTCGCCAAGCTTTCGGGCATAGGTTGCAGCTCGAAGACGCCGGATTATTTTCTCGGGGCGTCGCACGGCTTCAACACCGTGCATGGACGTATGCCTTCGGTATTGACGGGCGCCAGCCTGGCTAATCGAGATCTGCTTTACCTGGGCGTCTCCGGCGACGGCGACTCGGCCTCCATCGGTCTGGGTCAATTCGCGCACGCTATGCGGCGCGGCATCAACATGGTGTACATCGTTGAAAACAACGGCGTTTACGGCCTGACCAAGGGACAGTTTTCGGCCACCGCAGACCAGGGATCCAAAAGCAAGAAGGGCGTGGTCAACAGCGACAGCCCGGTCGACCTGGTGGCCTTGGCGTTGCAACTGGGTGCTACTTATGTGGCACGCGGGTTCTCGGGCGATAAGGCGCAACTGGTGCCGCTGATCAAGGGGGCCATCGGCCATGGGGGTGCTGCTTTCCTTGACATCGTCAGCCCGTGCGTGGCCTTCAACAACCATGCCGGCAGCACCAAAAGCTACGACTATGTGCGTGAGCACAACGAGGCGGTCAGCCGCATTGACTTCATCAGTTCGCGTGAGGAAATCACGGCAAGTTATGCGCCGGGCGAGGTGATTGAGGTGCTGCAGCACGATGGCTCTCCGCTGCGTTTTCGCAAGTTGCAGGAAGACTATGACCCGACCGACCGTTTTGCCGCGCTGAGTTACATGAACGCCCACCAGGCGCGCGGCGAGGTGGTGACGGGCCTGCTGTACGTTGATCCGCTGGCCACAGACCTGCATGTGGCGCTCAACACCAGTGACACGCCACTGAACAAACTCGGTGCCGGGCAACTCAGCCCCGGTGCAAAGTTGCTGGACAAGCTCAACGCTGCACTGCGTTAGAAGGAGGCCGTCATGGCTGAACGGAATGTATTCCAGTCCATCCCGCACAGGCGGGTGGTGAGCCTTTCGCCACAGGCCAGCGTCTGGGAGGCCGCCTGTGTCATGACCAAGGCCAACTGCGGCAGCGTGTTGATCATCGACACCGCGGGGGTGATGCTGGGAATTCTGACCGAGCGTGATTTGATGACCCGTGTGCTGGCCAAGGCCCTGAATGCCGAAAAGACGCCGGTGACCGAGGTGATGACGCACAACCCGCTGTGCGTGGTGCCCGAGATGCCGGTATCGGACGCTGTGTTGATCTTGCTGGAGCGCGGGTTCCGGCATTTGCCGATTGTTTCTTCAGCCGGGCAAATCCTGGGTGTTTTCTCGATTCGCGACGCTTTGCCGCGCGAGATCGACAGCGCCGTGAGCCTGGCCGAGTTTCGGGACTCGGTGAACGACGCGCTGGGCTGAAGGAACGGGCTTCAGGCTTCGCCGTTTCCAGGGTCGCGCTTGGCCCGCGCACGCGCCAGGGCCGCTTCAATGACAGCGCGTTTCTGGTCCAGGATGACGGGGTCGGTGTGCTGAGAGTGCCCCGTCAGGTCGGCCAGGGCGGCTTCGGCTTTTTCTTCAAGCCTTTTCTGGTTTTCACCCTTGTCCCGCATGCGCCGTGTGCTATGAAATTCATAGCGATTGCGGGCCAGCGCAGCGTCCGCCTCTGACCAGGCCCTCCAGCCGGTGCGCTCTGCTGTGACGTTTTCGAGGCTGATGCAGTCCACCGGGCACACGGGAATGCACAGCTCGCAGCCGGTGCAATAAGGCTCGATCACGGTGTGCATGAGTTTGTTGCTGCCCACAATCGCATCCACCGGGCAGGCATCCAGACACAGGGTGCAACCGATGCACCAGTTTTCGTCGATGACGGCCAGATGGCGCGGGCCTTCGCTGCCGTTCTCTGGGTTGAGTGCCGCCGCCGGCTGGCCGGTGATCAGGGCCAGGCGCTCTACACCTTCTGCGCCGCCGGGCGGGCATTGGTTGATATCGGCCTCGCCCCCGGCGATGGCCTGCGCATAGGCAGCGCAGTCAGGGTAGCCGCAACGCGTGCACTGAGTCTGGGGCAGGGCAGCGTGAATGCGTGCGGCCAGCCCGTTCACTTGCGCCTTACGGCCTTCTTTTTGGGGGCCAGTGGTGTGTTGCTCGCAGCAACGGCCGCGCGCAGCGAGGCTGGATGGTGCGCGGCAATGAAGGCCTTGACCTGCGGATACACAACATCACGCCAGCGGCGGCCGCTGAAAATGCCGTAATGGCCGGCGCCCTTGACTTCCAGGTGCTTCTGGCGCGCCTTGGGCACGTTGTGGCAAAGGGCGTGGGCGGCTTCGGTCTGGCCGGAGCCGGAGATGTCGTCCAGCTCGCCTTCAACCGTGAAGTGCGCCGTTGTCTTGATGTCCTGCGGGCGAACCCGTTCGAGCTTGCCGTCCACGGAGCGCACGTCCCAGGTGCCGTTGACCAGCTTGAACTCCTGGAACACGGTTTTGATGGTGTCGAGGTAGTAGTCGGCGTCCATATCCAGCACGGCGTTGTACTCGTCGTAGAACTTGGTGTGCGCTTCGGTGCTGGCGTCATCGCCCTTGAGCAGGTCCTTGAAATAATCGTAGTGGCTGCTGGCATGGCGGTCCGGGTTCATCGCGACAAAACCGGTGTGCTGCAAAAAGCCGGGGTAAACACGGCGGCCGGCACCCGGGAAATTGCTGGGCACGCGGTAAATCACGTTGTTCTCGAACCATTCGAAGCTTTTGTTCATGGCCAGGTTGTTGACCGCCGTCGGCGACTTCCGAGCGTCGATGGGGCCGCCCATCATGGTCATGCTCAGGGGTGTCAGCTCGCCGCGAGAGGCCATCAGTGACACGGCAGCCAGCACCGGCACGGTGGGCTGGCACACGCTGATGACATGGCAGTTGCCGTAAGTGCCCTGCAGGTGCCGGATGAACTCCTGTACATAGTTGACGTAGTCGTCCAGATTGAACGAACCTTCAGACATCGGCACCGTGCGGGCGTTTTTCCAGTCGGTGATGTAGACCTTGTGGTCCTTGAGCATGCTGCGTACCGTGTCGCGCAGCAAGGTGGCATAGTGGCCCGACAGCGGCGCCACAATCAGCACCGCCGGCTCGCCCTTGAGCTGGGTCAGCGTCGCCGGGTCATCGGTGAAACGCTTGAAGCGGCGCAGCTCGCAAAAAGGTTTGTCCAGCTCGACCCGTTCATGGATGGCGATGTTGATGCCATTCACGTCGACCCGGGTGATGCCGAAAGCGGGTTTTTCGTAGTCTTTGCCGAGCCGGTAAATCAGGCTGTAACCGGCGGCTGCACGCTGTGCCAGCGGGTTCTGGCTGAACGGAGACATGGGATTGTTATAAAGCTTGGCGGCGGCTTGCGCAAAGTCGACAAACGGCTCCATCAGGGAGCGTTGGGTCTCATAGACTTGATAGAGCATGTGGCTAACCTTTGTACAACGAAATGCTGCAGTGCAACAAATAATAACAGGTGTGCTTATGATTGTCTGGAGTAGAAACACCAATAACAAAGGGGGCGGATCCGGTCATCGAGCCATTCGATGAAAAAGTTCACAGGGCCGGCGCCGTGGCTTTCGTGTTGGCAGCCCGGCAGAGAGTTGCAAAAGCCTGAATAATGCAGCGCTTGGCGCCGTCCTGGCGCTTTTTTGAGCATCCCATGGAGTGTTATGACCGAGACCACCAGCTTTCTTGCGCTTGACCAGTTCACTTCGCTGGAAAAGTCTGACCGGATGCCGGTGATGTTTGTGGGCCACGGCAGCCCGATGAACGCCATCGGGGACAACGAATACCGACGCAGCTGGCAAGCCCTGGGCGCCGGATTTGGCAGCAAATACCCGCCGCCGCAGCTTATTCTGTGCATTTCGGCTCACTGGCTGACCGAGGGGTGGTGGGTGACGGGCATGGACCAGCCCAAGACCATTCATGACTTTGGTGGTTTTCCTCAGGAGTTGTTCGACCAGCAGTACCCTGCACCCGGCGCGCCGGCTGCTGCGAGGGAGATCAGCCGCTTTGTCAGGCAGCGCGGATCGGCCCCGCTGGGGGTGGATCTGGACGCCTGGGGCCTGGACCATGGCGCCTGGTCGGTGCTCAAGCCGATGTTCCCCGAAGCTGCGATTCCCGTGATGCAACTGAGCATGGATTACAGCCGTTCGCCGTCCGATCACTATGCCCTGGCCCAACAGCTCAAGGGCCTGCGCGAGCGCGGAGTGCTGATTGTGGGCAGCGGAAACATCGTTCACAACCTGCGCCAGGCCCAGCGCGGCGCAGCCGGAAACCAGGCTTACGACTGGGCGCTGGAGTTTGACCAGACCACGGGTGGGTACCTTCAGCAGGGCAACCTGGATGCCCTGCAGAACTTCCAGAAGCTGGGCCAGCTGGCGCTGATGGCGCATCCTACGCACGAGCATTACCTGCCCTTGCTGTACGCGGCAGGCGCGGTGGACGCTGGCGAACAGCCGCATTTTTTCAACACCAGCTTTCAGCTCGGCTCCATCTCGATGCGCTCAGTGATCTGGGGTTGAGAGCAAGCGTTCGGACACCTCCCAAAGGCGCAACGCCAGGGCCGGGTCGGCGATGTGGGGCGAGTAGCCGGAAATCCGGTTACCCGGCTCGGCGGGCAAGCCTTGCCGGCAATCTTCAAGGTACAGGCCGCCACGGCCTTTCAACGCTGGCGCGGTAGCGGCCCATACGCTGGTCGAGGCCCCTTGCGCCGGGGTCTTGAAGATATCCAGCGGCGTGTCGTCCGCCTTGAGCCAACCCAAAGCGCGCATCTCTTCCAGCGGCAGGAATTTCTGCAGGCCGGTCATGATGCCGCCAGGATGCACGGCATTGGCGGTGATGCCGCGAGAGGCATATTTCAGGTGCAAACCCAGCGCCATCAGCGCATTGGCACTTTTGGCCTGGCCATAGGCATGCCACTTGTTGTAGTTACGCCGTTCGAAATGGATGTCGTCGAAGTCAACGCCCGCGATCTTGTGGCCGGTGGAACTCAGGCAGACCACGCGCGTGTCCCCGGTGCTGGCGCCCGCCTGCAGCAAGGCCGGGAGCAGGGCGCTTGTCAGGGCGAAGTGGCCCAGGTGGTTGGTGGCAAATTGCGCCTCCCAACCTTGCGCTGTGCGTGTGAGCGGGCAGGCCATGATGGCGGCGTTGTTGACGAGGATGTCCAGCGCGGCGCCGGTTTCGAGCCAGCCGGCAGCGAAGCTGCGCACACTGGCGAGGTCTGCCAGATCCAGCTGGGCCACGCCGATGTTTGCGTTGGGGAAAGCGGCACGTAATTCCTTGGCGGCAGTTTCGCCCTGTGTCAGGTTGCGCACTGCCAGGGTCACACGGGCGCCCGCAGACGCCAGTGCCCGCGAAGTTTCCAGTCCCAGGCCGGAGGCGCCACCGGTGACGATGGCGTGGCGATTGCGCAAGGAGAGTCCCGCCACCACATCAACTGCGTTGCTGCGCGCCCCGTAGGCTGAGACAAGCGGCGCGGGAGAGGGCGAGTTTGCAGACACGGGAAGGCTCCTGGGCTAAGGGTAATAGGGGTCTGGATAATAAAGTTCTCATCTTCCATGCAGTGGTTCATTCGGGGTGTCGCGCCGGGGGCACCGGACGATGACACAATGCCGGCTCGTTCGTTGAATTTAAAGATCAAAGGAGCCTCATGCCCAGTCGCCAAACCGTCCAGGACTTCATCACCACCGTCGAGCAAGGACGCTACGTTGAAGCCATCGAGCAGTTTTATGCGCCGGACGCGAGCATGCAGGAAAACAGCCAGCCGCCGCGCCGGGGGCGGGACACCCTGGTTGCCTATGAGCGTGCGGTGATCGCGGCTTGCAGCGCCATGCGGACCTTGCCGGTCAAATCGTTTCTGGTTGACGGCGATTTTGTGGTCATCCACTGGGTGTTTGAGTTCACCCGGACCTCGGGGAACATCATGCGGATTGATGAGCTGGCCCATCAACGCTGGGAAGGTGAAAAGATTGTGGAAGAGCGCTTCTTTTACGACCCGGTTGCCGCACTGGCCGACTAGCGTTTCTTCAGTTTGCTATAAATTCAGGAGCTGCTCGCGCCCGTCAAATAAGGGCTAGAGGCATGTTTTATGCCTCTATGTGGCCGAAACTCATGATTTGAAGGTCTCGGGCGTTCGCAGCCATGCCCAGCGCGCCTGGTAGTCCCGTGATTTCCGTTCATACAGGGGGCCGTGGTCCACCGTCGGATTGGGGGTGAGGACCCCGCTGTAAAGGTCGTCCAGGCCGTAGGGCGCATGCAGAACCATGGCGCCCGCTTCCCGGTGGACTGCTACGCTGGTGCTGCCGACCAGAAAGCGGTCAACACCTTCGCAGGCGCTTCTCAAGGGTGGACAGGGGCGGCCGAAATACGCTTCGTACCAGGTGTGCACGCGCGCCTGGTTTTTGACTTCCAGAACAATGCCGAGCTCGGCAAAACGGGCCCGGGCGCGTTCTTCGACGGCTTGTTCCGTGGTTTCAGATAGATCGTCCGGATCGAAATAGAAGATGTCGTAGTCTCTGATGCCTGCTTGGGGCAGGCGATCGCTTAGGAGGTTCCAGACGGTCTGGAACAGGCAGCCGCCGACCAGCCAGGCGTCTGCAAGCCCCATTTCAGGAAGGCCCTCCAGCAATGCGCGATTGCAGGGGTTGCGCAGCACATCCTCCAGGAAGCGCTGCTGCAAACCTGTCAACGGCGTCTCACAGTACTTTGGCGATGGAGGCGCAGACGTAATCGATGTTCTGGCTGTTCAGCGCGGCCACACACATACGGCCGGTGTCGGTGCCGTACACGCCGAACTCGTTGCGCAAGCGCACCATCTGGTCTTTGGACAGCCCCGAGTAGCTGAACATGCCGATTTGCGTGGTGATGAAGCTCATGTCCTGCTTGACGCCGGCGGCTTTCAAGCCGTCCACCAGCTTCTGGCGCATGGCCTTGATGCGTACGCGCATTTCGCCGAGCTCTTTCTCCCACAGTGCGCGCAACTCCGGATTGTTCAGCACGTTGGCGACCACCGTCGCGCCGTGAATCTGCGGGTTGCTGTAGTTGGTGCGGATCACGATTTTTAACTGCGACAGCACGCGGTCTGCTTCTTCCTTGCTTTCGCACAGTACCGACAGCGCACCGACGCGCTCGCCGTACAGGCTGAAACTCTTGGAGAACGAAGTCGAGACGAAAAAGGACAGGCCTGCGGCTACAAATTTGCCGATGACGGCGCCGTCTTCCTTGATGCCGTGGCCGAAGCCCTGGTAAGCCATGTCCAGGAAGGCTGTCAGGTTGCGTGCCTTGACTGCGGCAATCACCTGGTCCCACTGGGCGCTGGTGATGTCATAGCCGGTGGGGTTGTGGCAACAGGCGTGCAAAACCACGATGGTGCCTGCGGGGGCCGCATTCAGCGCGGCCAGCATGCCGTCGAAATTGACACCGCGCTTGGCCGTGTCGTAGTAAGGGTAGCTTTCAACGGTGAATCCGGCCTGGGTGAACAGGGCGCGGTGGTTTTCCCAGCTCGGATCGCTGATCAGGACCTTGGCGTTGGGGCTGAGCTTTTTGAGGAAGTCAGCGCCAATTTTCAGGCCACCCGTGCCGCCAATACCCTGGGCGGTGGCGACGCGGCCACTTTTGACCGGCTCGCTATCGGCACCAAACACCAGGCCCTTGACGGCCGCGTCATAGGCGGCGACACCGTCAATCGGCAAATAGCCGCGTGGCTTGGGGGATTCCATCATGGCTTTTTCGGCAGCCTGCACACATTGCAGCAGCGGCAGCTTTCCCTTGTCGTCGTAATACACGCCCACGCCCAGGTTGACCTTGGCCGGATTGGGGTCGGCATTGAATTGCTCGTTCAGGCCCAATATGGGATCACGGGGGGCCATTTCGACGGCAGTGAAAAGCGACATGAAAAATCCTTACGAAGGGTGGTTTATGTTTTTCCGGCCTTGTTAACCGGGTGTTACGCAAACATGCGGGTGATCTGCGGCCTCCGGGGAGGCAACCATCGCCCAAATGTCGTATTCTGTTTGGTTGCCCACAGATTTTAATGCGCCAGGATTGAGTTTCTTATGCCAGAACTGATTGAAGTCATAACCGATTCGCCAGCCGTGCCCGCCGCTGGCGAATTTGTGCGTTTCCCGGACTCGCCTTTCGAGCTTTTCATGCCTTACCCGCCCGCGGGCGACCAGCCGGTGGCCATCGAGCAACTGGTGGAAGGCATCAACGATGGGGAAGTGTTCCAGACCCTGCTGGGAGTGACCGGCTCGGGCAAGACTTTCACCATGGCCAATGTGATTGCCAGGCTGGGCCGGCCGGCGATTGTGTTTGCGCCCAACAAGACGCTGGCGGCGCAGCTGTACAGCGAGTTCCGCGAGTTTTTTCCAAAAAACGCGGTGGAGTATTTCGTCAGCTACTACGACTACTACCAGCCTGAAGCCTATGTGCCGCAGCGTGACCTCTTCATCGAAAAGGACTCGGCGATCAACGAACACATCGAGCAGATGCGTCTGTCGGCCACCAAAAGCGTGCTGGAGCGGCGCGACACCATCATTGTTGGCACCGTCAGCGCGATTTACGGCATAGGCGCGCCCGAGGACTACACGCAGATGCGTTTCATCGCGCGCTCGGGCGACAAGATGAACCAGCGCGACGTGATCTCGCGCCTGATCCGCATGCAGTACGCGCGCAACGACCAGGACTTTGCGCGCGGTACTTTCCGTGTGCGCGGTGATGTGATCGACGTCTTCCCAGCGGAACATTCCGAGCTGGCGATCCGCATCGAGCTGTTCGACGACGAAATCGAGTCGCTGCAGCTGTTCGACCCCCTAACCGGGCGCATTCGCCAGAAGGTGCCGCGTTTTGTGGTCTACCCCAAGAGCCACTACGTCACGCCGCGCGACAAGGTCATGGCAGCGGTGGAAACCATCAAGCTGGAGCTGTCCGAGCGGGTGGCACAGTTTGTCGCCGACGGCAAGCTGGTGGAGGCGCAGCGCATCGAGCAGCGCACACGCTTTGACCTGGAGATGCTCAGCGAGATCGGCCACTGCAAGGGCATTGAGAACTACACCCGCCATCTGAGCGGTTCGCCGCCGGGCTCGCCGCCCTCGACGCTGTGCGACTACCTGCCCAAGGACGCGATCATGTTCCTGGACGAGAGCCACGTGATGATCGGCCAGCTCAACGCCATGTACAACGGCGACCGTGCGCGCAAGACCACGCTGGTGGAATACGGCTTCCGCCTGCCTAGCGCACTGGACAACCGGCCGCTCAAGTTCGAGGAGTTCGAGGCCAAGATGCGCCAGGCGATTTTTGTATCGGCCACGCCGGCTGCGTACGAGCAGCAGCATGCCGGCAAGGTGGTCGAGCAGGTGGTGCGGCCCACCGGGCTGGTGGACCCGGAGGTGGAGGTGCGGCCGGCCACGAACCAGGTGGACGATGTGCTGCAGGAAATCCGCATCCGTGTGGACAAGAACGAGCGGGTGCTGATCACCACCCTGACCAAACGCATGGCCGAGCAGCTGACTGACTACCTGACCGACAACGGCGTCAAGGTGCGTTACCTGCACAGTGATGTGGATACCGTCGAACGGGTGGAAATCCTGCGCGACCTGCGGCTTGGCAGCTTTGATGTGCTGGTGGGCATCAACCTGCTGCGCGAAGGGCTGGACATTCCCGAGGTCAGCCTGGTGGCCATCCTGGATGCCGACAAGGAAGGCTTTTTGCGCGCCGAGCGCAGTTTGATCCAGACGATCGGCCGGGCGGCACGTAACCTCAATGGCCGCGCCATCCTCTATGCGGACCGAATCACCGATTCGATGAAAAAAGCGATGGGCGAAACCGAGCGGCGTCGCAACAAGCAGATCACCTTCAACCTCGAACACGGCATTACCCCCAAGAGCATCGTCAAGCGCATCAAGGACCTGATTGACGGCGTTTACAGCGAAAAATCAGGCAAGGAAGCGGAAAAGCTCGAGATCCAGAAAGCCTTGGTCGAAGACATGAGCGAGAAAGACATCGCCCGGGAAATCAAGCGGCTCGAGAAACTGATGATCGAACATGCGAAAAACCTGGAATTTGAGAAAGCTGCCAAAGTGCGCGACCAGCTGCATGTCCTCAAACAGCAGGCTTTTGGCGCCCCGGGTGTCGACAATGTGCCGCTTTCTACCGGTCCCGGCAGCGCTTGACTTTGTAGCTTGAGGGCCCGCGGCTGCTCAGGCGGCGTGAACGTACCGGCCCAGAACGGGTCCAAAAACCGCCATCGGATGAAAAGCGTGTGAAAGTTCGGGCCGCTTGCCACCCAAACCAGAGTCGTTCGAGAGGCGGGTACCCAGCAAATCCGCGCCTCATATGCTATACTTGACGAAAACAGTCAAGAACAACCAAAAGCAATAGAAACCCTGAGCCAGGCAGGCCGATTGGCAGGGGTGGGTGGGAAAAGTTCCTTGTAGTTCATAAGACTTACAAGGTGAGCCAAACGACAGTCAAGCCAACTTTTTAAGGAGCTTGAAAATGCGCCTCACAACAAAGGGCCGCTTTGCGGTCACCGCGATGATCGATCTGGCCCTGCGCCAGAACAATGGCCCCGTAACTTTGGCGGCCATCAGCCAGCGCCAGCAGATTTCGCTGTCCTATCTGGAGCAGCTTTTCGGTAAACTGCGCCGCCATGAATTGGTGGAATCCACCCGTGGCCCGGGCGGCGGTTACACGCTGGGCCGCAAGGCTGCCGAAATCACTGTGGCCGACATCATTGTGTCGGTGGACGAGCCGATTGACTCCACCCAGTGTGGCGGCAAGGAAAACTGCCTTGGTGACGGTGGCCGCTGCATGACGCACGAATTGTGGGCTTCGCTGAACAGCCGCATGGTGGAGTTTCTTGATTCCGTCACCCTGCAGAAACTGGTCGACGACCAGTTGGCCAAGGGTGTGGTCGTTGAAAACACGCCCATGGTGAAGAAAGCGATCTTCACTGCGCCGGTGGCCAAACCGATGCGGGTCAACGCGCCCAATTCGGTTTTTGCCCTGGGTAACGCGTTCTCGAAGTCCTGAGCGGAACCGGGTTGACAGGCGTTATCGCCGTAAACTGCCGTCCTTTTTTGATGCTGCAAGCCAGCCGTGAATTGAAAAGCTAGCCAAATGGAAACTCCCCACTTCCCCATTTATATGGACTACAGCGCCACGAACCCGTGTGACCCACGGGTGGTGGACGTGATGATTCCCTGGTTGCGCGAGCATTTCGGCAACCCCGCATCGCGCAGCCATGCCTGGGGCTGGGAAGCAGAAGCCGCCGTTGAAAAGGCGCGGGAGCAGGTGGCCGAACTGATTGGCGCCGACCCGCGCGAGATTGTCTGGACCAGTGGCGCGACTGAATCCAACAATCTGGCGCTCAAGGGCGCGGCGCATTTCTACAAGTCCAAGGGCAAACACCTCATCACGGTCAAGACCGAACACAAAGCCGTGCTCGACACCTGCCGCGAGCTGGAGCGCCAGGGTTTCGATGTGACTTACCTCGATGTGCAGGCCGACGGCCTGCTTGACCTGGAAGTATTGAAGGCCGCGATTCGTCCAGACACCATCGTGGTGAGCGTCATGTACGTCAACAACGAAATCGGTGTCATCCAGGACATCCCGGCTATCGGCGCGCTATGCCGTGAAAAAGGCATTATTTTTCACGTCGATGCAGCTCAGGCCACTGGCCGTGTAGACGTCGACCTCTCTGCTTTGCCGGTGGATCTGATGAGCCTGACCTCGCACAAGACCTACGGCCCAAAAGGCATTGGTGCCCTGTATGTGCGGCGCAAGCCCCGCGTGCGGCTGGAGGCACAAATGCACGGTGGCGGCCATGAGCGCGGCATGCGTTCGGGAACCCTGCCAACGCACCAGATCGTGGGCATGGGCGAGGCCTACCGCATCGCCAAAGCCGAGATGCATGAGGAAAACAAGCGCATCCGTGCCTTGCACGATCGCATGCTGGCCGGTTTGAAGGATGTGGAGGAAGTTTTCCTCAACGGACATGCTGACAAGCGCGTGCCCCACAACCTCAACATGAGCTTCAATTATGTTGAGGGTGAGTCCCTGATCATGGGCATCAAGGGCTTGGCGGTTTCCAGCGGATCGGCCTGCACTTCGGCCAGCTTGGAACCCAGCTACGTGCTGCGCGCCCTGGGCCGCAGCGACGAACTGGCGCACAGCAGCCTGCGCATGACCATAGGCCGCTGGACCACCGAAGAAGAGATTGACTACGCCGTCGCGACGATCAAGGAAAATGTCGCCAAACTGCGTGACCTGTCACCGCTCTGGGAAATGTTCAAGGATGGCGTGGATATTTCCAGCATCCAGTGGGCTGCTCACTAAGCAGCGCAAACAGCTTGAAGAGGTAAACAAAATGGCATACAGCGAAAAAGTGGTGGACCACTATGAAAACCCCCGCAACGTCGGCTCATTTGAAAAGGGCGACGACACGGTAGGCACCGGTATGGTCGGTGCGCCGGCCTGCGGCGACGTGATGAAGCTGCAGATCAAGGTCAATCCGCTGACGGGCGTGATTGAAGACGCACGCTTCAAGACGTATGGCTGCGGTTCGGCCATTGCCTCCAGCTCGCTCGTGACCGAGTGGGTCAAGGGCAAGACCCTGGACGAAGCAGCAAGCATCAAGAACAGCGCCATTGCCGAAGAACTGGCCCTGCCGCCGGTGAAAATCCATTGCTCCATCCTGGCCGAAGACGCCATCAAGGCAGCCGTCAGCGACTACAAGCTGAAGCACACCCACTAACTTTTCATCGATTCGCGAATCATGTCCGTCACCCTCACCGACGCCGCAGCACGGCACGTCACCCGCTATATGGCCAAACGCGGCAAGGGTGTGGGCGTGCGCCTGGGCGTCAGGACCACCGGCTGCTCAGGCCTGGCCTACAAGCTTGAATACGCCGACGAAATTGCGCCTGAAGACGTGGTGTTTGAAGACAACGGCGTGAAGGTGCTGGTGGACCCGAAAAGCATGGCCTACATCGATGGCACCAAACTCGACTTTGTGCGCGAGGGGCTCAATGAAGGCTTTAAATTCATTAACCCGAATGAGCGTGACCGCTGCGGCTGTGGCGAAAGCTTTCGCGTGTAAAGCTACTGCGCGGGCGCCATGCGTCGTTGCGCGGTGCTCGCAATCCTCACGTACCTGAGTACGTTCCGGTTGCTGCGCTCCGTGCGCCTAGCCTGACGACCGCTCGCTACGCTTTCCATCACGAAACCAGATTCTCCAAGTGGCGTCGCTCCAATCCAACGATTTCGAACTCTTTGACGTACCTGTGCAGTTTGCGCAGGACCGCGCGGTGCTTGATGCTCGCTGGAAAGAGTTGCAGCGGGAAGCGCACCCTGACAAGTTTGCGGCGCAGGGTGCATCGGCCCAGCGGCTGGCCATGCAATGGTCGGTGCGCATCAATGAGGCTTACCAGCGGCTGAAGAATCCGCTCAAGCGTGCCATGTACCTGTGCGAGCTGCATGGCGCACCCATCCAGGCCGAGAGCAACACCGCCATGCCGCCGGATTTCCTGGTCCAGCAGATGCAGTGGCGCGAGGCGCTGGAAGAGGCGGAAGGCCTCGAAAGCCTGGAAGAAATTGCCGCCCAGGCCAATGAGAGCAAGCGCGTGCAGCTATCAAAAATAGAGCAATCGCTGGACCGCGAGAAAAATTTTCCGGCAGCGGCACAGCAGGTGAGAAGCCTTATGTTTATTGAGCGCTTTGGCAGCGAGATTGATGCCCGCATCGACTCGCTGGGACAATAAGCTTTCACAGACCCCCTTCGCCCCCTTTGTCTTCGCGCGACCCAGAACATTCATGGCACTACTGCAAATTTCCGAACCCGGCCAGACGCCTGATCCGCACCAACGGCGTATTGCCATTGGCATCGACCTGGGCACCACCCATTCGCTCGTGGCCAGCGTGCGCAATGGCGTGGCCGAGTGCCTGCCCGATGCACGGGGCCGTGTGCTGCTGCCCAGCGTGGTGCGTTACCTGCTGGACGAAAGCAGCGGTATCAGCCGCCAGGTCGGGTTTGACGCGCAAGCCGCGCAGGTGGAAGACCCGCAGAACACCATCGCCTCGGTCAAGCGCCTGATGGGCCGTGGCATCGAGGACATCGGCAGCCGCGCGCAACTGCCTTACGAATTGATCGACAAACCCGGCATGGTGACGCTTCAGACCGTGGCCGGCGAGAAAAGCCCGGTCGAAATCAGTGCCGAGATTCTGGCCACGCTGCGCTACCGGGCTGAAGACACTTTTGACGACGAGATCTACGGCGCGGTTATCACGGTGCCTGCGTATTTTGACGACGCCCAGCGCCAGGCCACCAAGGACGCGGCCCAGCTGGCCGGGCTCAAGGTGCTGCGCCTGATCAACGAACCGACAGCCGCAGCCATTGCGTATGGGCTGGATAACGCCAGTGAAGGGATCTACGCGATCTACGACCTGGGGGGCGGCACTTTCGATATCTCCATCCTGCGCCTGACGCAGGGTGTGTTTGAGGTCGTGGCCACCGGCGGCGATTCGGCTCTGGGCGGCGACGATTACGACCGCGCCCTGGTCGACTGGGTGCTGACCAAGGCAGGGCTGGCCGTCGACACGCTCACGCCCGGTGACAAGGCCGCGTTGCTGCAGGCCGCACGTGCCTGCAAGGAAGCCCTGTCTGCTACAGATTCAGTAGCATTCTCTGCCCGGCTGACAAGGGCTAATGTTCAATTTGACATGAAGTCTGCGGACTTTGAAGCCGCCACGGCCGGCCTGACGCAGCGCACCCTGACGGCTGTCCGCAAGGCCTTGCGCGATGCAGGGCTGGGCAAGGACGAGGTACAGGGTGTGGTACTAGTGGGCGGGTCCACCCGCATGCCGCAGGTGCGCCGCGCAGTGGCTGGCCTGTTTGGCCGGGAACCCCTGATCAACCTGAACCCGGATGAGGTGGTGGCGCTCGGTGCTGCCATTTCAGCCAACCAACTGGCCGGTAACAGCACCGGTGGTGACTTGCTGCTGCTCGATGTGATCCCGCTGTCGCTCGGTATTGAAACCATGGGTGGCCTGGTCGAGCGCATTGTTCCACGCAACCAGACCATTCCGACAGCGATGGCACAGGACTTCACCACCTACCAGGACGGCCAGACCGCGCTGGCGCTGCATGTGGTGCAGGGCGAGCGCGACCTGGTGGCTGACTGCCGCAGCCTGGCGCGGTTCGAGCTGCGCGGCATTCCGCCCATGGCGGCCGGTGCGGCGCGCATCCGCGTGACCTTCACTGTGGATGCCGACGGCCTGCTCAGCGTAAGCGCAAAAGAGCAGGGCAGCGGTGTGGAGGCCAGCATTGATGTGAAGCCTTCCTACGGCCTGTCAGACGACGAGATCGCCCGCATGCTGCAGGAAAGCTTTTCGACGGCCCAGCAGGACATGCAGGCACGGGCACTGGCCGAAGCGCAGGTGGATGCCGACCGCATGCTGCTGGCGACGCGCAGCGCCCTGGATGCCGACGCCGATTTGCTGGCGCCCGAAGAAAGGGTGGAGATCGACCGGTTGATGGCCGAACTGGCCAGCATCCGGCAGAAGGGTGATGCCGCACAGATCGAGACCGCCATCAAGGCCCTGGCAGCAGGGACAGAAAACTTTGCTGCGCAGCGAATGAACCGCGGCATTCGCCAGGCCCTGGCCGGAAAAAACATAGCGACCGTCTGAAAGCGCCGAACCCACCATGCCCATCATCAAAATACTGCCTCATCCCGAATACTGCCCGAACGGCGCCGAGGTGTCTGCGTCGGCCGGCACGTCTATCTGCGAGGCACTGCTCGACAACAACATCAACATCGAGCACGCCTGCGACATGAGTTGCGCCTGCACAACCTGCCACGTCATCGTGCGCGAGGGGATGAAGTCGCTCAACGAGATTGACGAGAGCGAGGAAGATCTGCTGGACCGTGCCTGGGGCCTGGAACCCAACTCGCGCCTGAGCTGCCAGGCCATCCTGGCGCAGGCCGATGTGACCGTCGAGATCCCCAAGTACTCGATCAATCACGCCAAAGAAAACCATTAGCCCCCACGCTTGCCACTGCGTGTGCGGCGCTGCCCCCGAGGGGGCGCGCATTTTTCCTTGGGGCGGCCCTGCAGAAAAACATCCACGGACCGAGCGCAGCTATCATCTGAACCATGCGCCAAATTGTTCTAGACACTGAAACCACCGGCCTGTCCGCTGAAAACGGCGACCGCATCATCGAAATCGGCTGCGTCGAGCTGATCGGCCGAAAACTCACCGGCAACAACCGGCATTTCTACCTGAACCCGGAGCGTGACAGCCATGAGGACGCGCTCAAGGTGCACGGCATCAGCAACGAGTTCCTGAAGGACAAGCCGAAATTTCCGGCCGTTGCCGACGAGTTGCTGGCTTACCTGGAGGGCGCTGAAGTCATCATCCACAACGCGCCGTTTGACATCAGCTTTCTGAACAAGGAGCTCGAGCTGATGGGGCGCGAGCCCATCGGGCGCTGTGTGGCCAAGGTCACCGACAGCCTGATGATGGCCAAGGAAATGTTTCCCGGCAAACGCAATTCGCTCGACGCGTTGTGCGATCGCCTGGAGGTCGACAATTCCGGGCGCACCTTGCACGGAGCACTGCTGGATGCGGAATTGCTGGCCGATGTGTACATCAACCTGACGCGCGGGCAGAACTCGCTGGTGATGGACGTGGGCGGCGGCGCGCAGGAAGGCCGTGCTGCTGTGGTAATAGACCTGAGCGGATTTGATTTACCGCTGCTGCTGGCCAACGAACAGGAGGTGGCCGCTCATGAAGTGCTGCTCGCCGACATTGATAAAAGCAGCAAAGGCAAAACTGTGTGGCGCGTGCTGGCCAGTGCATGACAAAAGCCCTTATAATCTAAGGCTGACCAAACAGGGCGGTTAGCTCAGGGGTAGAGCACTGCATTCACACTGCAGGGGTCGCAAGTTCGAAACTTGCACCGCCCACCAAATTTAAACCCCAAGCCAGCGATGGCTTGGGGTTTTTCTTTGTTACTGCGCGGCCCAGCCGCCGTCCATGTTCCAGGCCACGCCGCGCACATTGTTGCCGGCGGGTGAGCAGAAAAACACAGCCAGTGCGCCAAGCTCCTCGGGTGTGGTGAACTGCAGCGATGGCTCTTTTTCGCCCAGCAGTTGCTGCGTGGCCTGTTCGTTGGAGATGCCGCCTGCTGCGGCTTTTGCATCGACCTGTTTCTGCACCAACGGCGTGAGCACCCAGCCGGGACAGATGGCATTGCAGGTCACACCGGTCGTGGCGTTCTCAAGGGCTGTGACTTTGGTCAGGCCCACGATGCCGTGTTTAGCGGCTACATAGGCGGATTTTTCAGCCGACCCGACCAGGCCATGGACCGAGGCGACGTTGATGATGCGGCCCCAGCCCTTGCCACCATTGGCAGCTTGCATGGCGGGCAGTGCCAGGCGTGTGGCATGAAAGGCGCTGCTCAGGTTGATGGCGATCACGGCATCCCAGCGCTCGATCGGAAAGTTCTCGATTTTTGCCACATGCTGGATGCCTGCGTTGTTCACCAGAATATCGACCTGGCCGAACTTTGCAGCGGCAAAGTTCATCATTGCTTCAATCTCAGCAGGCTTGCTCATGTCTGCGCCGTGGTAAGCCACTTTCACGCCAAGCGCCGCAATTTCTGCCTGGGGTCCTTCGGCATCGCCGAAACCATTGAGCACAATGTTGGCGCCCTGGGCTGCCAGCGCTTTGGCGATACCCAGGCCAATGCCGCTGGTGGAGCCGGTCACGAGTGCAGTTTTACCTTTGAGCATGAAGTTTTCTCCGGATGATTTACGATGCCATGAAACGCTGAAAAGCGGCTTGGGCGATTATCAAGCCTGCCAACCGGATTCCCTCCGCCATGACTGAACCTACGCTGAACTACGTACCCTGCTCCGATGCCTCGGGAGGGCATCGCATGGCTTACTGGCAATGGGGCGACCCGGCCAATCCGCACGTGGTCGTGTGTGTCCATGGCCTGTCGCGCCAGGGGCGGGATTTTGATGTGCTGGCGGAGTACCTGTGTGACCAGGTCCGGGTCATCTGCCCCGATGTGGCGGGCCGTGGCCAGAGCGACTGGCTCCAGGACCCCATGGGCTACCAGATTCCGCAGTACGCGGCCGACATGATGGGGCTGCTCCACCAGCTGCACCTGCAAACGCCTCTCACGACCCTGGACTGGGTCGGTACCAGCATGGGCGGTCTGATCGGTATGGCGATTGCCGGCCAGCCTGAACTCCCCCTGCCTGTGCCCGTCAATAAACTGGTTCTCAACGATGTGGGGCCGGCCATCGAATGGCAGGCCATCACGCGCATTGCCGCCTACCTCGGCAAGGCTGGCCATTTTGCTTCGCTGCAGGAAGCCGCTGACACGATGTGGGCGATTTCAACCAGTTTCGGCCCGCATACGCCCGAGCAGTGGCTGGCGTTGTCGCGCCACATGGTCAAGCCCGTGCCCGGGGCGGTTGATGGCAGCGTGATGCTGCATTACGACCCGGCCATTGCTGTGCCGGTGCGGGCAACGACCGAGGAGTCGGCCAGGCAGGGCGAAGCCATGCTTTGGCAACTTTTTGACAACATTAAGGCGCCGACACTGGTCCTGCGTGGAGCACAATCGGATCTGCTCAGCCATGCCACGGCGCTGGCCATGACGCAACGCGGTCCCCGGGCACGCCTGGTGGAGTTTGAAGGGGTCGGGCATGCACCGACCCTGGTCGCCATGGATCAGGTCAGCACGGTGGGCGATTTTCTTCTTGTCTGAAATTTTTTCCTGAAAAACTGCTCGTGATGAAACATGCCGGGGCCGGGCCAGGTGCCTCGCCCAAACCGTCGTTGTCTCCCTTTCCCAATGCGTCCATCGTGACGGCCACGGCAGACAGCCTGCCTGACCAACCGCATGCATTGGCCCGTGCCAGAGCCTTCGCCGAGCCGCTGATCGCCAGCGAGACCCTTGACACCGGGGAAAACATCCTCGCCCATGCGGACGCGGTTGCCGCCATCCTCCGGGCCATTGGTGGGTCGGAAGCCATGCAGGCCGCTACCTACCTGGTGCATGCCTGTGCGCATCTGAACAAGCCGCAGGAGGTGATTGCCAAGGCGTTTGGCGCCAATTTCGCGGCGCTGGCCATGGAGACCACCAAACTGGTCAATGTGCAGAAGCAGGCCCGCACCGCGGAGACCCGGGCGCAGCTGGAAGATCCGGCGGCACAGACCGAAAACGTCCGCAAGATGCTGCTGGCGTTTTCGCGCGACCTGCGGGTCGTCATGCTGCGGCTCGCATCACGCCTGCAGACCCTGCGTCACTTTGCGGCGATTCGGCAGCCGTGCCCAATGGCCGTGGCGCGGGAATCGCTGAACGTTTTTGCACCTCTGGCCAACCGTCTCGGCATCTGGCAGGTCAAGTGGGAAATGGAAGACCTGGCCTTCCGTTTTCTGGAACCCGACACCTACAAGAGCATTGCCCGCCTGCTTGATGAAAAACGTGCCGAGCGCGAGGTTTTCATGGAAGCGTTGCGCGCCCAGCTGGAACGCGAGCTGAACCAGAACGGCATCGCCGCGCTGGTGCAGGGCCGGCCCAAGCACATCTACAGCATCGTCAAGAAGATGCGCGGCAAGGGGCTTGACTTCGAGCAGGTGTTTGACATCCGCGCGCTGCGCGTGATTGCCGCCGACGTCAAGGGCTGCTACGCGGCGCTCGGGTTTGTGCATTCGCATTTCACGCCGGTGGAAGGCGAGTTCGACGACTACATTGCCAAGCCCAAATCCAACGGTTACCAGTCGCTGCACACGGTGGTGCGCGATGCGCAGCAGCGGGCGGTCGAGATACAGATCCGCACGCAGGCCATGCACGACCACGCCGAACATGGCGTGGCCGCGCACTGGGCCTACAAGGAGGCTGGCGCCAAGGGTTACAGCGGTGTATCGGCAAGCAGCGAGTACGACGCAAAAATTGCCGTGCTTCGGCAGTTGCTGGCCTGGGAGCGCGACCTGTCGGGGCCGGTGGCGGCCAAGGCGCGAGAAGGCAATCAGGGCCTGTTCGAAGACCGCATTTACGTGCTCACGCCCGACGCTGCCGTCGTTGAATTGCCGCAGGGCGCGACGGCACTGGACTTTGCCTACAGCGTGCATACCAGTCTGGGCCATCGCTGCCGCGGCGCGCGCATCGACGGTGCCATGGTGCCACTGAACACGCCGCTGCAGAACGGTCAGACCGTGGAAGTTGTCACCACGAAAGAGGGCGGCCCTTCGCGCGACTGGCTCAATCCTGAGTTGGGCTTCCTGGCCAGCCACCGCGCCAGGTCGAAAGTGCGTGCCTGGTTCAACGCGCAGGCCATGGCCCAGACCGTGGCCCGCGGGCGCGAGGCGGTGGAAAAGCTGCTGCAACGCGAAGGCAAGACCGCCATGAAGCTTGAGGATGTGGCAACCCAGCTGGGCTTCAAGAGCGCTGAAGATCTGTTCGAGGTGGTGGGCAAGGACGAGCTGTCATTGCGCACGATTGAAAACATGCTCAAGCCGCCTGAGCCCGCCCCGACCCAGGACGACTACGTCTTGGCGAAAAAGCCCCGCCATGACAAGGCCGCAGAGCGCGGACGTAAGGGTGGCGTGTTGGTGGTCGGCATCGACTCGCTGCTCACGCAACTGGCCAAATGCTGCAAGCCCGCGCCGCCCGATGCCATTCTCGGTTTTGTCACCAAGGGCAAGGGCGTGAGCATCCACCGCAGCGACTGCAGCAATTTCAGGAACATGGCCGGCGGCAGCCCTGACCGGGTGATTGAAGTCCAGTGGAGCCAGCCCAAGAGCAGCGACGGTTCGGTCTACCCGGTGGACGTGGCCGTGGAAGCGGCTGACCGGCAAGGCCTGCTGCGCGATATTTCGGAAGTGTTTGCGCGGGAAAAAATGAACGTGATTGGCGTGCAGACCACCTCGGTCAAGGACAACCGCGGCGGCACTGCCTGGATGACCTTCACCGTGGAGGTGGCGGATTCGGGGCGGCTCAATCAGGTGCTGACCATTGTTGCCGAGGTCGGTGGCGTGCGTTCAGCGCGGCGGCGGTGACGGCCTGCAAAAAATACGGCGCCTCGGGCAAAAGACCGGTTTTGCCCTGCTACAATGACGAGGTCGAACAGTCCTTAGGCGCGTAGCTCAGCTGGTTAGAGCACCACCTTGACATGGTGGGGGTCGTTGGTTCGAGTCCAATCGCGCCTACCAATTTCCTGAAGTTGTTTTCCCGTCCACCGGACCTCCGGTGCACACAGGGTAAACCAAGGTGATTGTGAGCATGCATACTTCCTAGAATGTCAGCAAGTCTTGTGCATTGGTACAGGCAGTCATTCACAGGAGTTCCGCAGTGCCCAAAAGCAAGCCCAACAGTCACTCCAGGAGCCGGTCAGCAGACGCGGCATCTCCCGCCGGCGATGCGACGGAAAAAATGTCAGGCATCAAAGGCGGCAATGGCAAGACGGCATCGCCGCGTGTCATCAAGAAATACCCGAATCGCCGTCTCTACGATACGGATACCTCGGCCTACATCACGCTAACCGAGGTCAAGAACCTCGTCATGGACAGCGCCGATTTTGTGGTGCGGGATGCCAAGACCAACGAAGATCTGACGCGCAGCATCTTGCTGCAGATCATCCTGGAGGAAGAAGCCGGCGGCGCGCCCATGTTCACTGAGGCGGTGCTGGCCAACATCATCCGGTTCTACGGTAATGCGCTGCAGGGTTTCATGGGCAGCTATCTCGAAAAAAACGTGCAGTCTTTCATGGACCTGCAGCTCAAGATGTCGGAGCAGTCCAAGGGACTGACGCCAGAGGCCTGGGCGCAGTTCGTCAATGCCCAGTCGCCTGCCATGCAGGGCATGATGGGCAATTATGTGGAGCAGTCAAAAACCGTGTTCACGCAAATGCAGGAACAGATGCAAAAGCAGAGTGAGCAGATGCTGGCTGCGCTGGGCCTGAAGCGCTGACCTTATCCGGGTCTTTCGGGCGGTGCCTGTCTGCTGCAGGCCGGCTCTGAGACAATAGAGGGCATGAGCCAAGCCCTTGCCAATCCCCCATCTTCCACGCTGAACACGGCGCCCCGCGTCGGTTTTGTCAGCCTGGGCTGCCCCAAGGCCCTGACCGATTCCGAACTGATCCTCACGCAGCTAAGCGCCGAAGGCTACCAGACCTCCAAAACCTTCGAAGGTGCCGACCTCGTGATCGTCAACACCTGCGGGTTCATTGATGATGCGGTCAGGGAAAGCCTGGACACCATAGGCGAGGCACTAGCGGAAAACGGCCGGGTCATTGTGACGGGCTGCCTGGGAGCCAAGACAGGCGAGGGCGGTGCCAACCTGGTGCGCCAGATGCATCCCAGCGTACTGGCCGTGACCGGCCCGCATGCCACGCAGGAGGTCATGGACGCGGTGCACCTGAACCTGCCCAAACCGCATGATCCTTTTGTGGACCTGGTGCCCAACGCCTTCGGCATTGCCGGCATCAAGCTCACGCCGAGGCACTATGCCTACCTGAAAATCAGCGAGGGCTGCAACCACCGCTGCACCTTCTGCATCATTCCCTCGATGCGCGGCGACCTGGTTTCGCGTCCGATCAGCGATGTGCTCAATGAGGCGCGCGCACTGTTCGAAGGCGGCGTCCGGGAACTGCTGGTGATCAGCCAGGACACCTCGGCTTATGGCGTGGACGTGAAATACCGCACCGGCTTCTGGGATGGGAAACCGGTCAAGACCCGCATGCTGGAACTGGTGCAGGCGCTGGGCGAGATTGCCGAGCCCTACGGCGCCTGGGTGCGCTTGCATTACGTGTATCCGTACCCAAGTGTGGACGAGATCCTGCCGCTGATGGCCACCGGCAAGGTGCTGCCTTACCTTGACGTACCGCTGCAGCACAGCCACCCCGATGTACTCAAGCGCATGAAGCGGCCGGCCAGCGGCGAGAAGAACCTGGAGCGGATTGCGCGCTGGCGCGAGATCTGTCCTGAAATCGTGATCCGCAGCACCTTCATTGCCGGCTTTCCCGGAGAGACCGAGGGCGAATTCGAGCACCTGCTGGACTTCATGCGCGAAGCGCAGATCGACCGGGCAGGCTGTTTTGCCTATAGCGCGGTCGAAGGCGCCACGGCCAACGACATTCCCGGCATGCTGCCGCTGGAACTTCGCGAAGAGCGCCGCGCGCGTTTCATGGCGGTGGCCGAGGCCGTGTCTGCCGACAAGCTGCAGCAGCGCGTGGGTTCGACCATGCAGGTACTGGTCGATTCGGCACCTGGCATGGGGAAAAAAGGCGGCGTGGGACGCAGCTACGCCGACGCCCCCGAGATTGACGGCGTCGTGAAATTGTTGCCGCCTGAGAAGATCAGCAAGACGCTGAAAGTTGGTGAATTTACCAAAGCACGGATCGTCGGCACGCAGGGCCACGATCTGGTGGCGGTGCCGGTCTGAGCGTTGCGGATGAAGCTGCAAAAGGCGCCGAAAAAAACACCTGAAAAGCAAAAAGGCCACTGGGTTGACAGTGGCCTTTGCTTTGCCAGCATTTGCTGGCTGGATGTATCTGGTGCCCGGGAGAGAACTCGAATCTCCACATCTTGCGATACACGGACCTGAACCGTGCGCGTCTACCAATTCCGCCACCCGGGCACAGCCAGCAGTGTACCATTACAGAATCGATTTTCTGGACCGGGCATCAAAAAATTTCAGTCATGGCGCGAGCTATAAAGTGCATGACGTCCCGCCGATTTTTTTGCCACGCAAGCTAAAAACAGGCGCCGTGAATTTCCCGCAGGCAGCCTGCCAGCGCCAAAATTCCTTACACAACTAACCATCTCAAAAAAGAGAGATTTCTTATCAAAACAACTACACACAGCAGCGGCCAGGGTGCCGGACTGCTTGCCGAATTTGAAGGCACTGTTTCAGGCCACCGCGACGGCCACGGCTTTGTGCTGCGTGATGACGGCGAAGCCGACATCTACCTGCCGCCCAACGAAATGCGCGCCGTGTTGCACAAGGACCGCGTCAAGGCGCGCATCGTGCGGCATGACCGGAAGAATCGTCCCGAAGGCCGCGTCACCGAGATCATCGAGCGTTCGTCCAACCCCATCATCGGCCGTCTGCTGCAGGAAAGCGGCGTCTGGCTGGTAGCGCCTGAAGACAAGCGTTACGGCCAGGACGTGCTGATTCCCAAGGGTGCCACCGGTGCGGCCAAACCCGGCCAGATCGTGGTGGTCGAGTTGACAGAACCGCCAGCGTTATTCGGCCAACCGGTCGGGCGCGTCAAAGAAGTGCTCGGCGAGATCGATGACCCGGGCATGGAGATCGAAATTGCCGTGCGCAAGTATGGTGTGCCGCACGAGTTCAGCGATGCCGCGCTGGCGCTGGCCCGCACCTTGCCCGATGCAGTGCGTCCCACCGACAAGAAACACCGGATCGACCTGACCGACGTTCCGCTGGTCACCATCGACGGTGAAGATGCACGCGACTTTGACGATGCGGTTTATTGCGAGCCGGCCAAAGTCGGCCGCGGCAAAGGCTGGCGCCTGCTGGTGGCCATTGCCGACGTCAGCCATTACGTGGAAACCGGTAGCGCGATCGATATCGACGCCTATGACCGGGCCACCAGTGTTTATTTCCCGCGCCGCGTGATTCCCATGCTGCCCGAGAAGCTGTCCAACGGCCTGTGCTCGCTGAACCCGAATGTCGAGCGCCTGTGCATGGTGTGCGACATGCTGGTCAATGCAAAAGGTGAAGTTCACGCCTACCAGTTTTACCCGGCGGTGATGTTCAGCCACGCGCGTTTTACCTACACCGAAGTGGCTGCCATCCTGGCCAACACGCGAGGCCCGGAAGCGGCCCAGCGCAAGGCCCTGGTGCCGCATCTGCTGGATCTGCATGATGTGTACCAGGCCTTGCTCAAGGAGCGTGGTGTGCGCGGCGCGGTGGACTTTGAAACCACCGAGACGCAAATCGTCTGTGACGAAGCCGGGCGCATCGAAAAAATCGTGCCGCGCACGCGCAATGTGGCGCACCGCCTGATTGAAGAGTCCATGCTGGCGGCCAATGTCTGCTCGGCCGACTACATTGCGCAGAGCAAACACGTCGGGCTGTTCCGCGTGCACGAAGGTCCGACGCCCGAGAAGAAGGACATGCTGCGCAACTACCTGAAGGCCATCGGCCTGGGCATGAGCATCAGCGACGACCCGACACCGGGCGAGTTCCAGCAGATCGCCGTGGCGACTAAGGACCGGCAGGATGCGCAGCAGATCCACTCCATGCTGTTGCGCTCCATGCAGCAGGCCATCTACACGCCGATGAACAGCGGCCACTTCGGCCTGGCCTACGAGGCCTATACGCACTTCACCAGCCCGATCCGGCGTTACCCCGATCTGCTGGTGCATCGCGTGATCAAGGCCATCCTCAACAAGAGCAAATACGAGCTGCCGCTGCTGCCGACCCCCGGCGAGGCCGAGGCCAAGCTCTCCAAGCGCCTGGCATCGCGGGTGAAGGATCCCGATCAGAAACCGAAAAAAGCCAGCGCCGACCAGCTGGCCTGGATGGCCGCCGGCCTGCATTGCAGCGCCAACGAAAGGCGCGCCGACGAGGCCAGCCGCGATGTGGAGGCCTGGCTCAAGTGCAAGTACATGCGCGAGCACCTGGGCGAGGAGTTCGGCGGCGTGGTCACGGCGGCCACCAGCTTCGGCATTTTTGTCACGCTCGATGCGATGTATGTCGAAGGGCTGGTGCACATCACCGAGCTGGGGGGCGAGTATTTCCGCTTTGACGAGGCGCGCCAGGAACTGCGCGGTGAGCGCACCGGCATACGCTACGCCATCGGCACGCGGGTGCGTGTGCAGGTCAGCCGCGTCGACCTTGACGGCCGCAAGATTGACTTCCGTCTGGTGCGCGAAGGCGAAGAATTGCTCACCCGCGCCATGAAAGACAAGGCCGGCGGGCGCAGCTCCGACCTGCCCGACCAGGAGCGCTCGCCTGCGCGCAAAACCGATCCGCGTGGCGACGAACGCAGTGGCAGGCGGACCGGCAAAGGTGCGGAGCAGCGTTCCGGCGCGCGCAGCGGCAATGCGGCCGGCAACAGCCGCACAGCCAAGTCGCCTATTCAGGCGCTCAAGGCGGCCGTCAAGAAGTCGGCTGCCAGCGCAGGACGTAAGCAGAGCAAGAAGCCCAGGCGTTGAACATCAGTGACGCCTCTAAAACCCGGGACTGAAACAACATGCTGATCCGCATCCTGTCCTTCCTGCTGGAAACCCTGTTTTTCGTGCTGATCGGGGCCGCGCTACTGCGCGCCTGGATGAACCGCCTGCGCATCAACATGAGTGCGCAGCCGGGCTATTTCGTGATGGCCGTGACCGACTGGCTGGTCAAACCTTTGCGCCGCGTTTTGCCCAAGGCGCTGGCGCAATCACGCGTGGACTGGGCCAGCCTGCTGGCTGCGCTGCTGCTGGCACTGGTGTACGCGCTGCTCTGGGCGGCTCTTGTTGGCGCCTTGCTGAACCTGACTGCGGCCATGGTGCCCGCGCTGTTGCTGGCGGCGCTCAAGATGCTGGTGCGCGTGGCGCTGCAATTGGCCTTTGTCGTGGTGCTGGTGTACGCCATCATTTCCTGGCTGCAGCCGGGCTCACCCATGTACGGCCTGCTGGGGCGTCTGACCGAGCCCCTGCTGGCGCCGCTGCGCCGCATTGTTCCGATCGTCGGTGGGCTGGACCTGTCAGCGCTGGTGCTGCTGCTCCTCCTGCAGATCGGCCTGATGATTCTGGGCTAGCAGGGACGCGGTCAGCGCCTGCCCGGGGTGGCGGGCCGGCCATTCGTCGGCCAGCTGACCATGCTGAAAAACGGCGCTGCACGCAGCGTCGAAGGCGCTATGGCCGCCAGCCAGCAGGGCGCCGACCATGCCTGCCAGCACATCGCCGGTGCCTGCCGTGGCCAAGCGTGCATTGCCCGTGGGGTTGATGACCGGGGTTTCGCCGGGGGCGGCGATCACCGTGCCCGAGCCCTTGAGCACCACCACGCAGCCGAATGCCTCAGCCAGTTGCCGTGCGGCCGTTAGGCGGTCGGCCTGCACCGTGGCGACGCTGCTGCCCATCAGGCGCGCGGCTTCCAGTGGATGAGGTGTCAGCACCGTGCGGTAAGCGCGGCCATGGCGTGCCTGGAGTTGTGTTTGCAGCTGCGTGTCCCGGGCGATGGCGTTGAGCGCGTCGGCGTCCAGCACGATGGTGGTGGCACTTGAGAGCAGTCGGGGCAGAACGCCTGCCACCGCCTCGCCGCCGCCGCAGCCGCAAACCACCACCAGGGTTTTCAGGTCCAGCGCAGCCGGGCTGCGAAACATCAACTCGGGCTGTTGTGGGTCCACCCTGATGGCGGCCTGGCCGAGCAGGGCCACGAACACCCGGCCGGCGCCCGCATGCAGGGCGGCACGGCCGGCCAGCAGGGCGGCGCCGCTCATGTGGGTTGTCCCGTCTGCGCCGGACTGCCCGCCGACGATGGCGACATCTCCAAAGCTGCCCTTGTGGCTGGCATGTGCCGCGTGGGCCCGGCTATGGCTGCCCGCGCGGTCCTCGCCCAGCAGCCAAGCGTCAGGCGACGCGGCGAGCACTGGCGCGACGCCGAGGTCGTCCCACCAGACCTGTCCGGCCAGGTCGCGGCCAGCGGCGGTGAACAGGCCTGGCTTCAACGTCAGGAATGTCAAGGTAAATCGGCTTCCAGCCCTTTTTGTACGGGCGCAGTCAGCTATCGATTTGGTAGCAAGATCGAATCCGGTGCCGGCGTCCAGCCCACTCGGAATATCCAGCGCCAGAACGGGTTGGCCGGTGGTGCGCAGCAGGGCCAGCCACTCGCCGAGCAAATCGGCCTGGCCTGCGGCGTGGGGCGGACGGGGTGCGGCGCCTATGCCGAGCAGGGCGTCAATCGCGAAGTCGAAGCCGGGCGGCGTTTTTGCAAAGGGGACACCGGCCGCGCGTGCCCGCACCAGCGAGGCCAGCGCATCGGCCGGTACTTTTGCCTGGTTCTGCGCGCCCAGCCAAGTCACGGTCACGTTTTTACCCCACTGGTGCAGATGCATGGCCGCTTCCAGGCCGTCGCCACCGTTGTTGCCCGGCCCGCAGGCGACCCAGATGTGCTGCGCATGTGGCGCCAGTGCCAGACTCAGGCGAGCACTTGCCAGCCCAGCGCGCTGCATCAGGGTGTGCGGTGCAAGGCCGGCGGCTGCCTGCTGCTCCAGCAGGCGGGTCGCCGCCACGCCATGAAGCGGCAGGCTGAGGGTGCTGGAGATGGCTTGCATGCCTTGATTGTGGGCGCTTCAGTTGCCTGATGCCTTGAGCCGGCTCAGGTCCAGCCCTTCCATGTCGATGTCCGGCGTTTTACCTGCCATCAGATCTGCCACGGCCAGCGCGCTGCCGCAGCTGAGTGCCCAGCCGCTGGAACCATGGCCGAGGTTGAGCCACAGGCCGGGCAGGCCGCTGGCGCCCAGTATGGGCGGGCCGTCTGCCAGCATGGGCCGGGCGCCTTTCCATTCCTGCACATGGGCGGCCGCATTGGAGGTATGGGCGGCCCCGGGGAACCAGTCCTGCAGCACCTTGTACAGCGTCTGGAGGGATGCGGCGCGTTTTTTGTCCGGTGCGCCGCCGATCTCGGCGCTGCCGGCCACTCGCACGCGGTTGCCCATGCGCGAGATGGCAACCTTGTAGCGCTCGTCCATCAACGCGCTGCGCGGCGCGTTTAGCGGCTCACGGACGGAGGCGCTCACGGAGTAGCCATACACCGCCGCCATCGGAATTTTGATGCCCAAGGGTCTGAGCAGTGTCGCCGAGTCCAGCCCGGCGCAAAGCACCACCGCGTCAAAGCTCCTCGGCGCAGTTTCGCCTGCTATAAAAAAAGTAGCTGGTTGCGCCCGATCTATATGGGCCACGGTCGTATTGAACTCGAATTTGACGCCCAGGCGCTGGGCTTCGGTTTTGAGCAGCAGGGCGAACTGGCGGCAATTGGCCACCTCGTCTTCGGGCAGGTGAATGGCGCCCAGCAGGGCGGTGTCCGGATTCAGGGCCGGTTCTATCCGGCGCGCTTCGTCGGAGCCGATTTGCCGGAAAGCCACGCCGGCCTCACGCAGCACCTGCAGGCCGGGTTCGACCAGTTGGGCGTCCTGTTCGGCGCGCAACAGCACCATGTAACCGGGGCTGCGGTCGTATTCAAGCTCCAATTCCGCGGTGAGCTGGTGCAGGCGTGCGCGGCTGTAAAAGGCCAGACGCTGCATCCGGGACCGGTTGGCCAGGTAGGTTTCCAGCTTGCAGGCGCGCCACCACTTCCACATCCACGCAAGTTCACTACCGGACAGGGGTAGGCTGAGCCGGACCGGTGCATGGCGGCCCAGCAGGTGGCGCAGCACCTTGCCCGGCATGCCCGGTGCAGCCCAGGGCGTGACGTAGCCAGGAGCCACCACCCCGGCGTTGGCAAAACTGCTTTCTTCGGCGGCCGCGCCGCGCCGTTCGAACACGGTGACCTCGTGGCCGTCCTGGACAAGTTCCCAGGCGGTGGTGATGCCGATGATGCCGGCGCCGATGACCGCAACTCTCATGAGGCGACCCGCCGTGGGTCAGGGTGAGAAGCGGAGAGGGGGTAATTCATGGATAGAGGGTCGGTTTGGTCTGCAGCCCTCGTCAGTCGGGCGCGGACAGCTATCATTTTTATATCGAAGGTATGTCGAGGGTAAGGCTGCCATGCTGGAGGCAAATGCCGCCTGCCAGGGTACGGCGGTCTCCGGCTGGGGACGGCAGACTGGCAGGGATGTTATACTCTGTGGGTTGTGCGAAAGGCAATTCCGCCACCGCGCAATAAATCGCAAATCAGCCATTCAAGGTGTTGCCCGCGAAACTTTTTCAAGGTTTGCAGGCGATAAGCGCTGATTTTAGACACAACCTTTGGAGTTACTTATGTCAATTAGCATGCGTGAAATGCTGGAAGCCGGCGTCCATTTCGGTCACCAAACCCGCTTCTGGAATCCCAAGATGGCCCCGTATATCTTCGGCCATCGCAACCGTATCCACATCATCAACCTCGAAAAATCGCTGCCGATGTTCGAGGATGCGATGAAGTTCGCCAAGCAGCTCTCCGCCAACCGCGGCACCATCCTGATGGTGGGCACCAAGCGCCAGGCCCGCGAACTGGTCTCCGCTGAAGCCAAGCGCGCCGGCGTTCCTTTTGTTGACCAGCGCTGGCTGGGCGGCATGTTGACCAACTTCAAGACGGTCAAGACCTCGATCAAGCGCCTCAAGGAAATGAAGGCCCAGCAGGAAGTTGGCCTCGACACCCTGAGCAAGAAAGAGCAGCTGACCTTCAAGCGCGAAATGGAAAAGCTGGAAAAAGACATCGGCGGCATCCAGGACATGAACGCTCTGCCGGACGCCATTTTTGTGATCGACGTGGGTTTCCACAAAATCGCTGTGCTCGAAGCCAAGAAGCTGGGCATCCCGCTGATCGGAGTGGTTGACTCCAACCACTCGCCTATCGGCATTGACTATGTCATTCCCGGCAACGACGACTCGTCCAAGGCTGTGGCGCTGTACGCTCGCGGCATCGCGGACGCCATCATCGAAGGCCGCGCCAATGCGGTCAACGACGTGGTCAAGATGGTTTCGGCCGAAAGCGGCGACGAATTCGTCGAAGTGGAAAACGCTGCAGCCTGATCGTTGCGGCCCTGCGCCTGACGCGAAAAAGGGGCTCGCGTAGCCCCTTTTTCACAGCCTTGTTCAAAAGGCACACCCTATTTAATTGAAGTTAATACGACATACGGAGAACTGAAGATGGCAATCACAGCAAGCATGGTCGCAGAGTTGCGCGCAAAAACCGACGCACCGATGATGGAGTGCAAGAAAGCCCTGACCGAGGCCGACGGCAACTTCGAAAAAGCCGAGGAAATCCTGCGCGTCAAGCTCGGCAACAAGGCCGGCAAGGCCGCTTCCCGCATCACCGCCGAAGGCGTGATCGCCTTCCACAGCGAAGGTGCCGTGGGCGCGCTGGTCGAGATCAACTGCGAAACCGACTTTGTCACCAAGAACGACAGCTTTCTGGCTTTCACCGACGCGGTGGTCAAGGGTATCGTCAAGAACAATCCGGCCGATGTGGCCGTGATCGGCGCCATGCCGCTGAGCCTGGACGGTTTCGGACCGACAGTGGAAGATGTGCGCAAGGGCCTGATCGGCAAGATCGGCGAAAACATGAGCGTGCGCCGCTTCAAACGCTTTGAGGGCGGCAAGCTCGCTTCTTACCTGCACGGCACGCGTATCGGTGTGGTTGTCGAGTATGAAGGCGACGAAGTGCCTGCCAAGGATGTTGCCATGCATGTGGCCGCCATGAAGCCGGTATCCCTGTCAAGCGACCAGGTGCCTGCTGATTTGGTCGCCAAGGAGCGTTCGGTGGCAGCCGCCAAGGCGGCAGAAGACGCCGCTGTGGCCACCGCTGCAGGCAAGCCCGTGCAGTCTCCCGAAATTGTTGCCAAACGTATTGAAGGCGGTGTGCAGAAATACCTCAAGGAGGTGTCCCTGTTCAACCAGCCTTTCGTCAAGAACGACAAGCAGACCGTCGAGCAGATGCTCAAGGAAAAAGGCACGACCGTGAAGGCTTTCACGCTGTATGTCGTCGGCGAAGGCATCGAGAAAAAGGTCGACGATTTTGCTGCTGAAGTGGCTGCCCAGGTGGCTGCCGCCAAAGCTGCCTGATTGCACCCGCTGACCCGAAAGGCCGCTAAACTTACGCCGATAAAAACGACAGGAACTCCCCTCATGCCAGCCTACAAGCGAATCTTGTTGAAACTTTCAGGTGAAGCCTTGATGGGAGACGATGCCTTCGGTATCAACCGTGCGACGATTGTGCGCATGGTCGAGGAGATTGCCGAAGTCACCCGCATGGGCGTGGAAGTGGCTGTCGTGATCGGCGGAGGCAACATCTTCCGCGGCGTTGCGGGCGGCTCGGTCGGTATGGACCGTGCCACCGCCGACTACATGGGCATGCTGGCCACCGTGATGAACGCGCTGGCGCTCGGCGACACCATGGACAAGGCGGGCCTGACGCCGCGTGTCATGTCGGCAATCGGCATCGAGCGCGTTGTCGAGCCCTATGTCCGTCCCAAGGCCCTGCAGTACCTCGAAGAGGGCAAGGTCGTCATATTTGCCGCGGGCACCGGCAATCCATTCTTCACGACCGACACCGCGGCTGCCCTGCGCGGTGCGGAGATCGGTGCCGAGATCGTGCTCAAGGCCACCAAGGTCGACGGCGTGTACAGCGCCGACCCCAAGAAAGACCCGGCTGCCACGCGTTACACCAACATCACTTTCGACGAAGCCATGGGCAAGAACCTCGAAGTGATGGACGCCACCGCGTTTGCACTGTGCCGTGACCAGAAGCTGCCGATCAAGATTTTCAGCATTTTCAAGCACGGCGCGCTTAAGCGCGTGGTGCAGGGCGAAGACGAGGGAACCCTGGTTCACGTCTGAGCTCGAACCGCTGTGTCGATCCAGCCAGATTTAGCAGAACAAAGATTTATTCGGAGATTTCCATCATGAGCATTCCCGACATCAAAAGCCATGCCGAGCAGAAAATGCAGCAATCGGTGGAGTCCTTCAAGCATGCGCTGACGAAAATCCGTACCGGCCGTGCCAACCCCGGCCTGCTGGACACCGTGCAGGTGGACTACTACGGTGCCATGGTGCCGATCAGCCAGGTGGCCAACGTGTCGTTGCTTGATGCGCGCACCATCAGTGTGGCGCCGTGGGAAAAAGGCATGGGTGCCAAGATCGAAAAAGCCATTCGTGATTCCGACCTCGGCCTCAATCCGGCGTCCCAGGGTGACCTGATCCGCGTGCCCATGCCGGCCATGACCGAAGAGCGCCGCAAGGAACTGACCAAGGTGGTCCGTTCCGAAGGCGAACATGCCAAGGTCGCCATCCGCAATCTGCGCCGCGATGCCAATGACAGCGTCAAGAAACTGGTCAAGGAAAAACTGGCCTCTGAAGACGATGAGCGCCGTGCCCATGACGAAGTTCAGAAGTTCACCGATCGTTTCATTGCAGAAGTCGACAAACTGGTCGCGGGCAAGGAACAAGACATCATGGCAGTTTGACCCCGCCGCAACGGCCTGATTATTGACATGGCCAAAACAAATTCCACCGTTGTTCCGCACCACGTTGCCATTGTGATGGATGGCAATGGCCGATGGGCAACGCGCCGCTTCCTGCCGCGTATTGCCGGACACAAGCAGGGCGTGAGTGCGCTCAACCGGTGCGTACAGGCCTGCATGGAGCGTGGCATTGGTGTGCTGACCGTGTTTGCGTTTTCTTCCGAAAACTGGAACCGGCCCCCGGAGGAAGTCTCCGGGCTGATGGAGCTGCTTGGGTTGTCGCTGGCGCGGGAAGTGCCTTCGCTCAAGGCCAATGGCGTGCAGCTACATTTTGTCGGTGACAGGCAGCGCCTGTCCGACAAGTTCAGGGCTGGACTGACGCAGGCCGAGCAGGCCACCGAAGGCAATCAGCGTCTTGTTCTCAACGTGTGTTTCAACTATGGCGGCCGATGGGACATCGCCCAGGCGGCACGCAAGCTCGCTGCTGAAGGCCAGGAAATCACGGAAATGGCGCTGGACCGCGCGCTCGCGCTGGCCCATGTGCCGGACCCAGACCTCGTCATTCGCACCGGCGGCGAGCTGCGCATCAGCAACTTCCTGCTCTGGCAAGCCGCTTACTCCGAATTCCATTTTTCCGACAAGCTCTGGCCTGATTTTGACGACGCGGCGCTCGATGAAGCCATCGCTGTCTACCGCAGCCGCGAGAGGCGCTTCGGGCAGACTTCCGCGCAGCTTGCGCCGGAGTCCGCCGGAGACTCCACCATGAAGGCTGCCTGATGCTCAAGCAACGTGTCATCACCGCGCTTGTCATGCTGGCCATCCTGCTGCCAGCGCTGTTTTATCGCACCCCGGTGCCATTCGCCCTGGTGGCCTTGGTGCTGATTGCAGCCGGTGCGTGGGAATGGGCTCGTCTTAATGGTTACAGCCAGCTCAGCGCGCTGCTGGCCGGTTTTGTCTGCGTGGTGCTGTGCGGCATGTCCTGGGACCTGGGCCTGCTCGATCAAACCCTGCCATTGCTCTGGCGCCTGGCCGGCGCCGCCTGGGTGCTGGTGGGTGCCTGGCTGCTGCGCGGTGGCGTGGCAGGGTGGTCGCGCATTCCGCGGGTTGTGCGCCTGGTCGGCGGCGTGCTGGCACTCTGGCTTGCGTGGCTGGCTGTGGCGCAGGCACGCTTCATCGGCATCGAGTTCCTGTTGTCGGTACTGCTGGTGGTCTGGGTTGCCGACATCGGCGCTTATTTTGCCGGCAAGGGACTGGGCGGACGCTTCAGCAAGAGCAAGCTGGCCCCGGCGATCAGCCCCGGCAAGAGCTGGGAAGGTGTCTGGGGCGGCATGGCCGGTGTGCTGGTGTTGTGCATTGTCTGGCTGTTGCTGGACACGACCGGAGAAAGTTTGTATGCCCGCCTGGTTGCGCAGCACGGCCTGGCGCTGACATTGCTGTCCATGGTGTTCCTGGCCACCCTCAGTGTGGTCGGTGACCTTGTCGAATCGCTGATCAAGCGCAGCGCGGGCGCGAAGGATTCCAGCGGCCTCCTGCCTGGCCACGGCGGCGTGCTCGACCGCGTCGATGCGCTCATGCCCGTGCTGCCGCTGGTCATGATGCTGCTGACGGTCTAACCTGAATCGCATGACACCCATGAAACAACGCGTCACGGTGTTGGGCTCTACCGGCTCGGTTGGGGTCAATACGCTGGATGTCATCGCTCGCCACCCTGAACGCTTTGAGGTGTTTGCCCTCAGCGCGGCTACCCAAACCGAATTGCTGCTGGCGCAATGCGCGCAGTTCAAGCCCCAATATGCCGTGATGGCCAGTGAGCCGCATGCCCGCTTACTGGCGGAAAAAATCAAGGCAAATCAGCTTCCAGTCCAGGTTTTATGGGCGCAAGATGCTCTCGAAATGATAGCGTCGCACGAACTGGTGGATACCGTCATGGCGGCCATTGTGGGTGCAGCGGGTCTGGCGCCGTGCATTGCTGCGGCAAGGTCCGGTAAACGGCTGTTGCTTGCCAACAAGGAGGCATTGGTGGTTGGGGGCGAGGTGTTTATGCAGGCGGTTCATGAAGGCGGCGCCCGATTGCTTCCGATTGACAGCGAACATTCGGCCATTTTTCAGTCATTACCCGAAGACCCGGCGGTTTGGCCCCGGCGCATTGAAAAAATCATGCTGACCTCGTCGGGCGGTCCTTTTCGTGCCCGTGATCCGGTAACTTTGCGTGACGTAACGCCCGAGCAGGCCTGCTCGCACCCCAATTTTTCGATGGGTCGCAAGATTTCGGTGGATTCGGCCACGATGATGAACAAGGCTTTGGAGGTGATCGAGGCCAAGTACCTGTTTGGTGTCGTGCCGGAGCAGATCGAGGTGGTGATTCATCCGCAGCAAATCATCCATTCGATGGTGCAGTTCCATGATGCATCGGTGATGGCCCAGCTGGGTACGCCGGATATGCGGGTGCCGATTGCTTATGGTCTGTCCTGGCCAGAGCGGATCGAAAGCGGCACGGCACGCCTGGACTTCGCCCGGATGGCCGCCATGACCTTCGAGGTCCCGGACTTTCAGCGTTTCCCCTGCTTGCCGTTGGCTTGGGAGAGTTTGCGTGCACCGCCCGGTACTTGCGTGGTGCTGAATGCCGCTAATGAAATAGCGGTGGCAGCCTTTCTTGAAAAACGCATTCGTTTCGACCAGATCCACGCAGTAAACCGTGGAACCCTGGATACTGTGAACGCCTCTGAAATTCGCGGGATAGGGGACTTGCTGGCGCTGGACGCCGAATCCCGCGCTGCAGCCATCAAAATCGCCGGAAATCTGGCGACTTGACAGGAGTTTTGCCATGCTGACCTTGGTCGCCTTTGTTGTTGCCCTGGGAGTTCTGATTGCCGTCCACGAGTATGGCCACTACCGCGTGGCTGTGGCCTGCGGTATCAAGGTTCTGAAGTTTTCCGTCGGCTTCGGCAAGCCCATTTACACGTGGCGGATCAGGAACCGGTCGACCGAGTTTTCCATCGGCCTGCTGCCTCTGGGTGGTTACGTCAAGATGCTCGATGAACGGGAAGGCCCGGTTGACCCGTCAGAGCGGCACCTGGCTTTCAACACGCAGTCTTTGCGTTCGCGCGCTGCGGTGGTCGCTGCGGGGCCGGTTGCCAACCTGCTGCTGGCGATCGTCCTGTATGCCGTCGTCAACTGGAGCGGTTTGCAGGAGCCCGAAGCCGTTCTGGCCAGTCCCGTGGCGGGTTCCATCGCCGAGCGCGCGGGCCTGCACGGTGGGGAACGGGTGCAGCAAGCGGCTTTTGACGGAGAGCCTTTGCAGGACGTTCGATCTTTCGAGGACCTGCGATGGCTGTTGACCCAAGGCGCGCTGAACAGCCGCGACGTCCGGTTGGCGATCTCCTCCAGCGCCACTACAGCTGGGGCAGCGGCGCGAGAACTGGTGTTGCCGCTGGGCCAGCTCCAGGCCGCCGATGCCGATGCGCAGCTATTTAGAAAAATCGGCATCATCGGCCCCTGGACCGAGCCGCTGATCGGCGAGCTGATGGCTGGCGGCGCCGCCGAGAAATCTGGTCTTCGCAGCGGCGATCTGGTGTCTCGCATTGGCAGTCTGGCCATCATCGACGGCCCGCAACTGCGTGAAATCATCCGGGCTTCCAGCGGAACCCAAACCTGGTACATCGTGCGGGACGGGCGGGCGATGGACTTGCCGGTCACGCCAGAGATCAGGCAGGAGGACGGCCGGTCGATCGCCCGCATTGGCGCCTATGTCGGCGCGCCGCCCGCCATGGTCACGGTGCGGTATGGGCCGCTTGACGGCCTCTGGAGTGCCGCCGTCCGTACCTGGCAGGTCTCTGTGCTCACACTGAAAATGATGGGCAAGATGGTCATTGGCGAGGCCTCTCTGAAAAACCTCAGCGGCCCGCTGACGATTGCCGACTACGCCGGCAAGTCGGCAAGCATCGGTTGGACCGCCTATCTGCTGTTTCTGGCGCTGATCAGCGTCAGCCTGGGCGTGCTCAATTTACTGCCACTGCCGGTTTTGGACGGGGGGCACCTGATGTATTATCTTTGGGAGGCGATTACCGGCAAAAGCGTGTCTGACGCGTGGATGGACCGGTTGCAGCGCGGAGGCGTTGCAATCCTGCTGGGCATGATGTCAGTTGCCCTGTTTAACGATGTCTCGCGGCTTTTGGGTTAACTCCATACTTTTCATGCAAAAACAAATCAAACGATTCAAGGTTCGCAGCGTTTCTGCGGTCGTGGCCAGTTTTCTGATAGCGCATGCCGCCTGGGCGGTGGATCCTTTTACAGTGCGCGATATTCGCGTTGAAGGCCTGCAGCGGGTTGAGCCTGGAACCATTTTTGCCTCGTTGCCTTTTCGCGTGGGCGAAACCTATACCGATGACAAGGGCGCCGGCGCGATTCGCGCACTGTTTGGTCTGGGCTTGTTCAAGGATGTACGGCTGGAAGTCAGTGGTGACGTACTGGTGGTGATTGTCGAGGAGCGCCCAACAGTGGCCGACGTGGACTTCGTCGGCGCCAAAGAGTTTGACAAGGAAGTGCTGAAGAAAGCCCTGCGCGAGATCGGCTTGGCCGACGGCCGGCCCTTCGACAAGGCCCTGGCTGACCGGGCGGAGCAGGAACTCAAGCGCCAGTACATCAACCGCAGTCTGTACGGCGCCGAGGTGCTGACCACCGTGACACCGATCGAGCGCAACCGGGTCAATGTGACCTTCAGCGTCGTCGAAGGCGATGTCGCCAAGATCAAGGAAATCCGCATCGTTGGAAACAAGGCTTTCAGCGAGTCAACATTGAGAAACCTGTTTGACTTGGATACCGGCGGCTGGCTCAGCTGGTACACCAAGTCTGACCGTTACTCTCGCGCCAAGTTCAATGCCGATATTGAGACCTTGCGTTCCTATTATTTGACTCGGGGCTATCTCGAGTTCAAGGTTGACTCCACCCAGGTCGCCATATCGCCAAACAAGCAAGATATTTCCTTGACGCTCAACATCACAGAAGGTGAGCGTTTTACTGTGTCCGGTGTCAAGCTGGAAGGTAATTATCTTGAGCGTGAGGAAGAGTTCAAGACTCTGGTGACCATCAAACCCGGTGAGGCTTACAACGCCGACCAGGTCGCGCAAACCGTCAAGGCGTTTACCGAGTATTTCGGCAGTTTCGGCTACGCGTTCGCTAAGGTGGAAGCCCGCCCTGAAATTGACCGCACCAATAACAGGGTGGCATTTGTCCTGCAGGGCGAACCTTCCCGTCGGGCCTATGTGCGCCGCATCAATGTCAGCGGGAACAATCGTACACGTGATGAAGTGGTCCGCCGCGAATTCAGGCAGTTTGAAGCTTCGTGGTATGACGGTGACAAGATCCGCCTCTCGCGAGACCGCGTGGATCGTCTGGGCTATTTCACCGAAGTCAACATTGACACGCAAGAAGTTCCCGGCACAACCGATCAGGTGGACCTGAATATGGCCGTGGTCGAAAAACCAACAGGAAATCTTCAATTGGGTGCGGGCTATTCCAGCGCCGACAAGGTGTCGCTTTCTTTTGGTTTCAAGCAGGAAAACGCCTTTGGTACGGGCAACTACCTTGGCCTTGAAGTTAATACCGGAAAATACAACCGGCAGCTCGTCGTGAGCACGGTCGACCCCTATTTCACGGCAGATGGCATTTCCCGGACGATTGACGTCTATACGCGCACATCCCGGCCTTACGACAGCCAGAAGGGTACGTTTGGTGCTGATTACGCGCTTAAAACAACCGGCGCAAGCATTCGGTTCGGCGTGCCTTTCAGCGAAGTTGATACGGTTTACTTCGGTGCTGGGGTGGAGCAAATCGATATTTCGGGAACCAATCTGCCGGTGGTCTACCAAGACTACACCCGTACTTTTGGCGCCAAAAGTAACACCTTTCCTTTAACAATAGGCTGGTCGCGTGATGAACGCGACAGCGCATTGGTCCCCACAAGCGGGCGTTTCCAGCGGGTATACGGCGACTGGGGCGTACTGGGCGACGCCAGATTCCTGCGTAGCAACTACCAGTTCCAGCAGTACATTCCGCTGAACAAGCAGTTCACCATTGCCGTGAACACCGAGCTAGGTTGGGGCAAGGGGCTCAATGGACAGCCATTCCCGGTGTTCAAGAACTCCTACTCAGGTGGTTTGGGTTCAGTCCGGGGTTTTGAGCCTGGTTCACTTGGGCCACGCGACTCCCAGGGCAACTCCATCGGCGGCCCGAAAAAAATCACGCTCAATGCCGAATTGCTGGCTCCCTTCCCTGGCGCCGGCAATGACAGGACATTGCGGTTGTTTGGTTTTGTGGACGCAGGCAATGTGTTTGGCGAGAACGAAAAATACAACCTTCGCGAGCTTCGAGCCTCCACCGGTATAGGTGTCAGCTGGATTTCTCCGCTGGGGCCGCTGCGCCTGGCATTCGCCCATCCCGTGAAGAAGAAGCCGGGGGATAAAATCCAGAGATTGCAATTTCAGATTGGTACATCGTTCTAATGAAACATCTTTCATACAAGTTTCTTCTGGCTGCCGTCATGGCACTTGTCACTTTCGCTGCGGGTGCGCAGGAGTTCAAGGTCGGCATCGTCAATATTGACCGGATCTTCCGCGAGGCCAATAGCGCCAAGGCGGCGCAAGCCAAGCTGGAGCAGGAGTTCGGCAAGCGGGAGAAGGAACTTACCGACCTTGGCACGCAGCTCAAGTCGCTAGCGGATAAATTTGACCGTGAGGCACCGACACTTGCTGAAAGCCAGCGTGCCACGCGCCAGAAGCAGCTGGTGGAACAGGACCGCGAATTCCAGCGCAAGCGCCGTGAATTCCAGGAAGACCTCAATGCACGGAAAAATGAAGAACTGCAACAGGTCATTGAACGCGCGAACAAAGTTGTTAAGGCCGTTGCCGAGGCCGAAAAATACGATCTGGTGTTGCAGGAAGCGGTTTATGCCAATCCCAAGCATGACATCACCGACAAGGTCATCAAGGCACTCAACGCCGCCCGATAGGCGCTCACACGGACAAGCCAGGTGTGACGCTTAGACTCGGGGACATTGTTGCGTCGCTCGCCGGCGAATTTGACGCCCGGCTGGTGGGGAATCCGGATGTCCTCATTGAAAGGCTCGCCCCGCTCGAATCGGCCGGAGCCGCCGAACTCACTTTTCTAAGTCATCCCAAGTACCAGGCTAAGCTCGGCCAGTCCGCTGCGGCCTGCGTGGTGGTGGGCCCGGGAGCTGCAGAACCCGCCATGCAGCGCGGGGCCTGCATCATCGTCGATGACCCCTACTTGTACTTTGCCCGTATCACCCAGTTCTGGAAGCAGCGCCACCAGCCACTTCATACGCCCGGTGTACACCCCAGTGCCTTCATCGACCCCCTGGCAAAGCTGGCGCCCGACGTGACGGTTGGGGCTTTTTCGAGCGTGGGTTCCCATGCGGTATTGGGCTCAGGCGTCCGTGTGGGTGCGCATGGCGTGATCGGTAATGATGTTCGAATCGGTACAGACACCCATCTGTCGGCCCGTGTGACCGTGGCAGACGGGTGTTCTCTCGGGGCGCGCTGTATCGTGCATCCCGGCGCCGTGATCGGTGCCGATGGCTTTGGTTTTGCGCCGCATGAAGGCCGCTGGGAGAAAATTGAACAGCTGGGGGTAGTGCGCATTGGCAACGACGTGGAGATTGGTGCCAACACCTGCATTGACCGGGGTTCGCTGCAGGACACGGTGATCGAAGACGGCGTCAAGCTGGACAACCTGGTGCAGATCGGCCATAACGTGCGGATAGGGCGGCATTCGGCCCTCGCAGGCTGTGCGGGAGTGGCGGGCAGTGCCATCATCGGCGCCCATTGCACCGTGGGCGGCGGTGCTGTGGTGCTGGGGCATTTGAGCCTTGCTGATCATGTGCATGTTTCGGCTGCTTCGGTGGTAACGCGGTCGATTCACAAGCCGGGGCATTACACCGGGCTGTTTCCCATCGACGACAATGCACAGTGGGAAAAAAATGCAGCCACGCTCAAGCAGCTTCACGCTTTGCGTGAACGCCTCAAATTGCTCGAGCAAACGACTGAAAAAGCCTCTGGAAAGACCGAAGAAAAATCATGATGGACATTCACCAAATTCTCAAGCAACTCCCGCACCGTTTCCCCTTTCTGCTGGTGGATCGTGTGCTTGAGCTCGACAAGGGCAAACGCATCAAGGCTCTGAAAAATGTCACGATCAACGAGCCTTTTTTCACCGGGCACTTTCCGCACAGGCCAGTGATGCCGGGCGTGCTGATGCTTGAAGCCATGGCCCAGGTAGCAGCTTTGCTGGCTTTCGATATGCAGGGTGTGACACCCGATGACAAGACGGTGTATTACTTTGCCGGAATCGACGGCGCGCGTTTCAAGCGGCCGGTGGAGCCAGGTGACCAGTTGATCATGGAGCTGACACTGGACCGGCTGAAGGCCGGCGTATTCAAGTTCAAGGGAACGGCGCATGTCGAGGGCAACATGGTCTGTGAGGCCGAACTCATGTGCACCATGCGCACTATTGCTTGAATGGCCCCCACGCTTTTCGCTTCGCGTAATGCGCTGCCCCCCGAGGGGGCCGCTGCGCCTGCGGCCCGGCAAAGCCGGTTCCGCGGCCCCGGCTTGAAGGGGAGTTTGCCCGCAGTGCCGCTGGCCCATGTCTTCGCTGCACAGTACATTTTTTCATGACCACCATTCATTCCACAGCGCTGGTTGACCCCCAGGCCCAGCTCGACAGTAGCGTCAGCGTTGGGCCCTATACCGTCATCGGCCCGAACGTCAAGGTTGCCGCCGGCACCACCATAGGCGCGCACTGCGTCATCGAAGGCCACACGACGATAGGACGTGATAACCGCATTTTTCAGTTCAATTCGCTGGGTGCGATTCCGCAGGACAAGAAGTATGCCGGCGAGCCTGGCGAGCTGGTGATCGGCGACCGCAACACCATTCGCGAGTTTTGCACTTTCAATATCGGCACGCCTGGCGGCGGCGGGGTGACCAGGCTGGGCAACGACAACTGGATGATGGCGTACGTGCACCTGGCGCACGATTGCCTGGTGGGCAACAACACCACCTTCGCCAATAACTCGCAACTGGCCGGTCACGTGACGGTCGACGACTGGGTGATTCTTGGCGGCTTTACCGTGGTCCACCAGTTTGTGCGGATCGGCGCGCACAGCATGACGGCCATGTGTTCGTTGCTGTTTGCCGATTTGCCGCCTTTTGTGATGTGCCAGGGGCAGCCCGCCGAGGCGCGTTCGATGAATTTTGAGGGCCTGCGCCGGCGGGGGTTCTCTCCCGAGCGCATTGCCGCGGTGAAGGCCATGCACAAGGCTCTGTACCGTGAGGACTTGCCCCTGGACACGGCTCAGACGCAGATTGCTGGTCTGAGCGAAAAGTACCCTGAGTCCGTTCCGGACGTGCAGATGATGCTCTCATTTTTGCAGCAGACCACACCGCAGCGCGGTATCGTCCGGTAGGCGCTGATGTCTCTGGTGTCAACCCCTCTGCCCAGCCGTCCTGAGGCGGGTGGGCCCGCTGCGCAGCACGCACCCGACATGGTGATGGTGGCTGGCGAAACTTCCGGGGATTTGCTCGCCAGCTTGCTGCTTGACGGTTTTCGCACGCGCTGGCCGGGTCTGCGGGTCAGTGGCATAGGCGGGCCCCAGATGGTGAGCCGGGGTTTTGAGGCCTTGTGGCCCAGTGAAAAACTGGCGGTGCGCGGGTATGTCGAGGTGCTACGGCACTACCGGGAAATTGTCGGCATTCGCAGGCAATTAAAGGAAAAACTGCTGCAGCAACGCCCCGACGTTTTTATTGGGGTGGATGCCCCCGACTTCAACCTCGACCTGGAGGTTGACCTCAAGGCGGTCGGCATCCGCACCGTGCATTTCATCAGCCCGTCGGTCTGGGCCTGGCGTGCTGATCGGGTGGAAAAAATCCGCCGCAGTGTTGATCACGTTTTGTGCATTTTTCCTTTTGAGCCGGCCTTGCTGGCGCAGCACGGTATTGCCGCCACCTACGTGGGCCACCCGCTGGCCAGCATGATCCCGATGCAGCCCAATCGATTGCAGGCTCGCCAGCAGCTGGGGTTGCAGGCCGACGACCTGGTGCTGGCGGTGTTGCCGGGCAGCCGGCGTTCCGAGATCCAGTACCTGGCTGACCGGTTCTTTCAGGCTGCAGTCCTTGTCAGGCGGTCGCATCCAGCTATCAAAATAATAGTTCCCGCCGTGCCCGCCCTGCGCGAACTCATCGCCCAGGCGGTGAGGGCGGCCGGCATGCAGGATGATGTGCAGATTGTTGCCGGGCAATCCCACGCAGTGCTGGCGGCCTGCGACGTCACCCTGATTGCCAGCGGCACCGCAACGCTGGAGGCGGCGCTGTTCAAGCGGCCCATGGTGATCGCCTACAACATGAACTGGCTGTCCTGGCAGATCATGCGCCGCAAGAAGCTGCAGCCCTGGGTCGGTCTGCCCAACATTCTGTGCCGCGATTTTGTGGTGCCCGAACTGCTGCAGGACGCTGCCACGCCAAAAGCGCTGGCCGATGCTGTTTTGCAGTGGATAGATGCGAAAATCTCCGCACCCGAAAAAATTGCCGCCGTCGAACAACGATTCAGCCAGCTGCACCAAGAGTTGCAGCGCGATACCGCCCAACTAGCCACCGATGCGATCCAGAACATTCTTGAAAGCTGAGCAGGTCACCCTGTCCTGGGACACCCCCGGCCTGTGGGCCGGTGTCGACGAGGCCGGGCGTGGGCCGCTGGCCGGCCCGGTGGTGGCGGCTGCGGTGATCCTGGACGACCTCAAGCCCATCAAGGGCCTGGCCGATTCCAAGGTGCTGACGGCACTGCGCCGGGAAAAGCTTTACGACGAAATCCTCGCCAAGGCCCTGTGCTGCTCGATCGCCCAGGCCAGCGTGGAAGAAATCGACAGCCTCAATATTCTGCAGGCCACGATGCTGGCGATGAAACGTGCCGTGGAGGGTTTGCGCCTGAAGCCGGTGAAGGTGCTGGTCGATGGCAATCGCCTGCCGGTGCTCAGCATGCTGGCGGAAGCGATCGTCAAAGGCGATGCGTTGGTGCCATCAATTTCCGCCGCGTCCATTCTGGCCAAAGTCCATCGGGACCGCTGGTGCGAGCAATTCCACCTTGAGTATCCGCAATACGGCTTCGCCGGCCACAAAGGCTACGGCACGGCCGAGCACCTGGCGGCCTTGCGCGAGCACGGCGCATGCCCGCAGCATCGCCGTTCCTTCAGCCCGGTGGCCGAGGTTCTGCGTTGAGTGCTGCGTCGGCAGCCCCCGTCTTTGTCACATCGCGCGACAACGCCCTGGTCAAGGAGCTGCGCAGGCTGTCGCAGGACAGCACGGCCTACCGCAAGCAGGGGCGGGTCTGGCTGGAAGGCGACCATTTGTGCCGTGCGGCGCTGGCGCGCGGCCTGAAACCGCAGATTGCCGTTTTTTCCGAATCATTCTGGCCTGTAGCCCCTGTCGAATGGGCACAGTCCGCTATCAAAACCATAGTCATTTCGGATGCCTTGCTGCCCGACATCAGTGGCCTGGAATCTCCGGCGCGCATGGGGTTTGTGCTGGATCTGCCGGCACCTGCTGCCTTGTTGCCCGGCGCAGCCTCGCTGATCCTGGACCGCGTGCAGGACGCCGGCAACGTCGGCTCCATGCTGCGCAGCGCTGCGGCCTTCGGTTTCAGCCAGGTGATTGCGCTCAAGGGCACGGCTGCGCTCTGGTCGCCCAAGGTGCTGCGCGCCGGCATGGGTGCGCATTTTTCGCTGCAGCTGCTGGAGGCGGTGGAGCCGCAGGCGCTGGACGCACTGACAGTACCCATCCTCGTAACCAGTTCACACGATGGCGGCTCTTTGCACCAGCAAAGCCTGCCCATGCCCTGCGCCTGGGCCATGGGGCACGAGGGGCAGGGCGTCGGCGACGAGCTGATGGCGAGAGCCCGCCTGAAGGTGCGCATTGACCAGCCCGGCGGAGAGGAGTCGCTCAATGTTGCCGCTGCCGCAGCGATCTGCCTGTACGCTAGCTCCTTGGCAACGCAACCGGGCTGAAGTAGGGGGGCATGTCTTAAATGCATAAAGACCTTCGCTTCCTCAAGCTATAATCAAGGGCTTTTCAAAACACAGCTTCGCCCGAGCGCACACCAAGCCAACACCCTCACAAAAGCAGCCCGCAAGAGTCTTGACCGAGACGTTTCTTGTGCACGCTTGGGCGAACCGTAACCAATCCGGAGAACCCAGTGCTTTTGTCTCTACAGGGAAATACCCCGCACGCCATCCTGGCGCTCGCAGACGGCACGGTCTTTATCGGCAATTCCATCGGAGCCGCGGGCTCCACGGTCGGTGAGGTGGTGTTCAACACCGCCATGACCGGCTACCAGGAAATCCTCACGGATCCCAGCTACTGCCAGCAGATCGTCACCCTCACGTACCCCCACATCGGTAACTACGGCATCAGTGCCGAGGATGTGGAAGCCGACAAGGTCCATGCAGCCGGCCTGATCATCAAGGACCTGCCGCTGATCGCGTCGAACTTCCGCAGCACCATGACCCTGTCCGAGTACCTGGTCAGGGAAAAAACGGTGGCGATTGCCAACATCGACACGCGCCAGCTCACCCGCATGCTGCGTACCAAGGGCGCGCAGAACGGCTGTATCCTGGCCCTGCCGCTGGGCGAGGCAGTGTCGCCGGAAGCGATTGAGAAAGCCGTGGCCGCTGCCCGCGGCGTGCCCAGCATGGCTGGCCTGGACCTGGCCAAGGTCGTCTCCTGCAAGCAGGCCTACGAATGGACCCAGACCGAGTGGAAGCTGGGCTCGGGTTACGGTGTGCAGATCACGCCGAAATTTCACGTGGTGGCGTTTGACTTCGGTGTGAAGAAAAACATCCTGCGCATGATGGCCGCGCGTGGCGCGCGCATCACCGTGGTGCCGGCACAAACCCCTGCGGCCGACGTGCTCAAGCTCAAGCCTGACGGCATCTTCCTGGCCAATGGCCCCGGAGATCCCGAGCCCTGCGACTACGCGATCACAGCCGTGCGCGAGCTGATCGAAACCGGCATCCCGACCTTCGGCATCTGCCTGGGTCACCAGATCATGGCACTGGCCAGCGGCGCCAAAACCTTCAAGATGAAGTTCGGCCACCACGGTGCCAACCATCCGGTGAAAGACCTCGACAATGGCCGCGTCAGCATCACCAGCCAGAACCACGGTTTTGCGGTGGACGAAAAAACACTGCCGGCCAATCTGCGGCCGACCCACATCAGCCTGTTCGACGGCACGCTGCAGGGTTTGGCCCGCACTGACAAGCCGGCTTTCTGCTTCCAGGGTCACCCGGAAGCATCACCTGGCCCGCACGACATTTCGTATTTGTTTGACCGTTTCACCGCGCTGATGGAACAGGCTCAGGAGAAGAAGAATGCCTAAGCGCACAGACATCAAAAGCGTCCTCATCATCGGGGCCGGCCCCATCATCATCGGCCAGGCCTGCGAGTTCGACTACTCCGGCGTACAGGCCTGCAAGGCGCTGCGCGAAGAGGGCTACAAGGTCATCCTGATCAACAGCAATCCGGCGACCATCATGACCGACCCGGCCACGGCCGACGTCACTTACATCGAGCCCATCACCTGGCAGACAGTCGAGAAAATCATTGCCAAGGAGCGTCCCGACGCGATCCTGCCGACCATGGGTGGGCAGACCGCGCTCAACTGCGCGCTCGACTTGTGGCACAACGGCGTGCTCGACAAATACAAGGTTGAACTGATTGGCGCCACCCCGGAGGCGATCGACAAGGCCGAAGACCGGCTGAAGTTCAAGGACGCGATGACCAAGATCGGCCTGGGCTCCGCACGCTCGGGCATTGCGCACAGCATGGACGAAGCCTGGGCGGTTCAGAAAACGCTCGGTTTCCCGACCGTGATTCGCCCCAGCTTCACACTGGGCGGCACTGGCGGCGGCATTGCCTATAACTCGGAAGAGTTCGAGGTCATCTGCAAGCGCGGCCTGGAAGCCTCGCCGACCAACGAGCTGCTGATTGAAGAGTCACTGCTGGGCTGGAAAGAGTACGAGATGGAAGTGGTGCGCGACAAGGCGGACAACTGCATCATCGTCTGCTCGATTGAAAACCTGGACCCCATGGGTGTGCATACCGGCGACTCGATCACCGTGGCGCCTGCACAGACCCTGACCGACAAGGAATACCAGATTCTCCGCAATGCCTCGCTGGCCGTGTTGCGCGAGATCGGCGTGGACACCGGCGGCTCCAACGTGCAGTTCTCGATCAACCCGGTTGATGGCCGAATGGTCGTGATCGAGATGAATCCGCGTGTCTCGCGTTCCTCGGCATTGGCTTCCAAGGCCACGGGTTTCCCGATCGCCAAGGTCGCGGCCAAGTTGGCCATCGGCTACACGCTGGACGAGCTGCGCAACGAAATCACCGGTGGTGCAACGCCGGCGAGTTTCGAGCCCAGTATCGATTACGTGGTCACCAAGATTCCGCGTTTTGCCTTCGAGAAATTTCCGGCAGCCGATTCGCGCCTGACCACGCAGATGAAGTCGGTCGGCGAAGTCATGGCCATGGGCCGTACCTTCCAGGAGTCCTTCCAGAAAGCCCTGCGCGGCCTGGAAGTCGGCGTGGACGGCATGAACGAAAAAACCCAGGATCGCGAGGTGCTCGAGAAAGAACTGGGCGCGCCCGGCCCGGACCGCATCTGGTACGTCGGCGACGCTTTCGCGCTCGGCATGAGCGTTGACGAAGTGTTTGCGCTGACCAAGATCGACCCCTGGTTCCTGGTGCAGATCGAACAGATCGTCAAGATCGAACTTGAACTGGAAACCACTTCGCTGGACAAAATTGACGAACCGACACTGCGCGCACTCAAGCAAAAGGGCTTTTCGGACCGGCGCCTGGCCAAGCAGCTCAAAACCACGGACACCGCCATCCGCGAGAAGCGGCTTGAGTTGGGCGTGCGCCCGGTCTACAAACGGGTGGACACCTGCGCCGCCGAGTTTGCGACCAACACCGCCTACATGTATTCGACCTATGAAGGCGAGGGCAGCGAGTGCGAAGCCGAACCGACCGACAACAAAAAAATCATGGTGCTGGGCGGCGGGCCCAATCGCATCGGCCAGGGCATCGAGTTTGACTATTGCTGCGTGCATGCCGCGCTCGCCATGCGCGAGGATGGCTACGAGACCATCATGGTCAACTGCAACCCCGAAACCGTTTCTACCGACTATGACACCAGCGACCGCCTGTATTTCGAGCCGCTGACGCTGGAAGACGTGCTGGAAATTGTCGACAAGGAAAAACCACTGGGCGTGATCGTCCAGTACGGTGGGCAGACGCCTTTGAAACTCGCGCTGGATCTCGAGAAAAACGGCGTGCCCATCATCGGTACCTCGCCCGACATGATCGACGCGGCCGAAGACCGCGAGCGCTTCCAGAAACTGCTGCATGAGCTCAAGCTGCGTCAGCCGCCTAATGCGACGGCCCGCACCGAGCCTGAAGCGCTGGAAAAAGCCGCAGCGCTGGGTTATCCGCTGGTGGTGCGCCCCAGTTACGTGCTGGGCGGTCGTGCGATGGAAATCGTGCACGAGCAGCGCGACCTGGAGCGCTACATGCGCGAAGCCGTCAAGGTCAGCCATGACTCGCCGGTGCTGCTGGATCGCTTTCTGAACGACGCGATTGAATGTGACGTCGATTGCATCCGCGATTCGGAAGGCGTGACTTTTATCGGTGGCGTGATGGAGCACATCGAGCAAGCCGGGGTTCACAGCGGCGACTCGGCCTGTTCATTGCCGCCTTATTCACTGAATGCGGAAACGGTCACCGAGATCAAGCGCCAGACCGCGGCCATGGCCAAAGCCCTGAACGTGGTGGGGCTGATGAACGTGCAGTTCGCCATCCAGCATGTGGACGGCAAGGACGTGATCTACGTGCTCGAGGTGAACCCGCGTGCATCGCGTACTGTGCCTTTTGTCAGCAAGGCCACTGGCATCCAGCTAGCCAAGGTGGCCGCGCGCTGCATGGTGGGCCAGACGCTGGCGTCGCAGGGCATCAAAAACGAAGTGACACCGCCGTACTTCAGCGTCAAGGAAGCAGTGTTTCCTTTCGTCAAGTTCCCTGGCGTGGACACCATTCTCGGTCCCGAGATGAAGTCAACCGGCGAGGTCATGGGTGTGGGCAAGACTTTCGGCGAGGCTTTTGTGAAGTCGCAGCTCGGTGCCGGCACCAAGCTGCCGACCTCGGGCACGGTTTTCCTGACGGTCAAGAACAACGACAAGCCGCGCGCTGTGGAAGTGGCGCGTGCGCTGGCGGCGCTGAAGTTCGACATTGTTGCCACCAAGGGCACGGCCGCAGCCATCAACGCAGCCGGCATCCCCTGCGGCGTGGTCAACAAGGTCACCGAGGGCCGGCCGCATGTGGTGGACATGATCAAGAACAACGAGATTGCACTGGTCATCAACACGGTGGAAGAGCGGCGAAACGCGATTGCCGATTCGCGGCAGATCCGCACCTCGGCGTTGCTGGCCCGGGTCACCACCTACACGACCATCGCCGGCGCCGAAGCGGCGGTGGAGGGCATGAAATACCTGGACAACCTGACGGTTTATTCGGTTCAGGAACTTCACGCCCAGCTGGCCTGAAAGGCCCCCACGGTCGTTCGCTTCGCGTAACTCCCGAGGCCTTGCAGGCCGCGGCTCACGAGACGCTTTGCCTCTGTCGCCCGTCCAAGCCAGCGCAGGCAGGCTTGGAGCCGTGGGCTCCAGCCCCTCAGGGGCCGCTGCGCCTGCAGACTGGCAAGCCAGCTTGGCTGGTAGGGGAAGACCCCATCGGTGTTTGCTTTGCCGTGGCTTGCCTGGATGGTTCTGCTCCCGATTTTTTGCATTAAACTGGCGCCAAGACAACATGTAATGACGCCGCCGCCAGGTGACTGGTGGCGGTTTCGCTTTTGGAGGACTCAAACCATGGCAACCATTCCTATTACCAAACGGGGCGCAGAAAAGCTCAAGGTCGAACTGCACCAGCTCAAGACCGTGGATCGCCCCTGGGTGATCAACTCGATTTCCGAAGCCCGTGCGCAGGGTGACCTGAGCGAAAACGCTGAATACGATGCTGCCAAGGACCGCCAGGGTTTTATCGAAGGCCGTATCCAGGAAATTGAAGGCAAGCTGTCGGCTGCGCAGATCATCGATCCTTCCGAAGTCGATGCCGGCGGCAAGGTGGTGTTCGGCTCGACCATCGAGCTCGAAGACGAAGACACCGGCGACAAGGTGACCTACCAGATCGTGGGCGAGGACGAGGCCGACATCAAACTGGGCCTGGTCAACATCAGCTCACCAATTGCGCGTGCGCTGATCGGCAAGGACGAGGGCGATACCGCCGAGGTGCAGGCACCGGGCGGCATCAAGCGCTACGAGATCATTGCGGTGATGTACATCTAGCCTTCTGCACGCATGAAATCACGCCTGAGCATTGTGCTGGCCGCCCTCTGGTGGGGCAGCCTGACGGGCTTGGGGTTTGTCGTGGTGCCCATGCTATTTGCCCATCTGCCCAGCCCGGCGATGGCCGGCACCATGGCGGCAAAACTTTTCACTGCGCAAACCTGGCTCAGCATTGCCTGCAGCTTCCTGCTGCTCCTGGTTCTCAATAAAAACAGGGCTCAAGCCCTTTCCCCGCTTGCGCAAGCTGCTATCAAATATGTAGTGGCCGGCCTGTTGCTGGCGGTGCTGGTGGAGTTTGGCGTGGCACCGAACATCGTCACTGCGCGCGCCAGCGGCGGTGACCTCCGCTTCTGGCACGGCCTGGGCACGGCGATGCATATCGCGCAGTGGCTGGCCGCCGGCTGGACCTTGTGGTGTCTGAGCCGCTCGACGAACGCCGGCGAAGCTTGAACCGCTTCTGACAAGCAGGGGCCGCGGATCCGGCTCCGCCGGTCCGCAGGCGCAGCGGCCCCCACGGGGGGGCAGGGAGTTACACGGAGTGAACGACCGTGGGGGCTTTTTCAGCGGCCTCAAGCGTATTGACCAGCAGCATCGTGATGGTCATGGGCCCGACGCCGCCGGGTACCGGCGTGATCCAGCCGGCCACTTCCTTCACGCCGTCAAAATCCACGTCGCCGCAGAGTTTGCCTTCGTCATTGCGGTTCATGCCCACGTCGATCACCACCGCGCCGGGCTTGACCATGTCGGCCGTCAGCACATTGCGCTTGCCCACGGCAGCGACCACCACATCGGCCTGAAGCGTCAGGGCCTTGAGGTTTTGCGTGCCGCTGTGGCAGATGGTGACCGTGGCGTTTTTCTGCAGCAGCATCAGCGCCATCGGCTTGCCGACGATGTTGCTGCGGCCTATCACTACCGCATGTTTGCCCTTCAGGTCATAACCAATGCTTTCCAGCATCTTCATGCAGCCATAGGGCGTGCAGGGCCAGAAGCCGGGCTGGCCGACCATCAGGGCACCGGCGCTGGCCACGTGAAATCCGTCGACATCCTTGGCGGGCGAGATGGCTTCAATCACCTTCTGCGCATCGATGTGCGCAGGCAGGGGGAGTTGCACCAGGATGCCGTGGATGGCCGGGTCGCGGTTCAGCGCGTCCACGCGGGCCAGCAAATCGGCTTCGCTCAGTGTGGCTGGGTGGCGCTCCAGCACCGAATGCAGGCCGCTGTCTTCGCAGGCCTTGACCTTGTTGCGCACATACACCTGGCTGGCCGGGTTTTCGCCCACCAGCACCACGGCCAGGCCCGGGACGATGCCGCGTGCACGCAGCGCGGCGGCGCGCCGGGTGACATCTCCGCGCAATTGTTTGGACAGGGCGTTGCCATCAATGAGTTGTGCAGTCATGGTTCCGTTCTTCAAGTAAAAACGCCCGCTGGTCAAGTAACCACGGGCGCAGTCAGCTATCTAAACGATAGCGGCAAGAAAAGTTCAGGCCTTGGGTGCGCTCGAACCCAGGGCGATTTTCAGCAGGTCGGCCACGGTGTTGGCGTTGAGCTTTTCCATGATGTTGGCGCGGTGCGCCTCCACCGTCTTGATGCTGATGCCCAGGTCGTCGGCGATCTGCTTGTTCAGGCGACCGGCGACGATGCGTTCGAGCACCTGGGCTTCACGCGAGGTCAGCTTGGCGAGTAGGGCGTCGCGGCTGGCGGACTGCTGGTGTTCGCTGAAGGCTTCCTTGGCCTGGTCCAGCATGCGTTCAACCAGGCTGACAAGGGCTTCTTCCTGAAAAGGCTTCTGGATGAAATCCATGGCGCCTTTCTTCATGGTGTTCACGGCCATGGGCACGTCGCCATGGCCGGTGATGAAGACGATAGGCAAGGGCGATTTGCGTTCGACCAGGCGGTCCTGCAGTTCCAGGCCGGTCATGCCGCCCATGCGGATGTCGACGATCAGGCAGGCGACCTCGCGCGGGTCGTAACGGCTGAGGAAAGTTTCGGCGGAGTCGTAGCATCGGACGCGGTAGTCCTTGCCTTCGAGCAGCCACTGGAGCGAGTCACGCACGCCCTCGTCGTCATCAACGACATAGACGGTACCTTTTTTCGGAATCAAGCTCATGCCAAACCTTTGCGTGGACGGTATCGAAATACCTTGTCAGGAAATGCCAGTTGGGGTGGCGGGCGCTTCTGCAGCGGCGGCTGGCAAAAGCAGGGGTGTCACAGGAATCCAGAAGGTAAACCGGCACCCCACCACTTCGTCACCATTGTAGAGGTTCTCGGCCTGCATCCTGCCCTGGTGCGACTCGACAATGCTGCGGCACAGTTTCAGGCCGATGCCCATGCCTTCGGCCTTGGTCGAGTAGAAGGCTTCGTAGAGGCGGCTCATTACCTCGGGCGACAGTCCCTTGCCCGAATCCAGCACCGAAAACTCGATCACATCCTGGTCAGCGATGTTCTTCGGCACCACGCGCAACTCCACACTGCGGCGTGCGGTGGGCCGACGTGCCTGCGCGATCGATTCGGCACCGTTTTTCATCAGGTTGATCAGCACCTGCTCGATCAGGATGGGGTCCACCATCACGGACGGCAGGCGCGCGGCGATGTAGTGGCTCAGCCGCACGTTGTGGCGGCGCAGTTCAATGTCGGCCAGCTCCATTGCGTTGCTCACCATGGTGGCAACGTCGGACGAGGTCCGGTTCGGCTCGCTGCGTTTCACGAAAGAACGTATACGCTGGATGATCTGCCCGGCGCGGTGCGCCTGCTTCGCGGTTTTCTCCAGCGCTACCAACAAGTCCTCGTTGCTGATCTGTTGGCCCTTGATGCGCGACACCATGCCGTTGCAATAGTTGTTGATGGCCGTCAGCGGCTGGTTCAGCTCATGCGCCACGCTGGACGCCATCTCGCCCATGGTGATCAGGCGGCTGGCAGACTGCGCTCGTTCGGCTTGCTGGGCGGCCTGCTCTTCGGCATGGCGGCGCGGCGTGATGTCAGTGGCAATCACCATCTGCGCCAGCCGGCCGTCCACCCAGGTCAGGTAGCGCGAGCGCACTTCCAGCCATTTGCCGAGTTCGGGTACAAAAATCTCGGCATTTTCTGTCTGCGCGGCGGTCAGCGTATCCGTTGGAAAGCCCGCCAGGCCGTCGACAGCATCCAGGGTGTCGTCGGTCGGTGTCACAGCGGGCACGCCAGCCTGGGCAATCAGGTTCATGTGCCCGGCGACTTCGCCGCCAAACCAGGCGCGGTACAGCTTGTTGGCAAACAGCAGCTCTTCGCTGCCCAGCGGCGCGACCGACACGGCGGCGTCCAGGCCCTCCAGCACCGTGGTGAAGCGTTCGTAGGAGGCTGACAGCTCTTCGCGGACCCGCTTGGGCTCGGTGATGTCGGTGACCGAGGTCATCCAGCCGGTTTGCTGTCCACGCGGGTCGATCAGCGGCGAGACATACATGCGGGCGTCGAAAATCGCGCCGCTTTTGCGTTTGATGTGTACCTCGAAGCCGCCCGGCGTGGAGCGGCCGTGCAGCTCGTCGTCAAGCCGCGCCGCCAGTGTTTCCCTGTCCTGTTCGGGCCAGTAAGGGAAAGGGGCGGTGCGGCCCACCAGCTCGCCCTCGCTCCATCCGGTCATCTGGCAAAACGCCGGGTTGACGTAAGTGATGCGGCCCTGCAGGTCGAGCGCACGCATGCCAGTCAACATGGAGTTTTCCATCGCCCGGCGGAAATTGGTCTCCGAGATCAGCGCTTCCTGCGCCTGGACGCGGCGACGGGTGTGGCGCCAGGTGCCCAGCAGCATCCAGACCGTCAGCGCACTCAGCGCACTGACCAGCCAGAAAAAACCGCTGCCGACCACGCCCAGAGAAGCGCGATACCCTTGCGCCTTGAGCAGCAGGCCATTGCCGACGGGGGACACGGGAATTTCGTACTCCTGGGCCTCGTCGGACAGCGGCAGCAATCTGGCCGCCCGGTTTCTGGCCGGCGGCAGGTGGCCTGCCAACACCTTGCCCTGGTCATCAAGCAGCGCTACTGCATATTTGGCGGTGACCTCATTGGGCACACCAAAGCGCAGCAGTCCGTCGATGGAATATTCACCCATGATGACGCCATCAAATCGACCCTGGTCGTCCAGTGGCACCTGCAGCTGCAGACTGGGCGCGTTGTAGCTGGAGTCGTCCTTGACCGTCAGCGGGCGTGAATAAACAGGCTGGCGCAAATCACGCGCCAGGCCGAAGGTGCTTTCCGTCTCACCGCGCTTGAGCTGTTCGCCCGCCGACTGCACCTGCGATGCATTGGCGCTGGGCGAAACGTAGGAAGATTTCACCCGGCGGCGCGAATCAATCCAGGTGACCGACAGAAGTTCGGGGTATTGGTTCACCAGCGACTCTGCCTGTGCGATGAATTCATCGCTGTCTACATCCTTGTTGGAGACATCGCGGCCCAGCCGCATCAGCTGTTCCTGGCGCTCCAGCAGGCGAAGGCGCAGCCTTTGCTGGGCGTATTCAACGTCGCGCTTCACCGCCTGTTGTTCGCGGTCAATTTCCTCGACGCGCAGGTAGGCAAATGCCGCAATCACGGCAGCCAGAAAGAGCATCACCGCCAACAGGGGGCCGAGCGTAACGAAGCGGTCCTGCCTCGTCGGCGATTGGCGGCGCCACCAGCGCCGCCAGCGGGTCAGCGGCGTGCTGCCCGGCGGCGAGTCAAAGGTGGAGTTTTGGGGCAGGGTCATGTCGGGCTGACAAGTTTAAGTGAGTTCCTTTGAGGTGAGGCCTTTCATGGGCTTCTGCCCCGCAGATTTGTGAGTGGAGGGCGAGAAACTTCAGGTCCGGCAGTGCTCAGATACGGTCTTTAATGCATTTCATAATGCGAAAGTAAAAAGCACTATTTGAAATTTTGAAAAAAATGTGGGAAACTAGAGGCTTGAATCTAAATTGCGTTAACGTGATGAAGACGCCAGTCAATCAACAGCTAGCCAACTAGCTACCAGCAGGAGACAAAACCAATGGCTGCAAATCCGGAACAGGCACGTGTCGACACTTTGGGCAGTGCCGCCAATGACGTCCAGGACAAGGACACCCAGGAAACCCGTGAGTGGATGGACGCGCTGTCCGCCGTCATCGAAAGCGAAGGTCCCGAGCGTGCGCATTTCCTGCTCGAGCAACTCCTGGAGCACGCCCGTCAGAAAAGCATCGACATGCCTTTCTCGGCCAATACGGGCTACGTCAACACCATCGAGGCTGATCACGAAGAGCGTTCCCCTGGCAATCTCGAGATCGAAGAACGCTTGCGCGCCTATATGCGCTGGAACGCCATGGCCATGGTGGTCAAGGCCAACCGACTCCATCCAGCCGACGGCGGCGACCTGGGCGGCCACATCGGCTCCTTTGCCTCGCTGGCCAGCCTGTTCGGCGCCGGCTTCAATCATTTCTGGCACGCAGAGAGCGAAAACCATGGCGGCGACTGCCTCTACATCCAGGGCCACGTGTCGCCCGGTGTCTACGCCCGCGCTTACCTTGAAGGCCGTCTGACCGAAGAGCAATTGCTCAACTTCCGCCAGGAAGTCGACGGCAAGGGCCTGTCCAGCTATCCGCACCCCAAGCTGATGCCCGAGTTCTGGCAGTTCCCTACCGTCTCGATGGGCCTCGGCCCATTGATGGCTATTTACCAGGCCCGTTTCCTGAAGTACCTGCACGCCCGCGGCATCGCCAACACTGAAAACCGCAAGATCTGGGTTTTTTGCGGTGACGGCGAGATGGATGAAGTTGAGTCGATGGGCGCCATCGGCCTGGCCGCGCGCGAGAAGCTCGACAACCTCGTCTTCGTCATCAACTGCAACCTGCAGCGCCTGGACGGCCCTGTGCGCGGCAACGGCAAGATCATCCAGGAGCTCGAAGGTGAGTTCCGCGGTGCCGGCTGGAATGTCATCAAGCTCATCTGGGGCAGCAACTGGGATCCGCTGCTGGCGCGCGACAAGGACGGCGCGCTGCGCAAGGTCATGATGGATACGCTGGACGGCGACTATCAGGCCATGAAGGCCAATGACGGCGCCTATGTCCGCAAGCACTTCTTCGGCCAGGACCCACGCACGCTCGAGATGGTCGCCAAGATGAGCGACGACGACATCTGGAACCTGCGCCGCGGCGGCCACGACTCGCAAAAGGTCTATGCGGCCTTCCACGCAGCCGTCAAGCACGAGGGCCAGCCTACCGTCCTGCTGATCAAGACCGTCAAGGGCTTCGGCATGGGCAAAATCGGCGAAGGCAAGAACAACGTCCACCAGACCAAGAAGCTGGCCGACGAAGACATCAAGGCTTTCCGCGACCGCTTCAATATCCCGATTCCCGACAGCCAGCTGGCCGACATCCCGTTCTACAAGCCGGCTGAAGACACGCCCGAGATGCGTTACCTGCACGAGCGCCGCAAGGCCCTGGGCGGCTACCTGCCGCATCGCCGCGTTAAGGCCGACGAGCAGTTCACCGTGCCGTCACTCGAAACCTTCAAATCGGTGATCGAACCCACGGCCGAAGGCCGCGAAATCTCGACCACGCAAGCCTATGTGCGCTTCCTCACGCAGTTGCTGCGCGACCAGGCCCTGGGCCCGCGCGTGGTGCCCATCCTGGTGGACGAAGCCCGCACCTTCGGCATGGAAGGCCTGTTCCGCCAAATCGGCATCTACAACCCCGATGGCCAGAAGTACACGCCGGTCGACAAAGACCAGGTCATGTACTACAAGGAAGACAAGCAGGGCCAGATCCTGCAGGAAGGTATCAACGAAGCCGGCGGCATGAGCAGCTGGATTGCGGCGGCCACCTCGTACAGCACCAACAACCGGATCATGATCCCGTTCTACGTGTACTACTCGATGTTCGGCTTCCAGCGCGTCGGCGACCTGGCCTGGGCGGCCGGCGACATGCAGGCGCGCGGTTTCCTGCTGGGTGGCACTTCGGGCCGCACCACGCTGAACGGCGAAGGCCTGCAGCACGAAGACGGCCATAGCCACATCATGGCGGGCACCATTCCCAACTGCATCAGCTACGACCCGACCTTCGCGCATGAAGTCGGCGTCATCCTGCACCATGGCCTCAAGCGCATGGTGGAAAAACAGGACAACGTGTATTTCTACCTGACGCTGCTCAATGAAAACTACGCCATGCCCGGCCTCAAGGCCGGCACCGAAGAGCAGATCATCAAGGGCATGTACCTCTGCAAGGAAGGCGCCAACGTGCCATCGAAGGGCACCTCCGGGCCTGCGCCGCGCGTGCAACTCCTCGGCTCCGGCACCATCCTGCGCGAATCCATTGCGGCGCAGGAGCTGCTTGAAAAAGAATGGGGCGTTGCCGCCAACGTGTGGAGCTGCCCGAGCTTCAACGAGCTGGCCAGAGACGGCCAGGATGCCGAGCGCTGGAACCTGCTCCACCCGAGCGACAAGCCCCGCGTGCCCTTCGTAGGCCAGCAGCTCGAAAAGCACGCCGGCCCTGTCGTGGCGTCTACCGACTACATGAAGGCCTACGCCGAGCAGATCCGCTCCTTCATTCCCAAGGGCCGCACTTTCAAAGTTCTGGGCACCGACGGTTTCGGCCGCAGCGACTTCCGCAGCAAGCTGCGCGAGCACTTCGAGATCAACCGCCACTACATCGTGGTTGCGGCGCTCAAGGCTCTCAGCGAGGAAGGCACGGTCCCGGTCGCCAAGGTGACTGAAGCCATCAAGAAGTACGGCATTAAGGCCGACAAGATCAATCCCCTTTATGCTTGATATACAACCTTGCGTAGAAGCCTGAAGCAATCGGAGACAAGAACATGGCATTGGTAGATATTCAAGTTCCTGACATCGGGGATTTCGACGAAGTGACGGTGATTGAGCTGTTGGTCAAGCCCGGCGATACCGTCAAGGCGGAGCAGTCGCTCATCACCGTGGAGTCCGACAAGGCATCCATGGAAATCCCGTCCAGCCATGCTGGCGTGGTCAAGGAGCTCAAAGTCAAGCTGGGCGACAAGGTCAAGCAGGGCTCCGTGGTCCTGACGCTGGAAGTGGCCGGCGCCGAAGCCGCCCCTTCAGCATCAAAACCGGCTGCGGCCCAGACTACACCTGCGCAAGCTGCTAGTAAATCTGTAGCAGCACCAGTCCCGGCGCCGGCGCCTGCTGCAGCCCCCGCCGCTTCCGGTCCGGTGGAAGTCCGTGTGCCCGACATCGGCGACTTCAAGGACGTGTCCGTCATTGAAGTCCTGGTCAAGCCAGGCGACACCATCAAGGCCGAGCAGTCGCTGATCACCGTGGAGTCCGACAAGGCTTCGATGGAAATCCCGTCGTCTGCCGCAGGTGTGCTCAAGGAACTCAAGGTCAAGATGGGCGACGTCGTCAACATCGGCGACCTGCTGGCCATCCTGGAAGGTTCCACGGCTGCAAGCGCATCGCCCGCACCAGCCCCCGCTGCCGCGCCGGCCGCAGCATCTGCTGCTGCCCCTGCACCGGCAACTTCATCCGCTCCAACGAGCCAGCCAGTCCACAACCCCACCACTGCGCCTCAGGGCAATCTGCCGCATGCTTCGCCCTCGGTGCGCAAGTTTGCGCGCGAGCTCGGTGTACCGCTTGGTGAAGTCAAGGGCAGCGGTCCGAAAGGCCGCATCACGCTGGACGATGTACAGAGTTTTACCAAATCCGTCATGGCCGGCGACGTGCGTACCCAGGCACAGGCGGCCAAGGCGCCTGCCTCGTCAGGCGGCGGTGCAGGTTTGGACCTGCTGCCGTGGCCCAAGGTCGACTTCACCAAGTTCGGCCCGGTTGAGCGCAAGGACATGTCGCGCATCAAGAAGATCAGCGGCGCCAATCTGCATCGCAACTGGGTGATGATTCCGCATGTCTGCAATCACGACGATGCCGACATCACCGAGCTCGAAACCTTCCGCGTGCTGATGAACAAGGAGAACGAGAAGGCCGGCATCAAGATCACCATGCTTGCGTTCCTGATCAAGGCGTCCGTCGCGGCACTCAAGAAATTTCCGGAGTTCAATGCCTCGCTTGACGGGGACCAATTGGTCCTCAAGCAGTACTACAACGTTGCGTTTGCGGCAGACACACCGAATGGCCTGGTGGTCCCGGTCATCAAGGACGCTGACAAAAAAGGCGTGGTGCAGATCTCGCAGGAAATGGGCGAGCTGGCCAAGAAAGCGCGCGACGGCAAGTTGAGTCCGGCGGACATGCAGGGTGCCTGTTTCACAATCTCTTCGCTGGGCGGCATTGGTGGGCGTTATTTCACGCCCATCATCAACGCGCCGGAAGTCGCCATTCTTGGCGTGTGCAAGTCCAGCACGGAGCCCGTCTGGGACGGTAAGGCCTTCCAGCCCCGCCTTATGCTGCCGCTCTCCCTGAGCTGGGACCACCGCGTGATAGACGGCGCGGCCGCGGCGCGTTTCAATGCCTACCTGGGCCAGATCCTGGGCGACTTCCGCCGGGTATTGCTTTGACCCCCACGCTTTTCACTTCGTGTAATGCGCGAGGCCTTGCAGGCCGCGACTCGCGAGACGCTTCGCCTCTGTCGCCTGTCCAAACCTGCTCAAGCAGGTTTGGAGCCGCAGGCTCCAGCCCCTCGGGGGCGCTGCGCCTGCGGTCTGGCAGAGCCAGTCCCGCAGCCCTGGCTTGAAGGGATTCGCTTCATGACGACTTTGGTTGCCGTGAGGAAAGCCGGGCAGGCCGTGATTGCCACGGATGCGTTGATCACTTTTGGAGATACGCGTCTGACCAATCGCTTCGAGGTCAACGACAAGATCTTCAAGGTCGACTCCCCGACCGGCGGCAGTTACGTGGGCATGGCTGGCACGGCGGCGCATTTTCCTGTGCTGCGCAAAGCCATGATGGCATTGCCCAAGGACCAGCTTCGGCTGGGCAGCAAAGACGAAATATTTGACACCTTCAACAAGCTGCATCCCGTGCTGAAGGAGAGTTTTTTCCTGCAGACCAAGGAAGATGACAACGACCCCTACGAGTCCAGCCAGCTGAGTGCCCTGATTGTCAATGCCACCGGCATTTACGGCATCTACAGCTACCGAGAGGTCTTTGAATTCAAGGAATTCTGGGCCATCGGTTCGGGTCGCAGCTTTGCGCTTGGCGCCATGCATGCCACCTGGGGCAAGGCCAAAACGGCGCGTGAGGTGGCATTGGCCGGCGTGCACGCGGGGTGCGAGTTTGACAAAAATTCCGGTGGTCCGGTAGAACTGTTCACGGTCAAGCTGAAAAAGTAAGCGGACCATATTTGCGGAGACAAGAAACATGGCATTGATAGACATCACCATTCCCGACATTGGCGACTTCGACGAAGTTTCCGTTATTGAACTGCTGGTCAAACCCGGCGACACCATCAAGGCTGACCAGAGCTTGTTGACGGTCGAAAGCGACAAGGCCTCGATGGAAATTCCATCGAGCCACGCCGGCGTCGTGAAAGAGCTGAAGGTCAAGCTCGGCGACAAGGTCAAGCAAGGGTCCGTGGTGCTGGTGCTTGATGCGGCGGGTGCTGCAGCTCCTGCTTCAGCACAAAAACAGGCGCCAGCCCCAGCCGCGCCTGCGCCGGCAGCTCCTGAAAAAGTAGCAGCGCCAACGGCGGCCAGTTTTGGCGGCAAGGCTGACCTTGAGTGTGATTTGCTGGTACTGGGCGCCGGCCCTGGCGGTTATTCGGCGGCTTTCCGCGCGGCCGACCTCGGTCTCAAGGTGGTACTGGTCGAGCGTTACGCCACCCTGGGCGGTGTTTGCCTGAATGTCGGTTGCATCCCGTCCAAAGCCCTGCTGCATGTCGCCGCCGTGATGGACGAGGTCAAGCACTTTGACAGCCTGGGCGTGAGTTTTGGGGAGCCCAAGCTCGACATCGGCAAACTGCGCACCCACAAGGAAAAAGTCGTCGGCAAGCTGACCGGCGGGCTGGCCGCCATGGCCAAGATGCGCAAGGTGACGGTGGTGCGCGGCTACGGCAGTTTTGTCGGCGCCAATCATGTCGAGGTTGAGGAGACCTCCGGTGGCGCGCAGGAGAAAAGCGGCAAGAAGCAGACCATCACCTTCAAGAACTGCATCATCGCGGCCGGTTCGCAGGCTGTGCGCCTGCCTTTCATGCCTGAAGACCCGCGCGTTGTCGATTCGACCGGTGCGCTGAACCTCAAGGAAGTCCCGAAGCGCATGCTCATCCTGGGCGGCGGCATCATTGGCCTCGAGATGGGCACGGTCTACAGCACGCTGGGCGCGCGTCTCGACGTGGTTGAGATGATGGACGGCCTGATGCAGGGCGCCGACCGCGACCTCGTCAAGGTCTGGCAGAAGATGAACGCGCCACGGTTCGACAACATCATGCTCAAAACAAAAACCGTCGGTGCCAAGGCAACTGCCAAAGGCATCGAGGTGACGTTTGAAGGCGAGGGCGCTCCGGCGCCGCAAACTTACGACCTCGTGCTTCAGGCCGTGGGCCGCACACCCAACGGCAAGAAGATTGCGGCCGAGAAGGCTGGCGTTGCCGTGACCGACCGCGGCTTCGTTCCGGTGGACATCCAGATGCGCACCAACGTACCGCACATTTTCGCCATCGGTGACATCGTGGGCCAGCCCATGCTGGCTCACAAGGCCGTGCATGAAGCGCATGTGGCTGCCGAAGTAATCGCCGGTGAACTGCAGGGCAACAAGGAACTGGCCAGCGCAGCCTTCAACGCCCGCGTGATCCCCAGCGTGGCCTACACCGACCCTGAAATCGCTTGGGTTGGCCTCACTGAAGACCAGGCCAAAGCACAGGGCATCAAGGTCAAGAAAGGGCTGTTCCCGTGGAATGCTTCCGGCCGCGCCATTGCCAATGGCCGCGACGAAGGTTTCACCAAGCTGCTGTTCGATGACTCTCCAGAAGCGCATGGCCACGGCAAGATCCTGGGGGGTGGCATTGTCGGCACCCATGCCGGCGACATGATCGGCGAGATCGCACTGGCCATCGAAATGGGCGCAGATGCTGTCGATATCGGCAAAACCATCCACCCACACCCCACGCTCGGCGAAAGCATGGGCATGGCGGCGGAAGTGGCGCATGGCAGTTGCACCGATTTGCCGCCTACGCGCAAGTGACGCTAAAAAGTTGCCAGAGGCGCTACCAGGTCAGTAGCCTGCCGCGCAGACACCGCAAGGGTTGCGCGGCTTTCTTATGGGTTGAATCTGAATGCAGTCCTGAGAAAGCCTTACGCAACCCTAGGCTGGCATGTAGCTGATGCCTTGCATACGCCGGTTCGGCACTCCGATCTTCAGGTAAAAAGTGCCTCTGGCCCTTATCCGGTGAGCGCAATCAGCTATTAAATTGATAGCGCTTTGCGTTCTCTTGGTTGGCATATTTTTTTGACACGCGCGGGCCGCGTAGACGCACATCAAAAGCATTTCCTGTTGTTTTGGCACCTTCACAGCGCTGGACAACAGCTCGTTGCAAGGAGCAAGCCATTAGAATTTCGGCGACGCCAGCATTTCAAGTGTTGCGAGCGGGACGCGATTCGTTGCTGCCTGTCCGCGCCATGGGGTACCCCCATGGTTGTTTTGTACTTTGTGATTTCGGCGCGTGAGCGGCATGCGCATTCTGCGCACCGCGCTCACGCAGGACCTGCTGGTTGGGATGCTGGTGTCAACTCAATTCCATGCGCGAAGCCAGCTTCCGACATTTGATTGCACGCGGCCTGGCTCGCGCACTGCTCGCCGATGCGGACAAGGCGGGTGGCACCACCTTGGGCGCCCTTCAGGCCAGGGCTGCAGCAGCCCTCGGGCAACGCCCTGCGTGGCTGCGAGAGTTGCTTGAACCGCTGGCTGTTCTGTCGGCCATCACATGGCAGAAATTTGATGTCATCTCGCTTGCGCGACGGCTGGAGGATTCACCTGCCTTTGGATTGGCCTTCGGAGCGGAGGACGAAGAAGAAGCGGGGGATTCCGATGAGCTGCAAGGTTCCCTGTCGGACGATGACCGGGATGACCCCGAGCCGGAAAGGCCACCACGAATTCGCCGGTTGATCCTGCGACCGGCGGTGATGCGCCCCCGGCCGATGGGGCTGGAGGCTTGCACTTTGCCCGACATTGCAACGAATGCGGATCTTGCATGCTGGCTCCAACTCCCACCCGAGAAACTGGGTTGGCTGGCCCCGGCGACGCCGGCAGTTGTTGAGCACTATCGCTACAGCCTGCAGCCCAAGCAGACCGGTGGCCTTCGGTTGCTGGAGACGCCCAAGGTAGAGCTCAAGCGTGTGCAGCGTCACATCCTGCATACGCTGCTGAGCCAGGTGCCTGTGCATGAAGCCGCGCACGGTTTTACCGTCGGTCGCTCAGTCAAAACTCATGCGGCAGCTCATGTCGGGCAAGCCGTGGTGATCCGTTTCGATGTGCAAGATTTCTTTGGCAGCGTAGGGGCAGCCCAGGTCAATGCCATCTGGCGCACGCTGGGCTACCCCGAAGGTGTGGCGCGAAGCCTGACCGCGCTCTGCACACACCGCACGGCAGGGATGGTCGTCGAGCGTTTGCGCGACGATGGCGGACTTGACTGGATAGGGGCCAAGCGCCTTGGTTCTGCGCATTTGCCGCAGGGCGCGCCCACCTCACCGGCGCTGGCCAACCTCTGTGCTTTCAATCTCGATTTGCGGCTTGAGGGATTGGCCTGGGTGTTCGGCGCGAGCTATACGCGCTACGCCGATGACCTGGTATTTTCAGGTCCAGAGTCGCTGCGACAGCAGTTTCGCGCCTTGCACGCCTGGGTTGCAGAAATTGTCCGCGATGAAGGCTTTACCCTGCATCCGGACAAGACGCGTTGCCTGCCCCGGCATCAGCGGCAGCGCGTGACCGGAGTCGTGGTCAACATGCGACCGAATGTCCCGCGTGATGATTTCGATCGGCTTAAAGCGTGTTTGCATCAAAGCGTGCTGCACGGCCCGGTGTCGCAAAACAAAGATCGACTCGCCGACTTTCGTTCGCACCTGCTGGGCCGGATCGGTTGGATCGCGCAATTCAGCAAAACGCGGCAGGCCAGACTCATGCGCCTGTTTGAGCAGATCAACTGGTCGACCTGAAGGCTGCTAGGGCCGCACACCGGGCGACTCCAACGCCATGCCTTTCGCGCGGGCATTCAGGTACAGCTCCAGCGCTACCAGCTCTTGAGCGCCACAGGGCAAGGGGTTCGGCGCGCACACCGCTCATGCAGTTGCGCAGGCGCCGCTGCAGCGAACCGAGGGCCTGCCACTCCTGCCGGTAGACCGGGTACCGGTCGGGTGGGCCTGTGGGATCAGGCTGCTGCCCAGACGGCCTCCGGCATTGTTGTCGTGGCATTGCGCGCATGAAAGGTTGAGCTGGCCCATGCGCTGCACAAAACGCAGCTGGCCCTGCTGCCGGAACGGCTCGAGCCGCTTGTCAGCCGGAGACACAGTGCAACAAGAGTTGTCTGTTTGTGTTTTCGATTTCCCGTTTCAATGACTTCGCACGAGCAGATAAAAAAAATTATTCAGAAATAGAGAATCTGGCGTGAGCCGATGGGAATAGACCGGAGGTAAACAGCGCGCCTCCGAAAGCATGGTTCTATAAAACAGAAGCTCGCAACGATGTAAGTCGTAAGAATTCAAGACGATCGTTCCTCGTAAAGGAGGAGGTTGAGAAGCGTGCGAATTAATCACTTTCTCCCGGCGATTTTTCATTTCACAATTGGTTACCGTGAACTAATTAACGGAAAGCCGGAGCCCTCCGGACACTGTTGGGACATCCCTCTTCAGTACATCAAGCGTGTTTTCGGGGATCAAAGCATGAAAAGTTCGGATTGTGTGGGCCTGGAACTATCGCGCGCGCCGCTTGCTGTGCTGTTGATATTTTTGTTCGCGAGTCAGGCCCTTGCGCAACCAGCCCCTTCCACTGCCGACCCGGGCCACCTTCGCGAACGGTTTGACATTCAGCCACAACCCGAGCCCGAACCTGCGCCTACCGAGCGAAAGGATCAGCAGCCGGACGCGTTGCCGGATTCGCTCCGGGCCATTCGTGTGACCTTGAAATCGATTGAAATCGAAGCTGCAACGGTATTGCCTGACGGAGTGTTGCAGGCGCAGGCAGACAGCTATACGCAGCGGGAAATCACAGGCAGCGACATCCTCACGCTGGCGTCGACCTTGACTGCGATGTACCGCAATGCGGGTTACATGCTCTCGCTCGTGGTCATCCCGCCGCAGTCGCTGGCCGAGGGCACGCTCACCTTGCGTGTGATCGAGGGCTACATCGACCGTGTCAATGTGCAGGCCGCCGAGGGCGTGAGCCCGAATGTCGGTGCCAGGCTGGCGGCGATCGGAGAAGAAATCAGGGCATCGCGGCCATTGCAGGCTTCTGTGCTTGAACGCTATCTGCTGATCGCCAATGATTTTCCAGGGGTCGAGCTGCGCAGCGTCCTCACGCCCTCGAAGACGCCGGCAGCGGCCGACCTCACCCTGATTGCCCAGGTGAAAACCTTTGAAGGTTTTGCTGCCCTGGACAACTACGGCTCGCGGTACCTTGGTCCAGGTCAGCTCACGGTCGGGTTGATCGGAAATCAGCTCCTGGGAGTGAACGATCAGTGGCGGGTGATTGGCGTGGGCACGGGTAATTCCGAAATGGCCTACGCCCAACTGTCTTACAGCCAGGTGGTTGGTGCCAATGGGCTCAAGTTGTCGGCGGCGGTGTCAAGGGCCCGTACCCAACCGGGCGACATCCTCAAGTCGTTTGATGTGCGCGGCAGCGCAGATGCGTTTTCCCTCTCCATGAGTTACCCCTTGCTGAGGACGCGCAATGAGAGCCTCATCGCGCGCGCCACCTACGACCATTCCGATGTTCACACCGATATTTTGGGAGCGCGGGTGATCGAGGACCGAATACGGGCATTGCGGCTTGGTTTGAGCTGGCGCCTGCTGGACAGCCTTGATGGGCAAAACAATCTGGAGCTGGATTTCAGTCAGGGCCTGGGCGGCACTGAAGAGTCGGAACTGCTTAAAAGCCGGGTGGGCGCGAAGGGCGTTTTCAACAAGCTGGTTTTTGACTATGAACGCACGCAGTTTTTTAACTCCAACTTGAGCCTGGCGATCGGTGTGGGTGGGCAGTGGGCCAACACGCCGCTGCTTTCCTCCGAACAGTACGCCCTCGGTGGCCGTCGTTATGGGCGCGCCTATGAGCCTGCCGAGCTGGTAGGCGAGCGCGCTCTTGCCTTCCGTATCGAGCCGCGTTATGCCGGGGCCATCAACTCGCCAGGCTTCAGGTCTTACCAGGTGTTCGGCTTTTACGACATTGGCAAGGTGTGGAAGCTGGGCTCACCAACACCCGGCGTGCCCAGCAGCCAGAGCTTGGCTTCAGCCGGCCTGGGTATCCGGCTTTTCATGCAGAAAAACACCGTGGCGAGCCTGGAGGCGGCATTCCCTTTGACCAAATCCATAGCGAGTGACGGAGGCAACCCCAGGGACGTCAGGCTTCTGGGTTCCATGCTGGTCCGGTTCTGAGTCTTACTTTGTTTAACGGCTTTTTCCTGAATTGAGGTGACTCCATGAAAACGGTTCTTCGGCCCCACGCGCGCCCTCCGCACAACCGAAGGCAAAGATCCAGAGCCTTCATGCTGAAGGCGTTGCCGTCGGCGATGATGCTGGTTTTTGCACAGCCTGGGTGGACCCAGACCAACATCAATGCTGGCGGTGCCACCGGCCTGCCGGTCAATGGCAGCGTGACCGCGGGAACCGCCACGGAAACGCTTAACAACGGTACCCAGCTCACCATCACCCAGTCAACCAACCGGGCGATCATTCACTGGAATTCGTTCAATATCGGCGCGGGAAAGACAGTGGAATTTGTTCAACCCGGTGCGACCGCTGCCGTCCTGAATCGCGTGACCGGTGCGGCCAATCCATCGGAGATATTTGGCACGCTCAATGCCAATGGCATCGTGATGCTGATGAATACCAACGGCATTGCATTCAAGCCGGGTTCCTCCGTCAATGTGGGCTCCCTCATTGCCACCACGGGGGTGGTTGATGAGGATCATTTCTTCAATAGCGGTAACGGCAACGGCAACGGCAATGGAAATGGCAACGGAAACGGAAACGGAAACGGAAACGGAAACGGGCCGATCCAGGTCCGCATTACGCCGGGTACCGGCGGCAGTATCATCAATGAAGGCACTATCACCGCGGCCGCCGGCGGCCTGATCGCTCTTGTGGCGCCGTCGGTGGTCAACAAGAAGCCTATCACTGAGGCCGGCGGGATCATCAGTGCGGTCAGCGGGACCATCGCCCTGCTCGGCACCGACTCAGCCACCATTTCACTGAACAACGGTTTGTATGAGTTCGCGTTGCCCCCTGGTGCAGCCGGAGTTGCAGTGTCGAACATGGCTAACGCCAGCTTGAACGCCGCAAACATCCAACTCGGCGTGGGGGATGCAGCCAACCTGTTGTCGGGTGTGATTAACCTCGAAGGCGTGCAACAGGCGACCAATGCCATCATCGTTAACGGCCATACCGTGGAGCTCAAGTCGGCGCTGCAGGCGCCGAACCTCAGCGGCAATTCGAATATCGTGAATGTTTCCAGTGGCGCGCGCATTCAGGACGCCGTCAAGATCGCAAAAACCGGCGTACCGGGGGCTGGGGGAACGGTCAATGTCGGCGCGGGCACCTACGCCGAACAGGTGGTTCTCAACAAGGCCAACATGACCATCGCCGGGCAGGCGGGGGCCAATCTCAATGTCGCTGAAGGTCAAACCGGATTTGAAATCTCGGCCAATGGCGTGAAGGTCGAGGGCATGCAGATCACTGGTCCATACAGCCAGAATTTCACAACGGTCAACTGGAATGCTGCGCCAACAACGACCGGCATCACCGTGAAGGAAAACGTTTCCAGCGCGCGCATACACAACAACAACATTAAAAATGTCCGGATTGGCGTACAAGTTCTGGATAACGCCGCAGTCGAAGTCACCGGAAATACCTTCGACAACACCAAGGGCTCGATTCTTGTGCGCTCCGACAACGTGACGATGTCTGGGAACACCAGGGGCCCGTCGGGAAACGAGTGGGATATCGTGTTTTTGAACCACGTAACCAACGGCGCTTACTTTACGTCTCCGCATGTCAGCCAGACGGATTATGGCGCGGGCATGATGGCGATGTCTCGCGCCAATGGCGACATGCACATTCTTGACCGGCGCTACGGCTCCAACGGACTTCTGGGCTCAACACCGCAGTTCGGAAACCGCACCCACATTGTTGTCAGCGCAGGCTCGAACTTCACTGCGGTGGATGATTTCAATCTCGGTAATGGGCTCGGCAATGCCCGCCAGCCCCTGGGTTTCATAGGTGACGGCATCAATGCGGTCGTTTCTGGCGGGGTCGTTGAGGTCAAAGCCGGTACATACGCCGAGAGCCTGAGCATCACGAAGGCGCTGACCCTGCAGGGAGCGGGCGCCGGGCAATCCGTGATAACACCTGCCACCGGTGATGCGGTCGCAGTGAGCGGCAATATCGGTGCGTCTGCCGAAGTACTTATAGACGGTTTCACCTTTCGCAATGCGCCAGGCTCAGGCGTACGGGTTGCGAACAACACGGTCCTCAACAGGTTGACAGTCCGGAACAGCGATTTTCTTCATAACGGGAAATTCGGCTTCTTTGCCGACGGTTTGGCGACGGCGGGTATCCCGGGGCTTCAGAATGTTTCGCTTCTCAACAGCACGTTCACCGGCAACGGCGCGCCCTACACAAGCGCCACTTCGCTAGGCCAGGGCGACATCAATTTCAACTACTACAACGGCAACGCAACACTGAAGGATCTGCGAATAACCGGCGAGACCGAATTCGTTGGAATCCAGTTCCGCGGCTACCACGACAACGTTGCGAGCGGAGGCGTTCATGATGCCGGTACGCTTGAGTTCGACAACGTCACCATTGAAGGAAGCTTCCGTCGCCCAAGCGGCAGTGCCGGAACCTGGAATCCGCAAGGCCCAGGCGACGCGATTCACCTGCTTGAGTACAGGTCAGTCGCCAACGTATCTTTCAACAATGTAGTCATCAATCCGTCAGTGGGCCACGGCATGTTCCTGGAAGGGCTGGGCTCGACACTGGACATCGGCAATACCCGCTTTGGCGCGCCCGACAGCGCGATCTCCGGCACGGGCAGCAACCCGACGCGGTCGTGGAATATCTACGCGGGCTCCAATGAGCGAAACAATGTGAAAACCAATGTCAATGCGACACGCGCCAGTTTCACCGGGGCCGCCAACGGCTTTGCCATCGAAGATCGCGTTCACCATGCGCTAGACGTTGCGGGGCTTGGCGTCGTCAGTTGGGACGCAGGCAATCTTTATGTCACACAAGCCAGCGGAAGCATCCAGCGCGGTGTTGATACAGCAAGTACAGGCAACACGGTAAACGTCGCCGGCGGTGTTTTTGCTGAAGACGTGGTGCTCAATGACCGCTACAACCTGCTTTTCAACGATACGCGCTTGCGCAGCCTGACGCTCAATGGCGGTGCGCAAGGATCCGGTATCGGCGGTGCGGCAACCGCGGAAGGCGCGGGCGGCTTCCTGTTTGATACGGCGGTCAATCTGCTGGCCGATACCACGCTGACCACGCTGGGCGCGAACATTTCCTTCAATGGCGACATCCAGAATGCAGGCGGTGCTGCACGCGGTTTGCGCCTGATCGCAGGATCGGGCGGTACCCGCGGCAACGTGCACATGACAACAGGTGGCTCGGAGGCAAGTCCTCTTGGCCAGTTCGATATCAGTGCCAATGAGTTCAGCCTCGCCAGTACCTTGTGGGTCAAGGGTTACAAAATTGATGCACTCGGCAAAGTGGCCCTGAGCAATCACACCTTGCGCGCGCAGGACGTTAGCGCGGCAAATACCTTGAATGCCGGAGGCGACGTGACAGGGTCGACCATCAGCCAGGGCAGCGTGGCGGTTACCAGCGCAGGCGATATCAGCGGAAATATCAGCGGTACCAACGTGGTGGCAGAGGCTCAAGGTGACATGAATGTGGTGGTGACGGCCTCACAGACCGCATCGTTGACGGCTGACACCATCGTCGCCACCATCACAGCGGCAGACGTGGTGGCGGACTCTCAGGGCAACATGAACGTGGTAGTGGCAGCCTCCAATTCCGCATCTCTGGCGGGCGACACGGTGACGGCCAATGTGACTGCGCCCGTTGTGGCTGTTGAAGCCGTCAACGATGCGCAAATTTCTGGCTCCGCGTCACAAATCACACTGGATGCGCCCAGGGGCAGTGTCAGCGGCAGCTTCGGGCAGGTGACCAATTCCGGCGGGGGGCTTCTCAACGTGAATGGCAAGCCACAGGGGAATCAGACGCTGTCTAACAACACGGAGAACAACCGCGTCATTCCCAGCAGCAACACGGTGGACGACGCCGGTTCCGACCAGGGGGGTCTTCAGGTGGCCAGCGCCAGTGGCTTCGCGACTCTGGGCGAAAGCGGCGGCGTCAGCCTGAGTTCACCCGAAGCTGCGGGCGACGCCATCGACAGCGGCAAGGCGGTCGAGCTGGACCTGTCGCCGAAAAAACAGCGCGAAGAAGAGAAGGACAAGGCGGCCAAACCTTAGCTGTTGTCCGGTTCTCGTGGGCGCGTTCTGCTTTGCAGAATTGCAGGCGTCGCGCAGGTGTCAACCTGTCCCTTCAGACGCCCGACTCAGGGGCAAACCCCCGGGGTTGGTGCTGGAGGGATAGCCCAGAATAGGTTTCTTCTTATGGAGAAGCCATGCCTGAACTGAAGCCCCCGCACTCGTTGTCCCGTCGCCGTTTCAACCTGGCCGTCACGGCCGGTGCTGCGTCTGTCTGCGCGCCACTGTTTGCCCAGTCGGCATGGCCGAACAAGCCGATACGCATCATCGTGCCCTACACCCCGGGAGGCTTTACCGACCAGATGGCTCGCATGGTGCAGGCGGGTCTGCAAAACCGCTTGCAGCAGACCGTCACCATTGACAACAAGCCGGGCGCCAACAGCATCATCGGGGTGGACATGCTTGCCAAGGCACCGGCCGACGGCAGCACTTTTGCAGTGGTCATTGCCGCCTATGCGGCCAACACCACGCTGTATCCCAAGCTGCCTTATGACCCGCGCAAGGACTTGACCGGTGTTTCCCTGATGGGCGTGTCGCCGCTGCTGGCTGCTGTCAATAACGATGCGCCGTTCAAAACTGCGAAAGAGCTGATTGACTATGCCCGCGTCCATCCCGGCAAGGTCAGTTTCGGTTCATCTGGAAACGGCTCGGCAGCCCATCTGACCAGCGAGTTGCTCAAGGCCATCACCAAAACCTACATGGTCCACATTCCCTACCGGGGCGCAGTGCCGGCACTGACCGATTTGATCGGCGGGCAGATACAGCTGTTTTTTGATGCGCCGACGGGCTTGATCAATCAGGGCAAGGCAGGGCGAGTCCGGCTGATTGGCGTATCGAGTGACCGCCGCCTGCCGGCAATGCCCGATGTTCCCACCTTCATCGAGCAGGGGTTTGCGGGCTTCACCGGCAGCACCTGGGCCGGCATGCTGGCGCCCGCGGCGACGCCAAAAGACATCGTGCGGCGCATGTCGGAAGAAGTGGGGCGCATCATCCGCAGTGATGAAACACGCGCGCGGCTCGATGCCATGGGTACTTTCGGCGCGGGCGGAACGCCGGAAGAATTTGATGCATTTATTGCGCTTGAAACCACCAAATGGGCCAAGGTCATCAAGGACGCCGGCGTCAAGGCCGACTGAGTGAGCGCGGGTGAAAGTTTTTCTCAACCGCTTTCGTTCATGAGGCGCTGTCGCACCAGCTTGTAGGCGTCTGGCGAGACGCTTTCCTCTCCCCGAAACGGATTGTCCATGGCCGCGATGAAAAAAAGCATGAGACCGACAAACAGGGCCAGTATGCCCGACAGCGCCAAGTGAGCTGACAGCTTGTCGAGTGAAAAAAACCACAGCAGGGAAAAGTTCAATGCCGCTCCGATGCAAACCACCCACCACAGCACGCTGGACAGCGCGGTAGTGACGCTTTGCAGGCGCTGATAACGTGCCTCCAGGAACACATTGAACTGGCGCAGAGTCTCCGCGTGCACGATTTCATCGCGTCGGCTGGTCGGCTCGAAGGCCAGCAGATCGTGGTGCAGGGCCGTGACGCGGGCTGACCCGCCGGGGTGAATTTGGCCTTGCTGCTGGGCCGGCCAGGCCTCATTGATCAGAAAGTTGACATAGTCCTGCATGTGTTTCTGAAGTCGGCCACGCACCGGGTCGGGATAAGCCGACATGTCACGGTACAGGGTAGCAATGGAGGTTGCTTCCTTGCTGACCGTGGTTTCGACGTTGGAAAAATTTTGGTAAGTCGCAACCGCAATCAGGCCGAGCACCAGCCCGTAGAAGACACCGTAGGCCGACAGGAAGTAGCTGGCGAAGTCGTTGATGCCCGGTTCCGGGCCTAGCCAGCGGCGTACCCATGGCCGCAGCAGCAGCACGCCGCCCCAAGTGAACAGCAGGCATGCCCCGCAAAAAAGCGCCGCCATGGCGCTTATAGGAATGTCATATAGCCAGTAAAAAACAGCCCCTCCTTTCGCCGCAATCCGGCGCGCACATCTCGATGCCTGGTTGTTTTTGCTACTGCGGTGTTGCTGGAGGCTCCACCAAAGCCGCGTTGTTTACGCGCCGGGCGCCGTCAAATCGACGTGCCCAGTAAGACACGCTCATGCTTTCAACCCGGACTTCGGCACCGGGTTTGGGGGCGTGGATGAATTTCCCCTCGCCGACATAGATGCCGACATGGCTGAAAGCCCGCTTCATGGTGTTGAAAAACACCAGGTCGCCTGGCTGGAGCTCGTTCTTGTCGATGTTCTGGGTGGCTGCAGCTTGCTGCTCGGCGCGGCGGGGCAGCACCAGCCCAATGGTTTGTTCGTAAATGGCTTTCACAAAACCACTGCAGTCGACGCCGGCTTCAGCCGTATTGCCGCCGCGACGGTAAGGCACGCCAAGAAAGCCCATGGCGTTGACGACCAGCTCCGAAGCCTTGTGGCCGACGGACTGGCTCACCTGCCCAATCTTGCCCAGCAAGCCTTTGTCGGCCAGGAATTTGTCCATGTCGTCACCGGATTGGCCGGGCGCTGCGTGCGCCGTGGCGGCAAGCAGTAGGCTGGTGAGGAGCAGGGTTAAACGCATGGCCGCTAGGGTAATTGAAGGACCAGTCCTACGTCAAGCTAAAGTTTTTTCTAGATTGCCCTGTTAACTCATTGATTTGTAACGATTTAGAACAAACCCGTGGCGGAAGGAAGCCTGTATGCCCGAAAGCCCGCAAGGCCAACACAGGAGAGACTGCAGTGGCATATTGCAGTTTGCGATGAGGGCGCCGTGCCTCCTGCTTTAACCAAATAAAGGGACAAAATATGCTTCAATCCCTTATTCGACGGGCGTCAGCAGCTATATTATTTATAGCAACCTTCGGCGCCTCGGCACAGCCGGTACGCACGGAGGCGGTAGCTACCGGCCTGCAAAACCCATGGGCTGTGGCGTTTTTGCCGCAGGGCCGTTTCCTGGTCACCGAACGCCCGGGCCGGATGCGCGTGGTTGAGCCGGATGGGCGGTTGGGGCCTGCTCTGGCTGGGTTGCCCACGGTCGATGTCGGTGGCCAGGGCGGACTGCTCGATGTGATCACCGACGCCGATTTTGCCGGCACCCGGCGGATTTACTTCTGTTATTCAGAACCGGCGGCTTCGGGCAGCGGGAATAGCACGGCGCTGGCGCGCGCCAGCCTGTCGCCAGACCGCAGCCGGCTGGAAGACGTGCAGGTGCTTTTCAGCCAGAAGCCCAAGTTCTCAAGCAGTGCGCATTTTGGCTGCCGCATCGTCGAAGGCCGGAAGGATGCAAAACCGGACGGGACGCTGTTTCTAACCCTGGGCGATCGTTATTCGCGCATGCAGGATGCGCAAACACTCGACAACCACCACGGCAAAGTGATCCGCATCAACAAGGACGGCACGGTTCCCAAAGACAACCCCTTTGTCGGGCGGGCCGGGGCGTTGCCGGAAATCTGGAGCTACGGCCACCGCAACATGCAGGGCGCAACCCTGGCGCCCGACGGCACTTACTGGACCCATGAACACGGCCCGCAGGGCGGCGATGAAATCAACTTGCCGCAGCCGGGCCGCAATTACGGCTGGCCGGTCATCACTTATGGCGAGAACTATGGCGGCGGCAAGATAGGTGACGGCCTGACTGCCAAAACCGGCATGGAGCAGCCTCTGCATTACTGGGTGCCCTCGATGGCGCCTTCCGGGATGGCATTTCTGACCAGTGAAAATTACGGCAGCGGGTCGCGCGGCAACCTGTTTGTCGGTTCGCTGAAATTCGGTTACCTCAACCGCATTGAATTGTCCGAACCGTTCGGCGGAAAGGTCGTGCGCGAGCACCGGCTGCTGGAAGGTGTGGGGCGTATCCGTGACGTGCGGCAGGGCCCTGATGGCCTTTTATATGTGCTGACGGACAGCGCCCAGGGCCGCTTGCTGCGTCTGCAGCCGCAGTAAACCTGCGCAACTGGACGCTCACGCAGCCTGCCGGCAACCGCAGGATCAGCGTATCGGAATGGCGTAGTGCATCAGCGACGTGTCCGAGGTGGCGCTGTAGCGAGAGTCATACATCTCCAGGTCCACGCCACCGCTGTGCGAGGTGCCGGAGGACAACAGCCAACTGGAGTAAATGTAGTTGACCGTGTTGTCGATACCTTGTGGGGGGCCTTGGTGGCCAAACCTGGCATACCGTGCGCCCGGCACCTCTAGCGCCTGCATGCCCTGGGGCAGCGCCGCTTGCTGGCTAACCTCAACGGCCGCAAAGTACTGCAGTTGATCAGAAAACTCCCGCACCGGGCTGACCACGCCGTAGCACACCCCGGGGACAGCATGTGGCACTTCACCCAGCCGGGACAAAAAACTGGCCCATAGCGGCGGCAGTTTTTTGGCAAGGTTGTTTTTTTCCGAGTCGATGCCGTAGAACAGGGTGCGCATGGCCACCAGTTGCATGGCCGGTTGCTCGTACAGCTCTGGAACCAGCGAAACATTACGGTGAATGTGGCGCAGATAGTCGGCATCCAGCTCTATTTTTCTCACAAACAAAGACCGGCTGCCAAAGGCGCGGTACTGCCCAGGTGTGAGCCGAAAACAGGACTTGAATGCGCGCGTAAAGCTCTCTTGCGTTTCATAGCCCGCCGCAAACGCTATGTCCAGAATAGGCAGCTTGGTGCTCAGCAGCTGGTCCAATGCCTTGGCAAAGCGGCGGGACCGTATGTAGGTTTTCAAGGTCTCGTTGGTCAAGGCCCTGAACACCCGCTGGAAGTGCCACTGGCTCAGACCCGCCGCCTTGGCCACGTCCGACAACTCGATCACCGTGTCCAGATGGGCTTCAATAAAGTCAATGCCTTGCTGGACGCGCTTGAGATAGTGCACGGGGTGGGTTTCTTTCAGGCAGCTGCAAAAAAACCGGTCATGGCCACCAGCTTACCCTGGTCGTTGTACTTGCCGTAGCTCGTGCCTTCGCCAATCACCTGGCCATTGCCGTCCAGCATGTTCCAGGTGGCCATGCTTTGCTGGTGGTGGCTGACAAAGGTCTTGGTCTGAAAGTGGCCACCGGGAACCTGTTGGTGAAACGCTTCCATATAAGCCGTCAGTTCCCGCCACCCTTGGGCGGCAACATTGGGGTCGTTGTAAACACATTGCGGGTCGAGGCTTTGCGCGAACAAGGTTTGCTTTTCTGTGGGGGTGGCGGCTTTCCAGGAGGCGGTGTAGGTTTCCCAGGTCAGCTTCAATGGGTGGGTCATGGCAGTTCCTAAGTGGTAAAGCACTTATTGTTCTTTGCCGTAAGCCATGCTTTTGACATTTTGTGCTTTTGATTTCAAAACCTCCGTCCCCACTCGCCCCCCCCCCTCGCGCCAACCGCGGATCGAGGCCGTTGCGCCTTCTGAGGCGGCTCAGGCTGGTCGCGTGAACGCGACGCGGTCTCTGGGCTCAGTGCTGAGACTGCTATATAGAATGGTCGCTTTCCAGCCTACAGCGAGTCCGCGTGTCCGAACGATTTGAAGTTTTTTTGCAATATCTGATGCCCAAGCGGGCCATGACGGAATTTGGCAGCCACATTGCCAACATGCGCGGAGGTGCAATAACCACCGGCATCATCCGGTGGTTCATCGGCAAGTACGGCGTTAATATGGCCGAGGCGGCCAACCCGGACATCACCAGCTATCCAAGCTTCAATGAGTTTTTTACCCGGGCGCTCAAGCCTGGTGCCCGCCCGCTTGCCGCAGCCGACCTGATTTGCCCGGTCGACGGCGCCATCAGCCAGTTCGGTGCCATTAACGGTGATCGGATCTTTCAGGCCAAGGGGCATGACTACACAACCACTGCGCTGGTTGGCGGCGACCAGCAACTCGCCGCGCAATTCGAAGGTGGCAGTTTCGCCACGATTTACCTCAGCCCAAAGGATTACCACCGCATTCACATGCCCGCTGCCGGGCGTTTGCTGCGGATGATCTACGTACCGGGTGCGCTGTTTTCAGTCAATCCAGCCACTGCCCGCGGCGTGCCCGGGCTGTTTGCGCGCAACGAACGCGTCGTCTGCGTATTTGAGGGTGAGCACGGGCCTTTTGTGCTGGTGCTGGTGGGCGCGACCATTGTGGGCAGCATGGCCACCGTCTGGCACGGCGTGGTTAACCCGCCGCGAACGAAGAATATCCGCGAGTGGCGTTACGACGCGCAAGCGCCGGTGCAGCTCAATCAGGGCGACGAAATGGGCCGGTTTTTGCTCGGCTCAACGGTCGTCATGCTGTTTCCCAAAGGTCCGTTCCGCTTCAATCCGGCTTGGGCTCCGGAAGCGCCGGTGGTGCTCGGCGAGATGATGGCCGACCGCTCAGCGCTTTGAGCCGGTCGCAAGCCGGGTTTCCTGGTCTGCTACTTATTTGATAGCTACTTGCGACCGAAAACAAAGGACTTTAGGCGGTTTTGATGCATGAAAATTGCCAAAACCCGTGCTGGCGGGTTCATTCCTGCCTACTTGCCTTTCGTCTTTGTCCTACAGACCTTCCTTTTCGGCAGGCCTAGCCTTTGCCTTCCGGAGGAAGCGCGTGGCGATGAACCTCCCTGTCAGCAACCAGGAGGGTATGTGTTGAACAACCATTTCGATAAACAGAAATTTTTATTTTTCCGGCGTTGAGTGCCATGGGCGACTCCATTGCTGCAGAAGCAGCCACTACCAGCGCGGCGCTTCTTGAGCTGCTCGTTTACCTGCGGGATGCAGGGTATGAATTCACGACGGTCACGCCGCTCACGCAGGTGCGGGTGCTGGCAAACCGGCGCGGTGAGGATGCCGCGGGGCTGCGCGACATTTTTGGCTGGTCCATGCCCTTCAAGCCAGGCCTGCTGCCCGCGCAACTGCTGTCGCTCCTGAGGCAGGCTGGCGTTGTGGTTCAGGCCGGTGAAATGCTACGCAGCACGGTCCGGGTGGCCACGCTGGCAGACGATCTGTTTGTCCACTCCGCATTTCCCACCACCGCGTCCGATGCTGTTTTCTTCGGGCCGGATACCTGCCGCTTTTTCAACCTGATTCGCGACAACCTGCCCGCAGCCGTGACGGGTAGCCCCCTGCGCATGGTTGACATCGGATGCGGGAGCGGGGCCGGCGGCATCATGGCCGCCCGCTTGCGGGTCGGTGCACAGGTTTTGCTCAATGACATCAATCCGCGGGCGCTGCTTTATGCAGGCGTCAACGCGGCGAGCGCGGACATGGAAGTCGAGCTGGCATTGGGCGACGCCTTTTCTGCCGTGGCGGGAGATTTCGATGTTGTCATGTGCAATCCGCCCTACCTGGTGGACGACGCGGCTCGCGCCTACCGGCACGGCGGCGGAGATCTTGGCAGGGAGTTCGGCGTGAGGATGGCTTCACAGGCACTGCAACGCCTGCGGTCCGGCGGGCGCCTGATTCTTTACACCGGCGTTGCCATCGTTGATGGGGTAGACCATTTCGTCAAAGACATGGAACCGCATCTCGGCCGCGCAGGCTGTACCTATACCTACGCCGAAACGGATCCTGACGTTTTCGGAGAAGAACTCGAGCGTCCGGCTTACCGCCACGCCGAGCGTATTGCGGCAGTCGGCCTCGTGGCCGTCAAGGCATGAAGCTACACGCCTCATTCATTAAAAGCAGCGGTGAAATCATCGTGCTCAAAATAATCTGTGGCCGTTGATTGGGGTTGATGGTTGATGGCTGTTGAAAGAGCCAACGCATGAACCTTCAAGCATCCACTGAATCGTGCTTCGCGCCTCGAAAAACTTTTCAATATAAAACGTTTCAGAAACTTTTTCCGTAGTCCAAATCCTACAGATTTGCTTTTTTTGGTGGCGTCCAACACCAGGAAAAATTTTCTGCAAAAACGCTCTTTCTGATGTTGCTTCGGCGGATTGTCAACGGTAATCTCGTGGGCCGTTGCTTACAAAGATTACCAATTATTTAGAGAGGCAGCTATGGAGGCTTTAGCAAGATTGCCCTTGGTTGAGCGCGATACCGAGCTCAAAACGGTGTTGAAAGCCTTGAGTGCACTCAGGCGCGGAGACGCCAAAGTAAGCTTGCCCACGGAGTGGGAAGGCCTGTACGGAAAAATCGCCGCAGAGTTTAACCAGCTGACGGAAGTTAGCATTGGTACTTCGGAGAGATTGAAAACCCTCAAGACGCGGAAGCCTTCGCGCAGCAAAGCGGCAGCCCGCCCTGACGAAATTCGTTTGACGGGTTTCTGGCGGGAGAACCTCTCCGCCATGGACAGCGCGCTCGCGGAAACCGAGGCTGCCGCAGAACAGAACAAGGTGTTTCTCGCGGCCCTGCTGGCCCTGAAAAAAGGCGATGTGAACGCAGCCTTGCCCATGGACTGGACTGGCCTTTCGGGCAAGCTTGCTGATGCCTTCAACGATGTGGTGGCTGAAAACGTGCGCATGGCCGACGAGCTCTCGCGCCTGAGCCGGGTGGTTGGCAAGGAAGGCAAGCTCAAGGAACGTGCCCGCGTGCCCAATGCCAGCGGCTTCTGGCGTGATTCGGCTGAATCCATCAACTCGCTCATCGCCGATCTGGTGCACCCCACCAGTGAGGTGGCACGCGTGATTGGCGCGGTGGCGCAAGGCGACCTTTCAAAGAGCATGGCGCTGGAAGCGGAAGGCCGCGCCCTGGAGGGTGAGTTTTTGCGCACGGCGATGATCATCAACAAGATGGTGGAGCAATTGGGTACTTTCTCCGCCGAGGTCACCCGTGTGGCGCGCGAAGTGGGTACCGAAGGCAAGCTGGGCGGCCAGGCCGATGTACAGGGTGTGGCGGGTACGTGGAAGGATTTGACCGACTCGGTCAACTCCATGGGTTCCAATCTGACGGCGCAGGTGCGCAACATCGCCGAGGTGACGAAGGCGGTGGCGGCCGGTGATTTGTCCAAAAAGATCACGGTGGACGTGAAGGGCGAGATTCTCGAGCTCAAGAACACCATCAACACCATGGTGGACCAGCTGCGCTCCTTTGCTTCGGAAGTGACGCGGGTCGCGCGCGAGGTGGGCACCGAAGGCAAGCTGGGCGGCCAGGCCGATGTGCAGGGCGTGGCCGGCACGTGGAAGGACTTGACCGATTCGGTCAACTCTATGGGTTCCAACCTGACCGGCCAAGTGCGAAACATTGCCGAAGTGACAACCGCGGTGGCGGCTGGCGACTTGTCCAAGAAGATCACAGTGGACGTGAAGGGTGAAATTCTCGAGCTCAAGAACACCATCAACACCATGGTGGACCAACTGCGCTCCTTTGCTTCGGAAGTGACGCGGGTCGCGCGCGAGGTGGGTACCGAAGGCAAGCTGGGCGGCCAGGCCGATGTGCAGGGTGTAGCCGGCACATGGAAGGACTTGACCGACTCGGTGAACTCCATGGGTTCCAACCTGACCGCGCAGGTGCGCAACATTGCCGAAGTGACAACCGCGGTGGCGGCCGGTGACTTGTCCAAAAAGATCACAGTGGACGTGAAGGGTGAAATTCTCGAGCTCAAGAACACCATCAACACCATGGTGGACCAGCTTTCATCCTTCGCCTCCGAAGTGACGCGGGTGGCGCGAGAAGTGGGTACCGAAGGCAAGCTCGGTGGACAGGCCGATGTGCAGGGTGTGGCCGGTACCTGGAAGGATTTGACCGACTCGGTCAACTCCATGGGTTCTAACCTCACAGGCCAGGTGCGCAACATTGCCGAGGTGACCACTGCTGTGGCGGCCGGTGACTTGTCCAAGAAAATCACGGTGGACGTGAAGGGAGAGATTCTCGAGCTCAAGAACACCATCAACACGATGGTGGACCAGCTTTCATCCTTCGCCTCCGAAGTGACGCGGGTGGCGCGAGAAGTGGGTACCGAAGGCAAGCTGGGCGGCCAGGCCGATGTGCAGGGTGTGGCCGGTACCTGGAAGGATTTGACCGACTCGGTCAACTCCATGGGCTCGAATCTGACCGCCCAGGTGCGCAATATTGCCGAGGTGACCACTGCTGTAGCGGCCGGTGACTTGTCCAAGAAAATCACGGTGGACGGAAAAGGAGAAATCCTGGAGTTGAAGAACACGATCAACACTCTGGTGGACCAACTGCGTTCGTTCGCGTCCGAGGTGACACGTGTGGCGCGCGAAGTGGGTACCGAAGGAAACCTGGGTGGCCAGGCCGATGTGCAGGGCGTAGCCGGCACCTGGAAAGACTTGACCGACAACGTGAACTTCATGGCCGGTAACCTGACCAGCCAGGTGCGCAACATTGCCGACGTGACCAAAGCGGTGGCGGCGGGTGACCTGTCCAAGAAGATCACGGTGGACGTGAAGGGAGAGATTCTCGAGCTCAAGAACACCATTAACACCATGGTGGACCAGCTGCGCTCCTTTGCTTCGGAAGTGACCCGCGTCGCGCGGGAAGTGGGCACCGAAGGCAAGCTCGGCGGCCAGGCCGATGTGCAGGGCGTGGCCGGCACCTGGAAAGACTTGACCGACAACGTGAACTTCATGGCCGGTAACCTGACCAGCCAGGTGCGCAACATTGCCGACGTGACGAAAGCCGTGGCGGCCGGCGACCTCTCCAAGAAGATCACGGTGGACGTGAAGGGCGAGATTCTCGAACTCAAGAACACCATCAACACCATGGTGGACCAGCTGCGCTCCTTTGCTTCGGAAGTGACCCGCGTCGCGCGGGAAGTGGGCACCGAAGGCAAGCTCGGCGGCCAGGCCGATGTGCAGGGCGTAGCCGGCACCTGGAAAGACTTGACCGACAACGTGAACTTCATGGCCGGCAACCTGACCAGCCAGGTGCGCGGTATTGCACGCGTGGTCACCGCCGTGGCCAACGGCGACCTCGGGCGCAAGCTGACGGTGGAAGCCAAAGGCGAGATTGCGGCGCTGGCAGACACCATCAACGGCATGACGGACACACTGGCGACCTTTGCCGACCAGGTGACAACGGTGGCACGCGAAGTGGGCGTGGAAGGCAAGCTGGGCGGACAGGCCAAGGTGCCGGGTGCCTCGGGCACATGGAAGGGCCTGACGGAAAACGTCAACCAGCTCGCGGCCAACCTGACCACCCAGGTGCGGGCCATTGCCGAGGTTGCGACCGCCGTGACGCAGGGCGACTTGACACGCTCCATCACGGTGGAAGCACTGGGCGAGGTAGCTGCGCTGAAGGACACCATCAACGAGATGATCCGCAACCTCAAGGACACGACCCAGGTCAATACCGAGCAGGACTGGCTCAAAACCAACCTGGCCAAGTTCAGCCGGATGTTGCAGGGCCAGAAAGACCTGGTGGCGGTGGGTCACTTGATCCTGTCCGAACTGGCGCCGGTTGTGGGCGCACAGCAAGCAGAGTTTTATGTGCTGCGTTACACCCAGGACAAACCGCGCCTGCGCCTCATGGCCAGCTACGCGTCCGAGGGGCAGGGCGCTTACGGAAAAGAGGTTGATCTGGGCCAGGGCCTGGTTGGCCAGTGCGCGTATGACAAGCAGAAGATCCTGCTGACTTCTTCCATGCCGGAAAGCCTCAAGATTTCTTCAGGCCTGACCGAGGTTGCGCCGCTCAATATCCTCGTGTTGCCCATCATCTTCGAAGGGCAGGTTCGTGGAGTGATGGAGCTCGCCTCGATTGAACGCTTCAATCCGGCGCATCAGGCTTTCCTGGACCAGCTGACCGAGAGTATCGGTATCGTGATCAACACGATTGAAGCGAACATGCGAACCGAAGACCTGCTGACCCAGTCCCAGTCGCTGGCGCAGGAACTGCAGAGCCGCCAGGAAGAACTTCAGCAAACCAACGAAGAGCTGCAGGAAAAAGCCAGGTTGCTGGCGCACCAGAACCACGAGGTGGAGCGCAAGAACCAGGAGGTTGAACAGGCACGCCAGGCCCTGGAGGAAAAAGCCAAGCAGCTTTCGCTGACCTCGAAATACAAGTCGGAATTCCTGGCCAACATGTCGCACGAGCTGCGTACGCCGCTGAACAGCCTGCTGATCCTGTCCGACCAGCTTTGCAAGAACCAGGAAGGCAACCTGCGGCCCAAACAGGTTGAGTTTGCCAAGACCATCCACTCTTCGGGCAACGACCTGTTGATGCTCATTAACGACATTCTTGATCTCTCCAAGATCGAGTCGGGCACCGTGGTGGTCGATATCAGCGAGATCCGCCTGTCCGACCTCCAGCAGTATGTGGAACGCACCTTCCGCCATGTGGCCGAGGCAAAAAATGTCGAGTTCCTGATCACCAATGGCGCCGAACTGCCGACGTCCATGATCACTGACCTGAAGCGCTTGCAGCAAATTCTCAAGAACCTGCTGTCCAACGCCTTCAAGTTTACGCATCAGGGGCATGTTGCACTTGCCATAGAAGAGGCCTATTCCGGCTGGAGCTCCGATCACGACGAACTCAATCGCGCGCAACAGGTGCTTTCCTTTACCGTGACCGATACCGGCATCGGCATTTCTGCGGACAAGCAGCAGATTATTTTCGAGGCCTTCCAGCAGGCCGATGGCAGTACCAGCCGCAAATATGGCGGCACGGGCCTGGGTCTGGCCATCAGCCGCGAGTTGTCACGGTTGCTGGGCGGTGAAATCCGCCTGTCGAGCGCGCCGGGGGAGGGAAGCAGTTTCGTGCTGTATCTGCCCTTGAACTTTGCCACCACCCGCGCAGTGCGCAGGCCGGCTGCTCTGCTTGACCGGCCGGAAGTGCCGCGCATGTTGTCCCATCAGATGGACGCTTTGCCTGCGGACGACGAGCTGGCCGTTCCCCTGGATGAGGCTTTGGACGATCGCCACAACATTCAGCCGGGAGACCATGTTCTGCTGATTGTTGAAAACGACCTGGCCTTTGCGAGCTTCCTGCTCGATGCAGCGCGGGCCAAGGGATTCAAGGGCCTTGTCACTTCACGCGGTGCAGGTGCACTGACGCTTGCCACCCAGTTTATGCCGTCGGCCATCACACTGGACATGTACCTGCCCGATATGGATGGATGGCGCGTGCTTGACCGGCTCAAGCAGGACATGGGTGTGCGGCACATTCCGGTTTGCGTTATTTCAACCGATGACTCCAAAGAGCGGGCCTACCGGTCAGGCGCTTTTGCATTTGTCACCAAACCCATCGCCGAAAAGGAAATCCTCGACCACATGCTGGAGCAACTGCATGCCTATGTTCTTCGAAGCAGCAAAAAAGTGCTGCTGCATATCGAAGACCAGAGCGTGTGCCGGCAAATTTGCACCTATCTGGAGGAAGAGCGTGTCAGCACAGTTAAGGCTGCTTCCAGTGGCGAGATTGCCGACTTGCTCCAGTCGGGCGACTTCGACTGCCTGATAGCTGATGAAGCCACGATGGATGCGGGCCTGGCGAACTGGCGGCAGGCCGTCGCAGCGCGAGGGTCGTTCGGGCCTTTGCCGCTTGTGGTTTACCGCGATGGGGTGATCGATGCCGAAGAATCACGTACTTGGCATTCTGAAGGCGAAATCAATGTACGCGAGGCCCGCTCTGTGCCCAAGCTGCTGGATCTTGCCGTCTATGCGCTGCACCTGAGTCCGGCGCGATTGTCTGAAACCCGGCATGCCATGCTCAAGACCCTCCACGAATCGAACAAGTCGCTTGCCGGGAAAAGAGTACTGATCGTGGACGACGACATGCGCAACATTTTTGCACTGGCGACGGTGCTTGAAGAGGAGGCCATGGACATTGTCTGGGCCGACAACGGGCGTGATGCCATTGCGCGTGTGGCGGAAGACCCGCTCATCAAGCTGGTTCTGATGGACATCATGATGCCCGAGATGGACGGCATGGCCACCATGCAGGAAATCCGGAAGCTCCCCGCGGGCAAGAACCTGCCGATGATTGCCGTGACCGCCAAGGCCATGAAAGGAGACCGGGAAAAATGCATTGAAGCCGGTGCCTGGGATTACCTTTCCAAACCGGTCAACACCGAGGACCTGCTGGCGGTGCTGCGCGCATGGCTTCCCCAATGAGTGCTGTGATGATAGCGGCCGAGACGCCGCAGCTCGCCCCGGAGATCATGGCCAACATCCTGGTGGTGGATGACCTTTCCGAAAAACATGTCGTGTTTGGCAGTGTGCTGGAGGAGCTGCAACAGAACGTGGTTCATGCCCGCTCGGGCAAGGAGGCCCTTCGCTTGATCCTCACCATGGAGTTCGCGGCCATCCTGCTCGATGTCAACATGCCGGACATCGACGGGCTGGAAACGGCAAAACTCATACGGCAATACAAGAAGACCGCGCAGACGCCGATTCTTTTCATCACGGCTTACGTCGACGAGCTGCAGGCCATCCAAGGCTATGCGCTCGGTGCGGTTGACTATATTTCCACGCCGGTTGTTCCAGAAATTCTCCGGTCCAAGGTGAGGGTTTTTGTCGACCTGTATCGCATGAACCGCCAGCTCCAGGTGCAAGTGCTCGAGCGCGAAGCCCTGGCGCGGTCGGAAGCGGCCAGGTCTGCGGCAGAAGAGACCATACGGCGCGCTGACTACCTTGCCGAAGCCAGCCGGCTTTTGTCGCTATCTCTCAATATTGACGAAACTGTGGGCGCGCTTTGTGAGCTATCGGTTCCTTCGCTGGGTGAGATGGCCGCTGTGGCCTTGCTTGACGGCCATGATGAGTTGATCTGCACCGGCGTGCGGTACGCGTCAGATGGCCCGGTGTCCCTGCCCGACCAGTCCTTGCCAGGAAGGCGAGAGCTCAGTCCTGCGATGGCACGGGCTGTGCGATCGGCTCTGGGTGCCCGCCAGCTTGAGTTGATGGATCCGCTGCCCTTGTGGGAAGAACGCCGGATTGGCGTTGCCGCCGGCGCCGCGTCCGATCTTTCCGGCGGCATGGAGCGGCTTGCCATCTGCCCGCTTTTTGCGGGCGATCGGCCGCTCGGTGCCTTGCTGCTTTTTGGCCAGGACAACCACTTTGAGGCTGCGCAGTTGTCATTGATCAATGAAGTGGTCAGCAGGGCTTCCATTGCCATGGAAAATGCGCGGCTTTACAGCCTGGTGCAGGACGCCGACAGGCGAAAGAACGAGTTCCTGGCCATGCTGGCTCACGAGCTACGCAACCCGCTTGCACCGATCCGAAATGCTGTGCGCATCATGCAGGGGCAGGCGCTGACCGATCCTACGGTGATCTGGGTCCGCGATGTCATCGGACGTCAGGTGGACCATATGTCCCGCATGGTGGATGACCTGCTCGACGTGTCCCGGATTGCGCGCGGCAAGGTTACCGTCCACCCGGAGCTGGTGGCCCTTCCGGCTTTGTGCCACCGGGCGGTTGAGGCGAGCGAGCCATTGATCAGCGCCAGGCAACAACAGTTGTCACTGGTCCTGCCTGATCAGCCTGTCGTGCTGGAGGGAGATCTTGTGCGGCTTTCGCAGGTGCTTTCCAATCTGCTGAACAATGCTTCCAAATTCACGCCGTCAAATGGCCAGATCACCCTGTCGGCGGTGCTTGAGGGCCCGCAGGTCCGTATTTGTGTCAAGGACAACGGTGAAGGTGTCGACCCCGCTTTCCTGCCGCACATGTTTGACTTGTTTGCGCAGGGCGACCAGGCGCTGGACCGGTCGCAAGGTGGTCTCGGCATTGGTCTGACCCTTGTGCGGCACCTGGTGGAACTGCATGGCGGCCAGGTGCGCGCTTTCAGCGAGGGCCCGGGCCGGGGAACCGAATTGATCGTGTACCTGCCGGCCCGGCTGGCGGATGTGTCCGTGCGGCAGCTTCCGGCGCTGCCCCAGATCCAGGTGAGGTCGCATTCCGGCCAACAGCGCGTTCTAGTGGTGGACGACCTGCTCGCATCGGCTGAAACCATGAAGGTCCTGCTGGAGTCGGAGGGCTACGTGGTTGAAATTGCCGCCGACGGCATGTCGGCACTCGCAAAGGCTCGCGAGTTCTTGCCCACGGTGGTCATTCTCGACATCGGGTTGCCGGGGATGAGCGGCTTTGAGGTGGCGCAGCAGATGCGCCGGATGCCCGAAACCAGCGCGGTCCTGCTGATTGCGCTGACAGGCTACGGCGAAGCCGAAAGCCGCATGCGCTCAAGGAACGCCGGGTTTGATCACCACGTGGTCAAGCCGGCGGATATTGATGTCTTGCTGGGCCTCGTCAGCCAGGCGCCGGGGCATGGCGAAGCCTGAATCCCGCGCCGGATCAATGCAAGCGCAGATTTTGACGTTCGCTGTCTGATGGGCGCCATCCTGCTGGTTCGTTTCTGTTGCCGACTGCAATGCGTGCATTGCGAAGTTATCATGGCCGCATGACTCCCTTGCCTGGCCGGCACGGCACGCTTGCAGAAATCAACCACAAGGCACGAGACTGGCTGGTGGGATGGTGGCGCCTGGTCTACCTCGGCGCACTGATTCTTGTGTTGTCACTGTCTCCGTCGAGTTATGGGCCTGACAACCGCCGCGTGCTCGCGCGGCATATCTACTTCAACACCGCACCCAATCTGCTTGGCTTTACCCTCATGTGCGCGCTGATCACTGTGGTCATCACGCGCATCGTGATCGCCACTGCGCTGAGCTACGGTTTGTCCCAATATGCGCTGCAGGTGGTCATTCGCGTGCTGGTGCTGGAGTTGATCCCGCTGACAGCGGCCATGTTTGTTGCACTGCGGTGCGCGATTGCAAGCGGTGTGGAGCTTTCGATGCTCCGCCAGCAAGGTGAATTGGATGCACTGCGGCAGCGTGGGCTGGATCCAGTCCGCCACGAAGTGTTGCCGCGTGTAACGGCTGGTATTTTCTCCACCATCACGCTTGCGGCACTGAGCTGCGTGGTTGCCCTGGTGATGGCCTACCTGGCGAGCTACGGTTTTACCTTGTCCGGAGTAGCGGTGTATACACGGCTTTTCGGCCAGGTGTTCAGTCCTGACGTGACATTGATCTTTGTGCTCAAGACCCTGTTCTTCAGTCTCGCGGTGTCGCTGATCCCCATGGCCTCGGCCCTGTACGATACGACGGAGCAGCGTTTTCGCGCCAGTGCCGAGCTTCGCATCCTTGTCCGCATGTTTGCCGTTATCCTGATCATTGAAGTGGTGTCCCTGGTAGGCAATTACTACTGAACAACTGGTCCGAACACTGAACCTGTACCCATGAGCGAACCCCTGCAAACTCCATCGCCTGCTGCGTCCGCTCCTCCTCCGGCGGGCTCCGCCATGGCGATGCCGCCTGTCGCCAACCTGGAGTTCAAGGCTTTGCTGTTGCTGGTTTTCATGGCCCTGCTGGTGGTGGGGTCGGCGCTTTACGTGCTTTATGCGCGTGGGGCGTTTGAGGCCACGCAGAAACTGGTTCTTCTGTCGGACGACTCCGAAGGCGTGGTGGTCGGCATGGACATGACGTTTGCGGGCTTCCCGATCGGCCGGGTGCGCCGCACTGAGTTGGCCGAAGACGGCAAGGTCCGCATCATCGTGGACGTGCCGAGCAAAGATGCGCACTGGTTGCGTACCTCCAGCGTCTTCACCCTGGTGCGCGGGCTGGTGGGCAGCACCAACATTCGTGCCTATACAGGCATGCTGAAAGACCCGCCATTGCCCGACGGCGCTGTGCGCGAGGTTTTGCGCGGCGACACCGCCGCCGAGATTCCCAAACTGGTGGCCGCAGCCAAAGACCTGCTGGAAAACCTCAACACCCTGACCGGCTCAGAAGGCGCTGTCGGCGCCAGCATGGGCAACCTGCAAAAACTCACCGAAAGGCTGAATGGCCCGGGTGGTGCGCTCAGTGTGCTGCTGGGTAATGACGCCGAAGCCAAGAAGTTGCTCGCTACGCTGGACCGCACCAACGCATTGCTGACCAAGCTCGACAGTCTGGCCGCCAAGACCGACACGCAGGTGTTTGGCGCCAACGGCGTGATGCCGGAAGCTCGAGCCACTGTGGTGCAGCTCAACACCCTGCTCGGCGAAGCGCGCAGCAGCCTGAAAAAAGTCGACGCGGTGCTGGTCGATGCCCAAGCCGTGGGCGCCAATGCCCGGGCCGCCACCGACGACCTGGGAGCGCTGCGCGCCGAGGTCGAGTCCAGCCTGCGCAAGGTGGACGGCCTGATCAACGAGATTAATCGCAAATGGCCGTTCGCCCGGGACACGGAGATCAAGCTGCCATGAGCTCGCTCACAAACAAGCTGCGGCTCTTTGCCATTCTGTTGTTGATGGCTCTGGGCGCCTGCAGCAGCGGCCCCAAAGCCCCCGACTGGCAGATGGAAGCCAAAAGTTCCATGGACCGCGCTCTGGGCGCCTACCTGGAAGGCAATACGCGTGTCGAGGCGATGGAGTTCGGTCGCGTGCGCAGCGAGCTTTCCAGCACCGGTCGTGCTGATCTGATGGCCCGGGCAGAACTGCTGCGCTGCGCTGGCCGCGTTGCCAGTCTGGTGCTGGAGCCTTGCGCGGGTTTTGAGCTTTTGCGGCAAGACGCGCCGGCCGCCGAGCGCGCTTATGCCGATTACCTTGAAGGCCGGTTGCAGCCACAGGACCTTGCCTTGCTGCCCGCATCGCAGCGCGCCGCTGCCGCGGCCGGTGCGGACGTGGCGGCCGTGAAGGGTATTGCAGACCCGCTGTCGCAACTGGTTGCCGCTGCTGTGATCTTTCGTTCCGGCCGCGCCAGCCCGGCGCTGCTGCAGCAGGCGGTGGACACCGCTTCCAGCCAGGGCTGGCGAAGGCCCTTGCTGGCCTGGCTGGGTGTGCAACTGCAGGTGGCGGAGAAGGGCGGCGATGCCGACGCTGTCGCGCGCCTGCGCCGCCGCATCGCGCTGACGCAAAACACAATCACGGGCACCAAACCGTGAGCCGGGCCGCCGTGGGCCGATGGGCGATTGCCATCGCCGGCATGCTGTCGCTGGCCACTGCCATGGGCATAGGCCGCTTTGCCTTCACGCCTCTGCTGCCCATGATGCTCAGCGATGGCGTGATTGACCTGCCTTCCGCCAGCTGGCTCGCCAGTGCCAACTATCTCGGTTACCTGGTGGGTGCGCTGCTGTGCACTTTCCAGCCCTGGATATGGAAGCACTTCCGCTTCTTGCCGGCAGTTGCAGCGTCGACCTGGGTGCGCACAGGCCTGGTGGCCACCACGCTGCTGACACTTGGCATGGCGGTGCAATGGCCGGTCGCCTGGCCGCTGCTTCGGTTTTTGGCCGGGGTGGCCAGCGCGCTGGTGTTTGTTTACACCTCGGGCTGGTGTTTGGCCCAGCTGGCCCGGCTGGACGCGTCTGCGATGGGCGGTGTCATGTACGCGGGGCCGGGCGCCGGCATTGCATTGAGTGGCCTGTTTGCCAGCGGCATGGTGGCGCTGCACTGGAAAGCCGCCACCGGCTGGCTGATTTTTGGTGTGCTGGCCGCCGTCTTGGCCGCGGTTGTATGGAGAACGTTTCAGGAGCGCGGCGAGGGGCAGGGCGGCGGCGCGCCCGGCGCTTCGGCGAACGCGGTCGCCAGCAGCCATGCACCGGCGGGCCGGCCACAAATGCTTTTTCTGGCACTGGCCTACGGGCTGGCTGGCTTTGGCTACATCATTACCGCCACTTTTTTGCCCGTGATTGCACGCGAGGCCATGCCGGGCTCGGCCTGGATTGATTTTTTCTGGCCGATCTTCGGCGGCGGGGTGGTGACCGGTGCGCTGCTTGCGACACGTATTCCTGCTACCGGGGATTTCCGTTACCTGCTCGCCGGCTGTTATGGCGTGCAGGCGCTGGGTATCGCTGCCAGCGTTTTCAGCCCCAATCTGGCTGGATTTGCCATCGGCAGCCTGTTGCTGGGCATTCCTTTTACCGCGATCACTTTTTTCGCGATGCAGGAAGTGCGGCGCTTGCGGCCTGCTGCCGCGGCAAGCTACATGGGTTTGCTGACAGCGGTGTACGGCATCGGGCAGATTGCCGGCCCGCCCATGGTGGCGGTGTTGTTGCGGCACAGCCAAAGCCTTGGGGAAGGCTTCACTCTCTCGCTGGAAATTGCCGCCGGCAGCTTGCTGGCCGGCGCGTTGATGTACCTGTGGATGGCCAGTGCCTACCCGGTGATGGGCAAGAGGGCCTAGACTGGGTTTTTTCGTTTTTATGAGGAAAAAAGGCTCTCAGCCCTTTGCCAGCGGTCGCAGTAAGCTATCAAAACCAGAGCAACCGGCATTCGCTCTTAGGCTTTCCGGGGTTCCAGCACAGGCCTGAGCAATTGCGCCAGCTCCGTGCCCTCGATCACCCTGATCTGTTGGGCCGCGGCAAACTGGCGTGCGTTGGCGGTGACCTCGCCGGTGGTGACGCAAATGCTGCTGTTGGCATCACACGCGCGGCGGGCAGCTTCCAGGGCCTGGAAAGGCTCCAGCCCCAGGCGCGCGGCCTTCCAGCGTTTGCCACTGAGCAGCACGGTGCGGCCGGCCTTGAGCAGTTCGAAATCAGCGGCCGCGCTGTCGAGGCGCCGCACCTCAAAACCCTCCAGTTTCAGGGCTTGTTCCAGGGCCGCAGAAAAATCGCGCCAGGACATCGCTCCTATCTGCGCCAGCGTGTCGGCCACGTGGGCGGTGCTGGGCGCGCGGAATTGCCGCCAGGCGGTGATCACGGCGATCACCACGAAGGGAAAGCCGCCCATGGCGCCGAATAAAAAGTACTGGGGCGGCAGCAAGGCCCTGGCGACCATCGCGATCGCGACGCTGATGGCCAGGCTGATCCACCACGGTGAACGCAGCAGGATGGCAAAAAGTGACTTTTCAGCCATTTTGAATTTCAAGGTCTTCCTTTCGGGTGAGGGGAGGTTGTATCACGGCGTTGCCTGGCGGCATCGCACCGGGGTGTCAATCGCGGCTTTCTGAAAAATCCGCTTTTGACCTACGTGGGCGCGGAGAAAGCCTCTTTATAGTAGGGCACCATGCACAGTCCCACAGATCCCATTGGCAACATTTCCCGGCCCCTGCGACTGGCTGAGGCCATGGCCGGGAGTGGCGCAGGGCCTTCCGAGCTGGAAGCGCTGTGTTCCCAGGCAATCGGCGATACGTTTGCACGCCTCGAAGGCGACGGTGCTGAACGCATGATCGAAGGCAGATGATGGTCCGGCCCGACAAGGAAGCGCGTGTGCTGCGCCCAGTCGCTATTCAGAATGCCGAGCGCATTCCTCCTGCGAGGCAGCTCGCCGACGACGCGCTGCTGGCCGCGCATGACGGACTGGAAGACAAGACCCGGGAGCTCAACTTTTCCCTCTCGATGATGCGCGCCACGCTGGACGCCAGCCGGGACGGCATCCTTGTCACCGATGACGATGCCCGCGTTACCGGCTTTAACCAGCAGTATGTGCAGATGTGGGGCATGACCGAAGAAATCATGGCCTCGCGAGACCATGAACGGCTGCTGTCTGTTGCCAGCCCCCAGGTAGAGGGCGCACAGCAGTATCTGGACCGGGTCCATGAAATTTACCGGACCGCGCCGGCGCAAAGTTTTGACCTGCTCGAACTGCGAGATGGCAGGGTCTACGAGCGGTCTTCCAAGACCCAGTTTGTTGAAGGCCGTCATGTTGGGCGGGTCTGGGTATTCCGGGACATCACCGAGCAGCGCCGTGCCGAGGATGCCTTGCGCAAAAAAGCCCGCGTGCTCGAACTGCTCAACAAGACCGGGACCATCCTCACGGCCAAGCTGGACGTGCATTTGCTGGCACAAGCCGTGATTGATGCCGCTACCGAAATCAGCGGCGCGAAGATTGGGGCGTTCTTCTACACCGCCGCGGCCGAGGGCGCCAAGGGATTCCTGCTTCAGGCCGTGTCGGGCATGCAGTTGAAAGACTTTGACACCTGCGGCCTACCGCGCACGGGTGCATTGTTTGACCTGACGCTCAGCGGCGCGCCGCTGGTCCATCTCGACGACCTGCTGAAAGACCCGCGTTATGAGAGGCCGGCCCGCAAGGACGGTTTTCGGGCTGTTGATGCTCCCGTCCGGAGTTACCTGGCCGTGCCGGTGGCGTCTGGTTCGGCGGAGGTCATTGGTGGGCTCTTTTTTGGCCATCCGGATGTAGGGGTTTTTGATGAACGTGCCGAAAGACTGGTGACAGGCATTGCAGCCCAGGCAGGTGTGTCGATTGACAATGCCCGGTTGTATGAGGTGGCCCGGCAGGCCGCCGAAGAAAGGGAAAAACTTCTGGAAAGCGAGCGTGCCGCACGCAACGAAGCGGAACAGATGAGTCAAATGAAGGATGAGTTTCTGGCGATGCTGGCCCACGAGTTGCGCAACCCGTTGGCGCCGCTGCGCAACAGCGTGGAAATTTTGCGCCGCGGGGGTGTTGAGCCGCCAGAGCTGGAGAAAACCCGCGCCATCATGGACCGCCAGCTTGCGCACATGACGCGCCTGGTTGACGACCTGCTCGATGTCAGCCGCATCAGCCGCGGCAAGCTGGAGTTGCGGCTTGAGCAGATCCGGCTGGACGACGCGATACGCAGCGCCGTCGAAACCAGCCGCCCCGTGCTCGCCGAGCGGCAGCATGTGTTTAACCTTCAGTTGCCGGATCAGCCGATCATCCTCACCGGGGACCTGGTGCGTCTGTCACAAGCCTTCACCAACCTGCTTAACAACGCGGCGAAATACACCCCTGCGGGTGGTTCTGTTCAGTCGCACGTCGTGGCCGATGGAGCCGGTGTGACGGTAAGCGTCGAAGACAACGGCGCGGGCATTCCCGATCACCTGCGCGACCGCATCTTTGACATGTTTGTACAAGGCGAGCACAACCCGGCAGCCCCGACGATCCAAGGCGGGCTGGGCATCGGACTGACGCTGGTTCGCAAGATTGTCGAGATGCATGGGGGCAGCATTCGTGTCGAAAACCGTCGCGATGGCCCCGGCAGCCGTTTTGTCGTCTGGCTGCCGGTCGCACAGGCCGCTTCGGCTTCGGTATTGCCTGATGTTGCAACCGGCACCGGGCAGCAGATCGGGGTCACGGATGCCACTTTCGAGCCGCGCCGTATCCTGGTCACCGACGACAACCAGGACGCAGCCCTGACGCTGGCAAACCTGCTCGGCATGATGGGGCACGAGGTTCGAACTGCCAACGATGGTGTCGAGGCCATTGCCCTGGCCGAAAGTTTCAAGCCGCAGTTTATTTTTCTCGACATCGGCATGCCGCGCATGGATGGGTACGAAGCTTGCCGCAGGATCCGCCAACTGGCCCAGGACCCGCCCCCCTTTGTGGTGGCGCTTACCGGATGGGGGCAGGCTGATGACAAGCGCAAGGCTGAGGCAGCCGGGTTTGACCTGCACTTCACCAAGCCCGTTGATCCGGAACGGCTGGAAGCCCTGGTAGGAAGCAATTTCTGAAATCCGTGACCGCATGGGTTTGGTGATGGGTTGGCCATGGACAGGTGCGCTTCAAAATTTATAGCTGTATGTGCTTGAATTCATTGGGCTGCAGCCATTTTTGATTGAATAATTTCCTTGGCGGCGCAGATATTTCCGGCGGAAAGAACGGGTTTCTTCTCCCTTGACCAGCACCTGGTGCAAGCGCGGACAACCTTGCGGCGATGGGGACAAAACCGCGATGGAAGCTTGATGCGCACCCTCCTGGTTCATACTTCGGTGCTTCACAACACGCCTGAGAGCCATGAGCAAAACCTCGACCGACAAGAAAAAGATCAAATTTCTCCTGCTGGAGGGCATTCACCCCTCAGCCGTGGATGTCCTTCGTGCAGCGGGGTACACACAGATCGAAAGCCTGTCCGGAGCGCTGGAAGGTGATGAACTCAAGGCAAAGATTGCCGACGCACATTTTGTGGGTATCCGCTCCCGCACGCAGCTTACGGCCGACGTCTTTGCCCATGCCACCAAACTCGCGGCGGTGGGTTGTTTTTGCATCGGAACCAACCAGGTTGACCTGAGCGCTGCACGTGAGCGCGGCGTTGCGGTTTTCAACGCGCCGTTTTCCAATACCCGCTCTGTGGCCGAACTGGTGCTGGCCGAAGCGATCCTGTTGCTGCGCGGCGTGCCCGAAAAAAGCGCGGTAGCGCACCGCGGTGGCTGGCAGAAGTCGGCTGAAAATGCGTTCGAGATTCGCGGCAAGACCCTGGGCATTGTCGGTTACGGCTCCATCGGCACGCAGCTGTCGGTGCTGGCCGAGGCGCTGGGCATGCAGGTCGTGTTTTTCGACGTGGTCACCAAGCTGCCGCTGGGCAATGCGCGCCAGGCCGGCAAGCTCACCGACCTGCTGGCGCAGTCGGATGTCGTTAGCCTGCATGTGCCGGAAACGGCCGCCACGCAGTGGATGATGGGTGCGGCAGAAATTGCCGCCATGAAGCCGGGGAGTGTGCTGATCAATGCCTCGCGCGGCACGGTGGTCAAAATTGAAGCCCTGGCCGAAGCGCTGCGGGCCAAAAAATTGCTCGGAGCCGCCATCGACGTTTTCCCGGTCGAGCCGCGCAGCAACAAGGACGTGTTCGAGTCACCCTTGCGCGGCCTGGACAACGTGATCCTGACGCCGCACGTTGGCGGCTCGACCATGGAGGCTCAGGAAAACATCGGCATCGAGGTGGCAGAAAAACTGGTGAAGTACAGCGACAACGGAACCTCGACCTCGTCGGTCAATTTTCCCGAGGTGGCGCTGCCCGCGCATCCGGGCAAACATCGCCTGCTCCATATTCACCGCAACGTGCCGGGCGTGCTGGCCGAGATCAACCGGGTGTTCTCGGACAACAACATCAACATTGCGTCGCAGTTTCTGCAGACCAATGAAGCCATCGGTTACGTGGTGATCGACATCGACGCGGCCCATTCCGACATGGCACTGGCCAAGCTGGCCGGCGTGCCAGGCACCATTCGCAGCCGCGTCCTGTTTTAAGCAGGGGTGCTGAACACGCTATCAAAAAAAGAGCTGCTGGCGCCCTTATTCATTGGGCGCGAGCAGCTTTTTATTTGAAAAGAAGGTAATTTATTGCGCTGCAGGCACCTGCAGGCCCAGCAGGTTTGCCAGTGCAGCGGTCGGCATGGACCCCTCCTTCGTCACCAATACACCGCTTTGTGCATGGGTGCCGACGATGGTCGGAATCGAGGCGAAGCCCAGGCGCGTCAGGAGTGCCGTGTTTTTGGCCACCGTTTCCTTTTGCGCGGCAATGTCACTGCCGGCGCTGATGCCGCCGCCCTTGGCCTGCATGGACGCCTCATGTTCGTCCATCGCTGCCACCGGGTCTTTGGCCGCGAGCAGGGTGGCGCCCTGAGAAGTGCTGGAAGCATTGAGCAAGCCCACCGGAATCCATACAAATTTCGCTTGCGACCGCAGCGGTTTGGCGGCCAGCCACAAGGCAGTGCAATGTGGGCATTGGGCATCGAAGAAGACATACACCGTGCGGGCGCTCATGGTTGAGCCGACGGTGAAACCCTTGGCCTCGGCGGCAATCACGGCTGTAGACACCGGTGTGGAGCCAGCCTTGACCGGTGCGTCTGTACCGGGGGTGTCCTTGCAGCCGGACACCAGCAGGCCGGCGGCGAGCAGAAGCGCGAGGAGGGTGGCGGGAAAAAGCTTGAAGGTAGGGCGTGTCATGGCGGTCCGTTCGGGGATGAACCGCAAAGCATAGCGCAGGCGCGGCAGGGCCATGAGGGGCCTTTTTTCTTGCCCCCGCATTCTGTGCGCCACTCTGTGGATAAGCGCGTGGACAAGCCCGCAAAGCCTTGCCGGCCGGGGCTTGCCGGACTGTGCCCGATATTTGGGCACCAGCACGAACTGGATTTAGCCCTTGTTGGTCAGGCCCAGACGTTCGATGGTCGCCTTTTCGGCGATGAAGGTCTCGCGCGCAAAGCGCGTGTACTGCGAGGTGTTCATATAGATCACCGATTGGTCGTACTTGTCGAAGGTTGCCAGCACCGCCGGGTCATTGAGGGTTTTTCGGAACGCTTCGTGCAGCGTCGCCACAACGGCCGGGTCCATCCCCTTGGGGCCGCACACGCCGAAAGGCGAGTCCGACACGGTGTCGTAGCCCAGCTCGTTCAGCGTCGGCACGTTGGGCCAGCGCTTGGTGCGTTTGCTGCCGTAAGTGGCCAGCAGGCGCAACTTGCCCGATTCCACATGCGGGCCCCAGCCGGTGGCGTCGCTTGCGGCCATCACGTGGCCACCCAGGATGGCCTGCATGTTGTCGGCATTGCCCTTGAAAGGCACATGCGTGAGCTTGATGCCGGCGCGCTGCGCGAACTCCTCCATCGCCAGATGAGGGCTGGTGCCGGTGCCGGTGGATCCATAGGTGAATTTCTCGGGGTTGGCCTTGGCATAGGCCACCAGGTCTTTGATGCTCTTGATGGGCGAGTCCGCTGGCACCACAAGGCCGAAGGTGTAGCCGGTCAGGCAGGCGATCCAGGTGAAATCCTTGAGCGGGTCGTATTGCACTTTCTGCATGTGCGGAATGCGGAACACGCCGTGCGGCAGCTGCGTGAGCGTGTAGCCGTCGGGTTTGGCGCTCATCATCTCGTTGGCGCCCAGCATGCCGCCGGCGCCTGGTTTGTTTTCGACAATGATGGTCTGGCCCAGGCTCTTGCCGGCGCTTTCGGCCAGCACACGGATCACGGCGTCGGTCGAGCCGCCTGCCGGCCATGGGCAGATGTATTTGATCGGACGCGAAGGGTAGGCCTGCGCGCTGGCCAGCAAAGGCAAGGCTGCACCGGCCACTGCGGCAGTAGTGCTGGCGATGAATGTGCGGCGGTTGGTCATGAACGTTCTCCGGGATGTTGCAAGTAATCAAAAGGGATAAGCGTATCGGTACAGCGCGTGGCTGTCATCAAGGTTTACGAGCGGGGCGGATTCTGCAACGCGGAACAGCCGCCGCAGCAGCAGAGGGCACGCTGCGTATGCGGGGTAAAATCGCACCGACAGACAAGGCGCGGCAGCGCCATTTTTTTTGACTGAAAACGACTCCCCTTGACCGATATTACCGACGCCTCCTCCGACTTTCCCTTTCCGGAAACCTCCACCGATCCGGATGCGCCCGTGCAGCAGGCACGCCTGTGGTGCGGCGATGGCTGGACCGCACGTGTTCTCAAGAATGAAGACGACGACGGCTGGGCGGTGGCCATGATCAAGGATGGCGAACCTGAGCCTGCATTGGTAGGCCCCTGGACCATGGGGCGTGACAAGAAGAATCCCAAGCCTCTCGACGGCCCGGCCTTCAGCACGTTGGTAAAAACCGCTTCCGAGTTTGTGCGCCGTCATGAGCAGCAATTGCATGCTTCGCTGCACCAGAGCCTGGAGGTCAGCGCGCGTGGTGCGCGAATCACGGTCTCGCTGGACATCGTGCCGGATGAAGACAACCCTTCAGCCTTGTTGACGGCACACGATGAGGCGGGCGAACAACTGGCACAGGTGCGTGTGTCACCGGCCTTCAAGCTCAGCCGCGCCAGTGCAACCGCCTGGGCCGACGGCGGCTTTGCCAAGCCTTGATGGCTGGCGCCTTGCCGACCCGGCCCGACGCCTGCGGCATTGACTTCGGAACTTCCAACTCCACCGCCGGTTGCGGCAGCGATTCCGAACCGGGCCGCGCTGTTCTGTTGAATCTGGAAGACGGCAAGCCGACCATACCTTCGGTGGTGTTTTTTCATGCCGAAGACAGGCACATCAGCTACGGCCGGGCAGCACTGGCAGATTACCTGGCCGGCGATGAGGGGCGCCTGATGCGCTCGCTCAAAAGCCTGCTTGGCACGTCGCTGATTGACGAACAGACCGAGGTGGCGGGCCAGGCCTTGCCGTTTCGTGCATTGCTGGCGCAGTTCATCGGTGAACTCAAGCGACGGGCCGAACATGCTGCTGGGCGCGAGTTCACGCGTGCCGTGCTGGGGCGGCCGGTGTTTTTTGTCGATGGCGATGCGGCGGCTGACCGGCAGGCTGAAAACACGCTGGCCGAAATTGCGCGCGCCGTCGGCCTGAAGGAAATCGCTTTCCAGTACGAGCCCATTGCCGCGGCTTTTGCCTATGAGGCCCAGGTCACGCGCGAAGAGCTGGTGCTGGTGGTTGACATTGGCGGCGGCACCTCGGACTTCGCACTGGTGCGGCTGGCGCCTGAAGGCGTACGCAAAGCGGACCGGCGCGAGGACATCCTGGCCAGTGGGGGTGTGCACATAGGCGGTACCGACTTCGACAAATACCTCAGCCTGGGCAGCGTCATGCCCTTGCTGGGTTTGGGCAGCCAGCTCAAGAACGGCTTGCAGATGCCTTCGGCCCAGTATTTCAACCTGGCAACCTGGCACACCATCAACTTTGCCTACACAAAACAGGCGTGGTCGCAGATCAGCGAGCTGTATCGCGAGGCGCAGGAAAAGGAAAAGCTCGCGCGCCTGCAGAAGCTGGTGGCCGAGCGTGCAGGCCATTGGCTGGCCATGCAAGTGGAAGAAGCCAAGATAGCGCTTTCAGGCACGCCGCAAACAGAACTGAACCTGGGGCGCATCGATCCCGGTGAAGTTCTCGTTTTGCATCGAGCCGACTTTGATGCGGCCATTGGCGAGCTGACAGATACGGTTGCCCGGGCCGTCACCGGCCTGTTGCGAGACGCCGGGGTGCTGCCAGCGCAGGTGGATACGGTGTTTTTTACCGGCGGCTCAAGCAGCGTGCCTTTGCTGCGCGAGCGTGTTGCCGCGCTGCTGCCGCAGGCGCGCCGGGCCGAGGGCGACCTGTTCGGCAGCATAGGCAGCGGCCTGGCGATTGACGCGTTGCGGAAGTTCGGCTGAGCCGCACATGCCCAAACGCACCAGTGGGCGGTAACCCGCTGGTGCGTCTGCCTTGCAACACGTATCGGTAAATTCGTTTGCCAGAAAGAAGTATCCGCTTCGAAGCGGAGAAAGTGCTTCTGTATTTCTTTTGATTTTCAATGATTTAAGTAATAATTTCTTTAAATATTGATTAATAGAGGAAATATTTCTGCATGGATAAAATTGATCGAAAAATACTTCAGGTTCTGCAGGCCAATGCACGCGCCAGTTTGCAGGAGATCGGCCAGGCCGTCGGCCTGAGCCACACACCGTGCTGGAGCCGCATCAAGAAGATGGAGGAGTCCGGCGTCATCGAGGGGTACACCGTGCGCATCAACGCCGCGGCGCTGGACCTGAGTGATACCGTGTTGGTGCAGGTCACGCTGGACAGCCACTCCGACAACACGCTGGAAAAATTCGGCGAAACCCTGGCGAAGATTCCGGAAGTGATCGAGGCTTACCTGGTGTCAGGTGACTATGACTACCTGCTGCGCATTGCCGTCAGCGGCACCAAGGACTATGAGCGCCTGCTGCGTGAGCGGCTCTACAAGATCAAGGGCATACGCCACAGCAAATCCAGCTTTGTGCTGCGCACCCTGAAAAAAGCCGACTTGCCGCTCTAAGCGCTGTCTTGCCGTCTACCAACGCTCGCCGCCTGCCGGCTCGCAGCTGCCGCAGTGGCTGCCTTCATGCGAGCGCATAAGCATGGTCGCCTGGCAGGGCGCCCCTTTCGCAGTGCTGGCGGAATTTATAAGCAAAAAGTGCCACCAGCCCTTTGCAATCGGGCGCAAGCAGCTATCAAAACAGGAGCGGATGCCAGGCTTCAGCCGATGACAAGGGCCTGTTCGATTTCGCTGAACAGCATGTCGGCATGGTTGGCGCTGTAGCTGATGCTGACTTTTTCGGCTGCCGCAAGGGCCTGCACATCGTCCCATCCCAGCGCACGGTACATGCGCGCCTCATCGACGCCGGCTTCGCTCTCGCCCTCGCCGCGGATCATGTTGATGCAAACCCGGGTCTGGCCATCGGCGGGCTGATTGCTGAGCACCACGGTGGCTGGCGCTTCGGCGGCATCGGTGAGGGCAATCAGGCAGGCGGTGAACACGGTTCTAAGCGCGAAGACGGACGTATTCACCTCCGGCGCGTTGATCTGGTTGTCCACCGTGAAGCCGCGAAAGGCCAGGTCGGTAGTGAGCATGCCTAGCGCTTCTTCCACGCCGGCTTCCAGCGAGATGACGCCGTTTTCCTTGGGGATGACCCAGGTGATCAGGTTCATGCAGCCGCTGGCGGCCGATCGCGACAGTGTGCTGATCGACTTGCTGTTGTCGCGCAGCACGGCCAGGTCGGGCGCGGGCGCCTGCAGGCGCCTCTCGAGGATGGCGGAAATCATGCCTATGGGTTGCAGCGTGCCCGCCATGTGGTGGCGGATGGCTGGTGCAATGCGGCGCAGCAGCGCGTAGCGCGCAGCCTCTTCGCGGAGCAGTTCCTGACCGGGTTGTGAAGCGTGGACGGAAAGGGTGTTGGGCGGTGTCATAACTCTTCACTCAAGGTCAGGGAGGCAACTCAAATATCCTATCACCGGCTTGGCGTGCGTGCGGCGCAGGCTACCAGGAGGGGCACGTCCCTGTCGGCCAGCCAGGCTTGCAGGGCTTCGGCACCACCGATTTTTTGCCCGGCGATGAACACCTTTAGCACGGTTCCGACACCGGCCACTGTCTGTTGCGGCGGATCTTGAAGGTGACATCGGGAACGCGTTGTCCCTCTCGGTTGGGCAGCATGCGGGAATCCTTTGGATTGGCCAGCCAGGGCCGGTACGGGCGCTTGAGCAAGCAGTGTGGGCCTGCTTTTGCCTGAGGGATGTCGGACAGAGACGACATTCACGTAGGAGGCGGTGTGTAAGCGTACCGGGAGGGGCCGGCGGCCGCATGACAAAATGCCGTCTTCCCCATCAAGAGCCGGAGCCCCCTCGATGAATTTTGCGTCTGACCTTGCCACAGTGACCCACGGCATACAGCTGGCAGTGGCCCCGGTGTTTCTGCTGACGGCCGTCTCCGGCATGATTGCCGCCGTGGCCGGGCGTCTGGCGCGCATCATCGACCGCGCACGCTTTCTGGAAAACAGGCTGGAGGCGGGCGGTGTTGAAGAGAGCAAGGCGAAAAAAATGTACGCAGAGCTGGGAGAGCTCAGGCACCGCGGCTGGCTGGTCAACGGCTGCCTGGCCTTGCTGACGTTTTGCGCCATCCTGATCGGGCTAACCATTGTTTTGCTGTTCCTTGGCGAAACCAGCGACCTGCCCATCCTGAAAATCGCCACGGTGAGTTTTCTCTCGGGCGTGTGCTGTTTCCTGCTGGCTCTTTTGTGTTTTCTGGCCGAGACGCTGCTGGCGACACGGCTGCTCAAGTTTGCCGAACTGCCGGTACAGCCAACGCCCCGACCTTGAAGGTCAACCCTCCGCACTGCTGCGACAACGCTCTGTACAACTGATTTTTTCAATAGACTTTCTGGAATAAACATGCTGCTTGATGCCGATGACTCTCAACTTGTGCTGGTGGACTACCAGACGCGGCTGATGCCCGCCATTTTTGAGTGCGAACTGGTTCTTGCCAATGCCTTGCGCCTGGCCCGGCTGGCCGGTTTGATGCAGGTTCCGTTGTGGGGCACAGCCCAAAATCCGGACGGTCTGGGTGCCACCATGCCTGAGTTGCAGACCCTGATTGAAGCGGCAGCCGGAAGGACCTTGGCCAAGATGCATTTCAATGCGGTCGAAGACGGGCTGAGCGAGCTGCTACGGCCACCGGTTCGAAAAGCGCAGGGTGGCGGTAACGCCCGCAGCCTGCCCAAACACCTGCAAAAAGCCGCACCGGCCGAAGAAGAGGGCAGAGGCGTGATTGTTCTGGCTGGCTGCGAGGCGCATGTGTGCCTGCTGCAGACGGCGCTGGGTTTGCTTGATGAAGAGTTTGAGGTTTGGGTGGTTACCGATGCCTGCAGCTCCCGCACCGAGCGTAACCGTGACGCTGCCTTCGACCGCCTGGCCGGCGCTGGCGCCGAATTGGTGACAACCGAGATGGTCGCCTTCGAATGGCTGCGCACGGCTGAGCACCCGGCGTTCGGGAAAGTGCTTGAGCTGGTGAAGCAGGGCGCTGCCTAGCCTGCCCGGGTTCAAACCCCGTATTTGTTCCGGCGGTATGAAGGCCGCCCATCGCTAAGATGCGTCATGGTTCCTGCACGCCTGGTCACCTTGACGTTTCTCGCCATGATGGCGTTTGCGGGCAATTCATTGCTCTGCCGGGCGGCGCTCAAAGACAGCGGAATGGATGCCGCCAGTTTCACCACCGTCCGCCTGGTTTCGGGTGCATTGGTCCTCTGGCTGTTGGTGCGAGCAGGGCGCCGCACGGTCGAGGGTGGCGGTAACTGGCTGTCGGCTCTGGCCCTGTTTGCTTATGCCGCCGGGTTTTCTTTTGCGTATCTGAGCCTGCCGGCGGCGAGTGGTGCGTTGTTGCTGTTCGGCGCCGTTCAGGCGACGATGATCGGTCATGGTGTCTGGTCAGGCGAGCGATTTCGCAAGCTGCAGCTGTTCGGCCTCGTCCTGGCGCTGGTCGGGCTGGTGGGGCTGCTGCTGCCCGGTTTATCGGCGCCGCCGCTGGCGGGTTCATTGCTGATGCTGGGCGCCGGGGTGGCTTGGGGCATTTATTCCCTGCGCGGCAGGGGGCAGGGCGACCCGACCCGGGTGACGGCGGGCAATTTCCTGCGTGCAGCGCCGATCGCTGCCGCATTAAGCGTATCGATGGTGAACCAGGTGTCGGTGGATGCTGCCGGCTTCTGGTACGCGCTTGCGTCAGGCGCCCTGACCTCCGCGGTGGGTTACGCCATTTGGTACACGGCCTTGCCGGCCTTGAAAGCCACCAGTGCCGCAACCGTGCAGCTGAGTGTTCCTGTGATTGCTGCGCTGGGGGGCGTGGCTCTTCTTGGGGAGGAGATCACACTGCGACTGGTGCTGGCTTCGCTGGCCATTCTCGGGGGTATTGCGATGGTGATCCTGGAGAAGCCACGTTCGCCAGAACAGCCATGAACGGGATGGCAGCCTGATTACCGTCGACGTGCTTGGGGTGTAAGCGTGCCGCAAGACTATTATTTATAATTATGAATTCAATTTAAACGAATAGCCGGAGACAAGCACAGGCTGGTGATGGACCTGGACACGGTGAAACTCGAAAACCGTTGTGGAAGAAGTTGCGCTGAGCCGTGTTGTGAGAAAAGCCGCCGAGTTGATGGCGGGCAAGGTCCGCGGACGCATCGTGGTCAAAATCTGAGCGGGTGAAAAAAACTGGAGCCAAGACATGACAAGCTACGCCGATTTCTACCGCCAGTCGATCAATGAGCCCGACGCCTTCTGGACCGAGCAGGCCAAACTGATCGACTGGCAGCAGCCTTTCACGCGTGTCTGCAATTACGACAAGCCGCCGTTTGCGCACTGGTTCGAAGGCGGCACCACCAACCTGTGTCACAACGCCGTGGACCGCCACTTGAAAGACCGGGCGGACCAGGCGGCGCTGATCTATGTATCGACCGAAACCGGCGTCGAAAAAACCTACAGCTTTACCGAATTGCACGCCGAAGTGCAGCGCATGGCGGCCAGCCTGCAGGCACTGGGGGTGACCAAGGGCGACCGTGTGTTGATCTACATGCCCATGATTGCCGAGGCAGCGTTTGCGATGCTTGCCTGCGCCCGGATTGGCGCGATTCACTGCGTGGTGTTTGGTGGTTTTGCCAGCGGCTCGCTGGCCTCGCGCATTGAAGACGCGACGCCCAAGGTCATCGTCAGCGCCGACGCGGGCTCGCGCGGCGGAAAAATCGTACCCTACAAGCCGCTGCTTGACGAGGCAATTCGCCTCTCCAGTCACAAGCCGGAGGCGGTGCTGCTGGCCGACCGCGGCCTTTCGCCCATGCAGCTGGTCGCCGGGCGCGACCAGCTGTGGTCGGATCTGCGCGCCAAACACGTGAACGACAAGGTTCCCTGCGAGTGGATGAAGTCCACCGACATCAGCTATACGATCTACACCAGCGGTACCACAGGCAAACCCAAAGGCGTGCAGCGCGACACCGGCGGTTATGCAGTGGCGTTGGCCGCCAGCATGAAACACATCTTCGACGGCCGCGCCGGCGAAACCTATTTCTCGACCAGCGACATCGGCTGGGTCGTGGGCCACAGCTACATCATTTATGGCCCGCTGATTGCCGGCATGGCCACGCTGATGTACGAGGGCCTGCCGACGCGGGGCCTGGACAAGGAGCCCGATGGCGGCATCTGGTGGCGGCTGGTGGAGAAGTACAAAGTCACGGCCATGTTCAGCGCCCCTACAGCCGTGCGCGTGCTGAAGAAGCAGGACCCGGCGCTTCTCAAGAAATACGACCTGTCCAGTCTGCGCGCGCTCTTCCTGGCCGGCGAGCCGCTGGACGAGCCGACGGCGCGATGGATCAGCGAAGGGCTGCAGGTGCCCATCATCGACAACTACTGGCAGACTGAAAGTGGCTGGCCGATTTTGACGATTGCCAATCCCGTCGAGAAAAAAGCCAGCAAGTTCGGCAGCCCGGGCATTCCGATGTACGGCTACAACGTGAAGCTGCTGCACGAGTCCACCGGTGAAGAGCTGACGCAGCCCAACGAAAAAGGCGTGGTCGTGCTGGAAGGCCCGACACCGCCCGGCTTCATGCAAACGGTGTGGAAAGACGATGCGCGCTTCGTCAACACCTACTGGAAAACCGTGCCCGGCAAGATGGTCTACAGCACTTTCGACTGGGGTATTCGCGACAAAGACGGCTATTACTTCATCCTCGGCCGTACGGACGACGTGATCAATGTGGCTGGCCACCGCCTGGGCACACGCGAGATTGAGGAAAGCATTTCCGGCCATGCGGGCGTGGCGGAAGTGGCGGTGGTCGGTGTGGCGGACACCCTCAAGGGCCAGGTCGCCATGGCGTTTGTTGTGCCCAAAGACGCCAGCGTGCTTGCCAACAGCGCCGAAGCCCTCAAGCTTGAAGGCGAAGTCATGAAACGTGTCGACCAGGATCTGGGCGCGCTGGCCCGGCCTTCGCGCGTGCGCTTTGTGTCCATGCTGCCCAAAACACGCAGTGGGAAGCTGCTGCGCCGCGCCATCCAGGCGGTATGCGAGGGCCGCGATGCAGGCGACCTGACCACCATGGACGATCCCTCGGCGCTGCAGCAGATCCGCGATCGGGTGGAAGCTGGTTGACACCAAGGACGGGTTTCTGTAAACAAAAAATGCTTCAAGCCCATATTCACCGGGCGTGGATAGCTATAAAAACAGGAGCAAATTCGCGCTCAAAACCTTAATCCGGCGGAACGTCAAAAGCTGCAGGTGGCAAGCCGGCGCGAGAGCGTTCAATCATGATGGTCCAAGCCGCTTCCAGTTCGCGGACGCGCGCCGGCAGGTTAAAAAGCGGTGCGGTGGGGATGGCCGCTTGCAACCTGGTGCGCAGGCTCTTGAGATGGCCACTGTCCTGCCCGAGCCGGATCGCCGCTTCGAGATAGGTTGCTTCGTTTTCACAAACGCAGTCCGGCAAACCAGCCGCACGGATGATGCTGCCTCCCAGCCGGGAAGCCATGCTTTTGCCTGCGCAGGTGATGGCAGGAACGCCAAGACGCAAGGCATCGACCAGGCCCTGATTTGCATTGAAACGGATGGGATCAAGAAACAGATCTGCGAGCCTGAGATCTGCCGACATTTCAAGATTGTCCGCAGACGCGGAACACCGGATCCGGTGGGGCGACATGCCGACGGCTTCTGCTTCCCGACACAGGTGGGACGCCGCAGCGCCAAAACCAGGCAGCCAAAGCACGGCATGGGGTAATGCCCGCAGGATGTCCATCCACAAGCTGAAGGTGGAGGGGTCGAGGGTGGCTGGAGAAATGACAGAGCAGAGCACAAAGGCGTCATCAGGCAGACCTGCTGCAACTCGACTCACGGCCCGTGACTCATGGCCCTCGAGCCGGGTGTCCAGCCAGCAGGTATGGGGCAGGCGAACGACCGGCCCGAAGGGATTCAGGTCCAGGCCGTCGGGATGAATAAACGTGTCCGACAGGTTGTAGTCGCAGGGCTGCGCCGGATGGTGTCGATGCCAGGTTAGCTGGCGTATCTGCACCGGCGCTACACGAAGCGCAAGAACCTCCGGGCGACACCACGGGCTGTTGAAGGCCATATCCACAAACACATCCAGCTGGTCCAGCCGCATGCGCGCCGCAGCTTCTGCATGGGTCATGTGAGCGGTTTCCACGAGGCTGGCAGCGAGCGGCGCGAGGGTGTCTTTGTGTTGAAGATTGGGGCGGCGGGTGGAGGAATAGACATGAAAAGCAAAGCGATTCCTGTCATGCAATTGCAGTTGGCGCTGGAGGGCTGAAACGGTCCGGCTGTCAGCGAGCCCGGGTACCGCCAGGCCGATCTGAATACGCTGGTCCTTGCCCCGATAAGGCTTGCGTGTCGCACTAAACGTGGGCAAGGCAGTTTGCTGACGCGCGGCGATCGCCCTTGTTGAAACTTCGCGCATCTGCGCCAGTTCGTCTTCGCGCAGTCCCAGAACGGTCCCGAAGAACTGGGCCTCCCGGAAATCTCTTGGGGTGTGATTTTCCATGCAGTCTGCGAGCATGCGACGCAGCGTCGCGGCGAGCTGCGCGCTTTCGCGCCAATCGCATGTGATGAGTGCGCTGAAAGCCTGGTCGGTGTAGAGCTGGAAGGCGTCGGTCGAGATGTCGGGTGCGGGAAGTAGACGCTTGTCGGGATCTGCCGAGGCGGCGGCCCGCTTCAAAAACGCCAGGAAATACTCTCTTTCCCCATCAGTCAGCTTTGCCTCCAGCGCGGCCGAGTCCTCGAGACGCCCACAAAAAGCCAGTGCCGCGATGCGGCGCATGCTGATGTCCAGGTGGTCCGGAAAGCGCAGGCAAGCCAATTCGAGGACGTCGAGCGATTCGCGGTAGTGGCCAGCTGCAGCGAGCAGGTCTGACAGGTTGTGGCGATAACCCGGCTCATCCGGGGCCAGAGCCACGGCTTGCTCGGCCGCCGCGACCGCTTCTACCCATCTGGACTGTGCTCCGGCGAGCAGAGCGGCGTTGGTCAGCGCGCGCACATGGGTAGGGTCCAGCGTGAGTGCTTGTCGATAGGCGGCTTCCGCCTTGGTCAGGTCGCCGCAGGCTTCCGCGGCTATGCCCAGATTGGTGGCGCCCTCGGCGCTCGCCATCAGCTCTTTTTCAAGGGTCAGTAACAGGCGGTAGGCCGCCTGCGGCCGGGACAATGCCACCAGGAGCGTGGCGCTTGCGACTGAGGTGTTCGGATCCGACGGTGCCAGCGCGCGCGCGTTTTCGAATGCGCTCAGCGCCTGCTCGAGCTGGCCTTGCGCATGGAGCGCAATACCGCGCTCCATCCAGGTGGCGTGGGGAGTGGCGTGGGGCACGACAGTCGAAGTCATGGCTGATTATGAGACAGCCGCCAACACCGCCTGCGCGACAAAGTGTCCGGGCCAGGCAGCGGATATACGGATAATGAGCAGCACCATGAACCCCGCCACGCCGGCCTCAGCCTTGTCGACCTTGCACTTGCTGGGCCAGTTCGGATCACTGTTTACCGGGGCTGAGCGCGAGCTGCTGGACATCCAGCGATTGATAGTCGGTAGGAGAGCCGTCCAGGTATGGTCGGACACGCCGGTCCATCGCGCTTATGGCGGTCGCACCATCCAAGCTATTCAGCCCTTTGCGCACCAGTTTCCCAAAGACGGCCGGCTGTGGATTGGCGGGGTGCATGTGCGTTTGGGCCCCTGGCTGAAGTACACCCGTTTCGAGCGCGTCAGCATCGCCTACAACCTGGCCAACCACGCCTTGCTGTTCAGCATGATTGAGCAGGTGCGCGACGCCACCGGGCTTGACCCTGAGCTGGTTTTTGTCTCGCAGATGTTGCAACTGAGCGTTTCCTTGCCGGGGCGCGTTGCTCACAGCCTCATGGATTTGCAGCCCATGTTTGATATGGCCTCTGCCCGGTTCGAAAAGCGCGATGCACAGACCCCGCAGAATTTTGTCGTTGGCCGGGTTAGCCGGGATTCGCTGGACAAGCACCATCCCGACGATCCGGCGCTGTACCGGATGCTTGCCAGCCAGGGGATCAAAGTGCGCATCATGGGTGGCACCTGTCTGGGGCCCGCGCTGGATGGGGTCGAGGGTGTGGAACTGTTGGCGGAGGGGGCGGAGCCTGTGTCCGACTTCTACGCGTCCTTGAACGCATTTTTCTACAGAACCGGGACATCCACCGAAGCTTATGGGCGTGTTGTGCTGGAGGCGATGGCCAGCGGTCTGCCGGTGGTGGCGCAGCGCCGCGGGGGTTATGTCGAGGCGATCGAGGAAGGGGTGTCGGGTTTCCTCATCGACTCGCAAGAGCAAGCCTACGATGTTCTGATGCGGCTGCAAGCATCGCGTGAACTGTGCACTCTGACTGGGCTGGCCGCCAGGCAGCAGGCCATGGAACTGCATGGCGAATTTACTACCGAACGCGACCTGGCTTTTCTTTTGCGCTGAGCCAGTGACTATTTTTGGAACACTGCAGCACCGGAGAAGTAACCGCCATTTGCGCTGCTATAGCCGTTATAAACAAGGCCCGCCCGCGCGGCATTGGGACCGCTGAAAAATCCCTTGATGGTTCCGTTGGATCCGCCGCTGAAGTCTTGCGGGCCTGCTCCGCTTATTGACAGGGGGCCGCTGACGGTACCGAAGCTCGTCGCCAGGGAGACGGCAATCGTGGCGGCGGCGAAATCTGCAACAAATGATGTGCTCAACAGGGTCCCGCTGGTCCCCGTGTACAAGGTCGGTGCCGTGGAACCCACCAGTGAATAGCTTGCCGACCCTGTGGTGGGCATGACAGCGGTGGGCTGGCCCGCAACGAAGTGCAGGTAATTGACCGATATGGGGGATGGTGTTACGAGATTGGCTTTGGTGCCATTGGTCCACACCCCCCAGCCAATGAAGTCATTGGTCGAGACGGCGCCCAGAAAGCCGGACGAGCCCACTGTGTTGGGCGTATAGCCGAAGGTTCCGTCGGTGAATTTGGTTACTTTTCCGTTGTCCAGCACCGTTAGTGCGCCCCCGGCCGGAACAAATGTTGAGCCGCCTGTGGTCGCGTCGTAGCTTGCGCGGACCAGCATGTTGGTGAAGCTGCCGGTCGAAGCCGGCACCGCCACCGCCGCTGCAGTGCCGCTCGTGACGATCATCGCCTTGCCTTCTTCGTTGACCTTGTCGCCGGCCACTACCGGGTCTTTTGGGGTACTTGGTGTTTCCACCTTGGCTTGCTCGCTTGTGCGCGTCGGTGGGGTGACACTATCGATCACTTTCACCGACTCACCCGCCACGAGGCCAATACAGCCGCTCTGGTTGCACACCTCGATCTTGTCCAGCTCGCTGCTGATGCCCAGTGAGCCGTCGGGGTTGTAACCCACCTTGAAGCCCGAGCCGCGGATGCCGATGGTGGCCGTGGTGGTGGTGAGCTTGTAGTTGTCGCGGTTGCGCTTGCCGATCAGGCCGGTAATGGCGCGCATGCTGCCGCGCAGTAGGTCCACCAGAAAACGGTCTTCCTTGGGATCGTTCTGGTCAACATAGTTGGCGATCTTGAACTCGGTGTTGGGCTGCAGGGAAATCAGCCCGCCGTCGGTGAACTTGACCTGGGCGCGACCGCTGCCGCCGGTGACGATGGCCTGGCCGCTGTCGATGTTGCCTCCTTTGGCCAGGGCGATAGTGCGGCCGTCGGTCTGGCGCACATTGACTTCGCCTGCAGTGAATTGCGCAACACCTGCCAAGGCGTGCGCCTGCAAGGGGTAAACGGCGGCAAGAGCCATCAACAAGACTGCGTTCTTGAGTTGAAAGTGTTGTTGCATCGTGATTGCTCTTGATGTTTGCTGAATGCGCTGGTGCGAAGCGCGGCTCAGTCCCTTACTGTTTGGTAAAGACCACGGCTCCAGTCACCACATCGCTGACGGTGAGAGATTTCTTGAAGGTCAACCCTGCGCGAGCGGCACCCGCACCAGTGAAAAATCCGTTGACGTAAGTCCCGCTGAACGAGGCGCCAACGATAGATGCTGTATCGCTGATGACGACAAATGAGGTGTCAATGTTGGCCGTCAGGCTGCCGGCGCCGAAATTGACGCTCAGGTTGGTGTTGGCGGCATTGATGGTGCCAACGGTAGTCCCGCCTCCGTTGATCCGCGTAGGGGATGTTCCCCCGGCAAATATGTATGTTGCAGTGCCGGTAGTGGGCATTTGCGAAGTGGGGCGTCCGGCAATGTAATGGAAATATTGCAGCGGGGTTACGGTGGTCGAGCCGCCGTTGACCACCTCCTTGCTGGTCTGCACCCAGCTGCCCCATCCCAGGAAATCAGGGTCGCTCACACCCCCCATGAAACCGACACCCACCGCGGCCCCGGTGGGAGCCCAAGTGGTTGATATTGCGCCCGGCTTGTTGACCTTGAGCATCTTGGCACCGTTGACCTCGAACGTGCTGGAAAGGCCGCCACCGGTGCCCAGCTCGTTGAAGGCATTGTTTGAGCTGTCAGTCGCGACACCGAGCACAGTGATGTCGGTAAAGGTCAATTCTTTTGGGGCCGGAGGCTGTGGGGGGATGGGTTGTCTTTCGCCAATCACAATGATCTCTTTTTCAGGAGGCTTGGGCATGTCGTTCTTAACCATCCCGCTCGTCCGCACAGGCGGGGTGGTGCTGTCAACAACCTTGACCGACTCCCCGGCCACCAGGCCAATACAGCCGCTCTGGTTACACACCTCGATCTTGTCCAATTCGCTGCTGATGCCCAGGGAGCCATCAGGGTTGTAGCCAACCTTGAAGCCCGAGCCACGGATGCCGATGGTGGCCGTGGTGGTGGTGAGCTTGTAGTTGTCGCGGTTGCGTTTGCCGATCAGGCCGGTGATGGCACGCATGCCGCCACGCAGCAGGTCCACCAGGAAACGGTCTTCCTTGGGGTCGTTCTGATCGACGTAATTGGCAATCTTGAACTCAGTATTGGGCTGCAGGGAAATCAGCCCGCCGTCGGTGAATTTGACTTGGGCGCGGCCAGTGCCACCAGTGACGATGGCCTGGCCGCTGTCGATGTTGCCGCCTTTGGCCAGGGCGATGGTGCGGCCATCGGCCTGGCGCACATTGACTTCGCCGGCGGTGAACTGGGCCACGCCGGCCAGCGCGTGGGCTTGCAAAGGGCAGGCCGCAGCCAGAGTGGCTAACAGGACGGCATTCAAATGGAAATCAGGTTTCATGAGCGGTGCGTTGCCGGTATTGTTCGGTGGCCGATGAAAAGCATGGTCGCATGGACAGGGTCGGCGGGTAAGGGGTGATTCTTAAAAATCCTTGCGAACCGTGACGGAGAGCACGCGTTTGGTGAAGTCCGAAATGGCAACGTTGGAGTTGTTTTTCAACAGTGACAGCTGGGGCGTGATGCGCCAGCTCACTGCCGGTACCCAGTTGATGCCCAGATTCAAGGTGGTCTGTCTGTCCCGGCGAGTAACCAGAAACAGAGGGTCAGGTCCGCCGTAGCGGCGGTGTTCGTAACCGAGGTTGGCAAACAGATCCACGTCTGCGTTGAGGGGTTGCTGCAGGCCAGCGCGCAGACCGATCAGCCGATGGCCGAGGTGGGGAACACCCGCCGCGCGCTCATCTTCAACGCCAAAGTAAGCGCCGCCAAATACCAGCATGCCGCTGCGCAGGGCCATGGCATAGGAGGTTCCCAGCACGTAGCGCTCGGCATCGCGAATATGCTGGTCCGGATAACGCAAGGTGCCCAGCTGCAGGTAGGTACTCCACTGGCTGGTGTCATCCGGCCGATAGGTCCATTCACCGACAACACCTCGCTGATCACGCGCCCTGTGGTTGTCGGCGCTATAGGTACCCACTTGAACCGCTGCCGTGAATTCGTGTTTGTCGAAGCGGTAGACCGCTCCGCCGGAAATATCGACCTGGTTGGTGTCGAAGTCGTTGTAGTCATGATTGAAACGGGCATTCCCGCTCACACTGCCGATCAGTGACAGCCGCGGGTCGATCACGTAGCGACCGGAAACCCCCGCGCCCACCGTATGGAAGTCGTCCTTTAGCTTCGTGCTTGTGGGGTTGAGTGTGAACACCAGTCCCCCAAAAGCCGGAACAGCGACATTGGCGTTGCTGGGTCCGCTGTTGATATTGCTGTCGGAGCCAATAGAAGTTTCTATGTAAGCCTTGACGGAAGACCTGGTAGCTTCTTCGTTGCGGTCGATGGCCAGCAGAAAATCATCGATTCGCCGGGCCACGTCGGCAGGAATATTTTCCCGCTTGGTTTCCTGCAGAACCTGGCGAGCTGCCTGGTTGTCCTTGAGTGCAAAAAGAGCGCGGCCCAGCTCGGCGCGGGCGCGGGCATTGGCGGGCTGGACAGTCAGGGCGCGTTCGAGGGCAAAAACGGCGCGTGTGAACTGTCCGCTGTCATTGGCTGCGATTCCGAGCACGGTGTCAAAGTCCGGGTCACCGGCGCGTTCTGCTTCAACGGGCGCCAACCGGTCAAAGGCTTGCTGTGGCTTGCCCTGTTCGATAAGCGCCAGCGATTCGCGAACCAGCGCGTCAACCTCGGAGTGTGCCGGCGCTGCCAACAAAAAAGCAGCCAAGAGGCCGGAGCCGACGATGGAAAAGTGAAATTGTTTTGGGAACATTAGTCGTAGGAATTGGTAACAACCTTAAGGTGCTAGAGGTTTTATAGCATGGTGTAGGCCGAAAGTGAGTTTTTTTCCGGTGACTTTTGGCGCTTGCTTCTTCTTAAAACCACAGCTGCAGGCTTTCGTCACTGAATGGGCTGGAATGGTGCAGGCGTCGAGCCCTTCTCGCGCCTGCTAAGGGTATGTCCCGGTACGGCCAGAGCGTGGCCCGGATTCAAATATCAGCAAATACTTATATTTGAATAATCTCCCATGAACAACATGATTCAAGCCGGTGCCAAGTCCGAACAGGGGCGGGTGTTCGAACTCGCCGCAGAGCTGTTCTCCGTACTGGCGACTCCCATGCGTCTACGGGTGCTCAGCGCCCTTTGCGAACGAGAGAAGTCCGTTAACGAGCTTCTGGCCGAGATTGACACCACCCAGCCGAATTTGTCGCAGCATCTTGCCGTGCTGTTTCGCACCGGCGTGCTGGCCAAACGCAAGGAGGGCACACAGGTCATTTACCGGGTGCAGAGCGAAAAGGCGGTTGCCCTGTGCCGCAGCGTTTGTACGCAGATTGCCATCGAACTTGACGAGCCCGGCGCACTGCCGGCGGAGCAAAGCCTTTCGCCGATTCACGCAGCGAAAGCGCATAGCTATGACATCTGAATTTCCGGTGCTGACACCATGCTGAGCCGCTTCCTTCAACGTGCCCCCGAAAATTTCCTGAACCGGGACCAGATCCAGGAGGTCCGGGCCGGGCGGCGCGGCTTTTTATCGAGCGCCATGGCCGCAGCCGCCAGTGCCATGGTGGCGGGCAGGGCCTCTGCAACCGACGACCCTGCGATTTTGAACTTGCCCGCGCATAGCAAGGGTCTGGGCCAGCCGGTGGCAGCTCGCGGCTATGGTTCGCCCAGCGAATGGGAGAAAAATCTTCAACGCCGTGAAAGCCCAGGCCTGACACGGGTGCCGCAGTCCAGCGTGAGCTTTTGCCCGCTGCAAGGCCTGTTCGGCATCATCACGCCGAGCGGCCTGCATTTTGAGCGCCACCACCAGGGCTGGTGGGACATTGATCCTTCAAAACACCGGTTGATGGTCAACGGATCGGACAACACGCTGCTCAAGCGCGCCATGGTTTTCAGCATGGATGAGTTGATGCGTCTGCCCAGCGTCAGCCGGATGCATTTCATCGAGTGTGGTGCCAACACCGGCATGGAATGGGGTAATGTGGCGGTGCCGACCGTCCAGTACACCCACGGCATGCTCAGCTGCAGCGAATTTACCGGCGTGCCGCTGCGCACCCTGCTCGAGTTGTGCGGCGCCGACTTCAGGCGCGCCAAATTTGTACTGGCAGAGGGCGCCGACGGTTCCGGAATGACGCGAACCATTCCCATGAGCATGGTGATGGACGGCCAGGTGCTGGTGGCCTATGGCCAGAACGGCGAGATGCTGCGTCCCGAAAACGGCTATCCCCTGCGTCTGGTCGTTCCCGGCGTGCAGGGCGTCAGCTGGGTCAAGTACCTGCGCCGCATCGAAGTGGGAGACATGCCCTACGCCACGAAGGACGAGTCCATTCACTACATGGACCTGATGCCCAATGGGCTGCACCGCCAGTACACCAGTATTCAGGAGGTCAAGAGCGTGATTACCTCGCCAAGCGGCGGCCAGGTTCTTCTTGACAAAGGCTTTCACACGGTCACCGGCTTGGCGTGGAGCGGGCGCGGCAAGATCAAACGGGTTGATGTTTCTGTAGACGGGGGCAAAAACTGGAAGCCGGCGCGCCTGGAAGGCCCGGTGCTGTCCAAATGCCTGACGCGCTTCAACGCAGATTTTGTGTGGGACGGCCAGCCAGCGCTTTTTCAGAGCCGCGCGGTTGACGAAAGCGGGCACATCCAGCCGACGTATGGCGAATTGCGCAAGGTGCGGGCGTCGCGCAGCATTTATCACAGCAACGCGATCCAGACCTGGGCGTTGGGGGAGAACGGCGAGGTGAAGAATGTTCAGGTCTAGCTGCGTGCAGTCAGTCCTGATTCTGGCTATTGCCTTGAGCGCCAGTGCAGCCCATGCAGACGGGCAGGCTGTTACCAGGTACTCGGGCATAGGCCGCCCGGCAACGTCGGCGGAAGTCAAGGCCTGGGACATTGACGTTCGCCCTGACTTCAAGGGCCTGCCCAAAGGGCGGGGCTCGGTGCGCCAAGGCGAAGTGGTGTGGGAGAGCAAATGTGCATCCTGCCATGGCACCTTCGGTGAGTCGTCAGATGTTTTCGCACCGCTTGCCGGAGGCACCACGGCCGAGGACATCAAGACCGGGCGGGTGGCGAACCTGATGCCGGGCGCCAACCAGCCACAGCGCACGGCCTTGATGAAGATGGCAACGCTGTCGACCCTGTGGGACTACATCAACCGCGCCATGCCATGGAACGCTCCCAAGTCGCTCAGTACCGATGAGGTTTATGCGGCGACGGCTTACATCCTGAATCTGGGCGGCATTGTCCCCGGGGATTTCACACTGTCTGACGCCAATATCCGGGACGTCCAGGAACGGCTGCCCAACCGGAAAGGGACAACGACGGCTCACGCGATGTGGCCTGGCGCTGAATTTGGCGGTACCAGCAAGCCTGATGTGCAGGGATCAGTCTGTATGCGCGACTGCAAAAAGGAAGTGATCGTCAAGAGTTTCCTGCCCGACTATGCGCGTAATGCCCATGGCCAGCTGGCTGAACAGACGCGCCTGGTGGGCGGGACCCGGGGGGCCGATACCAACCGGCCAGAACCTGAAATCTTCATGTCAAACAAGGCCTCACCCCTTATTGCACGTGCGCCAGTAGCTACTGAAAAGATAGCAAACGCGGTGTCCGGCAGCGCACCCGGTGCGGCTGTCATGCCGCTGCTTCAGAAAAACGCCTGCATAGGCTGTCACGCCATGGACGGCAAACTGGTGGGTCCGTCATTCAAGGATGTCGCCGGCAAATATAAGGGGCGCGTCGACGCGGTGAATTACCTTGCGGGCAAAATCAAGGGTGGAGGACAGGGCGTTTGGGGCAGCATGCCGATGCCGCCGCAGACCCTCAATGAGGCCGAGGCAACTCAGCTCGCCCAATGGCTGGCGCGGGAGTTTTCACCTTAGCCGTGCGAGCGCGTTTGTGGGTTGAACCACCGGTTCTTGGGAGAAGTCCCCTGTCGTTGATTCTGGTTTTTGTGTCCAATTGTTCAAGTTTCAAGTTAGTTATATCCAAAGGAGTTCAATTCATGGAACGTCGTCACTTTCTAGCCAGCGGTTCTGGCGCTACCGCGCTGGCGCTGGCCGCTTCGGCGGGGCTGGCACCGGCCCATGCGCAAACGGCAACTGCGTGGAACAAGGCCGCGTTCGAAAGCAAGTCGATGGCGGAAGCCGCCAAGGCGCTGGGCGCCACCGGCGCGCCGGTGGAAAGCAAAGATCTGATCCTGCAGGCGCCGGAAATTGCCGAAAACGGCAGCGTGGTACGTGTCGGTGCGCAAAGCAACATTGCCGGCACCACGCAACTGGCGCTGGTTGTCGAGAAGAACCCCAATGCGCTGGCCGCGCTTTTCGACATACCCGCAGGTACAGACGCCAATGTGTCCACCAACGTGAAGATGGGCCAGTCGTCCAACGTGTATGCCCTGGCCAAGGTGGGCGACAAATTTTTCTATGCGGTCAAGGAAGTGAAGGTCACCCTGGGCGGCTGCGGCGGCTAGGTTGGCTACTGCGCGGCTGTGATCCGTTGTTGCGGGCCCTGTCTGGCAATCTTCACGTACCTGAAGTACGTTCCGGTTTCCAGCCACCCCCGCCCCGGCAGACAGCCGCTTGCTGCGCCGACAAGTGTTATCTGTACAACTGAAGGAAACAAATATGTCAGAACCGATGAGAATCCGGGCCCAGGCCCAAGGCGATAAAACCACCGTGCGCGTGCTGGTCAGCCATGAAATGGAAAGTGGCCAACGCAAGGATGCTGCCGGCAAGATCGTACCCGCCTGGTTTATCCAGAACATCAGCGCCACGCACAATGGCAAGACCGTGATGAGTGCCCAGTGGGGCCCGGCGGTGTCAAAAAACCCCTTCATGCAGTTCAGCTTCAAGGGCGGCAAGGCCGGCGACAAGGTGGTAGTGAGCTGGGTTGACAATAAAGGCGACAAGCGAACCGACGAAGCAGTGGTTTCCTGAAACCCAGACAACTTAAAAGAACGAGGAGCACGCGATGAGATGGAATCTTTTGGGATGGGCGGCGGTGTGTCTGCTGCCCTTATCGGCAGCGGCACAGAAGAGCACGGCCGAGGGCATTGCCGAATACCGCGCGATGCTGGCCGACGGCAACCCTGCCGAGCTGTACGAGGCGAGGGGCGAAGCCCTCTGGAAGCAGGCACGCGGCCCCAAAAATACAAGTCTCATGCAATGCGACCTGGGCAAGGGCCCCGGTGTTGTCAAGGGCGCTTTTGTCGAGCTGCCGCGTTACTTCGCCGATACGGGCAGGGTGCAGGATCTTGAGTCCCGGCTTCTGACCTGCATGGAAAGCCTGCAGGGCTTCAGCGCAGAGGCGATTGCCAAAACACCGTTTGGCCGTGAAGAGCAAAAAACCATGGAGTCGTTGGTGGCCTTCATTTCCGGCGAGTCGCGCGGGATGAAGTTCAACCTGCCGCAGGCCCATCCGCAGGAAAAACTCATGTACGCCGTGGGTAAACAGGTGTTTTATCAGCGTGGCGGCCCTTACGACTTCTCTTGCGCGTCCTGCCATGGTGAAGACAACAAGCGGGTGCGCCTGCAGGATTTGCCCAACTTGACCAAAAATCCGGGTGCCGGCGACGGTTTTGGCGCATGGCCGGCCTACCGGGTGTCCAGCGGCGACTTGTGGGGCATGCAGCGGCGCCTGAACGATTGTTACCGCCAGCAGCGGTTTCCATTTCCCGGCTATGCATCCGACGCCACCATTGCACTGGGCGTGTACATGGGCGTGAACGGCAAGGGGGGTGTTTCCACGGCGCCCGCCCTCAAGCGTTGAACAGCACAACAGGAAGCCATTGACATGAAGAAAACCTACAAACAGGCCGCACTATTGGCCGTGAGCATGTTTCTCGCGAGTTGCGCGACCGGGCCTTCGCCGCAGGATGTGGCCGCAGCCACCGAGAAAGTACTGAAATCGTCGTTTCGCGACCAAGGTATCGCCAAAACCACCTGGCTGGACCAGGACGCCTCCAACAAGGCCTGTTCCGAAGCCCAGGGGGCGGCGCTTGACGAAAAACTGGCCAAATCCATCGAAGAGGCCAATATGAAGACCGTCAAGATGCCGTCGGACGGCAAGTTTCTGGGCGACTGGAAAGAGGGCGAAAAAATTGCCCAAAACGGCCGCGGCATGACATGGAGTGACGCCGCAGGATCTGCCAATGGTGGCAGCTGCTACAACTGCCATCAGATCAGCAAGGCGGAGTTGTCTTTCGGCTCCATCGGTCCCAGCCTCTATAACTACGGCAAGCTGCGCGGCGTCGCCGATCCGGCGGCCGCAGCCAGCAAACCCGTCGTGGACTACACCTGGGGCAAGCTCTGGAATTCCAAGGCCTACAACGCCTGTTCGGGCATGCCGCGCTTTGGCCATGCCGGTATCCTGAACGAAACCCAGTTGCGCCATGTGATGGCGCTGCTGCTTGATCCGGCGTCGCCTGTGAACAAGTGATTGATAGTCTTTTGTGCCTCTAGCCCTTATTTTTCGGGCGGAGGCAGCTATCAAATTCATAGTAAATCAATAGCGCCTGGTTGAACAGGCAGGGTACCTCTCGTCATGAATCTGTCCCGCCGCGAGTTTGCAAGTGTCATGGCGGCTGCATTGGCCGCCGGTTTCCCGTTGCAGCGGGAAGCCGGCGCTGCGCAGGCGGCCAATCTTTACAACGTGCCGCGCACCGGCAATGTGCACTTGCTGCATATGACGGATTGCCACGCTCAGCTGATGCCGACTTACTTTCGGGAACCCTCGGTCAACATTGGCGTGGGTGCCATGAAGGGCCGCCTGCCGCATCTCGTGGGGCAAAACCTTCTCAAGGCAGCCCATCTGAAAGGCGGCACACCCGAAGCCCATGCCTTCACTTTTCTGAATTTCGAGCGGGCCGCGCGCCAGTACGGCAAGGTGGGCGGTTTTTCGCACCTCGCCACCCTGGTTAAACAGCTGAAGGGCAGTCGTCCCGGCGCGTTGTTGCTTGACGGTGGCGACACCTGGCAGGGCAGTGCGACCGCGCTGTGGACTCAGGGCCAGGACATGGTGGATGCCGCCAAGCTGCTGGGCGTTGACGTGATGACCGGCCACTGGGACTTCACCTATGGCGAAGAACGCATCAAAACCATTGTCGAGAAAGACTTTGCCGGCAAGGTCGATTTTGTCGCGCAGAACGTCAAAACCAGCGACTTTGGCGATGCGGTATTCAAGCCTTATGTCGTCAAGGAGATGAACGGTGTGGCGGTGGCCATCATCGGCCAGGCCTTTCCCTATACGCCGATTGCCAATCCCGCATGGCAGACCCCAAACTGGACTTTCGGCATCCGCGAAAGCGAAATGCAGGAGACGGTTAACGAGGCGCGCGCAAAAGGCGCTCAGGCGGTGGTATTGCTGAGCCACAACGGCATGGACGTGGACCTCAAAATGGCTTCACGCGTGAGTGGCATCGACGCCATTTTGGGCGGCCACACGCATGATGGCGTGCCTGTCCCTATCGTGGTCAAAAACCCCGGCGGCCAGACCATCGTGACCAATGCGGGCAGCAATGGCAAGTTCCTGGGTGTGCTTGATCTGGACGTCAAGGACAAGAAGGTAGTGGGTTTCAGTTACCGCTTGCTGCCGGTGTTTTCCAATCTGTTGCCCGCAGACCCAGCCATGAGTGCACTTGTTTCCAAAGTTCGTGCGCCTTATGAAGCCAAATTGTCCGAAAAACTGGCAGTCACTGAAGGGACCCTGTACCGGCGCGGCAATTTCAACGGCACGTTTGATCAGCTGATACTCGATGCGCTGATGAACGTGCGCGGCGCGGAAATTGCGTTTTCACCCGGGTTCCGTTGGGGCACCTCACTGCTGCCGGGGCAGGCCATCACGCGCGAGCATCTGATGGACCAGACCGCCATCACTTACCCATGGACCACCTTAACCACCATGCGTGGGGACATGATCAAGACCATTCTTGAAGATGTAGGCGACAACCTTTTCAACCCTGACCCGTATTACCAGCAGGGCGGCGACATGGTGCGTGTTGGCGGCCTGAGCTATCGCTGTGAACCCGGGGCGAAGATGGGCTCGCGTATCCAGGATATGCGCCTGGGCCACAAATTAATCGAAGCTGACAAGACCTACAAAGTGGCAGGCTGGGCCCCGGTGCAGGAGGCCAGCAAAAATGCCGGCCCGCCCGTGTGGGACGTGGTCGAAACCTATTTGAAAGCACACCCGGTGGTCAAGCCGCCAAGGCTCAATGCGCCCGTGCTTGTGGGCATGGCGGGCAACCCCGGCCTGGCTTGAGGCGTGCCAGTTCAGCGGCCCATTTGACAGCTTCATGACAAACCCCGGAGGCCTTCATGGCTGCCCGGGGTTTGGTCATTTGTACATTCGATGGCACAATCGACCCTGTTTCTGAAGGCCCTTCCTTGCCACAGTCGCATCCGCTAATCGGTCAAGCCGTGTTGCGGAAGGTTAATCAACCAGCCACATCCCGTTGTGGCCAGCTAATGTTTCCTTAAGGGAAACGGAGGTCAGCGTAATGAGTTCAGTCCCGACGGCGTCGTCCGTCTATTCGGCCTATCAAGGCAATACTTATCTCTTCGGCGGCAATGCGCCCTATGTCGAAGAGATGTACGAAAACTACCTTGCCAATCCAGGCAGCGTGCCAGACAACTGGCGCGAATATTTTGACGCCCTGCAACACGTGCCCGCCGTCGATGGCAGCAACGCCAGGGACGTGCCGCACCTCCCGGTGGTCAATGCCTTTGCCGAACGCGCAAAACAGGGCCAAACCCGTGTGGTGCAGGCCAGCGGCGCCGATTCCGAGATGGGGCGCAAGCGCACCGCCGTCCAGCAGCTGATTGCCGCTTACCGCAACGTCGGCGCCCGCTGGGCCGACCTCGATCCGCTCAAACGCACAGAGCGTGACCATATTCCCGAGCTGGACCCGTCTTTTTACGGTTTCGGCGACGCCGACCAGGAAACGGTGTTCAACACCAGCAATACCTTCTTCGGCAAAGACACCATGAGCCTGCGCGAGCTGCTCAATGCGCTGCGCGAGACCTACTGCGGCACGATTGGCGCCGAGTACATGTACATGACCGACCAGAACCAGAAACGCTGGTGGCAGCAAAAACTGGAAGGCATCCGCAGCAAGCCCAATTTCACCAAGGAAAAGAAGCTTCATATCCTGGACCGCCTGTCTGCGGCAGAAGGCCTGGAGCGCTTTCTCCACACCAAATACGTTGGCCAGAAGCGCTTCTCGCTCGAAGGCGGTGAAAGCTTCATCGCCAGCATGGACGAGTTGATTCAGCGCGGCGGCAGCATCGGTGTGCAGGAAATCGTTATTGGCATGGCCCACCGTGGCCGGCTCAATGTGCTGGTCAACTCGCTGGGCAAGGTTCCAGCGAACCTGTTTGCCGAGTTTGACCACACGGCCCCGGAAGAGCTGCCCAGCGGCGACGTCAAGTACCACCAGGGCTTCAGCTCCGACGTGACTACCCCCGGCGGCCCGGTTCACCTGAGTCTGGCGTTCAATCCTTCGCACCTGGAAATTGTCAACCCTGTGGTCGAAGGTTCTGTGCGGGCACGCATGGACCGCCGCGACGACCCCAAAGGCAAGCAGGTATTGCCCGTGCTCGTCCACGGTGATGCGGCGTTTGCCGGGCAGGGCGTGGTCATGGAAACACTGGCGCTGGCTGAAACCCGTGGTTATTCCACCGGCGGCACGGTGCATCTGGTGATCAACAACCAGATCGGCTTCACCACCAGCGACCCGCGCGACAGCCGCTCCACGCTGTATTGCACCGACGTGGTCAAAATGATCGAGGCACCCGTTCTGCACGTCAACGGCGATGACCCGGAAGCCGTGGTGCTGGCGACCCAGCTCGCACTTGAGTTCCGCATGGAGTTCCAGAAGGATGTCGTGGTCGACATCATCTGTTTCCGCAAGCTTGGTCACAACGAACAAGACACACCAGCGCTGACCCAGCCGCTGATGTACAAGAAAATTGCCCAGCATCCCGGCACGCGCAAGCTGTATGCGGACAAGCTGGCAGCCCAGGGCATGGGTGAAACGCTGGGCGACGATATGGTCAAGGCCGTGCGTGCTGCGCTCGACGCGGGCCGCAGCACCTTCGACCCGGTGATCACCAATTTCAAGAGCAAGTACGCGGTCGACTGGAGCCCTTTCCTCGGTAAAAAGTGGACGGATGCAGGTGATACCGCGATTCCCATGGCCGAGTGGAAGCGCCTGTCTGAAAAGATCAGCACCATCCCTGCCACAGTGACGGCGCACCAGCTGGTCAAGAAGGTGTACGACGACCGCGCCGCCATGGGGCGCGGTGATGTTCCTGTCGATTGGGGCATGGGTGAACACATGGCGCTGGCCTCGCTGGTTGCCAGCGGCTATCCGGTGCGCCTGTCGGGTGAGGACTGCGGACGCGGAACCTTTACCCACCGTCACGCCGTGATTCACGACCAGAGCCGTGAGAAGTGGGATACCGGAACCTATGTGCCACTGCAAAACGTGGCTGAGAACCAGGCCCCGTTTGTGGTCATTGACTCCATCCTGTCCGAGGAAGCGGTGCTGGCCTTCGAATATGGCTATGCCTCCAACGACCCCAACACGCTGGTGATCTGGGAAGCCCAGTTCGGCGACTTTGCCAATGGCGCCCAGGTCGTGATTGACCAGTTCATTGCCTCCGGCGAAGTCAAGTGGGGCCGGGTCAACGGCATCACATTGATGCTGCCGCACGGCTACGAAGGGCAGGGGCCTGAACACAGCTCTGCGCGCCTTGAGCGCTTCATGCAGCTGTCAGCTGACACCAACATGCAGGTGGTTCAGCCGACAACGGCCAGCCAGATCTTCCACGTGCTGCGCCGCCAGATGGTGCGCAACTTGCGCAAGCCGCTGGTCATCATGACGCCCAAGTCGTTGTTGCGTAACAAGGACGCCACCTCGCCACTGTCCGAGTTCACCAAGGGCGGCTTCCAGACGGTGATTCCGGACAGCGCCGGCCTCAAGGCGGAAAAGGTCAAACGTGTTGTCGCATGCTCGGGCAAGGTCTATTACGACCTGGCCAAAAAGCGTGAAGAAAAAGGTTTTGATGACGTGGCCATCCTGCGCGTGGAGCAGCTCTATCCCTTTCCGCACAAAGCCTTCGCAGCCGAGTTGAAAAAGTACCCGAATCTCACTGACATCGTCTGGTGCCAGGATGAGCCGCAAAACCAGGGTGCATGGTTCTTTGTGCAGCATTACATCCACGAGAACATGACTGAAGGCCAGAAGCTGGGTTATTCGGGTCGCGCTGCCTCGGCTTCCCCGGCTGTTGGCTACTCGCATCTGCACCAGGAGCAGCAAAAAGCGCTGGTGGACGGCGCCTTTGGCAAGCTCAAGGGCTTTGTACTGTCTAAATAAATAAGAGGGCGGCGCCGGCTGGCGCGCCCACCAGAACCCACATATTGAAAGAATTTAAATGGCTATCGTAGAAGTCAAAGTACCGCAGTTGTCCGAGTCCGTGGCAGAAGCCACCATGCTGCAGTGGAAGAAAAAAGTCGGCGAATCCATCGCCATTGACGAAATCCTGATTGAGATCGAAACCGACAAGGTGGTGCTGGAAGTGCCGGCTCCTGCGGCCGGTGTTTTGTCCGAAATCCTGGTCGCTGACGGCGGCACCGTCGCTGCAGAGCAGCTGATTGCCCGAATCGATACCGAAGGCAAGGCGGCAGCCGGTGTGCCCGCTGCAGCAGCACCTGCCGCCGCAGTGGCCGTTGCACCGGCGGCCGCGCCTGCCGCAGCCGGTGGCAGCATGGCCGGTGTGCCCATGCCCGCCGCAGCCAAACTGATGGCCGACAACCAACTGGCTTCCGGCTCGGTTGCCGGTACAGGCAAAGATGGCCGCGTGACCAAAGGCGACGTGCTGGGAGCCGTTGCCGGTGGCGCCGCGTCTGCTCCTAAATCAGTAGCTGCCAGCGCAATACCTACGGGGGCTCCGACCACTTCTTTGCCTCAAGTTACAGCGCCGGCCAAGGCCAATGACCTGGGCGAGCGGCCCGAGCAACGTGTGCCCATGAGCCGTCTGCGCGCCCGCATCGCCGAGCGCCTGCTGCAATCGCAGGCCACCAATGCCATCCTGACGACCTTTAACGAGGTCAACATGGCGCCGGTGATGGAAATGCGCAAGAAGTTCCAGGACCAGTTCACCAAAGAGCACGGCGTCAAGATCGGCTTCATGAGCTTCTTTGTGAAAGCCGCCGTGCATGCGCTGAAGAAATTTCCGGTGATCAATGCATCGATCGACGGCAATGACGTCGTCTATCACGGCTATTTCGACATCGGTATCGCGGTGGGTTCCCCGCGCGGCCTGGTGGTGCCCATCCTGCGCAATGCCGATCAGATGAGCTTTGCCGACATCGAAAAGAAAATTGCCGAGTTCGGGAAAAAAGCACAGGACGGCAAACTGGGTCTTGAAGAAATGACCGGTGGCACCTTCTCCATTTCCAACGGCGGAACCTTCGGCTCCATGTTGTCGACTCCGATCATCAACCCGCCGCAGTCAGCCATCCTGGGCGTACACGCCACCAAGGACCGGGCGGTTGTCGAGAACGGTCAGATCGTGATCCGACCGATGAACTACCTGGCCATGAGCTATGACCACCGCATCATCGACGGCCGCGAAGCCGTGCTGGGCCTGGTGGCCATGAAGGAAGCGCTGGAAGATCCGGCACGCCTGCTGTTCGATATCTAACGTTCAGATGCTGAATGGTGGAATGATAGTGACGGATAAAAACAGGTGGGCACTGCGAGTAACGTGCATCTTGATGGCCCTGGCGACGCAAGCAAGCGTGTGGGGTAATTCTCCAGCGCGATTGCCGCCTCCCCCGGTTGACTACTATCTTTTCCCTTTGTGGCCCTCTGGAATTGGCGAGCCGAAGTCAAGTCCGATTGCTTTGACGTTGCGGGAGAAAAATGTGCGAGTTGCGCAGATGACTTCTGCGCAGTTTGGCTGTTCGACCTGGGCGAAGCAAGACGTTGAGGTCCAGCCTGCGGGAGTTCCGAGTTACCGGCTGCGGGCATCAAATGCAACGAAAACCGTTATAGAAGGTATCGCATTTGTTCATTACATGGGGGGCTTCGAGGACTCGCATCTTGTGAAGTCCGGCGATACGGCAAAGCTGCGCTTGCTCATTGGAGAGTCGAACAGTAATGACTCTTCTCGTGCGGGCGCAGAAGTTCAGTATCAACGGCTGGTGCTACTGGTCGACGATTTCAATGCTTGGCCCTTCGCGGCTATACCGTTGCGACGGAACGAACTTCAAACTGTTGCGAGTTCAGCCCTTTATAGTTGTTTTAGATTCTGATTCGAGAGTATTTAAATATGTCCAAACAATTCGACGTCATCGTCATCGGCGGCGGCCCCGGCGGCTACATTGCCGCCATCCGCGCCGCCCAACTGGGTTTCAACGTCGCCTGTATCGACGAGTGGAAAAACGCCAAGGGCGGTCCAGCCTTGGGAGGCACCTGCACCAACGTTGGTTGCATTCCTTCAAAAGCATTGCTGCAGTCGTCGGAACACTACGACCATGCCAGCCACCACTTTGCCGAGCATGGCATCGAGGTCAAAGGCCTGGGTCTGGATATTGCCAAAATGGTGGGCCGCAAAGACACCGTGGTCAAGCAGAACAACGACGGCATTGTTTACCTGTTCAAGAAAAACAAGGTGACCTTTTTCCACGGCCGCGGCTCTTTTGTTGCGGCGAAAGATGGCGCCTACGAGATCAAGGTAGTTGGCGCAACCGAGGAAACAATTTCCGGCAAGCACATCATCGTGGCCACCGGCTCCAACGCGCGTGCCTTGCCTGGCGCACCATTTGACGAAGAGAATATCCTGTCGAATGACGGTGCTTTGCGCATCGGTGCTGTGCCGAAAAAACTGGGCCTGATTGGCTCCGGCGTGATTGGCCTGGAAATGGGCTCTGTCTGGCGCCGTCTGGGCGCAGAAGTGACCGTGCTGGAAGGCCTGCCGGTGTTTCTGGGCGCGGTTGATCAGCAGATTGCCAAGGAAGCGCACAAAGCCTTTGTCAAGCAGGGTTTGAAAATCGAGCTCGGTGCGAAGGTCGGGGAAATCAAAACCGGCAAAAAAGGCGTGTCTGTCGCCTGGACCAATGCCAAGGGTGAAGCCCAGACGCTCGACGTCGACAAGCTGATCGTGTCGATTGGCCGGGTGGCCAACACCATCGGCCTGGCGCCTGAAGCCGTGGGACTGAAGCTCGACGAGCGCGGCGCCGTTGTCGTCGATGGCGAGTGCAAAACCAACCTGCCTAATGTATGGGCCGTCGGTGACGTGGTGCGTGGCCCCATGCTGGCACACAAGGCAGAGGAAGAGGGCGTGGCGGTGGCTGAGCGCATCGCGGGCCAGCATGGGCACGTCAACTTCAACACCATCCCGTGGGTGATTTACACCAACCCCGAGATCGCGTGGGTCGGCCAGACGGAAGAGCAACTCAAGGCAGCGGGCCGTGCCTACAAGGCCGGTACTTTCCCTTTCATGGCCAACGGCCGTGCGCGGGCGCTGGGCGACACCACCGGCATGGTGAAAATGCTGGCGGACGCAGCTACCGACGAAATTCTCGGTGTGCACATCGTGGGCCCAATGGCCAGCGAACTGATTGCCGAGTGTGTGGTGGCCATGGAGTTTCGCGCCAGTGCGGAAGACATTGCAAGAATTTGCCACGCCCATCCGTCGCTCAGCGAGGCCACCAAAGAGGCGGCGTTGGCAGTGGACAAGCGCACGCTGAACTTCTAAGAAATGCCGGCTGCCACGCCTTTCCACTTCGTGCGGATCGCTGCCGCCCGGAGCGGCCCAGCCGGCTTATGACTTCGGTTATCGAGCAGTACGAGGCCGAACTCGCTGTCCGCGGCTACCAGAGCGATCCCGCTCAGTTGCGGGCCATCGAAGCGCTGGACCGCTGCTCGCGGGAGTGGGCGGACTTCAAGGAGCAACGCTCCAATGCGCTGAAGAAGCTCATCAACCGCCCCGATATTCCGCGTGGCGTTTACATGCACGGCGGGGTCGGGCGCGGCAAAAGTTTTCTCATGGATTGCTTCTACAACGCAGTCCCTCTGAAACGCAAGACGCGGCTGCATTTTCATGAGTTCATGCGCGAGGTGCACCGGGAACTGCGCGATCTGCAGGGAACCGTCAACCCGCTTGATGAGTTGGGCAGACAGATTGCCAAGCGTTACCGGTTGATTTGCTTCGACGAATTTCATGTTGCCGACATCACGGATGCCATGATCTTGCACCGGTTGCTGGCGGCCCTGTTCGATAACGGGGTGGGATTTGTCACCACGTCCAATTTCCATCCGGATGAGTTGTACCCCAATGGCCTGCATCGGGACCGCATTCTTCCAGCGATTGCCCTGCTCAAGCAGAACCTGGAGGTGATCAGCGTGGACAACGGTACCGACTACCGCCGGCGCACCCTGGAACAGGTGAAGCTGTACCACACGCCGCTGGGTCCGGCAGCAGATATCGAAATGCGGGAAACTTTTGAGCGCCTGGCAGAGTCACATGACGAGCCGCCGATTTTGAATATTGAAGCACGCCAGATTCATGCCCGGCGCAAGGCAGGTGGTGTGGTTTGGTTCGACTTCAAGACGCTGTGCGGTGGGCCGCGTTCGCAAAATGACTATCTGGAAATTGCCACCCAGTTCCACACTGTGCTGCTCAGCGATGTTCCGTACATGCCTGTGCGGATGGCGTCTGAAGCGCGGCGCTTTACCTGGCTGGTTGACGTGTTGTATGACCGCCGCGTCAAGCTCATCATGTCGGCAGAAGTCCCACCGGAGGCGTTGTATACGGAAGGACCTTTGGCCCATGAATTTCCCCGGACTGTCTCGCGGCTCAACGAGATGCAGTCAACCGAATTTCTGGCGCTGGAGCGCAGGAACGTGGACACTACCCTGACATGAAAAAACTTGTTGTTCTACTGCTTCTTTCTGGCTTGGGTTTTTTCGCCAAAGGCCAGACGGGGGACGCCGCCATCGCCGCGATTGACGCGGAAAGGCAACAAATCACTGCTGAGCGGCTGAAACTGGAGGAAGCTTTTGATGCGGAAGACGCGATTTGTTACACAAAGTTCTTTGTTAACAGTTGCCTGAATTCCGTCAAACCCAGGCGACGGGAGGCGATGGCCGGACTCAAACTGCGTGAAGTTGCGCTCAATGAGCAGGAGCGTCGCCAAAAGGCCGCAGATCAGATACGCAAAACAGAGGAAAAGTCTTCTCTTGAAGCGCTGCAGCAAGCGGCTGAGCGGCGCACGCAGGCGCTGGAGGACACAAAAGAGCGGGAAGAGCGTACCCGTCAAAAGGCTGAAGAGCGGGGTGCCTTGCAGCAAAACGAAGCGCTCAACGCAAATGAAGCGGCCAACAGGCTCCAAGGATCAAAGGATATGGCGCGAGCTCGAGCGGAAAAACAGGCGGCCACTGCTGAAGAGGTAAAAAAATTCAATGCCAAGCAGCAGGAGGCGATGGAAAGAAAAGCCAGTCGCGACAAGAAGCAGCGCGAACAGACAAAGGCACCGGCGGCACCTTTACCCGCGTCAAAATAAGCAGATGGCTTAGGCCAGCGCTTCCAGTTTGACAATAACCAGGGACAAATTGTCTCCTCCGCCGTGCGCGCGCGACCTGGCTTTTTGAATCAGGAATTCCGTGGCTTCCCGAGGGGAGAGCATTGAAAGTGCGGAACCCATCTCGCTGGGGCTGAAATAGTGCCAAACTCCGTCGCTGCATGCGATCAGGGAGTCACCGGGGCGCAGCTGTGGGATGAAGTGCAGGCTGACAGGCGGGGCCTCTTCGGTGCCGAGGCAACCCATCAGAATATTCGACTGTGGATGGACATTGGCTTCTTCTTCGGTAATCTCGCCTTTGTCCACCAATGTCTGGACATAAGAGTGGTCGATTGTTCGTTTGACGAGTTTTGAGCCGTGGAAATGATAGATGCGCGAGTCGCCGGCATGCGCCCAGTGGCAATCTCCGCCAGGGTTGATCAGGAATGCGGCAAGCGTGCTGTGAGGCTCCTGCTCGGCAGAAATAGCCGTCAGCTTGATCACGGTGTGGGCTTCTTCCACAAGTTGACTGAGCATGGCCGCAGCATCGTCTGTGGCCGGGGCATAACGCTCAAACAGCTGTTTGGCGGTCATCATGACCTGGTCTGAGGCCTTGCGTCCGCCACTGCGTCCGCCCATGCCATCGGCCACGATGCCTAACATGCACCCGGCGATGCGCGAGTGGCTGAGCAGGGCCACCTGATCCTGCTGGTAGTCGCGGTCCCCCTTGTGGATGCCGGTGGACGCTGTGATTCGATAGCCTTTGGACATATTGAAATGGCCGAGTCATGTGGACTCGATTTATCTCCGTAATCGACGTATTATCAGATGAAGCTGCCTGTCTGGATAAAAAAACTTGGACTCCAACCTGCACTCTCCGGAGCGCCGCCTGATTGACCTCAAAATCGAACACGCAGACCTCAATGCCATGGTTGACTTCGCATCGCATGCCGTGCCGATCGACGAGTTGATGCTCAGGCGCCTCAAAAAACGTCGACTGCTCCTGCGTGACCAGATATCGCAGCTTGAGCTCTCCCTCGATCCACCCGAGCCCGCCTGATGAATCTGGAAGCCCAAGTCCTGGAGGCTTTTGCCCCCAATGGCGTGCTGTCGCGTGCCGCTGAACATTTTGTGCCTCGAACGGGGCAGACCGATATGGCGATTGCCGTCGCACGCGCCATCGAAGGAGCTTCCCCGCTTGTGGTGGAAGCCAGCACTGGCGTGGGGAAAACCTTTTCCTATCTGGTTCCGGCCTTGCTCAGTGGGGAACGGGTGCTGCTTTCCACGGCCACCAAGGCCCTGCAGGACCAATTGTTCGGACGGGACCTGCCAACTCTGGTCAAAGCCCTGGGGGTGCCCGTAAGCACCGCCTTGCTCAAGGGGCGCGGTAGCTACCTCTGCCTGCACCGGATGGAAATGGCTCGCCATGACCCGAACTTTCCCGAAAGGAGTTCTCTGCGCACTCTAGCGAAGGTCGAGGAATGGGCGCGTGTCACGGAGACCGGCGATCTGGCCGAGCTCCCGGGCCTGGACGAGCGGTCGCCGGTGATCCCCTGGGTCACCTCCACCCGGGAAAACTGCCTGGGTGCGCAGTGTCCACGCTTTCGCGCCTGTCATGTGAATCACGCGCGTCGCGAGGCCCTGGCCGCCGATGTGGTCGTGATCAACCATCATCTTTTCTTTGCGGATCTGGCGGTGCGCGAATCCGGCGTGGCGGAGCTGCTTCCTACGGTCAGGATCGCCATTTTTGATGAGGCGCACCAACTCAACGAAACCGGTGTGCAGTTTCTGGGGACAAATCTGTCTACCGGACAATTGCTCGATTTTTCGCGAGACCTTCTCGGCGCTGGGTTGCAACTGGCACGTGGCTTGCAGGATTGGCAGTCGGTCGCGAGTGCAACTGAGCACGCGGCGCGCGATTTGCGTTTGTGTGTTGGTAAGGCTTTTCCCGGGAGCAAGCTGCGCTGGAATGAGGCAACGCCCGATGCAGTGGACGCCGCTGCCTGGAGTGCTGCGCTGGGGGCGGTGTGTGAGACCCTGTCCGTCACTTGCGACACCCTCGCGACGGTCAATGAAATCGCGCCAGATTTCGAACGATTGCATGAGCGTGCCACGGAATTGGAACAGCGCGCCCGCGGGTTCCTTCTTCCTGCCGCGGCGGGCAGTGTTCGCTGGCTCGATATCGGTACGCAGTTGCGGCTGGTGGAGTCGCCGCTGGACATTGCGCAGGCCATTCAGGCCCGCGTATTTACCGACGACAAGGCGGCCGCCAAATCATGGATTTTTACTTCAGCCACGCTGGGTGACGACGAGCAACTGAGCTGGTTTACGCAGCCTTGTGGCTTAACCGGCGCCCCGGTTTTACAAGTAGGCAGTCCTTTCGACTATGCCAGCCAGGCAGCCCTTTACGTTCCACGCAATTTCCCCAAGCCCGGTGATCCCGCGCACACGACTGCGGTGGCAGCCTCGGCGGCAAACTGGGCACAGCGGCTGGGAGGGCGCACGATGGTGCTGACCACCACGCTGCGCGCGTTACGCACGATCGGCGAGGCGTTGCAGGCGAGGTTTGATGGCTCGTCCGACATTGAGGTTCTGGTTCAGGGCGCCATGCCCAAGCGTGCGTTGATCGAGCGATTCCGCCAGGCCGATGGGAATGGCGCACGGGGTTGTGTGCTGGTCGCGTCGGCCTCCTTCTGGGAAGGTATTGACGTTCCCGGTGAGGCGTTGCAGTTGGTCATCATTGACAAGCTGCCTTTTCCACCGCCCAACGATCCCATGGTAGAGGCTCGGTCGCGGCTCCTGGAGTCAGAGGGGAAAAATGCGTTTAACGACTATTTTTTGCCGGAGGCGGCCGTGGCGCTGAAGCAGGGCGCTGGCCGACTGATTCGGCGGGAGACTGACCAAGGTGTGCTGGTTGTCTGCGATGGCCGCCTTACGGGCATGGGTTACGGCAAGCGACTGCTGCGCGCTTTGCCTGCAATGCAGCGCCTGGCCTCAGAGGAAGAACTCGGTGACAGGCTGGATCTGCTTACCAGAACTTGTACCAAGGCGTATCCACCGATTTGAACCCCTTGGTCAGGTATTCGCTTTGGGGATAGCTTTTTTCCATCACGCGTTTGGTGTCGTCGCGTAACTGGGTCATGTTCAGGGCGTCGTAGGACTTGTACAGAATGAACAAGGCTTCCTCGAGCACCGGAACATCGCGGTAATCTGTAATCGCGGCTTGGGCTCGGTTGATGGCCGAGACGTACGCTCCGCGCGAATAGTAGTAGCGCGCAACGTGAACTTCATATTGGGCAAGGGAGTTGACAATATAGGTCATGCGCAGGCGCGCATCCGCCGAATATTTGGACTCGGGGAACCGGTTGACAAGTTCCTTGAAGGCTTCGAAGGACTCTTTGGCCGCTTTCTGGTCTCGTTCGGAGAGGTCCTGTTTGTAGATAAAACTGAACATCCCCAGATTTTCGTTGAAGGTCACCAGGCCCTTGAGATACAGGGCGTAATCGATCGCGGGACTGGCTGGATGCAGTTTGATGAAGCGGTCCAGCGTGGCCAGCGCTTGGGCTTGCTCACCACCCTTGAACTGGGCATATGCTTTTTCAAGCTGGGCCTGTTGGGCTAGCGGTGTTCCTGCCGCCCGGCCTTCGAGTTTTTCAAAAAGTGGGATGGCCTTGTCATAGGCACCGGAGCTGGCCTCTTCCCGTGCTTCCGCATAAATTTTGTTGGGGCTCCAGGCTGTGGTCGGATCCTTTACTGCGGTCGAGGAGCAGCCGAAGAGGACAAGTGTGCAGGCAAGCAGCGCTGCAGTAATGTGGGGTGTCACCGGAACAACCGATAATTTGGTGGAAAACATCGCAATTGATCCTCTTGATGACTGATTCTGTACAAAGCAAATTGATTATATCGAGCGCTGCAGCCGGGCTCCGTCCTGGCGATGATGTTCTCGAGGACGGTGAGGCCACTGTTGAGACCGAGTGGCGGGAGGTGAATGTTCCTGTGGAGAGCCATGGGGCGCGTCTTGATCGGGCGCTGGCGGCGATTGTGCCGGAGTTCTCCCGCAGCTATCTGCAGCAACTGATCGACGCCGCGGCGGTGCAGCTCAATGGCGTCACGGTTACCAAGACGTCAACCAAGGTCAAGGCTGGTGACGACCTGAAGATCGAGCTCAGGCCCACGCCGCAAAGCCAGGCCTTCAAACCCGAAATAATTCCGTTGGACGTTGTGTTTGAGGACGACCATTTATTGGTCATCAACAAACCAGCCGGCCTGGTGGTCCATCCGGCGCCTGGAAACTGGAGCGGCACGCTGCTCAATGGGTTGCTGGCGCGGGACGAACAGGTCAGCACCCTGCCGCGCGCCGGCATTGTGCACCGGCTGGACAAGGATACGAGCGGGTTGATGGTGGTGGCACGCAGGCGCCAAGTCATGGACCAGTTGGTGAGCATGATTGCCGAGAGAAGTGTCAGCCGGGAGTACCTGGCGCTGGTACATGGCGTCTGGCAGGGTCCCAAAGGGCGCAGGATTGAGGCGCCCATGGGGCGCGATCCGCGCAACCGTCTTCGCATGACCGTGGTGGATCTGGAGAAAAATGCCGGTAAAACCGCTTCAACCGACTTGTATTTGTTGCAGCAAGAGGGGGCTTTTTGCCTGGTGCGCTGCAGGTTGCACACGGGACGAACCCATCAAATCCGGGTTCATATGGCCTTCATTGGCCATCCGCTGGTGTCCGACGAGGTTTATGGCGGCAAACCTGCCGCTGGCATGACGCGGCAGGCCCTGCACGCGTGCAGACTGGCGTTTATCCACCCCGTAACAGGTGAATCCCTGGAGTTCACGGCCCCCCCGCCGGAGGATATGCTCACGGCTCTGGAGCAACTGGGGCTGGGATACAATCAAGTCCAGTAGTTTTCTGCTACCCGCCGCATGGCGCGCCCAGGTGTTGTGGTTGCGCATGAATGTGAACTGCGCCGCCTGGCGCCTTTATCTCGACTCATTTCGGAACCAAGACCATGAATACGACGGATGCCAAGCGCGTCCTCGAAACGGCACTGATTTGCGCGCAGCAACCGCTGCCTTTGCGCGAAATGGGTGTTTTGTTCAACGGGGCGCTCACGGCAGACACCCTCAAGCTTCTGCTTGAGGACCTGCAAAACGACTGGGGCGGGCGGGGTGTGGAACTTGTGCACGTTGCGACTGGCTGGCGTTTCCAGAGCCGGCCCCAGATGCACGAGTACCTTGACCGCCTGCATCCTGAAAAACCACCGCGCTATACCCGCGCCACGCTGGAGACCTTGGCGATCATCGCCTATCGCCAGCCGGTTACCCGCGGCGACATGGAAGACATTCGCGGCGTGACGATCAACAGTATGCTTCTCAAGCAACTCGAAGATAGGGGTTGGGTCGAAGTGATTGGCCATCGCGAAACCGTCGGGCGGCCGGGTTTGTACGCAACCACGCGGCAGTTCCTCGACGATCTGGGGCTGGAATCTTTGGATCAATTACCAGCGACGGACAATGCTGCGGCACAGGCCTCCATGCTGGAGCAGATCGAATTTGGCATGTCCACCACGCCCGTCGTGGATGAGGCGCTTCCGCCGGAGGTCGATGTGACAGGCGAGCCAGAGGCTGGTCTGCCGCCTGGCGACATTTCCGACACGGTCGATCCTGCGGATATCCAGGAAACCTCCTTGAATAGCCATACGGCCATTGACCCCAACGCCTGAACGTAAACGCATGAATCAAAACGACAACCCGGCTCCGGCTGCCACTCCGGCTTTCTCAGATGATGGGTCAAAAACGGCCCCAGCCCTTGATTCACAAGCGCAGGCAGCTCCTGATTTGATAGCGACTGATTCGTCTTCTGCAGATGCGGTGGTCACCGTGGCGCCGGGCAAGCCTGAACGCGCTGTGATGCTGCAACCGGCGCTGGCCCGTTTTGAAGACGTGGTCACCGGTAAGTTCGATGCCGATGAAGAGGATGTGGCACTCGAACCTCTCAAACGAGTTTTATTGCCCCAGCCAGAAACACCCAAGCTGCATAAAGTGCTGGCACAGGCAGGGCTCGGATCGCGGCTGGAAATGGAACAATTGATTCTGGAAGGGCGTATTTCCGTCAATGCAGAGCCAGCCCACATCGGTCAGCGCATCCAGTTTGGTGACCTGGTTAAGGTCAATGGCAAACCTATCCGGGTCCGTATTGATCCGCCGCCACCGCGCGTTATTGCCTATCACAAGCCTTCCGGTGAAGTGGTGTCGCATGATGACCCTCAAAACCGCCCCACGGTATTTCGCCGCTTGCCCAAGTTGTTCCAGGGGAAATGGCAATCGGTCGGCAGGCTCGACCTGAATACCGAAGGCCTACTCTTGCTGACCAGTTCCGGCGAGTTGGCCAACAAGCTGATGCATCCCCGTTTCGGCCTGGAACGCGAATACGCCGTGCGCGTGCTGGGGGCTCTGAACGATGAAGAGAAAAGACGCCTGCTTGATGGGGTGCAGCTTGACGACGGCCTGGCTCAGTTCAGCACGATAGAGGCTGGCGGCGGTGAGGGTGCCAACTGCTGGTATCGGGTGACAATTTCGGAGGGGCGCAACCGCGAGGTGCGTCGTATGTTCGAGGCGGTGGGCCATGCTGTCAGTCGCTTGATCCGCATCCGCTACGGCGCCGTGGTGCTGCCGCGCGGCCTTAAACGCGGTGCTTTTGTAGAACTCGACGAGCGCGACATTGCCGCTCTGACCAGCGCGGTTGGGCGTTCGGAAGCCCGTGGAGACCCCCGCGGCGCTAAAAGAGGTGGCGGGGAGCCGGGCGATGCCGATACCGGGGAGAGCCGGATGGGGCGTGGATCACGACGAAACGATCGCTCGCGCGGCGGGCGCAATCGTCCCGACAACAACGGGACCCGGCCGGCAGATCTTCAGGCCATGCCTGAAACCGGCCGTACGGGCGAAGCCGCGGATCGGGACGAGGAGGCTGGGCACGATCCGCTTGATCTTCAGCCGCCAATGAATCGTAATAATGAAGCGCCGCGCGAAGGCAATCGCCGTCGGGGCGGCAAGGGTGGTCGCGGTAATGGCGGCAACGCCGGTGCTGGCCCGCGTAACAACCCGTCCCCCGGCAAATTCGGCGGCGGCTCCGGTGGACCGGGACAAAAACGTCGAGATGATCGTGGCGACAAAGTGCCTGGCGGTGCGCAACCCGACCCCATGAAAACGTCTTTTGGCTACATAGGCGCTGAAACCTTCACCCGGCAGCGTCAAGCGCCGGGCCAGGGGCAACGCCGTGGTGGTGGCGGTGGCGGTGGTAACAATGGGACCGGTGGCAGTGGTCCAGGCCAGCGTCGGGGGGGTGGCAACAGCAACGGCGGAAATCGAGGGGGCAATCGCAGCGGCGGTGGCAACCGCGGCGGCAACCGATAGGCCGCAGTTCGCATGCTTGGCATGCACTTTGGCCCCAAGGGCCATTGACGCCGGGTTAAAATCAGAGGCTTTATTCGATTTGAATAAATCTCACAAAAATCAAGGTTAAGGAAATCTCATGGCGATCGAACGCACTCTCTCAATCATCAAACCCGACGCAGTGGCCAAAAACGTGATCGGCCAGATTTACGCCCGTTTCGAGGCTGCCGGCTTGAAGGTGGTTGCAGCCCGGATGGCGCACCTGTCGCGCGGCGAAGCCGAAGCGTTTTACGCCGTGCATAAAGAGCGTCCTTTCTTCAAGGATTTGGTTGAGTTCATGATCTCCGGCCCGGTCATGATTTCCGCGCTTGAAGGCGAAAACGCGATTCTGAAACATCGCGACCTGATGGGCGCTACGGATCCCAAGAAAGCCGCACCCGGGACCATCCGCGCCGATTTTGCCGACAGCATCGACGCCAATGCCGTGCATGGCTCTGACGCCACCGAAACCGCCAAGGTGGAGATCAGCTTCTTCTTCGCGGGCATGAATATCTATTCGCGCTAGACCGCGAATTCCCGATGCGATGACAGCCAACCTGCTTGATTACGATCTGGAAGGTCTGGCTGCGTTTTGCGAGAGGCTCGGAGAAAAACGCTTCCGGGCCACCCAGCTGTTTCGCTGGATTCACCAGAAGGGCGCTACCGGTTTCGAGCAGATGACCGATCTGGCGAAATCCCTTCGCGAGAAGTTGCCCGCGTCAGCCCACATTGAGGGTCCCAAGGTGGTGTCCCGCCACGATTCGGCCGATGGCACCATCAAATGGCTGTTCGATGTGGGGGCCGGCGACGTTATCGAAACCGTTTTTATTCCCGAATCTGATCGTGGAACGCTTTGTATCTCCTCACAGGCCGGCTGTGCCGTGGGCTGCCGATTCTGTTCCACCGGCCATCAGGGTTTCAGCCGAAATCTGACGACGGCCGAAATCATTGGCCAGCTTTGGTATGCCGAGCACTTTTTGCGCAAACATCTTGGCAAGGAGGAGCGGATTGTTTCCAATGTCGTCATGATGGGCATGGGGGAGCCTCTGCAAAATTACTCGCAATTGCTTCCCGCGTTGCGCGTGATGCTTGACGACCATGCCTATGGTTTGTCGCGCCGGAGGGTGACCGTCTCAACCTCGGGTGTCGTTCCCATGATGGACCGTCTTGCTCAGGATTGCCCTGTTGCACTGGCGGTTTCCCTGCATGCGCCGAGCGACGAGTTGCGCAGCAATCTTGTTCCCCTCAACAAAAAATACCCGATTGCCGAGTTATTGCAGGCTTGCACTCGTTACCAGGCGGCAGCGCCTCGGGATTTCATCACCTTCGAGTACTGCATGCTTGAAGGGGTGAATGACCAGCCTGAGCATGCTCGGCAATTGGTGGCCCTCATGCGCGAGCATGGTGGGCATGGCCTGGCCTGCAAGTTCAACCTGATTCCTTTCAATCCGTTCCCGGCTTCCGGGCTCAAACGCTCTGATATGCCGCAAGTGCTGGCATTTGCCAAAATATTGATGGATGCCGGTATCGTGACCACCGTCCGGAAAACACGTGGCGACGATATCGATGCAGCCTGTGGCCAGCTAGCCGGTGATGTGCAGGATCGCACGGGTGTGCAGCAGCGCATGGCGACACAGCGGCAAGGTATGCTCAAGGGGATCAAGGTTGTCACCAGGGAGGTCGGTATATGAGTCTCGTCCGTAATGCCATTTGGCTTTCCGCTTGTTGGGTGGTTGTATTGCTCGCCGGCTGCGCCGGTACGCCAGGTGCTTCGTCCGGTACTGCCGGGGGGCGCCCGGAAATCATGACGGAGTCAGACGAGCCGGACAGCCGCAGGCGAGCGCGTATTCGTCTCGAGCTGGCTGCCAATTACTTCCAGCAAGGCCAGACAAACGTCGCGCTGGATGAGCTCAAGCAAGCCCTGGCAACCGACCCGACCTATGCCGATGCCTATAACCTGCGCGGCCTCGTCTACATGCGCATGAATGACAATGCGCTCGCCGAGGACAGTTTCCGTCGGGCCGTGACGCTCAATCCACGAGACGGCGGGGCGCTTCACAACTATGGCTGGCTGTTGTGCCAGCAAAAACGCTATAGCGAATCGATAGCGCTGTTTGGGCGCGCTGTTGCCATTCCCCAGTACGCCGATCAGGCCAAAACACTGATGGCTCAAGGCATTTGCCAGATCAGCGCAGGGCAGGCGGCTGAAGGTGAGCGCAGTCTGTCGCAGTCATATGAACTGGACGCAGGCAACCCTATTACCGGCTACCACCTGTCCCGGGCGCTTTTCCAGCGTGGTGACCTGACACGTGCGCAGTTCTATATTCGCCGCGTGAATAACAGCGATCTGGCCAGGGCGGAGACCCTGTGGCTGGGCATCAAGGTGGAGCGCAGCCTGGGCAATCGCGAAGCGATGCTTCAGCTGGCCGATCAACTAAAAAAACGCTTCGGGCAGTCAAGCGAGGCAGCTGCATACGCCAGAGGAGCTTTCAATGAGTGAATTGGAGGGGCGTTCGCCAGAAAATTCAGCGGTCATGCAGGAGGATTTGCAGCAAGGCGGACCCCGATTGCACGAAGCCAGCGCCGGAACACTGCTTCGGCAGGCGCGTGAGGCCGCGGGCCTTCACATTGCTGCACTTGCAGTGGCTTTGAAGGTGCCGGTTAAAAAGCTCGAAGCGCTCGAGGCGGACAGGCTGGACCTCTTGCCCGATGCTGTGTTTGTCCGTGCGCTGGCTGCCAGTGTTTGCCGCACGCTGAAAATAGATGCTGCCCAGGTGCTGGCGCAGTTGCCACAAACCGGGAAGCCAAATCTCGGTTATCAGCATGCACCGATCAACACGCCTTTTCGCTCGCCCAGTGATGGTCCTGGCCCTTCGTTGATTACTCAAGTTTCCAGGCCTGCTGTTCTGGCGGGCCTCCTGCTGGTACTCGCTGCGCTGGTGCTTATTTTTATGCCTGCGGTTCAGCGACAGGAAGGCGTGTCCGGGGCGAAGTCAGGTTCTGCAGGAAGCGAAACGACAACTTCGTCTCAAACAGGCGCAGGCACGTCGGCAGGTGAGGCGATGGCGCGCACTGAGTTGCTGGTGGGTGAAAAGCCGACCGACACAGTCCGTCCCGCCGAGGCGCCAGCCGTTGTCACGACTCCCGCCCAGGCCCTGGTACCACAGCCGCAAATAGCGGCTAAGCCGGTAGAGCCTGTGCCTGCCGCGACATTGCCGGTGGCAGGGGAAGCACTCCCGTTGGCATCAAAGGGAATTATCGTATTCAAAGCTCGCGGCGAGTCGTGGGTGGAAGTCACCGACGCCAAGGGTGTGGTTGTTGTACGCCGTACGCTTGCAGCGGGCGAAGAGGTAGGTGCTACGGGCGCTTTGCCGCTTGCCGCTGTTGTGGGGCGCGTCGATGCAACCCAGGTTCAGGTGCGGGGCAAGGTGTTCGATCTGAACCCGGTCAGCAGAGACAACGTTGCACGCTTCGAGGTGAAATAGTGGCTTCCTGCCTTCCCATAGAGTCTGCCGCGCCCAAGGCACGCACATCCGGGCAAGCTCGCGTTGTTTGGGGCTCCCGCGTGGTCACCGTGGGCGGCGATGCGCCGGTGCGCGTGCAGTCCATGACCAATACCGACACGGTGGACGCGATTGGTACGGCCATTCAGGTCAAGGAGTTGGCCATTGCCGGCTCGGAGATGGTCCGCATCACGGTTAATACGCCAGAGGCTGCGGCGCAAGTGCCCTACATTCGTGAGCAGCTTGATCGCATGGGCATCGATGTGCCGCTGATTGGCGATTTTCACTACAACGGACATCGCTTGTTGACCGATTACCCGGCTTGCGCCGAGGCGTTGTCCAAGTACCGGATCAATCCCGGCAACGTGGGCAAAGGCGACAAGCACGACAAGCAGTTTGGCCAGATGATCGAAGCTGCCATGCGCTGGAACAAGCCGGTGCGTATCGGGGTGAACTGGGGCAGCCTGGATCAGGAACTGCTGGTCGGCCTGATGGATGAAAACAGCCGGCGTGCCGAACCCTGGGATGCCAAACAGGTGATGTACGAAGCCTTGATCACCTCGGCGATTGACTCCGCAACGCTGGCCGAGCAAATGGGCATGGATAAAAACCAGATCATCCTGTCCTGCAAAGTCAGTGGCGTTCAGGACCTGATCTCGGTTTATCGTGAACTTTCAAAGCGGTCTCGTTATGCACTGCATCTGGGTCTGACCGAAGCCGGCATGGGTACCAAGGGCACCGTGGCATCCAGCGCCGCGCTGGCCGTGCTGCTGCAGGAGGGCATTGGCGACACCATCCGCGTCTCCCTGACGCCGCAACCTGGTGAAGCGCGTACCCAGGAAGTGTTGATTGCATCGGAAATCCTGCAGGCGCTGGGGCTGCGGAGTTTTGTGCCCAGCGTCACGGCTTGCCCGGGCTGCGGCCGCACCACCAGCACCACCTTCCAGGAACTGACCAAGGAAATCGACGACTTTTTGCGTGCGCAGATGCCGGTCTGGCGTGCGCAATACCCTGGCGTTGAAAAACTCAAGGTCGCGGTGATGGGCTGCATTGTCAACGGCCCCGGCGAAAGCAAACATGCCGACATCGGCATCAGCCTGCCGGGCTCCGGGGAAGCGCCGGCCGCACCGGTTTATATCGATGGCGAAAAAAGCGTGACCCTGCGCGGCGACCGGATTGCCCAGGAGTTCCGCGTGATTGTCGAAAACTACATTGAAAAGCGCTTTGGCACGCAAGCCGTCGCCCAGGTCGCCTGAATCACCTCATGGCTGAAAAAATAACTGCCGTCAAAGGCATGAACGATATATTGCCGCCCGATTCGGCGCGCTGGGAATGGTTTGAGGCCAAGGTGCGCGCGCTGATGGCGCGTTACGCCTATGCCAACGTCCGCACACCGATCGTCGAGCCGACGGCGCTGTTCGTTCGCGGCCTTGGCGAAGTGACCGATATCGTTGAAAAGGAGATGTACTCCTTCGTGGACTCGATGAATGGCGACAAGTTGACGCTGCGCCCCGAGGCCACCGCCGGCATCGTCCGCGCGATGATTGAGCACAATGTGCTGTACAACGGGCCGATGCGGGTCTGGTCTGCCGTGTCGCTGTTTCGCCACGAGCGGCCCCAGAAAGGGCGCTATCGCCAGTTTCACCAGATCGACGTTGAAGCACTGGGTTTTGCCGGGCCCGATGTGGACGCAGAGCAGATCCTGATGTGCCGCGCCTTGCTGCGCGATCTGGGCATTCCGATGGAGCACGTGCGGCTCGAACTGAACAGCCTGGGCCAGCCCAGCGAGCGCATGGCGCACCGTGCGGCGCTGATTGCGCACTTCGAGGCGCACGCCGATGTGCTGGACGAAGACGCGAAGCGCCGCTTGCACAGCAATCCGCTGCGTATCCTCGACACGAAAAACCCCGCGCTGCAGGCCGTCGTTGAAGCGGCTCCGCAGCTCATGGGCTTTCTTGGCGAGGCTTCGCTTGCGCACCTGAATGCGGTCCGCGCGGTGCTCGACGCAGCGGGGCTGGCCTACCGCATCAACCCGCGGCTGGTGCGGGGCATGGATTATTACAACCTCACCGTGTTCGAATGGATTACCGACAAGCTCGGTTCGCAGGGCACGGTTTGCGGCGGTGGCCGCTACGACGGCCTGTTTGAACAACTTGGTGGCAAACCTACGCCGGCGGTGGGTTGGGGCATGGGGGTGGAGCGCATGCTGCTCTTGCTCGAAGCGGTCGGCGTGCTACCGCCAGAGAGTTCGCCCGACGTCTACGCCGTCGTGCCATCGGCAGAGGTTATGCCCACCGTCATGGCGGCCTGCGAGGCCTTGCGCGCTGCCGGTCTCAATGTCCAGATGCATGCCAGCAGCGCCGACGGCATGGGAAGCATGAAGTCTCAATTCAAAAAGGCCGATGGCAGTGGCGCGCGCTTCGCGCTGATTTTTGGCGAAACCGAACTGGCCGAGGGCCGCGTGGCGGTCAAACCCCTGCGCGGCGAGAAGACTGATGCCGGGCAGGTTCAGACGCTGCAGCCGCTGGACGATATTGACTCCTGGGCGCCGGGTCTGCGTGCGGCCCGCTGACGGCGCCCGCCTACAATCAACATTCATCATTGGGCAGAACTAGAAGAGCTTTATGGCAAAACATCTCGATTTGGAAGAACAGGAACAGCTTGACGAGCTGAAGCACTTCTGGAAGCAATACGGTGACCTGATTACTTGGGGTCTGATTGCCATTTTTGGCGTCGCCGCCGCCTGGAATGGCTACAACTACTGGGAGCGTGACCGGGCAGCCAAAGCAGCGGTTATGTACGACGAGGTGGAGCGCGCAGCCCAGTCGGGAGATGCCGGCCGGTTGGATCGGTCCCTTTCCGACATGCAGGAACGTTTTGCGGGAACGGCCTTTGCCCAGCAAGCCGGCCTTCTTGCCGCCAAAACGTATTACGACAAAGGCAATACCGACGCCGCCAAGACCTCATTGCGATGGGTTGCCGGCAAGAGCGCAGATGAAGGGTATCAGGCCATTGCCAAGTTGCGTCTGGCAAGCTTGCTACTGGAGTCCAAGGCTTACGATGAGGCGCTGCAGCTGGTTTCCGGAGCTTTCCCCAAAGATTTTGTAGCCTTGGCAGCCGATCGCCGCGGTGACATTCTGCTTGCCCAAGGCAAGAAAGCTGAAGCCCGCGCCGAGTACGAAAAAGCCTATAAAAGCATGGATGACCGCACCGAGTACCGGCGGCTGGTCGAAGTCAAACTCAATGCGCTCGGGGTGAACCCCTCTCCCGCTGCGTCCAGTGTTGCAGCAACCGCTGCAGTTTCTCCCGCGTCCGCCACGGAGGTCAAGCAGTGAACCAACAGTCTTTTCGGCCTTTGGCCAAGGTAATTCGGGCGTCAGTAGCTATTTTTTTAATAGCATCCTTGTCCGGCTGCTCCGTGTTCAGCGGCATTGGCAATTTGTTCGGAAGCTCCGTCAAAAAGCCACAACCGGCCGAGTTGCAACCCGTGGTTGCCTTGGTGCCGGCCAAGCTGATCTGGAGCGCGCGTATTGGCGAGGTCTCATTTCCCCTTCAGGTGAGTGTCGTGGCGGATACCGTGGTGGTGGCAAGTACCGATGGCTCGGTCGCGGCGCTCGATGCGCGTACCGGCCGCGACTTCTGGCGCACGAACGTCGGGGCTCCGATTGCCGCTGGTGTGGGAAGCGACGGGAAGCTTTCCGCTGTTGTCACCCGCAGCAATGATGTGGTGGCTTTGGCTGGTGGCAAGGAGCTATGGAGGCAAAAACTTGCCGCCCAGGCATTCACCTCCCCATTTGTGGCGGGAGGGCGGGTGTTTGTTCTCGCAGCCGACCGTTCGGTTAACGCCTTTGATGGTCAGACAGGGCGCAAACTCTGGTCCCAGCAGCGCCCGAGCGAGCCACTTGTATTGCGCCAGTCGGGCGTGATGCTCGCCGTGGGTGACACCTTGGTGGTGGGGCTGGCTGGCCGTCTGGCGGGTTTGAACCCGCTCAACGGCAGCGTTCGTTGGGAAGTGCCCATCGCTTCACCGCGCGGTATCAACGATGTCGAGCGCCTGGTGGATCTGGTGGGGACAGTCAGTCGGAACGGCAATACCGTTTGCGCCCGGGCATTTCAGGCCAACGTCGGCTGTGTGGACGCCCAGCGCGGCACTTTGCTGTGGACAAAACCGGCCAACGGCGCACAAGGCGTGGATGGTGACGATCATCTCATCTTTGGCACGGAAGCTGATGGCAAGGTCATGGCCTGGCTGCGCGCCGACGGTGAAGCCGCCTGGAACACGGATCGGCTGCGCTACCGCAACCTGACCGCGCCGCTTGTCGTTGGGCGTTCCATCGCTATGGGTGACTCTGCAGGGTATGTTCACCTCTTGTCCCGCACGGACGGCAGTTTGCTGAACCGGCTCACGACTGATGGTTCCGCCGTGACTGTTACCCCGGTGCTTGCCGGTAACACCCTGATTGCAGTCACACGCTCGGGAGCCGTTTTTGGCTATGCACCTGAATAGATCCTGGCCCCCACGCTTGTCACTTCGTGTACTGCGCTGCCCCCCGTGGGGGCGCTGCGCCTGCCGCCCGGCGAAGCCGGTTCGGCGGCCCCGGCTGGTGAGGAGGTGCCTCCCTTGCCTGCCCCTTTCGGGGGCTGATTTGCCCGTCTTGATTGCCATCTCGTGAAACCTGTTATTGCTCTGGTCGGTCGCCCCAATGTAGGCAAATCGACCATTTTTAACCGCCTGACCAAAACCCGCGACGCGATTGTTGCGGACTATGCTGGTCTGACGCGGGATCGCCACTATGGCAATGGCCGGTTGGGCGCGCAGGAGTTCATCGTCATCGACACGGGGGGCTTCGAGCCCAAAGCGGTCGACGGCATCTACAAGGAAATGGCCAAGCAGACGCGGCAGGCCGTTGCCGAGGCCGATGTGGTGGTATTTGTCGTTGATGCTCGTGCCGGTGTGAACGCCCAGGATCACGAGATCGCCAAGTACCTGCGCAAGCTAGGCGTACCGACGGTGCTGACAGCCAACAAGGCCGAAGGCATGACGGAAGGCGTTCAGCTTTCGGAGTTCTTTGAGCTTGGGCTGGGTGAGGTGTTGCCTGTCTCCGCTTCGCATGGGCAGGGTATGCGCACCCTTGTCGAGCGGGCGCTGGCGCCGTTGAACCTTCCTGATCCGGATGAGGACGATCTGGCCGGGGACCCGTCGGTGATCAAACTGGCCGTGGCTGGACGCCCTAATGTGGGAAAGTCGACCTTGATCAATACTTGGTTGGGCGAGGAACGCCTGGTGGCGTTTGACCAGCCGGGGACGACTCGCGACGCGATTTCAGTGCCTTTCGAGCGTGGTGGGCAAAAATTCGAGCTCATCGACACCGCCGGTTTGCGGCGCAAGGGCAAGGTTTTTGAGGCCATCGAGAAGTTTTCCGTGGTCAAAACCTTGCAGGCCATCGAAAGCGCCAATGTGGTGCTTTTGCTGCTCGACGCGACTCAGGGCGTGACCGATCAAGACGCACACATCGCCGGCTACATCCTGGAAAGCGGCCGTGCGGTGGTGTTGGCGGTCAACAAGTGGGATGCGGTGGATGCGTACCAGAGGGAGATTCTGGAGCGGTCTGTCGAAACCCGCCTGTCCTTCCTTAAATTCGCCACCATCCACAACATTTCGGCAATCAAGCGCCAAGGGCTGGGCCCGGTCTGGAAATCCATTGTCCAGGCGCATGCCTCGGCCAATCGGAAGATGTCTACCCCGGTGCTGACCCGGCTCTTGCTTGAGGCCGTGCAGTTCCAGAGCCCGCAACGGGCCGGCATGTTCCGCCCCAAACTGCGTTACGCGCACCAAGGTGGCATGAATCCTCCCATCATCATCGTCCACGGAAACTCGCTGGAGCACGTCACAGATGCCTACAAGCGCTTCCTGGAAGGGCGCTTCCGCAAGGAGTTCGATCTGGTGGGAACCCCGTTGCGAATCCAGATGAAATCCTCCAGCAACCCCTTCGCGGACAAAGATTCGGACTAGGATGATATCCGCAGCTGATTTGCTGTGGTAAGGTGAAGTTCTATCAACTCTTGAACACGGAAAATATCGTGAGCAACAACAAAGGTCAGCTCTTGCAGGACCCTTTCCTGAATACATTGCGCCGTGAGCATGTGCCGGTATCGATTTACCTCGTCAACGGCATCAAACTTCAGGGCCAGATCGAATCTTTTGATCAGTATGTGGTTCTGCTGCGCAACACCGTCACCCAGATGGTTTACAAACACGCGATTTCGACCATCGTTCCTGGTCGCGCAGTCAACTTCGCTGCAACAGAATCCCAAGAAAGCCCAGCCAGCTGAGTTCGCAGGACCCCTCCCTGGCGGCCACGCCTCTGGCCATTTTGGTCGGGGTGGATCTGGGCCTTCCGAATTTCGATTCCAACCTTGAAGAGCTGGGCCTTTTGGCCCAGACTGCAGGGCTGCAGCCCGTTGCGCGTGTGGTGTGTAAACGCCGGGCGCCGGATGCCGCGTTATTCATTGGCAGCGGCAAGGCCGACGAGATCAAGATGCTCGCCCTTGAAACGGGTGCCAGCGAGATCCTCTTCGACCAATCCCTGAGCCCAGCCCAGCAGCGCAATCTCGAGCGCGTGCTTGGGCTTCCGGTAAATGACCGGACCCTGCTCATTCTGGAAATCTTTGCCCAGCGCGCCCGCAGTCACGAGGGCAAGCTGCAGGTGGAGCTAGCCCGTTTGCAATACCTGTCTACCCGCCTGGTCCGGCGCTGGTCGCACCTTGAGCGCCAGACGGGTGGCGCGGGTGTTCGCGGTGGACCGGGTGAGAAGCAGATTGAGCTGGACAAACGCATGATTGGCGAGTCCATCAAGCGGACCAAGGAGCGGCTGACCAAGGTCAAGAAGCAGCGCCAAACCCAGCGCCGGCAGAGAGAGCGGCGCAACTCTTTCACCATTTCACTGGTTGGCTACACCAACGCCGGCAAGTCGACCCTTTTCAACGCCCTCGTGAAGGCGCGTGCGTATGCGGCTGATCAGCTGTTTGCAACGCTGGACACGACGACGCGGCAGCTTTATCTGGGAGACGCTGCCCGCTCTGTGTCGCTGTCTGACACGGTGGGTTTTATCCGTGACCTGCCACATGGGTTGGTGGATGCATTTGCCGCTACCTTGCAGGAGGCGGCGGACGCTGACTTGCTCCTGCATGTGGTTGATGGCGCCAACCCGGATCATCTTGAGCAGATTGAGCAGGTGCAACGCGTGTTGGCCGAGATCGGTGCAGCAGATGTTCCGCAGATTCTTGTGTTCAACAAGCTTGATGCCCTTGAAAAATCGCGCAGGCCGCTGCAGTTAAGTGACAGTTTTGAGATCAAGGACGCTTTTTCCGATACCGGAAGGCGGGTTGAGCGGGTGTTTGTCAGCGCGCAAACGGGTGAGGGTTTGCCCTTGCTGCGCGAGATGCTGGCCCGGTATGCGTCTCAACCTCCCGTTGAAGATAGTCCCCAAATTGATGAAGCCGTAGTCTGATTAGGCACAATGTCGAAGTAATGAAAAAAGTGAGCTCGATTCCATGAACCTGAACCCTGTGCTACAGATGCTGACGCGCGCCGTGAAGGGCCGCCCCAAGCAAGCGACGACCCCCTCGGGGGGCAACGAAGCGTGGGGGCAAACGACTTTGCCAGGACGGCTGAGGCAAGGCGCCCGAGGAATGTTCAATCTGAACGATCCCCGCTGGGGCCGCGACGACGACAAATCTCCGGCTGATGAGGCCAAACCCGACGCAGGCCGTGATGAGGTTCCACCGGCAAAGCCCCCTGTGCCACCCCGGCCGCAAGGTCAAGGCCCAAATCAGGGCCCGCCCGATCTTGACGAGTTGTGGCGTGACTTCAACCGCAAACTCGGTGGCCTTTTTGGGGGGGCGAAAAACGCAGGACAACGCGGCCGGGGCAACGGAGGTGGAGGCGGCAATGGCGGCCCGGGCGGCTTTCAGCCCGACATGAAAAGTGCAGGCATAGGCATTGGTCTGATTGCCGGCATTGCAGTGCTGATCTGGCTGGGTACTGGCTTCTTCATCGTGCAAGAGGGCCAGCAAGCGGTGATTACCCAGTTTGGCAAGTACAAATCAACCGTGGGCGCCGGTTTCAACTGGCGCCTGCCGTACCCTGTCCAGCGCCATGAGATGGTCGTCGTCACGCAGATCCGTTCCGTGGATGTGGGACGCGACACCATCATCAAGGCCACGGGTTTGCGTGAGTCGGCCATGTTGACTGAAGACGAAAACATCGTCGAGATCAAGTTTGCGGTGCAGTACCGCCTCAGCGACGCGCGCGCCTATTTGTTCGAAAGCAAAGACCCGGCGGGAGCCGTGGTCCAGGCAGCGGAAACCGCTGTGCGCGAAGTGGTGGGCAAAATGAAAATGGACTCGGCCCTGGCCGAAGAACGCGACCAGATTGGCCCACGCGTGCGAACGCTCATGCAGACCATCCTCGACCGCTACAAAGTGGGTGTCGAGGTGGTCGGGATCAACCTGCAGCAAAGCGGCGTGCGCCCGCCTGAGCAGGTTCAGGCCTCGTTCGATGACGTGCTCAAGGCCGGCCAGGAACGTGAACGTGCCAAGAACGAAGCACAGGCGTATGCCAATGACGTCATTCCGCGTGCGGTCGGCTCCGCTTCGCGATTGAAAGAAGAATCCGAAGCCTACAAGGCCCGCATTGTTGCCCAGGCCCAGGGTGATGCGCAGCGCTTCCGCTCCGTGCTGGCTGAATACCAGAAAGCCCCGCAGGTCACACGTGACCGCATGTACACCGACACCATGCAACAGGTGTACAGCAACGTCACCAAGGTGATGGTGGAGTCCCGCCAGGGTTCGAACCTGCTTTACCTGCCACTCGACAAGATCATGCAGCAGTCTGTCCAGGGCGCGCCATCAAGCGGTGCCGATGCTACCGTTTTACCCGGCGCGGTAACAGCACCGGCGCTGCCCGCAGCCCCGGCCACCGGCACCTCCGATACCCGCGCCCGCGATGCTTCCCGCACGCGTGACCGTGACACCCGTTAAGGAAGACAAAAGTGAACAGAGTCGGATTTATTGCCTCGTCGCTTCTGGTGCTGCTTGCACTGGCCAGTTCCATGTTGTTCGTCGTCGACCAGCGCCAGTTCGGCGTGATTTACGCACTCGGGCAAATCAAGGAAGTCATTACCGAACCCGGCCTGAACTTCAAGTTGCCGCCACCGTTCCAGAACGTTTCTTACATTGATAAACGCCTGTTGACGCTGGACAGTACGGATGCCGAGCCCATGCTGACTGCGGAAAAGCAGCGCGTGGTGATCGACTGGTATGTGCGCTGGCGGATCACCGATCCGTCGGAATACATCCGCAATGTGGGGCTGGACGAGCGCGCTGGCGCCAACCAGCTGAACCGGGTGGTTCGCAATGCTTTTCAGGAAGAAATCAATAAGCGCACCGTGCGCGACCTGCTTTCCCTCAAGCGTGAAGCGTTGATGGCTGACGTGAAGAAAGAAGTGCTGCAGGTAGTGCGGGGCGCGAAGCCGTGGGGCGTGGATGTTGTCGACGTGCGCATCACGCGCGTGGATTATGTCGAGGCCATCACGGAGTCGGTCTATCGGCGTATGGAGGCCGAGCGTAAGCGTGTTGCCAATGAACTGCGATCGACAGGTGCAGCCGAAGGCGAGAAAATCCGCGCTGATGCCGACCGGCAGCGTGAGGTGACCATTGCCAATGCTTACCGCGATGCACAGAAGGTCAAGGGGGAGGGCGATGCCCAGGCAGCTTCGGTTTATAACGAATCTTTCGGCCGGGACCCGCAGTTTGCCCAGTTCTACCGCAGCCTGGACGCCTACAAGGCCAGCTTTAGCAAGAAGAGCGACGTGATGGTGCTTGACCCGTCCTCCGACTTCTTCAAGGCCATGCGCAGCTCCGGTACTGGCGCGGCTCCGGCCAAAAAGTAAAGCACCTCTTTTGGACAGCGGCACGCTCTGGCTCGCATTGGCGTGCATGCTGGTCATCGAAGGCTTGCTGCCGTTTTTCTCGCCATCCGGCTGGCGCAGCATGTTTGAGCAAATTCTGCGAATGAGCAATGGCCAGATCCGGTTTTTCGGCTTGTGCAGCATGGCCGCCGGCCTGGTCTGGATCCTTTTTCTTCTTTGACAGGTAAGCCCTGAGGGCCCGGTTGCCACGGTTTTTGCTGCCGCTGACTGCATCCGGCTTGTGGTTGGCCGGAAACCGGGCCTCAAGCCCGGTAAAATCCTGTTTTTAACAGCCCACGATAAATACATGCCCGCCTGGTCGTCATCATGGCAATTGCCGGATCAAATTGCCGATGTCCTGCCCTCCGAGGCGCGCCATATCGAAGAGCTGCGTCGCCTGTTTCTCGACACGGCCCGCAGCTATGGCTACGAGCTGGTCATGCCGCCGCTGCTCGAACACCTCGAATCCCTGCTTACCGGCACCGGTGAAGCGCTCGACCTGCAGACCTTCAAGCTGGTGGACCAGCTGTCCGGCCGAACGCTGGGCCTGCGCGCCGACACCACGCCGCAGGTCGCGCGCATCGACGCCCACCTGCTGAATCGCCAGGGCGTGGCTCGCCTGTGTTACTGCGGCCCGGTGTTGCACACCCGCGCCGACCGCCCGCACGCCACCCGCGAGCCGCTGCAGTTCGGCGCCGAAATTTACGGCCATGCCGGGCTCGAGGCCGACCTGGAAGCCCAGTTGCTGGCGTTGGAAGGACTGACGGCCGCCGGCGTCACGAAGCTGTCGGTCGATATGGCCGATGTGCGCATCGTCAGTAGCCTGTTGGCCGGTGCCAAGGTCAGTGCCGCCATGCTGGCCCGCATTCATGCCGCCCTCGCGAGCAAGGACGCCAGCGAGCTGGCCAGCCTGACCGCCAGCCTCAACGGAGAGTTGCCCGCCGCCGCACGCCAGGGACTGCTCGCGCTGCTGCAGTTCTATGGCGACGAGAAGGTATTGGCTGAAGCCGAAAAGGTCTTCAAGGCTTTGCCCGAAGCGCTGAAGGCGTTGCAGAACCTGAAGTGGCTGGCGACCCACGTGGCCAACCTTGCGGGTGGCGTCAAAATTGGGTTCGACCTGGCTGACCTGCGCGGTTATGCCTACTACAGCGGTACCCGCTTTGCCATTTACGGCCATGGCCAACGTGATGGCGCCCAGGGCGCCGAGCTGGTGCGCGGTGGCCGATATGACGAGGTTGGTGCCGTGTTCGGGCGCAACCGGCCCGCGGCCGGCTTCAGCCTGGACCTCAAGGAGCTGGTCAGCGTGCTGACGCCCAAACCACTACGGCCCGCCATACGCGCGCCTTGGGGCGAAGAAGCCGATCTGCGTGCTGCCATTGCCCGATTGCGCGCCGGCGGCGAAACCGTGGCCTGCGTCCTGCCGGGCCATGAGCACGAAGTTGATGAATTTGACTGCGACCGCGAACTGGCCAGCGTTGCCGGCCAGTGGCAGGTCCAGCCGCTGGGTAAAACGCCGGCCTGAACGGTGGCGCGAACCATCCCTGCATCCCCGCAACAATCCTTAAAGAGTGAATTGAAGATGACAAAGACAAATGCCGCAACGGTCGGCCGCAACGTGGTGGTCGTGGGCACCCAGTGGGGAGACGAAGGCAAGGGCAAGCTGGTGGACTGGCTGACTGAAAGCTCTCAGGGCGTGGTGCGTTTCCAGGGCGGCCACAATGCCGGCCACACGCTGGTTATCAACGGCATCAAGACAGCCCTGCACCTGATTCCCAGCGGCATCATGCGCCCCGGGGTGAAGTGCTACATCGGCAACGGTGTGGTGCTCTCGGCCGCCAAGCTGTTCGAGGAAATTGAAGGTCTTGAAAAAGCCGGGGTCGAGGTGCGCTCGCGCCTGCGCATCAGCGAAGCCTGCCCGCTGATCCTGCCGTTCCACGTGGCACTCGACGTTGCACGCGAAACGCGCCGGGAAACCGGCGGCACGGTCAAAATCGGCACCACTGGCCGCGGCATCGGCCCGGCCTACGAAGACAAGATTGCGCGCCGTGCCCTGCGTGTGCAGGACCTGAAGTACCCGGAACGTTTTGCCGCCAAGCTGCGCGAGCTGCTGGACCTGCACAACTTTGTTCTGACGGGCTACCTGAAAGCGCCGCCCATCGAGTTCCAGCCGGTGTATGACGAAGCCATGCGCCATGCGGAGCTGCTCAAGCCGATGATGGCTGACGTTTCGCGTGAACTCAACGATGCGAATGCCGAAGGCGCGAACCTGCTGTTCGAGGGCGCGCAGGGCACGCTGCTCGACGTCGATCATGGCACTTATCCCTTCGTCACATCCAGCAACTGCGTGGCCGGCAATGCGGCTGCGGGCGCCGGTGTTGGTCCGGGCATGCTGCATTACATCCTGGGCATCACCAAGGCTTATTGCACGCGTGTCGGCGGCGGCCCATTCCCGACCGAGCTGGACTGGGAAAAGCCGGGAACCCCGGGTTACCACATGAGCACCGTGGGCGCCGAAAAAGGCGTAACCACCGGGCGCAGCCGCCGCTGTGGCTGGTTCGACGCCGCGCTGCTCAAGCGCTCGGCGCAGGTCAATGGCCTGTCAGGCCTGTGCATCACCAAGCTCGACGTGCTTGACGGCATTGACCAGCTCGAGCTGTGCACAGGCTACGAGCTCGACGGCCACCTCATCGACATCCTGCCCATGGGCGCCGAAGAAATTGCCCGCTGCAAGCCGGTTTACGAAACCCTGCCGGGCTGGACCCAGAGCACGGTGGGCGTGACCGACTACGACAAGCTGCCCACTGCGGCCCAGCGCTACCTGCATCGCATCGAGGAAGTCACCGGCGTGCCCATTCACATGATTTCGACCAGCCCCGACCGCGACCACACGATCTTGCTGCGCAATCCCTTTGCCGCCTGAATGGTTTCGCGAAAATTTTGAGTCAAATCGCGCTCCAGCCCAATAGGGTCGGGCGCAGCCAGCTATTGAATCAGGAGCATTTTCATGTTGACGGAAGACGGCAAACACCTATATGTCAGTTATGACGAATACCACAACCTGATTGAAAAACTGGCGATCAAGATCCACCAGTCCGGCTGGCAGTTCGACACCATCCTGTGCCTGGCGCGCGGAGGCATGCGGCCTGGCGACATCCTGTCGCGTATCTTCGACAAGCCGCTGGCCATCATGTCCACCAGCTCCTACCGCGCCGACTCCGGCACGGTGCAGGGCAACCTCGACATCGCGCGTTTCATCACCACGCCCAAAGGCGAGATCGCCGGTAAAGTGCTGCTTGTGGACGACCTGGCCGACACCGGCCACACGCTCAACGCCGTGATCCACCAGTTGCGCAACAACTACAAGCCCATCAGCGAGCTGCGCAGCGCGGTGATCTGGACCAAGGGCGTGTCGACTTTTCAGCCCGATTATTCGGTGGAGTTCCTGCCGACCAATCCGTGGATTCACCAGCCCTTCGAAGGCTACGACAGCATGGGCCCGGAGAAATTGCTGGAGAAATGGAAGGTTTAACGGCCCCCACGGTCGCTCACTTCGTGTAGCTCCCTGCCCCCCGAGGGGGCCGCTGCGCCTGCGGACTGGCAAAGCCATATCCGCGGCCCCTGCTTGAAGGGGAAGCCCCTAACCATCGCCTGCCGTTAACATCGGCAAATGAGCGATATTTCCACCCAACTGATCCACCACGCCTACAAGCCGCCGGCCGGCTTTGACTCGGTCCAGCCCGGCGTCCACAAGGCTTCAACCATCATTTTCCCGAGCGTCGCGGCGCTGCGCCAGCGCGACTGGAAACACAAGACCGGCTACACCTACGGCCTGCATGGCACGCCGACCACCTTCACGCTGGAAGAGCGCATTGCCACGCTGGAAGGCGGCAGCTTCTGCACCCTGGTTCCCAGCGGGCTGGCGTCCGTGGTGCTGGTCGACATGGCGCTGCTCAAGGCCGGCGACGAGGTGCTGGTTCCGGACAACGTCTACGGACCGAACAAGGCCTTTGCGCAGCACGAGCTCGCCGCCTGGGGCGTCAGCACCAGTTATTACGACGCCATGCAGCCCGCTGACTTGGCCGCCAAACTGAGTGCCAAAACTCGTCTGGTCTGGCTCGAGGCGCCGGGCTCGATCACCCTGGAGTTTCCCGACCTGCCGGCCTTGGTGGCTGCCGTCAAAGCGCACGGTGACAGGCATCCGCAAGGCATCGTGACTGCACTGGACAACACCTGGGGAGCCGGCATCGCCTTCAACGCCTTCGCGCTGGGTGCCGACATCTCCGTTCAGGCCCTGACCAAGTATCCGAGCGGCGGCGCGGATGTGTTGATGGGCTCGGTCGTCACGCGCGACGAGGCGCTGCATCAACTGGTGCACTTTTGCCATATGCGCGTGGGCTACGGTGTCAGCGGCAACGACGTCGAGCTGGTGCTGCGCGGCTTGGGCACCATCGCCTTGCGTTATGCCGCGCAGGACGCCGCGACCCGCACGCTTGCGGCCTGGCTGCAACAGCAGCCGCAGGTTGAAGCCGTGCTGCATCCGGCGCTGGAAGGCTCGCCCGGGCATACTTTCTGGAAGCGCGACTGCACGGCCGCGGCCTGCCTGCTGAGCATTGTGTTCAAACCCGGCTATGCGCAGGCGCAGGTCGACCAGTTTTGCGACAACCTGCAGCTGTTCCAGCTCGGTTACAGCTGGGCCGGCCCCATGAGCCTGTGCGCGCCGTATGACGTGCCGGCCATCCGGACCATGCCCTGGCCCTTCAAAGGCGGCCTGGTGCGGTTTTCGATCGGGCTGGAAGCCGTTGCCGACCTGCAGGCCGACCTTGCGAACTCGCTGGCCCTGATGCAGTACAGTTAGGACATATTCCCCTGAAGAAAGCACGCCGTGGCAACTCCCAATTACTCCTACGAAAAGCGCCAGAAAGAGCTGGCCAAAAAGAAGAAAAAAGAGGAAAAGCTCAAGCGCAAAGCCGAAGGCAAGCCAGACTTGCCGGACGATGAAACACCGGGCGAAGAGGGCGGCGAAGCCACCCCGCCAGCCGACCCCGTGTCCTGAGGCGGGATGACTCGAAAAATTTGAAAGAAATCGGGCATTAGCCCTTGATTTACGGGCGCTACTAGCTATTTATTTGATAGCAACCTTGGTGCCCAAGGCCCCGCAGGAACAGGCAGCTGTTTTTCCGGGGCCTTGTTTTTTGGGCCGCCGGTTCAGGCGGCCAGCAGGCTCGCGGCTAGTTCGTCCATGGCCGCGGTTGTATGTGACCTGGGCGCCAGAACACGCGCTGATTCGTACTGCGCGAAATTGCGCTGTATGGACTGCAGGTAGGCCGGATCGTAGTGCTCGACCAGCAGCTCCTGCACCACCGAGGCGACATCGCCGCTGCGTGCGCGGGCCTGCCAGTCCTGCACGGTGGCCTTGCCGCGTGCCTCTGTCAATGCGCCCAGGCGTTCGCAGAAAAAGCCGATGTCTTTCACGAAAAAATCGTAATCTTCCAGCAGCAAGGCCACCCGCTCGCTCTCGGGCAGGTCCAGCCTCAGGCAAGGGCTTGCCCGCATCGCCGTAATCAACCCTTCGGGAACGGCGACATTGCCCACCTTCTTGCTTTCGCTTTCGATGTAGACCGGCCGGGCAGGGTCAAACCCGCGCAGTGCTGCCCAGATCTGGCTGTCAAAAGCCTTCTGGCTGGGTTGCGCCACCCCGGGGATCAGGCCCAGCACCGAGCTGCGGTGATTGGCCAGCGCCTCCAGGTCAAGCACCTGCGCGCCTTGCTGCGCCAATGCGTGCAGCAGGCGCGTCTTGCCCGCACCGGTAGGGCCGCAAACCACCTGGTAGCGGTAGCGGGCAGCCAGTTGGGACAGGTCGGCCACCAGCGCTGCCCGAAAGGCCTTGTAACCACCGTCGACCAGTGTGACCTTGAAGCCGATCTGGTCCAGGATCAAGGCCAGCGAACCGCTGCGTTTTCCCCCACGCCAGCAATAAATCAGGGGTTGCCACTCCCGGGGTTTGTCCAGCACCTCGCGCTGGATGTGTGCGGCGATGTTTTTTGCCACCAGCGCCGCACCCAGCTTCTTCGCTTCGAACTGGCTGATCTGCTTGTAGCGGGTGCCAACAATCTTGCGCTCTTCATCATTCAGGCTGGGCCAGTTGACGGCGCCGGGCAAATGGTCTTCGGCGTATTCGCCTTCGCTGCGGGCGTCGATGACGGCAGAGAAGTCTTTCAGCCGGTCAAGGGCCTCCCCGGCCGGGATGCGTTCGATCGTCACTTGAGAAGTTTTTTCAGTTCCGGCCAGACATTGGCCAGCATCATCGGGTGCGCCTGCTCATTGGGATGAATACGGTCAGCCTGAAACAACCGGGTAGCGTCATTGGTGTCTGCCACACCCTTGAGCAGGAAAGGCACGATCGCCGATTTGGTGTCCTTTGCCACTTTTGCGAACAAGCCCGAGAACTTCGCCGCATAGTCGCCACCGTAGTTCGGAGGCACCTGCATCCCGACCAGCAGGACTTTTGCGCCGGCTTTTTGTGCGGCCTGCGTCATGGTGCGCAGGTTACCCTCGGTCATTTCCAGGGGCAGGCCGCGCAGGGCATCATTGCCGCCCAGCTCGATAATGACCACGCCGGGTTTGTGCTGGGTGAGCAGGGCGCCCAAGCGCGAGCGGCCACCGGAGGTCGTATCGCCGCTGATGCTGGCGTTGACCACTTGTCCCGGCATCTTCTCGGCAAGCAGGCGCTGGGTCATCAGGCTGACCCAGCCGCTGCCGCGTTTAAGGCCGTACTCGGCACTCAGTGAATCACCCACCACCAGAATGGTGGGGCCGGTGCCGGCTGTGGCCGGTTTTCCCACCGCCTGTGCATGGCTGTTCGGGGCCAATACCAGCATAAAAAGACTGACCATAAAACCCAACAGGCCCGCAGGCAGGCCCGGCTTGGTAAAGTCAGGTCGCTTGAATCCCAAAATATCCGATAAGGCTGGCATGTTTGAACCTGTTGTTCCTGTTTCTTCGGTACCGCCGGCTTCACCGGCGGAAACGGAAAACCGCTCTTCTGCAATTATTTCCGTCGAGCATGTTTTCAAGAGCGTGAGCGATTCGACGGGAACCCTGACCATTTTGCGCGATATTGATTTTGCACTCGCGCCCAGGGAGACTGCCGCTATTGTCGGCGCTTCAGGGTCGGGCAAAAGCACGCTGCTGTCCATCATCGCCGGGCTGGACACGCCCACCCAGGGTACGGTGCAACTGGCTGGACAGGATCTGTTCGCCCTTACTGAGGATGACCGGGCGGCCTTGCGCGCCCAGAAAATCGGTTTTGTGTTCCAGAGCTTTCAGCTCATGGGCAACCTCAATGCGCTGGAAAACGTCATGTTGCCGCTGGAACTGTCCGGGGCCAAAAACGCACGGGCGCAGGCCACTGAGATGCTCAAACGTGTCGGCCTGGGCGAACGGCTGGGCCACTACCCCAAGGTGCTTTCGGGCGGCGAGCAGCAGCGCGTAGCACTGGCGCGGGCGTTTGTCGTGCAGCCGGCTGTCTTGCTGGCAGACGAGCCGACCGGAAGCCTGGACTTTGCCACCGGCGAAAAAGTCATGGCGCTGATGTTCGAGCTCAACCAGGAACTCGGAACCACGCTGGTGCTGGTAACGCACGATCCCGGCATTGCGGCCCGCTGCGAGCGGCGTATCACCATTGAAGCCGGTCAGGTGGTTGCCGGTTAAAGAAAAATTGGCGCTTTGCCCTTGATTGATGATCGCTAATAGCTATCAAAAGAGTAGCAATAGGGGAGGGTCGGCAGAGGTCAAGGCTTGTGCGCGGCAGCCAGAAACTTTGAACGATCATCGGGCCGATCCACCTCGGCAGCCAGGGCCTTGATCAAGGCTTCCATCGAAGTATGCCGCGCCACTTCCCTTTTGACGATCATGCGTGCCAGAGGCCCGATGAACTGGCTCAGGGCTTTTTCCAGGCGGACCAACTGCTCGTGGTCGAAGTGGGGCGAGGAGATGGTCGAGGACGGGCCCGAACGCGAATTCACCGGCTGGCTGTGGTCGCTCCGCGGACGGCTGAAAGGGTTGAGCGCACCCCAGTCGCTGCGCACGCCGGAATTGGGCATGGGTTGGGTTTTATTGCTTTTCGGTTTCACAAAAAGCTCGCGTGCGATTGGATCGGGAATCGAAACTGCCAGCAACTGACGCAGGCCCTGCACGCTGACGCTGCGCGGCAAGGCTTTCTGGACCAGCACCTTGGCAAGTGGCCCGATGCTGCGCGCGAGTTCTGCCTCGATTTCGGCAGTGGTCTCCGGCGTCAAGGTGGCCAGCGTTGCGAAGGAGGCCGTATTTTCAAACTCGCTGTTGCGTGCCGGTATGGGTGCTGCAGGCCGTGATTTCGGGTCCAGCACGGCGTAAATTTCGTGCGAGCGAAGGTGTTTGTCCAGGTGTGGTCCCATCGCACTGAACATGCCAGCAGCGTTGTCGGTGAGACAGGAAACCACGTCGTAGTAGGCCCGCGACACCACGATCTGGTTGGGCTGGGCAAAGTCCATGATGCGCTGCGCCACGTTGATGCCGTCGCCCACCACATTGACACGCTGGTTGACGTCAAACACCATGCGGATCGGCCCCAGGTGCAACCCGATGCGGACCGACAGCATCTGGCCGTACTTCTGCAGCAGGAGCCCACGCAGCAGCAAGGCCGATTGCAACGCCTCCTCAGGGTCGCCAAGAAAACAGGTGGCTGCGCCATCGCCGGTGTCAATCACGATGCGCGAGGCCTCCGGCACGCCTTTGAGCGCCTTGATGATCAGCTCGTTGAAACGCTCCTTGAGCACCACCTGCTGGTCGATGGAGTGTTTCGAATAGGCCACCAGATCGAGAAACATCACGGTGCCAAGTACATTCTTGCGGATGTTCTGCGCGCTGTTGCCGGGGAATGAACGTGCGCTGGCCGCGAAGGCAAGCACGTCGCTGTCAGGCCCCGCTCCCGGTTCGGTGGGCATACGGCTCGCCGCCGCGGGCGCCGCCTGCACAGTGGGTGCCTCCACCAGCGCCGCCCGGAATTCGGCAACATTCTGCGGCCTGCGCGCCTCGTTCGAACTCAGTGCCCAGTCAATGGCGCGCAATAAGGCCTCGCCAAATACTGCGGTATCGCCAATGTCGATCGCCCGGGGCATGGAATCGTCCTGGACACGCGCGGCCGATTCCAGTGGCTTTTGTCCTGTGGTCATCCAGTACATCACGGCGCCCAGCGAATAGATGTCCGTCCACGGACCCTGGTTGCCCTTGCTGTGGTACTGCTCAAACGGGGCAAAACCGGGGCTGACGATGTTGGTCAGGTCGCGTCCGCCGGTGTAGCGCCGTGCCGCGCCGAAGTCCAGCAGCACCGGCGAGCCGTCGGCGCGAATATAGATGTTGTCGGGCTTGATGTCGCGGTGCAGGAAGTCCAGCTTGTGTACCGCTTCCAGGCCGTCCATCAGCGGGTAAATCACCTTGAGCAGGCCCGCCTGGTCCAGTGCCGGTTGCTTTGCCAGCCAGCGTTTGAGCGGGTCGCCCGACTCGTACTCCATGACGATGTAGGCGGTACCGTTTTCGCGGAAATAGCGCAGCACGCGCGCAATGTTGGGGTGGCGGAAGGAGGCCAGGGCCCGTGCTTCGTCCAGGAAACGTTCCAGGCCCCAGAGGAACTGCTGCTCGCTTTCGGGCACACGCACCTGGACCGACAGGTCCGCGGCGCGGGTTGTCAGTTCACCGGGAAAATATTCCTTGATGGCGACCGGGAGTTCAAGGTTGATGTCGCGCGCCAGATAGGTAATGCCAAAGCCGCCGCCCCCGAGCATTTTTTCGATGCGGTATTCAAAAACCTTGTGGCCGGCGGGCAGGGCGGCCGCATCCACGCCAGCCGCGGGTGGCTTGGCGTCCGGAGGCTGGCCGGCCACGCTCATGGGCTCAGTTTCCCCGCTCGATCATCTGCATGGCTTTCTCCAGGCTGCGCCGCATGCGATTGAAGGAACTGCCGAGTACGGACACTTCATCACGGCCTGCGTCCGAAAATTCCGGCACGTCGAAGTCACCTGTGCTGACCTTGTCGGCCGCCAGGGACATGCGGCGGATAGGCCGCACGATCAACCAGTTGAGCATCAGGTTGAGCACGATGAAGACCACCACAAATACCGCAGCCAGCGACGCCATGAAGGCCTTGAACGTGCGGTCGGCATTGAGGATGGGAATGTCCATGGGCACCGTGACCACCTGGGCGCCGATGATTTCGTTGTGCTTCCATCCAAAGCCGTTGGCTTCGCCGTAAATCTTGATCATGCTCGCCGGCGCGGCCGACGGCACGCTGTGGCATTGCAGGCAGGCGGCGTTGGTAATCTGGATCGGCTTGGCAATGTAGAGAATGCGGCCCGTACCGCCGGTGCGCTCGGAAACCAGTTCTTTCGACTCGGCGTTCTGCCGGAACTGCTGCACGATGTCGGCTTCCCAGTCGGTGGCGCGGTCGCGCGGATTGGTCGGGTTCAGCGTGGCTTCCTTGTAGCCGTAGTCGCGGTATTTTTTCTGGATGTAATGCAGCGTTTCCGTGGCGGCATAAGCCGGCACGGTTTGGGGCAGGAAAACCTCTTCGAGCTGCTTGTCCAGGTGCGGCTTGACCTGCTCGACGGTATAGGCACGCACAGACAAGGCGGTGTCCATCATCAGGCGCGCGTTGCGCAGCACCTCTTCCCGCGCGTTCTCCTGCAGCAACTGGCGGGAAATAAAGCCGGCCGCGGCAAAGCCGGCCAGAAATACGATCACCAAAACCAGGTTGAATTTGAGGCGAATGCCCATGGCGTCTCCAGTGAGAAAAAACGTCTAGTTACCATTTTAGGCTCAGAGCGCTACCGCCCATCCTGCGCAAGCACCCTGCGGTCAGGCCACAGGGTGCAGCAGTGATAATCGGAGCATGTCATCTTCTCCCAAAGTCCTGTTTGGCTTCCATGCCGTAGGCGTGCGCATCAAAACCGCTCCCCAATCCGTTTTCGAGGTGTTTTTCGATGTGGCGCGGCGCGACGCGCGCATGCGCCAGTTCATCGACCGTGCGCGCGAAGCTGGCGTCCGGCTGGTGGAGTCCGATGGGCTCCGCCTGGCCAAAATGTGCGGCAGCCACGGCCATCAAGGGGTGGTGGCACGGGTGGACGCAGTCGCCCAGGTGAAATCGCTGGACGAATTGCTTGAGCAGCTCGAAGCGGCCGGTGAGCAGTCTCCGCTGCTGCTGGTGCTTGACGGTGTGACCGACCCGCACAACCTGGGCGCCTGCCTGCGCGTGGCGGACGGTGCCGGCGCACACGCAGTGATTGCGCCCAAGGACCATGCGGCGGGCATCAACGCCACGGTCGCCAAGGTGGCCAGCGGCGCTGCGGAAACCATGCCTTACTTCATGGTGACCAACCTGGCGCGCACGCTGGGCGAGCTCAAGGAACGCAACATCTGGTGCATAGGCACCAGCGACGACGCTGAAAAAACCATATACGACGTGGACCTGAAAGGACCGGTGGCCCTGGTGCTGGGTGCCGAGGGCGAGGGCATGCGCCAGCTCACGCGCAAGACCTGCGACGAACTGGTCAGCATCCCGATGCGCGGCGCGGTTGAAAGCCTGAATGTGTCGGTGGCCAGCGGCGTCTGCCTGTACGAGGCGTTGCGCCAGAGGACAACCTGAACTCGAGTGGCCGGGCGGCGTGGAGCGGGCTCAGCCCACTTCGTAAAAACGCATCAGCACCTGGTCAGGCAAGCGTGCGCCGGTGCCGACGAAAAGCCGCTCGTTGATCCAGCGCAGCGCCGGTGCGGTGGTTTCAAAGCGTGGGCTACAACGGAAATAAACCAGCGCAGGATCCACCGGCTCGCCGCGAAGAAGCCGCGCCATCAGCTCCGGCGGGCCGCTGCGAATGGCATGGTTTTGCACGTAAATCATCTCACCGGCATCGGTTTCCAGCAGATAGCGGGCATCCAGCCTGGCGGTACCCGCAGCCGTGACCAGCTGGAAGTCGGTGCCTCCCGGCAAAACACGGGCCTGCCACTCCTGCCCTTGGGCCTGTCCGCCGGTAATGGGAACCAGGCGACGCAAACCCTCGCCACTGTCACCCACCTCCTGCGGTTTCCCCACATTGACCGACAGGTCGGCAAAGAAATTCAGGGGCGGGGTGGCCAGGTTGTTCACGGACTTCTCCGACGTGTATATGAGGATGCGACTTAAACCCAGCCCATTGCGCCCAACAGGGCCCCGACGCCCAGCAGCCACAGCAGGTGCACGCGGGTGCGCCAGACAATCAGCGCGGTTACCACGGTGAGCAGCGCCACCGGCCAGTCTTTCAGGCCGACGACGTTGGCGCTGGCCAGGATCCAGCCCGTGGCAATCAGCAGCGCAATCACGATAGGCGCCATGCCTTGCTTGAAGGCCCGCACGCCGCGCAGGTTGCGGTTTCGGTGCCCCCAGCTGGCGGCCAGGTAGGTGAGGGTGGTGCTGGGCAGCATGATGCCCATCATGGTGACCAGTACGCCGAACAGGCCCATCAAGTGCCCGCCAGCGTTCAGGCCCACCTGCCAGCCCATCAGCGCGACGAACAGCACATTGGGGCCGGGCGCGGCCTGTGCGATGGCCACCGAGGCATTGAACTGCGGGTCGGTCAGCCAGTGCTGGCCATCGACCAGATAGCGATGCATGTCGGGCGCGGTGGTGATGGCGCCGCCAACTGAAAGCAGCGACAGCACCAGAAAATGCCCGAACAGGCCCAGCCAGTCACTCCATTGCAGTGCGATGCTCATGGGCCCAGCTTTCGCCAGGTGAGCCCGCAGGCCGTGACGCCCAGGCCGAGCAAAACATACACCAAAGGCAGGCGCAGCAAGGCAATGCCAATGAAACACAGCACGGCCAGCGTGATGCAAAGCGGCAAGCCCAACGGGTGAAGTTTCAACGTCCCCATTAATTTCAGTCCGGTGGCGGTGATCAGGCCGGCCGCCACGGCGCCCATGCCGCGCAGCGCTCCGGCCACACCTGGGTGGCCTTCAAACTGCCCATAGAGCAGCGCCAGCAGAAGCACCACCACCAGCGGAACGGTCAGCATGCCGGCCAGTGCGGCCATGGCGCCCGGCAGGCCGAAGTAACGGTGGCCAAGCATGAGCGAGAGGTTGACCACGTTGGGGCCCGGCATGATTTGCGCCACCGCCCATTCCTCGACAAACTCTTCGCGGGTCAGCCAGCGTTTTTTCTCGACCAGCTCGCGTTGCACAACGGCCAGCACGCCGCCAAAGCCCTGCAGGGCGAGCAGGGTGAACGAAACAAACAGGTCCGTGAGTGAGCGGGGTCGGGGTCTGGCCCCTTCGTCTTCGGCAGGCGCTGCGGGTGAAACATTCATGGCCGGTCAATTATCTCCCGGCCATTGCCTGCCAATTTATCAATGCTGGTCTGACCTGGCTGCCAGCGGCAGGAAAATGTCGGTGAGCAGCTCTGCGGGCGCCGTGTCGCGCGGGTTGTTGAGGTATTCCTCGAAGACCGGCAGGTTGGCCGCCTCGTAGCCCGACTGCACCAACCATTGACCGTACAGCCACTGGTATGCGGCGCGCATGGTGGCGTATGGGCCCTTATGTCTGAGCACGGCACAGGTCCCTCCGCCGAGTTCAAACAGTACAAGAGGTGCACGGGCTGTAGCATCTGGCGGCAGCGACAAACCTGCGCGCGAATTGAGCTGCGCTTCCGGCACGGAGAAGGGGTCATCGTCATACACCGCCATCCAACGCATGTCTGTGCGGGCCAGGCCTTGGGCAGCCATTTGCGTGTAGGCGGTTTCAAACGCCTTGCCAATGCGCATATAGGAACCCCTGTGGGGCAAACCTGCCAGTTGTACCACCGGCACGGTGCGGATTTCCACGCTATAGCCAGCGAGTTCAGGCTGTGCCTGACCGCCCAGAAAAACCGCATGGCCGCCGCGCTGGCGATAGTCGCTCGGGCTCATGGCAAAAGCTACGCGAAAAGCACGTGCAAAGGACTGGACATTGGGATAACCGCACTTGCGCGCCACCTGTGTCACGGCCATCGTGGTGTTGGCCAGGTACCCGGAAGCCCGATGCAGCCGCAACCGGCGAACCGTGGCGGCAATGGTCTCGCCGTACAAGGCGTGATAAACGCGATGCCAGTGGTAGGACGACAGGTGCGCGACTTCTGCCAGCCGGTCCAGGTCCAACTCGCTCTCAAGGTGATCGTGGATATACGCAGTCACCCGGCCCAGGCGTTCCTGGTAATCCAGCCAGCCGTGACTGCGGCTCACAGGCATGCCCGACGCCGAAGCTGGTCGTGATGACGCTTGGTCATGCGCGCGCGGCCTCCTTGTCAAGGCCGATGAAGATGTCGATGTCGCCTTGGGCGGTGTAACGCTCGTACTCGACGATGAAGGTTTTTGGCAGCTCGTTTCTGCGCCAGATCTCTTGCCATTTTTCGCCCACCAGATCGAAGCGGCCTTTTTCGACAGGAAACACCGCGCGTCGCGACGCCGGGATGACCGCCCGCGCCAATCCGCCTGGTAGGGGCGTGTGCGGATGCACCTGCGCGCCCAGGATCAGCGAATAAACCCCCTGGTTGTTGCTGCCGGCATGGTCGAAGTGGGTGTAAACGGCATAAACGTCGTCAGAAATCTTTCCGGGAATGTTTGCCGGCACAGCTTCCTGTGAAAAGCGCTGCCAGTGCGGCGGGATGGTCTGCATGGCCTCGTCGTTCGACGTGCGCAACTCGATGCCGAAAACGTGGATGGCTTGATCCTGGTGGACGATGTGCATGGCCTGCATGATGGAGTTTCCTCGGGAATAGGTGGAAGGTTGAAGGTGTCGAACGCCAGGAGGACTTTATGCGCGGCGGGCTGACAATTCTTGCGGACTTGGCGGGCGGGTGGCAAACCACAAGCCCAAGGCTATGAAAAAAATCGCTGAAATGGACCACCGGTCAGGCGCTTCTCCGAGAAAAAGCATTCCAAGCAAGGCCGCAGTCAGCGGATTGAGGGCCAGAAAAACCGTCACTCGCGTCGGTGATTCGTGTTTGAGCGCATAAAGCCACCAGAAGTAGCCAATGCCGCTGGACACGCCGATGAAACCGACCACAGCCCAGGTTTGCAGGCTGAGCGCCATCACGCGCGCCGGCCAGTATTCCTGAAGGGCGAGCAGGCTGAGAAACAGAACCGACACCAGCATCGCGAAGCTTGACACGGCCAGCGTCGGGTAACGCTGCAGATAAGGGCGATAAAGAACACTGCACAAGGCCCCGACACAGGCGCTTGCCAGCACTGCTGCTTCTCCCCACCAGTGGCCTGCATGCGCTGTCTGGAGCTTGGGCCACAGCGACAGGGCGACGCCGGCGATGGACAGCAGCACGCCGAAAAGCAGGGCAGGCGAGATACGCTCCCGCCCCAGTGCGCTGGACAGCAGCAGCGTCAGCAAAGGAAACAGGCTGAAGATCAGCGCCGCCTGGGCCGCGCCCAGGTGCTGCAGACCGTAGTTCAGCAGCGCAATCAGCACTGCAAACTGGCCCGTTCCCAGCGCTGCCATGGCGAGCCAGTCTTTGCTTGCTATGCTTTTTATAGCTGCCGGCGCTCGTAAATCAAGGGCCAGTGCCCGAAAATGCTTGAGAAGAAGCGGCAGAAGGCAACAAAACCCGATGCTGTAACGCAGTAAGGCCAGGGTCAGCGGTGGCACGTCTGCAACCACAAAACGGGAGGCCACGATGGCCGCGCCAACCTGCACGCCGGTGGCGGCGGCAGCCAGAAGGGCCAGGTTGATTCGCGTCAAAGCCGCGGGCCGTTCACAGCGGGAGTTCCCAGGTTTCGCCAACCAGCTCTTTGCCGAAACCGGTGTAGGGCTCGCTTTTGACCATGGTGAAACCGCGCTTGGCATAAATGGCTCTTGCGCCATCCAGGCAGCTGTTGGTCCAGAGCACCATTTTTTTATAGCCTTTGTTGCGCGCAAAGCTGATGCATTCATCGGTCAACCGGGCGCCCAAGCCAAGCCCGCGCGCGCCGGGCGCCAGGATCAGCAGGCGCAGCTGGGCCACGGTTTTCGACTTGCGCACGACAAATACGGAGCCCACGCGTTCGCCTCCCAGTTCGGCGATCCAGCAGCGTTCCCACTCAGGCTGGTAGTCGCGCACATAGCCGGCAACGATGCCCGCGACCAAGGCTTCGAATTCGGCGTTCCAGCCGTATTCACGCGCGTAAACCTCGCCATGCTGTTGCACCACCCAGCCCATGTCGCCGGGCTGCGGGTCGCGCAGAACGACGGCCGGCGTGGGGGACGCGGCAGAAGGATCGAGCAGGCGCTGCACGGTGGCCAGGGCCCTTGTCAGTTCCTGCCGGGCAGGATGTGGCAACGGAGCCAGCAGTGCCGCTGCCTCGTCGCGCGAGCGCTGCTGCAACGGCGCGAAAGCCTGGTAACCGGCTTCGGTCAGTTGCAGCAGGCTTTGCCGGGCGTCATTGGGGGAAGGCAGGCGCGTCAGCCACTGCCTGGACTCGAAGCGGCGCAGGATGCGGCTCAGGTAGCCGGCGTCCAGGCCGAGGTCGCGCCCCAGTTCCGTTGCGGTAGGCTGCTGGCGATGCGCCAGCTCATAAAGCACACGCACATCGGTCAATGACAGCTCGCTGCCCAGGTAGGGCGTGAGCACACCGATGCGCTGAGTGTAGAAACGGTTGAAGCCGCGCAGGGCCTTGACGTGGGCTGTGGGAACGCTGCTGCGCCGGGTGTCAGGTGTGGATGCCATGCCCCGGATCATCTGCCAATTACTTGACTTAGTCAACTAATTGGCGTTACGCCGTCAGGCTTCGTCGCCGCGGCTGATCAGGGTGCGCAGGATTTTTTTCAGGGCGGTCACGTCGCGTTCGCTGAAGCCCTGCAGCAGCAAGTCTTCATGCGCCTTGGCCTGGGCCAGCAAGGCCGCCACAGTGGCGCGGCCCTGCGCTGTTTCGAACACCAGGGTGCGCCGGGCGTCGGCCGGGTCCTCGCCGCGCCGCACCCAGCCGGCTTTTTCCATGCGCTGTACAAGTTTGGTCAGGGTCGGCTGCTGCGCCAGGATTTCGCGCGCCAGCTCGCCGATGGTCAGGCCGTCACCATCCGACAAGGTGGCCAGCAGGCGCCATTCCAGCTGGCTCAATCCAGCGGCCTGAACCTGGGCGTGGAACTCGCTGTACACCACATGGCTGGCCCGCGCGAGCAGGTAAGACAGATAGCCATCGATGAACCGGGTAGCCGGCGCCGGGCAGGCCGGCTTGCTGGAGCGGCTCATACGATGTCTCGGCGTGAAAGGAGTGCGCTTGCGTATTGCATGAATATTCATATATTATGCGCAGATGAATGTCGCCTTGCAAGCTTCGCTGGACCCCGCTCCCCTTGACCCACCGCCCGTGCTGGACAGCCGGGTCCTGCGCACGGCGCTGGGCCAGTTTGCGACGGGCATCACGGTGGTGACCACCCGCGCAGACAGTGGCCAGTTTGTCGGGCTCACGGTCAATTCGTTTTCGGCCCTGTCGCTGGAGCCGCCGCTGATTCTCTGGTCGTTGCGGGTCAGCTCACCCAGCCTCGCGGTGTTCGAAGGCGCCGAGCGTTTTGTTGTCAACGTGCTGGCTGAAGCGCAGGTGGAGGTGTCGCGCCGCTTCGCCTTGCCCCAGGCCGATAAGTTTGATGGGGTGCCGCATGCCGAAAACGCCTGGGGCCTGCCGCTACTGCACGGTGCCGCCGCCTGGTTTGAATGCCGCAAGGTGTCGCAGCAGATGGCCGGCGACCATTGCCTGTTCATTGCCGAAGTCGAGCGTTTCACCTTGTCCGAAGCCGCGCCACTGCTGTTTCATGCGGGCGGGTATTTCACGTTGGGCTCGCGCCTTTAAAGAAAGCTTTTCCCATGCTGCAGGAACGAATCGAAGCCCGCTGGATTGACTGTTTTGCCGAGGCCTTTGCGCTGTGCGGCGTGAAGGCGGGCGACACGGCGGCCATCCTGTCCGAAACGCAGTCGCGTCCGGTCAATGTGCGGCTCGCCGAACTTGCGCTGGCGCGCCTCGGTGCGCGGGCCTTTCACCTGGTGCTGAACACACCGCGGCTCACCGCACCGGTACCGGTGCGCTCGACCGGCGCATCCGACGCCATTGGCCAGTTGGCTCCGGTGGTGCAGGCGCTGGCAACCTGCACCTTTGTGGCCGACCTGACGGTGGAAGGGCTGCTGCACGCAGCCGAGCTGCCGGATATTCTGAAAGGCGGCGCGCGCGTGCTGATGGTGTCCAACGAATACCCCGAAATCCTCGAGCGCTGCCTGCCCGATCCCGCGCTCGAACCCAAGGTCAAAGCCGGCATCAAGCTGCTCAGGAATGCCAAAGCCATGCATGTCACCTCCAAGGCGGGCACGGACCTTTCCATCTCGCTGGTCGGGGCGCAAGCCGGCGGTGGCTGGGGCTACACAGCCCGGCCTGGCACCATTTCGCACTGGCCGGGCGGCCTGTGTCTGGCCTTCCCGGCCAAAGGCAGCGTCAACGGCAAGCTGGTGCTGGACCAGGGCGATGTCAACCTCACCTTCAAGCGTTACCTCGAGAAGCCCGTCGTGCTTACGATCGAAAACGACTTCGTGACCGACATCGCCGGCGAGCATGTGGACGCCGAGCTGATGCGCAGCTACTGGGCCGCCTGGGGCGACCGCGAGGCCTATGCGGTCTCGCATGTGGGTTGGGGCATGAACCCCAGGGCGCGCTGGGATGCCATGGCGTTTTACGACAAGAAAGATTTCAACGGCACCGAGCTGCGCGCCTTTGCCGGCAATTTCCTTTATTCGACCGGCGCCAACGAGGTGGCCGGGCGCCACACGCTGGGGCATTTCGATTTGCCGCTCAGGAACTGCACGGTGCACCTGGACGGGCAAATGGTTGTGGATGCCGGCCGCCTGACCGGCGAGCTGGCCTGAGCCATGGCGCTGCCGGCTTATCTGGAGCAGGGCAAGGGCGATACGGCCGTTTTTCTGCTGCACGGCGTGGGCGGGGGCAAGGAGGCCTGGGCGCACAACCAGCCGATACCGGCGAGCCACGGCTACCGGACGATTGCCTGGGACATGCCGGGTTACGGCGCGTCGCAGGCGTTGGCGTCCTGCAGCAATACCTCGCTGGCAGAAGCACTTAAAACCCTGATCGAACACACGGGCGCGAAGCGCAATGTGGTGCTGGGCCACAGCATGGGCGGCATGCTTGCGCAGGAGCTGGCAGCCCTGCATCCTCAGCTAGTACATGGCCTGGTTTTCTACAGTACCTCGCCAGCTTTCGGCAAGGCCGACGGCGCCTGGCAACAGCAGTTTTTGCAGAGTCGCTTTGCGCCGCTGGACCAGGGGCTGGGCATGGCGGGCCTGGCCGGCAAACTGGTGCCCACCATGTTCGCGCCGGATGCCGAGCCGGTGCGCGTCGCCGAAGCCGCCGCATTGATGGCCCGTGTGCCTGCAGACAGCTACCGCGCTGCACTCTCGGCCATCGTTTCGTTCAACCGCCTGGCCGCGCTGGGCGACATCGCCGTGCCGACCCTGTGCCTGGCGGGTGAGCTGGACCAGAACGCACCGCCCGCTGTGGTGGAAAAAATGGCCAGCCGCATTCCGGGCGCTGCTTATGTCTGCCTGCCGGGCGTGGGCCATATCGCCAACATCGAGCAGCCTCATTTGTTCAACGGCGCCGTCCTGACGTTTCTAAAACAGCATTTCCCGACCTGACCCGAGGACCTTCCCATGTCTGCATTGCCTGTCTCTCCCCCCACTGCCGTCCGTTACCAGCCGCCCTCGATTGCCGGTGACTACAGCGAACTCACGCCCAAGCAAACCAAACTGCTGACTATTGCGGCCCGACTGGGCCGCGAGAAGTTCGCGCCACGCGCGCAGCAGATCGATCGTGACGCGGTGTTTCCCTTCGAGAATTACGCCGACCTGCGCGAGGCCGGCCTGCTGGGCATCTGCGTGCCCGAAGAGCATGGCGGCTGGGGCGCCGACTTCGCGACCTATGTGATGACTGCCGCTGAAATTGGCCGGCATTGCGGCGCCACCGCGCTGACACTGAACATGCATGTGAGCTCCACCATGTGGACCGGTTTCATCGCCGACGACCTCGACATGACGCCGGAGCAGCGCGCCAATCACGAAGCGCACCGCAAGATTCATTACCAGCGCGTGGTGGAGCAGGGCAAGGTGTACTCGCAACCCTTCTCTGAAGGTGGGGCGGCTGCGGCCGGCAAGGCGCCTTTCGGTACCCTGGCCCGTAAGGTCGAAGGCGGGTACGTCGTCAACGGCAAGAAAATTTTTGCCTCGCTGGCGGGGGCGGCGGATTACTACGGCATCCTTTGCACGCTGGACAAGCCGGGCGCGACCCAGCGTGACTCGCTCTACCTTGCGGTCGACAAAAACCTGGTCGGTGTCAGCGTCACCGGTGACTGGGACCCGCTGGGCATGCGCGGCACGGTCTCGCGTACGCTGGTGTTCCAGGATGTGTTTGTGCCTGAAGTTGAGCGGCTGATACCCGAAGGCGTGTATGCCCAGGCTGCCTTGCGCTGGCCGCACATGTTTGCGACCCTGTCGCCGACCTACATGGGCATTTGCCAGGCGGCCTACGATTTCACGGTGCAGTACCTGCGTGGCGAGGTACCGGGCACGCCGCCGGTGAAACGCCGCATGTACCCCACCAAGCAGATCGCGGTCGCGGAAATGAAGGTCAGGCTGGAGCAGACCCGCGCCATTTTTCTGCAGAATGCGCGTGCTGCGAGGGTCGATCCTTCGAAGGAAATACGCCTCGGGCTGTATGCGGCCCACTACACCATCATGGAAAACGCCAACGAGATCTGCCGCCTGGCCGTGCGCACCTGCGGCGGCCAGTCCATGCTCAAGAGCCTGCCGCTGGAACGCATGTACCGTGATTCGCGCTGTGGCTCGCTGATGCTGCCGTGGACAGCCGAACTCTGCATCGACCGCCTTGGGCGTGAATGCCTGTATGAGGCCGGCGAACAGGACGAGCAGGCGGTGCTGTAGGGCCCGGCATGAACCTCGCGCAGATCATTCAGCGGCACGCACAGTTTTCGCCGCAGCAGGTGGCGATCCACGCGGCGGGGGAAGACATCAGCTACCCGGCGCTGTGGCAGCGCATTGAGCGTGCGACGCAGGTGCTGTTGGCGGCCGGTGTGCAGCCAGGCGACCGTGTGGCCTGGCTGGGCTTCAACGACCCGGCCATGCTGGTACTGCTGTTTGCACTTTCTCGCGTTGGTGCAATTTTGCTGCCGCTCAACCACCGGCTGGCGGCGCCCGAACACGCGGCGATTCTTGAACATGCGGGTGTGAGCCTGCTGGTCAGCGACAGTGGGTACGCCGATGCGGCGGCGGCGCTGGCAACCACACAAGGCTGCCGCCTGCTGCCGGCCGCCGGACTTGCGACAGAACATGCCGGGAGCAGCACCGCCCAGCTGTCAGGCGACTACGCCTCGCCGGTGCTGCTGGTCTACACCTCGGGCACAACCGGCAAGCCCAAGGGGGCGCTGCACACGCAGTCAGGCCTGATCTGGAACTGCGTGATTTCCGCGCATGCGCATGAACTCACCCAGGCTGACCATGTGCTGAGTGTGCTGCCCATGTTTCATGTAGGTGGCCTGTGCATCCAGACTCTGCCGGCCCTTCACGCCGGCGCAACGGTGACCCTGCATGCGCGTTTTGATGCCGCGGCCTGGCTGGCCGATGTGGCCGGGCGTCGGCCGGCGCTTTCCCTGATGGTGCCGGCCACCTTGCGCGCGGTACTCGACCATGCTGATTTTGCTGAGGCCGATTTGTCTTCCCTGCGTTTTCTGGCTGCGGGTTCTTCCACCATTCCCACCTCGATGATTGCAGCCATGCATGCACGCGGTGTACCGGTCGGCCAGGTGTATGGCGCGACAGAAACCGGCCCGGTTTCCATCTACCTGCGCCGTGCCGATGCGATGCAGCATGTCGGATCGGCCGGCAAGGCCGGTCTGCATGTAGAAGTGAAACTCGTCAACACGCTGGGCGAAACCGTGGCCCCAGGCGAGGTCGGCGAAATCCGGGTGCGTGCTCCCAATGTGATGTGTGCCTATTGGGCCGATACCGATAACCTGGCCTTTGCCGAAGGCTGGTTTCACACCGGCGACCTGGCGCGCTGTGATGAAGCAGGGTTTTATGAAGTCGTCGGGCGCTCGAAAGACATGATCATCTCGGGTGGGGAAAACATTTACCCGGCCGAAATTGAAAATCTGCTGGCCGATTGCCCTGAAATTCTGGAGGCCGCGGTGGTGGGCCAGCCAGACGCACGCTGGGGCGAGGTGGTGGTTGCCGTGGTTGTGCGCAAACCTGGTAGCGGGCTTGATGCGGCCGGGGTTCAGCAACTGTTTGAAGGCCGGCTCGCGCGTTTCAAGCACCCCAAGCGCGTGCTGTTCTGCGATGCCTTGCCCAAGACCGCGCTGGGCAAGGTGCAGAAAGCCGGCCTGCTGACCGGCATCAAAGCTCAGTAGACCGGCTGGTACTTTTTGATCGCGGCCTTGACCTCATCGCTGAGTACAAAGCCCGGGCCGAATTTTGCAGCCAGTTCACCGGCGCGTTTCACAAAGGTCTCCACCCCCATGCTGTAGATGAACTGCATTGCGCCGCCGGTCCAGGCGGGAAAACCGATGCCGAAGATCGAACCGATGTTGGCATCGTGCACGCTGGTCAGCACGCTTTCGCTGAGGCAGCGCGCGGTTTCCACGGCCTGGCGGTACAGCAGCCGATCCTTCAGGTCGGTGATGCTCCAGCCCGTACCCGGTTTCTCGAACAGGGGTTTGAGTTCGGGCCACAGGCTTTTCTTCGCGCCTTTCTCCTCGGGGTAGTCGTAAAAGCCCGCGCCTGCGGCACGGCCGTTGCGGTCGAACTCCTTGACCATGCGCTCGACGATCAACTCGCCCGGCGTGGCGATATAGGTCTTGCCTTCGGCCACATAGTCGGCACGGGTCTGGTCCAGCACATGCACGCTCAGTGATAGCGCGGTTTCGTCGAGCACGGCGAGCGGGCCCACCGGCATGCCGCACTGGATGCCGGCGTTTTCAATGGCTGCCGCCGGAATGCCTTCGCCCAGCATGGCCGCGCCTTCCATCACAAAGGTGCCGAAGGTACGACTGGTGTAGAAACCGCGCGAGTCATTGACCACAATCGGAATCTTGCCGAGGGCCTGCACATAGTCGAAGGCGCGCGCCACAGTTTCATCGTCGGTCTGTTTGCCGCGGATGATCTCGACCAGCTTCATCTTGTCGACCGGGCTGAAGAAGTGGATGCCTACGAATTTTTCAGGGCGGTCACTGGCCGTGGCCAGCCCGCTGATCGGAAGGGTGGACGTGTTCGATGCAAAAAATCCGCCGGGTGCCAGCAAGGGTTCGGCTTCCTGCGTGACCTTGGCTTTCAGGTCGCGGCGCTCGAACACCGCTTCAATGATCAGGTCGCAGCCGGCGAGGTCGGCCACCTTGTCGGTGGCGTGGATGCGCGCGAGTAGGGCGGTCTGGTCGGGCGCACTCATGCGACCCTTGTCCACGCGTGTTTGGGTCAGTTTGGCGCTGTAGGCCTTGCCCGTGTCGGCCTTGTTCTGGCTCACGTCCCTGAGCACAGTGCTGATGCCGCGGCTGGCCTGGGCGTAGGCAATGCCGGCGCCCATCATGCCGGCCCCCAGCAGGCCGACTTTCTGCGGCTTGTAGCGCGGAACATCTTTCGGTCGCGAGTGGCCCGACTTGATCGCGTTCATGTTGAAGAAAAAGGTGTTGATCATGTTCTTGGCAACAGGGCTCACGATCAGCCTGGCCAGGTAACGCGACTCGATGCGTAGCGCGGTGTCGAAATCGACCTGCGCACCCTCGACCATGGCGGCCAGCGCATATTCGGGGGCCGGGTAAAGTCCGCGCGTTTTCTGCTTGAGCACGGCCGGCGCCACAGCCAGCATGCCGGCAATCTTGGGGTTGGCAGGTGTGCCGCCAGGCATCTTGTAGTTCTTGTCTTCCCACGGGTGGTGCGCAGGTGCGGCGGTGCCGTCATGGGTCGCTACCCAGGCCAGCGCCGCGGGACGCAGTGCGGCGGCATTGGGCACCAGTTCGTGCACGAGGCCGAGTTCCAGCGCCTCGTGCGGGTTGAACAGCTTGCTCTCCAGGATGTAGGGCTGTGCACCCATCAGACCCAGCATGCGCGTCATCTTGGTGATGCCGCTGGCACCGGGGATCAAACCCAGTGTGACTTCCGGCAGGCCGAACTGGATCTTCTTGTCATCAACCGCAACGCGGTAGTGGCCGACCAGTGCCACTTCCCAGCCGCCGCCCAGTGCTGTGCCGTTGAGACAGCTCACCACCGGCTTGCCCAGGGTCTCCAGCGTGCGGAAGTTCTTCTTGGTCAGCTCTATTCCCTGAAACACCGCTGCAGCGTCCGAAGCCTGCAGGCGCATCGTGGCCTTGAGGTCGGCGCCGGCAAAGAAAGTGCTTTTATTCGATGCCAGAACGATGCCTCGAATTGCGTCCCTGTCTTTCACGACCTGCGCAGTGGCCGCTGTCAGATCCTTCTGCCACTGGGCACACATGGTGTTGACCGGCGAACCTTCCTCGTCGAAGGTGAGTGTTGCAATGCCGTCGGCCAGTTCGTACTTGATCGTCTTCATCAGATTCTTTCCACAATGGTTGCGATGCCCATGCCGCCGCCTACGCACAGGGTGGCCAGGCCGTAGCGCAGCTTGCGCCTGTGCAACTCATCAATCAGGGTGCTGAGAATCATGGCGCCGGTCGCGCCCAGCGGATGGCCCATGGCAATCGCGCCCCCGTTGACGTTGACCTTGTCGTGCGGGACTTTCATCTCCTTCATGAAACGCATGACCACGGCGGCAAAGGCTTCGTTGACCTCGAACAGGTCGATCTGGTCAATCGTCAGGCCGGCTTTGGCAAGCGCCTTGCGCGTCGCGGGCATGGGGCCGGTCAGCATGATGGTCGGGTCGGCGCCGCTCAGCGCTGCGGAGACGATGCGGGCGCGCGGCGTGAAACCATGGGTCTTGCCCGCGGCTTCCGAACCAACCAGCACAGCCGCCGCACCGTCCACGATGCCCGAGGAGTTGCCGGCATGGTGCACATGGTGAATGCGCTCGACCTGTGGATAACGTGTCAGCGCCACCTGGTCAAAACCCATGCCGCCCATCTGTTCGAAAGCCGGTTTGAGGGAGGCCAGGCCTTCCAGGGTGGTGTGCGGCTTGATGAACTCGTCCTGCGCGAGGATGGTCTGGTCGAGGAAGTCTTTCACCGGAACGACCGAGCGGTCGAAATAGCCGGCGTCGCGCGCCCTCGCGGCGCGCTTCTGGCTTTCCATCGCGAAGGCGTCCACATCGGCGCGCGTGAATCCCTCCAGGGTGGCAATCAGGTCGGCTCCAACGCCTTGCGGCACAAAACCGGTGGCGCTGTTGGTTTCTGGGTCCTGCGCCCAGGCGCCGCCGTCCGAACCAATCGGCACGCGGCTCATGCTCTCCACGCCACCGGCCACCACCAGGTCTTCCCATCCGGAACGTACCTTCTGCGCAGCCATGTTGACGGCTTCCAGGCCGGAGGCGCAAAAGCGGTTGACCTGCACGCCCGAGGCGCGGAAGTCCCAGCCGGCCTTGAGCGCGGCCACCTTGGCAATGACGGAGCCCTGCTCGCCGATGGGCGAGACCACACCCATCACCACGTCGTCAACAAAGGCGGTGTCGAAGTCATTGCGCCGCTGCAGCTCGCTCAGCACACCGGCCAGCAGGTTGACGGGTTTGACCTCGTACAGGCTGCCGTCTTTCTTTCCCTTGCCGCGCGGTGTGCGGATGGCGTCGTAAATGAATGCTTCTGTCATGGCGTACTCCGGTGATGGGTCACGGCGGATCGACCCCGCCATGCATGAATCCCGGAGCCGGCCCGGGATGAAGGAAAACACTGGGTAGAGTATATTCATTTCACCAAGCAAACGCTTTGCATAAATGTATTCCGGGCTTTCAATACTCCCCACAACGAGGTAGCACCATGATCGAAAGAACTCTTTTCAACCCCGACCATGAGGCGTTCCGCGACAGTTTTCGCCGTTTCATGGACAAGGAAATCGCGCCCTTTCACGCCGAATGGGAAGAGCAGGGCTATGTGAATCGCGCGGTCTGGAACAAGGCGGGGGAAAACGGCTTCCTGTGCATGACCATGCCCGAGGAATACGGAGGCTCCGGCGCCGACAAGCTGTATTCCGTGGTGCAGATGGAAGAGCTCAATGCAGCGGGTTTCACCGGCATTGGTTACAGCCTGCACAGTGAAATCGTCGCGCCCTACATCCTTCATTACGGCACCAAGGCACAGAAGAAAAAATACCTGCCGAAGCTCGCCAGCGGCGAGATGGTCGGCGCCATTGCGATGAGCGAACCGGCAGCCGGCTCCGACCTGCAAGGCGTCAAATCCAGCGCGATCAAACAGGCCGACGGCAGTTACCTTCTCAACGGCAGCAAGACCTTCATCACCAACGGCTGGCACGCTGACCTGGTGATCGTGGTCGCCAAGACCAACCCGACGGCCGGAGCCAAAGGCACCAGCCTGCTATTGGTCGAACGCGGCATGCCGGGCTTTGCTGTGGGTAAACGGCTGAAAAAGCTGGGGCTGAAGGCGCAGGACACTTCGGAGCTTTTCTTTGACGGCGTGCGTGTGCCGGCTGAAAACCTGCTCGGCGGAGAAGCGCAGGAAAACCGCGGGTTCATCTGCCTGATGGAGCAGTTGCCGTGGGAGCGCCTGCAGATTGCCATCGGGGCCGTGGCGGCAGCCCAGGCCGCGATCGGCTGGACGCTGGACTACGTGAAGGAACGCAAGGTGTTCGGCCAACCGGTGGCCAGCTACCAGAACACGCGCTACACCTTGGCCGAGCTGCAGACCGAGGTGCAGGTGGCGCGTGTGTTTGTCGATAAATGCACTGAATTGCTGGCCGGAGACAAGTTGGACACCGCAACAGCCAGCATGGCCAAGTACTGGTGTTCGGACCTGCAATGCAAGGTGATGGATGAATGTGTGCAGCTTTTCGGCGGCTACGGCTACATGTGGGAATACCCCATCACCCGGGCCTATGCCGACGCCCGTGTGCAGCGCATCTACGGCGGCACCAACGAAATCATGAAGGAAGTGATTTCGCGGTCCATGGGCCTGGGAAGCAAATAGCGCTGCTGCGTGCCCGGATAGAAGCGTTCAACCGACTTTCGGGCTGGCGCTGTGCGATGGGGCGTAAAGCGCCCGGAAGCGGGCATAACGCGAGGAAAGCATTGCCTGCTCGTCCGGGTCGGGGGCATACGTCACCTCCACCGCAGGTGTTTTGCACACCGTTTGCGGTGCGGCTCCGGTGGACAGCCATGCCAGGCGCGCGGCACCCAAGGCTCCTCCGACTGCCGAATCGCTGTGGGTCAGGATCTCGATATCCAGACTTGACGCCAGCTGCTGAGCCCACATGGCACTGCGCGAGCCACCGCCAACCAGCGAGAGGCGTTGAACAGAGCTGCCGGCGGCGGTCAGGGCAGCCAGGCCGTCGCGCAGGCCGAAGGTCACACCCTCCATCACTGCATAGGCCAGCCGTGCGGCGTCTGTCGTGAAGCTCAGGCTGTGAAAGCTGCCGCGAATGTCGGCGTCGTTGTGGGGAGTTCTTTCTCCGTCCAGGTAGGGCAGGAAAATGGGAGCTGCTGCGCGCTCGGCCAAGGTCAGCGCACTGGCCTGGGTGGCCAAGGTGCCCTCCGAAGGCGCCCCCAAGAGGCGGGTGACCCATTGCAGGGAACTGGCTGCCGACAACATCACGCTCATCTGGTGCCAGCGGTTGGGGAGAGCGTGGCAGAAGGCATGGGTGGCACTGGCTGCATTGGGCTGATAGCTGGGTGTCACCACGAACAGCACGCCGCTGGTGCCCAGCGACAAAAATCCCTGGCCCGCCTCGGTGGCTCCCATGCCTACCGCGCTGGCTGCGTTGTCGCCCGCACCACCGGCCACCACCGTGCCGGCCTTCAGGCCCAGCACCTGGGCTGCCTTCGCGCTGAGCTGGCCACCCGCGGCACTGCCTTCCACCAAGCCCGGCATGTGCGCCTGGTTCAGGCCGGTGAGGGCCAGCAGTTCATCCGACCAGGCGCGGCGCTGCACATCCAGCCACAAAGTGCCGCTGGCATCCGACATGTCGGTCAGGAAGTCGCCGGTCAACATCAGGCGCACATAGTCCTTGGGCAGCAGGACCTTGGCAATTCGCTGAAATATTTCCGGTTCATGGCGCGCCACCCAGCGCAGCTTGGGTGCAGTAAAGCCCGGCATGGCCAGACTGCCTGCCAATGCCGGCAGGCCGGGCAACTCGGCCATCATTGCGGTGCATTCGGCGGCTGAGCGGGTGTCGTTCCACAAAATGGCGGGTCTTAGCACCTGGTCCCGGGCGTCCAGCAGCACGGCGCCGTGCATTTGCCCGGAGAGGCCTATTGCCTCGATTGCTCCGTAGGCTTCAGGATGGGCCTGGCGCAATTGAGCCAGTGCGGCCTGGGTCGCCGTCCACCAGTCCTGGGGTTGCTGCTCGCTGTGGCCGGGGTGCGGGCGGGACACGGCGAGTGCGGCACCGGCCGAACCTACCACGCGATGGTTGGCGTCAAGCAGAAGGGCTTTGACTTCCGAGGTGCCGATGTCGATTCCGAGAAACATGGTGAGGTTCCGAAAAAAATCGCCAGAAAAAAGGCTTAGCTCCGTGCAGGGACGCCGTTGCGCACGAGGTGGCCGCGCGGATGCATGGGGCGCAGATACTGATGCAGCACCAGGGCGGCAGCACCTACTGCAGAAGCCAGCAGGCCGTAACGCGCGACACGCACCACGGGAGCGGTTACGCCGGCTTGGGTGGCGTAGTTTTGCAGCGTCTCCTGGGCAACCTGCACCATGTCGGGAAAACGGTGACATGAAGCGCCGCCCACCACCAGCACGCTGGGGTCGAAAGTGGTCCACAGGTTCTGCAGCAACACGCCCAGATAGTGACCTGCCCGGCGGGTGTCCGCCAGCTGGCCCAGGGCACCCGAACCGATAAACGTCTCTGCGCACCCGCGCCGCCCACAAGAGCACAGCGGGCCATCGAGTTGCAAAACGCTGTGGCCGATCTCGCCGGCCATGCCCTGCATGCCGGTGAACAGCCGGTCGTTAAGCACAATGCCCGCGCCCACGCCGACGTCACAGGTGACAAAAATCAGCGAGTCTTTGCTCTCGCTTTCCGAAAATTCGTATTCGCTCAGCGCGGCGGTATCGGCTTCGTTTTGCACATGTACCGGTACCGGGGGCAGACCTGCATGAACCAGTGCCTGGGTGATCTGCGGCAAGAAATCCACATTGCGCCAACCCAGGTTGGGCGCAAAGCGGACCACACCGGTGGCCTCGTCAAACGCGCCGGGCAGGCCTATGCCTACACCCGAGAGTTGCACGCCGCGCGATACCAGCTGCCCCTGGGCCTGTACCGTCAGGTCGGCGATCTGGCTGCAGACGTCTTGCGGCCGGGTGCCGCGCAAAGGCTCTTGCGTTGACCACAGCACCTGCCCCAGCAGGGAGACGCTCACCACACGCAAAGTGTCCACAGCCACTTCCACGCCAATCAGGCCGCGTGACTGGGTGTCGATTTGCAGGGGTGTGGAGGGCCGCCCCACACCGTTGGCAGCGGCCAGGCTGGTTTCGCTGAGCCAGCCTTCGTCAATGAGTTCGCGCACCAGCAGGCTGACCGTCGACTTGGTCAGCCCGCTATGGCTGGCGAGCTGCGCACGCGAGCGACCCGGCTGGCTACGCAGCAAGCGCAGCAGTACGCTGCGATTGATACGTTTGACGAGTTGCTGGTCGCCTGTGGTTTTCATGGCCGATGGCATCTTCAGGCGATGCGGTGCGGCGCCTGTGTTTTTCCTTCCGGCTGCTTGCCGGCGATGATCATGCCGAGAATCTGGTCTTCGTTCAGATCAGTCGTTCGGTAAGTGCCTATCAGCCGGCCGTTCTTCATCACGGAGAGACGGTCGCTGAGCGAAAAAACATCGTGCATGTCGTGCGTGATCAGGAAAATTCCCACGCCTTCGGCCTTGAGCTGAAGCACCAGATTCGCCACCATGGCGGACTCCTCCGGGCCCAAGGCTGCGCAGGGTTCGTCCATGATCAGGATGCGGGCGTTGAAGTAGATGGCGCGCGAGATGGCCACCACCTGGCGCTGCCCGCCCGACAGGCGCCGCACCGGGGTGTGGATGTTGGTGAAGTTTTTATTGAGACGGCCAAACACCTTGCGGGCCTGCGCCTCCATGAAGTAATCGTCCAGCGTATTCCAGGCCGTCATTTTTTCCCGGCCCAGGAACAGGTTGGCCACGGCGTCCAGGTTGTCGGCGAGAGCCAGCGTTTGATAGATTGTTTCTATACCCTGGTGCTGCGCATCGGCCGGGGTCCGGAGATTCACTTTCTCTCCCATCACATGGATCTCGCCCGAATCGATGGGGAAAGCGCCGGCCAGCATTTTCATGAGAGTTGATTTGCCCGCGCCGTTGTGGCCCAGCACGGCAACGACTTCGCCGGGGTACAGGTTCAGGTTCACGCCGTCCACAGCGTGAACGCCGCCAAAGGCCTTGCGGATGTCCTTGAATTCGACCAGGGGTTCGGTAGTGGTTTGCATGTCAGTTTTCCTGCGCCCACTTGCGATAGAGCACGTCAAATACCACCGCCACAATCAGCACCTGCCCGATGATGATCATGCGTTTTCCGATGGACACATCCAGCAGCAGCATGCCGCTGTCCAGCGACTGCATGATGAGTGCGCCCAGGACCGAGCCGATGATGGTGCCGCTGCCTCCGGCAAGCGCAGTGCCACCGATCACGGCGGCAGCAATCACGAACAGTTCCATGCCGGTGCCCAGCGAGTTGGTGCCTGCGTTCAGGCGAGCCACCGACACGATCGCCGCGATGGTGATGAGCACGGCGAGCAAGGCAAACAGCATGAGCGTTACCCGCTTGACGGGTATGCCGACCAGTACCGCAGCGTCGGGGTTGCCACCCATGGCATAGACATAGCGGCCAAAACGGGTGCGCTGGGAGATGAAGGACATCACCACCGCCACGGCCGCCCAGATGAGCACCGGGATCGGAATGCCCTGGGGAGCATCCTTGTTGGGGACCAGGTAGCTGTTCATGGTCGCAGCAAACGCGGCCAGGAGGGCTACGGGTGCTGCCACCAGCAGGACATCCACCCATACGGGCTGGTTGGGCATCTCGTGGTGTGTGGAGGCGCGGCGGCGCAACAGCATCCGGATTACCAGCACCAGGCTCACGCATGCGGTCAGCACCCAGGTGGCAGTCACTCCGATGCCACCGTCATAGCCACCGCCCAGCTGCAAAAAGGTCTCGTCGCTGACGGGCTGGGTCTTGCCGTCGGCCACCAGAAAAGCCGCGCCGCGCAGGGACATCAAGCCTCCCAGCGTGACCACAAAAGACGGCACCCCAAGCATGGCGGTCAGCCATCCCTGGTACACCGACACCACCAGCGCCGCGGCCAGCCCGGCGAGTGACGCTGCGGGCCAGGACCATCCCAGGGTGTATTGAAGATAGGCGATGAGCACGCCGACAAAACCGATCACCGAGCCGACCGACAGGTCAATATGCCGGGCCACAATGATCAACACCATGACGGTGGACACGATGCCCACCACCGCGGTTTGCTGGGCGATGTTGTAGAGGTTTTCAGGCGACAGGAAAATGCCGCCCGACAGGACCTGGAATATGCCTGCCATGACGGCAAGCACGCCGCCCATGAATACCAGCCGCCAGTCGACGGCAGCGTTGCGCAGGAATCGAACGGGAAATTGCATGGTCTTGAGGATGCAGTACTCCCCAAGGCAACCTACAGGCTGGTTGCCTTGCCTGCTTGCGCAGAACGGGGAGCAGGGAGCTGAAAGCCTGTATTACTTGCAGGCGGGGACGTTGCCGGTGACACCCTTGCAGAGTTCGTCTTTTTTGATCCAGCCGGCTTTCACCACCACGTCGAGGTTGTCACGGGTGATGGGCACGGGCTTCAGGAACTGGGCCTGCAGGGCGACCTTCTTCTCGCCACCGTTCCAGGAGGTCGCGCCATCGACTTTTTTGCCGGCACCCAGATTGACAGCTGCACTGGCAGCCTGTTTACCGAGGTCGCGGGCATCTTTCCATACCGACACCGTCTGAGTGCCCATGGCCACGCGGTTCAGTGCGGCAAAGTCACCGTCCTGGCCTGACACCGGCACGCCCTTGAGGCCCTTGGAGCTCAGCGCCGCCACAACACCACCGGCGGTGCCGTCATTGGATGCGACCACGGCATCAACTTTGCCGCCGTTCTTGGTCAGGATCTGCTCCATGTTTTTCTGCGCGACTTCAGGCTTCCAGCCATCGGTGTATTCCTCGCCCACGATCTTGATGTCGCCTTTCTTGACGGCGGCTTCAATGATTTCCTGCTGGCCTTCGCGCAGGAAATTGGCATTCGGGTCGGTGGGGGAGCCCTTGATCATCACGTAGTTGCCCTTGGGCTTGGCCTGGAACACGGCACGGGCCTGCATGCGGCCGACTTCCTTGTTGTCGAAGGTGATATAGAACACGCCGGGCGCTTCGATCAGGCGGTCGTAGGCGATGACGGGCACTTTTTGTTTGGTGGCCTTGTTCACGGCGGGCAGGATGGCGTCCTTGTCCATCGCCAGCACGATCAGAACCTTGGCGCCCTTGGCCATCAGGCCGTCAATGTCCGCCAGCTGTTTTTCGGGGGAGCCGGCGGCGTCTGCACTGATGTACTTGGCGCCCAGCTTTTCAAGTTGAGTCTTGATGGCGGCCTCGTCGGTTTTCCAGCGTTCCTCCTGGAAGTTGGACCAGCTGACGCCCACCGTGACCTGCGCAAATGCGCCGGCGGCGGCCAGGCTGAGTGCCAATGCAGTGAGGGTAGTTTTTAATTTCATGGATGTCTCCGATAGTTCTGCCCAAGTCAGGCAGGTGGTTTTGAAAACTCAGCTAAATCCCGGTGATCGTCCGGCTGCAAAAGCAGCAGCCACGGATTAGTTTGAACGACGCACTAATTATGTGGAACTGAAGAATTCCCCGCCTAGGGACAAACCCCCGGGGTGCGCGGCCGGGCCGAATTTTTGGAGAGTTTCTGTAACGCTGCGCCTGCCAGAGCCGCAGGCAACCAATCATCAGCTGATGGCAGTGGGTTCCGACACGCCCAGCTTTGCTGCCCATGGCGCCAAGGCGGGCAGGATGGAGGGGTAAAGCGTGACGCCCTGGCGTGTTTGCTGGTCGGCCAGCGCCACGCCTTTTTCTCCAGGTGTCCGCACCGGTTTGCCGGGTTCTGCCGCCCGTGAAGCGCGGCAGGCGTCAGTCACATGGCCGGTCTGTCGCGTGAAGGCATCCAGACCCGCGAAGGCACGCGGATCGATGATCTGTAAAAACACCGTGGCGCCCCAGCCTTCCTTCGCGTCGGCGCGCCCATGGCCCGCAAGACCGCCAGTGAGGGCCTCAACCAACAGCGAGAGGCCGTAGCCTTTGTGGCCCGAATCCATGCCGCCCAGCGGCAGGATGGTGCCCTTGGGTTCCTTGAACAGCACCGCCGGGTCGTCACTCGCCACGCCGTGGCCATCCATCACCCAGGCGGCCGGCAGCCGCCGGCCTTCCTTGTGCAAGCGGTTGGTCAAGCCATTGGTAGTCGCAGAGGTGGAGACATCCATCAGCACCGGAACGCCATCCGTGGGTATGCCCGCGGCAATCGGGTTGGGCGTGAACACGGCGTCCAGCCCCCCGAAAGGCGCCACGCTGGCTGTGTTCGGATCCGAGCAAGTCAGCAGCATCAACAGCCCCTGGTCCGTGGCGCGTTTCAGGTAGGCGGCCAGACAGGCAATGTGGTGGCTGCGGCGTATGACCACCGTGCAAGTACCTTGCGCACGTGCGCGTTGCGTGGCCAGTTCCATGGCCTGGAGCACCAGCCAGGGCCCTGGCAATCTCTGGCCATCCCAGGTGACGGCCGCAGGATGGTCGGCGAGCACGGCGGGCTCACCGTGCTTGCGCATCGCGCCGGATTCAAGTTCAGTGAGATAGCCCGGCAGCAAGGCCAAGCCATGGGTGGTGTGCCCCATGAGATCGCCCTGAACAAGAATGTCGGCAACCGAGCGGGACTTGTCCGCGTCAAGACCACAGGCGTCAAGAAGGGCACGAGCGTAATCGACCAGATCGGTAGGGCGGTAAGGCATGCGGAGTGTCTCCATCTGCTATTAATACTGTAGCTGCTCACGCCCGTCAGATAAGGGCCAGATGCCAATATGGCTTGCGACTTTGGTGAAAAGGCTCTGGAGCGGCCTATTTGCCTTTGATTCTACGGACAGGTGCCAGAAAACCTGCACGAAAAAAAACCAGATAGTTCTTCACTGCTTCGGCGCGCCGCGGCACAAGTGCGGGACGCCGCCTGCCTCAACAGTTCTCACGTTCGCCAGCCATGAAAAAAAGAGCCCGCTTGAGGCGGGCTTGAAAGGGGGGAACTGTGATGCGTGCTTTTTCTGGCAGTGTGCGTTGTGATGAGCGAAGACGAAATGCGCGGAGCGTACCTCTTGTGATTTTCAGGAAGGGTCTTTGCTGCGTGTTCGGCTCACAGCACTGAAGATTCCGATGCCCAGGATGATCAGTGCTCCGATGCCGATGTAGACCTGCGGAACGCCGAGAACAAATGCGCCCCATACGAGACCGCCGAGGAAGATCACGAAGCCGACCATATAAAGCGCAAAAGACATATTCTTTCTCCAGAAAGTAGAACTCTCAGTATCCACAGCACTGTCTAAGTCTCTATCGGGCGGTGTCTTTGAAGGCTGTCGGAGAACACCGACGGGCATCTTTAACAGACAGTCAGCGAAAAGTTCTATTTGTGACTTTGTAGCTGGGGTCTTTGGCACTCATTCATGGAATTTGTCACAGCAGCACTACCTCAGACTACCGTGTATCAGAAGATGACAAGCTGTAACGAAACGCATACTATATTTGTAGTGAACCGCAGAACTGAAGAACCGGGCCAAGCAACAAAATTCGCAGGAAATTGACATCAGGGTGGACCACGTCATTCAACATCTATTTGCGCCATGTCATTCTTTCAAAACCTCTTTTCTTCTTCGAATACCCTGAAAGATACGGGCTCGGGTGAAACCGGGCCCGTCAAGATGAGCCTGGACGAACGCATGGCGTTTCGACGAGAAATGCTGTTTGATTCTGTGAAGGCCACCATGGAAAGCAAGGGCATTCTCAGCGGCAGTTATAAATTCAAGGTGGTGCGTGCCGACAAGCGCGGCCACAGTTTTGTTGTCATGGTGGATCTTTCCACCGACTTCATGGACAGCGAGCAGGGGCGGCAGCGCTCCCTGGCGGCACTCGGTGCCGTCATCGGGAAAAATGCCCTGGCCCGTTACGGCTTGGGGGTGTCATCGGTCTACTGGCGCGTTAACGAGGAGCTCCGGGGCTTCGATCCTCAACGCGCAGAGGCCGCGGTCGGACAGGACAGCGGCACACTTTCCCCCGAAGAAAAACGGGCATCCAACGTACGCCGCTATGAGCGTGCAACCGCGGAGGAACTGGCTGCATTCGAGTCCGCGTGGCAAAACAGCAGCGAGATGACCATTGGTGACCGCACCTACTCTTCCGACCTCGCCCCTCTGGGTGGGTCCGAAAAAGACAGTCGCTGACAACCGCTCAATGAGCCGGCCTCTTTGAAGCGGGGCAGGATAATGCAGGTCTCTTCACTGACCGGCTTACCCGATGCTCGTTTTTTTCCTGCGCTTGCTTTTCCCAGACGCGACCAAGCTCTACCTTCAACGAAAGCAGCGGCGTGGGTGAGCCACTGCAGATGCACTGGGTCGAAGCCGGCGAGGCCCGCTCCGCCCGTTGGCGCTCTGAAAGCGGAGCGGCACCGCCCAAACGTGTTCAGCTCGCCGACGACACTCTGACCGCCGATGCGGCATTCCGGCTTGCCAGCGAAGGCACGGCCATCTTGTGGCGAGGTGATTTCCAGAATGCGCGGCAGCTCCTGCAGGCACTGGCAAGGCGCATCGACAAACCCAAAAAGGGAAAAAAACCCAAGCCTGATGCACCGGCGATTTCGCCGATCGATGCTTTCAATCTGCATCGCCAGGCTCAATCGCAGCGTGCCCGCACGCTGGGCATGCTGGTACTGGAGTTTGACGGCGAACACCACAGCAGCTTGCGCCGGGCGCCTGATGTCGCAGAGGCGTGCCGCGAAGCCTATGGCCCCGGCGACAAAGCCCAAGGCAGTTATGTCGTGTCGCTCCGTGAAATTCAGGGATTGATCGGTGCGCACGAATGGCGAAAAAAAGGTGTCGAAATAGCCGCCTTGGGTGGTGAACGCATTCACCCTCACTACGGGGTGTTCGCTCCAGTGCGGGGCGAGTACCTGGCGCTGGTGGCCGAAGCGCCTCTGCCGCCGGCCTTGAAAGCCGAAAGTCTGGCATTTGACATTGGAACAGGAACGGGCGTGCTTGCAGCCATCCTGGCGCGCCGGGGCGTGCAGCAAATTGTTGCGACCGACCAGGATCCGCGCGCGCTCGTGTGCGCGCAGGAAAATCTGGTGCGGTTGGGGCTGACGGATCGGGTGGCGCTGCAGGCGGCGGACTTGTTTCCGCCAGGTCGTGCGCCGTTGATCGTCTGTAATCCGCCCTGGGTACCCGCACGGCCAAGTTCGCCGGTCGAGCACGCGGTGTATGACCCCGACAGCCGGATGTTGCGTGGTTTTCTGCAGGGAGTGGGCGACCATCTCGCGCCCGGTGGAGAGGCTTGGCTCATCCTGTCGGATCTGGCCGAACACCTGGGTCTACGTTCGCGCAGCGAATTGCTTGCCTGGATAGATGCTGCGGGCTTGCAGGTGGTGTCCCGCATGGATACCCGGCCGCAACATCCCAAGGCAGGTGATGCCAGCGACCCGCTGCATGCCGCCCGCGCAGCTGAAAACACGTCGCTCTGGCGCCTGGCTGCCAGGGCATCCACGTGATTTTGCTATCAAATAAGTAGCTGTTCGCGCCCGAAGAACAATGGCCAGAAGGCAGTTTGATACTCAAAAACTGGCAAGGAGAGACCTGATGGCTTACGAATTGCATTATTGGCCCACGATTCAGGGACGCGGGGAGTTTGTGCGGCTTGCGCTGGAAGCTGCTGGTGCCGACTACGTGGATGTGGCGCGCGGCCCCGAGCGCAAAGGGCAGGGCGCACCAGTCATGATGCGGTACCTTGAGAACCCGGAAATACAGACCCCGCCTTTTGCGCCGCCCTTCCTGGTAGATGGCCGGGTCATCATTGGCCAGACATCGGCCATCCTGCTGTACCTCGGCCCGCGCCTGGGCCTGGTGGGAAAGAGCGAAGCCAAGCGCTTGTGGACACACCAGTTGCAACTGACCATTGCGGACGTGGTCGCAGAAGCCCACGACACCCATCACCCGATTGCCACCGGCCTGTATTACGAGGATCAGAAAAAGGAAGCCGTGCAGCGGGCGAAGGCATTTCGCGCGCAGCGGATTCCAAAATTCCTCGCCTGGTTTGAAAGTGTCCTGGCGCGCAACCCGCAGGGCCCGGCCCATCTGGTTGGTGCTCGCTTGAGTTACGCCGATCTTTCCCTGTTCCAGCTTGTTGAGGGCCTTTTGTATGCCTTCCCCAAGGCGACGCGGCGTGCTCTCCGGCGGACGCCCCTCGTTGGCGATGTGCATGCCCGAGCGGCCCAGCATCGGCGCCTCGCGCAATACCTTGCCAGCGACAGGCGTATTCCTTTCAACGAAGACGGAATTTTCCGGCGTTACCCCGAGCTTGACGCGTGAAATGGCGCCACCGCGCGCTTGGTCATCCATAAAAAACTTCGTATCAATCCCACGGCGTGTTCTCCTACAGGCGGGTCTGTTCTCGCCTGACCGCAGGTTATTTTTTGTGGCGGGAGGATGGCTTCTCGAGCTGAAAAATAACCGCAGTGCAGTCTGGTTTTTAAGCCATCTGCCAGAGGTAATTTTCAGTTTCCGATGCCCCATCAAACACTTAAGGAGCACACCATGGCACTCGACGACTACAAAACTGACAAGAATCTCAACCTTGATCCGATTACGGATGCGCCTGGCTCTCATCCCGTTGGCACCGGTTTAGGCGCAGCTGCCGGTGGTGCAGCTGCGGGTGCCGCCGCGGGCGCTTTTGGCGGCCCGGCGGGCGCGGTGGCTGGCGCAGTTATTGGCGCGGTGGCCGGCGGTCTGGGCGGCAGGACTGTGGCTGAAGCCATCAATCCGACGGCTGAAGAAGCTTACTGGCGCGAGCAATACATCAAAGAGCCGTATTACCAGACAGGCCTGAGTTATGACGACTACGCCCCCGCCTACCGGCTGGGTCTCTACGGGCGCAGCAATTACACGGGCACTTTTGACGACGCCGAGACCGACCTGTCAGTCCATTGGGACAGCAAAAAGGAACGCTCGACCCTGAGCTGGCCGGAGGCCGAGGCCGCCAGCCGGGCTGCGTGGATGCGAGCGGACGATCAACTGAGCTCACGCACCATCTCCGGACAGGTGGCAGACAACGACGACGTGATCGACACCCTGAATCAACTGCTGGAGTCCTGCCGCGACGGCGAGTACGGTTTTGCGGAATGTGCGGAGCATGTGAAAGCACAGGACATCAAAACCCTGCTGATGCGCCATGCCGACGAATGCCGCGGGGCAGCCGCAGAACTAATTTCGCAGATTCGCCAGCTGGGCGGCGAGGTCGAAGAGGGCGGTACCGTGGCAGGCGCCATGCACCGTGGCTGGGTGTCGGTGCGCCGGGTTCTCAGCGGCTACACGGACCTGACCATGCTCAAGGAGTGCGAACGTGGGGAGGATGCGGCGGTTGCACGCTATCGTTCAGCGCTGAAAGAAAACCTGCCCCCGTCGGTGCGAAGCCTGGTGGAGCGGCAAGCCCAGGGTGCACAGCGCAACCATGACCAGGTCAAGGCGTTGCGCGATGCGCTGGCTGCTTCTTCCTGACCAGCGCACATGGCGTGAAGCACAAAAAAAGCCGGCCCCGCCAGCTTTTTTTACGCCTGCACCAGCGAGGGTTCAGTCCTTGTGACCTTTTCCGTGACCCTTGCCGTGGCCATTACCGTGGCCGTTGTCGTGCTTGTCGTATTTTTCTTTTTTGAATTTTTTATCCTGGACCACCACGTAGTTGGCGTCACGGACCCAATAACCAGACTGGCGCTGATAGCCGTTGCCTCTCTGTTCCCAGTGGTCCGGCGCCCAACGGTAGCCATCGCGTTTCATGATGGGTCGACCCGCCACCCACACATGGCGTTCTCCCGTCCACGCCCAGTAGCCTGGCGCCCACGCCTGGGTAGGCGCCAGCACTGGCACAGCTTCGTATTGCGGCTGGGGCGGGGCAATATTGATGTTGATGCTGACCTGCGCAAGGGCAGGCATGGCGGCGCCAGCGCTCAGCACTACGGCAAGCAGCATTTTTTTGCCAGGCACGGGAAAGGGCAGATGGATGGACATGAAAAGCTCCTTGGTTGTTGAAGGCGGTGTGGACCGTGTGTCCGGGGGGGCTTACCGCATGCCGTGTAAAGAAGCATGAGGTACGAGAACGATCCTGCAAGATTTTGTTGGTGCTATCTATTTTGTAGCTTTTGGTGCCCACCAAATAAGGGCGAGCGGCGTATTTCGTCTAATCTTTTAACTTGCTACCGCAATCCACCTGCGCGCTGAGCGCGGTGGATTTTGCGGCGTAGCTGCTGTCGGTCACCTTGCAGTTAGAGGCCTTTTCAATGGCGCGCACCAAGCCCGCTGTGGTTTGCGAACTGCCGGAAGTCCCTGCCGGTCCACGGGCCGTCCAGGTGCTGGCGGTGATCTGTTCAACGCGGTAGGCCACGCCATCGAGCTCCAGGGTCCGAGGTGGCGATTCGGGTTGCTGCGCCGGCAGGCCGCAACCGCAAAGGATAAGGGCAAAGCCGGCCTGGGCGAGCCACGAGCATTGCACGGTAAAACGAGGAAAGTCAGATTTCAAGGGTATGCCTTTGCGGTACATAGATGCTGGCCTTGGGTTCGGGCACCATGCCTGGTTTGTCCGGCACCTTCGATTGCGGGCAACCCGCCAGAAATATCAGGCTGAGGAGGACGGGCAGGGCGGTCAACAAACGCTTCATGATGTGCTCCGTAAGCAGGACGACCAGCAAAGCAGCGGGCCGGGTGAGGCAGCTTTCAGAATATCGGGTGCGCGCGCATGCCACAGGTGGCGTGAACCGTCGGGGCGTGTCAGCACCGTGCTCGTCGGGCTGTGATGAGGGTCCTACAAGAAGTGCTTTGCGACCTTGGACAAAACTGGATGCTCTGGACAGGGCGGCTGTGCCGCCTCACAAGCCTGCGTCCTACGCCCTGCGCCACGGCATTCGCATTAAGATGACTGCCCCTCTTTCCCTTTCTGGAGACAAACATGATGACCATTGATCGCCGTACCCTGGGTGCCGTCGTTGCTGCTGCCGCTGTTGTGCTGATCACCGGCTGCGGCATGATGCCGTCGTCCAAGTCCAACCTGGTGGCATTCACCACGCAAATGCGCGGCGCAAACGAAGTGCCGCCGGCTGCCTCCAACGCCAACGGCCAGGTGGATGCCGTATTGAACAAAGACACCAATGTGCTGCGTTGGGAACTGACGTATTCCGGGCTGAGTGGCCCCGCGACGGCCGGCCATTTTCACGGTCCGGCCATGGTGGGGGCCAACGCGGGTGTTGCGCTGCCATTCAACAACCCGATCACCAGCCCCATGGCGGGCCAGGCCACACTGACAGCTGCGCAGGCCGCCGACCTGATGGCCGGCAAGTGGTACGCGAACATCCATACGGCCAAATTCCCCGGGGGCGAAATTCGCGGCCAGATGACCGTACGCCCTTGAATACGCGATAAAGTCAGAAAAAAAAAGCCGGGCCGGGTGTCCGGCTTTTTACTTTCCGGCCACTGGGTGTAGTGCGGCTCCTACAGCCAGCGGTCCATGGAGATGACGCCCCTTTATCCAGAGGTCGCTTAAGGTCTGATTGACCGCAATCATGCTGCCTGACAGCGCGCCCGGTCGTTATCAAAGGACTTCATCATGACAAACAGACTTTCCATTTCTTTTGTGTCCGCCTTGCTGCTTGCCAGCGCGTCCGCTGTGTTGTCTCAGCCGGTCGCCCTGGAGGAACGGCTGCTGGAGCGTGGCGCGGTTGAAGACAGCACCCCACAACAAAGATATCGCACAGCCATCAACGAAGCCGGCGGCGGCTACAAGCTTTATCTGGTGGAATGCGCCAGCATGCCGGCGGCAGAACGCACCGCCTGCAGGCGTGAGGCCAAGGCTGTTTATGACCGCGACATGGCTGCTGCCAGGCAGATTCTGCGGAAATAGCAGCAACAGGGCAGGGTGGTGCGCATTCGCACAAAAAGCCGCTGTCCGACAGCGGCTTTTTTGTGGTGGGCCGCGTTTGCGGTAGAGCGCGGACCGCAGCCCTTGCTGGCAGGACTATTCAGCTGCCTGCTGCCGCTGGTGTTCGCTGCGTTTCATTGTCAGGTACGCGGTACGTTCAATTTCGCGCAATTGGCGTGGGTAGCGTTCGGTGGCTTCAAACCAGTGTTGCAGGCGTTTTTCCAGCTGCTCGGCAGGAGGTGCGGCCAGTGAGGCGAGGTAGGCGTCAATCGCCAGGTAATAACGCATGGTGTTGCGCTCTACCGTGCCACGCATGCCGTCCACATATTTTTTCTCGCCGCCGCCCTCAACCTGGGTGAAGCCCAGTTTTCCGCTGCCAACGGTGGAGAGGTAGCCCTGCATGGCCATACGTCCTGCCATGCCGTAACCATAGGAATATTGCAGGTGCATGAAGGTTTTGCCGCCAGCAATGGGGGTCACCTGCAGGTTGATGCGGTAGTTGTTCGTGCCCAGCGGGCCTTTGTCGGCATTGAGTTGCACCGCCATGTAGTCGGGTGTGGCGCTTGCCAGCCTGAAGTCGAACGCCAGCGTGTAAGCATCCTTGATCTCCTGCCGGGTTTTCTTGCCAATGCTGACTTCAAGCACCGACGGGCTGGCGTCCCCTTGGGCGCGGCAGAACTTCGTGTTCAGGTGAAGCATCAGCACATCGCACCAGTTGCCCGGGTTTTTGAACGCTGTACTGACGGTGGTGAACGGGTAGTTGATCACCGCGTAGGCGTTGCCGTTGACTGAATTCGGCGATTCCGAAGATTCAATGACCAGCGGCCGCTGGAACTCGTTGCGTGCCAGCTGCGGGGCGAGGGCGTTGTACCGTGCCTGAAGCGTTGCGGCCGCCCCCGACTCCGCCGGCGCACTCAACGCGCTTGTGCAGACCAAGGCCGCCACAAGGCCTGCGGCAGTCCAAAGACCCATGGATTTCGTTCGTTTTTTGTGCATATTGACAGTTTGCGCGGCCCGTCAGGGGCTACGGGCTGTTTGCTACTCGGTCCTACATGGTTTGGGTGAGACAGGGAAATTAAAGGAGAAGGCTGACCGGGATGAGGCTTTATCTGGTCAGAAATGCAACCGGAAGTGTCAAGGGGCTTGCCCATGCTCCGATATTTCGAACGATACGGGGTTCCCGGTTCGCGATTAGTCGCCGTGACAGACCAGCGTAAACTCCACCGTCGTTGACCCTTAATGAGGCACTTGCAGAACTTATGTTTCGGAATCTACACATCAAGAAACGCCAATTCCGGGCGGATCAAGGTATTAAGCGCTTCTTCGATCATGGCTTCACCTTGCTGGAACTGCTCGTTGTCATGGTGATCATTGGCTTGCTGGCTGCTTATGTCGGGCCGCGTTACTTTGCTCAACTCGGAAAATCCGAACAGGGAAGTGCCAAAGCCCAGATCGAGGCCTTTGGCAAAGCGCTTGATTCCTATCGACTGGATACCGGGTACTACCCCACTTCAGAAAAAGGCTTGGCTGCCCTGGTAGTCAAGCCAAATAGCGAGCCTAAATGGCAAGGGCCTTACCTTCAAAAAGCCGTACCACTGGATCCTTGGGGGCGTGCCTACATCTATCGCTTTCCCGGGGCTGGGGGAGACTTTGATCTGCTTTCTTATGGGAAAGACGGACAACCCGGTGGAGAGGCTGACAACGCTGACGTTTCCTATCGCTAATCCGGCTCTTTGGTTTTAGCCGTCTATCGCTAAAGTTTGTCGAGCTGCACGCTCCAGATTCCGCGGTGGTTTAGCGCTGATCCGAACCCCATCGGGTTGCTGGTAGCGGTGCTTACGCTTTCCAGCTGCCAGGGGCGGTTGTCATAGCCTGTGTTGAGAAGGGCGGTGAGTGAAGCGGCTTTTCCCACCGAATCTATCTCAAACTCCAACCGCAACGCGCCGGAAGCTCCATCGAGACTTAAATTACGCAGTCGAGTACCAGGTTCTTTGAGGTTCTCAATGGTCGCAAATACCTTATTCAAGTCTTGCTGAAGAAGTTTCGCTGCTTGTTCTGCGCTGCCATGCCTGGGGTTAGGCAGACTTTCCTTTGGCGCGTTTAATTGGCTTAGTTTCTGCCTGACGCCCTCTATACGGCTTCCTGTTTCGCGGATGGCACGATCACTTTTTTGCCATTGCCAGACGGTCACGCCCGAAAGAAGCACTCCGGAAAGCAGGCACGCTATCCAGATCCAGCGCCAGCGCTTGTCCTGTATGAAATCTATCTGAATTGATTTCATGGTTTGTACCAGTGGCTGGACCAAGGTTTGGGGTACGCGGGTACAACGTTCCCCGGTTTGATGTCAAAACCGATTTTCATGACCTGGTCTTCAGTGAGGCCATGACTGACTTGCCAACGCCGTGTGTGCGTGCCTAATAAGGATGGATCAATCTGACCGGGCAAGGTTGATGCCGTGAAACGGTTCAGCTCGTCACTTGCCAGCAGGGTCACAGCATCCGGCTCCAATAGAACCAGACTCTTGATGCCCGGCTGACGAGCCGCCTGGCACTGCGTTGCCAACGCCCAAAGCGGTTGAATGGATACGATGGAGTAATGGGACTTGATTGCCCACAGGCGCAATTGTTCAAGAGTCGCAAGGGAGATGGCGGCAGCTACTCCAGGGAGAAAAGCGTCGATCCCGCATTCAACCTGATTTGTATCGGTGCTCAGGGTTTGGGCAACGGAAGCGAGTGCGATCTGGTGCCGTTCTTTCCATTGGGTTATCTCTTTGGGAGTCGAAACTCCAAGAGCCGGGCACAAGGCCCCGCTCAGGAAAACCCGGAGCTTGCCTTTCGCTATATCCCGGCCCGCCAGAGCAGTCAGGCTGGACAGGGTGGCATCCAGCGGCGACGTCGTGACAGGTATCTCCATCATGACGGGCGCGGCAGAGCCAACCTTGAGCATGGCAACGGACCGGCCGAGGTAAAGATCCACCGGTTCAGACCAAGCCAACCACACGGGTTACCTCCTCCAGCGTTGTGCTGCCTTGCGCCACCTGGTTCAGTGCTTGCATTAGCAGCCGGGTGTTTTCATCGCGGTAAATAATTTCTTTAAGTTCTGTCATCGAGGGTTTGCGAACGATCAGATCGCGCACTTTGTCTGTCAATTCATGGACCTCTGCCACCACAAAGCGTCCGCGGTAACCAGTCTGGCGGCAATGGTCACAGCCATGTGCTACCGGCAACTTAAGAGGTACAGGCAGGTTTAAAGAGATCAATTTTTTCTCTTCATTACTCGTAGGCTCCCGCCAGGTCCCACAATGCTTGCATAACCTGCGTAGCAAGCGCTGTACCACGACTCCGTTGAGAGCCGAAGCAAGCGCAAAGGGGTCAATGCCGAAGTGCTGAAAGCGGCCTAATACGTCAAACAGACTGTTGGCATGGACAGTGGTAAATACCAGATGCCCTGTAAGAGATGATTGGATGGCAATTTCGGCTGTTTCAGCGTCCCGAATTTCACCGACCAGGATTTTGTCCGGATCATGGCGCAAGATGGACCGGAGTCCCGTAGCGAAGGTCAGGCCTTTCTGCTCGTTCACCGGAATTTGCAATACACCCGGGAGTTCGTACTCCACCGGATCTTCAATGGTCACGATTTTTTCCAGGCCGTCATTGGCTTCTGAAAGGGCGGCGTAAACGGTGGTGGTTTTACCGCTGCCCGTCGGCCCTGTGATTAGCAACATGCCGTGCGGGCGTGTTGCCAATTCCCGAATAACGGCTGCCACATTGGCATCAAAACCCAAAACATCCAGCGACATGCTTTGCTCGCTATGGCGCAGCTGGGCTTTGTCCAGAAGGCGCAGCACCGCGTCTTCGCCAAAAATGCTGGGCATGATGGAAACACGCAGATCAATACTATCCCCACCGTCCCGCTGCCAATGGATTCGCCCGTCCTGTGGCCGGCGACGTTCGGTGATGTCGAGTTGCGCCAATACCTTGATGCGGGAAATTACTTCCTCTGCGCGGCCGTCGTCCAGCCGCTCACCGGGAGCCATCACGCCATCCAGTCGGTATTTGATCCCCACCCCGCGACGATCGGTTTCAAAGTGAATATCGCTGGCGCCCTCTTCGTAGGCTCGAACAATAGCTTGGTCCACAAACTGGACGACGGAGAAAGAATTATTGACGTTGCCTTTTGACAAGGCGAGGTTTGGCGTGGACGTTTTAGGTTTGAGGTTCTTCTGCAATGAGGCCAGTTGCCCCGGCCGCGCCAGTGCAAGCTGCATGTGGACTGGCGCAGGTCTTGCCTGTGCCGCCATGGCCTCAGCTGACCAGGGATCTTCACACAGCAGCAGCAATTCCTCGCCGAGCGTGATTTTCATAACGCCAGGCGAGTTGTTTGCTGGATCTCCTGCAGGATCTGCATTGACTTGCAGCCAGCGTTCATCGTCGATCAACGTAATCCCGTGCCCATCCTGCAGCAGGGTGGCCAAAGCTGATTCACTGATGCCCAAGGTTCTGATGAGCATCTGGCAAATACTTCCGTCCAGGGCAGGGGATTGGCGCAGTGCTACCAAGGCCATGTCGAGCTGGTGTTGCGTAGCCATGTTGGCCGATGCGGTCGTATTCATGGGCTCAAACTTTCAGTCAGCGCAAATTCGTAGCCATGTCAAAGACAGGCAGGTACATCATGACAACAATGGTGCCGACCATCAGGGCGACTGCCAGTAGCAGGAGTGGTTCAACGATGCGCGTAGCACGCTCAACAAACAGCTCAAACCGCTCCCCATGCAAGCGCGAAACCACATCGGCGGCCAGGTAGAAATCGCCGTTGCGTTCGGCGGCAGCCATCAGCCGGCGTCCAACTTCATCACACAGGTGGGCCTCTGAAAGTGCCTGCGAAACAAGGCCACCGCGCTCTATCTGGCCAAGCGCCTGTTCAAGTGACATTTTCAAGTGAAGAGAGAGCGCGGACTGGCTAGCAACAGCCATTGCTTCCGTCATGGGGTATCCGCCTTTAAGCAGCAACGCGAGGGCCTGGTACATCATGGCCAATTGAAAATCTTCCATGCGCTTGTGTATCCAGGGAATCGAACGCCCCAGCTGAGCAAAAAACTTTTTCGCATTGCCGCTGACAATCCAGAAAATCAGCGCAGCGCCGGTGAAAGCCATGCCACCCAAAGTGGCGTTCCGGTTTTTTCCGATGAATTGACTGATCTCGATGGTGAGCGCGGTGGTTCCGGTGGAGGCACCTCTCAAATTTTCATACATGCCTGCGAAATTGGGCATGACCACCAGCAACAGAAAGAGGGAAATTCCCAGGCCCAACGTTGTAACCAATGCAGGGTAGATAGATGCGCTGATGACTTTCGTTCTTAACTGCTCCACCAGATTGTTAAAGCGCAAATAGTCGTCAAGTGCTTCAATCAGATTACTGGTACGTTCACCTGCCCGCACGGCAGCAATCAAGACGGTTGGGGTGTTGGGCAGTTCGCTCAATGCATTGGACAGCGACTTGCCTTGCTGCAAACGTACCAGCAGCGCTGCCGACAGACTTTCACTGCGTCCCTCAAGACGTTCGCGCGCGGACAGTGTGTCTACCGCCTCAACAATGGTCATGCCGGCGTGGATCAACGTCCTTACTTCGCGGCAGAACAGCGGGAAGCGATTGCGTGCTACTGACCGCTTGAGCGGCCAGAGTGTTGAAACCTTGCGAATGCTGAGTACTGTTCGCCCTTGCGTCTGCAGTGAAGCGCGCAGGGCCGACTCGTCGTCTGACTCCAGCACTTGTTCGCTGACAGACAAATCGCCTAATTGCAAGCTCCGGACGCGGTACTGCATGTTTAACGCTTCGGCGGGGGTACTGTTGGCGGAGGCTGGTAGACAAATTGCCAGTCAGCATAGCGGCCCGCGGGGGGAAGAACCAAAGCGCCAAACTCCATTGCTGCAGTACGCAAGGGCCGTAGGTCACTCAGGCTGTGAAGACCGGCAATTCCACCGTCTGAAGAGGGCACGATGCCCCAGGCGGACGATCGAGCGACCGGATCTGAATAAACCTCTCTCAAATGGCGCTTGATGCCTACGAATCGTTTGTCGTCTGTAAGATCTTCCAGAGAGCGCGGCCATTTTTTTACGCTGCCGGGAGACGATTCATAGTAGCTGCCAATGGCTTGCACATAGGCCTGCCCTATACGCAACAACTCCTCTTCCCGATCGCGTTGCGCTTGTTGTGACACATAGGTCATGACGCCCTGCGTCGAAAGGGCGAGGATGAACATGGCAGCCAGCACAGCAAGCAGAGTGAAGCCCTGCTCCGCAGATGATGACGCCGACGAGGTGGGGGTGCTACCAAGCCGCATACTCGCTTCCATCTCTGGCACGCTGGGTAGCACCGCTTTTGACGTCGAACACGGCCTTGGAGGACTCCTTGGGTGAGACCAGGATCCACGAATCCGTTCTTTTCGTCATCGGGTCAAGCGGGATAGCGCGGATATAGCGCTGTGTGACCAGCTCATCCAGTGTTTCCGGATAGCGGGCTTTGTCACGGTAGAACTGATCGATGGCCGTACGCAGGCCCACCAGGTTTTGCCGCAGCACAGTCTCGCGGGCATCGTCCACGCGGTCAAGGTACCGGGGTGCTACAAGGCTTGCCAATACTGCAAGCACCGCCATAACCACCAGCAACTCAATCAGCGTAAAGCCGCCGGAAAAGGGGCGCGTCTGGATCACTCGCTGTAGCCTGCGGCGGACTGAATTTTTACCATTTGGCATAGGGCGACCCATCCAGTGCGATTCCGTCTGATGAGGAATGAACATCGTAAACATCAGCACCCGTCGCCGGTTTGTTTGGCGGTGAGGCGTAGCTACGCAGCCGCCACGTCTGCTCTGCCGGCAGGCGGGCATCGGCAAACGGGTCGCGGGGGATCTGACGCAGAAAATATTGCGTTTTCCCTTTTCCTTGTGGGCGTGCGTCAGGCGTGCCGTCCACCAGTGTCTTCAGATTGGCCGGATAGCCCGATTGCCCGGAGGTCACGACAATGGCGCCCTGGTCGGCGGCCCGCTTGTAGTCGTCGATGGCGCCCCGAAGTTCCCGCAAAGCCAGGCGAAGATCGCGCTCCCTTTGCGCGGTCAAAAGTGTCTCCCCGAGCGGCATGACGGCCGCCGCAAGTATTCCCAGGACAGCCATCACGACCAGCAGTTCAATGATCGTGAAGCCGCGGGCTTCAATCCTTGCAGCGGTTCTGGAAAGCGCAATCATTTCACGTCAAGACGCAGTGTGGGTAGTTCGCCAATGGCTGCTACACCATTCAGGGCAATGGGTTTAAGGCTGGTAATCACCAGATCAATCGGCCCCGGCGCTTTGGCCTTCAGCCGCAACTGCAACAAATTGCCTTGGCCTGTTGCCCCGCCTGTATCGTTGGTAAGAATTCCCGCGCTGATACGGCCCGTCGTCGCGTTAACTGCATGGGTGAAGCTGGTAGCTCCTCCTGACTGCCTGAAAAATGCCCCCTCAGTCACTTCCAATACTTCCAGAGACTTTGCCGGGAATCCTATTTCCAGTGGGGCACCCCGAAGTGGGGCATTCGACGCGAGACCCAAGGTAACGACAAACTCAGCGCCAGCCTTCAACTCGGAAGGCGCCTGCCAGCTAAGTTGAACGGGGCCGGCGGCCGCAGCTGCAGCCGCCGGCGGTGAAACCGCTTTGGTATTCGCTGATGCGGCAGGGGAGGCGAGTCCGGTGCTTGGGGTTGCCGCCGCGACGCTCGCGGAGGTCATCGGTACGCGTGTCGGCGTGGCGCGCAAACGCGTTGCCATTTCGCTACCAACCCACATCTCTGCCTGGGCAATGTCAGGCCGCGGTGCGTTCCGCAAAATGCGTGGCGTGATGGCCAAGACCAGCTCGGTACGCTGGAAGTCGTCTCTCTGGCTGGAAAACAGCCGTCCCAGGACCGGCAAGTCCCCCAGTCCTGGAACGCGATTGGCACTGGAGCGGTCTTCATTGCTGATCAGGCCCGCCAGTAACTGCGTTTCCCCATCGCGCAGGCGCAGGATGGTGTTGGCGTTGCGGGTACCAATTTGGTAAGCCAGCGAACCGCCAGCCGTACGTATTTCCTTTGCCAGGCTGCTGACTTCCAGTCCAAGCTTGATGGACACCTCATCGTCCGGCGAGACCGTAGGCTCAACTTCCAGCTTGATGCCCACATCCAGATAGCTGACGCTTTCTGACAAAAATCCGGTTGCAGTTGAATTGGAGGTGATCACCGGTACTTTGTCGCCAATCAGAATACGGGCCTTCTCCCGGCTTTTTGCGCGTATGCGGGGGTTGGCCAGAATATTGAAATCACCCACCTCGCGGCGCAGATTCACAAGCAAGCCCGCTACCCCCACTCCAATACGGTCGGAGTTCAGACTCTTCATGCTGCTCACCGTCAGACCGGTAGCGCCCGGTATGGGTAACGGAGTCAACGAAAAGCTGTTTGGAAAATTAATTCCCAGCTCGGTCAAGCGGGTTGTCTTGATTTCCAGAATTTCAACTTCCAGCATGACTTCGGCTTCGCCCACATCGTGCAGCGCTACCAGTCGTTCCGCGAGGGCAATGATCTCCGGAGTTTCCCGCAACGCGATCAGATTTGCACGTTCATCGACAAAAGGATCCTTGATGCGCAACATCCCACGCAGCAAGGCCGCCGTGGACTTGGCTTCTGCGTGCCCGAGGTGAAATACCCGAATGATCTGCTCTTGATGTTCACGCTGCTTTTCAGGTGTGTTGGGATAAAGCAGCACGGTTTTGGAGTCAACGATACGGCGCGACAATTGATGCGCTCCCGTGACCAGATCAATGGCGTCATCAACCCTCGCTGACCGCAGATACAAGGTAACGCGGCTGTCCTGTTTGACGTCACGGTCAAGAATAAAGTTGATACCGCTACCGCGAGTGATAGCTTCCAGCACGGTAGACAGCGGTGCATTGCGGAAGTCGAGCGTGATCACACGTTCCTCTGCAAGCCCGCGTCGCCCCGCAGGCTCGGACTCGAAACGAAGCTCGGCTTCCAGCCGGCGTTGCAATGCCAACAGCTCTTGTTGCCGGGGCACATCTCGAAGCCCGGACTCCACCGCGCGCAATGCTTGCTCTTTCTTCTTGCTGTTCATCAGCGTCAGCGCTTCGTCCAGGCTCTTTTCTGCCCGCCGTTGCATCACGACGTCATTCTGCAAAGCCAGGATGCGTTCGTTTCTGGGGTCCAGTGCCAGTGCACGCAGCAGCGTGTTGTCAGCATCGTCAAAACGCCCAACGGCACGCTGCTGAGTAGCTTGAGCCAAAAGGCGTGAAACGGCTTCGGTCTGGGCCGACACCAGCCCGGCTCTGAGCGTGGCGCTCTCGGGGTATTTGGTTACGCCTTCTTGCAGCCCCTGTATTGCAGTTTCATAGTCGCCTTCGCGCAATTTGGTACTTGCGTCGTCGCGGATGAGTTGCGCGCACCCACCCAGGAGGAAAAGCAGGGTCAGGCTGCTAAAGGCAGGCAGTGGCGAAAAAAAGGATTTCATCGGATTTCGTATCGGGGTGGCTCGGGCAAATCAAGACGTGCGGTGAAATTCAAGGGCTGGTAATGCAGTTCAACATTGCGCTCATGGATCGCGTGAACCCTGTAACCATTGGGCAAGGTTTGACCAGGCGACAAAGACATAGGTGTGTCGCCGAAGGCAACAAATATGACCTGGCTGCCATCAGGCGCCGTCATCCTGCCCGTGAACCTTAGATTCAGTGGCGGCGGTGACGGCGCGGGTGGTGGGGCCACCGGAACCGGCTTTTGGATGGCTACCAAGGATGGCGGCGGAGCCAGAGCAGCGAAGGGATCACGGCTCGCTGGCTCCAGGGCAGGGCGTTCCAGCTCTGCGGGCAGCGCAAGAACGGCGCGGGAAGCCGGTACTGCTTGCTGAAAAGACGCGCTGGCCCTGCTACCGCCGGGTACAGCCGCCGAAGAGGCCGGCTCCCGAGCGCCTATCCATGCGATCAATACAACTGCGCAAAGCACGCCATAGATCTGAACACGGCTAGCCACATCAGTCCTTCACAAAAAGAACAAAACTCACCAGGGCTTCCTGGCGAGTTGAGTCGTTGGATGCCCCGCGCATGGACAGTGCTTGAACCGCCAACGACGGATAGCGAGCCAGCAATTCCCCTAGCCAGAGTTTCAAGGCCTTGTAGTCAGCATTCGTGTTCAGATTAAATTGAAATTTTCGGAGTTCGCTGATGGAGGGCTCCGGAATGACGACGGACAACGAGGTAATCTGAACACCGAGGAGCTGGGCCTGGTGGCTCAGCTCACGCACAACCTCATCGGATCGCGAGGCCGGGGGAAGGCTCTGGGTAAAGTCCCCGGATTGCTTTTTTACGCTCGTGCGCTCCAGGGTCTGCAGTTGAATCTGCAAAGAACGCAGCTCGGTGTCACGCTCGCTGGCCAGGAATGAGGCTTTGTGCGCCAACCACCAACCAGCCGTGGCAATACCGGCCACTACCAGGCAGGCGGTCAGCATGTGATAGCGAAATGGCCATCGCTGGAACGGAATACGCAGGAGGAACATCAGATAAGCAGGGATAAATGGCCACGATGAAGACAGGTGAGATGGTCCGCCGCCGGCAAAAGCGTCTGAATTTTATGCCCAGAAATTGCGATTCTGCCGTTTGGGTGTGGTGCAAATGAATCAATTGACGCCAGTTAAGCCGCTTAGTCTTAGCGCTTAAGTTCTGGTCGAACGAGTCAGGCTGTCCCCGGCTCATGTCCTTGGATGCTGGGTCTTTAGTTCGCATTTTCTTTTTTTGAAACGAGCGTCTACTACAAATAGAGGAGATGAAAAGCGTTTTTTTTCTGACCCGCATGTTGAATTGCTGCCCGAGCTTGGTAGCATCGCGGCAATTTAATTTCAGAATAATCAAAAAAAAGGGCGGGCATGAGGCATTTCGACAGACAGGCGCTGTTTGGCGTGGTCCTGTGCATGACCGCCGGTCTCACACTGGCACAAACCACGGTTGCGGGCACCACACCCGGGCAGTTCTCCGTCAACGAATCAGGCGCAGCTACCTACGCCATTCCCATCCAGGTACCGCCCGGCGTGGCCGGCATGCAGCCTCAACTCTCGCTCGAGTACAACAGCCATGGTGGCAATGGACTACTGGGTATCGGCTGGAACCTTGGAGGGCTGTCTGCCATATCCCGGTGTCCCAAAACCATGGCCAGCGACGAGGTGCGTGGAAGCGTCAATCTCGACAACAACGACCGGTTCTGTCTGGATGGCCAAAGGCTGATTTTGGTGACTGGAAGCTATGGGGCAAATGGAAGCGAGTACCGAACCGAACGGGAGTCTTTCTCAAAGATTACGGCCATCGGGGGGGACAACGGTACTTCTGCAACCTACAGTGGCCCGCTGAGTTTTAGCGTTCAAACCAAAGCAGGATTGACACTGCACTTTGGCTCAAGCGTCGATTCAAGAATCGAGGCGCAAGGTAAAGCGGCTGTCTTGATTTGGGCGCTGCAAAAAATGACCGACGCCAAGGGCAACTATCTGACCTTTACTTATACAGAAGACAACACCAACGGTGACTTTTATCCACAGCGTATTGACTACACGGCAAATGCCACTACTGGCGTCACCGCTACCCATCAAATACGTTTCAACTATGAAGCGAGGCCGGATGTTCTGGTGCGTTACCGAAGCGGTTCCAAAAGCAGGAGTGCGCTCCGACTGACTTCAGTTCAGACCTACGTTGGGCCGCAGCTGGTTAAAAGTTACTCGTTGTCCTATGACAACCTGATTGCCGGAGGCGCAACGCGATCGACGGGCCTGCAGGAGTGTGAAGGCAGTGGGGCATGCTTTCCTCCAACCATTTTTGGCTGGCTGTCCGGCGTCAATGGGATGGATGCAGCAGTTATTCCAACCGACATCAATGGCAGCGGCTGGACCTCGAGCGCCTATCCCCGGCGATTTGCCGATGTCAACGGTGATGGAATACCAGATATCGTTTTGATTGACAAGGATGAAGCGGTACCTCATGTGTTTTTGGCCAAGGGAGACGGCTCATTTCTGACGCAACCGATTTCGACTGACGTCAACGGCAACGGATGGACCGAGTCAGCGTACCCCCGGTATCTGATGGACGTGAACGGTGATGGCCGGGCCGACCTGGTGATGGCCGCCAACAGCGAAGCACAGGTGTACGTGTTTCTGGGCCAAACCAACGGCTCCTTTGCACAACAACCTGTGTCCACAGACGTTGACGGAAGCGGCTGGACTTTCAGCGCTTATCCCCGTCGATTCGCCGATGTCAATGGTGATGGTCTTCCGGACTTCGTTCTGATTGACAAGGACGAAGCGGTGCCGCACGTGTTTCTTGGCAAAGGCGATGGATCGTTCCTGACCCAGCCGGTGTCAACCGACGTCAACGGCAATGGGTGGACCGAGTTAGCGTACCCCCGGTATCTGATGGACGTGAACGGTGATGGCCGGGCCGACCTGGTGATGGCCGCCAACAGCGAAGCACAGGTGTACGTGTTTCTGGGCCAAACCAACGGCTCCTTTGCACAACAACCTGTGTCCACAGACGTTGACGGAAGCGGCTGGACTTTCAGCGCTTATTCCCGTCGATTCGCCGATGTCAATGGTGATGGTCTTCCGGACTTCGTTCTGATTGACAAGGACGAAGCGGTGCCGCACGTGTTTCTTGGCAAAGGCGATGGATCGTTCCTGACCCAGCCGGTGTCAACCGACGTCAATGGCAATGGATGGACCGAGTTAGCTTATCGCCGCGATTTGGTAGACGTCAATGGCGATGGGCGAGCAGACCTTGTGATGACTTTGGCGAGCGAGGCGCAGACCTATGTGTTCTTGGGGCAGGCAGATGGTTCATTTTTACAGCAGGCGATTTCGACCGACATTAACGGCAATGGATGGACTTCGAGCGCCTACCCCCGGGAGTTCGCTGACGCCAATGGTGACGGTAAGGGCGACTTGATCCTTGTGACGGAAAGCGAAGCCATCATGCATGTGTCTCTTTCCACATTTCCGGCTCCTTTACTCCAGTCTGTGTCAAGAGGCTCCGACACCACTACAGCGATTGTGTACAAGCCGCTCACCGAAAACACGGTCTACACCAAAGACAGTGCAGGAAATGCGTCGGTGTACCCGAAGATTGATTTGCAGTACCCGCAATACGTAGTGAGCTCAGTAGCCACCAGCAACGGCCTGGGCGGCGTCAACACTGTTGAGTACAGCTACGGCGGGTTAAAGGCAGAGCAGGGCACAGGCCGAGGCTCCCTGGGCTTTCGCTGGATGAAATCAAAGAGCGTAGCCAACAACATCGAAAGCTACACCGAGTTCAACCAGACCTATCCTTTCACGGGGAATGTGACCAAGAACGAAACCCGCCTGGCCGGCTCAGGCAACGCCGGCCTGCTCAAACGCACCATTAACACCTATGCCCAAAGCCCAGGCTCCGCAGGAGCCAGCGTCTTTGTGTACCCCAGCCTGAGCGTGGAAGAAAGCTGGGACTTGAGCGGCACCCCCTACCCCAGCAGCACCACCAGCTACGTGTACGGCCAGAGCCCGCAATACGGCGACCCGACCCAGATCACAGTGAGCAACAGCGAAGGCTCAAGCAAGGCCACGGTCAATGAGTACTGGCCGGTTGACAGCAACAATTGGATATTGGGCCGGCTCAAGAAAGCCAGCGTTACCAGTGTGAAGCCGTAAAAAAACAAACGTAGAAGCATAAGTAAAGAGGGAGTGCGAGGAAATGCAAGGCAGATACAGCAACATACTGATGGGCGTGGCACTGAGCCTCAGCACAGCGCTGATGGCGGGACCAGTCTTGGCCCAGACCACCGTAGCAGGCACCACTCCCGGGCAGTTCAGCGTTAACGAGTCCGGCGCAGCGACTTACTCCATTCCCATTCAGGTGCCACCCGGCGTGGCCGGCATGCAACCCCGGCTCTCACTGGAATACAACAGCCAGGGTGGCAATGGTCTGCTGGGCATGGGTTGGAACCTGAGCGGGCTCTCAGTCATTACCCGCTGCCCCAGGACCATGGCCCAGGACGGCGTGCGCGGTGGCGTCAACTACGACATGAACGACCGTTACTGTCTGGACGGTCAGAGGCTGATCCTGATGTCCGGTACTTACGGCAGTGATGGCAGTGAATACCGTACCGAAAGGGATAGCTTCAGCCGCATCATCGCTTCAGGAACGGCTGGCAACGGTGTGGCCTCTTTCACGGTTCGAAGTAAGGCCGGGCTGACGATGGAGTACGGCAACACGATCGACTCAAGGATTGAAGCGCAGGACAAGCCGACTGTCAGAGTCTGGGCCATCAACAAGATCTCTGACGTCAAGACTAACTTCATGACCTTCGCTTATATCGAAGACAACGCCAATGGGGAGTACTACCCCGACCGGGTCGATTACACCGGCAATGCAACTGCCGGGCAGGCAACCGGCAACTATCTGCAATTCATCTCCGAAGAAAGGCCGGATGTCCGCAGGGGCTTTCTGGCTGGCAGTGTCTACAAGTCCCTCAAACGCCTAACTCGCATCAAGACCTATGGAAATGGCGGCACGGCCGTCAAGGACTATGTGCTTACCTATCAACAAAGCGCTTCGACGAGCCGCTCCCGGCTTGCGCAATTGACGGAGTGTGATGGACAGGTCGCCTCAGCGTGTTTGCCACCCACGAATTTGACCTGGACAGATACGACTGACGGCGAATTTTTTGGCGCTTGGAGCCACTCCTCTGCATTGAGCGGTGCCGACGACGCCTATAGCATCTTCGTCGTTGACGTCAATGGTGATGGCCTTGCCGATCTGGTTCAGACTTCGCGAACCAGCGCAGCGCTGTTTGTAAGCATCAATCCGGGCAACGGTTATTTTTCTTCATGGACCTATACGTCGGGTTTGACTGGGCCCGCCAATGACTACACGACGGACATGGTGGACGTGAATGGCGACGGTTTGCCGGACCTGGTGCACATGTCGCGCACCACCAACGCGTTGTTTGTAAGCATTAATCCGGGCAATGGCAATTTCCAGACCTGGAGTCATCAGTCGGGCCTGACAGGCGCGGCCAACAGCTATGCGACGCATTTTGTTGATGTGAATGGCGATGGCCTTACCGACCTGGTTCACATGTCGCGCACGACCAATGCGTTGCACGTGAGTATCAACCCGGGCAATGGCTATTTCTCTTCATGGAGTCATATGTCGGGCCTGACCGGTGCGGCTAACAGTTATGCGACGCATTTTGCTGATGTGAACGGCGACGGCTTGGCCGATATGGTTCATCTTTCTCGCACCACCAATGCGCTGTATGTGAGCTACAACCCTGGTAACGGCTATTTTTCGACATGGAACCACCAGTCCAGCCTGACCGGCGCTGCCGATGCTTACAACACCCATCTCGTCGATGTCGACGGCGACGGCCTCGCGGATCTGGTTCAGATGTCGCGCAGCCAAAGCGGCTTGTTTGTCAGCATCAATATCGGCAATGGTACGTTTTCGGCGTGGAGCCACTCTTCGAATCTGACTGGACCGGCCGACTCCTATGCGCACCATCTGGTTGATCTAAACGGTGACGGACTTGTAGATATGCTGTCGATATCGCGGGGTGACAATGCGTCGTGGGTCACCCTCAATCCGGGCAATGGTTATTTTTACCTGCCGCATACCTACTCGACCACCCTCACTGGCGCAGGCAGCGCATATACACATCATGTGGCTGACGTTACGGGCGACGGTTTGCCGGATATCGTGCAATTTTCGCGTATCGGAAACGCACTCTGGATAGGGCCCAACTTCAGGGTCAATCCGGACCTCATGGCGGTGGTGACATCTGGCCTGCAGACTGCGACAACCATCAGCTATGCACCCCTCACCGCTAGCGCGGTCTACACCAAAGACAGCGGCGCCAACGCCTCGGTCTACCCCAAGATCGACCTGCAGTACCCGCAATACGTCGTCAGCACCGTCAGCACCAGCAACGGCCTGGGCGGAGTCAACACCGTGCAATACAACTACGGCGGGTTAAAGGCAGAGCAGGGCACAGGCCGAGGCTCACTGGGCTTTCGCTGGATGAAATCCAAAAGCGTGGCCAACAACATAGAAAGCTACACCGAGTTCGACCAGACCTATCCCTTCACGGGGAGTGTGACCAAAAACGAAACCCGGCTGCCTGGTTCCGGCAACGCCGGCCTGCTCAAACGCACCATCAACACCTATGCCCAAAGCCCGGGCTCCGCAGGCGCCAGCGTCTTTGTGTACCCCAGCCAGAGCGTGGAAGAAAGCTGGGACTTGAGCGGCACCCCCTACCCCAGCAGCACCACCAGCTACGTGTACGGCCAGAGCCCGCAATACGGCGACCCGACCCAGATCACAGTGAGCAACAGCGAAGGCTCAAGCAAGGCCACGGCCAACGAGTACTGGCCAGCTGACAGCAACAACTGGATCTTGGGCCGGCTCAAGAAAGCCAGCGTTACCAGCGTCAAGCCGTAAAAGCACAAAAAGCATAAAGAGGGAGAACCCACCATGAACCCACAAACATCCGCAAACCAGTGCGCCATTTACACGGCTCCTCGCAAAATGCGCCTTCTGTCGGCGCTGCTGCCGGCGCTGCTATGTGCAACACTAGGCATCTGGAGCCCAGCGGCCCTGGCGGACACCAAAGTCAGAAGCAGCAGCTTCGAATACGACGCGCAGGGTTTGTTGATCAAAGAAGTGGTCGAGCCCGACAGCCCCAACGACTGCCTGCAGACCAGCCACAGCTACGACCAGTACGGCAACAAGAACAGCGTCAGCACCAGCGCCTGCGCCGGTGCCAGCGGCTACGCCATCTCCAGCGCCACCACGGCCCGCTCAGCCAGCAGCAGCTTCGGCGCCGATGGCCGCTTTCCTGTCAGCACCAGCAACGTGCTGGGCCAAAGCGAAAGCAAAACCTACGACGCGCGCTTCGGCGGCGTCACCAGCCTGACCGGCCCCAACGGCCTCACTACCCTGTGGGAGTACGACGGCTTCGGCAGGAAGACCAAAGAAACCCGCGCCGACGCAACGTATACCACCTGGGCCTACCAACTGTGCACCGACGCCGGCATGAGCTGCCCCGGCCCGATTGCAGGCGCAACGATTACCT
>NZ_MUNO01000017.1:110000-290211 GCF_002001015.1 Polaromonas sp. A23 | reverse complement strand
GGAGGGGTTAGGGGTGGGAGTGGGGAGTCCGTCCTACTGTCCAGAGCGAACAACAGCCGCAGCGTGATGCAAGCGACAAAATCCAACAATCACACCGGCCAAACCACCCCTTTGTCATTAAGAATCGCATCCAGCGGCACATCATGCGGTTCCGGCTCCAGATCCGGCAGCCACCCGTGGCTGTAGCCCAGCCCCACGGTGAACGGCTTGGGCTGCAGCGTTGCAAGCGTGCGGTCGTAAAAGCCACCACCGTAACCAAGCCGGAAACCACCCGGGCCGTAACCGACGCAGGGCACAAACAGCAGGGTCGGAACGATCACCTCGGTGTCCTTGGGCTTGGGGATGCCGTACGCGTCCTCTTCCATCGGGCAGCCCGGGTACCAGGCATGGAAGGTCAGGGTCTTGTGGACCTTGTTGACCACCGGCAGGCCGATCTTGCGCGGTGAGCGGTTTGCTATGTTTTCAGTAGCTATCTCCGCCCGTCCTTCAAGGGCCTGGCCGTGATTTCCTTCTGACTCCTGGCTTAAAATGGCGTCTTCCTGCCAGCGGTACAACGCAGGCAGCGGATCAAACTCTCCCTTGATCGGCCAATAGGCCCCAATCACAGCGTCTTCGCGACCCACCAGCCAGATTCGCATGACCCGTTGCAACAGGTCGGCGCGCTGTAGACGATCCGACAGGTTCAGGCGTTGCTCAATCAAGGCCTTTCGTGCAGTTAATTTGTCCATAATGACCCGATGCTATCCAACTTTATTCGTACAGCCCTGATTTCGGGCCTCTCCTGCTTTCTTGTACTGACGCCGACATGGGCGCAAAACAACGGTTCACGCGGCGACGACGTGCTGCTCGAGATGAACCAGGCCTTCAAACGTGGTGACAAAAACAGGCTGACCCAGCTGCTGCCCCAGGCGCGCGGCCATGCTCTGGAGCCTTGGGCCGCCTACTGGGAACTGCGGACGCGGCTGGGTGAAGCCAGCACCCAGGAAGTGCAGGACTTCATGGCCCGCTACGCCGGCAGCTACCAGGAAGACCGGCTGCGCAACGACTGGTTGCTGCTGCTCGGCCAGCGTCGCGACTGGACCGCGTTTGCTGCCGAATACCCCAACTACCGCATGGGCGATGACAAAGACGTGCGTTGCTATGCGCTGCTGATCGAGCACCTGAAAAATCCCGGCGCAGATATCCGCATTGCCGAAGAAATTCGCAAGAACTGGCTGGCCCAGCGCGAGGCAAGCGACGGCTGCACTTCTGCGGCCTCGCGGCTGGTGGGCAACAAAAACCTTTCAACCCATGACGTCTGGGTCAAGGCCCGCCTGGCCATGGAAGCGAACCGGCCGCGCGCCGCGCGCGACGCTGTTGAAATCATCGCCCCCGAAGCCCTGAACCTGGTGACGGAGCTGAACGCCAGCCCCGCCAAATTCCTGTCGAGCAAGATGATCGCCGTCAGGGACGTTCGCCGGGAGATCATCGTGCTGGCACTGGTGAAACTGGCGAGCACCGACGCCGACGGCGCTGCACGTTTTGTCGAAGACAAGTGGGGCATGCAACTCGCCGGCGAAGAGCGCAACTGGGTGTGGGGTGCCATCGGCAGGCAGGCCGCCAGCAAGTTGAGCAACGAGGCCTTGGGCTACTTTGCGAAGGTCAGCAAGGACGCCGACCTGAGCGACGACATGTTGGGCTGGAAAGCGCGCGCTGCATTGCGCGCCGGCAGCACACCGCGCTGGTCCCTGGTGCTGGGTGCCATCAATTCCATGAGCGAAGAAGCTCGCAAGCAACCCACCTGGGTTTACTGGAAAGCACGTGCGCTCCTGAGCAATGCGCCAGCCGCCGCAGCGAGCGCGCCGGTGCCACCGCAACGCGCGGAGGCGCTGGCCCTTTTGCAATCGATTGCATCCGTGCGTGGCTTCTACGAACAACTGGCCCTCGAAGAGCTGGGCCAGAAAATCACCGCGCCCGCCAAGCCACCCGCCGTGACGCCGGAAGAAAAAGAAGCTGCGCGCCTGAACGCCGGTTTGAACCGCGCGGCCTACGCCATTTCCATGGGCCTGCGTCCGGAAGGCGTGCGCGAATGGAACTACAGCACCAACCTGCACCAGCGCGGCGGCCTGGACGAGCGTGAATTGCTGGCTGCCGCCCAGTTTGCCTGCGACCGTGCCATCTGGGATCGCTGCATCAACACCAGCGAACGCACCCCGACAGCGATGGACTTCGAGCAGCGCTTTCCCACCCCTTATCGCGAAGCGGTCCTCCAGCGCAGCCAGAGCATCGGCCTGGACCCGGCCTATGTGTACGGCCTGATCCGTCAGGAATCGCGCTTCATCATGGATGCGCGTTCGGGCGTGGGCGCTTCAGGCCTGATGCAGGTCATGCCAGCCACCGCCCGTGAAACGGCACGTCATATCGGCCTGACGGGATTCACTGCAAACCAGATCAACAACCGCGATACCAACATCGTCATCGGCACGGCCTACCTCAAACGCGCGCTGGACGACTTCGGCGGCTCCATGGCGCTGGCTGCGGCAGCCTACAACGCCGGCCCCGGCAGGCCGCGCAATTGGCGCAACGGACCGGTGATGGAAGCGGCCATCTGGGCTGAGAACGTGCCCTTTGCCGAAACGCGCGACTACGTCAAGAAAGTGCTGTCCAACACCACCAACTACGCCGCCCTGCTGACCGGGCAACCCCAGTCGCTCAAGGCCAGGCTGGGCACGGTGGGGCCGCGTGACGCCTCTGCGCCGCCTCCGGACGAAAAATTGCCCTGAGACTACTGCACGCCAACTGGTCGCAGCGCCCTGCAGCTTGCAGGTGTTGACCTGCGTTCCGCTGGCAAGGCACGGGTTATGTTGTTCAACCCTTACCCTGCAGGAACCCCGGAAGAGATGACGCCCGGATGGGTGCTCAGGCCTTGATGCGCTGCGACACAAACTCGCCTTCGTAGCCTTTGGCCAGCGAGATTTTTTCAGCCTCGCCCAGCACTTTTCCGGCAAGTTGAAAAATGCCCTGCTCTTCGTCGCTCAGATGATGAAAAACCTTGTGGTGCAACTCTTTGGCAGCGGCAATCCAGGCCGGGGAGCTGAAGTCGATCTCTTCCAGCTTCTCCACCAACTTATCCATTTCATGGTGTTCGGCAATGCCGTGGCGCGAAGGCTCCTGCGTCATGTCATGTTTGATCAGCGGCACATAGAAAAAACGCTCTTCCGCAGCCGCATGCGCTGCCAGCTCGGCCTTGAGTTCATTAAAAAGCAGGCTGCGCTCCTTACTGTCTCCGGATGTTTTGATCAGGCTGTCGGCCAGGCCGCGCTGGGTATCGTGGCTGATGCGGAGGGCTTCAAAAATATTCATCTCCAGATTATCCTGAGGCCTCTGGGGAAAAAGTGTAGGTCAATAGCCGGGCTTCATTCAGGCGGGAACCTACATGGCAGCGTTTTAAAACATGTTTTGCAAGCACCCCGGTGAAGAGGTCTAATCAGGCTTATGTCTATGAAAAAAATACTTGTTCTGGGCGGCACCGGCTTCGTGGGCCGCCATGTATGTGAAAAACTCACCCAGCTTCAGTGGCGCGTGACGGTTCCAACACGGCAGGAATCGAATGCCCGGAACATTCAAATGCTGCCCTCACTCGACGTGTTTGAGGCCAACGTGCACGATGAAGCCGTACTCACGCGGCTCGTGGCTGGCCATGACGCAGTGGTCAACCTGATCGCCATCCTGCACGGCACAAAAACTGCTTTTGACAAGGTGCACGTAGAGTTGCCGCAGAAGCTCGCGCGTGCCTGTGCCGCAACCGGTGTGCGGCGCGTGGTGCATGTCAGCGCGCTGGGCGCCGACATGCGAAACCCGGATATCGCGCCATCGATGTATCTGCGCAGCAAAGGCCATGGCGAGGTGGCGCTGCATCACGCAGCACTGGACCTGACTGTGCTCAGGCCAAGCGTCATGTTCGGCGCCGACGACAAATTCCTCAATGTCTTTGCCCACCTCCAGAAAATTTTTCCTGTGGTTCCACTGGCGGCAAGCCACGCGCTGTTCCAGCCGGTGTGGGTGGAGGACGTGGCAAGCGCCATCGTGCATTGCCTGAAGGATGAGCATCTCCATGCCACTGCGGACCAGACCTTCGATGCCTGCGGGCCGGGCATTTTCACACTCCGGCAACTCGTCGAAATGGCGGGACGCCTGAGCGGCATCAACCAGGGTCGCGGCAGGCCCGTGATTGCCTTGCCTGCTGCCCTCGGCCGCCTGCAGGCCCGGCTGATGGAGTTTGCGCCGGGTGAACCCCTGATGAGCCGCGACAACCTGGCCTCCATGACCCAACCTAATATTGCCAGCGGCAACCTGCCGGGCCTGCAAGCCATGGGCATCACACCCGCGGCACTGGAAGCCGTGGCACCGGCCTACCTTGGTCCGGGCAGCGGAGGCTGGGGTTTGCGCAGCAACCTGACGCTCAAGCGGAAGAGCGCCGGACGCTCTTGACGCCGCTTTAACGCCCTGATGCGCTCGGGCAGCGCATCAATAACGCGCTTTTTTGGCATCAATGCCTGGCCTGCCGCGCGTTAGGATGGCCGGTCTTTTTTCTCCGGGGAATCCATGCTCAAACTTTATATCGGCAACAAGAATTACTCCTCCTGGTCCATGCGCCCCTGGGTGCTGCTCAAGCAGGCCGGGATTGCATTCGAAGAGGTCAAGGTCCGTTTTGACTCCTTCGACGCTACCTCCACTTTCAAGCAGGAGATCAATAGCGTGACGCCAGTCGGCAAGGTGCCCGTCTTGCTGGACGGTGACCTGGCCATCTGGGACACGCTGGCGATTGCCGAATACGTGGCCGAGAAGTTTCCGGACAAACAGTTGTGGCCTGCCGACGTGAAGGCGCGCGCCCGTGCCCGCAGCATCTGCGCCGAAATGCATAGCGGCTTTACCGCGCTGCGCGGCGCCTGCCCGATGAACATCGAGGCTGAGCTCAGCGCCACCGGCCGCCTGATCTGGCGTGACAAACCCGCGGTACGCGCCGACGTTGCGCGCATTGTTGCCATGTGGAGTGAGCTGCTGGCAGCCCACAAGGGCCCCCTGCTTTTCGGCAACTTCACCATTGCCGACGCCTACTTCGCACCGGTCGCGATGCGGCTAAGCAGGTACGCCCTGCCCGTGCCGGCAGAGATCAGCGCCTATGTCGAGCGACTGAGCGCACTGCCAGGCATCAAGGCCTGGGTGGACGATGCCCTTCAGGAAAAAGACTTCAGGGAATTCGAGGAACCCTACAGGCTGTCGCGCTGATCATGGCCAGAAGCACCATGGTTACGATTTACCTGCGTTACGTTCTCGACACCACCAAGCTCAAGGAGTTCGAGCATTACGGCAAGCTGTGGATTCCGCTGGTGGAGAAATTCGGCGGCAAACACCACGGCTATTTCATGCCCAGTGAAGGCGCCAGCAATATCGCCCTGGCCCTGTTCACCTTTGACAGCCTGGCCTCCTACGAAACTTACCGCCAGCGGTCTTTTGACGACCCCGAATGCCAGGCCGCATTCAGGTATGCCGAAGAAACTCGGTGCATTGTCAGCTACGAACGCAGCTTTTTCCGCCCGGTCTTTTCCTGAGTCGCGCGTCGGGCTCGCCTCACCCGAGCCGCTAAACTGCCCCCATGGAAATTTTCATGGTCGGCGGTGCGGTGCGCGATGCCTTGCTGGGCCTGCCTGTGCAGGACCACGACTGGGTCGTCGTCGGCGCCACGCCTGAAGAACTGGTTGCCCTGGGTTACCTGCCGGTAGGTAAGGACTTCCCGGTATTCCTGCATCCGCAGACACGCGAGGAATATGCCCTGGCGCGTACCGAACGCAACACGGCGCGCGGTTATCGCGGCTTTGAGGTGTATGCAGCGCCCGAAGTCACGCTGGAAGAAGACTTGGCGCGGCGCGATCTCACTATCAATTCAATAGCTGCAAGTTCCCGTCCCGCAAGGGCCAGTGGCACTTTTGAAGCGAACCTCGACACCCTGGTCGATCCGTACGGGGGAAAACGGGATATTCAGAACAAGGTGTTGCGCCACGTAACTGATGCATTTCGGGAAGACCCGGTGCGCATCCTGCGGCTGGCCCGGTTTGCCGCACGGTTTGACGATTTCACAGTGGCCCCCGAGACCATGGCGCTGATGCGCGAGATGGTGGCGCAAGGCGAGGTGGACGCGCTGGTTGCCGAGCGCGTCTGGCAGGAACTGGCCCGCGGCCTGATGGAGCGCAAGCCCTCCCGCATGTTCGAGGTGCTGCGCGAATGCGGAGCGCTGCGGCATTTGCTGCCCGAAGTAGACCGGCTCTGGGGCGTGCCGCAGCGCGCGGAATACCACCCCGAGGTCGACACCGGTGTGCACCTGATGATGGTGCTGGACATGTCGGCACAACTGGAAGCCAGCCTGGCCGTACGTTTTGCCTGCCTGGGCCACGACCTCGGCAAGGGAACCACGCCGGCCAATGTGCTGCCCAAACATATCGGCCACGAGGAACGCAGCGCCAAGCTGCTCAAAAACGTGTGCGAGCGCCTGCGCATACCCACCGATTGCCGCGAGCTGGCCGCGGTGGTGGCGTTTGAACACGGCAATATTCACCGCAGTGCGGAATTCAGCGCGGCCGCGCTGGTGCGCCTGCTCGAGCGCTGCGATGCATTTCGCAAGCCCGCGCGTTTTGCCGAAGTCCTGCTGGCCTGCGAATGTGATGCACGCGGACGCCTCGGCCTGGAAAATGAGGCCTATCCCCAGAGGCTGCGGCTGGCCTCCGTGCTGGCAGCTGCGCAAACCGTGGTCACGGAAACTGTCGCCCAGGCAGCGCAGGCAGCGGGCCTGTCCGGCCCCCAGATCGGGGAAAAAATACATGCTGCGCGGGCTCAGGCCGTGCGGACCTGGCTTGAGAATCCCGCCGCACCAGCCTGACGCGTTCTCGCGCCTTGTCCAGCCAATCTGCCGGACTTCAAATGCGCCTCTGACCTACAAGCGGGCAAAAAGGAGTCTGCTAAGGTGAAGCGTGATGCAAACAACGCAAAAAAACCTGGTCGTCGATACACTCCCCTCGATCACTGAACACTGTGCCCTTTTCCTGGATTTTGATGGGACCCTGGTCGAACTGGCCGCCCAGCCGGAGGCTGTTGTTATTCCCCCTTCTCTTCCGGGCACGCTGGCCAGCCTGTATGTTTATCTGGGCGGTGCGCTGGCGCTGGTGTCCGGCCGGCGCCTGCTTGACCTCGACGCTTTCCTTGCACCGCTGCAACTGCCCTCCGCGGTAGAGCACGGCGCGCAACGCCGCAACGCAGAAGGCCTTCTGATCAGTGCACCATCGGCAGACATGCGCTACGTGCTGCGGGCCGCCCAAGACCTGCTGGACAGCCACCCCGGGCTGAAACTCGAGAAAAAAAACCTGGCCCTGAGCCTGCATTACCGCCATGCTCCCGAGCTTGAAGCGCTCTGCCTGAGCGTGATGCGCGCGGCTGTTGCGCGCAGCAATGGCCTCGAACTGATACAGGGCAAATATGTGATTGACCTCAAACCCTCAGGTGTCAGTAAAGGAACCGCCATTGCGGCCTTCATGACCGAGACACCCTTCGCAGGCCGCACACCCATCTTTGCCGGTGACGACGTCACTGACGAGTCAGGTTTCTCCCAGGTCCAGCGTATGGGCGGCCATGCGGTGAAAGTCGGCGCCGGACAAACAATCGCGCGGCATCGCTGCGTCGACGTGCAGCAACTGAGCACCTGGCTTGAATCGGCTTTAACAGAAGCCGTCCGGGCCAGCCCCCAACCCGGGCCCAGAAAGCTTCCTGCATGAGCGCTACGACCACCTCCCCTTCATCTGCAGCGGCAGCCGCCTTCATGCCGCCCGCGCCGCCTTCGTTATCGGTCGGCGTGATCGGCAACTGCTCTTTCAGCGCGCTGGTGGACGCGCAGGCGCGCATTGTCTGGTGCTGTCTGCCGCGCTTCGACGGCGACCCTGTCTTCAATGCGTTGCTGGACCCCGGCGACAAAGGCAGTGCCTTTGCGATCGAGATTGAAAATTTTTCCCATGCCACGCAATCGTACGAGGCGAACACCGCGGTGCTGCGCACCCGCTTGTTCGACCACAGCGGTCAAGGCATAGAAATCACCGACTTTGCGCCGCGCTTTTACCGCCGGTCTCGTTTTTTCCGTCCCATGACCATCGTGCGCCGCGTGAAGCCCATCCAGGGCGCACCGCGCATCCGCGTGTCGCTGGACATCCGTTACGACTGGGGTCGCAGCAAGCCGGTCGTCACCCAGGGCAGCAACCACCTGCGTTACGTGGGCGACGCACTGACCTTGCGGCTCAACACCGACGCACCCCTGTCGCACCTGCAGTCCCGCCAGCCCTTCGTGCTGACACGCGAGCACAACTTCCTGCTGGGCGCCGACGAATCGCTGGCCGACGGCATTGCCGATACCGCGCGACTGTTCGAGGAAGAAACCCTGTCCTACTGGTACAAATGGAGCCAGCGACTGCATATTCCGCTGGAATGGCAGGAGGCCGTGATACGCGCGGCCATCACGCTCAAGCTTTCGCTGTTTGAAGACACCGGCGCGATCGTCGCGGCCATGACCACCAGCATCCCCGAGGCGCCCAACAGCGGACGCAACTGGGACTACCGCTTTTGCTGGCTGCGCGACGCTTTTTTTGTGGTGCGGGCGCTCAACAGCCTGTCCGAAGTCGGCACCATGGAAGACTACCTGCGGTGGCTCAGCAACGTCGTGGTGCAGGCCGGCGGGGGCCACATTCAGCCGCTGTACGGCATCGGCCTGGAACGCGAACTGCCCGAGGCCTGTTACGAACACCTGGGCGGCTACCGCAACATGGGGCCGGTACGTGTGGGCAACCAGGCCCAGGAGCATTTCCAGCACGATGTTTATGGCAACGTGGTGCTGGGCGCTGCGCAGTCGTTTCACGACCACCGCCTGCTCCACCGTGCCGGCGAGGCCGAGTTTGCGCGCCTGGAGGCCGTGGGCGAACAGGCCGTCCGCAACTATGACAAGCCCGATGCGGGCATGTGGGAGCTGCGCACGCGCGCCCGGATACACACCTCCTCGGCGCTGATGTGCTGGGCCGCTTGCGACCGCCTCGGCAAGATCGCAGTGACCCTGAAGCAGCCAGACCGCGCGATCTACTGGCACGGCCACGCGAACATCATGCGAGAGCGCATCCTTCGCGAATCATGGAGCGAGGAACGCCAGGCCTTTGCCGAGAGTTTCGGCGGCCGGGACCTGGATGCCAGCGTGCTCCTGATGATCGAGGTCGGCTTCATCGACCCGAAAGACCCGCGCTTTGTTGCGACGGTGGACGCACTGGAAAAGCACCTGTGCGACGGGCCCTACATGCGACGCTACGAGGCACCGGACGACTTCGGCAAACCCGAAACCGCCTTCAACATCTGCACCTTCTGGCGCATTGACGCGCTCGCACGCATAGGCCGCAAAGACCAGGCGCGCGAAATTTTTGAAACCATGCTGGCCGCCCGCAACCATGTGGGCCTGCTGTCGGAAGACACCCACCCGGTGACCGGCGAGATGTGGGGCAACTTTCCGCAGACCTATTCGATGGTCGGCATCATCAACGCTGCCGTGCGCCTCTCCGCACCTTGGGACAGTCAGGTATGAAGGATTGGTTTACCCCCGTCGGAGGCTCACTGCGTGTAGCCCCTCCCCCCCTTCCAGGGGGCGGCGCCTGCGGCCCGGCAAAGCCGGTTCCGCGGCCCCTGCTGGCCACAGTCAAACATCGCAGCGCGGGTAGTGCCTCATGAGTCGCTTGGTCGTCATATCGAATCGCGTTGCGGATCCGCGCAAGACTGCTGCGGGCGGCCTGGCCGTTGCGCTGGGTGATGCCTTGTCGGCCAACGGCGGTGTGTGGTTCGGCTGGAGCGGCACGATTGTCGAGGGAGGCACGCCGGGTGAAGGCGAGGTCCACACCCAACAGGCGGGCAATGTGACGCTGAGCACGGTGGACCTGTGCCGCGAAGACCACGACAGCTATTACCTAGGTTACAGCAACGGCGTGCTCTGGCCGGTGTTTCATTACCGGCTGGACCTGGCCGACTTTGACGCTGGCTTTATTGGCGGCTATAGGCGTGTCAACCAGATGATGGCGCGCAAGCTGATGCCGCTTGTCAAGCCCGACGACATCATCTGGGTCCACGACTACCACCTGATTCCCATGGCCGCCGAGCTGCGCGCCATGGGCTGCAGGAACCGCATTGGTTTCTTCCTGCACATTCCCTTGCCGCCACCGCTCATCCTGGCCGCCATCCCGCAGCATGAATGGCTGATCCGGTCGCTGTTCGCGTACGACTTGGTGGGCTTCCAGAGTGAGTCTGATGTGGAGCATTTCTCGCGGTATGTCGGCCAGGAGGCCGGCGCTGAGGCCATGAGCAAGCACCAGTTCCGCGCCTTTGGCCGCACAGTGCATGCCCAGGCCTTTCCCATCGGTATCGACGTGGATGAGTTCGCGGCGTTGACGCACGGCAAGGAAGCGCGCGAGATGCTGGAGAGGATGAAGGGCGAATATTCCCGGCGCCGTCTTCTGCTGGGTGTGGAGCGGCTGGACTATTCCAAAGGTCTGCCGCAACGCCTGCGGGCGTTCCGGAAACTTCTGCAGAAGTATCCTGAAAATCTCAAGAGCGCAACCCTGATTCAAATTGCATCGCCAAGCCGCGAAGCGCTGGACACCTACTCTGGCCTGCTTCAGGAGCTGGAGAGCCTGTGCGGCTCCATCAACGGCGACTATGGCGAGCTGGACTGGATGCCGGTGCGCTACATTCACCGCAACGTCGCTCGCAAGCGCCTGCCCGGCCTGTACCGCGTGGCTGCGGTCGCTCTTGTCACGCCGCTGCGCGACGGCATGAACCTGGTGGCCAAGGAATTCATCGCTGCGCAGGACCCGGCTGATCCTGGGGTATTGGTACTGTCTCGCTTTGCCGGTGCAGCCGAGCAGCTCAAGGAAGCGCTGCTGGTGAACCCCTACGACACGGATGGCACGGCCGAGAGTATTCAGCTGGCACTGCAAATGCCGCTGCACGAGCGCCAGCGTCGCCACCAGAAACTGCTTGAGCGGATACGCGCCCAGGACGTGCACTGGTGGCGCAAGAGCTTCCTGGACACCCTGTCGCAGATAGAGCCTGACTGAAACTTCCCGTCTGGCCCCCGGCTGGCGGAAAAAGCAGCATTGTGTAACCATTCGGTACCTACTGGACCGACATGGCCACCCACAACTACCTCAACCGCTCGCTGGCTGACGGCATCCGCAAAGTCGGCTTTCGCAAGTGGTATGAGCATGAGCTGCTGTCCAGCCACGCCCACATGCTGCTGGCGCTGCTGAGCACGATTGCGCTGATGGCCACCCTGGAGCTTTTTCAGGGCGGCACGCTCGGCGAAAAACTGCTGAACACCCTTCTTTTCATGATCAGCGGCGCTGTGGGGCTGTGGGCGTTGCGCCGCTACCTGTATCTGCTGTCCCATGCAGAAGCCCTGGCCGAACAGGCCAACTGCCCCGTCTGTACAGCGTACGGGCTGCTCAACGTGGTGGAAGACGATGCTCGCCATGACGGCGTGCGGGTGAAGTGCCGCAAATGCAGCCACGAATGGACGCTGCTGCCCTGAAGGCCGAACGGGGTCAGACCACCAGCGCCAGCGCCGCGTAGTCGCCGACCTGTTCCCGCAGGCCGGCCGGGACCAGCGCAAACGTTCCGGTCAGCGCCGGCAGCTTGCCGCTGATCTGGGCCTGCAGGCGCGGCAGCAGGTAGTCGCGGTGATGCCAGAACACACTGCCGCCCAAGCTGATGCGCTGCAGGTCCAGTGTCACCACCAGGTTGTACAAAGCCCGACCCAGCACCCGGCATGCATCATCAATAATGGCCGTAGCCCCCGTATCTCCTGAACGAGCAGCTATCAAAATGGAAGCAGCATCGGTGTAGCCGAGTTTTGAAAACCGCCGCGGCATGGCATTGCCGGCCACCAGCGCCTCGACATCGCCGACGTTGCCGCAGCCGCACAAGGCGTCGTTGTTGTCGCTGACGAACATATGCCCCGCGTGACCTGCATTGCCGTTTTTGCCGCGCAGTACCCGCCCATCCACACACAGGCCAACACCAATGCCCGTGCTCCAGGTCACGTAGGCGCAGTGGTCCAGCCCCTGCAGCGCGCCCCAGCGGCGCTCGGCTTCCAGCGCGGCAATGCCGTCGTTTTCGACCCGCACGGAAGCGAAAGCCGCGCGCAGCGGCGCTTCCAGCACGGCCGTGGTCCAGTTGTTGGGCAATCCGCGCGCAGCGCCGGCGAGGCCGCCACAAATATTGGGCGTCGCCAGCTCGACACAGCCCTGGTTCAGCACAAACGGGCCGCAGGATGCCACGCCAACCGCAGCAATATCCCCGGACCGGATCTGCGCAACCTCGCAGCTTGCATTGATCATGCGCAGCACCTGCTGCGCCAGGGCATCAGGCGCACCCTCCTTGGCCGTCGGCTCCACCCGCCGGCCCTGCACCCCCCGGTGGTCTACCACGCCGACTGCAACCTTGGTGCCCCCAACGTCCACGCAGGCGACAGGCGCCGCCCCGGCCGAAAGGCGAATATCGGGGCAGGAAGAAGCTTCTAGGGATGTCGATACCGGGATATTCATCAATGGGCCTGCTCAAATCAATTGGCTGATCAGGCTGGCCACCAGGCTCAGGAAAATAGTGGTTGTCAGCGGGATGAACCACTCGCGGCCAAACAGCTTGAAACGGAAATCGCCCGGCAGTTTGCCAAAGCCCAGCTTGTGCAGCAGGGGCGTGAACCAGCTGATCAACATCAGCGCGAGGAAAATCACCAGCATCCAGCGAATCATGGGGCTAGTTTAGAGGCAAGCGCCTTGCGCCGCGTTGCAGGGTTGTTGCGAGTTGCAGTGGCTCGCCAGCAAGCCGGGTCTCGCCCCGGCGGGCGACTTACTTTTCTTTGCTTCGCCAAAGAAACCTAAGGAAAAGAAAGGCGACCCGATGGTCTGGGTCCCTTCGCTTCGCTACGGGCAACCTGCGGTGCTCGCCGAAAATGGGGTCGAGCTCGAACTCGCTTCGCTCAGACAATCGCTCGCCCTGGTCCATTTTCGGCTGCGCTCCTCGGCCCAGCCCGACGGGTGGGGGGAAGAAGATCGAAAACCAATACCAATTCGGGGAGGCGAGGATGCGCTTTGCGCGTCCTCGCCGGAGCCCGGTTGCGTACCCGAATCTGCTCCCGCTTTCATCCCCCACCCTTCTGTATGCGCCGAGGAGCGCAGGGCCAGACGGATCAGGACGGGCGATTGTCTGAGCGTAGCGAGTTCGAGCCCGGCCCCGGCTGGACCGAGCACCGCAGGTTGCCCCCGTAGCGACAGCGAAGGGGGACGCAGACAGTAGGGTCGCCTTTTTCTTTGCTTACTTTCTTTTTGGCGACGCAAAAAGAAAGTGAGTTGCCGCCGGGCAACCCCCGGCTTGCGGGCAAACCCAAAACATCCGAAGCAAAGAGATCTTTAACAAATCCGGCCTTGACAGTCGGAAGCAATGCAACCGCTACAGGGTGTGACTCCTGTCCCCCTCCCCAAACCCAACCGCCTGCCACCCACTCCAAGGACAAGCCCCAGAGTCAACGGCAAAAGCGATGACCTTGAACAACTCCCCCATCTCATGCTCATTGATCAACTTCTGCACCATCACCCGTTCGGCCAGCGGCGCATCTTCCATGCCGTCAAGCACGCCGCAATTCAACAGAAAGCGCGCATGGCTGGTGTACCCCAGCACCTGAAAACCTGCCTCCTGCCCGGCCAGCGCGATCCCGCTGAAGTTCACGTGGGCGGTGATGTCTTTTTCTCCCACATCTTCCAGTGCATCGGCATCGGCCAGGTGGCCGCGGTGGCACATGACCGTGCCCATGCTGCGCTGCGGGTGGTAATACTCGTGTTCGGGAAAACCGTAGTCGATCAGAAACACGGCGCCCGCCTGCAGCCGGTCCGCCAGCGTGCGTACAAAACCCTCGGCCTGCGGGTGAATTTCGGTCAGGTAGTTGTGGTTGCCCGGCACTTCCAGCGGTGGCCGCAAGGCGGTCGGCTGGTCAGCGTGGACAAATGCATCGCCAGCAACCACTACACCTCGCTCATGCCAGGCACTGCCGACACGGGCCAGCAACTGCACCGGCATCGCATCGAGCACCTCGTTGCCGACAACCACGCCTTGCATCTGCGCCGGCAGTTCGCTGACCCACTGCACGGTGTCGCCCCAGGCCGCCAAACGCTCCCGCTGGCGCACCTGCAGGCTGCCCGACAGATCCACAATGGTGTAACGCGTGAGCTTCGGTCCCAGGGTCTCCAGCAACTGGCTTGCCAGGGCACCCGAGCCGGCCCCGAATTCCCAAACCTCGGTGGTCCCGGTGGCCTCCAGCGCCTGAGCCACCTGCCGGGCCAGCGCCCGGCCAAAACGTGGTGAAAGCTCGGGCGCGGTGACAAAATCGCTGCCCGAGCCGGGCATCAGGCCGAATTTGCGCGAATCGTTGGCGTAATAGCCCAGGCCCGGGGTGTACAGGGCCAGGGTCATGAATCGGTCAAAGCCAATCCAGCCGCCGGCTGCGGCTATGACCTCGCGAATGTGCAAAGCGAGGGTGCTCGTTAAACTAGGGGGTGTTGTCATGGGAGAAATGCTCACCCGTGAATTGTCGGCGATTGCCCTGCCTGTTGGCTCCCAAACCTCTTTCACATGAACCCTGCGCCTGCCGCTCCTGTTGTTCTCGTTACCGGCGCCGCCAAACGGCTAGGCCGCGAGATTGCGCTGGCGCTCGCAGCCGGCGGCTGGCGAGTGGCCGTGCATTACCGGCATTCCGCTGAAGACGCTATCAAAACGGTAGCTGACTGCGGCCGACTGACGGAGGGTGCAGCCCATTTTCATTCAAATTTGGAAGACCAGGCCTCGGTCCGCGCCCTGCTTCCGCAAGTGATCAAACACTTCGGCCAGGTAGACGCGGTTGTCAACAACGCCTCTACCTTCGAACACGACAACGTCGCCGGGTTCAGCTTTGAGGCGATGGAAAAACACATGCGCAGCAACACCGGTGCCGCCATCGTGCTGGCGCAGGCCCTGCACACGCATGTGGCCGCACGGCAAGCACAGGGCGCGGTGGCTGAGCAAACCGGCCAGTTTGCGGTCATCAATCTGCTGGACCAGAAGCTGTGGAACCAGAATCCTGATTTTTTCAGCTACACCCTGTCGAAGGCGGCGCTGGAGGCAGCCAACACCATGCTGGCCATTGCCTTGGCGCCGCTGGTGCGTGTGGTGGGTGTGGCGCCAGGGTTGACGCTGACCAGTCACCTGCTGAGCGACGAGAAATTCCAGGCCCTGCACAAGCTCGCACCACTGGGCCGTTCATCCAGCCCTGCCGATGTGGCATCCGCAGTCAAGTTCGCGCTGGAGAACAGCTCCATGACCGGAACCACCCTGTTGGTGGACGGCGGCCAGCACCTGATGAAATTCGAGCGCGATTTCTCACTGATGTGAGCGCGCCTTCCTACAACGCCGTCTTTTGCAACCCATGCAGACTGAAATCACCATGTTCAACACCCGTGGCACCCAGATCCTGACGCTGACCGGTTTGCGCTTTGACGCCAACCTGGGCATTCTTGAACAGGAAAAAAACGCGCCGCAGCCGATTCAGGTGGATGCCGAACTTAACCTCGGCACCCAACCCATGTTGCCGAGCGACGACGACATTCACCATGTGCTTGATTACCGCAAGGTGCGCCAGATCATCATCAACGAGTGCACGGCCGAACACGTCAACCTGCTCGAAAGCCTGATCGGCAAGTTGGCGCACCGGCTGATGCTGCTGCCCGGGGTGCTGGGCGTGCGGGTGAAAATTGCGAAACTTGAAATTTTTGACGACTGCGAAGTAGCCATTCGCGTCGAGACCGGGCAGTGGTAGGACAGTGGCGAACCTGATGGATGGAAACGATATGAGTGCCGTATTGAATGATGTGATGAACGACGCGACCGAAACCGGCAGCGCGGCCGATGCGAAAACAGCGGGCCTGAAAATCGAGCGCGAAGAACACAAACTCGAAAAACGCCTGTGCCGCGAAGTCGGCCGTGCGATCGTGGACTTCAACATGATTGAAGAAGGCGACAAGGTCATGGTCTGCGTCTCGGGCGGCAAGGACAGCTACGCCATGCTGGACATCCTGCTCAAGCTGCAAAAGCGCGCGCCCATCAACTTCGAGCTGATCGCCGTCAACCTCGACCAGAAGCAGCCCGGCTTTCCCGACCACATCCTGCCGCAGTACCTGGAAAAACTCGGCGTGCCTTTCCACATCGAGACGCAGGACACTTACAGCATCGTCAAGCGCGTGATCCCAGAGGGGAAAACCATGTGTTCGCTGTGCTCACGCCTGCGCCGGGGCATTCTGTACCGCGTGGCCGAAGAGCTGGGCGCCACCAAGATTGCGCTGGGACACCACCGCGACGACATGCTGCAAACATTCTTCCTGAACATGTTTTTTGCGTCGCGCCTCAAGGGCATGCCGCCAAAGCTGGTCAGCGACACTGGCAAGCACGTGGTGATCCGGCCCATGGCCTATGTCACTGAAAAAGACCTCATCAAGTGGGCCCAGGTGCGCGACTTTCCCATCATTCCCTGCACGCTCTGCGGCAGCCAGCAAAACCTGCAGCGCGTGCAGGTCGGCAACATGCTGCGGGAGTGGGATAAGAAATTCCCCGGCCGGCTGGAGAACATGTTCACCTCGCTGCAAAACGTAGTGCCCTCGCATTTGATGGACAACAACCAGCACGACTTCAAGGGCATACGCAGCACCGGCATGCCGGACCCCGACGGCGACAAGGCGTTTGATGCCGAAGAGTTTTTTGAACCAGCCCGGCCCGGCGTGTCGGTGGTGAGTTTGTCCTGATTCTTCTGGCCCCAACCATCCTGGAGGTCCTATGAAAAAAGTACTGGCAGCCCTCATTGCTGGTTCAGCCCTGCTCGGGCTGCTGGGCGGTTGTTCCAGCACCCGCCTGGTGGACAGCGAAGTCACCAGCTTTGCCCGCTGGGCGCCGGCGCCACCTGCGCCGGGCAGCACGTATCGCTTTGAGCGCTTGCCGTCCCAGCAGCAGACCGAAACACAACAGGCCCAGCTTGAAGGCCTGGCCCAGGCAGCGCTGGCCAAAGTCGGCTTGCAGTACAACCCGCAAGCCGCAAGCTTCAGTGTCCTGGTCAACGCCAGCACCTTGCCGGTGATCCGCTCACGTTGGGACGGCGGCTACGGGGGCTATCCGTATGGCGGACCGAATATTTTCATCGGCAGCGGCATAGGCGGCGGGGGCAGCTCCATCGGGTTCGGTTTTGGCTTCCCGTTCGGCGGCATGGAGCCGCCGCTTTATCGGCGCGAGGTCAGCATCGTGATGCGGGAACTGCGCAGCAACGCAGTGGTGTATGAAACACGCGCCGTAGGCGACGGCCCCTGGCACGACAGCGGCCCGGTCGTGGGTGCCATGCTGGAAGCTGCGCTGCGCGGCTTTCCTGTTCCTCCGGCCGACACGCGGCGGATAAATATCGAGATACCCCGGTAGGATGTTGGCCCCCACGCTTGTCGCTTCGCGTACTACGCTGCCCCCCGGGGGGGCCGCTGCGCCTGCGGGCCGGCGGAGCCGGACCCGCGGCCCCTGCTTGAAGGAGATGCTGTCCTCAAGTTCGTCCGCTGATTTTCCGTTCGTCCTGAGCTTGTCGAAGGATAGTCCCGCCGAGGCGGTGCGGTGAGCGAAGCTGCGCGCGTTCTCGCGATACGCCACGGCGAAACCACCTGGAACGTGGACACACGCATCCAGGGTCAGCTGGATGTCGGGCTCAATGACATCGGCCGCTGGCAAGCCGAGCGTGTGGCGCAGGCTTTGGCCGAGGAACCTATTACCGCCATCTATGCCAGTGATCTGGGCCGGGCGTATGCCACGGCGGAAGCCATTGGCCGCACCACCGGCGTTGCGGTCATTGCCGAACCCGGCTTGCGCGAGCGGCATTTTGGCGAGTTCCAGGGCAAAACCTTTGCCGAAATTGAAGTCGCGCTGCCAGAACAGGCCCGGTTGTGGCGCACACGCGATCCACGGTTTGCACCGGCGGGCGGGGAGTCGCTGCTGCAGTTGCGCGAACGGGTGGTCGCTACTGCAGAGGCGCTGGCTGCCCGTCATGCAGGCGAGCAAATCGTGCTGGTCGGCCATGGTGGCGTGATGGATGTCCTGTACCGCGCCGCAACGCGACTGGACATCCAGGCACCGCGCACCTGGGCACTGGGCAATGCAGCCATCAACCGCCTGCTCTGGACGCCTGAAGGCTTCACGCTGGTCGGCTGGGCCGACACCCAACACCTTGACACCGACACACTGGATGAAACGAGCACCTGATGCATCTGCTGTCTGACCTGCTGGGCCGCACTGCCGCGGCCATCGATACACCGGCGCTGGTGGTTGACCTCGACGCCATGGAACGCAACCTGGACCGCATGGCTGCATTTGCAGCGCAGCATGGCATGAAACTCAGGCCGCACGCCAAGATGCACAAAAGCGCCACCCTCGCCAAACTGCAGATGGCGCGGGGCGCGGTAGGCGTGTGTGTGCAAAAGACCTCGGAGGCCGAAGCGCTGGCCTCAGTGGGCGTGAGCAACATCTACATCAGCAACGAGGTGGTGTCACCTTTCAAGCTCAAGCGTGTAGTTGCAGTGGCCAGGGAACTGGAAGCACTTGGCGGCGAGTTGGCCATTGCCGTAGACAGCCGGGAAGGCGTGCGCCGGCTGGCCGAGGCGGCGCGCGGCCAGCACATCAGCCTGCGCGTATTCATCGAAATTGACGTGGGCCAGGGCCGTTGCGGCGTGGCGCCCGGCGCTGCAGCTGTTCCTTTGGTCGCGGAAATCGCACGCCACCCGGAGTTGCAGTTCGGCGGCCTGCAGGCCTACCACGGCCGCGCCCAGCACTTGCGCACGCTGGCCGATCGGAAGCAAGCCATTGCACAAGTCATTGCAGACGTGAAGGCCACCAAGGCCGCGCTGGAGTCGGCGGGTTACGCAGTGCCGCTGGTCACCGGCGCAGGCAGCGGCACCTTCGCGCTTGAGGCCGCTAGCGGGGTGTACGGCGAGCTGCAGGCGGGCTCTTACCTCTTCATGGACCGCGACTACGCGGGCAATGAACAAGACCCTGCCCAGCCACAGTTCGAGCACGCGCTGTTTGTCAAAAGCCAGGTCATCAGCGTCAGCGCCAGCCACGCGGTGGTGGACGCAGGCCATAAAAGCCACGCCATTGATTCGGGCCTGCCGGCAGTGCACGGAATGGCACTGGAATACGCCAACGGGGGCGACGAACACGGCATCCTGCGCGGCGCGGTGCTGCCGGCCCTCGGCGACACCGTCTGGCTGATACCCGGCCACTGCGATCCGACCGTCAACCTGCACAACCACCTGCTGGGGGTGCGAGGCGGCTTGGCGCATGGAAAGGTCGAACAAATCATCAGGGTTGATGCCAGAGGTGCTTTGACCTGATTCCGGCCAGAATCGGGGGATGACCCCCAGTCAGATCATTGTCCTTGCTACCCCCGTTTTCTTTCTGCTGATTGCGATCGAATTCGCGTGGGGTTACGCAAAAGGCCGCAACACCTACCGCCTCAACGATGCCATCAATAGCATCAGCCTGGGCATGCTGAGCCAGATCAGCGCGGTGTTCACGCGGCTGTTTCGCATTGGCATCTACACCGCCATTTATACGTCGGTGGCGCTTTACCCCAACGAAGCCTTCTGGACCACCTGGTACGGCTGGTTGATCGCTCTGGTCTTCTACGACTTCTGCTACTACTGGCTGCACCGCGCCGGCCATGAAAGCGCGATCTTCTGGGCCGCGCATGTGGTGCACCACCAGAGCCAGGACTACAACCTCTCGACTGCGCTGCGCCAGACCAGCAGCGGCGCGCTGCTCGGCTGGATCTTCTATGTGCCGATGGCGATTGCCGGCGTGCCACCGCTGGTGTTCGGCGTGGTCGTGCTGATCGACTTGCTCTACCAGTTCTGGGTGCATACCGAACACGTGCCCAAGCTCGGCTGGTTCGATCGCTGGTTCTGCTCGCCTTCCAACCACCGGGTGCACCACGCGGTCAATGACACCTATGTCGACAGAAACTACGGTGGCATCCTGATCATCTGGGACCGGCTCTTCGGCAGCTTCCGCGAGGAAGACGAGAAATGTGTGTACGGCACCCGCAGCCCGCTCAACAGCTGGGATCCGCTGTGGTCCAACGCCGAGGTGTACTGGGCGCTGGCCAAAGACTCCTGGCATGCCAAAAACTGGGACGACAAGCTGCGCGTCTGGTTCAAGCCGCCGGGCTGGCGCCCAGCAGACGTGGCCGTGCGTTTCCCCAAACCGCCCTTTGACATCACACAACTGCAGCGTTATCACCCGCCCTTGAGCCGCACCGCAATGTGGTTTGGCGCTATTCAGTTCATCGTGTTGCTGCAGGGCGTGGCGCTTTTTCTGTGGCACGCCGAGAGCATGCCTGCATCCCAGTCCGCCATCTGGCTCGGTGTGCTGGCCACCGGGCTCTGGGCCGTGAGCGCCGCCCTGCAGGGTCGCCTGAGCTTGACCGAAGTGCTGCTCATCGAAGCGGCAGCGCTGGCAACCGCAACCAGCGCCCTGGGGCTGGTGGAACTCCACCGTGTCTTCAAGCCACTGGCGCTTTGTTTTGCTCTTGTTTTTGTAGCTGTTCGCGCTTACCCCATAAGGGCTGCAGGCCGATTTGATTTGTTATTGTTGGCGGGGCTGGCCTGTTCCCTCGCCGGCGATGTTTTCCTGATGTTTCCCGGCTTCTTCATCCCTGGCCTGCTGTCTTTCCTGGTGGCACACCTGTTTTACATCGCCCTGTTCAAACAGGGCCAGCCATGGTTTCCCAGCCGACGGGCACTCGCGGCCACGCTGGGCATTGGTGCGCTGATGTATGCCTTCCTGTTCAATGGGCTCAACCCGGTGCTGCGTTTTGCCGTGGCAGCCTATGTGGTGGTGATTGCTCTCATGGCCGCGCAGGCGATAGGCCGCGCCACCGTGCTGCGCGACAAGGCTGCGCTGAGCGTGGCCGTTGGCGCAGGTTTCTTCATGCTCAGTGATGCGCTGCTGGCCACCAACCGGTTTGCTGTGTCGCTGGCCATGGCGCCACTTTGGGTGCTCAGTACCTACTACCTGGCGCAAGTCCTGATCGTGCACAATGCGCGGCCCGCCGCCCCGCAACTGTTAGATAACTGACCGGGCAGCCGCGATACGGCTTTTTGCGGCGATATGGAAATTGAATCGTCGGTGCGCTCCTACAAATGCGGCGTCAAGGATTCATATGCTTTTGCATTTAAACAGGAATTTTCATGCAAGAGCAATCTACCGACCGCCATCCTCTCAGCAACCTTGCCTACGATTGGGTCACGCTGATCCAGAACAAGGCGCAGGCCCTCATGGCCTACGACCAATACATCAAGGATGCAGAACAAGCCGGCTCGCCTGAATGCGCCGCATTTTTCAGGAAAGTGCACGACAGCGACAAGGCGCAGCTTGCCGAGGCCAAAGGACATCTGATTGCGGTACTCCAGGGAAAAATGGGCTACTAGCGCCAGCGACCGGACACCGGGCACACGCTGGCCGGTGCGCCGTTCAACCAGACTTGCTCATCCTCCAGCAGCAGGGCGGTTGAAGGATCGGTGTCGAAGCTGATCCCCAGTGCCTGGCAGACAGCGGCGTTCTCAATGGGAAGCTCCCAGGTCAGGAACGCCAGGCTGCAATCCCGCCCGGCTGGGAAATCGGCCGCATCAAAGCCTGCGCCGCGGCGCTCGATCACCGCATGCGGCTGACCGGTATCAAAAACCACCACCGTTCCCCTGCGCAGGGGAATGCGAAGATCTGTTGCCGAAAAATGAAGGTCCAGGCCCCTGTCCTCGCCCAGGAAGAGGTTGCAGAAGGCCGCGCCGCCATACTGCGCGCCATCATGGTGGTACCTCGCGCCGCGGCAGGCCATCAGGGCGACCTCGGCAGAAGCAAGCTCATCGTGCAGGCCCAGCGTGTGTGTCCAGTCGGAAATCGCCTGGACGCAGTGCCGGTAGTCCGGCCAGCGCGCACGCGCTCGCACCAAAGGCAAGGCCTCGACGTCGCCGGGTTCCAGTTCCAGGTGCAACGAGATCTCCCTTTCCCAGTCGGCCACCAGCCTGGCAGGAGGTGCGGGCACATCGACCGTGCTAGACAGCACAACATCACTCACGCTCCGGCTGCGCATGGCGTCGCCACTGCGGAAATAGGAAGTCAGGCGGTCTCGCACGCTGGGTGGTTGTGGAGGGGCGCTCATCTGCATCAGTGTAGTCAGGCGGAGCGAGCCCCTTGACGAAGGTACGACCACTGAGCGGTGCTTTGCTAGTCATGGCGGCGAATACCAGGGAACCCAAAATGTTCAGCCTTGGTATTCATCGTGGATGACCCGTTGCGAATGGAATGACTGGGGGATGGCCCAAGTGCCGAAGTTCGCTGAGAATGACACACCTTGCGTTGAAAGACTGACGGCGGCTTTGTCAAATTCAATATGCCTGTATAAACACGCAGTCAATCCAGCTAAGGTCATGAATACAAACATCTTCTTAGATTTCTCCGCGTCCTGTTGTCTGGCTAGTTTCCCTGTTATTTCGCGGTTTTGTGGGATGTATCAAGGTTAGGCTTCACGAAATGCCCAAGATCGAAGTACCTGACGGTTTTGCCAAAGCTGCAGAGTCAATGCGCGCCCTTGCAGCAAAGGAAGTCGACCCCTCAGAGAAGGAGGTGTACCTTTCAGCTGCCAAGAAACTTGAGGATGCTCACCAGCGTGGTCAGCGTGTTTTTGCAGAAGCCAACGAAACCATTGATCGGGCCGAAAAGCTTGCCAAGCGTTTGCTACGAAAACGGTTCACACACCGTACCTGGGAGTTCTGGCTTGTTGTGGGTTCGGTTCTTGCCCTTCTCTGCTATGTAAAGTACGGCACCTCAACCTAGCGCCAAGTCTCTATGCAATCCCCACCAGACCCTACGCGGTGCCTGACCCTTTCTATATGGACTTCCCCTCAACGGCAAGAGGTGGCTTCGCCGCGAGTGTTGGTGATCCAGTCATTTTCACGTTAAAAACTCTGAACGCCTTCCCCTGCAACACCGCATGGACACTACGAGATATACCGAGCAGCAGGAAGTATGGTTTATCCTTTGTGGCCTGCCACCGAGGCATTTCCGTTGACCAAATACCCACTTTAGATTTGCACGAAGGACCACATACCATGCGATACACCGCTAAAAAATTGGCACTGGCATTGTCTTTGGTGATATTGGTTTTTTCTACCAATGCCTACGCAAAACGGGGACTAGGAATCATCAATTGGGGAGAGGAACTTTTTGAGGTCGAAAATTTTCAAAGTGAATTTTCCATCATGGGGAAACCGCAGTCCTTGTCGATAAAAATAGGGTACAAATGTTCGCACTTTGGAGTTTTCTGGGCAGATGTATTTACGTGGGACTGCACCATGGTTCAAATGATGGATAGCGAACGCTATCTAAATCTGCCCGACAGTATTTCGAATCAATTGCTTGGCAACCCTCAGTACAAATTAAGCAGGGCAAAAAGGAGTTTCTGGAATCATTACGCCTTCTGGATTTTTATCAGTATGTTTTCAATTTGGCTGTATAGGCTGCAAGTAAAATTTAACGCCGAGGTGGCAAGAATCAAAAAGCAAGAAGCTTTCATCAGGCGACAGCAAAGAAATTCAGAGGGAGCTGCTGTTTCCCGTGAGAAAACAAACTGATTACTTAACTTGTTGTTTGACACTGAAACCGATGGTGCCGGTCCACATAGTTGTTAAACCGCACAGCCATGTTGGACGATAGCCCACCGACAATCAATTGCAACACACACGGCGACACCTGCATCGCTGCGGTCGTCTGCGGTCACATGATCGATTCCAAAGTCGTTCCCGTTGGTTTTGTCGAGAACAGCGATGACCCGAACGATCTTCAGGCCTGGTGCGAGGACTGTGAGGAAATGTTCCTGCGCGAGGATGACAAGACCGAAGCATTCCGTGAGTTCAACCGCATGGCAATCGTATGCGTAAGTTGCTATCAGGAACTCAAGTCCAGACACTCGAGAATATTCAACACGTGATCGACACTGACCCTGGAGCGGTCTAACTCATTGCCCAGCCAGGAACCACCCATGACACCAGTTCTCCAAGGCGATTGCCGCGCAGGCCGGTGAATTCATTAAATGTTTTCGGACTACCCGTATGACCACCGTCACAGAACACTATGCAAAGCACCTCGCCCCCATCTACCTTTGGATGGCGGGAGGCGCTGCCGCTGCGCTTGAGGCCGGCGCCGCTGAGATTGGAGCGTTGAACTTGCCACTCACTCACGGGGCCGTCGTACTCGATCTTGGCGCTGGCTTTGGCATGCATTCCATCCCTCTCGCACGCAGAGGCGCACGCGTAATCGCTATCGATACGTCGGCGGAGCTGCTGCGTACGCTCACAGAGATTGGCAGTGGCTTACCTATTCAAACAGTCAACGATGAGCTGCTTGAATTTCAGCGCCACATTTCAGAACCGCCGTCCGCGATCCTGTGCATGGGCGACACGATCACTCACTTGCCTGATCTCAAGGCCGTCGAGAGCCTCATTGAAAGAGCATCTACCGAACTACCGCCTGGCGGCACGTTCGTCGTTTCTTTCCGGGACTATTCCGTGCCTCTGGTTGGGAACGGGCGCTTTATCCCGGTGAGAAGCGATGACAGTCGCATACTGACTTGCTTTCTGGAGTACGAGTCAGAGACTGTCCTGGTCCATGACATCCTTCATCAGCGCACACCGGACGGTTGGCAAACGCAGGTAAGTCACTACAGAAAACTTCGGTTATCACCTGACTATCTGGTCGCCAAGTTCCAGTCAAGCGGCTTCAATGTTCGTCGCGAGCCTGGAGTGCGTGGAATGGTCCGTCTTGTCGGACAAATGGTTTAACCATCAGTCGCGGCGAGCGGCCAGTCGCCGAACCTAAATGCGCATTACTTGCCAGGCTTTTTGGCCTGGTCCCTCTCGGTAGAACGCGCTTTGATGAGTTTCAGCTCATCACCCATGGCCTTGAATTTGGCCTCAAGCACCGGGTCGACCTGACCCGGGTTGTTCGCCCGGGTGACCTCGATCTGCATCATCGCCACCAACAGGGTGTTGCCACGCTTGATGTCCTGCACCAGTGGTGCCGCCCGGTCGTTGGGCGGAACATCCAGCGGTGCGAGCGCGCTCTCTACTTTTCTGTAGGCCGGCAGGTGCCGTGTTTCGATTGCCTGGACAAACTGCGCCGTCGTCAGCTTGCCTGTGCTCGCCGCCTTTCCGTCTGCCTGCAAGGCCTTCTCCGCGGCTTGTAGATCCGGCAGGATGCGGGCCATACCGGCATGAAACTCAAACAACTGGCGATGATGAACCCTGGGCTCAGGCGTCGTCAGGACCAGACCGGCCACAGCTGCAGCGGGTATCAACAGGCCTGCCATCACTGTCACCTGCCGTCGTCGCAAGCCCTGTGTCTCGTCCATTTTTCCAGCCAGCAACCAGGCCAGCAGGCTGCCGGCCAACAGGCCGCCTACGTGGGCGGCATTGTCGATACCTTCCTTCGCAAACCCCTGGCCCAGTGCGTAGACCAGAAAAACCAGCTGGCTCGACATGACGTTTTTGCTCATCGTTCCCGGAATGCGGCCGCGATGCCGGTACATCGCCGTCAAGAGGGCACCGAGCACACCGAACACGGCACCGGACGCCCCCACAGACACCGCCTGCTGCGCGGAAAAGTGAAGGCTGAGCGCGCTGCCCACCAGAGCACTGGCGAAATAAATAATCAGAAACTGGGCGTTGCCGTAGAGGCGGTTCAGCTGTTTTCCGGCTTCCCACAGGCCCAGCATGTTCAGCGCAATATGCAGCACACCGGCGTGCAGGAAAGTTGCGCTCAGCAAGCGCCAGTACTGGTGGTCTTCCACCACGGAGGCGGCAGAGTTGGCACCCCAACGCAGCAGGTCGGACGGCAAGGGCTTGAATGCGCTGACGCCGGACAGGACATTGGCAAGCCATACACCCACGTTCAGGGCAACCATCAGATACAGCGCCCAGGTCACGGGCGTCATCTTGCTCAGGCGAAGCTCAAAGTCCGCTTCGGCCAGAAGCTCTTCGATGTATGCCTCGGCTGCCTTCTTTGCCTGGGTACCGCCATAGCGCTGAAACCCCTCGACAACTGCCTGAACAGCATCGGCTTGGTCTTTCTTCCTGATCGCGCCCAGCGGTATCCGGAGTTCACGTTTGTTGCCGCTCAGCCGTGAACCCTGCAAAGCCGCGGCAGCGCCCGGAGCCAGCGACAGCACGATGTGCGTATGCCCCTGGACCGACTCCTCACGCACGTCGGCAATGTCGCTCCAGGAAGGTTTCCTGTCCTTGAGAACATTCGCCCTGATGCCACGAGGCCCGACACGCAGCGCGGGCTTCTTGCCCAGTATCTGGCGGCTCAGAATCCACGCAAACCAGTACATCAAAGCGGCGCCGGCCAGAAGAAGCCATGACAGGGGACGATGAGGGCCCAGCAGGCCAAAAGCCGACAGCAACAAGGCAATCACGATGACAACCACTGTCACCCTGCCGGTGGAGCTCCTCCATGAGGCGTGAAACTCGCGCGAATAAGCCTCGGTTGAATCAACCATGTCCTCCCCCCTATTTTTTCTTTCAGCCAACAATTCCGGCCTGCCCCTGAAGCCGCTTTCGATGCGGCTCAGCTACAGCCGTTTTGCCTCGCCGCTGCCCCTGGCGCAGATCCTGATCGTACACAATGCCCGTCTGGCCACCCGCCCGGCCTGAAGACCACTCAGGCCGGCGTGGGGGCGACGGCTTCGTCGCGCGCGATGCGCCCGTCGATCAGCTCGACCAGCCGATCGCAACGGGCGGCCAGGCGCGGATCGTGGGTGACCACCACAAAGGTGGTGCCGAGCTCGACGTGCATGCGCCGCAGCTGCACAAACACCTCGTCGGACGAGGCGGTGTCAAGGTTGCCGGTGGGCTCGTCGGCCAGCACCAGCGCCGGCTCCATCACCAGGGCGCGGGCAATTGCCACGCGCTGCTGCATGCCGCCCGACAGCTCGCCCGGCCGCTTGTTCATGGCGTTGGCCAGGCCGACCGAGGCCAGCAGCGCGCGGGCATGCTCGCGTTGCTTCGCACTGACGCGCCCGCCCCGCATCAGCGCGGGCAGTGTGACGTTTTCCAGCGCCGTGAAGGCAGGCAGCAGGTGATGAAACTGGAACACAAAGCCCAGGGCGCTGCGCCGCAGCAGGGTCAGTGCCGCGTCGTCCAGGCCGTGCACCTCCTGGCCCTGCAGCCGGTAGCTGCCGGTCGTCATGCCCTCGAGCAGGCCAACGATGTTGAGCAGCGTGCTTTTGCCGGAGCCAGAGGGGCCGATCAACGCGATGAATTCGCCGCGCTGCACCTGCAGCGACACGCCGTGCAGCACCTCGGCCTCGCTGGGCAGGTCCAGGTTGTAGCTCTTGCGGACCTCGCCCATGTCGATCAGCGCGCGGGAATTGGTGGCAGCCGTCATGGGGTCACATCCGTATTGCCTGCGCCGGGTCCAGCGCCGCGGCACGGCGCGCCGGCGCCACCGCGGCCAGCACACCACACACGGTGGCGATCAGCGCCACCTGCACGGCCGTGGCCAGCGGCAGGCCAATCACAAACAGCGGCAGCCCGTCGGAGCCGCGCACAAATTTCGTGAACAGCCAGATCATGAGCACGGCCAGCGCAATGCCGAGCGCCGAACCGAGGGCGCCCACCACCGCGCCCTGCACCAGGAAAAGCCGCAGGATCTGCCCGCGCGTGGCACCCATGGCACGCAGGATGCCGATCTCGCGGCGCTTTTGCACGACCGACACGACCAGCACGCTGGCAATGCCCAGCACCACCACCACCAGAACCACCCCGCGTATCAGCGCGGTGCTGACCGACTGGGCGTTGAGGGCCGACACCAGCTGCGCGTTGCTCTCCTGCCAGCTTTCAATTTTGTAGGGAAACTGCTGTCGCAGGTCACTGGCCAACTCCTGGGCCGACCAGACGTCTTTCACCGTCAGGTCCAGGCTGGTGGCGCCGCCGGGCAGGCCCAGCAGGTTTTGTGCCGCGCGCAGCGGCACGATGACAGTGCGCCGGTTCAGGTCCTTGATACCCAGGTCCACCAGCGCGGTGACACGCACCGAGTCGCTGACCAGGCCGGTCTGCACGGTCAGGCGGTCACCGGCGCGCACGCCCAGGTCGGCGGCAAGCTCACGGCCCACGATGGCCTCGCCCGGCGCCAGCCGCGCGGTGCCGCTGATCACCTTGCTGCGCAGCCCGACGACGCGGTCGTAGCGGTCCAGGTCCACACCCATCAACGCAATCGCCTGGGTGGCTTCGCCGCGCAGGGCCAAGCCGGCGCCCGACACCATGGGGGACACGCCGGCGATGGCCGGCATTGCTTCGAGCAGCGGCACCAGGGCCTGCCAGTTAGCAACCGAGCGCAGGCGCTGTGCGCGCGGCTGGGTGTCGGTCAGTGTGTTGGTGCCCGGCACGGCAGGCCAGGCGGGCGTGACCACATCGTCCGGCGCATGCACGCTGATGTGCGCCTGCGCGCCCAGCGTCTTGGTCAAGGTGCTGCCCTGCAGGCCGCTGATCAGCGCCGAAATGTAGGCGATGACTGCCACCCCGGCGGCCACGCCAACGATGATGAGCACGGTCTGCATGCGCCCTTCGCGCAGGAAACGCAGCGCCACGCGCCATTCAAAACCGAAGCCGGGGGTCATGTGGCGGCAGACGCTTCAGCGCCCCACGGCGCTGGTCATGGCCGAGCCCGCTTCGGATGTGGCTGCGGCCCTGGCGACCGGCTGCCCCGGCGCCCAGGCCACGGCGCGCGCGCGAATCCGGGCGCCGGCCGGGACGCTGCTGCCCAACAGCACGGCGTCCCCTTCAGCCAGGCCCTCGAGCACCTCGGCCGCGTCCAGCGTGCGCAGGCCCAGGCGCAGCTTGCGCTCTTGCGCGCGGCCCGCGTCGGCAACCAGCACCGTCGCCGTGCCGGACGACGGCTGCGTGCGCAGGGCGCTCAGCGGCAGCACCAGGGCGCGTTCACGCCGGCCGGTCTCGACTTCGACCGAAAGCGTCATGTCTTCCCGCAAAAAGGCGGGGGCCTGCTGCTCGAGCGCGAACTTGACTTCGATCGCGCCGCGCTGCGCATCCACCGCAGGGGAAATCGACAACACGCGGGCGGTAAAACGCTGGTCGGCAAAAGCGTCGGCCACCACGGCCGCCTTCTGCCCCGGTTGCAACTGGTCGAGGAAGCGCTCGTCCACCTGCGCCGTGAGTTGCGTGGGGCCGGCCAGCGCCAGGCTCATCAGGGCCTTGCCGGGCTGCACGATCTGCCCCGGCTCGACATCGCGTGTCAACACGCGCGCATCGGTGGGTGCCAGCACGGCCGCCTGCGACAGGCGGGCTCGGGCCGCCGCCGTCGCAGCCCGCACCGATCCCTGCTGCGCGAGCGCGACATCTGCTGCGCGCAGCGCATCGTCAAGTTGCGCCGCACTGTAGAAGCCCTGAACCACCAGTTGCTGCACTCGCCGCAGGGTGGCCCTGGCCGCTTGCAGGGTGGCCTCGGCCTGGCGCTCAGCCGCCACGGCTTGCGCCAAGGTCGCGCGCAGCTCATCGGTTTCAAGCGAGACCAGCACCTCGCCCGCGCGCACCTGGGCGCCCTCGGCCACTGCGACCCGCGCGACGCGCCCGGTCAAGGTGCTGCCAACATCGACGCGTGACAGGGTCGCCACGCGGGCAGAAAATTGCAGAGTGCGGAGCAAGGGCGCATAGCGCACTTCGACGGCTGCAACCTGGGGGCTGCGCAGGGTCATCCACCCCAACACCGCCGCCACAATGGCCGCCATGATTACTGCAAGCCATATCCAGTGCCGTTTCATCGTCACCAGACTGTGACGCCGCGTCGCCTCCGGCCTGTTGATTTACATCAACGCGGCCGGATAAGGCGCCCGCTGCAAAACTCCGGGCTCATTCAAAAAGTTCCGAACCCGATTTGGGCGGGGTTACCCCCAGGTGCCGGTAAGCGGCCAGCGTGGCGATGCGGCCGCGCGGCGTGCGCTGCAAATAGCCCTGCTGAATCAAATAAGGCTCGATCACGTCTTCAATCGTGTCGCGCTCTTCGCCAATGCTGGCAGCGATGTTGTCCAGGCCGACCGGGCCGCCGTCAAAGCGGTGGATCACGGCTTCCAGCAGCTTGCGGTCCATCACGTCGAAGCCCTGGGGATCAACGTCCAGCATGGCCAGTGCCTTGTTGGCGATGTCCAGGGTGATGTGGCCTGCGCCTTTGACGTCTGCATAGTCGCGCACGCGGCGCAGCAGGCGGTTGGCAATGCGCGGCGTGCCGCGCGAGCGGCGTGCAATTTCAAAGCCACCGTCTTCGTCCATGGGCACGTTGAGCAGGCCCGAGCTGCGCCTGACGATGCGAGCCAGCTCTTCGGCGCTGTAGAACTCCAACCGCGCCACGATGCCGAAGCGGTCACGCAGCGGGTTGGTCAACATACCGGCCCGGGTGGTGGCGCCCACCAGCGTGAAAGGCTGCAGATCGAGCTTGATGCTGCGCGCTGCCGGGCCTTCGCCGATCATGATGTCGATCTGGTAGTCCTCCAGCGCGGGGTAGAGGATTTCCTCGACGACCGGGCTCAGGCGGTGTATCTCGTCGATGAAGAGCACATCGTTTTTCTCAAGGTTGGTGAGCAACGCCGCCAGGTCCTTCGGCTTTTCCAGCACCGGGCCTGAGGTCTGGCGCAGGTTCACGCCGAGTTCGTGCGCAATGATGTGGGAGAGCGTGGTCTTGCCCAGGCCGGGCGGGCCGAACAGCAGCACGTGGTCCATGGCCTCGCTGCGTTTTTTGGCCGCGCCAATAAAAATCTCGAGCTGCTCACGCACCTTGGACTGGCCGACGTACTCGTCAAACAGCTTGGGCCGGAGAGCGCGTTCTATCGCCTCTTCATTGGGCGACGCAGGCGCGGCCGACATGACCCGCTTGGCTGGCGGCACGCCCGACATATCGAAGTCGTCGGTTTGTATGCTCATTTCGCCAGTGCCTTCAATGCCAGCTTGATGCCGTCACTCACACCAATGTCTTTAGGCAAGGCCTTGAGCGCCAGTGCCGCATCGCGGTCGCTGTAGCCCAGCGCCACCAGCGCCTGAAGAATGTCTGACTGCGCATCGTTGGCCACGCTGACGGTGATGCCCATGTCGGCGCCCAGCTTGCCCTTGAGTTCAAGCAGCAGACGCTCGGCGGTTTTCTTGCCGATGCCCGGCACCTTGATGATTCGGCCAGCCTCCTGCTGGGTCACGGCCTGGGAGAGTTCTTCGACGCTCATGCCGCTGAGCACGCTGAGCGCGGTACGCGGGCCGACGCCGGAGATCTTGATCAGCTGGCGAAAGGCGGCCCGTTCGCTGGCGCTGCCGAAGCCGTAGAGAATCTGCGCGTCTTCGCGCACCACAAAATGGGTCAGCAACGAGACTTTTTCACCAAGACCGGGGAGGTTGTAGAAGGTGCTCATGGGCACCATCACCTCGTAGCCCACGCCGTTGCAGTCCACCAGCAGTTCCGGGGGGTTCTTTTCGGCCAGCAGGCCACTTATTCGTCCGATCATGGGCAAATCTTAGCAGTCGTGCGTGTGCCCAACGACTTGAATATGGGGGGACAATCACCCATCTGCCTGCCTTGCTTCAAGGAAAACCCGCTTTTGATCCTCCGCTACACCTTCACCCCGCCGAACAACACCCGCATGGGCCACCTTTGCGGGCCTATGGACTCGCATATCCGCACCATCGAGGCGGCGCTGCAGGTCACGATTGCGCACCGCTTCGAGCAATTCAAAATCGACGGGCCCAAGGTCAAGGCCCAGCAGGCGCTGGAAGTGCTGCAGGCGCTGTATGAAATGGCGCAGCGCCCGATTCCCGAGGAAACCGTGCAGCTGATGCTGGCCGGCGACACCGCGCTGAGCGTGGCGCCGGACGGCGTCATGGCGCTGTCCACCCGCCGCGCCGACCTGCGGGCACGCACCACCAACCAGGGCGCTTACCTGGAAAACATCGCCACGCACGACATCACCTTCGGCATCGGCCCGGCCGGTACCGGCAAAACCTACCTGGCCGTGGCCTGCGCGGTTGATGCGCTGGAGCGGAGCGCGGTGCAGCGCATCGTGCTGACGCGCCCGGCGGTCGAAGCCGGCGAGCGCCTGGGCTTTCTGCCCGGCGATTTGAACCAGAAGGTGGACCCTTACCTGCGTCCGCTCTACGACGCGTTGTACGAGCTCATGGGTTTTGAGCGCGTGCAGAAAGCATTCGAGCGCCAGCAGATCGAAATTGCCCCGCTGGCGTTCATGCGCGGCCGCACGCTGAACCACTCGTTTGTGATTCTGGACGAAGCGCAAAACACCACGCCCGAGCAGATGAAGATGTTTTTGACACGCATCGGTTTTGGCGCCAAGGCCGTGATCACCGGCGATGTAAGCCAGGTCGACCTGCCGCGCACGCAGCTGAGCGGGCTGATCGACGCTGAACGTGTGCTCAAACGCGTCAAGGGCATTGCCATCACCCGCCTGACTAGCGCCGACGTGGTGCGCCACCCGCTGGTAGCGCGCATTGTGGACGCCTATGACGGCTACAAGGGAAAAACCCCGGACATCGACGATGCTATGGATTCGATAGTGCCTGTCGCACGACCCACAAGGACGAAAAGCCGAAATGGCTCTTAAACAACTGACCCTGTCGCTGCAGTTCGGCGACATTCAGGACGCCAAACGCCACCGCGCCGCCCTGCCGCGGCACAGCGTGGCGCGCTGGATTCGCCATGCGCTGGACTGTGACGCCGAGATCACCGTACGTATCGTGGACGCCGAAGAAGGCCAGGCGCTGAACCGCAGCTACCGGCAGAGAGACTACGCCACCAATGTCCTGACCTTCGACTACACGCGAGAGCCCATCGTCACGGCCGATCTGGTGCTGTGCGCGCCGGTGATTGCCAAAGAAGCGCGCGAGAACGGCAAAACATTACAGGCGCACTATGCGCACCTGCTGGTGCACGGCGCGCTGCATGCGCAGGGCTGGGACCATGAGACCAGCGAGCAAGATGCGCAGGCGATGGAAGTGCGCGAGATTGAAATACTGGCAGGTCTGGGCGTCAAAAACCCTTATCGGTGAGTTTTCATGTGCCAAATTGGCAGTTTGCCCATATTGAGCGTGCGCGAGTAGCTATTAAATCAATAGCGGATCCATGCGCAGAGGAATCGTCACCGGCCCGTCATTGACCAGGTGCACCTGCATGTCTGCTGCAAATTGGCCGGTCTCTACCTGCGGATGCGCCAGCCTGGCCTGTGCCACAAAGTAGTCGTAAAGCCGCCGGCCCTCGTCAGGTGCTGCTGCACCGGTGAAACTTGGCCGGTTGCCGGCAGACACATCGGCCGCCAGAGTGAACTGGCTGACAATGAGCAGGCCCCCCGCCGCGTCCTGCACACTGCGGTTCATCTTGCCGGCCTCGTCGGCAAAAATGCGCAGTTTCAGGATTTTGGCGAGCAGCCTGTCGGCCTGCGCATCGGCATCACCGCGTTCTGCACACAGCAGCACCAGCAGGCCGGCGCCGATCTCACCCGTCACCTCGCCGTCCACCACCACACGCGCCTGGCTCACGCGCTGAATCACACTGATCAAATCAAATCCTTTTCATCATCAAAATGCGCTTCCACATCGGAAGGCAGCAACTGGATGGTGGCGCGAAGTCCCGGCACCGCACTCATCAGCGCCTGCTCGACACTGGTGCGCAGCGCCGCTGCGCGGCCGAGAGACCAGCTGCCCGGCATGTGCATGTGAAGATCGACAAAGCGCCGCTGCCCGGAGCGCCGCGTGCTGATGTGGTCAAAGCGAATGGTGGCGTGGGCAAAACCGGCCAGTGTCTGGTTGATCTCGGCCAGCACCTCGGGCTCGACCGCCTCGTCCATCAAGCCCTGCGACGAGCGCCACATCAGGTGAAAGCCCTCCCAGAGAATATTCAGCGCCACACCGATGGCCACCAGGGCATCGAGCCAGAGCCAGCCAGTCAGCGCCACGGCGCCGATGCCGACCACCACGCCCGCCGAGGTCCAGACGTCGGTGACCAGGTGCCTGGCGTCCGCTTCAAGGGCGATCGAGCGATGTGCTTTGGCGGAACGGAACATGAACCAGGCGAGCAGGCCGTTGAGCCCCGAGCTGGCCACCGACAGCACCAGACCCCAGCCCACCTGCTGCAGGGGCTGCGGGTCAAAGATCCTGTGCCCCGCCGCCCAGATGATGGCCAGCGCCGCGGCGATGATCAGCACCCCCTCAAACCCGGAGGAAAAATACTCGGCCTTGTGGTGCCCATAGGGATGATCTTCGTCGGCAGGCCGCTGCGCAATCGTAACCATGGTCAGCCCGAAAATTGCGCTGGCCAAATTGACGAAAGACTCCATGGCATCGGCCAGCAAGCCCACCGAGCCGGTGATGTACCAAGCCCCGGTTTTCAGCACAATGGTGACGAGCGCCACCACCACCGAAGCCATCAGCAGGCGCTGCGGCGTCAGCGATTGCAGGCTGGGCAGCTTCATGAACGGCTCATGGAACGGGCGTATTCAGCTCAGCGTCACGCGCGCAAACTTGCGTTTTCCGACCTGCACCACATAAGTCCCTGCGCCCAGCTTCAGCGCCTTGTCGCTGACCACGTTCGAGTCCACACGCACGCCGCCACCGTCGATCAGGCGATTGCCTTCACCGGTAGAGGCGGCCAGCCCGGCCATTTTGAGCAGTGCGGCAATGCCCAGAGGTGCGCCGGAGAGCGACAGCTCGGGAATCTCATCGGGTACACCGCCCTTGCTGCGATTGATGAAGTCCTGCTCGGCGGCGTCTGCCGCGGCAGCAGAGTGGAAACGGGCCGTGATCTCCTTGGCGAGCGCCACCTTCGCATCTTTCGGATTGCGCCCGCCTTCGACTTCTTTCTTCAACGCGGCGATCTCGGCCTCGGTCTTGAAGCTCAGCAGGGTGTACCACTTCCACATCAGGACGTCGGAGATCGACAACACCTTGGCAAACATGGTGTTGGCGTCTTCGCTGATACCGATGTAGTTGTTCTTGCTCTTGGACATCTTTTCGATGCCGTCCAGGCCTTCGAGCAGCGGCATGGTCAGGATGCACTGCGGCTCCTGGCCGTATTCGGCCTGCAGGTGCCGGCCCATCAGCAGGTTGAATTTCTGGTCCGTGCCGCCGAGTTCCAGGTCGCTCTTCAGCGCGACCGAGTCATAGCCCTGCATCAGCGGGTAGAGGAACTCATGCACGCTGATGGGCGTATTGGCCTTGAAGCGGTCGTGAAAATCGTTGCGTTCCATCATGCGCGCCACCGTGTATTTGGCGGCCAACTCGATCATGCCGCGCGCACCTAACGGGTCGCTCCATTCGCTGTTGTAGCGAATCTCGGTCCGGGCCGGGTCCAGCACCAGGGAAGCCTGGCGGTAGTAAGTCTCGGCGTTGACCTTGATCTGCTCGGGCGTCAGTGGTGGCCGGGTCGTGTTGCGGCCGGACGGGTCGCCGATCAGGCTGGTGAAGTCGCCAATCAGGAAGATCACCGTATGCCCAAGATCCTGGAGCTGACGCATTTTGTTCAGCACCACGGTATGTCCGACATGAATGTCAGGCGCGGTAGGATCCAGCCCCAATTTAATGCGCAGCGGAACGCCCGTAGCCTCTGAACGCGCCAGTTTTGTAAGCCATTCGTCTTGCGGTAGCAATTCCTCACAACCTCGCAAGGTCACGGCCAAGGCTTCCCTGACGCTATCCGTCAGGGGAAATTTTGTAACAAGCTCTTGATTCATAAGGGTTTTTCACATGTCCGGCAGTTGTCTGACAGATATACTCGCTGTTCTGCCGTTGCGGGGCCCCCACGCGGATTGGCCCACAAATTGCAAACCAATTCTAAGTTGTTGCCGCCGTCACTTTTTTAGTGGCAATGACGCTTTCATGATCAGTCGCTATCAGGCTGCTTTTTGCTGCCTGAAGCCTACAACGTTTGGGAATTCCAGTTTTGATCAAGTACAAGAATAATCTCGCGTACGGACTGCAAGCGGTCACCCAGCTCGTACGGAGCCACCCCAAAAGAATCACTTCCACACTCGCTGTCCTGTTGCTGGGTACCGGAGTCACCGCGTTTGGTGTTGCGCCGCTGGCGCCAGACGCCGCAGACCTGCCGGTTCGCCAGATTCTGGAGTCCGTTCAAAGCCTGCCGACCGAAGTGCAGACCGAAGCCCTGGGCAGTTTCCAGTTCAAACTGTTCCGCAGTGAAACCACCCGCAGCACCGACACTGCCGATGCCCTGCTTAAGCGGCTAAATATCGACGACACCGCGGCCGCGGCGTTCTTGCGCAGCGATAGCAACGGCCGCCTTACCCTGATGGGACGTCCGGGCAAAAGTGTGGCGGTTGAAGCTACGGACGGCAACCAGCTACTCAAGTTGACCGTGCGCTGGGCCACCGACGACGAAGAGAAATTCACCCGGCTGGTGGTTGAACGCAAGCCCGACAACAGTTTTTCCTCGCGTGTGGAAACCGCGCCGTACACCAGCTCAACGCGACTGGCCAGCGGCAGTATTCGCACCTCGCTGTTTGCCGCCACCGACGATGCCGGCATCCCCGACGCCGTGGCCGTGCAAATTGCAGAAATTTTCTCCGGCGACATCGATTTTCACCGTGCATTGCGCAAGGGCGACCGCTTCAGCGTGGTCTACGAAACGCTGGAAGCCGACGGCGAAGCCATGCGCACCGGCCGCGTGCTCAGCACGGAGTTTGTGAACAACGGAAAAACGCTGCAAGCCATGTGGTTCCGTGACCCGGCTTCCAATACCGTGGCCGGCGCAGTTGCCAAAGGCGGTTACTACACGCTTGACGGCCAGAGCCTGCGTCGCGCCTACCTGGCTTCACCCATGGAGTTCTCCCGCATAAGCAGCGGCTTCAAGATGCGTTTCCACCCCATTCTTCAAACCTGGCGTGCACACCTTGGCGTTGACTACGCGGCACCCACCGGAACAGCCGTACGCAGCGTCGGCGATGGCATCGTGGAATTTGCCGGTGTGCAAAACGGTTTTGGTAACGTCGTGTTCATCAAACACCGCAACAGCCACACAACTGTCTATGCGCACCTGAGCCGCATTGGGGTGCAAAGAGGCCAGAGCGTGAGCCAGGGTCAACACATCGGTGCGGTCGGCTCGACCGGCTGGGCCACCGGCCCGCACCTGCACTTTGAATTCCGTGTCAACGGCATGCACCAGGACCCGATGAACATTGCCAAGCAAAGTGAAACCATTCCACTGTCCGTCACCGCCCAACCCCTGTTCCGCCAGCTTGCCGGCAACGTCAAACAGCAACTTCAGGCGGCTGCAGACATCACGCAAACGCGCGCTGAATAGTTGACCCCCACGGTCGCTCACTGCGTGTAGCTCCCGAGGCCTTGCAGGCCGCGGCTCGCGAGACGCTTCGCCTCTGTCGCCTGTCCAAAGCTGCTCAAGCAGCTTTGGAGCCGCAGGCTCCAGCCCCTCGGGGCCGCTGCGCCTGCGGCCCGGCAAAGCCGGTTCCGCTCCGCTGCCCCTGCTGGACTTAAGAGCCCTACGGTCGCCACTACCTGTCCGTTCGTCTGCACTTGTCAAAGGACTCCATCTAGCAATCCGTACTTGCGCCGCCTGCGGAGTTGAAGAACCTCCACGGTCCCCTTGCGGTTTAGCCTTTTGCGCATGTACGGCAAAATGTCGCATGGCTGATTACTACATGGGATTGATGTCGGGCACCTCGCTCGACGGTGCAGACGGGGTTCTGGTTGCTTTCGAGAATGGGGCCGCACGCGTCATCGCATCCGCGTCTGCCGATTTTCCCTCTGCCTTCCGTGATGAATTGCTGGCCCTCAATACCGCCGGCGCCAATGAGCTGCACCGGGCAGCCCTCGCTGCCAACCAACTCGCGGGCATCTATGCCCGTGTAGTGCATGCCCTGCTGGCGCAGGCAAGCTCCCAAGGCATCAAGCCCGGCGAGATCCGTGCAGTAGGTGCACATGGCCAGACCGTGCGCCATAGACCTCAGGAGTTCGGGGATGACTCGCTCAGTGGTGGTGTGAGTGCGGGCTACACGCTGCAACTGAACAATCCGGCCCTGCTGGCCGAGCTGACGGGGCTTGCCGTGGTTGCCGACTTTCGCACAGCAGACCTCGCGGCAGGCGGCCAGGGAGCGCCGCTGGTGCCCGCGTTTCATCACGCATTTTTCGCCCGACCCAAGCGACATATTGCTGTTCTCAACATAGGCGGCATCAGCAACCTCACGCTGCTTTCCGGAAGCAACAAAACCAACATACAAGGCTTTGACTGTGGCCCCGGCAACGCGCTGATGGATTTCTGGTGCGCGCGGCATACGGGGGCCGGCTATGACGCCGGCGGGAGCTGGGCCGCCTCAGGCACCCCCATCCCGGGGCTGCTGTCCAAATTGCTGGACGCCCCGTATTTCGCGAAGGCGCCCCCGAAAAGCACGGGACGCGACTTGTTCAACCCCGCTTGGCTGGCCACGCAACTCCAGGGGTTTGAGCAAAGCGCGCCACAGGATGTACAAGCCACCCTCACCGCACTGACCGCCCAGGCCTGCGCGCGCGACCTGCTCCGCCACGCGCCTGGCACGGAAGAATTGCTGGTGTGCGGCGGCGGCGCATTGAACGACGAGCTGATGCGCCAGCTTGCGCTGGCCCTGCCTGGCGTGCCTGTCAAGTCAACGGCGGCACATGGACTGCCGCCCCTACAGGTAGAAGCCGCCGCGTTTGCATGGCTCGCACATGCCTGGCATCAGCGGCAACCAGGTAACCTGGTGGAAGTGACAGGTGCGCGTGGCCCCCGGGTGCTGGGCGCGTTGTATTTGGCCCCCACAGTTGCTCACTGCGTGTAGCTCCCGGGGCCTTGCAGGCCGCGGCTCGCGAGACGCTTCGCCTCTGTCGCCTGTCCAAAACTGCTCAGGCAGCTTTGGAGCCGCAGGCTCCAGCCCCTCGGTGGCCGCTGCGCCTGCGGGCCGGCAAAGCCGGTTCCGCGGCCCTGACTTGAAATGAAGATCCCCTGCTCGCCTACTGCTCCGCCGCTGGGCAGCGACCATAAAAAAGGACCCGAAGGTCCTTTTTTCGCCTGCTGGCAATATCTCAAGCCGAGAAGCTTGAGCCACAGCCGCAGGTGCTGGTGGCGTTGGGGTTTTTGATCACAAACTGAGCACCTTCGAGGTCGTCCTTGTAGTCGATCTCGGCACCAACCAGGTACTGGTAGCTCATCGCGTCAATCAACAGCGACACGCCATTTTTGGTCATGGTGGTGTCGTCTTCGTTGGTGATCTCGTCAAAAGTGAAGCCGTACTGGAAGCCGGAGCAACCGCCGCCCTGCACAAACACGCGCAACTTCAGGTCCGGATTGCCCTCTTCGGCAATCAGGTCCGCCACCTTGGCCGCTGCACTGTCGGTAAAGACAAAAGGGGCAGGCATTTCGGTGGGAATGGTTTCAGCAACAGCGCTCATGGGGACTCCGTTTCAACTCAATTCGATTAATAGTACAGCAATTTGATCAACCATAAGGCCCACGCTGGTTTGAACCCAGTGGTGAGCACTTACCTCACAAAGGCCTCAGCCGCTTTAGCCGTTATTGGCAGCCAGCGTGAGGAGGGGTTTGTCGCTGACCTCATGATTGGTAGGTCGCAACTGTCCAAAGATGACGGCGCCTTGATGCATTTCAAGCGCCTTGTAGGCCACATCGCCCTGGATCTTGGCTTTGGGCTGCAGCTCCAGGAGTTCCGCAGCATGGACCGGCCCCATGACACGGCCATTGATGATGACGTGATCGGCATAGATGTGGCCCGTGACACAGGCCGACTCGCTGATCACCAGAATGCTGGGGCTGCCTTCATTGGCGCGGATATCACCAATCACTTCACCATCGATACGCAAACCGTCGGTGAATTTAAGGTTGCCTTCAATACAGCTGCCTTGAGCAATCAGGCTTTTGATGGGGGGTTGCGCTTTTTTTCCAAACATGGGGAATTCCTGTGATAAAGATTACAACTTAGTGATCTGCACGGAACGAACCACAGTTCCCTCAATCAGCTTGGCTGTAACAGTTTGTACCACGGCTTGGGGGGGCAAGTCGAGGACACCATCCACGCGACGGTACTGTTTGAACTGTAAAGTTTGTGCGCCCCCCGGCAGGCCAACTGTCCATGGCTTTCCGGCCAAGGTTCCATTTACCGTCAATTCCAGCTTTCCGTTAAAAACCGGCGCGTCCCTGACAGGCTGAATCACGAGTACCTGCCACTTGAGTTGCATTCCGGAAAGCATCTCGGCCTGCAGGCCCCGAATGGCCGCGCTCTCTGCCCCGCCAGCCGGCAGAAGCTTCTCGAAAAAGCCAAGGTCATCACGCAGCAACCGGTTTTCCGACTCCAGCTGCCTGATCTGGCCCATCATCTTCTCCTGCGCGGCTTTTTCTGCCGTCAATAGGCTGCCCGAAATATTGGCCACCGATTGCGATTTGTCGCGCTCCGCGCGCAGCGCCGAAACTTCTTCCCGCAATTTACCCAGTTCGAGCTTCGCATCTTTGTCGAGGCCCGCAATACTGACGCCCAGCTCGAAAGTCCACAACGCGATAGCCGCCGAAAAACCGAGCATCATCGCGCCCAGCGCCCAACGCAGTGGCCACGGCAAGGAAGTGCGGATGGCCACGCGCGGCGAACTGATGGTCAGGCGGCGGCGAAACAGGCGAAATTTCAAAAACGGCCCTGCATTTTTTGACTGGGGGAGTGCATTGTGCACTCAGACGCTCCCTACGTCGGCACGTCATGGAAAGCAGCGGTAAGGATTTGCATCTCCAACTCCCACGGCAAATCCGGCGCGGCCATGAAAAAAGCCGCCAGGAATAAACCAGGCGGCTTTTCGGGAACAGCAAAAGCGGATTAGCGCTTGCTGAACTGCTTGCGGCGGCGTGCCGAACGGAAACCGACCTTTTTACGTTCGACTTCACGTGCATCGCGCGTGACAAACCCGGCCTGGCTCAGCACCGGCTTGAGGGTGGCGTCATAGTCGATCAGCGCGCGGGTGATGCCGTGGCGCACTGCACCGGCCTGACCGGACTCGCCGCCGCCGTGTACGTTGACCATGATGTCGAAGGTTTCGGCATGGTTGGTCAGATACAGGGGCTGCTTGCAGATCATGATCGAGGTTTCACGACCGAAGAAGGTCTGGATGTCGCGGTCGTTGACCGTGATCTTGCCAGTGCCTTTTTTGATAAACACGCGGGCGACGCTTGATTTGCGACGGCCGGTGCCATTGTTCCATTCACCAATCATCTCAAGGCTCCTTAAATTTCCAGCACTTTAGGCTGTTGGGCGGTATGCGGATGCTCTGCACCACCGTACACCTTGAGTTTTTTGATCATGGCGTAACCGAGCGGGCCCTTGGGCAGCATGCCCTTGACGGCTTTTTCCAGGGCACGGCCCGGGAACTTGGTTTGCATGTCGCGGAAATTCGTGGCCGAGATACCGCCGGGGTAACCCGAGTGGCGGTAATAGATCTTGTCAGTCGACTTGGCGCCGGTGACACGAAGCTGGGCTGCGTTGATGATGACGATGAAGTCACCTGTATCGACGTGGGGCGTATAAATGGCCTTGTGTTTGCCGCGCAAACGGAGAGCAACTTCGCTGGCTACTCGTCCGAGGACCTTGTCGGTCGCGTCAATCACAAACCACTCATGCACCACGTCAGCGGGTTTTGCGCTGAAAGTTGTCATGGTTTACTTTTAAAAGTTGGTTTGAGCAGCCCTTTTCCACGGTCGGTGTTTCTCTGATGGAAACCTCTTAGGTGGGGTTCAAGCTTCGCCGCGGGGCCAGCCAATCGCTGCGAAGCCCACGATTATACAAAATCGGGAGCTCTAAGGGGTATTTGGGGCAGCAACGACGCCCAAACCGCTGTTCCAACGGTTGTTTCCGCCTCTTTCCGGCTTTTTTTTGGCTACAAGCCTTCAGAACGGCGGCTATTTTGCAGGCGGGCGTTGTTTTCTACGCACACTGCAAGCGTGGCCATCTCTGGTTTCTGGCATTGGCGGAAGATGCACATCGGTCGGGTCATGAAGTTACTGTCGGCGCACAGAGCCACCGGATCCCCCGGCGCGGCTCGTTGTGGCGCTTTCACGCGTTCCGGCACGGCTGTCGTGGCCACCGGCACCACCGGCGGCGGATTAACCACCTCCGCCGGGGCATTTTTCTTCGTTGTCACCCGCCGGGCCGGTGTCACCGGGTTGGGTGACGAGGACGGAAGTGGCTGAACGACGGAAGCAGCTGGCACCTCCGGCACAGCGACCGCGGGCGCGGCCACGGAGGCAACAGCAAGCACGGGCTGCGGAGCATTAGCGGGCACTGCCTGGCTTGCTGGCTGGCCCTCTGCGGCGGAAGGAACCACCTGCGCCGCAAGCCTGCCGTCGGGAGAGCGGCTGCCCCGCCCAAGCATCAGACCCAACACGAGGGCGACGGCCGCAACAGCCAGTACCCCGGCGCCCAGGCGCCAGGATCGGCCAGACCGGGTGACAACAGGAGCAGGAGGAGTTGGTGACGGTGCGGCAACCTCGGCCGCCACCTCCGCCACCGGCACGGGCGGAGCAGGTTGACGATGGACAGTGGCGACCTTCCTCCGAGGGACCGACAAGGGTTGCGTCGGGCCGTCATTGCGTGCCGGAACCATGTGTTGCTGACCGGGCACAGATGGCTCCATGGGCAAAGGCCCCGACACAGACACACCGGGTGGCGCCCAGATGGGGCCGAGTTCGGCACGCCAATCGAACCTCGACATGCCATTGGGGGTCTCCAGCGCCATGGCCTGCACCATGGCCGCCACGGTTTGGGGACGGTCCCTGGCATCAATCGCCAGCGCCTGGCCCATGGCCTGAACGAATGCCGGGGAATAACCCAGGCCGAACTGCTCCTGCACCGTGCGAGCGACGCGCGAGAACGACGGCAGACGGTCACGCACGGCCCGGAAAGTGGCCGGCAATGGCGGCTTGTTGCAAAGCAAACCATGCACCACGGCGGCAAGTGCGTACAGATCGGTCCAAGGGCCCTGCCGCATGTCCGGCGCACCGGCGTGCTGCTCCAGCGGCGCGTAGCTCAATTTGAAGGCATCGGTCAGGTCCTGGGTCTTGCCGCCCATGACGTGCCGCGCAGCGCCCAGGTCCAGCAACACCGGAGGGCCAAAATCCTGCAGGAAGATGTTGTCCGGCGAGACATCCCTGTGCACAGCGCGACCCTGGTGCAGGGTCTTGAGCGCGCCAAGCACCCCCCACAGCACCTTGCGCAGCCAGGCTTCGGTAGGAGGACTTCGCATCTGCATGCGCGCCGCCTGCAACGTGATGCCGCGGTAAAACGGCATCACCATGTAGGCTGTCTGGTGTTCTTCCCAATAGCGGAAAACCTTCACCAGGGAGGGATGGTCAAACTGTGCCAGCAAGCGCGCCTCGGTCACAAAAGACTGCAGTCCGGCATGAAAGGCCGCCTGGTCTGCAGGATCGCGAACCGTCACTGCGCCGTCCGCACCCCGGCAGGCAAGCGCCGAAGGCATGAACTCCTTGATGGCCACCGGCCGCTGCAGCGAGTGGTCAAACGCCTGGTAGACCATGCCAAAACCACCGACCCCCAGCAAACCCAGCAGTTCGAACTCGGCCAGGCGTGTTCCCGCCGGCAGGGCATCAACATGGGTGATCAGGGAAACAGGGGTTGGACTGGGGGAAACGGTCATGGACAGCAAAAATCGTTGGACCGCAATTAGGCATGGCCGTCAGGCTTGCGTCAAGGCAACTTGGCACGCAAAACGACGCGCCTGTCAGGATTGTGTTGCCAATTGCAAGCGCGGCGGCGCGCGGAGAAGACGGCGGCCGTTAACATAGCGCCATGTTCAGTTATCGCCACGCCTTCCATGCCGGCAACCATGCCGATGTGCTCAAGCACACCACGCTGATCGCGTTGATGAAGTATTTAACCCAGAAAGACACGGCGCTGACCGTGATCGACACGCACGCCGGCGCCGGGCTGTACCGCCTGGACGGCGACTACACCGAAACCAGCGGCGAGGCCCAGGAGGGCGTTTTTCGCCTTTTTAATGTAACAAAAGCAGCCTCTACCCTTGTTGCATCTGCGTCAACAGCTACAAAAACAATAGCAACAAAGAAGGCCGGGGCCACCGCCAAAACACCTCCCGTGGAGGCCCTCGCCCCCGTCCTGCAGGACTATGTGGACCTCCTGTGCAGCCTGAACCCGCAGCTGGCCCAGAGCGGCGATCCGGCGCACCTGAAGATTTACCCCGGCTCGCCCTTCATTGAGCAGCAATTTCTCAGCGGCCGCGACAAACTCAAGCTGTTTGAGCTGCACCCCACCGATTTCAAGTCCCTGACCGGCAACATTGCCCAGCTGGGTGTGGGGCGCCAGGTCAGCGTTGCACGCGAGGATGGCTTCGAGGTGCTGAAAACCTTTCTGCCGCCGCCGGCTCGCCGCGCCATGGTGCTGTGCGACCCGAGCTACGAGATCAAGACCGACTACGCCAGGGTGGCGGTCTGCATGGCCGACGCCGTCAAGCGTTTTGCCACAGGCACCTACGTGGTCTGGTACCCCATCATTCCGCGCCCCGAAGCGCATGATTTGCCACGCAAGCTCAAAACCCTGGCAACCAAGGCCGGCCGCAGCTGGCTCCATGCCACCCTGACCGTCAAGTCCAGCAAGCTCACCACCGACGAGACCGGTGACGTCAAGCGCCCCGGACTGCCGGCCAGCGGCATGTTCGTGATCAATCCGCCGCACACGCTCAAGGCCGAACTGCAAGCCGCGCTGCCGCAAATGGTGGCGCGCCTGGGGCAAGACCGCAATGCCGGGTTCACGCTGGATCACGGCGGCTAAAAAACAACCCGGCAGACACGAGCCTGACCATGCATGTGATCCTGATTGTTGAAGACGACGACGCGATCCGGAGCAACATCTCCCGTCTGCTGACGCTCGAAGGTTTTGAGGCCGTGTCGGCCGCCGATGGCCGCAGCGGCTTGGCCCACGCCAGGGCGCGCGCGCCGGACCTCATCATCTCGGACGTGAACATGCCCGACATGGACGGCTTCGCGTTGCTCGCAGCCATCCGCGCCGATGCGGCACTGGCCACCACCCCCTTCATGCTGTTGACCGCGCTGGACGACCGCAACAGCATGCGCCGCGGCATGACGGCCGGCGCCGACGATTACCTGTCCAAACCCTTCACACGCACCGAGCTGCTCGAGGCGGTGAATGCGCAGCTGCGCAAAAAGAACCTGGTTGATGCACGCATGGCCTCCGGCCTTGCCGCACTGGAAACACGTCTGCGCACCGCTTTCGGCAGCGACATCGGTGGCCGGCAACCCGAAGCGTTTGCGGTGGAAGCGCCGCCTGACAGCGACGACGCGCACGTCATCAACGCCACGGTGCTGGTGTCTTCCATTCGCAACTTCACTTCGCTGGCCGAAAAGCTCGAAGCCAACGAGGTCTCGCAGTTGCTCACCGAGTACTTCGAACGCAGCTGCCAGCCCGTGCTCAAGAACAGTGGCCGGCACCTCAAGTTCGTCGGCGACGGCCTGATGGCCGTGTTTGCCAACACCCTCAGCGGCTCGCCACTGCCCGCGCAACGCCGCGCCATCTCTGCGGCCCTGGCAATGGCGCTGGCAGCGCATGAGTTCCGCGACTGGCTGGCGCAGCGTTTTGCCGCGCGCGGCCTGCCGCCTTTTGCCATTGGCATCGGGCTGCACAGCGGGGAAGTCACGCTGTGCCGCATGGGCCCACCGGGCAGCCCCGACCTGATGCCGGTGGGAGATACGGTCAGCCTGGCGGCGCGCCTGGAAGTGGCCACACGCGAACGCGGCTGGACGGTGCTGGCCAGCCGCGCGGTGATGGAAGCGGCAGGCGACGGCATCGAAGTTGGAACGCGGGACACACTGGCCGTTCCCGGCAAGAACCTGACGCTCGACGTCCTTGAAATTACCGGCATGGTGACCGGCATCGACGACAAGATTCACGGCATGGCCAGCCTGACCGAGCGGGCCAGCGAGATCAGTGCTGCAGTGCGCACCAACTCCGACATCACGGCCCGGGCCGTCAAGGAAGCATTGCAGTCCAAGCTGGCCACCTTGAAAGAGCAGCGCTTTGAGCCCGGCAACGAGCCGGTGCGGCTTAAGGGTTACCGGGTGACCCGGAAAATCGGCTCGGGCGGGATGACCGAGGTCTACCTGGCGGAGCGCGAAACCGATGGCTTGCCCATCGTGCTCAAAGTTCTTGATTCGCGCGGCAAGGAGGCCTCGGAACACCTGGTGCGCTTCATCCAGGAATATGCGCTTCTGAGCAAGATTAATCATCCGCACGTGATCCGCATCCATGACCAGGGTTTCAGCGACGAACACGCCTACATCGCCATGGAGTATTTCGAGCGCGGTGACCTGCGCACGCTCTTCGGCCCCGGCATGACGCGTGTTCGCGCGCTGGAGATAGGGCGGCAGCTGGCGCAGGCGCTCGCAGCCATTCACAGCCACGGCATCGTGCACCGCGACATCAAGCCCGAAAACGTCATGCTGCGCAGCGACGGATCGGTCGCGCTGGCCGACTTCGGTATCGCCAAGTCCATGCTGCAGGCCGAAAGCCTGGGCTTCACCCAGACCCGCCATGGCGACGTGGTCGGCACGCCTTTCTACATGAGCCCTGAACAGGTCATCGGCAAGGCGGTAACAGTTCGCTCCGATCTGTACAGCCTGGGCGTCATGCTGTTCGAGATGCTGGACGGCCGTCGCCCTTTCATGGCCGAGTCGCTCGAATTGTTGCTGGCCAAACACCTGCATGCGGACACCCCGGCCCTGCCCGTTGTCCATGCCGACCTGCAACCCATCATCAACCGGCTGATGGCTAAAAATCCCGACGCTCGTTACGCGTCGGCGCAAGCCCTTCTGGCCGACCTGAACCAGGCGGCCTGACCCCCACACGGCGAAGTCAACAATTAACCGACCGATCGGTCGGTTAATTCGCTATACTGCGATGGATTGCTGACCCTGCAAGCCAGGTGACCAGGAGACAACGCATGTACACACAATCACTCGACCTTCCCGATTCGTCGGCGCCTGTCCTTGCGCCGGTGGCAAATCCAGACGCGCTGCAAACCCGTTTCGACGAAAAAATCGACGCCGATCAGAAGATCGAACCGCAGGACTGGATGCCCGAGGCCTACCGCCGCACGTTGATACGCCAGATCAGCCAGCACGCGCACAGCGAAATCATCGGCATGCAACCCGAAGGCAACTGGATCTCGCGCGCGCCCTCGCTCAAGCGCAAGGCCATCCTGCTGGCCAAGGTGCAGGACGAAGGCGGCCATGGCCTCTACCTGTATTCCGCTGCCGAAACCCTGGGCGTGGGACGCGACGCATTGCTCGACGCCCTGCACACCGGTAAGGCCAAGTACAGCTCCATCTTCAACTACCCAACGCTGCAGTGGGCGGACGTCGGGGTGATCGGCTGGCTGGTCGACGGCGCAGCCATCATGAACCAGGTGCCGATCTGCCGCTGCTCGTACGGGCCGTATGCACGCGCCATGATCCGCATCTGCAAGGAAGAAAGTTTTCACCAGCGCCAGGGCTTTGAAAGCCTGATGGTGCAGATGCAGGGCACGCCCGAACAGCGCGCCATGGTGCAGGACGCGGTGAACCGCTGGTGGTGGCCGGTGCTGGCCATGTTCGGCCCGCCCGACGCCGACAGTACCAACGGCGCGCAAGGCATGCGCTGGGGCATCAAGCGCATTTCGAACGACGACTTGCGACAGAAGTTTGTCGACGCCACCGTGCCGCAGGCGGCGGTGCTGGGCGTGACCCTGCCCGACCCCGATCTGAAATGGAACGAAGCGCGCCAGCAGCACGACTACGGCGCGATTGACTGGGACGATTTCTGGGCCGTGGTGGGCGGCAACGGACCTTGCAACAAGGAACGCCTGACCAACCGCGTGAAAGCACATGAAGACGGCCAGTGGGTGCGTGATGCCGCGCAAGCTTATGCAGCGAAACAGCAAGCCCGCCAGATGAAGGAGGCTGCATGAGCAATTCACACAACGACTGGCCTTTGTGGGAAGTGTTTGTCCGTTCCAAACAAGGCCTGGAGCACAAACACTGCGGCAGCCTGCATGCTGCCGATGCACAGCAGGCGTTGCAGATGGCGCGCGACGTCTACACCCGGCGCCAGGAAGGTGTGAGCATCTGGGTGGTGCCGTCGAACATCATCACCGCCAGCGAACCGGACGACAAGGCCGCTTTTTTTGAACCCATGGCCGACAAGATTTACCGGCACCCAACGTTTTATGAAATCCCCGACGAAGTGGGCCACATGTGAAAACCGTCGAAGCTCCCGTCAGGACAGCCCCGCTGGACTACCTGCTGCACCTGGCCGACAACGCGCTGGTGCTCGGCCAGCGCAACGCCGAATGGTGCGGTAACGGCCCGGTGCTCGAGGAAGACATCGCGCTGGCCAACATGAGCCTGGACCTGATCGGCCAGGCGCGCATGTTGTACCAGCACGCAGCCACGGTGGCCGCCGATGGCGCAACGGAGGATTCGCTCGCCTACTTCCGCGGCCCTGACGAGTTCCGCAACTACACACTGCTCGAGCTGCCGCATGCGTCCGACGCTTCGGAGCGCGACTACGCGGTGACCATCGTCCGCAATTTCCTTTACAGCGCGCTGATGTTGCTACTGTGGGAGGCCTTGCAGAAATCGAAGGACGCGCAGCTGGCCGCCATTGCCGGCAAGTCGTTCAAGGAAGTGCGTTACCACTTTCGCCACTCGCGCGACTGGCTGGTTCGTCTTGGCGATGGCACCACCGAATCGCACGCCCGCACACAGGCCGTCTTGAAGCATTTATTGCCTTACACCCAGGAGTACTGGGCGCCATCAGCTATCGAGACAGTAGCAGATCAGGAAGACCGGGCCATTGATGCTGCTGCGCTGAAAAGCAGCTGGGACGATCTCGTCAACGACGCGTTGCAGGAAGCCGGCCTGCAGCGTCCTGCGCTTCGTGCCGGGTTGCCGCAAGGCAAGAACGGCCAGCACAGCGAACACCTGGCGCCGTTGCTGGCCGAGATGCAAAGCCTGGCGCGCGCCCACCCGGACGCTCGCTGGTGATGAACACCCTGCAGCATGTCTGGGACGTGCTCGAAGCCGTGCCCGACCCCGAGATCCCGGTGGTGTCCATCCGCGAGCTGGGCATTCTGCGCGACGTGCGCCACGTCAGCGATGGTGTGGAAGTCATCATCACACCGACCTACAGCGGCTGCCCGGCCATGAGCCAGATCGAGGACGACATTCGCGCGGCGCTGGCGCAGCACCAGCTCAACGCGCGCATCACCACCCAGTTGGCCCCGGCCTGGACCACCGACTGGATGACCGCGACCGCCAAGGCCAAGCTGCGCAGCTATGGCATTGCGCCGCCACACACCACCACGCCGGGTAGCGACAAGGTCATCCGCTTCGCATCCAGACGCCAGGCCGCGGATGCGGTGGCCTGCCCGCAATGCGGTTCGGTCAACACCACCGAAACCTCGCACTTTGGCGCCACCGCCTGCAAGGCGCTGTACAGGTGCCTGGACTGCCTGGAACCCTTCGATTACTTCAAGCCTTACTGACCAGGTTCCCGCATGTCCGTTCCCCACTTCCACCCGCTCATCATCAAGCGCGTCACGCCTGAAGCCGCCGGCGCCGTGGCCATCAGCTTTGCCATTCCGCCCGACTTGCGCGAGATCTATGGCTTCACGCCCGGCCAGTTCCTCACGCTCAAGGCGACGATTGATGGCGAGCAGGTGCGCCGCAGTTATTCGATCTGCAGCAGCACGCAACGTCTGGTGGCAGAACATGACATCGAGGTCGGCATCAAGCCGGTCGAAGGCGGCGTTTTTTCCAACTGGGCCACGCAGCTGCAAGCCGGCGACACGCTGGAGGTGATGCCGCCGGAGGGCCGTTTCACGCCGCGCCTGACGGGCGGCGTGCATCGCGTCGGCTGGGCCGCCGGCTCGGGCATCACGCCCCTGCTGTCCATCATTGCCAGCACGCTGGCGGGTGGGCCGGACTCCACCTTCACGCTGGTGTATTGCAACCAGCGCACGAGCAGCATTTTGTTCAACGAAGCGCTGCAGGATCTGAAAGACCGCTATCCCGCACGCCTCACGCTGATTCATCTGCTCTCGCGCCAGTCGCAGGAAGTCGCTCTGTTCAATGGCCGCCTCGACGGCGCCAAGGTCAGCGAACTGCTGGCGACGCTGATTCCGCCGGCCAGCATCGACGAGACTTTTGTCTGCGGCCCGGAAGCCATGATCGAAAGCTGCGAGCAGACCCTGCTGGCAGCCGGCGTGCCGAGGGAGCGCATCCATGCCGAACGTTTCACGACTGCCGGGCAACCTGCATTCGCTATCAAATCAAGAGCTATTGACGCAGGCAGCACAAGGGCCAATGGCCAGAATAGCTTGCAAGCTGGCGCCATACGCCTGTCGGTACAGCTTGACGGCAAGGCGCACGAATTGCGCATGTTTGCACACGAACGCGTACTCGACGTGGCGCTGGCGGCCGGGCTGGACTTGCCCTACAGCTGCAAGGGCGGTGTCTGCTGCACCTGCCGCGCCAAGGTGCTGGAAGGCGAGGTTGCAATGGAGAAAAACTTCACCCTGGAAGACTGGGAAGTGAAGAAGGGCTTTGTGTTGAGCTGCCAAGCGCGGCCGCTGAGTGACAACGTACGAATCAGCTACGACGAGAGGTAGTCCCCACGCTCGCCGCGTCTGCCTGCCCTTCGGGCGTGCTCAGTGGGTTCTGGAATTCCAGACGTGAAGTTCGAAGAAAGCCCCGGTCTCGGGAATCTTCATCAGGCCAAGCACATGGCGCGTGGCAGCGTCTGCGGCTTTTTCCCAGCGCGCAATGGCTTGCAGTTCTTCGGGAGCACTCGCCTCAAGAGGGTTCTCCGCGCGCAGTGAGCATGCCGCCAGCCACTCGCAGTAAGCCCCCCGAACGGCCGAAGCGCTGCCCAAGGTGCGTTCCAGGGTTCGCAGGAACTTCTCTTCAGCGGCCTGTCGCTGCTCATCTGTCAGCGGAACTGCCGACAGGAGTGATGCGTTGTATTTGCTCTGCGCTCTCATGGGGTGGGGATGTTGTGCCGTGGATTCTATCGTTCAAACGTTCCCCGCGCCCTAATACTTGAGCGCGGTGCTCTTTCCCCAGAACACCCTGTAGGCAAACACGGTGTAGCCCACAATCATGGGCAGCACCACCAGCGCCCCCACCAGAATGACACCCATGGCCTCGGGCGCGGTAGCCGCCTGCCAGATCGTGATCCGGTCAATGACCAGCCAGGGAAACAGGCTGTAGGCCAGGCCGTAGAAAGCCAGCAAAAATACCCCCACGGTCGCGCCAAAAGGCACCCAGGCGCCGTATTCATTGCCCTGGGCCAGGCGCACTGGCAGGCGCTGCAGGCTGCGGTAGATCACCGCGAACAGCACCGCCGTTGCCGCCGGAATCGGCAGCAGGAGCACGATGTTGGGAAAGGAAAACCACTTATCGAAAATCTGCTGGCTGACCAGTGGCGTGGCCACTGAGATGGCCGCAACGCCAGCCACGGTAAACAACAGACTGGAGCGCGCCCACCGCACCGCCTGCAGCTGCAGCGCGCCTTCCGACTTGATGATCAGCCAGCCCGCACCCAGCAGGCAATACGCCGCCACCAGGGCGAGCCCGATCACGGCATTGAACACCAGCGTCCACCAGCTGGTCGCAAACCCGGTAATCAGGGAGCCCAGCATGTAGCCCTGGCTCCAGCTGGCCAGCAGCGAGCCTGTGTAGAACATGCGGTTCCACAGCGGCTTGTGCGCCGTGCGCGCCTTCACACGAAAGTCGAAAGCCACGCCGCGCAGCGTCAACCCGATCAGCATGAAAGCAACCGGCAGGTACAGCGCACCCAGGATCACGCCGTGCGCCAGCGGAAACACCGTCAGCAGGATGCCCACGCCCAGCACCAGCCAGGTTTCATTCGCGTCCCAGAAGGGGCCAATGCTGGCAATCATGGTGTCCTTGTCGTCGTCGCTGGCGCGGCGCATCAGCACACCAACCCCGAGGTCGTAACCATCGAGGATCACATAGGCCAGCATGGCCAGGCCCATCACCGCCAGAAAGACGATGGGCATCCATCCTGCGGCTTGCGTAAGGTCGGGGGCAAGATCAAGCATTGGGAGCTCCTTCCTTCTCGGGGTAATTCACCACGTTGAGTGCTTTCTCGATCTCGCCGGCCGTGTTGTCGTCCCCGACCGGTTTTCCCGCATGCTTTTTGTGGCGCGCCAGGTAGAACACCACCGAGATGTAAGACGTCAGCAGCACCGCATACATCGCCAAATACATGCTCAAGGTGAGTGCAATGCGCGGCGCCGGCACCTTGGAAGCCGCCTCTGCAGATGTCAGCACGCCCGTCACCAGCCAGGGTTGGCGGCCAATCTCGGTCACGTACCAGCCGGCCACGAGGGCAATCCATCCGGCAAAAGTCATGGCCACCAACAGGCGCGCATGCCACACCGTCAGTTCGCGTGCCGTGCCCTTCTTCCATGGTGAAAGTTGTAGCACGCTGGCCCAGCTGACCAGCAACATCAGCACGCCTACACCCACCATGATGCGAAAGGCCCAGAACACTGGCGCCACGGACGGATGTTTACCTTCAAACTGGTCCAGGCCTTTGACCTCGCCGTCCAGCGAATGGGTCAGGTACAGCGACGCGAGTTTGGGAATCGCGATTTCGTAGTGGTTTGTTTTGGCCTTCTCGTCCGGCAGGGCAAACAGCACGGCGGGCACGCCCTTCTCCGTCTTCCAGATGCCTTCCATCGCTGCCAGCTTGGCCGGCTGGTGTTCCATGGTGTTGAGACCATGCAGATCACCCGCAATGATCTGCAGCGGAATCAGCATGGCGGCCATGTAGATGCCGGTCTTCAGGCTGGCAATCACTTCGGGGGTCTTGTCGTCGCGCAGCCAGCGGTAGGCGGAAATACCCGCCACCAGGAAGGCCACCGTCAGGCCCGAGGCCAGCAGCATGTGCACCAGGCGGTAGGGAAATGAAGGATTGAAAATTACTTCGAACCAGCTTGTCACATGCGCCTGGCCGTTGATCATTTCAAAGCCCGCGGGCGTCTGCATCCACGAATTGAGCGCCAGGATCCAGAAGGCAGAGAGCGTGGTGCCGCCCGCTACCAGCAGTGTGGCCGCGGTGTGCATGGTTTCGCTCACGCGTTCACGCGCAAACAGCATCACGCCGAGCATGGTGGCCTCCAGGAAGAAGGCCGTCAGCACCTCATAGGCCAGCAGCGGCCCGGCAATGTTGCCGACTTTCTCCATGTAGCCCGGCCAATTGGTGCCGAACTGAAAACTCATGGTGATGCCGCTGACCACGCCGAGCGCAAAGGTCAGCGCAAAAATTTTCACCCAGAACTGGTAGGCGTCCATCCAGTGCTGCTCTTTGGTTTTAACGAACCGCAACTTGAAGAACAGCAGCACCCAGCCCAGCGAAATACTGATGGTCGGGAACAGGATGTGAAAGGTGATGTTGGCCGCGAACTGAATGCGTGCCAGCAGGAATGCGTCAAAACCATCCATCGTCAGCTCCTGTTGTCGTCAAGCGTGTCGGCGGGCTGCCCAGCCACTGTGGGCGTTGCCGGGCGCCCTGTCAAACCCGCCTTGACCGAGCCGGTAACCTTGTCCTTGATCTCCAGCAGCTTCTGCACCTTGGCCCCCATCTTCATCAGCTTGATCAGCGTGGCCGAGTCCATCTTCTGCACATCGGCCAGCCAGCCGGTCATGAGCTCAATCAGGTCATGCATCTGCTTCATGCGCGCCTGGGCGTGAATGTCGTCCTGGCTGGCGGGCTGCTCCATCAGCGCGTCGCGCAGCATGGACAGCGTGGGATCGATCTCGCGCTTGCGGCGCTCTTCGGCCAGCGTGCGGAAAATGGCCCACACATCTTCGGGTGCCTGAAAGTACTCGCGCCTGTCGTTCGGCAAGTGCTGCAGCCGCACCAGATTCCACGACTGCAACTCCTTCAGACCCATGCTGACGTTGGACCGCGAAAACGCCAGCGCCTCGCCAATGTCGTCGGCATTAAGCGCGCGCGGTGAGACATAAAGCAGCGCATAGATCTGCCCCACCGTCCGATTGATGCCCCAGCGGCTGCCCATTTCCCCGAAGTGCAGAACAAAACGCTGGGTCAGGGGGGCGAGGTTCATGGCTTGATTTTCTTGAATTTTCAGGAATTACTGAAATTATAGGAAATCAATGACGCAGATCAAGGTTCAAGGTTTTTGCCATGGCGATCTAGGGGTTTTGCGGTCGGCAAAAAGGGCCGTCCAAATGGGAGATGCGCGGCGCGCTCTGCAGCGCCTAAACTCCGGCTGCGGGGTTTGGCGCTTATTTATCTGGCTGAGGAGTAGCGGCAAAGATGGAATATTCTTTTAAAAACAACGACTTGTGCACATTTGGCAGACCCAGAATATCGAGCACGGGCCAGTTTATCGAGCAGATCTTGCTCTATACATTACGTTAGACATCATGCGCAATGACCAGTGGAAAAAATTCTTTCTCGCGTGTCGCGAGGTCCTTGGGCAAGGAGCCCATAACTCGCGCCTTAGCGAGTCATGGTGCGCATGGACAACCTTTCGAGCGTTGAAGTTTGGTGGGATTCACTATTGGACTTGTGGCGTTCCTGACTATTCGGAAATTCTTGATACTCAAATCGAAGATGGTGGTCTTTGGAGCCAGCCTTTTGACTATGCTGATATTGCTCACATCATCGTTCCAAAAACGTTTTATTGGGAAACCGAAGGTGACCCGGAATTCAAAAACGGAACCAAAAAACAGAACCTTCTGGAGCTTTCTGGAAGGCTAAATCATGAGAGCATTGCACATCGAATCACTGATCTCGTCTTGGAAATCAAACTCTATTAGGGCCACGTTGCCTATGTCTAACATTTCGGTCAAGAGGGACGCTCCGCCGGCGAGCCGACTACGCGCCTCTTACCTTCGACGTTGAACCGTACGATAAAGATGAATCCAGATCAGCGCGCGAACCTCGAAGCGATGGTCGAGGCACTTGGTAAAGCTATGGCTCAGGCTTGGAGCTACTTCTACTTGCTGAAGGGAGTGCATGAGGGCTCCAAGGCTTCACCGGCCGTTGTCCAGCGCTTTCCTTGGTTGCTAGAGCAGCTGTGGCGCGGGATCTTTGACGCCCTTTTCGCGAAGGTGGGCACGATCATTGACTCCACTGGCAGCACATACTCCCTACCAAACTTGATCACGTTGGTGCGCAGGTATGGGGATGCCGAATTGAAGACCCTGCTTCCAGAAGCAGAGGCGTGCTTGTCGGAAAAGAGCAGTCCTCTGGCGAAGATCAAGAACTGGAGGCATTTCAACATCGCGCATCGAACCGCACGAGGCAATGAAGACGCCTTCTATGTCGACAACAAGATGAATCTGAAAGAAATCGAGGGCGCTTTGGAGCAGTTGGACGAGGCAATCAACCATCTATCCTGGAACGTTCTTTCGATTCACAACGATACGAAGTCAGCATTCGAACCGCTCATCGACGAAGGAAAGGCGCTGTGCCTTTCGGCGTCAAATGGCTTGGGGAGCACGAACAAGTGATCAATCCTGCCGCGGCGGTCCGGTCCAGCTGGTCAGTCAACACGGTCGCCCAGATGCGTTCGTGCGCTTCCCGCGCATCTATTCCTGGTCGCCGGTTACGTCAACGTAGAGTTCATTGATGCCGATCTCTTCGCATGATCAATTGAGCCGTCTCGCTCGCCTAGAATTTCTGCGCGCTCTGCGCAATTGGCTCATCGCATTAGGTATTGTGGCCCTCGCGTAGGCAGTGATAGCTGTGAGAAACACCGTGGGAAATCCGGAAACTTGGGCGTCTACATTTCAGGCTCTCGCAGCAAGCGGAGCGTTTGCTCATTACGCAGGCTGGTTGGCGGCCATCGGCGGCCTGCTCCTACTTTTTTCTCTCTTCCTTACTATCTGTGTCGGCAGGATCGAGCGATGAACTCTAACTAGTCGGCCAACACGGAACGTCATGAAAACCGAGCGCGACTTCATCTCCCTTGAGTCTTTCCTCAAGTCGATCCCCGGTGTCCATCCCTCCCTGGGTCACGGGTTGGAGAACGATGGCCTGTGGTGGGTCAAGTTCTCCATCGACATTGACAACAAGCTCGCCTGGCATGTGGTTCAAGAACTTGGCCACGTTTTGAACTATCTTTCAGTCGAAGAGCGTCTGCCAACCGTATTCAAACCCGTCTCGCCACCGCCTTACATGAACGGTGGGCCAAGCGAGTTTCTTTCCTGGGTTATAGAGTGCTCAGATTCCACTTTCAGACCTGATACTGTCGCCAAGTGGCTTGAGGAGCGTCTTCCACAACCCGTCGACGACATCAGCCAGTGGGGCAATGACGAATGATGTCTGGCCCTGTCAACACAAAACAAATGTTCCAACCCGATATCCCACCCCAAGTCCGCCAGGCCATCATCCTGCTCTGGATCACGCAACTGCTGGTCGTTGTCGATGCAGGTCTCACGCTGATGTTTCCCGAGCCCGACATGGCTGGTGAAACAGCTTTCCTTGTCATTGTTTTTCTGGTTCTTTTGGGCTTGTATGCCACGTTGATCACCTTTGCGGCAAGGCGCAAAAACTGGGCGCGAATCACCTTGCTCGTTTTCGCCGTCATCAGCGCCGCCGGGTATTTTTTATTGCCGTCTGAAATACCTGCGCCATGGTGGACAGAGGCCAATATCTGGCTCAGTTCAATTTTGGAAATAGTCGCGCTGTACTGGCTGTTTACCGGCGCAGGCGCACGCTGGTACGCCAACAAGGTGGCAGCGTAGCCACTTCATTTCACATCAGACGCTAAAAAAATGATGAACGGGTTTTTCCGGCGCAGATTTCAAAACTTCGCGCGGTGGTGGCACGCCCCGGTGACGCGGCGTGATCGCATCGTCGGCGCCCTCATCGGAGGCATGGGCTGCTTCTGGATCGGCATTCTTGGCAGGCTCGCGCTTGGTCCCTTGCCGGTCTCTCTGTCTACCTTGGGTTGGTGGGCTTTGGGGTCCATAGTCCTTGGGGTCACACTCGGCATTTGTTTTCCGAAGATTGTTTCCGTGGTTTGTTTTCCGTTTTCGAGCTTTGGCGGAGGCAGTTGACTGTCAAGCGGAGACAACACATCCCGCAGGAAACCACCCAACTTTCTTTTTCGCTCAGGAACCCATGCCCTACCAATGCGCACACTGCGGCAACACGCACGACGAACTTCCCCGCTACTTCATGTGGAACGCGCCGGAAACAGACCGGGGCCGCGTCATTGATGTGGAGGAAGACAGCAAATCGATGTGCCACGCGGCGGACAACCAGTTCTTTGTGCATTGCGAGATCGAGCTGCCGCTGGCTGAAACTGAGGGTGATCCGTTGGGATGTATCTGCTGGGTCGAGGTGTCGCAGTCGGATTACCAACGGCTTCTCCACTTCAGGGAGAACGAAGACTCAACGCCCGACTATGCAGACTGGGTGGAGGGGAAACTGGCCAACCCGGTTCAAGGCGTCGCCCACTCGTACGGAACGCGGGTGAAGTTCGAGGTGATCAAAGGCGACCCAACGCCTTACATCAAGTGGGTCGCACCGGGAACGGCTGTCGCAGCGATTCTGGCGTCCGGCGTATCGATGGATTTTTGGCACGATGTGGCTGCGGGGCGATTGCGGCCTTAAAGGCTTGGACAACTCAATAGCAGTGTGCGTGCACGTCTGGGACTTATTCGAGGAATTTATGAGCCGACTCTTCAAAACGATCAAGTGCACAACTGTGGGGTTGGTGACAGCACTCCTATTGACGTCATGCGCGTCTTTCGAGTCCATTCCGGATACGTGGCCAAAACGGTATCGGGAATTTATTCAGAAAGTTGACATACCCATAGGCCGCCGGATAACCGTGTACCTTGGCCTTGATACGAGCAATTCCCCACCGAATCAGCCCTACGATCAGGAAATCGTTTTTTACTCGTCCAGACCCAATGCGGTCTGGAACACACAGATCAGATTTAACGCGGGCGTTGACAAGGTTTACACAGGCTCTGTCAAGACCAGCTTTAGCCCCTCTGTGATTTGCATAACGTACGAGCAGCTCAAAGAGGTTGGTGAATTTAAACCGGGAATCGCCGTACCAATGCACGTAACAACCGGACCACACGGGTCCGGTTATGTCAAATACTTGCCGCAGCCAGATCATTTTATTTTCAAGCTAGACAACGATGTCCGTGTTGATGCCGTCGTGGTTATGGAGAAAGGCTGTCTGACTAGACTTCAACACGCCATATCGTCAAAGCTGACCCGATAGCATCTACGAGCAAGCGAGCGGCCATCGTGCCGATGAATCAACCCTCAGGCGCATGGAGACGCCACATCATGAAAAAACAAATCGAACGCTTTTCCCCACACCAAAACGCCAAGGTTTTCGCAGTGCTCATGGCCGTGAGCTCGCTGGTTTTCGTGATTCCCTTCATGCTGATCGCCGCTCCTTTCGCGCACCAGGGCGCGGGCATGTCGGCGCTGGCCATTCTGGCTTTTCCCGTCATCTACCTGGTCATGGGCTACCTGTCAGTCGCGATCGGATGCTGGGTTTACAACCTGCTGTTTCCTTACATCGGGGGCATCGAGTTCCAGTCGCGGGACACCCACGACTGAGGCCGGTACTTACCGAGCCGTCTTCGACTCCACCGCCGCGACGCCGTATTTCGACTTGGACGTGGTACCCACACTCAAATAATTGACCACGCCCATGACGTCATCAACCAGCATCACAGCCTGCTCCATCGCCCGGGACTGTTCCTGAGACTGCACGCAACCCATCAGTGTCACCAGCCGCCGCTCTCCCAGCACCCAGACGCTGGTGTTGTTGAAGCGGCCGTCTTGCTGCAGGTAGCTGACCATGCGGGGAATGATCTCCTTGTCGTAGAGATAGGAGTTGGGGAGGCGGCACCGGCCCGAGCGGAAGCAGCTGCCGCCGTGCTGGGCACGCACATGTGCTTCGGCACGCACCTGTTGCTGCGTGAACATCGGGCCCTCGGGCACTGGGCAGCCGGGCATGGCCGAGGTCACTTGCAGAAAGGGATCGTTGAAATGATTCCCGCGTTCCTGTTGCGCATTCGCCTTCTCCTGCGCAAGCACAGCGAAGGGCAACGCTGCCAAACCAACGAACAAAACAACCCGGCCGCGAAGTTTCATGTTTGCCTCCAGTGACCCGCCACGATAGCGGATTTTCACGGCAAGGGCGTGGACTTGTCATCTCACCGACATGCTGTCCATGAAAAGTGCAGCCATGAACAATTCACTGACCCTGCGCCCCGCCCTCGAGTCCGATCTGCCTGCTGTGCTGCGCCTCTACGCCCAGCCCGACATTGACGACGGCGATGTTCTTGCCCTGCCGGACGCCACCCGTATCTGGGAGCGCATGGCAAGTTACCCCAACTACACGCTCTATGTCGCCCTGGTGGAGGAGCGCGTGGTCGGCACCTTTGCCTTGCTCATCATGGACAACCTCGGCCACCTGGGCGCGCCATCGGCGGTGGTTGAAGACGTGGCGGTGGACCCCGCTGCGCATGGCCAGGGCATAGGCAAGGCCCTGATGCGCCATGCCATGGCACTGGCCGCCGAATGCGGTTGTTACAAGCTCGCGCTGTCGTCCAACCTCAAACGTGAGAAGGCACATGCGTTTTACGATTCGCTGGATTTTGAGCGCCATGGCTTCAGCTTTCGCATGGTGCTGCCTTCTGCATTACCATGAAATTGCTATGTATTCAGGAGCTGCCTACGCCTGCTGAATAAGGGCTGGAGGCCGATTTGTTGCCTGTACCCGGCTCCAGCCACGGTACCGTCAGCGCGGGCCGGGTACCCGCCTGACGGTACGCTGCCGTTTTGTGGCCGCTGGCGGTTGGGCCACCGGCGGGGTGGACTCCGGCACCAGCAGCAACACGTCCTTCACGCCGAGCCCGAGCATGCCGATCGCCTCGGCAGCGGCGCGGCTCAGGTCAATCACGCGGCCGCGGCTGAAAGGCCCGCGGTCGGTGATGCGCACATCCACCTCTTTGCCGTTGACCAGGCTGCGCACCCGCACGAGCGTACCGAAAGGCAGTGTCCTGTGCGCAGCCGTCAGCTCGTGCATGTTGTAGCGCTCGCCGCTGGCGGTACGCCGCCCGTTGAAGCGGGGGCCGTACCAGGAAGCCTTGCCTTGCTCGAACTCCCTGAGCGCCTCACCGGCTGGCAGCAGCGGTGAGGCAACCGGTGCAGGTTCGGCCGCAACGCTTGCCTCAGCGGGTGTCCTGGCCGCCGGGCGGGAAGAAGCGCCGGGCGCGGGAGGCGCAGTGTCGGAGGCAGGTGGCGTTGTGCAGCCTGACAACACCAGCAGGCTGGTGGCGATCCAGAGCCTTACAGCGCCGGTGGACAAAATCAATCCCTCATCCAACCGACTGGAGACGACGAAGCGTAGGGCGAGGGGTCCCGCTTGCGGGGATCGACCAGCGTAGATGAATCAACACCACATTCACCTCCCGAGCCGCTTGCAGATTTCCACCGTCGCCTGCGACTGATTCATGGTGTAGAAATGAATCCCGGGCACGCCTGCGCTGCGCAGCTGGTCGCACAGGTCGGTCACCACGTCCAGGCCGAAACTCTTGATGGAAGCCAGGTCGTCGCCAAAGCCCTGCAGGCGCAGGCGGATCCAGCGCGGGATCTCCGCGCCGCAGGCATCGGAAAAACGCATCAGCTGCGTGGAGCTGATGATGGGCATGATGCCGGGCACAACCGGCACGTCCAGGCCCATCTTCTTTGCGTCGTCGACGAAGCGGAAGTAAGCGTCTGCGTTGAAAAAATACTGGGTGATGGCCGAATTGGCGCCGGCCCTGACCTTGGCGGCAAACGCCTGCAGGTCGGCGTCGGCCGATTTGGCCTGCGGGTGAATCTCGGGGTAGGCCGCCACCTCGATGTGGAAGGCGTCACCCGTGAATTCGCGGATGAAAGCCACCAGGTCGCTCGCGTAATGGAACTCGCCACCAGCGCCGTAGCCGCTGGGCAAATCGCCGCGCAAGGCCACCAGGCGCTTTACGCCCATGGCTTGCAGGGCAGCGAGCTGCTGGCGCACCGTGGCCTTGGTCGCACCGACGCAGGAAAAATGGCAGGCTGCGTCAACGCCCTCTTTCAGGATTTCACCAACAGTACCGAAGGTGCCGTCCTGCGTGGAGCCGCCGGCCCCAAAGGTGACGGAGCAGAACTCGGGCTTGTAGGCGTACAGCGCTCTGCGCGCCAGGCGAAGCTTGTCTGCGCCTTCGGGCGTCTTGGGCGGAAAAAATTCAAAGCTGATGGGGAAATTCATTGCCAACCTCAATCCTTGTCTGTTTTCTTGTCGCGTCGCTTGCCGCGTGCCGGGCCAGGCTGGCCAGCGTGTGCTTCTTCTGAGTCCTCGTGTGCCTCATGCAGGGCGCGCAGCTCGCTGCGTGGCGTGCGCTTGGGCAGGTTGCGGGCGGGCGCCGCCACCAGCGGCTGGTCTTCATCGACAGCGTTGTGGCCTTTTTTTGCGTGAACAAAAAACTCGCGGTTGCCGTCGCCTCCTGCTATCGGCGAGTCCAGCCAGCCCAGCACGTCCAGGCCCAGCGCGGCGCAGGTGTCACGCAGACGTTTTTCGACAAACTCGAAATGCGCCGGGTCACGCACAATGCCGCCTTTGCCCACCTGGCCAGGCTGCAGTTCAAACTGTGGCTTGACCAGCATCAGCAGGTGGCCATCGGCCTTAAGCAAACGCACCACGGCCGGCAACACCAGCGTCAATGAAATAAAGGACAAGTCACCTGTTAGGAAGTCAAACACCGGATTGAAGCCGGAGTCACCTTCTTGATCTCCGTGATCTTCGTAGGCTGCATCGTCGTCATCCTGAGTGGCGCGGCTGTAGTGCGCCGCCAATTCATCCGCTGTCAAAGAGCGGGCATTGACCCCTTCGATGCAGACAACCCGCGGGTCATCACGCATGGTGCCGTGCAATTGGCCATGGCCCACGTCCACGCCCACCACCTGGGCAGCGCCGTGCTGCAGCAAGCAGTCGGTGAAGCCGCCGGTGGATTGGCCGATGTCCAGGCAGCGCAGACCCGCCACATCAACACCGGTGGTTTTGAGGGCACCTTCCAGTTTCAAGCCGCCACGCGAGATGTACTTGGCTTCGGTGGTGTCGGGCACCTGGATCTCGGCCCCGTCCGGCACTTCATCGCCGTTCTTGGCCACCTTTTTCCACGGCGCGCTTTCTTCGGCACGCCACTGCACACCCGAAGCAATCAGGCGCTGGGCCTGGGAGCGGGTGGCGGCGTGGCCGTGTTCGACGAGGAATAAGTCAGCGCGCATGAATCTCCTGCAGCCTCAAGGGCGTAGCGAGCGCCCCGATATCAAGGCGCGGGTGGCAGGCAACCGGAATGCACTTCAGGTGCATGAGGATTGCCTGATCGGGCCCCGCAACGCCGAGATCGGGTCGCGCAGTAGCCCTAATCAATAGCGGTAGGTGTTGGCCTTGTAGGGGCCAGCTTTTGACACACCAATGTACGCAGCCTGCTCATCACTCAGCTCGCTCAGCATCGCGCCGACCTTCTTCAGGTGCAGGCGCGCCACTTTTTCGTCCAGGTGTTTCGGCAGCACGTAGACCTTGCCCACTTCGTAAGCAGCCTGCTTGGTGAACAGTTCGATCTGTGCAATGGTCTGGTTGGCGAAACTGGACGACATCACAAAGCTCGGGTGGCCGGTGCCGCAGCCGAGGTTCACCAGGCGGCCCTTGGCCAGCAAGATGATGCGTTTGCCGTCCGGGAAGATCACGTGGTCAACTTGCGGCTTGATCTCTTCCCAGGTGCATTTTTCGAGCGAAGCGACGTCGATTTCGTTGTCGAAGTGGCCGATGTTGCAGACGATGGCCTGGTCTTTCATCTTGGCCATGTGGTCATAGGTGATGACGTTCTTGTTGCCGGTGGCGGACACAAAGATGTCGGCCTTGTCGGCAGCGTATTCCATGGTCACGACCTTGTAGCCTTCCATCGCGGCCTGCAGGGCGTTGATGGGGTCAATCTCAGTCACCCACACTTGTGCGGACAGCGCGCGCAGGGCCTGGGCCGAGCCCTTGCCCACGTCGCCATAACCGGCCACGCAAGCGACCTTGCCCGCGACCATCACGTCGGTGGCGCGCTTGATGGCGTCGACCAGCGATTCGCGGCAGCCATACAGATTGTCGAACTTGGATTTGGTCACCGAGTCATTGACGTTGATGGCGCGCAGGGCCAGCGTGCCCTTGGCCGACATTTCATTCAAGCGCAGCACGCCGGTGGTGGTTTCTTCGGTCACGCCGATGATGTTTTTCAGGCGGCGGCTGTACCAGGTCGGGTCAATCGCGAGCTTGGCCTTGATCGAGTTGAACAGGCAGATTTCCTCTTCGCTGCCGGGCTTGGAAATCAGGCTGGCGTCTTTTTCGGCCTTGGTGCCCAGGTGCATCAGCAGCGTTGCATCGCCGCCGTCGTCCAGGATCATGTTCGGGCCTTCTTCGGGCGTGCCCTTGGCGCCGGTGAATTCGAAGATGCGGTGGGTGTAGTCCCAGTAGTCGGCCAGGGTTTCGCCCTTGATGGCGAACACCGGCGTGCCGGCGGCGGCGATGGCGGCGGCGGCGTGGTCTTGTGTGGAGAAGATGTTGCACGAGGCCCAGCGCACGTCGGCGCCCAGGGCTTGCAGCGTCTCGATCAGCACGCCGGTCTGGATGGTCATGTGCAGCGAGCCGGTGATGCGCGCGCCCTTCAGCGGCTGCGCCTTCGCGAACTCTTCACGAATGGCCATCAGGCCGGGCATCTCGGTCTGGGCAATGTTCAGTTCCTTCCGGCCCCAGGCGGCAAGCGAAATGTCGGCAATCACGTGGTCGGCAGCAGCGGGTTTCAATACGGCGTTCATGGGGTATCTCCAAAATCAAAGGTTCAATTCGGCAAAATAGCCACGGCCACATGGCTTCAAATCGGCGGGGGAGTCTGTTGTCTCACCCGGCTTGAGAGCACATGCGGGTGAGCGTGGTTGCAAATGAAAGTCCTGAGCCTAGACCACATGTCGTGGGTTGCAACGCTCCTCAGGAACTTTGAATTATACCAATCCGTGGGCAATGCACCAACAGGGGCCGCGGAACTGGCTTCGCCAGGCCGCAGGCGCAGCAGCCCCTTCGAGGGGCAGGGCGCTACACAAAGTGAGCAACCGTGGGGGCCACATTACTCGTGAGAAAATTTCACCATGCAAGAACCCAAGACCATTTGCCTCTATCTGTTCGCAAAAGCTCTCGACAACTTTGACCTGCGCGCCGCGGAAGCTGCCATGGAAACGTCAGATTTCGAAGTAAAGCTTTCTCAGAACAGTGAGCGCAACGGGCTGGAGGTGCATTGGCAGCCAGATCCCATCGTTCACCCCGAATACCAGGCAGGTGGTGTTCTTGCCAGGCCGCCGGGCGAGACTCATATCCTGCGTTTTGATGCCGGCGATGCAGCAAGGAAGATTCGCCAGGACGTATCAGCGTTGCTGGCGCAAGATGACCAGCTGGTTCCCCCCGCCCTGAAGCCCGAGGGCCTTGTGCACCTGATGGAGCTCGATGTCGCCACCATTCCCCGGCACAGGACGGCGATGCTCTATGCCCTGGTGGTCGAGCTGGCCGCCACCGCTATCCAGACCGGCGACGTAGCTATCTATGAACCGGGCAGCGCAATTTGCCTCACCCCGGCTGTTGCGCGCGAGTTACTGGACTGGCGCTCGCTCCTGGAGCAACTTGACAACCCGCTTCCCATACAGTCCACCGGGCTTGTCGAGGACCCGGATTTCGCGCCGCCCACGGAAGCGACCCACGGTACACAAGCGCGCCCCTCGCCCCGGCAAGAAGGCAGCCGTCCTCCGGGACAGCAAGGCCCGAACTGGTCTGGTTGGCTGCTGGCCGGTGTCGCCGGCGTGGGACTGATTTCCTGGTATTGGCTGCGCGGCTGAGATCCAACGAACGAATAACGCCCCCTGAGGAAGCTGATGCACCCACTTACCCGCTGGCTCGCCAATGAGCGTGCCCAGATTTTCGGCGTCTTCACCGACATCGACGACACCCTGACCACCGAGGGCGCCATCACACCCGATGCGCTGCAGGCGCTGAGCGATCTCAAGGCCGCCGGCTTGCACGTGATTCCCATCACCGGCCGGCCGGTCGGCTGGAGCGAGCCGTTTGCGTTGAGCTGGCCGGTCGATGCCATCGTGGCTGAAAACGGCGCCGTGGCGCTTCTTGCCAATAGAAATAGCCTCCAGCCCTTATCCGGCGGGCGTGAGGCGCTATCAAAACTATATCAACAGGATGCACCGACACGCGCCGCCAACTATGCCCGCATGCAGCAGGTGGGCAGCCGCGTGGTGCGTGAAGTCCCTGGTGCCGTGTTGTCCGAAGACAGCCCGGGCCGCGAAACCGACATTGCCATTGACCACAGCGAATTTGTGCACCTTCCGCCGGAGGACATCACCCGGGCGATGCAGATCATGCAGAGCGAAGGCATGAACGCGACGGTGAGCTCCATCCACATCAACGGCTGGTTCGGCGCGCACAACAAGCTCGAAGGCGCGCGCTGGATCGTCCGCGAATTGTTCGGCCGTGATCTGGATGCGGAGATCGAACAGTGGGTGTACGTGGGCGACTCGACCAACGACCAGTTGATGTTCGAGGCCTTCCCGCATTCGGTGGGTGTGGCCAACATCCGCCGCTTTGAAGCGGAGCTGAGCCACAAACCGCGCTACATCACTGACGGTGAACGGGGCGCGGGCTTTGCCGAGTTGGCAGCCGCCCTGCTGGCGGCGCGCTCCCGCTGAATGCGTTTCTGCGGCCCCTAGCGGCCATTGCAACAGAAGTTTCAAGCCAAATCGGCACCCAGCCCTTATTTCACGGACGCGAGTAGCTACTGATTCAATAGCACACCGCTGACACCAACCCGGCTCAGAACGCCCTTCAGCGCCTTTCCAGTCGCGGTACCCAGCTTCACCACCTGCTCCGGCGTGGTGGAAGCGACCACCCGGCCGCCGGCGTTGCCGCCATCGGGACCAAGGTCAATCACCCAGTCAGCCTCGGCAATGACATCCAGGTCGTGCTCGATCACCACCACGCTGTGGCCGCCGTTGACCAGCCGGTGCAGCACGTGGATGAGTTTTTCCACATCGGCCATGTGCAGGCCCACCGTAGGTTCGTCCAGCACATAGAGGGTGTGCGGCGCCTTTTGGCCGCGCCGCGTGATGTCGTCGCGCACCTTGGACAGCTCGGTCACCAGCTTGATGCGCTGCGCCTCACCGCCCGACAGCGTCGGCGACGGTTGGCCCAGAGTCAGGTAACCCAGGCCCACGTCTTTGAGCAACTGCAGCGGATGCGCAATGGCCGGCATGGAGGCGAAGAACTCGACAGCTTCGTCCACTTCCATGGTCAGCACATCGCCGATGTTCTTGCCGCGCCAGGTGACAGCCTGGGTTTCGGGGTTGAAACGTGCGCCGTGGCAGGTTTCGCAGAGCACCTTCACATCCGGCAGAAAGCTCATGCCGATGGTGCGCACGCCCGCGCCCTCGCAGGTCGGGCAGCGGCCCTCGCCGGTGTTGAAGCTGAAGCGCCCGGCGCCGTAGCCGCGTGCCTTGGCTTCCAGCGTGTCGGCAAACAGCTTGCGCACCGTGTCCCAGAAGCCGATGTAAGTCGCCGGGCATGAGCGCGGTGTCTTGCCGATGGGCGTCTGGTCCACTTCCAGCACGCGGTCCACCACCTCGTAACCTTCGATGCGCTCGCAGCCGGTCCACGTCGGGTGTTTGCCGGCGTTGTCGGCATCGCGCCCGGCCTTGGTCGAACGTTGCGCCACGCCGGCCTGCACATTGGCCAGCAGCACGTCGCGCGCCAGGGTTGACTTGCCCGAGCCTGACACACCCGTCACGGCCACCAGCCGGTACAGCGGCACGGTGACGGACACATTCTTGAGGTTGTGCAGATCGGCGCCCACCACATTCAGCCAGGAGGTGAAGGGCCCGGCTGCCGCAGGCGCTGCGTTGTGCAGCGCACTGGCGCTCGCGGCGGCCGCTTTCAGTGCTTGTGCCTTCAAGGCCGCAGCCTTCTGCTTGCTCACAGGCTTGGCGCCGACAGCAACGGGCAGCACCAGCACGGCGGCAGCCGGCGCAGCGCCTGTGCGTGTCTCGCGCCGAAGCTGCAGGGGATGAATCAGCGGCTGGGCCAGGTAACGCCCCGTGAGTGAATCCGGTAGTGTGGCCAGATGCGCGGCCGTTCCCTGCCCCACCAGTTGGCCGCCGCGCTTGCCGGCGCCGGGGCCGATGTCGATGATGTTGTCGGCACGGCGAATCGTGTCTTCGTCGTGCTCAACCACCACCAGCGTGTTGCCGCGCTCACTGAGCTTGCCCAGGGCGCGCAACAAAATCTGGTTGTCGCGCGGATGCAGGCCGATGGTCGGCTCGTCAAGCACATAACAAACGCCCTGCAGATTGGAACCCAGTTGCGCCGCCAGCCGGATGCGTTGCGCCTCGCCGCCCGAGAGTGTGGGTGCGCCGCGGTCCAGCGTCAGGTAACCCAGACCGACGTCCTCTAAAAACTCCAGGCGGCTTTTGATTTCAGGGATCAGGTCGCGCGCAATGCCCGCCTCGCGGCCCAGAAGCGCGAGCTTCTCTACCCAGGCGCGCACATCGGTCACAGATAAAGCCGCAATATCGGAAATGCCGACGCCGGCAAATTTCACGGCGCGCGCCTGCGCGTTCAGGCGTGTGCCCTGGCAGGTCGGGCAGGCGGCGTCCACCACGTCTTCGGCTTCCGGTTCGGCAAAACTCTGCTCGCGGCCCTTGTTGTCGTCGTCACGCACGGAGTCGTCAAACACCTTGCGCTGCTCCTTGGTCAGCTTGACGCCGGTGCCGACACAGTCCGGGCACCAGCCGTGTTTGCTGTTGTAGCTGAAAAGACGCGGATCCAACTCAGGGTAAGAGGTGGCACACACCGGGCAAGCACGCTTGGTCGACGAGGCTTGCAACGCGCCTATCTGTTTGGTCGACACGCCCGCCATCATGGCGCCGCGCAGTCCGTCCAGTGGGGCCAGCACATGGACGATGCCCTTGCCATGTTCCAGCGCGGTGGCCAGCGCCTGGCGCAACAAGGCTTCGTTGGCCGGTGTCACATGGATGTCGGCAATCGGCAGCTCCACCGTGTGTTCCTTGAAACGGTCGATGCGCGGAAACCCGGTGGTCGGCAAGAACTCGCCGTCCACACGCAGGTGTGTGTAGCCACGCGGCCGCGCCCAGTCAGCCAGCTCGGTGTAGACGCCCTTGCGGTTGATCACCAGCGGCGCGAGCAGGCCGATGTGCTGGCCGCGGTAGGCCTTGAGCAGTTGCGCCGCAATGCTGTCAGCGCTTTGCGGCATCACGGCGGCCCCGTCTTTGGTGCAGTGCTGGATACCGAGCTTCACATACAGCAAACGCAAAAAGTGCCAGACCTCCGTCGTGGTGCCCACGGTGGACTTGCGCCCACCGCGCGACAGGCGCTGCTCGATCGCCACGGTGGGCGGAATGCCATAAACCGCATCCACCTCGGGCCTGCCCGCCGGCTGCACAATGCTGCGTGCATAAGCGTTGAGTGATTCAAGGTAGCGCCGCTGGCCTTCGTTGAACAGGATGTCAAAAGCCAGCGTGGACTTGCCGGAACCCGACACGCCGGTCACCACATTGAACTGGCCGCGCGGAATGTTGACCGACAGGCTTTTGAGGTTGTGCTCCTTGGCATTGACGATCTGGATCAGGTTGGAGAAGGCCGGCTTGGTGGTCCAGGCCTTGGCGCGTGCTTCTTCCACACCGTGCACCTTGCCCATGGCCTGCTCGTACTCGCGCAGCGCCAGCGCTGTATGCGAGGTCGGGTGCTCGCGCACCGTCTCAGGTGTTCCCTGGGCAACCAGCAGGCCGCCGGCTTCCCCGCCTTCCGGACCCAGGTCAATCAGCCAGTCGGCCGAGCGGATGACGTCGAGGTTATGTTCGATGACGATCAGCGAATGGCCGACGTCAAGCAGCTTGCGCAAGGCGCGCATCAGCTTGGCAATGTCGTCAAAGTGCAGTCCGGTGGTGGGCTCGTCAAACAGGAACAAGGTTCCGCGGTTGATGTTTTTCAACGCCAGTGGCTGGCGGCTGTTGCTGGCTGTTTTGGATGCGCCCGCCAGAAACCCGGCGAGCTTGAGGCGCTGAGCTTCGCCGCCTGACAGCGTCGGCACAGGTTGGCCCAGTTTCACGTACTCCAGGCCCACATCAACAATCGGCTGCAGCGCGCGTATCACTTCGCGGTCCTGCGCAAAAAGCGCGCAGGCCTCGCTTACCGTCAGATCCAGTACGTCCGACACACTCATCAGCCGCGGACGCACATCCCCCATTGCCTTGCGTTCGATCGTGACTTCCAGAATTTCTGGACGGTAACGTTTGCCATCGCAGTCGGGGCAACGCAAGTACACGTCGCTGAGAAACTGCATCTCCACGTGCTCGAACCCCGAGCCACCGCAGGTCGGGCAGCGCCCGTCGCCATTGTTGAAGCTGAACTTGGAAGAGGTATAGCTGCGCTGCTTCGCCATCGGGGTCTGGGCGAAAAGTTCGCGCACGGCGTCCCACGCACCCACATAACTCGCTGGGTTCGAGCGCGCCGTTTTCCCGATGGGCGACTGGTCCACGAACACCACGTCGGTCAGGTAGTCCGCACCCATCAGCCTGTCATGCAGGCCCGGCGTTTCCGTCGCCTTGCCGAACTGGCGCAGCAGGGCCGGTGCAAGAATGTCCTGCATCAGCGTGGACTTGCCAGACCCGCTGACGCCTGTGACGCATACCAGGCGCTGCAGCGGAAATTCCACCGTCAGGTTCTTCAGGTTGTGGTCACGCGCACCTTCCAGAATGAGACGCGGCGTGTTGTCGCTCACTGGTCGCTTGAAGCCCATGCCCACCTGCTTGCGTGAACCGAGGTAGGCACCGGTCAGTGTGTCGGCGTGTTTGAGGTCTTCGGGTGTGCCGTCAAAAACAATCTGGCCGCCCTTTTCACCGGGGCCGGGGCCCATGTCGATCATGCGGTCGGCCGCCAGCATGACCGCGGGATCGTGCTCAACCACCACCAGCGTGTTGCCGGCGTCGCGCAGGCGGTGCATGGCCTGGGTGATGCGGTTCATGTCGCGCGGGTGCAGGCCAATCGAAGGTTCATCAAGCACAAACAGCGTGTTGACCAGCGAGGTACCCAGCGCCGTCGTGAGGTTGATGCGCTGCACCTCGCCGCCCGACAGCGTGCGGCTTTGCCGGTCCAGCGTCAGGTAACCGATGCCCACATCACACAGGTATTTGAGGCGGGTGTGGATTTCCTCGAACAGCGACTTGAGCGCCTTGAATTCAGCATCGGGTGCGCTGCCGTCCTGCAGTGCGACTGGTGCCAGCCCGTTGAAAAAATCGCGCAGGCGATCAATTGGCAGTTGCATCAGGTCATGCAGGCTCAGGCCGGGCAAGGCTTCGAGCTGGGTGCGAGTCCAGTCCACACCAACCGGCATGAAGCGTTTGCCGGGTGGCAGCACGGCGTCAGCCGCTTCTTTGGAGCCCAGGCGCCAGAGCAAGGCCTCGAGCTTCAGGCGCGCGCCGCCGCAGGTTTCGCACGGCGTGTAGCTGCGGTACTTGGACAGCAGCACACGAATGTGCATCTTGTAGGCCTTGGTCTCCAGGTAGGCGAAAAAACGCTTGATGCCATACCACTGCTTCTTCCACTGGCCGTCCTTGTAGCCCGGCGTGCCGTGGATCACCCAATGCTGCTGCGCTGGCGTGAGCTTGTACCAGGGCGTATCACGCGGAATGCCTGCGGCTTCGGCGTGGCGCATCAGGTCGTCCTGGTTTTCGGCCCAGGCAGGGGTTTGCAAGGTCTTGATCGCGCCGGCGCGCAGGGTCAGCTTGTCATTGGGAATCACCAGGCCATAGTCAACCCCGATGACACGACCAAAGCCACGGCAGGTTTCGCAGGCGCCCATGGCCGAGTTGAAAGAAAACAGCGAAGGCGTCGGCTCTCCATAACGCAGGTCACTGTCGGGGCAATGCAGGCCGGTCGAGAAGCGCCACATCTGTTCAGCGCCTCCTTCCTCTGCCGCCTGAACATACACATTGAGGCGGCCACCACGCTTGAGTGCCATTTCAATCGCTTCCACCACACGCGACTTTTCGGCGGCATGAACACGGAAACGATCGGCCACCACGTCGAGCAGCTTGTGCGGCCCCGCCGGCGTGGCCACATCGCGCTCGGCATGTACACGCGTGAAACCGCTGGCCGAGAGCCACTGCGTCACCTCTTCGGCACTGGTGTTGCCAGGCAGCTCCACCGGAAAGGTCATGATCACTCTCGGATCGGTCGAGGCCGTGCGTGCCATCAGCTCGGCATAAATCGATTCGGGCGTGTCATGCCGCACGGCCTGAGCTGTTTTTTTGTCGAACAACTGCGCAGCGCGCGCATACAGAAGTTTGAGATGGTCGTTGAGCTCCGTCATCGTGCCCACGGTGGAGCGCGAGCTGCGCACCGGGTTGGTCTGGTCGATGGCAATCGCCGGCGGCACGCCTTCGACCTTGTCGACGGCCGGCTTGTCCATGCGGTCCAGAAACTGCCGCGCGTACGCCGAAAAAGTTTCCACGTAACGGCGCTGGCCCTCGGCAAACAAGGTGTCAAACACCAGCGATGACTTGCCGGAGCCGCTGGGGCCCGTGACCACCGTCATCTCCCCGGTGCGAATGTCGAGATCGAGGTTTTTGAGGTTGTGCTGACGCGCGCCGCGAATGCGGATGATTCCCTGAGACATGGGTGGGGTGCTTTCCTGTAGGTCAAACATTCTAGTCAGCGCTTTTTGCGTCTGCACCGTGTGGGGTCAAAACCACTTGGACCACTGATTTGCACTTGTATGCGGTTTGTCCTACTGCGAAGTTCGCGCTTTGATGCTCCAATTTTCTACAACAAATCAACCCGTTAAAGGCTTTCAATGAGAAAACCCAGCTTATGGTGCGCAGCCCTTGTCATGGCCGCACTGACTCACGCCAGTCAGGCACAAATCCTGGTCGGGCAAACCGCCGGATTTACCGGCCCGGTGGGCGCGGGTGTGAAAGAAACGACGGACGGCGCAAAACTTTACATTGATGCCATCAATGCCAAAGGCGGAGTTAACGGCCAGAAGATCGAACTCATCTCGATGGACGACAAGTTTGATCCCAAGACCGCAAGTGAAAACGCCCGGCTGCTGATTGAGGAAAAAAACGTGGTGGCGCTCTTCCTGACACGCGGAACACCACATACCGAGGCCATCCTTCCGCACCTTGAAAAACATGGTGTGGCATTGGTGGGTCCGTCCACTGGCGCCATGGTGCTGCACCAGCCCGTCAAGAAATATGTATTCAATGTGCGCGCCACTTACCAGCGCGAGGCTGAAAAAGCCATCACACACCTGCACTCCATGGGCATCACGCGCATTGCCATTGTTCACGCCGATGACAGCTTTGGTGCAGATGGCGTGGCTGGTGCGCAAAAAGGCCTGGCCACCGCCAAGCTGCAGCCCGCAGTGCTGGAAAAATTCAATCGAAGCAAGCCTGATTTCACCCTCATTACGCCGAAGATTGTCCAGTCCAATGCGCAAGCGGTCATCATGGTGGCCTCGGGGCAAGCCGTGGTGGACGGCACCAAGGCTTTCCGCGCAGCGGGTTCCGCGGCGCAGATCGTGACCTTGTCGAACAATGCGTCAAGTGGCTTCATCAAAAGCCTGGGTGAGAATGCGCGCGGCGTGATCGTGACCCAGGTCTTCCCTTATGAGCGTTCGATTTCCTACGGCATGGTCAAGGAAGCCCAGGAAATGGCCAAAGCCAAAGGTGCGAGCGACATCAGCCCGGCCATGCTTGAAGGATTTGCTGCCGCGAAGGTGCTTGTCGAAGGCCTGCGCCGCGCCGGCCCGAAACCAACCCGCGAAAAAATCCAGGTCGCGCTTGAAAGCATACGCAAGCTCGACATCGGCGGCCTGGAGGTGAACTTTTCACCCGAAGACCATACCGGCCTTGACTTCGCCGATCTCTCCATCATCGGCACCGACGGAAAATTCAGGCGTTAAGTGCCTGCTCCAGCTCGCGGCACTTGTCCGCGCCGACCGCGTCTCTGATCTTGGGCAGCAAGGCGCGCAAGGCCTCGACGTCGGCTGCCCCCTCCACAGCCAGGGTCAGCCTGAAGCCACGCAAGCCCAAGGCACTGGTCAGCTGGACGGCCAGCGGATAGGCCTTCCTGTAGCGGTCGTTCGCAGCGTCGCTGCTTTCTTTCCCCGCCACCACGGCAGCCGCCGTTGCCAACTTGTCCGTCTGCTCACGAATAGACTGCGGATCGGGTTCGAGTAAACCGAGTTCCACCAGCTGCACCAGCTCGTCGGACGTCACGCCCAGGCCCGCTGTGGCCTCCAGCACCTCTTTCAGCGAGCGTTTTCCGTCAAAAAGAATGAAAGCGGAGCGCTGCCGCGGCGCCAGCAACGACCGGTCCTTCAGCGCCTTCTGCCCGGCTTCAGTCTTGACGTAACGCATAAAAAATCCTGTTTTACTTCGCGCTGCTGGCGGCGGGTTCGGGCGCATGCACCGCGTCAGCGCCGTGTTTCTCGCCACCCATGTCGATGTCGCCGCCTTTGCTCAACATAAACAGGGCCAGCCCCGCAAAAATAATAAATCCTACTGCAATTTTCCACATGAGGTTTCTCCAAAAAAAAACAGGCTCCCGTTCAAAGGGGAGCCTGCGAACTTGCTCTGGGCGGTCTGGTCGTCTGTGTCCAGAACCGCCTGTTTTTCATAACTCGCTTCAGTCGTCAGCGTAGATATCAACGTCCTTGGTTTCCTTGATGAACAAGGTGCCGATGACAACCGTGGCTCCAGCGATGATGATCGGATACCACAAGCCGTTGTACATGTTGCCGGTCTGGGCCACGATGGCAAACGCGGTAGTTGGCAGCAGGCCGCCGAACCAGCCGTTGCCGATGTGGTACGGCAGACTCATGGAGGTGTAGCGAATGCGTGTCGGGAACATCTCCACCAGCATGGCTGCAATCGGACCGTAAACCATGGTCACCAGCAGCACCAGGTAAGTCAGGATGGCGATCACCATGAACTTGTCCACCTTCGCCGGATCGGCCTTGGTGGGGTAGCCCGCGGTCTTCAGTGCGTCAGCCACACCTTTTTTGAACTCGGCGTCTTTCTTCTTGGCTTCGTCGGCAGGCAGACCCTTGGCGGAATAACCGGGGATGACGGTGTCACCAATGGCGATGCTGGCAGGTGTGCCGGCGGCGCCCGGTGCATTCTCATAACTCACTGAGGCTCCGGCAAGCACCTGTTTGGCAATGTCGCAAGAACTGGTGAACTTGACGGTACCCGTGGGGTTGAACTGGAACGAGCATTCGTTCGCATCGGCAGTCACAACCACCTTGTTCTTCGCCTGGGCAGCAGCCAGATCAGGATTAGCGGCTTTCGTCAGCGCGGTGAACACGGGGAAGTAGGTCAGCGCAGCCAGCAGGCAACCGGCCATGATGATGGGCTTGCGGCCTATCTTGTCCGACAGCGCACCGAACACGATGAAGAAAGGCGTACCGATCAGCAGCGAAACAGCCACAAAGATGTTGGCCGTTGCGCCGTCCACTTTGAGCGCCTGTGTCAGGAAGAACAGCGCGTAGAACTGGCCCGAATACCAGACCACGGCCTGGCCGGCGGTCAGGCCGATCAGTGCCAGGATAACGATCTTCAGGTTTTTCCACTGGCCGAAAGATTCGGACAAGGGTGCCTTCGAGGTCTTGCCTTCAGCCTTCATCTTGGTGAAAGCCGGCGACTCGTTCATGCTCAGGCGGATGTACACCGACACGCCCAGCAGCAGAATGGAGACCACGAAGGGAATGCGCCAGCCCCATTCGGCAAACGCGGCTTCGCCCAAGGCGGTTCGCGTACCCAGAATCACCATCAGCGACAGGAACAGACCCAGCGTAGCGGTGGTTTGAATCCAGGAGGTGTAAGCACCACGCTTGCCCTGAGGCGCGTGTTCTGCAACGTACACGGCTGCGCCACCGTACTCACCACCCAGTGCCAGGCCTTGCAGCATGCGCAGTGCGATCAGGATGACCGGAGCGGCAACGCCAATGGTGGCGTAACTTGGCAGCAAGCCGACGATAAAGGTCGACAAACCCATGATCAGGATGGTGATCAGGAAGGTGTATTTACGGCCGATCATGTCGCCGAGCCGGCCGAACACCAGCGCACCGAAGGGGCGCACGATGAAACCGGCGGCAAATGCGAGCAGGGCAAAAATGAAGGCCGAACCAGCATCCACGCCGCTGAAGAATTGCTTGGCAATGATGGGGGCCAGCGAACCGTAAAGATAAAAGTCGTACCACTCAAAAACAGTACCGAGGGAAGAAGCGAAGATAACTTTCTTCTCCTCACCCGTCATCGGCCTGTTGGCGACAGCTGTTGTCATGATCTTGTCTCCAAAAAATAAAGGCCCCCGACATGGAGGCTTGCGCAATTATTTTTGGAGTGACTGACCCAGCTCTGACGTGAAACCAACAGAACCTTGCGCCAAACTTATTGGCTCCTGACAACTCAAGGGAAAACCCGAACAAAATTTCAGCTTGTAGCCACCTCTCTACGGAAAGCAGACAGATCGCGTACCGATCCCTTACGTTGCCGGCTCGCTATTTTTTGCGCTGCTCACTGGGTATTCTGGCCACGCCATTCCATTCGGCGCCGTCAAACCACGCATCACCGTGCAGGTAGGCACGCAGCATCGGCAAGGCGTCAAACCCCCAGAACACCTTGCCGTCCACCACCATCGCAGGCACGCCAAACAGCCCTTGCGAGATAGCCTCGTCACCGTGAGATTTCAATTGGTCCTTGACGTCTCCACCGTTGACCTCGCGCTGAGGAGCCAGCTGCGCCGCGAGTGCGTCGGTGCGCTGCGCATCCGTGGCGTCCAGGCCTGTCTGCCAGACATGGCGAAAAATCGTCTCGCAGACATAACGATTGGGCGTGCCGTGTGTATCGCTCGCCACGGCCAGTCGCAGAAGCGGCAGTGGATTGAAAGGATGGCTGGCAGGCAGTTGCAGGGAAACGCCCTGCTGATGGGCCAGCCACAACACCTGGCGGTAAGTCCATTCGCGCTTGCCGCCAATTTCCGCAGGACCGAGCTGGCCGTGATGCTTGAGCAACCCGCCAAACAGCAGCGGCTTGTAGGTCACGCTGTAGCTGATGCCTTTCAATGCTTCAGGCAATTTCTCGAACGCCAGATAGGCGTAAGGCGAGATGAAGTCCAGGTAAAAGGTTATGTGCTTCATGAAGCGGCCAACAACTGCAACGCTGCCATCCGTTGTTCGATCAGGTTCCACACGCCCCGCTTGCCGGCATCGCTTGCCTGGCTCCAGGCGGCAATTTCATCACGTGTCCTGAAGCAGCCCTCACACAACCCGCTGATTGCATCCATGCGGCACACCGAGATGCAGGGAGACGGGATGTTTTCGGTTAAAGCCCTTATTTCATCGGCCCGGGCAGCTACCAAATAGATAGCGCGAGCCTGCGTCAGCTTTTCCTGAACCGGGTCTACGGCCACATCGGCCACCGGCGCGCCGGTCAATGTCACCAATTGCTGCGGTTCCAGTTTGAAGACGCCGTGCGGATGGCCGGCCGCTGCCCAGATTTCGTCGAAACGAAACAGGCTCTGGTCGATCAGCGTGACAGGCGGCGTGGCATGCGCGATAGGCGATACGCCGCCAATCGAAAAACCGGTACGCGCTTTCACAAACTCGGCATCGGCCCGCCCGAGTCGTTTTCCGTCCGGGCAAATCAGGGCTTCCACCTTCTTCTCGTCTACCCGCTGATCACCCGCCGTGATGACCAGCACCGCTGCATCATCGGATTTACGGCGAAAGATAATGCTCTTGGCAATTTGTCCGAGCGCAATGCCCAGTGCATCCGCCGCCTGCTGCGCAGTGCGGGCTGCATCGTCCAACATAACGGGCATATGGGGGTGGCCCTGAGCCTGCAGCACGGCAGCCACACGCCGCACACCCTCAGGCAACACAGTCAACTCCGCGCCACACATCAGCCAGCCCTCTTGTTCAGCAGTGCGGTGGCCGCGCGCGAGTTGGGCTTGCGCTCCAGGAAGTCACTGATGAACTTGCCGGCGTCGATCAGCTTGTCCAGATCAATGCCTGTATCTATGCCCATTCCATGCAACATGTAGACCACGTCCTCTGTAGCCACGTTGCCAGTTGCGCCCTTGGCATACGGGCAGCCGCCCAGGCCGGCCGACGAGGTGTCGTAATTCCAGATACCCATTTCCAGGCAAATCAGCGTATTACCCAGGGCCTGGCCGTAGGTATCGTGAAAATGCCCCGACACGTCGTCGATGTCATAGTGCTGCAGCGCCGCTTCCATTGCGCGTCGCACTTTCAGCGGCGTGCCCACGCCAATCGTGTCGGCCACCCCAACGTGCTGTACGCCGATGTCTTTCAGCAGACGTGCCACCATCTCCACACGCTCCGGCGCCACTTCGCCTTCATAAGGGCAACCGACGGCGCAGGAGATGGCTCCCCGCACGCGGATGCCCTTGGCCAGTGCAGCTTCAGTCACCGGACGAAAGCGTTCAATACTTTCTTCTATCGAGCAGTTGATGTTGCGCTGGCTGAATGCCTCGCTGGCTGCAGCAAACACCACGATTTCGTCAGGTTTGGACAACACCGCAGCTTCGAACCCCTTCATGTTGGGTGTAAGCACCGAATAACGCACGCCGGGCTTGCGCTTGATGCCCATCATCACTTCCGCGTTGTCAGCCATTTGCGGCACCCATTTAGGCGACACAAAACTCGTGACCTCGATCTCAGTGAGGCCCGCGTCCTGCAGGCGATGCACCAGCTCGATCTTGACCGCAGCCGGTACTGGCGCCTTTTCGTTTTGCAGGCCGTCGCGCGGACCGACGTCAACAATTTTGACTTTGGAAGGTAATTGCATATGTCTAGTATCCTTTTTTCGGGTCAACCACACCGGCAAGACTGGAAATGGTCAGCCCCGCCTGGACCGCCGCGATCTTGCCCGCAATCTGCGCAATGCTCTCCTCACGCAGGGTACGCGCCGAGGTATGTGGCGTGACAGTGATCCTGGGGTGCTGCCAGAACGGGTGTGCCGGCGGCAGCGGTTCGGTGCGAAACACATCCAGTGTCGCGCCGGCCAGGTGACCACTGTCGATCAGCGCAATCAGGTCTTCGTCCACCAGATGTGCGCCGCGCGCCACATTGATGACATAGCCGCCCGGCATCAGTCGGGACAGGTTTTTCCGATTCATGATGTCCTGGGTGCCGGGTGTGAGCGGCAGCAAACACACCAGGATGCGGGTTGCAGACAGGAAATCCTCAAATCCCGCATCGCCCGAAAAACACTGCATACCCGGAATTTCTTTCGGGGATCGGCTCCAGCCGAGCACCGGAAATTCAAACTGCCGAAGTGTCGTGGCGACGCGCTCACCCAGCACCCCCAGCCCCATTACGCCGACCGGGAAGTCCGTGCGTAGTCGGGGCTTGCGGTAGGACCATTTTCCCTGCTTCACATCGGCCTCATAGCCGTCGAACTCGCGGAAATGCCGGATCACCGCGTGGCTAACATATTCAGCCATCTGGACCGACATGCCGGCATCGTCCAGCCGCACCACAGCGGCATGCAAAGGCAGGCGCATCTTCATCAACGCGTCTACGCCCGCACCAATATTGAACAGGGCCTTGAGCTGTGGCTGCTCATCCAGAAATTGCTGTGGCGGCATCCACACCACGGCATAGTCGACGGGCGGAGCACCCGGCTCCCATTGCTCAACCTCGTCACCTGGAAGGGCAGCGCGCAATCCGGCCAGCCAGGGTTCGGCTTTGGTATCAGTGCAACAGAAGGAAATTTTCATGCCGTGATTGTGCCGCGCGTTAACGTCATGTCTGCACAAGCGTGCAGACCATCATCCCTAAGCAACCATCTTGAGCAGTTCTGCGCCCTCGGTCACCTGGTCGCCGGGTGCGTACAGAATTTCCTGCACCACGCCATCGGCCGGTGCCGCAATCGTGTGCTCCATCTTCATGGCTTCCATCACAGCCAGCGCCTGGCCCTTGGCGACCTTGTCGCCGGCCTTTACGGCGAACGACACCACCTTGCCAGGCATGGGCGCAGTCAGCCGGCCGGCCTCGCCATGGGCTTCACCGGCATGGGCCAACTGGTCAATAACCGTGATCTGCGTGGCACCCTGGCGCGCGAACACATGCACGGTTTCGCCGCGGCGATAGATATGCGCGCTGAACCGCTGCTCGCCGAACCGGACATCCACCGCGCCGCCTTTGCTGGCAAACACCAGGGTGTCATCCGCACCGCCCACGGCCAGACGCAGCCCACCGTCATGCAGATAGGTCAGCGCGGCCCGGGCCGGCTCGCCATGGAACTCGAACTCAAACCGCCGCAGGGTCACACCGTGCGAACGCCAGCCATCGCGCTTGCTGAAAGGGTCGTCGGTTTCCTGCGCCTTTTCTTCCAACAAGCTCAAGGCCACGGCAGCCGCGGCAGCCGCAGGCAATCCAATCTTCTCCTGGTTGAACAACACCGCCTGTTCGCGCGGAATCAGCGCGGTGTCCAGGTCGGCTTCGGCAAACGAGCGGCTTTGCACCACATGCCGCAAAAACTGCACATTGGTACTCAGGCCCACGATGTGCACCTGCGCCAACGCCTCGTCCATGCGTGCCAGCGCCTGCTCACGCGTGTCGCCATGCACGATCAGCTTGGCGATCATCGAGTCGTAAAACGGCGAAATGACATCGCCCTCGCGCACGCCAGCGTCCACACGTACCAGGCCGCGCTCAAATGACACCGAAGGCGGCAAGCCGTACACGTGCAGCGTGCCTGTGGCCGGCAGGAAGTTGTTGTCAGGACTTTCGGCGCAGATACGCGCTTCAATCGCATGACCGTGGATGCGCAACTGCTCCTGCGCCAGCGGCAGCTTCTCGCCCGAAGCCACGCGCAGTTGCCACTCCACCAGGTCCAGCCCCGTGATGGCCTCCGTCACAGGGTGCTCGACCTGCAACCGCGTATTCATCTCCATGAAGAAGAAATTCATGGTTCCATCGCTGCGCTGCTCAACGATGAACTCGACCGTACCCGCCCCAACGTAATTGACGGCGCGGGCAGCCGCCACCGCCGCTTCACCCATCTGCTTGCGCATCGCTGGCGTCATGCCTGGCGCCGGGGCTTCTTCCAGCACCTTCTGGTGGCGGCGCTGAACCGAGCAGTCACGCTCGAACAGATAAACGTAGTTGCCGTGCGTGTCGCCGAACACCTGGATTTCGATATGACGCGGACGCTGCGCATACTTCTCCACGAGCACCGCGTCGTCGCCAAAGCTGTTGATGGCTTCGCGCTTGCAGGAAGCCAATGCCGCTTCGAAATCTTCCGACTTCTCCACCGCGCGCATGCCCTTGCCACCGCCACCGGCGCTGGCCTTGATCAGCACAGGGTATCCAATGCGGTCCGCCTCCCGCTTGAGCAGAGCCGGATCCTGGTCGCTGCCGTGATAACCGGGCACCAGCGGAACACCGGCTTTTTCCATCAGCTGCTTGGACTCGGCTTTCAACCCCATGGCCTTGATGGCCGAAGCAGGTGGGCCGATGAAAACCAGTCCGGCGTCACCGCAGGCCTGGGCAAACTCCTCGTTCTCGCTGAGAAAACCGTAACCGGGGTGAATCGCTTCCGCGCCAGTGGCCTTGGCTGCAGCAATGATTTTTTCCCAGCGCAGGTAGCTGTCCTTGGGCGCGCTGCCTCCGATGTGGATGGCTTCATCGCACACGCTCACATGTTTGGCGCCAGCGTCCGCATCAGAGTAGACAGCCACGGTCTGGATCGCCATGCGCCGGGCGGTCTCAGCCACCCTGCAGGCGATTTCACCGCGATTGGCAATCAGTATTTTTTTAAACATGTCGATCGTTCTTTGAGAAGGGAGATTTCAGGGTGAAAGCCGGTGACGGCCCAATATCGGGCTTGCCACTGAAGATGCGCGCCACCCGGGCAAAAAGCTGCCTCAGAAAGCGCCAGCAAATGCGGATCAACCACACGCTGAGAATCAGCACGAGAATCAGCAAAACCAAAAACACCAGGGGATGCGCAATCGCCAGCCATAAGCCCGCGGGAACCATGCCGTCTTCCAGCAGCGAAACCCCCACGTTGGTAAAAGGTTCCGGCGAGGTATTGATGGCTGCGCGGGTTGTGGCCTTCGCCGCGTGGCTGGTGGCCGCCAGCGTGCCACCCATCAGCGCTGCCACCAGCGCCATCAACCCGCTGTCAGCGCCGAACACGCCCGCCGCGAGTGCGGCACCGGCTGGGATGCGGATCATGGTGTGGACCACATCCCACAACGAATCGAGCCCGGGAATCTTGTCTGCAAAAAACTCCACGAACACCATGAAGCCGCTGGCACCTAGCACCACCGGATGCGCTAACAGGTGGAGCCCCTGCGGCAACTGGATCCAGCCCATGAATCCGGCCAAGCCGGTGAGCAGAACCACAAGGTAAAGCCGCACGCCACTGGCCCAACCCAGCGCACCGGCGAGGGCAATCAGTTGCGCGGTGTCCATAGCTTGCATGTTGCGACGCGACCTTACTTTGGCGCAAAGGGCACGAATACCACTTTGTCATTGACGGCATACAGGCGGCAGGGCGACTTGAAGCGCTCACAATTTTCCAGGGCCTTGGCGACCCCCACATCCCCGTATCCGCGCGCGATCGCACCTTTCTCCGAGATAGCCACGGCACGCGGAAAGGGCTTGTCCAGCCATTCGCGATAAAGCTCCCGCCCTTTGGCACTCAGACGAGGCACGGCTTCGATATCGTCCAACGCGGCAAAACCGGTCGCGTCCGGAGCAGGCAGTTCCAGCTTGCGCCGGTAAGCCGCAGCCGCCAATGCCGCTTCGCTGGAAGGGTCCCAGACCACATGATCGTCCACCGCATAAAGTGCGCACACGGCGCCATGCTGGTTGCACAGCGCCAGGGCATCCTGCATGGCGTTGAAGCCGCGACCCGTACCTATCGCACCGCGCCCGGAAATCGCGACCGCCTTGGGTGCCGGGGCCTTGAGCCAACGTTCGTAAATGCTGAAGCTTTTATCCCCGAGTTTTCGCGGCAGGAATTGAGGGCTGGTATCAGGGGCAAAACCGGAGGGCAGCGGCACGGGCTGCGCGTGAGCTGGCACACGCTTTTCTTCAACGGCTGGCACGGCGGTGGCCACAGCCGGCGCGGGAGCAACAGGCGCTGAGACAGACGCCTCCATAGCCGATGGCGCCACCGGAACGTTTGACACTCCCGCCATCGCGGCAGGGGGCGTCGCCAGGCCCGGCGGCAGGGAGAACGACACCTTTTGGGCTGCCGCTCCGAACTCACGGGCAACCACCAGTTGCATGACTTCTTTGAGCAGATTCAGCTGGTCGGTGCTGTAGCTGACGTTCTGGCGCTTCACGCCCATTTCGGTCCCGTGCAGGGCAGGGTTTTGGCCCAGGTAGTCCAGGTATTTGTCCAGCGCCTGGCCGGCCCGCAACAGCGCGAGCATCGCCACGAAGTCCGCGCGCAGATGGTCGGCCTGCATATAAGGCGTCACGTCGCGTAGCGTGTCGGACGTCGGCTTACCCGTGATAGCGGCAAAGAGGTTCAACACCTGGCCGACAGACTTCAAAGAGTGGCCGTAGCTATTGGCCTCCACCGCCGCGAAACCCGAGGTGCGCGCCTGCAAAAATATCATTACCGTGGAGGGATCGAGCCCGACTGTTCCGGCGACCCGGAGTTCTTCATCAAGCTCCCGCGCTTTCAGGTGCGCTACGCCGCCGTAGCAGGTCGGCACCGGCTTGATGCTGATCTCGCGCTCCTGCGCGTCCGCGCCTTCGGTTCTGATGCGCAACGCCATGGGCGGCCCATCCAGAGCCGCGTTGACGGCCGGCCGCCAGACCTGTTGCATCAATTCAAGCTGGGTCTGGGCGACGACTACCCGGCCATTGACCGACAGCACCGTATCACGATTACGCAAACCCGCAAGATAAGCCGGCCCACCCTCAACAACAGCGAACGCTTGGACCCTGTGTGACGGGTCTTTGGACAGTGTGAGAACCAGGGCGCCAGCATTCGCAAACGCCTTCGGCGCGCAAAACGGTGCCAGCGCATGGCCTATCCGATGAGCGGCCGTTAGCAGCAAAGCTCTGGCTTGTGCCTCGGTGATCGTGTCGGCCAACGGCGCCTGCGCGATCGCGTGCCCGGACAGCCCCGTGGCCAGCACCAGGACGGAACAAAAAACGTTTCTCATCGCAGCAGCCATGCAACACTCCTTGCCTGAACCAGGCCCTGGTGGGGGACGATACAGCGTAAAGGTCCCATACAACGATCAAGTCTGCCCAAACCAGCCAGGCTTGCGCTTCTGCAGAAAAGACTGCACGCCCTCACGCCCTTCCGGGCTGACGCGGATGTCGGCAATGCCTTCCACCGTCGCCTTGATCAGCGCGGGCGTGATCTCCTGCTCCGCCACGTCCTGCACCAGCTTCTTGCAGAGGCGAACCGCCTGTGGTCCGGCATTGACCAGGGACTTGGCTATTTCCGCCACCTTCGCATCAAGCTCAGCGGCGGGCACCACCTCATGCACAAAACCAATGCGCAAGGCCTCCGCCGCACTGAAGCGCTCGGCCGTCAGAAAGTAGCGATGGGCCGCGCGGGCGCCCATGGCGAGAATCACGTAGGGGCTGATCGTTGCCGGTATCAAGCCCAGCTTGACCTCGCTCAGGCAATAGCCGGCTGTATCCACCGACACCGCAATATCGCAAGCTGCGACCAGCCCGGTACCGCCGGCATACACATCACCCTGCACTTTGGCAATCGTCGGTTTGGGGCAGGTGTAGACCACACGCAGCATTTCGGCCAGCGCACCGGCGTCGGCAACATTTTCATCGCGCGTGTAGTCCGCCATGCGCTTCATCCAGTTCAGGTCGGCGCCGGCGCAAAAGGCCACGCCCTCTGCGGCCAGCACAATGCAGCGCACCTCATCACGCTGGCCCAGTTCTGTAAAGGCCTGGGTCAATTCGGCAATCACCTCGTCATTGAAGGCATTGCGCACTTCGGGGCGGTTGAGAACCAGCGTTGCCACGCTGCCCTGCAGGTTGAGTTGAAGATGTTTCATGGCTTACATCCGGAACAAGCCGAACTTCGTTTCGGGAATCGGCGCGTTAAGGGAGGCCCTCAAACCCAGTGCCAGAACGCGGCGGGTATCGGCCGGGTCAATCACCCCATCATCCCAGAGGCGTGCGCTAGCGTAATAGGGGTGGCCCTGGTCTTCATACTGGCGGCGTATCGGGGCCTTGAACGCTTCCTCTTCTTCGGCACTCCAGCTGCCGCCCTTGCCTTCAATACCGTCGCGCTTGACTGTTGCCAGCACACCAGCGGCCTGTTCACCCCCCATGACGCTGATGCGCGCGTTGGGCCACATCCAGAGAAAACGCGGCGAATAAGCCCGACCGCACATGCCGTAATTGCCTGCACCAAAACTCCCGCCAATGATGATGGTGAACTTGGGCACCTGGGCGGTGGCCACGGCCGTCACCATCTTGGCGCCGTTGCGGGCGATGCCTTCGTTTTCGTATTTGCGGCCCACCATGAAGCCGGTGATGTTCTGCAAAAACACCAGCGGAATTTTCCGCTGGCAACACAGCTCAATGAAGTGGGTGGCTTTCAGGGCCGACTCGCTGAACAAAATCCCGTTGTTGGCGATGATGCCAACCGGCATGCCTTCAATAAGGGCGAAGCCGCAAATCAGCGTGGTGCCATAGCGTGCCTTGAACTCGTCAAACTCGCTGCCGTCCACGATGCGGGCAATGATCTCGCGCACATCAAAGGGTTTGCGCGTGTCCACCGGAATCACGCCGTAAAGCTCTTCCGCTACTAATTTAGGAGCTGCTGGCGCGCGTGCAATAAGGGCTGGAGCCGTATTTTTATTCAAATTCTTGACGCAATTGCGCGCCAGCGCGAGGGCGTGCAGGTCGTCCTGGGCCAAGTGGTCAGCCACACCCGAGAGACGGGTATGCACGTCGCCCCCACCCAGGTCTTCGGCCGTGACCACCTCGCCTGTTGCAGCCTTGACCAGCGGTGGGCCACCCAGAAAAATCGTGCCCTGGTTCTTGACGATGATGCTTTCGTCACTCATGGCCGGCACGTAAGCGCCACCTGCCGTGCAACTGCCCATGACGACAGCAATCTGCGCAATGCCCTGCGCACTCATGTTGGCCTGGTTGTAGAAGATGCGGCCGAAATGGTCGCGGTCGGGAAACACCTCATCCTGGTTGGGCAGGTTGGCGCCGCCCGAGTCCACCAGATAAACGCAGGGCAGGCAGTTTTGCTGCGCCACTTCCTGCGCGCGCAAGTGTTTCTTGACCGTCATCGGGTAGTAGGTGCCGCCCTTGACCGTGGCGTCGTTGCAGACAATCATGCAGTCCACGCCGTTGACACGACCTATGCCGGTGATCAGGCCGGCGCACGGCGCGCTGTCGGTTCCGTCACGGTCGGGGTACATCGCCAGGGCGGCCAGCGGAGCCAGCTCCAGAAAAGGCGTGCCCGGGTCCAGCAGCATCTGCACCCGCTCGCGCGGCGGCAGCTTGCCGCGCGCCACGTGTTTGGCACGGGCCGCCTCACCGCCGCCGGCAGCGGCCTTGGCCACCTGCACCTTCAGGTCGTCCACCAGCGCGCGCATGGCGGCAGCATTAGCCTGAAAGTCGGCAGAGCGGGCGTTGAGTTTGGTTTCCAGAACTGGCATGTGTCTCCTCGATTCGAATCGCGCGGCTTGGGGTGCAAACGCATCTCGCGTTCGGGCCAGGCGCGGCCAAGCCACACCTTACCGCCAATCCGCCAGCTTAGGCCCAAATCCCGTCCTGTAGCCGCCATGCAGGTTGCAAATCGTGCCAAGCTGAGACAAACTCGGTGCATGCTCGCCAGCACGCCGAACACCGCCCCCGTCCAAGCCCCCGCTGCTACACCCATGGCTTTTGCACGGGTCATTGCTGCGGCTTACCAGCAACGCCATCAAAGCCCCCATAACGCCCTCAAGCTGGCACAGATCACGCCAGCCAAACTGCAGCAAGCTGCGGCCCACATCAGTGCCCGGCAGATGGAAATTCTTTCCGGCACCGCGATGCAGGAGCTCGATGATGAAGCCCTGGGCGCCTTCTCCAGAAAACTGCCCTGGGGCAGCTACGGCATGCTGGCCAGGGCCTCGCTCAGCGCGCCCGACCTGGGCGTGGCGCTGAAGCGATGGTGTCGCCACCATGGCCTGCTGGCATATGACATCCGCCTGAAGCTGGTGATCACCGGCGACAGCGCCGCCATCCAGATCGAGGAGCGCGGTGACCTGGCTCGCCATGGGCAAGCTGCGCGCGAGTTCTGCCTGGTGCACGTGCTGCGCAACATCCACGGCCTGGCCTGCTGGTACATCGACTCGCGGATTCCGCTGCAAGGCGCGCGTTTTCCGTTTGCCGCGCCGCCGCATGAAGACGCCTACACACTGATGTTTCCCGGCCCACTGCGCTTCAATGCCGCACACGCCGAAATCCGTTTCGATGCGCGTTACCTGGCACTGCCGCTGCGCCGCGATGAAAAGGCCTTGCAGCAGATGTTGCAACGCGCCCTGCCGCTGACGGTGCTTCAATACCGCCGGGACAGGTTGCTGGTGCAGCAGGTCCGGCAGGTTTTGTCTACGCACCCTGATCTGGCCCATAACGCCGAGGGCGTGTCGGCTTTATTGAACATTTCTGCGCGCACGCTGCACCGGCAGCTCAAGGAAGAAGGCGCTTCACTCCAGGCCTTGAAAGACGAAGTGCGCTTCGAGCGGGCAAAAGAACTGCTGTACCGCAGCAGCAAGCCGGTCAAGCAAGTGGCAGCGGCCGCAGGATTCACCAACGAAAAAAGTTTCACCCGGGCGTTCAAGGCATGGGCGGGAACCAGTCCCGGGGAATTTCGCAAGGGTTCGCAGGGGTAAGGGTGTTGCGAATCCTCAACCCACGCCGTATGTCGGGCCAGGCGAGGCTTTACCATCGAGGCATGAAAACAAGCTACATCTTCGGCGCCATCCTGGCCTGCAGCGTCATCGGTACATTGGTCGGTGCCCGCACAGCAAAAACCGCACTCCTGGTGCTATGCGGAATACTTTCCATCTATGGACTGGTGCGCATATTGGGTTAAGCCCACAGGCGCACATCCTGGTCTGACTGGCGTAAATCCATCGCTTCCATGACAAACACAAGCCGAAAACAGGGCAACCTGATCAGCCTCATTCTCCGGCGTGGCCGGGAGGAACGCCTTGCCCAGGCGGCGGGTGGCCTCACGTTCACGATGGTGGTGTCCATGGTGCCGCTGTTGGCGGTGAGCTTCGCCTTGTTTGCGCAGGTCCCCGCCTTGCGTACGACTGGCGAAGCGATTCGCGGCCACCTGCTGCGCGGCCTGCTGCCGGCCGACATCGCCAAGACGGTGTTGAAACATCTGGCGCAGTTCGCGGGCAACGCCGGCGGCCTCACGCAGGTGGGCTTTGTGATTTTGCTGGTGTCGGCCTTGACCATGCTCCTGAGCATGGAGAACACGCTCAACCGGATATGGCAAGTGAAGAAGCCGCGCACCGTGCTGCGCCGGCTGGTTCTTTACGTTTCCATGTTGCTCACCGGCCCGGTGATCATCGGCGCCAGCCTGTGGGCTGCGTCTTATCTCTCGGCCGCCTCGGCTGGCCTGGTGGGGCCGCGGCCCGCGTGGGTGCCTCACGCCCTGAACCTGGGATCTCTCACTCTGGGTGTTGCCGGTTTTGCCTGCCTGTTCCGCTTTGTGCCGCACACCGTCGTGCGGTGGCGTGACGCCATCGTGGGCGGCCTGCTGGCCGGCGTTGCCTTCGAGCTGGGCAAGCACGGCTTTGCGATTTACCTGGCCAACGTGCCCACCTACCGCACGATCTACGGAGCCTTCGCGCCCCTGCTGGCCTTTCTGGTGTGGGTGTATTACTCGTGGCTCGTCACGCTGGCCGCAGCGGTGGTCAGTGCCAGCTTGCCGCGCTCTGGGGGACAACCTGCGCGACGGCTGTCGCGTGCGTAACAGCCCCTCCCGTAACCCGTCGCTGCCTCATCGGCGTCATGCGGGCGCGTCAGGGCCCTGTTTTGCGCGCAGGACAATCCGTCCCATCACTTCACGGCGTTCGAGCCGCTGCAAGGCTTCGGCGAATGACGGCAAGGGCAGAACTTCCGAGACCTGGGGCCGAAGAGTGCCCTGCCCCACCGCAGCAAAAAGTTGCTCGTCAGCGAGATGGCTTTCCTGCGGCTGCCGCTCCGTCCAGGCGCCCCAGTAGCAACCCATCACGCTGTAGTTCTTCATCAGCGGAAGGTTCATGGCGAGGCTGGGTATTTCGCCGCCCGTGAACCCGATCGGCAGAATGCGACCACCCCAAGCCATCACCCGCGACACGGTGCTGAACAGGGCACCACCGACGTTGTCGAAATAAACGTCCACGCCACGACCCTCGGTCAGTTCCAATAACCGGCTGCGTACTGGTTCATAAGAGTAGTCAATGGTATGGGCCGCACCCTGCTCGCGTGCCGCGTCGCCCTTGGCTGCCGAGCTGGTGCCGGCAATCACCGTGGCACCCTGCTGGCTCGCCAGGTTGACAGCGGCCATGCCAACACCACCGGCCGCGCCGCTGACAAACACGGTTTCCCCCGGCTGCAACTGTGCGCGAGTCAGCGCGTAGTGAGCGGTACCGTAGGCGTATCGCACCGTCGAGCCGATCTCAAAACTGACACTGTCCGGCAGTTTCGTGACCCCCCACTCGGGTGTCACCATGCGCTCGGCCATGCCACCGTACCAGTGGCTGCAGGCCACCCTGTCCCCCACGCGCACCCGCTGGACGCCCTCGCCAACAGCCAGCACGATCCCCGCGGCGTCGCTGCCAGGAACAAAAGGCAGGACCGGCTTCAACTGGTAGCGGCCGGATACGATCAGCGTGTCCATGAAGCTGACTGCGGCCGCATGAACGTCAACCAGCACCTGACCCGGACCCGGGACAGGGTCAGCAATCTCACCAAACTCAAGTGCGCCAATGCCGTTGAAGCTGTTGCAGATGACGGCGCGCATCTCAGCCCAATGCCTTCACGCGCACGGTGATCACTTCGGCTGTGGCGCATTCCACCGAACCTTGGCGCACGCTGCAGGCCACGATCGACTTGCGCTCACCATGCTCGACGATACGCGCGCGCAATTCCAGCGCCTGGGCCACCAATGCCGGTTTAAGGTAGTTCACACGCAAGCTGCCAGTCACCACGGCAAAGGGCGGTGGGCCGCTGTTCAGGTCATGCGCCGTCTCCCGGCAATGCATTGACACCGACGCCCAGATGGCGTGGCAATCAACAACAGACGCAATCGTGCCGCCGTAGACGTAGCCCGGGAACCCTATGTGCTCGGGCCCGGGTTGCCAGATGCAGACGAACTCGCCACCGTCCCAGCGGCTCTTGATGTGCAACCCCCGTTCATTGAGCGTGCCGCAGCCGAAGCAATGTACCTGCAGGCGGTCCTGCAGGGCGCGGCCATCGTCAAAGGGGTCGTGGGCCGCATCGAATGCGCGCGGACTGTGTGTCACTGATTCCATACTCAGGTCCTCGTTGGAAAAATCTGCAGAAATCACTGGTCCTCGGCATCCAGGCGACCGCCCGTCACTCCCGTGGAAGATCCCGCGCGGGGAATCAGCATGCCGACCTGCTCGCGATACCTGCGGTAGCGGTCACCGAATTGCTTGAGGAGGTCGCGTTCCTCGAAGGCGATGCCGATCAGGATGTAGGCGCTAAGCCCGAGGGCGAACAGCAGTCGCCCGGCCGTCATGACCGGCACAGCCCAGAGGCCCAGCAGCAGACCTGCATACAGCGGGTGCCGCACATAGCGGTAAAGCAGTGGCGTCCTGAATTGGGTCTCGGGCTGAGCACGCCGCATCAGGCGTACAAGGACCTGTTGCAGTCCGAAGAGCTCGAAATGGTTGATCAAAAAGGTGCTGACCAGAGCCAGCAACCAACCGAGCCCGAACAGGCCCCACAGCAATGCCGCAGTGGTGCCGTGTTCGACCCGCCACACGATCGGCTCGGCTATCGGCACCCAGAACCAGAACATCGCCGCCAGCACGGTACATGTGGCCACCAGATAGGTGCTGCGCTCCACGACGGGAGGGACGATGCGTGTCCACCAGCGCTTGAAGCCCTGGCGGGCCATCACGCTGTGCTGAATGCCGAACAGGGCCAATAGCAGAACATCAGTTAACACGGCAACGCCCGTAGGTGCGCTCCCGCCAACATCCACCGACTTGGGCACCAACAGGTTGCCGCTGAAGCCAACGAAGTACAGCAAAGCGGACATACCGGCCATGTAGGCAATCACGCCGTAGAGAAACGAAAACAGACCGCGCATGGGCGACCTCCTGTTTGCAAAGATGAACTGACGCCCCGGCGCTGCGCGCTGAGGCAAGAATGGGGAAGCATGTGCAGCGCCCGAGCGCTTGACCTGGCTGCCGCAGCATATCGCGAAAGCCTCTTGGGTATATGGAATGGCATAGCGATGTGCGCAAGGTTAGAAGGTTGGCGTCCCTTGAACGTCCCTATGCAAAAAACGCCTGCGCCGCTATAAACACCCCATGCCGCCGCACCTTCCATCACCCGCGCTGCAACTGCAAATCTTCGGCGTGCCCCTGACCCTCGTACAGGGACGTGAAACACCACTCCCGCTAAAGCGCGCCGTCGCGCTGCTCGCCTATCTCGCCTTCAACACCGGGCCCGTACCACGGGCGCATCTGGTAACCGTACTGTGGCCGGACGCGGACGAAACGCGGGGGCGCGCCCGCCTGCGCAGGTTGATCTATACGATCGAAGGCGCGGTCAGCAGCAGGATTTTTTCTTCCAACAATGATTGCCTCGCGCTCATTGCCCAGGTGGTCGAGATCGATGCACTTCAATTCATGCTTTTCGCCCGTGGAGCAGTCGCTGCGGCGGCTCTCGACGACAACGCCCTGACGGAAGCCAGCCAATGGGTGGAGCGGGCGCGCCGCCAACTGCTGCAAGGTATCGCTTTCGGGTCTGACATTTTTGACGACTGGCTCAAGGCAGCCTCCATTGAGCACGAGCGCCTGCTGGCGCGTCTGCTCGAGCGCCTGATTGACGCGCTTGGCAGGCAGAGCGACCTGGCGCCGGCGCTGGAGCTTGCCGAAGTTTTAATTGCGCAGGACGTGTACCGTGAACCGAGCTACGTGCTGCTGATGCAGTTGCACGCTCGCCAGGGCCATAGCGCCGGCGTCGAGGCGGCCTACACGCGCTGTGCGGACGCCTTGAGAGCGGAGTTCGGCATCCGGCCTGGCCCGCAAACCGAGAAGGCCTACCTGCGATTGACGGAAGACCTGAAGCGTGTGTCGTCCAACCGGATGGTTCGGCCGAACGTGCGTTTCGCCGAAAGCCGTTTTGGCGTCGTTGCCTATACGGCACTCGGAGCAGGCGAACAAACCCTGGTGATCGCTCCCGGCTTCGTTTGCCAGATTGAGATCGTGCTGGAATACCCACCGTTTCGCGCACTTATCGAGGCATTGACGGATCGCTTCCAGGTGATCATGTTCGACCGGCGCGGTGTCGGCTTATCCGAGCGCCTGGGCGCAACCAGCACGCCTTCTGCCATGGCTGCCGATATCGCGGCCATCCTCGAGCATGCGGGCGTGCCCAAGGCATGGCTCTTCGGATCGTCCGAGGGCGGCATGGGAGCGATGCGCCTGGCCATCGATCATCCGGACCGGATCCAGGGCCTATGCCTGTTTGGATCACTGGCCCGAGGCTCCGCTGCTCCCGACTACCCCTGGGCTTTGTCCGCAGGTGCGTATGGCGTGTGGCTGGAGCGGCTCAGTGCGGCCTGGGGCGGGCCGGTAGGCATCGAGACGTTTGCGCCAAGCGAGAAGGACGACCCCGCGCTACGCGCTTGGTGGGCGCGCCTCGTGCGGCATGCGGCGTCTCCCGGAGGGCTCGAAACCATTCTTGCAGGCCTGCGCGATACCGACATGCGCGCCGATCTGGAGCGCATCGCCGTGCCAACACTTGTGATGCACCGGCGAGGCGACCGGGCAGTCCGTTTTGAAGCGGGCGAACATCTTGCGCGAAACATTCCCGGTGCAGTCTGGCGCCCGCTCGAAGGGGACGATCATTTCTGGTGGTGCGGGGACAGCGAACCCGTCATCCAGGCGATTCTGGATTTCTCTGCACACCAACAAGACTAGCCGCAACTAAGCCATTGCCCTTTGCACAAGCAGCGTGTCCGTGAACTGCTCGAAGGCAACAATCTGGCCACCCTGCAGCTGCCAGACATGGACAACCCGCGCCTGCATCGACTTGCCGCTGGTGCGGTACCTTCCCTGGTAGTCGCCGATGCCCACGATGTTGTCGCCGGCATCGATCAGGCGCTCCAGCTTGAACCGATAGCCCTCCCAGTTTGAACCCAACACAGCAAAAACGTTGTTGACGACTTGCTGTGGCCCGACCCAGGTACCGGCACACGGAAAGCCTGCCATTTCGGTCCAGCGCACTTCAGGCGAAACGTCGGCCATCATTGCGGCGATGTCGAGGCGGTCAGAGGCTGCATAGTGGGCCTTGATGATGTCGATGTTGGTTTTCATTTTGTCTGATCCGTGTTGGTGGGAGCGGGAATGACGCATCCATCGGGTGAACAGCCAAACTCCGTCGCGGCCGCGGATGCTGCCTCCGCCGGAACCTGGGTCTTCAGCCATGCCTGCCACTCCTGCGGCCGCCCAAGGTATTGGCCGAAGTCTATGAGGCTCGTACGCCCATCGCGTTCGAGCGCGAAGGTCGGGAAACCTCCGCCGCCCACGCGCGCCAGCAGGGCCCGGCTCTCCGCCACGTGGCGCTGCGTCGCTTCGCCGCTTACGCGATCCAGCGCTTGCTCGAACGCTACGCGTTCCATCCCCAAGTCCGTAGCAAGCGCAACGAGAACGGCGCGATCTGCAATGCGCCGGCCCTCCACGTAGTGCGCCACCTGAAGCCGCGCCAGCATGTCTAGCCCACGAGAGCCGACTTCATCTGCGGCGAGCACGGCCGCAATGGGTGGCTCAGAATCGAACACGGCCGATGTGTCGCGCAAAAGCCCATTGACATAGGCGTCACCAAATGGCTGCCCGCTCAGTTGAGCGATGCGCCTGTCATGCGCAACCACATGGGCGCTCAGTTGGGGCGTGACGGGCTGCCGGTTCTGGCCTGCCATCATGCCGCCGCCGTGCGCCTGCACCGCCACTACCTTGCGGGCGGCAGCAACAAGCGGTGCTGCACCGTAGCACCACCCGCATAGCGGGTCATGGATGTAATGCAGAGTCGTGGTTGACATGGTTGTTGTCCTGTTCCGTTTCAATCTTTTCGGCTAGCCGTGAACCGGGCACCCGGATAAATCCGGGCGCCCAGGAGGCTTACCACTTCATTTCGCCCTTGTTGACCTTGGCGCCGATATCCAGCGCAATGCCCAGGCCCGCATCGGGATAAGCCTGCTTCATTGCACCAATCAAAGCGCCGCTGTTGGCAGCCTTGGGCAGCTCTTGCTCAAAGCGCGTCAGGTAGGCCTGGCTCCACGCGATCTGCGATGCATCCTGCTTCGCGCCCGACGCACTGTGGCCAGGAATCACAACCGCAGGTTGCAGCGCAGCCATGACGCCCAGTTTCTTCGACCAGTCAGCACGCTCCTGCACGCTTTGCGCATCGGCCGTCCAGAGGTGCAGGCCGGCGTAAACGTTCACGCCGCCGGCAATGGCCTTGAGGGATGGAATCCACACATAGCTGCGGTGCGGCAGGCTGTCGTCGAGGCCGCGCACTTCAAGCGTCTGGCCTTCCAGCGCAATGCTGTTGCCTGCCAGCACTTCCGGCAGCGGCACGTTTTTGGGTGCATTGGCACCCATGCGCGGGCCCCACACCTGCAGCTTGGTGGCCAGGGTCGCCTGAATCTTTTTCAGCGTCGGTGCAGTGGTCACCACTTTGGCGTCCGGAAAATATTGCTTGAGCACCTCGATACCAAAGTAATAGTCAGGGTCGGACTGGCTGATAAAAATGGTCTTGAGCGTCTTCTTGCTGTCCAGCACCATGGCCGCAATGCGCAGGGCATCGGCACGGGTGAAGCCGGTGTCCAGCAGAACGGCGTCGGTCTGGCCGGCGACCAGCACGGCATTCACATGGAAGCTGTTGGCATCGGCGTTGTAGACCTGCAGGGTCAACGGCGCAGCAGCTGTTTGCGCCGCAACATCGGTGGCGGCTACGCCCAGCGTCAGGGCAGCGGGAGCAATCAGTCGGACCAGGGTTTTGAAGGTGGACATGTTCAATCTTTCGGTTGGTGTTGAAGAAGATTGAACTTTATTAGCTCTATCTCAAGAGATAAACAGTAGACTAGACATCAATTTGTCTACTAAATCGGCCTAATTAGCCGCGCCGCTCTATGGATCGAATCCGCGCAATGCAGGTGTTTACAGAGGTGGCCGACCGCGGCAGCCTGACCGAGGCGGGCGAGGCGCTCGACATCTCACGTGCCATGGTGTCGCGCTACCTGGAGAGCCTGGAGAGCTGGCTGGGTGCACGCCTGCTGCACCGCACCACCCGGCGCGTGAGCCTGACCGACGCCGGTGCAGAGGCCCTGCCGCGCTGCCGCCAGGTGCTGGAGCTGACGAATGATGTTCAAGCCGCCGCCGGCGCGCGCAGCACGGTTCCCACCGGCAAGCTGCGCATCACCGCCAGCACCTCCTTCGCGCAGGCTCACCTGGCGGCTGCGGTTTCTGACTTCCTGAAGCAGCACACGCAAACGCAGATTGAGTTGATCGCGCTGGAGCGCACAGTGAATTTGGTCGAAGAGCGCATGGACCTGGCCATACGCATTGGCAACCAGCTCGACGACACCTTGGTGGCGCGGCGTTTGGCCAGTTGCCATTCCGTGGTGTGCGCAGCCCCGGCCTACCTGGCCGCCCACGGCACGCCCACCACGCCAGAGCAGTTGCGCACACACCGCTGCCTGACGCACGCCCACGTGGGCCCGACCGAGTGGCGCCTGCAACGCGATGGCAAAACCGTGAAGGTGCCGGTAAGCGGGCCGCTGCAAAGCAACGAAGTGGCCGCAACGCGCCAGGCTGCGCTGGACGGCCTGGGCGTTGCGCTGATGCCCACCTACTTCATCAGCGCAGACGTTGCCGAGGGCCGGCTGGTGCGCCTGCTGCCGGGCTACGAACCGGAAACACTGGGCATTCACGCGGTGTACCTGTCGCGCCAGCACCAGCCCCTGGTGCTGCGCGTGATGCTGGACTTTCTGGCTAAGCGCTTCAGTGGTGATGTTGCGCCCTGGGACCGGCCTGCGAAAGGCGGCCATGCGACGAAGGTTGCCAAGACAGCCAAAGCCCGCGCGGTTGCCGGCGCTACCGGCAGCGCCACCCGGGCCAAGCGATGAAGGCCTTGAGCCTCATTACGTATGCGGCATCGAAGCGGCAAGAAGGTAAGCACTGAAATAGTGGCTTTGATCGGCAAGCACTGCCTAGAATGACTGATGGCCAAACTTCATTTGCAGACGGGGTGCGCCGTCTTGCTTGCCGCAATCGCCCTGACATCCCTGCCCGCACGCGGGCAAGACGATTCATGGAAAAACGCCTTGGGCAGTGCACAGGAAATTTTGCCGGAACTGCGCGAAGAAATCGTCACGATTCCGCTGCATGCGGCCACTGCGCAGGAACAGGCCTTTCCGTTAACCGGAACGCTTTTTCAGCCACAGGGCACCGGGCCGTTTCCCGTCATTGTGCTCAGTCACGGCAGCCCCTCCCGCGCGCGCGACCGCGACATCATGGGCCGCTACAGACTCATCCCGCAGATCAAGGAAATGTTGCGACTGGGTTTCGCCGTACTCGTGCCCATGCGGCGAGGTTATGGCGCCTCGCCAGGCAACTACGCCGAAAGCACCGGTTCCTGCGAGAACGGCCCGCGGTACGACCGGGCAGGAAGCGAAGCCGCCCGCGACGTGTTGTCGGCGATTGAATTCGTGCGCAAGCGCCCTTCACTCGATCACCGGCGCATTGTTCTTATGGGCCAGTCGGCTGGCGGTTTCGCTTCGCTGGCAACGGCGGCGCTGAACCCGCAGGGTGTCGTAGCGGTAATCAACATGTCGGGCGGGCGAGGCGGAAACGGCAAAGACGGCATTCCCTGCGCAGCCGACACCATGGCCAACGTCATATCCGGCTACGCGCGCACCACCACCGTGCCGGTGCTGTGGCTGTATTCCGAGAACGACAAGTACTTCGGCCCCGCCGCTTCGAGGGCCTGGTACAACGCGTTTCAGTCTGCGGGTGGGAAGGGGCGCTTTGTCATGGGCCCGCCGCATGGCAATGACGGACACCTGCTTTTCTACGCCCAGGATGGTTTACCTGTTTGGTCTGCCGCTGTAGAGAGTTTTCTCCGCGGTTTCGGCATGGCGGCTCGTTAGGGTCTATTCCGGCCAGCCGCTCCTCGGCCATCCATTCACCCTTACGCTTGAGCCCGCCGCACTGCCGCGAGCACAACCGTCACCAACCCGACCAACGTAGCCACGAGCAGGAGCGGATACAACACCAGCAGGTCGATGCGTATGTTGCATTCACCAGAACAGAGGACGCGGAATTTCATCGCGAGCTCGTAGAGGCCATACAGAAGCCAGAGGGCCGCCACAACAAATACCGTCCGGCTCTTTGTTGCCATTGCACACACGGCAAACAAGGCCGCAGGCATCAAGGCAAGCCAGGGTTGGCTGATCAGTACCGCCATCGAACGCAGAATATCCATCAATGCCTTATGTGCCGCGTGTACGGTCCATCTCAAAAAACCCAATAGGGTGCAGCTCAATCGCCCATCCCACACTCTCGCCCAATGTAGCCGCCGGATGCAGCGAAGCCACCCGCACCGCCTCCTCCCGATCCGCTGCTTCAATGATGAAGAAACCCCCAACCATTTCCTTGGCTTCGGCATAGGGCCCATCGGTCACAACCGTCTTGCCGCCGATTGGGCGCAGGGCAAACGCGGCTTGCGGGCCGTCGAGTGACGCGCTGACCACCATGCGTCCGGTTTTCTTGAGTTCTGCATCTTTGGCCGGGCACTGGCTCACCAGCGCCTGCACGTCGGCAGGTGCCATGGCGGCGAATTTTTCGGGGTTGTAGTAGGCGAGGCACAGGTATTTCATGGCAGGTTCCTTTCAGGTTTTGAACGTTACACCTGCACGACGAACGGGGCGCCCGTATTTCGACATGAAAGCCGCAAAAAAAGCAGCCCTGCGCAAAGCCGCAGGGCGAACGGTTCAAGCTGATAGCACTGAAATAGGCGCTGATTTCACCGCATCGAAGCGGTATGGCTCACGGCAGCAGGTTACGGCCACGCACCCTCGTCGCGGCAGTTCTCGACAACGAGTTTGTTGGCTGGTGCGTCGTTTTGCAGGTAGACCTGAAGGTTGGCAGATTTTGGATAGGTGCCCTCTTCGCACACCACACTCTGCGTGGTGCCAATGACAAGGGTTGAGCCCGGTTTGATTTCGCACGAGGTCAGGCGATCCAGGGCGCTCCACGCATTGCAGATTGCAAAGTCCTGGCGATATTTTTCTTTGGCACCTGCCGGCTTGTCCAGGGACCACCACCTTCCAAAAGCGGAGCTGCTGCGGCTTGAATCAAAAACGCGGTAGACCTTGATCGGTTGCTGCACCACAAAGGCTTTGCCTGCGCAAACCCCGCCCTTGCCGGAGGCAGCGCGCGCTTCGTTGAGCGATGCTGTATCGGTGGTGTCAATGGCCTGGGCAAGCGAGTCGGCTACCGTGCCCACACACGCCACGCCGTCGACGCCAACAGGAGGTGCAGTTCCAATTTTTGAGAAGCTGCCGCACGCGGTCAATGCCATCGAGACCATAACCGCGATCAAATATGCGAGCGTTCTTTGCATGAGGTGTACTCCTTATCGTTCTTGAACCCGGCGCGCCTGCCTTCCCGGGCAGGCACGCCACCTTAAGGCATTTTTTCTGTTTCATCAATGTGCAAAATTCCGCCTTGGGGCCGACACCAAAGTACCTATTTCCTCATCTTCATTCCACCGCAGCAACTGATTGGAGACCGCTAGACCGGCCAACCATGAGACTTGAAAGCGCAGACTTACGCTGCAACAGAAAGGTGCGCGGCAACGCCGGATAGCTTGGCCGAACAGCCTTGCGCACTGAGGCTGGCCCCGCCAGGCCTTGCCCTTGGGCATGCCGCCAACGCAAGCCCTGAGCCCGAGGCGCTACGAGGCTTCTTGCGGTGGCAACTCCTGGAGCCCCACCTCCCTCGCTATGGCCTTCCTGGAAAGGGAGCCCGCACGGGTGAGAAGCTGCGCGTGCTCCAGGCGAAGTGAACTCAGTGCCGCGACAGGCGACATGCCGAAGCTCTCGGTAAATTTGCGCTGGAATGACCGCCTGGACATGCCACATCGTTCAGCCATCCTGTCCACCGGCCAATCCTGCTCCAGTGAGCCCTCCAGCTGGCTGATCAGCTCTCTGAACGGCGCAGCCGCCCGATCCTGCAACCGCAGCATCTGGCTGAACTGGCGCTGGTCGCCATCCCGGCGCAGGTAAACGACCAGACGCCGCGCCACCCTGAGCGCCACGTCGGCACCACAATCGCGCTCGATCAGCGCCAGGGCAAGGTCTATGCCGGCCGTGACGCCGGCTGTTGTCCAGTATTTGCCGCTTTCGCAATAGATCAACTCATCGTTCACCCGCAGTTGGGGGTACGACAGGCGCAACTGCTGCGCCGACCGCCAGTGCGTCGTCACCCTGCGTCCGTCCAGGAGCCCTGCCGCCGCGAGCACAAAAGCGCCTGTGCAGACGCTGCAGGTGCGTTGGGTCGAGCGGTCCATCTCGCGCAACCAAGCGCTCGTCCCGGCCTGCTGGTTCAACTGGTGCACCCCTGGGCCTCCCGGCACGATGAGCATATCGACCGGCAGCGCAACGTCGCCGATGACAGTTCCGACATGAACGCAAAGGCCGCCATCAGCCGACAGGGCAGTTGCCGTCCAGCCCAGGGTTTCAAGCCGGTAGAACGGCCGGCCGAGCTCTTCATTCGCGGTGCAGAACGCCTGCCACGGGCCGGTCATGTCAATGGGCTGGAAGCCATTGAAGAGCAGGAATGCCACCGAAATTGGCGCAAAGACGGGCATCTTTGGCGCACATCCGGCCTTGTTTGAATCTACGCTAGCCGACATGAGGAGCAACCATGAAGGTTCATTTTCTGCTTTTTGCCGGGGTAACACAATTGGACCTGACGGGTCCCTATGAAGTGCTGGCGCGCGCACCCGGATTCGAGATCGAACTTGTCGCCAAGACCGCGCACCCGGTTCGCTCGGACCGGGGGCTGATGCTTGTGCCATCGACCACGATCGCCCTGGCCGAAGCCTGCGACCTTCTCGTCGTGCCGGGAGGGCCGGGTACCGATGACGCGATCCTGGATGCCGAATGGGTCGAATTCACGCGCCGGCAGGCGGCCACCGCGCGGTATGTTTTCGGCATCTGCACGGGCTCGCTGCTGCTGGGCGCCGCCGGCCTGCTCGAGGGGCGTCGCAGCTCCTGCCATTGGCAGGCAAGAGAATTCCTCCCGTACTTTGGCGCCATCACGAGCGAGGATCGCATGTGCGTCGATGGCAATCTTTACACCTCGGGCGGCGTGACTTCCGGCATTGACATGGCCCTCAAGGTGGTCGCGATCCTTTGCGGGCCAGCTGTCGCCCAGGAAATCCAGCTGCAGATCGAGTACGACCCCGAGCCTCCGTTTCCAGGCGGCACACCCCGCACGTCCGAGGCGCACATCGTCCAGAAGTGCCTCGCCGCCACGCAGGCGCGGCGCACGCTGAGAGAAGCCGCGGTCAGGAAGGCCGCTGCGGCCCTACCCGCCCAACCACCCAGGAGAGCCCTATGTTCCGAATAATCTTCCTTGTATTGATACTCGCATCTTCGGCAACCGGGGCCCTGGCGCAGGGCACCTATCCGGCCAGGCCCGTCACGCTGATCGTGCCATTCCCGGTGGGCGGGCCCATGGACAAGCTTGCGCGGGAGCTGGCCGAACCCCTGAAGGCCCGGCTGGGGCAGCCTGTCGTCATCCAGAATCTTTCGGGTGCGGGCGGCAACCTCGGGACGACCATTGCCATGCGAGCACCGGCGGACGGCTACACCTTGTTGTTGAACCATATCAGCATGGCCACTTCGCCGGCCCTGTACCGGAATCTGGGATTTCAGCCGGACAGAGATTTTGAGCCGCTGGGCGTCATCGTCGAATCGCCCCTGGTATTTGTCGCGCGGCCCCAGGTGCCTTCAAGCTCCGTGGTGGACCTGATTCGATGGATGGCGGTACAACCCCAAGTCAAACTGGCCAACGCGGGGGCCGGCTCCGCGTCGCACCTGTGCGGCCTCTTGATCCAGGAGGCGTTGAAAATCCGCATGGCAACCATCCCCTATCGGGGCACCGCGCCCGCCATGACGGATCTACTGGGCGGCCACGTCGATCTGATGTGCGACCTCACCGCGAACGCCATGCCGCACGTGCAGTCCGGCAAGCTCAAGGCCATCGCTGTCACCTCCGGCAAGCCGCTGGTCGGCACACCGCTGGCCGCGGTTCCCACGACCGCTCGATTTGGCATCGTCGATTCCGAATTGAGCATCTGGTACGCCGTTTATGCCCCCAAGAGCACACCCCCGGAGATTCTAAAACGCATCAATGAAGCGCTGCTGGCCAGTGTCAAAAACGAGGCTTTCAAGCGGGCACAATCGGCCGCCGGCATCCAGGTCGTCCAGGACGTCCGCGCAACGCCCGCCGGGCATCGCGCTTTTCTGCGAAGCGAACTTGACCGATGGACGCCGGTGATCAAAGCCGCCGGCATCTATGCGAACTGAGCTGGACGCAGGCCCGGACTCGGGCAAGGCGGACACCGCATCGCCAGCGATGTGGAGCGGGCCAAGATCGGCTGTTCCACGCACGGCCGCGCATGAGTGATCGCCCCTCATGCTGGCGGCGCAATAGCCATGCGGCTTGAAAGCGCAGACTTACGCTGCAACAGAAAGGTGCGCAGCAACGCCGGATAGTCTGGCCGGACAGCCTTGCGCACTGAGGCTCGCCCCGCCAACGCAAGCCGCCAGGCCTTGACCTTGGGCATGCCGGCAAACACGCCGAAGTCGTCAATGCTGTCGAACACGTCGAAGTACCTGAAGACCGGGCCAAAGACCGCGTCAACGATGCAAAACTCTTCGCCGGCGAACCACGGACCCTGCCCAAGCGCAGCTTCTACCTGCTGGAACATGGCGCGCAATTCGGCGGCGCGGGCTGTGAGGGCTTCTTCATCAGGTGCGCTGTAAAACGCGCCTACCTTGTTGAGGACGGCGGAGCCGAACTCCATCCAGCTGCGGTGCCGCGCACGCTGCAATGCGTCTTTTGGATGCAAGCGAGGCGCGGCGGTTTCGTCCAGGTATTCGCAGATGACGGCGGATTCGAAAATGGCTTCGTCCCCCACCAGCAGCACCGGTGTTTTGCCAAGCGGAGAAAGCTTGAGAAACCAGTCGGGCTTGTGGGCGAGGTCAATGTCTTTGCGTTCGAAGGCGATGCCTTTCTCGGCAAGAACAATTGCCGCGCGCTGAACATAGGGGCACAGCGGGTGGCTGATGAGTGTGAGCATGAGCGTGTTCATGGTGGGCGCCTGCATCACAGCACGGGCACAAAACGCCAGCTGCTGCGCAGGGCCAGGGCGCCGTCACCAGCCAGCCAAAGCGCCACGGAAGCCACGGCGAGAAAAACCGGGTATTCCCAGCCGCCACCCTGGCTGGTGAAAACCCAGCCATTGCCAAAGTGCACCGAGGCGGCGCCGAGCATGATGGGCACCAGCGCCAGCGAGACCTGCCGCGCATACAGCCCGAGCAGGATGGCCGTACCGCCCAGCAGCTCTGCGGCAAACACGGGGTAAGCCAGTGCGCCGGGCAAGCCCACACTTGCAAAAAACTGTGCGGTTCCGGGCAAGGTAAATACCAGCCACTTCAGCAGGGCGTGGGCTATCCACATGGCGCCCAAGCTGATGCGCAGCAGGGCCACGCCATAGGGCGCAGCATGGTCGGTGGTTGAGGTTTGCATTGCGTTTCTCCATTGAATGAATTGATGGATGTAATGTAGGATTGCATCAACGCAATGAAAATAGGCACCCACGCAAACCATGAATGCAGCAACGCAATACAAATTAGGTGCACCGGATGTGGAGCTGGTGCTGGCCCTGGTGCGGGCCAACACGCTGGCCGGCGCCGGGGAGCGGCTGGGCGTGGATGCCTCGACGGTGTTCCGCTCTTTGCAGCGGATTGAAAAAGGTTTGGGCCAGCGCTTGTTTGAACGCTCGCGCACGGGCTACCAGCCGCTGGAGCTGGCGCAAGTGCTGGCCACACACGGGGAACAGCTGGAAGTGCAGCTGGAGTCAGCCCGCTCTGCCGCACAGGCCAGCCCGGAGCAAGTGTCGGGCAGCGTGCGCATTACCACCACCGACACCCTCTTGCATGGCCTGGTGGCGCCCGCCCTCAAGCTGCTGCAGCCGGCGCACCCGCTGCTGAGTTATGAGCTGCACGCAGGCAATGAGCTGGCCAGCCTGACGCGGCGCGACGCCGACATTGCCGTACGCGCCACGCGCCGGCCGCCGCAACACCTGGTGGGCAAACATGTGGGGCCGATACGCATGGCACTGTTTGCTGCAAAAAAAGGCGGCCCCAAACGCTTTGATGCCGACGTGGCCGCCGCGGCCCACTGGGTTGCGCCAGACGACGCCCTGCCCGACCATCCTTCTGTTGTGTGGCGCAAGAGGCACTTTCCCAAAGTGGCCCCGCGCTACCGCGTGAACAGCATCCTGACCGTGACAGAAATGGTGGGGCAAGGCATGGGCATTGGTTTGCTGCCGGTGTTTCTTGCACGAGGCCGCAACGACCTGGTGGCGCTGACGGATGCACTGGACGAGTGCCAGACAGAGCTCTGGCTGCTGACGCACACCGAGTCACGCCACCTGAGGCGGGTGTCTACCGTGTTCAGCCACCTGGCCAAACATATAGCTTTGGCTTAGAGGTTCGGCGGGATTTGACACACGTAGGACGATTGTCCTATACTTTGCCAAAATTTGGACAATCGTCCTAATCCCGAGAAAACGCCATGCGTGAAAAACCGACCAACGCCCACATTGTTGAAGCCGCCGACCAGTTGTTCTATGAAAACGGCTTCGAACATACCTCGTTTTCAGATATCGCCAACTCGGTCAATATCTCGCGCGGCAACTTCTACTACCACTTCCAGACCAAAGACGACATCCTGAGTGCAGTGATCAACCTGCGTTTGGCAAACACCCAGAATATGTTGAGTCAATGGGAGTTGGATTCCGAAGACCCTGTCGAGCGCATTCGGAGTTTTATCAACCTGCTGATCGCTAACCAAGCGCTGATCATGCAATTCGGTTGCCCGGTCGGCACGCTTTGCACCGAGCTCGCCAAGCTAAGCCACGCCTCCAAAGAGCAGGCAGCCTTGCTGTTCTCCTTGTTTGGCAACTGGTTGACCAAGCAGTTCGAAGCACTCGGTTTTGGGGCCGAGGCCAATACGCTGGCCACGCATGCCCTTGTCTGCAGCCAGGGGGTAGCGACCCTGGCGAACGCGTTTGGGGATGCGCGCTTTGTGTCTCAGGAAGTACGGCAAATGCATGAGTGGCTTGACCGGGTTGTGGCGGCCAGAGACCGTCACTTGGCGTAAGTAGCAAATTTGCGATTTGAAAAGGAGTGAAGCTGCCATGTATGTCGTGTTACTCAAATTCTCGAACAACAAGGCGCAGGCTGGTCCGCTCATGGATGAGCACAAGCGGTGGATCAACCGCGGCTTTGACGATGGCGTCTTCCTTTTGGTGGGCAACATTCAACCCAACCAGGGCGGAGCACTGCTGGCTGGCAATACAAGCAGATCAGACCTCGAAGTGCGGGTGAACGAAGACCCCTTTGTTGCTGCAGACGTGGTGACAGCCGAGATCACGGAGATTGCGCCATCGAGAGTGGACGAGCGACTTCAATTTTTGCTTGGTTGAACCGCCTGGCAGTGAGGCCATTGAAAAAGGAGACGCGAGAACATGAGTGAAATGTTCATGGGCCCCGATGGGGGGCCGCGGTGTCGCTGGTGCGGGGCGGCGCCAGAGTTCCTGGCGTATCACGACAATGAGTGGGGCTTTCCGGCGCGTGACGATCAGCGCCTGTTCGAGAAAATCAGCCTGGAAGCATTTCAGTCGGGGCTGAGCTGGCGAACGATTCTTGCAAAAAGGGAAAACTTTCGTGCAGCCTTTCATGCGTTCGACTTTCACAGGATTGCGCGGTACACACAGCGTGACATTGAGCGCTTGCTTAACGACACGGGGATCGTCCGTCATCGGGGAAAGATCGAAGCGGTCATCAACAATGCCGCTCGGGCGGTGGAACTGGTCCAGAAAGAAGGATCGCTGGCTGCGTTCATCTGGCGCTATGAACCCAACGCAGCGCAAACAGCTCCGCCCCAGTCGGTATCGAGGTCAGCGCAGTCAGATTTGTTGGCCAAGGATCTTAAAAAGCTCGGCTGGAAATTTGTGGGGCCAACCACGGTCTATGCTTTTATGCAGGCCATGGGGTTGATCAATGACCATGCAGAGCAATGCACCATCAGGCCCCGCGCAGAAAACGCTCGCAAAGCATTCAAAAAGCCGAGTTGAAGTAGCGATTTGAAGTCAGCAGTCAGGCCGCCAAGCCGACACTCAGATCACTTGCCAGCAACCTGCCGCTCACCCAGCGCAATATCCAGCATCATCTCGCTGGCCAAAGTGCCCAGCTCTTTTTGTAGCGCGTCTACCGACAAACTGCCAGGCACCAGCAGGTGCGCTTCGACCTTGAAGGTCTGCTTGCCCGACACACCGCTGCGAATGATGTCGGTGTGAATGTTCTCGATGCTGATGCCGCGCTCGGCCAGCATCTTCGTCAGGTTGCTGACGATGCCCATCCTGTCTTCGCCGACAAGCTCCAACTCCACCACGCGCAGCGAGGTGGGCACGTTGGCGCCGTTGCTGCGGGTAACGACCACCTGCAGGCCGCTGGACTCCAGCCCGCGCAGCGAGGCGGCCAGGGCATCCGCGTTTTCGTGCGGCACCTCGAAGTGAACCATGCCGGCAAACTCGCCGGCCAGCCGGGTCATGCGGCTGGCTGCCCAGTTGGCGCCGAAGCGCTGTGCACGCTCAGCCAGCGAGCTCACGATGCCGTGGCGGTCTGCCCCCACGATGGAGACGACGAGCGAGGTGGTTGTTGGCGAGGCCTCTTCGGTCAACACCACAGCCCGGCGAATCATGGGCGCCCGGGTGGCGAAGGTCGTGTCTTGCAGGTTGGCGGGAACGCGGCCTTCCAGGCGGGCGATCTGGACCACCTTGCTGAGCAGGGCCAGCCCCATGGGTGCCAGCGCGCGCTCCCAAAGCTCGCGTGCGGTTTCGCCCTTTTTGACAAAACACCAGTCCTGCGCGGCAATAGCGCCGGCGTCCCAGCCGTCGGCCAGGTGGTAGACCGAGCCGCCGGCGATGGCGTCGCCTTCGAGGATGGTCCATTCCACAGCCGCAATGCCCCGGTGCCGCGGCAGCAGCGAGGGGTGGTAACCGATGCCGCCCAGGCGCGAACGCGCGAGCGCCTCGTCGCTCACCCGCGCATGCGTGTGCGCGGCGATGATGAGGTCGGTGCCCTCGGCAATCGCCTCGCCCGGCACCATCTTCGGGTTGGCGAGCACATGCACCGCAATGCCCGCCGCTTTTGCTGCCAGCGCAAGCCGGTCATCGGCCGCTGGGGCAACGATGCTGGTGAACTCTATGCCTTCTTCCTTGCGCAGCGCCTCAAAAACCGAGGCAGCAAAAAAACGGGAGCCTACCAATGCGCATTTCATGGGCACATCTCTTCTTCAGATTAAAAAAGGAACGGAAAAGCGGAATACCGAAGCGGACCAGGCTTCAACCGGCAACCGTTTCGGCCACCGGCGCCTTGAGGCCGATGCGGTCGAGCGCAGCAACCAACTGGCCAACCGTGCGGTCGGTGTGGTGCCATTTCTCCAGCCCGAACAGGCCGATACGGAAGGTCTTGAAGTCGGCACCTTCGTCGCATTGCAGCGGCACGCCGGCTGCAGTCTGCAGGCCTTCGGCCAAGAATTTTTTGCCGGACTGGATGTCGGGGTCGGTGGTGTAGCTGACCACCACGCCCGGGGCCTTGAAGCCTTCGACCGCCACGCTGGGCAGGCCTCTTGATTCGAACAGCTTGCGAACCTTGCTGCCCAGCGCTTCCTGCTCGGCTTTCACTTTCGCAAACCCGTAGGCCTGCGTTTCCTTCATGGCGGCGCGCAGGCGCGTGAGGGCGTCGGTAGGCAAAGTGGCGTGGTAGGCGTGGCCGCCTTTTTCATATGTTTCCATGATCTGCAGCCACTTCTTGAGGTCGCAGGCAAAACTTGAGCTGGTGGTTCCTTCGATGGCGGTGCGGGCACGCTCGCTGAGCATGACCATGGCGCAGCAGGGCGAGCTGCTCCAGCCTTTTTGCGGAGCCGAGATCAGCACGTCAACGCCAGTGGCTTTCATGTCGACCCACATGGCGCCGGAGGCGATGCAGTCAAGCACAAACAAGCCGCCCACGGCGTGCACAGCTTCGGCCACGGCCTTGAGGTAGCTGTCGGGCAGGATCATGCCGGAGGCGGTTTCCACATGCGGGGCAAACACGACGGCGGGTTTTTCTTTGGCGATGGCGGCCTGCACTTCGGCAATCGGCGCTGGCGCCCAAGGTGCCTGCGCGCCAGCGCCGGTCTGGCGGGCCTTGAGCACGGAGGACGAGGCAGGGATGCTGCCCATGTCAAAAATCTGCGTCCAGCGGTAGCTGAACCAGCCATTGCGAATGACCATCACATGTTTGCCGGCGGCAAACTGGCGTGCCACGGCTTCCATGCCGTAGGTGCCGCTGCCTGGCACCAGCACCGCAGACGGCGCGTTGTACACCTCCTTCAGGATGCTGGAGATGTCGGTCATCACGCCCTGGAAATTCTTGGACATGTGGTTGAGCGCGCGGTCGGTGTAGACCACCGAAAACTCAAGCAGGCCATCAGGGTCAACGTTGGGCAGCAATCCAGGCATAGGGTTTTCTCGGAGTAGTTGGAACTAAGTCGGGTTGGCAGCTTAGCACTGCTCGCCATTTCCTGGTGCCTGCCGGTTTTCTGCCGTGCCTAGGGAAGTGCTGAACAAGTCGCTGCGGCGTACGATCAGCCGGGCTCGGGCGGTCTGCTGCGTTGAATTTCTTGCCAATAGCCAGCTATTGCCTGCGAAATCCGCCTTGCATCCCATCCCGATCCGGCTGCCGCACATCCGCAAGGACTTATTCAGCGCTTCCCTAGGCTTCAAGGAGCGTGGGCAGTGCCGCCATGTCGGTAAAAATGGCGCTGGCACCAGCCTGCCTCAGGGCCTCGGGCGCGTCGTGCCCGGCTTCGGGCGGGCTATAGCCGAACACGGTGGCGCCGGCGGCTACCCCGGAGGTCACGCCGGTGACGGTGTCTTCCACCACCGCGCAGCGCCTGGGGTCGACGCCCAATGCCGCAGCTGCGGCCAGATACACATCAGGCGCGGGTTTGGAGCGTGGCAGCTCGTGGCCGCTGAAGATGCGGTCTTTGAAGTAAGGCATGAACCCGCATTTCTCCAGCTGCAGCTCCACCTTGAAGCGGTCGGCACCAGAGCCGCAGGCGATGCAGCCGTCGTACAGCTCATGAATCAACGCCACCGCTTCCACCGCGCCGCGGATTGCCAGCAAGCCTTCGACCAACCCCTCATTGCGGCGACCGCGAAACTCGTCCAGCCACTCCTGGGTCAGGGGGCGGCCCGTGTTGGCTTCGATCATGGCGGCCTCGTCCTTGACGGCCTTGCCGATGAACAGGCGCATGCATTCGTCGCTGCTGAGCTCCCATCCGGCCTCTTCCAGCATGTCGCGCAACACGCCGTTGGTGATGGGTTCGCTGTCTACCAGCACGCCATCACAGTCAAACAACACGGCATCGAATTTGAGGGTCATGGTTTATGCTATTAATTCAGGAGCTGCTTGCGCCCGTGGAATAAGGGCAGAAGTCACTTTTCATGATGAACTGCGCTGTTGCATGAAGCGTGCGAGATGCCATGGTACCAATGCCGGCCCGGAACCGGCTCATTGCAGCTGGCCAGGGACGGATCCGAAACGGCGCACAGGGATGGAGTCGCCACCGACTCCGGGGGGACGCATGAAACGGATCGCGCGGTAGGTGTTGCCGTCGTCCACCATCAAGGCCTGTAGCGCCGCGTCGAGCGACGCGAAGTCTCCTGCCTCGCTGCGGCGGCTGCCTACCGCCACGGTGAAGCGCAGCGCCATGGAGGTGGGGTCGTCGGCATCGCGCATCAGGCCCAGGGCCACCAGCCGGGACAGGCGGGCCGTAAGCGCCTCGCCAGGTGTCACGCCCTCCATCACGATGCCCAGCATGTTGCGGCCAAGTCGCCCCACGGTGTCGAAGTCGCGCGTGATGGTGCGCACCAGCCGCACACTGCGGGCCAGCAGCTCTTCGGCCTCGACGGTGTTCAAGCCGTCCGGCTCGGCCGGCTCCACGGTCACGTAGATGATGGCCAGGTCGCGCCCCAGCTCCGGTGCAGCGTGCCAGATGCGGGCCGCACGCTCACGAAATGTCTTCCGGTTCAAAAAGCCGGTGAGCGGGTCGTGCTCTTTGGCCGCCTGCTCCCGCACGGTATCGGCGTGGCGCAGACGGCTCCATGCGTTGATGCACAACATCATGACGACCACCTCCACCAGGGCAGCGGCGACCGGGGTTTCGTTAGGCAGCCAGGGCGCGCTGATGAGCCCCGAACTTTCGGCGAGCGCCAGCGCCACGCTGACGAGGTAGGGCACGTACACCAGCAGCCAGTAGCCGCCGAAGGCCACGCCGCGCCGCCAGGCGCGCCAGGCGCAGGTGATGGTGAAGGCAAAAACGCTGAGTGTGATGACGTGAAACATCGGCACCATGCGGTCGTACTGCTCGACGAAGGGGCTCGCCGTCATGTACACGAGACACAGCGCAACCAGCGCACGCGCCATGCGGTGAAAGTTGCGCCCCTGCAGCCCGCCGAAGATGGACCGGGTGAACTGAAGGTTGAAGGCCAGCGCGCCCATCACAGACAACACAATGGCGTGGCTGGCAAAGGTTGTGGCGTGGGGCCACAGGTAACGCTGGGCCACGCCGGTGTAGCAAAGAGTGGCCATGACGGTAAACACAAGGTAGCCCGCATACCAGGCATAAGTGCGGTCGCGGTAGGCCAGCGCCATCTGGGCGCAGAAAAGAGCCAGCGTGATGATCACCCCCAGCTGCAGGCCAACCCACAACATCTGCACCACATCGCGCCGGGACGCCTCTGCCGTACTCACCAGCACAGGACTCAGGTTGACCGGCAAGCGGTGCACCACACGGACAAAAATCTCCTGCGCGTCCGCACTGGGCTCCGGCAGCGGAAAGCGCGGCCGCAGCGAATCGACAGGCCACTGCACATGCGCCACAAAGTCGCCGGCCACGGCCATGCGCCATGTGCTGTTGGCATCGCGCTGAAAGAACTCATAACGATCCACGATCACGGTGGGAAATTCCAGCAGCCAACCGGCGCCATCGACCACGCCACCCGGCGCCAGCGTCATGCGCAGCCAGAGCGGTGAGGCCGCACTCACCGCATAACGCTTGCCGCTCACCAGGGGCTTGAAGAGCGCGGCATCCATGGCCGCAACCTGCTCAACGGTGGCGCTTGCGGGCAAGCCTTCCAGCACCTGCAACGGGGCGGGGTAGGACGCCGGGCTCGGGCTGCCGGCATGCAGGTTGGGCGTGCCTACGGCAGCGGCAGGCATGGAATTCAGCCCGAGCAGAAACACCAGCCCCAGCACACCGGCCCAAAGCAGGGGCTGGCACCGCCGCCACGAAGCCGCACGGGCTGCGCGCTGTTCTTTCATGAAATTCATTCTTTACCCGAGATGCTATTAATACAGGAGCAATCAGCACCCGTCAATTAAGGGCTGAAAGCACCTTTTATATCTCATCACAGGTGGTCACCGTCAACATAGTACCAACGGCCTAACTCGCGAACGAAGCGGCTGCGCTCGTGCAGGCGGACGGCCGGGCTGCCCGCGCTTTTCTGGCGGGCGACGAATTCGACTTCGGCGTGGGTGTCGTCCAGCGGGCGATGCTGGCGCACTTCCAGGCCCAGCCATTTGACGCCCGGGTCAAACGCGATGCCTGACGGGCGCCGGCTGGTGTGCCAGGTGGCGAGCAGGTAGTCGGCGCGCTCGAGCACAAAAGCGCTGTAACGCGAACGCATGAGGGACTCGGCATCGGGCGCCGGCATGGCCTCAAAATTTTCGATGAAGCGGCCGCAGCAGGCGGTGTAAGCCATCGGCCGGCCGTGCGCATCGGCCCGGCCGCAAGGGCAGGCAGCCACCGTCAGCCTTTGGAGGGCTGGCGCGCAGCGTGGGCCTGCTTGTGCGCTTCCAGGGTTTCCATGGGCGCGCCCTGCTTTCTCCACTCGGCAAAGCCGCCGTCGATATGCGCCACGTTGGTCATGCCCATGTCCTGCAGGGTTTTGGTGGCCAGCGCGCTGCGCCAGCCGGCACCGCAAAACAGGATGAACTCCTTGCCTTCGTCGCCAAACACTGGCTTGAAATAGGGCGAGGCCGGGTCCACCCAGAACTCCAGCATGCCGCGCGGTGCCAGCAGGGCCCCGGGCACGGTGCCTTCGCGTTCGAGCTCGCGCACATCGCGGATGTCAACGATCTGAACCTGCGGGTCAGTGAGTTTTGCCTGCGCCTCGCTCACTGAATAAGTCTTGACCTGCGCCATAGCCTCATCGACGAGGGCGCGGAATCCTTTGGTGATGGGCATGGGATTGATCTCCTGATCGGTGAATGGTCATGGCAAGTTTAGGCTGCTTCTTGTCATACCGGGCTTGACCCGGTATCCATCTGCATCAACTACCGACGCCGGTATGCCGGCATGGATTGCGGATCGAGTCCGCAATGACAAGCTCTTAGGTCAGTGCTCTTTGGATGATGATTTTTTGTACGTCGCTCGTACCTTCGTATATCTGGCACACACGCACGTCACGGTAAATGCGTTCCACTGGAAAGTCGTTCACATAACCGTAGCCACCCAGCGTCTGTATGGCGGCGCTGCAGACTTCCTCGGCCATTTCGCTGGCGAAAAGCTTGGCCATGGCCGCTTCCTTCAAACACGGCAGGCCTGCATCGCGCAGGCTGGCCGCGTGCCAGATCAGCTGGCGCGCGGCTTCTATCTTCGTGGCGCAATCTGCCAGGCGAAAGCCAACCGCCTGATGGTTGAAGATGGCAGTGCCGAAGCTCTGGCGCTCTTTGGCGTACGACACAGCGACCTCGAACGCGCTGCGCGCCATGCCCACACTTTGCGCGGCAATGCCGATGCGCCCACCTTCAAGCGCACCCAGCGCGATCTTGTACCCCTCACCTTCGGCGCCGATCAGGTTCTCGGCGGGGATGCGGCAATTGTCAAAGTTGATCTGCGCAGTGTCGCTGCTGTGCTGGCCCAGCTTGTCTTCCAGCCGCGCGACGACGTAACCCGGTGCATCGGTGGGCACCATGAAGGCGCTCATGCCCTTCTTGCCGGCGCCCTTGTCGGTAACGGCAATCACCACAGCCGCGTGGCCGTTCTTGCCGCTGGTGATGAATTGCTTGACGCCGTTGAGCACGTAGCCGTCGCCCTCTTTCACGGCGGTGGTACGCAGCGACGATGCATCGCTTCCCACGTGTGGTTCGGTCAGGCAGAACACGCCGAGCATGTTGCCCTGTGCCAACGGTGTCAGCCACTGCTTTTTCTGCTGCGCATTGCCGTAACGCATGAGGATGGCGTTGACGGGGCAGTTGGTCACGCTGATGGCGGTGCTGGTGCCGCCATCGCCGGCGGCAATTTCTTCGAGCACCAGGGCCAGCGTGACGTAGTCGAGGTTGGCGCCACCAAACTCTTCCGGCACACAAATGCCGTAAGCGCCCAGCGCGGCCAGGCCTTTATGCGCCTCCACCGGAAAGTGGTGCTCCTTGTCCCAGCGCGCGGCGTGGGGCCAGAGCTCCTGCTGCGCAAAAGCCCGGACGGCGTCGCGGATCATTTGCTGGTCTTGCGTCAAAAGCATGTCAGTTCACCAAGTTGCAAAACGCGATCCGTCGTAGTTGAGGAACGCGCCTTTGTGTTTCTGGGTCAGTGCGGCCAGTGTCTTGCGCATGGCCTCCACACTGTGTTGCAAGGTCAACGGTGCGCCAGTGCCGCCCATCTCGGTCTGTACCCAGCCGGGCGACAGCGCCACCAGGATGGCGCCGGGATAGTCATGCTGCGCGGCGGCCACCGCCATGTTGAGCGCGGCCTTGCTGACGCGGTAGGTCCAGTTGCTGCTGGATGGCACCTCGCCAATGCACCCCATCTCACTGGTAATGAAGGCGAAGCAGCCACCGGCAGCCTCCACCAGCGGCGCCACTTGCGGCAGGGCTTGCATGGCACCCAGGACGTTGGTGTGCATGGTGCGGTCAAACTCCTGCTGGGTGGGCGGCGACAGCGCATCGCCCTGCGGAAACACGCCTGCGACGTACAGTGCCACGTCAATCTTCTCGCCGTCGAGCTGCCAGGCCAGGCCGCTGATGCTGGCCGGGTTCGCCACATCCACGCGCAAGGCGATGGCGTTGAGCGCCTTGAGCCGCTCCAGCCCCGCTTCGTCGCGCGCGGTGGCGATCACGCGCGCACCGGCCTCGCCGTACTGGCGCACAAACTCCAGGCCAATGCCCCGCGAAGCGCCGACGATGAGGACAGTGCTCATTTCAGTAAATTTACAAGCAAAATTGGCTGTTCGCCCTTATGCAGTGGGCACAAGCAGCTACTTTATTTATAGCAACTCCACAGCCAGCGCCGTGCCTTCACCGCCGCCAATGCACAAGGTGGCCACGCCTTTCTTGAGGCCGCGGGCTTTCAGCGCATGGATCAGCGTGACGATGATGCGAGCGCCGCTGCTACCAATCGGGTGGCCCAGCGCACAGGCGCCGCCGTTGACGTTGACGATGTCGTGGCTGATGCCAAGCTCCTTCATTGCGGCCATGGGCACGACGGCAAAGGCCTCGTTAACCTCCCACAGGTCCACGTCTTTCACGCTCCAGCCGATCTTCTTGAACAACTTCTGCACTGCACCGACCGGCGCGGTGGTGAACCACTCGGGCGCCTGCGCGAAGGTGGCGTGGCCGACGATGCGGGCAATCGGCGTGGCGCCGAGCTCTTTGGCGGTGGACGCTCGCGCCAGCACCAGCGCCGCGGCACCGTCGTTGATGGACGAGCTGGAGGCGGCGGTGATAGTGCCATCTTTCTTGAAGGCTGGCTTGAGCGTAGCGACCTTGTCGAGCTTGACCTTGCCCGGACCTTCGTCGATGGAGATCACGGTGTCGCCAGCGCGGCCCTTGACGGTGACAGGGGTAATCTCGGCCTTGAAGGCGCCGGACTCGGTAGCGGCCTTGGCGCGCTGCACGCTGGCAATGGCAAAGGCGTCCTGTGCCTCGCGTGTGAACTGGTACTTCTCGGCGCACTGCTCGCCGAAGGTGCCCATGGCGCGGCCGGGTTCGTAGGCGTCTTCCAGACCGTCGAGCATCATGTGGTCAAAAATACGGTCGTGGCCGATGCGGATGCCGCTGCGGCCCTTGAGCAGCAGGTGCGGCGCATTGGTCATGCTTTCCATGCCGCCGGTGACCATCACGTCGCGGCTGCCGGCGACGAGCTGGTCGTGCGCGAGCATGGTGGCTTCCATGCCGGAGCCGCACATTTTGGAGAGGGTGACGGCGCCGGTGCTGGCCGGCAGGCCGCCCTTGAAGCCGGCCTGGCGGGCGGGCGCCTGGCCCAGGCCGGCCATCAGGCAGTTGCCGAACAGCACTTCGTCGACTTTTTCGGGCGCAATGCCCGAGCGTTCGATGGCGGCTTTGATGGCGGCACCGCCCAGGTCGTGGGCTGACAGGCTGGAAAAGTCGCCCTGGAAGCCCCCCATGGGAGTGCGGGCTGCGCCAAGGATGACGATGGGATCAGCGATGGAAGTGGACATGGTTTTCTCCTTCAGGTAAGTTGAACAGGTCAGGCAGGTTGAATGACGGTGCCGCGCTCTTCCTGGGCGACGCGCAGGATGTATTGCTGAAAGCCCGGGTCTTCACCGCGCAGCAACAGCGGCAGGGCATTGAAAAAATTCTCGCGCCGGCACCACTCACGCATGTAGTCGTCCCAGCTGTTCCAGCGGCGCGCCTCGACCTCGCTCATGCGCTCGTTCCAGGCGACGATGTAGGCACGCTCGAACAGGGAGATCAGCATCTCGTAGATGATCATGATGCGCTCGTTCTGGTCAGGTGTGGGGTGCTCCAGCGCTTCGCTGGTGCGAAGGTGCAGGTCGGGATTGGCCAGCACGACTTTCAGGAAGTCGTTGTAGGCGTCTGACAGCAGCTGATAAGCCGCTTCTTCCTCGTTGTTCCGCTCCTTGCGCTGCTCGAGCACAAAGAAAACAATCGCAAACGGCAGGGCCAGTGCGGTTACTACAAAGCTGGCGTATTCCCAGGCGTCTCTCATGGCGGTGCTCAGGCTTTCTGCTCCGCGTGTTTGCGTATGAAGCGCCGCTCGCGTTCATAGGGAAAAACGTCGTGCACGTGGCCCGCGGCAATGCGGTCCTTGTGCTGCTGCCAGAAGGTGGCGTCGAGCAGGTCGGCGTGGTGCTTCATGAAAACTTCGCGCACGGCGTCGTTGCCCAACAGGAAGGGCTCGAAGGTTTCAGGGAACACGTCTTTGGGCCCGACGGAGTACCAGACCTCGCCGCTCATCTCTTCTTCTTCATTGCGCGGCGTGGGAACCTTGCGGAAATTGCAGTCGGTGATGTATTCAATCTCGTCATAGTCGTAGAACACCACCTTGCCGTGGCGTGTGATGCCGAAGTTTTTCCACAACATGTCGCCCGGGAAGATGTTGGCGGCCACCAGATCCTTGATGGCGTTGCCGTACTCGACCACGGCGCGCTCAATCTGGCCCTTGGCAAACGGGTCGTCAACGCCGGTGTCGAACGCTTCCTGGAGGTAGATGTTCAGCGGAATCATGCGGCGCTCGATGTACACATGCTTGATGATGACTTCGATGTTGCCGTCGCCGTCACGGTCGCTGACTTCGAGCTGGCTGGGCGCGAACTTCTCGATTTCGGCAAGCAGCTCGTCGTCGAAACGCTCGCGTGGAAAGGCCACCTCGCTGTACTCCTGGGTGTCGGCCATGCGGCCGACGCGGTCGTGCTGCTTGACCAACAGGTATTTGCCCTTGATCTGCTCGCGCGTCGTGTCTTTCTGCGGCGGGTAGTAGTCCTTGATGACCTTGAACACATAGGGAAAAGAAGGCAGGTCAAACACCAGCATGACCATGCCCTTGATGCCGGGTGCGATACGAAACTTGTCCGTCGAATGGCGCAGGTGGTACAGAAAATCGCGGTAGAAAAGTGTTTTGCCCTGCTTGGCCAACCCGAGCGCGTTGTAGATTTCGGCACGCGGCATACGCGGCATCATGCTGCGCAGGAACTGCACATAGGCCGAAGGAATCCCCATGTCGACCATGAAGTAGGCGCGCGCAAAGCTGAAAAGGATGAGCAGGTCGTCTTCACCCATCAACACCGAGTCAATGGCCAGCTTGCCCGATTTGACATGCAGCAGAGGCAGCGCAAAAGGCAGCTCGCTGAAACCGTTGATCAGCTTGCCAACGATGTAGGCGCCCTTGTTCCTGAAAAACATGCTGGAAAGCACCTGGATCTGGAAATTGGCACGCAATTTCACCTCGCCAAGGCGCTGGCTCAGCTCTTCCACCACATAACCGGCATCCCGCTCCAGGTCTTCAAACTCCACACGCAGTTCGAAGTCATTGACGAGCCCGATCAGATGTTCCTGCAAGGTGTCGCGCTGGGGGTAGTAGGCGCGATAAGTTGGCTGCGTGGCCAGCTCGTCGTTTTCGATGTATTCGGTGCTCACGGCCGGCCGGACAAAGATGAAGTCGTTGTGGAAGTAGCTGCGATGCAGGATCTTGGTGGTGACCGAGTTGAAAAAGGTTTCGGCCAGCTCGGGCTGGTGGTGGTCCACCAGCAAACCGATGTAATGCAGCTTGATCTGGTGCCAGACGTCCATGGGTTGTTCACCCGCCTTGAACTCGCGCTCCAGGCGCATGGAAGCTTCGCGCACACGCAGGTCGTAAAACTCGATGCGCTCGCGCTGCGCCCTTTGCTGGCCGTGCCAGTCAGCGGTTTCAAACCGGTGTTTGGCACGGGCCGACTCGGTGCGAAACAGCTGATAGTGGCGGTTGAAGCCATCCATCATCGCCTTGGCGATTTCGTAGGCAAGCGGGGAGTCGAGACGCTGTGGAAACACGGCTAGACCTTTGCAGCGATGTTTTTGTCGTCTTTGTACTTGTCAGCGCTCCAGACGTCCCAGACTCGGTCTACCGCCTTGCTATAGAGCGTATCGAGCTGCTCCGGGTTGGCGATGCTCATCTGCAGGTCCTGCAGCAGGCCGTCATGCACACCAAAGGCCCAACCGTGCACCACGACCTCCTGGCCACGCGCCCATGCATCGACCATGACCGTGCTCACAGAGACATTCACCACCTGTTCAATCACATTGATGTCGCACAGGGCATTGGCTCGCACAGCTTCGGGCAAGCTGTCGAGCAACTGCCGGTGGCGGTGCCGCACGTCCTGGATGTGGCGTATCCAGTTGTCGGCCAGGCCGATGCGCGCGCCTTCCAGCGCGGCCTGCACGCCCGAGCAGCCGTAGTGCCCAACCACCATGATGTCTTTGACCTTGAGCCGCTCAACCGCAAACTGGATGGCCGACAGTGCATTGAGGTCAGAATGCACGACGATGTTGGCCACGTTGCGGTGCACAAACACCTCGCCCGGCTCCAGCCCGGTGATCTGGTTGGCAGGTACGCGGCTGTCGGAGCAGCCTATCCACATGTAGCGGGGCGTTTGCTGCTTGATCAGGCCCGTGAAGAAACCGGGGCGCTCGCGCTCCATTTGCGCGGCCCAGGCACGGTTGTGGGCAAAGAGGGTTTGGATTTCAGATGACATCAACCGATTCTCACATGGTCTCTGCAAACAGCTCGCGCCCGATCAGCATGCGGCGGATCTCGCTGGTACCTGCTCCAATTTCATAAAGCTTGGCGTCACGCCACAGGCGGCCCAGCGGGTAATCGTTGATGTAACCGTTGCCACCGAAGATCTGCACGCCCTCGCCAGCCATCCAGGTGGCTTTTTCGGCACACCAGAGAATGACCGAGGCGCAGTCCTTCCGAACCTGGCGCACATGTTCGGTACCCAGCAGGTCCAGGTTTTTGGCCACGGTGTAGGCAAAGGAGCGCCCGGCCTGCAACACGGTGTACATGTCGGCGACCTTGCCCTGGATCAGCTGGAACTCGCCGATGCTGGTGCCGAACTGCTTGCGGTCATGGATGTAGGGAATAACGTTGTCCATGACGGACTGCATGATGCCCAGCGGGCCGCCGGTGAGCACGGCACGTTCGTAGTCAAGCCCGCTCATGAGCACCTTGGCCCCGCTGTTCAGGCCACCCAGGATGTTTTGTGCCGGCACTTCGACATTGCTGAACACCAGCTCGCCGGTGTGGGAGCCGCGCATGCCCAGCTTGTTGAGCTTTTGCGCTACAGAAAAGCCCTTCATGCCTTTTTCGATCAGGAAGGCGGTGACGCCGCGTGCACCCAGCTCGGGTTCGGTCTTGGCGTAGACCACCAGCGTGTCGGCATCAGGCCCGTTGGTGATCCACATCTTGCTTCCGTTGAGCAGGTAATAACCGCCCCCCGAGGCACTTGGCTCCTTCCATTCGGCTTTCAGCTTCATGGAGATGACATCGCTGCCGGCACCAGGCTCACTCATGGCCAGGGCGCCGACGTGTTCGCCGTTTATCAGCTTGGGCAGGTATTTCTGGCGCTGCGCTTCGGTGCCGTTGCGCTTGATCTGGTTGACGCACAAATTGCTATGCGCCCCATAAGACAAGCCCACCGAGGCACTGGCGCGGCTGATTTCTTCCATGGCGATCATGTGCGCCAGGTAGCCCATGTTGGCGCCGCCGTATTCCTCACTGACGGTGATGCCGAGCACGCCGAGTCCACCCATTTTTTGCCAGAGGTCCATGGGGAACTGGTCGTTGGCGTCAATCTCTGTGGCGCGCGGTGCGATTTCGGCCTGGGCGAATTCGCGCACGGCATCGCGCAGTGCATCAATGTCTTCGCCGAGCTGGAAGTTGAGTCCGGGCAGGTTGTTCATGAAATCTCCTTGAATTGATTCGGCATTCGATGATCAGTTTTTCACGTCGTCACGGCCGGTGACGGTCATTAGCGTGGCGCCCATGGTGGCAATCAGTTTTTCGCGGCCGTCGTCGATAGCGTAGGCCCGCCCTTCGGTCACGGTAATGGTGCGGCCGGGTTTGATCACCTGGCCGACCATGCGAAAACGCTGGCCTTTGGCAGGCGCAAGCAGATTGATTTTGTATTCGATGGTCAACACGCCGGTGCCCTCCGGCATCAGCGTGAAGCCGGCGTAACCGCAGGCCGAGTCGAGTGCGGTGGCCACCATGCCTGCATGTAAAAAGCCATGCTGCTGGCTCAGGCCGGCGGCCCAGGCCATCTCGATCACCACGCGGCCGGGTTGAATGTCTCCGAGCGACGCGCCCAGGGTGGCCATGGCGCCCTGGCGTGCAAAGCTGGCTTGCACACGCGCCGCGTAGCCAGGGGTTTGGGGCTCGAATTGGGGAAGTTCCATGGCCGGTTTTTAGTTGACGTTTACGTAAACGTCAATTATGGCCTATTTTGTCTTTTTGGCCGTCTTGGCCAGCAGTGCCCGGGCTTCCTTCTCGTGCACTTTCACCTCTTCGAGGTTGGCCTGCAGATCTGCCATCTGCTCTTCCAGCTGTTTACGGTGTTGCGCCAGCACGGTCAAGAATTTTGTCAGCTGCGGGCCGGTGTCGCGCGGGCTGTCGTAGGTGTCGATGATTTCCTTGGCTTCCGTCAGGCTCAGGCCCAGGCGCTTGGCGCGTAGCGTGAGCTTGAGCCGGGTGCGGTCGCGTGCGCTGTACACGCGGTTGCGCCCACCCGGGCCTTCGCGCTGCGGCTGCAGCAGGCCCATGTCTTCGTAAAAACGGATGGCGCGTGTGGTCAGGTCGAACTCTTTGGCCAGATCGCTGATGGAGTGGGTGGTTGTGGTTGCCATGTGGTGAAACCCTGGTGACAGGGCCCTCGTGTAGCCGATCGGTAAATCAGGTTTAATGCATGAACCATGCTTACGTTAACGTAAACGTCAATTCAACGAGTGATCTTACAAGATGAATGAACAGGAAGCCCAGCTCCACTACCCTTTCGGCGATACCCTGCCGCCGTCCGGTGGCGCGTTGGAGGTGGCGCCCGGCGTCAAGTGGATCCGCATGCGGCTGCCCTTCGCGCTGGACCACATCAACCTGTGGCTGCTGCGCGATGCGCTGCCCGGCCCGCAAGGCCTGGTGCAGGGCTGGACCGTGGTGGACTGCTGCATCAGCAGGGATGAAGCCAAGGCGCAGTGGGAACAGGTTTTTGCCAATGAACTCGACGGTCTGCCGGTGCTGCGCGTCATTGTTACCCACATGCACCCGGACCACATCGGGCTGGCACACTGGCTGTGCGAACGCTGGAACGCACCACTGTGGATCAGCGCCACAGACTACAACGCAGCCCGCCTTGGCACGCAGAACAGCACGGGGTTTGGCGGAGAAAGTGCCGCGGCCTTTTTTGCATCGCACGGCCTGACCGACCCCGGCTCGCTGGAGATGATTCGGGCACGCTCCAACTACTATCCCGGCCTGGTTCCGGCCGTGCCGGGGCATTTTCACCGCATCATGGACGGCCAGGTGATTGCCATTGGCGGGCGCAGCTGGACCTGCATCAGTGGTTACGGCCATGCACCTGAACATATTGCGCTGCACTGCGCCGAAATGTCGTTAGCCCCCACGGCGCCTTCGGCCCCTGCCCCCCGAGGGGGTGCGACCGGTCTTGGGGCGGCCCAGCGACCGGTCGGCGTTCTCATCAGCGGCGACATGATTCTGCCGCGCATTTCAACCAACGTGAGCGTGTACGACACCGAGCCGGAATCCAACCCGCTCATGCTGTTCCTGCAATCCATCGACAAGTTTTTGCCGCTGCACCCCGATACACTGACCCTGCCCTCGCACGGCAAGCCTTTTCGCGGCCTGCACACGCGAATTGCACAGCTGCACGAACATCACCGCGACCGGCTGGCGGAAGTCATGCAGGCCTGCAGCACCAACCCCTGCAGCGGCACCGATATTCTGCCGGTGATGTTCAAGCGCCCGCTGGACCTGCACCAAACCACCTTCGCCATGGGCGAGGCGGTGGCCCATCTGCATACGTTATGGTTTGAGGGCCAGCTTCAGCGTCGGCGTGATGCCGACGGCATCTACCGCTTCTACGCGAGCTGAATGATCTCTGTCTCGGGGTTGTAGGTGTCGGATAGCTCGGCACCGTTCGGCAGTGACATGAAAAAACTGGCGCCGCCCTGGGCCGCAGGAACGGCCCACGCATGCCCGCCGTGCATCTGCGCCACCCGCTGGACGATGGCCAGCCCCAAACCGCTGCCGGGATAGTCAACGGAGGAGTGCAGGCGCTGAAAGGCGGTAAACAACTTATGGGCATAGGCGGCGTCAAAACCGACGCCGTTGTCCGACACGCACACCACGATTTCACCAGGCAGCTCACCCTCTTGCAGGCCGACCTTGATCCAGCTCTGCTCCTTTTTGGAGGTGAATTTCCAGGCGTTGTCGAGCAGGCATGAAAGTGCGGTGACCAGCAAACCCTTGTCGCACATCACGGGAAGCGTAGGCTCCATCTCCAATACCAACTGCCGTTCGGGGGCCTTCTTGCGCATCGCATTCACCAGGTGCTGGCATAGGGGCGCGAGGTCCACCATTTCGAGTGCCAGGCTCATGCGCGGCAGGTAATTCAGAATGCGCAGGTCATCCATCAATCGAGCCAGCTGGCGGGTGCTGGCCTGAATGCGCGACAGGTAATGCTGCGCCTGCACGTCCAGCGTCGCACCGTAGCGCTCCGCCAGTGTGCTGGCAAAACCATCAATCACATGCAGGGGCGACTTCAGATCGTGCAGCATGGCGCTGGTGAAAGCCGTGTGTTCGCTGCGGTTGTGCTGCAACTCGCCCGTGCATTGCTCGATACGCGCTTCCAGCTCTTCATTGAGCCTGCACAGATGCGAGTCGGCCAGGTGCCGGGCCCCGACGTCGGTCACGCTGACCAGCATGGCCGGCCGCAATTCCCATTGAACGCTGCCAAAGGCCAGCTCAACCAGCATGGACTCGCCGCCGGCCTTTTTCTGCGTGCAGAGTCTCATTTCCTGCTGGAACTCTCCGGGAGGCAGGGAAGCCAGCAGCGCGGCCCCCTCGCCTTCGGGGAAAAGTGCTTCCGCAAAAAAACCCGCCAGAGATGCCTGCGTCATGCCGTACAGCTCAGCGGCAGCCTTGTTGGCGGTCAACACATGTCGGGAGTGGATGTCAAACAGCCACATCGCCTGGGGATGAGCATCGAACAGGCTCTGGTTGCAGGACTCGCTGGCCCGCAACAGGCGGAAGGCCCGGTAGGTTTCGCTGACATCCCTCAACGTGACCAGCAAGCCCGAGGAATGCCGGCGAAACATGCAGTCGACCCATTGGTCGTCAAAGGGATACCGCGCGACAAACCTACAACTGCCGCGCTCCTGCAGGGTCCGCTCGGCAGCTTCGCGATGGCTCTCTGCAATGTCTTCGGGAATGGCGTCCCAGAAATCAGCACCCCGCAGATCGGCCAGCGCGGTATGCGCCAACGCGTGGGCGCTGCTGTTGCAGGTGATCACCCGGCCGTTTTCGTCCAGCAGGATGACGCCCTCGCCCGTCAGCTCCAGACCGGCCTGCAGGGTATTTGCGTCTCTTGCCGCACCGTCTGCCTGGCTGCGCGTCCACAGGAACGGTGGACGCTTTCTTGCCAGCGACTTCAGCAAGGTCTTGAGCACAGTCGGTGGTCCGTTCCAGAGCTTGCGTCAAAGACCGGTGAACGGACCTTTTACCGCCACTTGCGATTGGCCACCAGCAGCGCCGTGACGTAGCCATGCAACCAGTCGAAGTTGATCGGTTTTTCAAGGTAATGGGAGTTGGGAGGAAGGCCGCCCCGTTCTTTGATGGCCTCGCTGGGCAAGCCGCTGATCACGAGGATCTGCATGGACGCCAGCTGCTGGTTGCGCTTGAGCGCACGAAGCAATTCCATGCCATCGACCCCGGGCATGTTCAGGTCGGTGATCAGGAGGTCGGGCCGCATGCTGGCGATGTCCATCAGGGCTTCGAGGGCAGACGGCATGAAACTGCAATCCACGGCCATGTTCCATTCGTCGAACTGGGCTTTGTAGAGCTCGCAAGTGGCTTCTTCATCCTCGACCACCAGAATGCTAAGGCGGTTGCGGGGGTCAGCGTCGACCTGCGCCCGTTGCGGGCTGTTTTTCAGCAGGTAATTGTTGATGGCGCGCAAAGACAGCCGGCGGTGGCCGCCCAGGGTCTTCCAAGCGTCAATTTCGCCTTTTTCAACCAACGACTGCACGGTGGCCACTGACAGGCCCAGCAGTTTCGCTGCATAGGTGGTGCCGCAGTAGTCGTCGCTGGAAAAGTCGTTCGCCGTGATGGCGTTCTCGAAGGTTTGGGGTTCGCGCGGCATAAAGTACCCAATAAGATGAATCTGACAATTTAAACAAATTAATTGATTTAATCAATTGAATTTAACGTCTATCAATTCTTGACTTTTTTACAGCATCTGCCCGCCGCACACTCAGGCGACTACCGGATGACCAGGCAGTGTGAAGAAGAAGGTGGCGCCTTTGCCCGGTTCAGCCTCTGCCCAGACATGGCCGCCGTGGCGACCGATCACACGGCTGACGGTAGCCAGCCCTACCCCGGTTCCGGGAAATTCGGTGACGGCATGCAAACGCTGGAAAGTATTGAATAGCTTGTCGGCATAAGCCATATCGAAGCCGGCCCCGTTGTCCCGCACAAAGAACACGGGTTGCCCTGCCGCGTCGACAGTTCGGCCTACGCGAATTTTTGCGTGTGTTTTCCGGGAAGAAAATTTCCAGGCATTGCCAACGAGGTTTTCCATCACCACGCGAATCAGCCGTCCGTCGCCTTGAACCAGCAAGCCGTCCTCGACCTGGATGTCGACCACGCGCTCCGGCTGGCGGCCCCGGCATTCTTCGGCAATCTCCCGTGCAATTGCGCTCAGATCCACATTTTCATGACGCATTTGCATGCGCGAAACCTGAGCAAGCGACAGCAGGTCTTCAATCAGGCGCCCCATCTGGGCGACCCCCGCCTGAATGCGCGACAGGTAGTGCTGGATTTTTTCGTTGGGGTTGTTGGGATCGAGCTGCTTGGCCAGCAGGCGGCTGAATCCGTCTACCGTGTTCAGGGGCGAGCGCAGATCGTGTGAGACCGAATAGGAAAAAGCCTCCAGCTCCTGATTGGACAGGCGCAGGGCAGTTTCGATGGATTTGATCTCCGTCACGTCCGCATCAATACCGACCCAGAACAGCACGTTCCCGCTTTCATCAAGCACAGGAGACCCGCGGTAAGCCATGGTGTGATAAGTGCCGTCGAGCGCCCGCAGCCGGCGCATGCCTTCGTAGGGTTTCAGGCTCTCGCGTGACCGGGCCCAATTGGCAGCCAGCTCCGCAAGATCGTCGGGATGAATCACCGCCCGCCATTTGTCGCCCATCCAGTCTTCGGGTGCGCCCCCCATCAACTCGTACCACTTGCGGTTCAGGTAGGTCAGCTTGCCCGCGGGATCGGCGTTCCAGACCACCTGCGGCGCCTGCTCCGTCAGTGCCCTGAACAGGACTTCCTGCCGCGCCAGCGCGGCAGTACGTTCTGCGACTTTTTCTTCCAGCCCCTGGTTAAGTTGCTGGACCTGCTCAAAGAGGTTGGCGTTTTCAATGGCGATGGATGCCAGTTGCGCGAGCTCGACAGCGACGTACTGGTCCTGCAGGGTAAATTCACCGTGGTATTTGTCGCTCATCTGGAGCAGTCCGATGTTTTCTCCACTGCGCCCCGTCAACGGCACGGCCAGCCAACCTCGCATGAGCGCATCCTCGCCCGCGTCGTTGCCGGAATCCGGCCACTCCGGGTGAGCCTCCAGTTCGGACTGGGTCAAGCGCAGAGGGCGGTTGCTTGTGCAGACGGCGACATCAAGGCCGCTGCTGTGGACAAGGCGCACCATGTCCCGGCAGTGGGGGTAGCGGTCCGAATGCGAGATCGCATTGATCGCGCGCCGTTGCTCGCCGATGACCGTCAACCCCACCACGGCCTGGTGTGCGCCCACCACGGCACGCACCTGGTCCGCGGTTTCCTGGACCGTGGCCTCGACAGTGTGGTGGCTGGTAATGGCCTGTGTTGCGTCGGCCGCGCGCTGCAAAGTGAACAAGTAGTCCTGTACATCTTTTTCGGCCTTGACTTGCGCCGTCACGTCCATGGCGACCACAAAACGCGCATCCCGGCCTTCGTATTGAATCGTCCGGGACACGGTTTCCACGTCGAAGTCGACGCCGTCCTTGCCGCGATGCAGGCGGCGGTTGACGTCTTCGCGCACCCCGCTGGATATCTCGGCCTTCAAGCGGCGATTTTCGATGTCGGAGCGGATGTCAAAAATGGTCATCGTCAGGAATTCGTCGCGCGTGTAGCCATAACGACGGACACAGGCTTCATTGACTGCGATGAACATCTGGGTCTGCACGTCGATGATCCACATCGGTACGGGCGCCGACTTGAAGAGGACCGCGTAACGCTGTTCACTGCTGACAAGCGCCTGCTCTGCAAGCTTGCGCCCGGTGATATCACGCTCCACCGCCACCCAGTGGGTGTACCGGCCGCTGGCGTTGGCAATGGGCACAATGTCCAGTTCGACCCAAAACGCCTGGCCGCTCTTGGTGTAGTTGATCAACTCCGCACGCACCGGCTGCCAGCTCCTGAGCGCCGCGCCAATGCGGTCGAGTTCGGCGCGCTGCGTGTCCGGCCCCTGCAGCAACCTGGGAGACTGTCCCAGCACTTCTTCGCGCCGGTAACCTGTCCGGCGCTCGAAGGCGTCGTTGACAAACACAATGCGCGGTCCCGACTCGTCGATCGGCTCCGCCGCGGTGATCAGCACGATGTCGTTCAACCGCGCGATGGCGGTTTCCAGCAAACGCAGCTGCTCCTCCGATTCATGTGTTTCCGTGATGTCCTGAAGTGCGCCTACCAGCCGGATCACTTTGCCGTCTTGCCACAGCGCACGCCCTTGGGACTTGACCCAGATGCGGCGCCCCTTGGCGGTCACCATCGGCACTTCCAGATCCCAGGGTATGCCATGCGCTGCAGCGGCCCGTGCGGCCGCGCTTACCAGGGGTTGGACTTCGGGAGCGTAAAACGTCAGGGACTCGGCGACGCTGATCGGCGTGCCCAGGTCTACCTCGTGGATGCGGTAAACCTGCTCTGACCAGACCACCACCATGTCACCAAGAACGACTTCCCAGCCGCCGATCTTTCCCATCTCTCCCGTTCGCTGCAACAAATCCGTCGTCCGCGCTGCGGCTTGCTCCGCCAACTTACGGCTCGTAATTTCCTGTACAACACCCGCGCGCAACAGCGGCGTGCCTTTGTCGTCGGCATAAAGTTCGCCGATCTGGTGGATCCACCGGGTTTGCCCCGTGGGCGTGATGATCCGGTACTCCACATCAAGGCCCAGCCCCGCGCGCATCGCCTCGTCACGCTGCCGCGTGTACGCGGGCCGATCGTCGGGGTGAATCATTGCCGTCACGGTGTCGGGATTGCGATCGAAAGCCTCGGGGGCCAGCCCAAAAAGCTCGTACACCTCGTCGGACCACCAGAGCTGTCCGCTGCTAAGGTCAAGCTCCCAGTTGCCGATGCGGCCCAGCCGCTGTGCGTTAAGCAACTTGCGCTGGACTTCGCGCAGCTGCTCATAGCCGCGCATCTGCTCCAGCTGAAGCCGCTCCATCTGGGTGATGTCGGAAAAAACCATCAGCGCACCCACAATGCGGCCGCCTTCCTCGACAGGCCGGTAGGTGCAGCTGATCAGCCGGCCCGCAGGCTCCCGATCGTTTCGCATCAGTACGGGCTGCGGCCCTCCGCTGTCACCCTGCAGGGCCTTGTAAAGAGGCAGTTCCTCGAAACCGTACAAGGTCTGCGTGCCCGGCACAAACAGACCCTGCAGCTGCGGCCAACTCGGCGCGAGCACCAGGGACATGTCGTCCACGGCAAACAGGTGCGCCGCCGTTTCGTTGACCAGCAACAAGCGGCCGGTGGCATCCACCGCTATCAGGCCCTCCTGCATGCTGTTGATCGTCAACTCCAGCGTTTCATAGGCCTGGCGGTTTCGCGTCAGCTCGGTTTCCAGATCCTTTGCGCGCTGTTCCAGGGAATCCGCCATCAGGTTAAAGCCGGCGGAAATTCTGGAGAATTCGGATTGGGAGTCACCGGGGTGAACGGGAATTCGTTCGTCCAGATGCCCTTTCTCCAGCCTCCATGTCGCATGGAGAATTTGCCGTGCCGGCGCCACGATGCCCCTGCCGGCAATCATCCAGGCAACCCAGCCGCCGAGAAAAGCCACCAGCGCCAACGCTGCCAGCTCCAGCCATAACAAACGCTGGCTGGGGCCAACGATGAGGTTACGGTCCATGCTGACCGAAACAAACACGGCCGATTCCAGGTGCGGACTGCTCGCCATGTAAGCCCACAACCGCTCCCGGCCTGCGCCGTCCACGCCCTGGCGCACGCCTGCATCCATGGTTTTCAGGGCTTCTATCAAGACAGGGCTGCGAACCTTTTCCCCCACCTTGATGGGCAGCACCGGTTTGCCCGCAAGCAGGGTGCCCTCGCGATCCTGAATGCCCACGGCGGCGCCATCGGGCAAGGCTATCCCGGCAATGGATTCGCCCAGCCGCGCCAGGTCGAAAGAGGCATACACCACGCCTGTCACCTTGCCATTGCCCCCCAACAGCGGCTGCGCAAAAGTCAGGACCGGCTTGTCGGCGAGCCGACCTACGGCGTAAAGGCCGACCACAAAGCGGCGCAGGGCGATCGCGTCCCTGAAATAGGGGCGGTCACCGAGAAAGGTTTTTTTTGCACTGCCCAGGGCATGGCAACGGGTCTGGCCATCCAGGTTCACCACGCCGAGATTGGCGTATTCGGGGAGCTGCCGGGTCAGGCCGGAAAAGTAGCGGTCGCAGTCGAAGTTTGCGCCACCATCCTGCATGCCCGGCAACGAGGCAATGACCGACAACACCTGCCTGGCCGAGTCGGCAATCCGCTGCTGGTTGGCCGCCGCAAGGGAAGCGGCGAATCTCAGATCGTCCTCGGCCTGTTCGACCGCAATGTTAGCAGCGTGCAAAGCCTTGAAGATGGACAGTCCAAACAGCGGAACGATGGCCACGACCACCAACAAGACAAGGCGGGCTCGCAGGCTGGTCCCGAAGTTCATGCAGCCTTCCAGCATGAACCGGGCAATCCGGAGCGGAATACATACCGGCGTTCAGCCAGCCCCGCCGCGGCACAACGCGGGTGAAAATGACAAGAGGTGTCTTCAGCGGCCCGCGCACACCGGCGTTCGGAGCGCCGCCCGCAGGAGGGAACATGAAGCGCCAGGCGCTTCGGCGGTTCCTGGAGAAAGGACAAGTCAGTTTTCATGTGGCCGGCCTGTTTCCGGGGCGGGCAGACTCTGCCAGCCTCAGGTTAACTCACCCGACTGTACTGGATACTTTGCAGTAAAAAGGATTCGTTTTTGCGTGGCCGGCGTTTTTGCTTCCGCCCAGCCACAAACGCGAGAGATATCAAGCCGAAGCGATTGACTCGTTGACGTGCAGCCAGTAGTGTTGCAGGCGGCTGAGTTTTTCGGTGAAGTCGCCGAAGTCCACCGGCTTGCGTACAAAACCGTTGGCGCCGCTCTGGTAGCAGGCAATGATGTCCGACTGCTCGCTCGATGACGTCAGCATGACCACCGGAACCAATGCTGTCAGAGGATTGGCACGCAGGCTGCGCAGCACGTCCAGGCCCGACAACTTGGGAAGTTTCATGTCGAGCAGTACGAAGGCGGGCTGCTTTTGCGTATCCCGGCCCGCATGCGCCCCTTGGCCAAACAGGTAGTCCAGCGCCTCGGCGCCATCGCGCGCCGTCACAATGGTCGTGTCCGCACCTTGTTCCTGCAAGGTCAGTACAGTCAGCTCCAGATGGTCAGGGTTGTCTTCAACGACAAGAATCGGTTTTTCGTTCATAAAGGCCTTTACCAGGGTGCTATTAGATGCCGGAGAGGCTATTTCCCTGCTGACTTCCTGCTGACTCTGTCATTTCCATCATATTTTTCATATTACGTAAAATTACACTTTTGTCCAGCCCGATCAGCGCCTGCCGCTTGATGCGTCGCAAAACCCTCACTATTAGACCCTTGCCCGGACAAAATTACCACCGGGGAAGCGCTTCTTCCTTAAGTTGACTGCGCAACTCGGCATAGTCCGGCACCACGGTGCGCACCGTATCCCAGAACCGCGGGCTGTGGTCCATCACCCTCAGATGGCTGAGCTCGTGCACCACCACATAGTCAATCACCGACTGCTTGAAATGGATCAAGCGCCAGTTAAGCCGGATGGAGCCGTCGGCACTGGCGCTGCCCCAACGGGTGCCGGCGCTGCTCAGGCTCAGCTTGCGCCACTGCACACCCAGATGCGGTGCGAAGTGGTTGAGACGTTCGGTAAAGACGCGCTTGGCCTGGCGCATCAGCCAGGCCTGCACGGAGTCGCGAATCTGCTCCGGCGTTGCGTCATGTGCCAGCGCAATATGCAACGTCAGCTCTGCCACACCCGGCAGGCTGGTGTTTTGCGCGCCGGCCCCGGTGTGCAACACGGCCGCGGATGAAGCCGCGGTGTTTTTCAACTCACCGCCGACACCACCGAAGGCGTGCCGCGGGTCAATCACCACAATCACCTGCTCGCCGAGAAAAGGCAGGGTCGTGCCGTCCTTCCACTCAATGCGCGCCGACTCCATGCGGTCGTGGCGCGCGCGGGTTTCCTGCAGCTTTTTGACGATCCAGCCGGACTTTTCCTGCACGGCCTTGTCAATTTCATACAGCGGCACCCACTTGGGTGCACTGACAACCAGACCTTCGGCGCCGACTGAAAATCCGATGGTGCGGCGCTTGCCGCGGCGGAACTGGTAGCCCACCACCGTGCCTTCAAGCAAGGCCTCGCGGCTGGCTGCCGGGTGCCGGTAGGTCGCCGGCGCCAGCAACTGCTCCAGGGTCTGGGCGGGTGGATGGTTTTGCTCATTCGCTATATTTTCAATAGCTGTTGGCGCAGGACTAACAAGGGCTGGCGGCTTTTTTGGCTCTGAAGTCTTGGTATTTTCAGTCGCGCTGGCCGGCTCCAGATCAAAGAGGTCCAAGGTGAACTGAAGAAGCCGTTGCATGCTAACCAGTGTAGCGCCGCCCAAGTGTTGCAGCATGGCTCTCTCTTCAAACCAGCCGGGGTCGCGGGTCCGGCTTTGCCGGCCCGAAGGCGCAGCGCCCCCTCGGGGGGCAGAGAGCGACACGCAGTGCGCGAACGTGGGGGCTAACGGTAAGCCTCAGGGTCCAGCCTGCGCATCTCGGTTTCTATCCACGCTTCCACTTCGCGCATCAGCTCGTCGGGCTTGCGGCCCACGCTGCTGATGGGTTTGCCGATGGAAATGTCCACGATGCCCGGCTTCTTGACGAAGGCCTTGCGCGGCCAGCATTTGGCTGAAGTGACGGCCACCGGAATGACTGGCGCGCCGGTTTCGATGGCCAGCCGCGTGCCGCCGCTCTTGTAGACACCTTTTTGCCCGCGCTCAATACGCGTGCCTTCGGGGAACATGATGACCCAGACGCCCTGACTCATCAGGCGGCGGCCCTGCTCCACCACCTTGTTGAAAGCCTGGGCGCGCTGGTTGCGGTCGATGTGGATCATGTCCATCCTCGCCATGGCCCAGCCGAAGAAGGGAACGTAAAGCAGCTCACGCTTGAACACAAAAGCCAGCGGATGCGGCATCAGGGTCACCATGGAAAAAGTCTCCCAGGTGCTTTGGTGCTTGACCAGCAGCACAGCGGCGCTGGTTTCGCCCGAAGGCAGGTTTTCCATGCCGGTCACACGATTTTTGATACCAAGAATCACCGTGCCGCCAGTGACGGCCAGGCGCAACCAGCCCGCGCACATCCAGTAGATCTGCGTGCTGCTGCCGAACAACGAAAAAACCAGCACGGCCAACGCCCATGGAATCACGGTGACGATCATCCACAGCAGGTGCAGGACGGAGCGAATCAAGGGCATGGCAAGTCTCTTCTGTCGTTCTTCATGATGTTTTATGGCTTTTGCCCTTTAAACACGGGCACAAGTAGCTATGCTTTTAATAGCATCAGGCAACTGCGCCACGACTCAGCAGGTGTTCCACAAAAGCCGGCAGATCGGCATGCAGCCGTGTGCCGGGCGGCAGGCCGTCAGGCTGGCCACCGTCTTTGTACTGGGCGGATTTTCCGGTCAGCACCAGGTGCGGCTCACAGCCTGCGGCAGCACCCGCCAGCAGGTCACGCACCGAGTCCCCGGCTGTCGGCACACCCTTGAGGGGCACGCCAAAACGTGCGCCTATCTGTTCGAACAAACCTGGCAGCGGCTTGCGGCAGGTGCAGCTTTCCTCCGGGCTGTGCGGGCAGTAAAACACCGCATCCACACGCCCGCCCACAGCGGCCAGCATCTTGTGCATCTTTGCGTGCATGGCGTTGAGCGAGCCGACATCAAACAGACCGCGCCCCAGACCCGACTGGTTGGACGCAATCACCACATGGCAGCCAGCATGGTTGAGCCGTGCAATGGCTTCAAGCGCGCCCGGCAACGGCACCCATTCCTCGGGCGACTTGACGAAGTCTTCGCTGTCGCTGTTGATAGTGCCGTCGCGGTCGAGGATGACGAGTTTCATGGTGTTGCCTTACCAAAAAGAGCGGCCGGCCGCAGGGCCGCCCCAAGGCCGGCCAGCCCCCTCGGGGGGCAGCGACGACACGAAGTGCGGAGCGTGGGGGCTCATCATGCCGCAAGCTTGGAGAGGTCGGCCACGCGGTTCATCGCGTCATGCAGGCTTTTAAGCAGGCCTTGCCGGTTCAGGCGTAAGTCCGTCGCCTCGGCGTTGACCATCACGCCGTCGAAGAAGGCATCGACCGGGGCGCGCAGTGCGGCGAGCGACTGCAGCGAAGCGGTGTAGTCACCGGATTCGAACTGGGCATTGGCCTTGGGCACCACGTCGCGCAGTGCAGCGTACAGGGCAACTTCCGCAGGCTCCTTGAGCAGCACTTCGCTCACGTGCGCATCGACGTCCTGCGCCTTCTTGAGGATGTTGGAAATGCGCTTGTTGGCCGCTGCCAGCGCAGGGGCTTCAGGCAGCGCGGCGAAGGCACGCACGGCCGACAGGCGTTTGGCCACATCGCCCAGGCGCTGGGGCTGAAGCGCCAGCACGGCGTCAACCTCCTGAGCGCTGAAACCCTGCTCGCGCAGGGAACCGGCGAGGCGGTCGTAAATAAAATCGACCAATGCGGTGGAGGCGTCCTCGATCTTGTCGCCAAACACCGGCTGGGCGCCCTGAACCAGTTCGCGCAGGTCCAGGGGCAGGTCTTTCTCGACCAGCATGCGAATCACGCCCAACGCATGACGGCGCAACGCAAACGGGTCTTTATCACCAGTAGGCAGGTTGCCGATGCCGAACATGCCAACCAGGGTTTCCAGCTTGTCGGCCAGCGCAACAATCACGCCCACGGTATTGCGTGGCAACTCGTCGCCAGCAAAGCGCGGCTTGTAGTGGTCTTCAATCGCGTCGGCCACGTCGGCACCCAGGCCGTCATTCAGCGCGTAGTAGCGGCCCATGGTGCCCTGCAGTTCAGGGAATTCGCCCACCATGTCGGTCACCAGATCGGTCTTGGCGAGTTCGGCGGCGCGCTGCACGTCGGCCACATTGGCATTCAGCCGGTTCGCGATCGCCTCGGCAATCGCACGCACACGCTTGACGCGTTCACCCTGGGAGCCGAGCTTGTTGTGATAAACGACTTTATCGAGCCCCGCCACGCGCGAAGCCAGCGTCTTCTTGCGATCCTGGTCGAAAAAGAACTTGGCATCGGCCAGGCGTGGGCGCACCACGCGTTCGTTACCCTGGATCACGGCGCTCGCATCGGCCGGGCTGATGTTGCTTACGACCAGAAATTTGTTGCTCAGCTTGCCGGAAGCTTCCAGCAGCGGGAAGTATTTCTGGTTGGCCTTCATCGTGAGGATCAGGCACTCCTGCGGCACATCAAGGAACTCCTTTTCGAATTCACAGACCAGCACATTCGGACGTTCGACCAGCGCGGTGACTTCGTCCAGCAGCGCGTCATCTTCAATCGCCTTGACGCCGCCACCGACCTTGGCAGCCGCCGCAGCGAGCTGCCTGGCGATCTCGGTCTTTCGCTCGGCGAAACTGGCGATCACCGCACCGTCTTTTTTCAGCGTGGCCGCATAACTGTCGGCATCTTTCAACACAACCGGGTCCACCGATGCTTCAAAACGATGGCCGTGTGTGCTGTTGCCGGCCTTCAGGCCCAGCGCCTCAATGGCCACGACATCGCTGCCGTGCAAGGCCACTAGGCCGTGAGCCGGACGTACAAACTTCACATCGCTCCAGCCATCGGCCAGCTGATAAGTCATGTTCTTGTCAGTTGGCAATTTGGCAATGGTTTGAAGCAAGGCCTTCTGCAAGCCTTCGACCAAGGTGGCGCCTTTGACATTGCTGTCATAAAACAGCGCCTCGGCCTTGCCGTCGGGCGCGCGCTTGAGGCCGGCCACAGCAGACGCGTCGGCGCCCAGTGCCTGCAGCTTTTTCAGCAGGGCCGGCGTGGCATTGCCCGAGGCGTCCAGGCCCACCGTCACCGGCATGAGCTTTTGCGAGACGGCCTTGTCGGCGGCTTGTGCCAAGACGGCCGTCACATGCGCAGCCAGACGCCGCGGCGAGGCAAAGGAAGTCAGCGCGGAATCGGCACCGGTGAGGCCCTGGGCCTTGAGTTGTTCAAACAGCACGCCGGCAAATGCGTCACCCAGTTTTTTGAGTGCCTTGGGAGGCAGCTCTTCAACAAACAGTTCAACCAGAAGGTTCTTCGTTGTCATTTTTTATGCGGCCTTCTTCGTCATCTGATCCACCCATTCGCGCGGCGCCATGGGAAAGCCCAGCCGTTCGCGGCTTTCGTAATAACTTTGCGCCACGGCGCGTGCCAGGTTGCGGATGCGGCCGATGTAGGCGGCGCGCTCCGTCACGCTGATGGCGCCGCGCGCGTCCAGCAGGTTGAAGCTGTGTGCGGCTTTCAGCACCTGCTCATACGCCGGCAAGGCGAGCTGAACTTCGATCAGGTGTTTGGCCTGTTTCTCGTGCGCGGTGAAAGCCGTGAACAAAAAGTCGGCGTCGCTGTGTTCGAAGTTGTAGGTCGATTGCTCTACCTCGTTTTGTTTGTAGACGTCGCCGTAGCTCAGTTTGGAGCCGTCCGCGCCTTCGGTCCAGGTCAGGTTGTAGACGTTGTCCACGCCCTGCAAATACATGGCCAAGCGCTCCAGGCCGTAGGTGATCTCGCCGGTAATGGGCTTGCAGTCGATGCCGCCGACCTGCTGGAAGTAGGTGAACTGCGTGACTTCCATACCGTTGAGCCAGACTTCCCAGCCCAGGCCCCAGGCGCCCAGGGTGGGGTTCTCCCAGTCGTCTTCCACAAAACGGATGTCGTTTTTCTTCAGGTCGAAGCCCAGCGCCTCGAGCGAGCCGAGGTAGAGCTCCAGGATGTTGGCGGGCGCCGGCTTGAGCACCACCTGGTACTGGTAGTAGTGCTGCAGGCGGTTCGGGTTTTCGCCGTAGCGGCCGTCCTTCGGGCGGCGGCTGGGTTGCACATAGGCGGCCTTCCAGGGCTCGGGGCCCAGCGCTCTTAAGAACGTAGCAGTGTGCGACGTACCGGCGCCGACTTCCATGTCATAAGGCTGCAAAAGCGCGCAGCCCTGGGCGTCCCAGTAGGACTGCAACTTCAAGATGATTTGCTGAAAGGTCAACATAAATTGGGTGTGCCGAGACGCGTGGCCGCGGGTAAGCGCAGATAAACGCAGGTAAAGGACCGCACGGGCCTGAACCCGCGAAAACCCTTGATTTTACGGAGCTTTTTCCGGTTTACCCTAGGAGCCTGTCGGGCTTGGGGGTCGAGTAGCGAAAATCGGCCCCAGCGAGGACAGTTTTTGCCGGGTTTGCAGGCCCATAGCCCAGCTATGGGACAAGAAGACGGTGAAAAATGGACCGCTGCGGTCGATTTGCAGCCGACGGCTCCCAAGTCCGACAGGCTCCTGGTGCACAAGGAAAGTGTCATGACAACCCAACAACTGATCCTGAGCCTGGTGCTGGCCACCATGGTGTTTTCTGTCGCGCTGGAGCTGAGGCTGGACGACTTCAGGCGCGTCGCGCAAACGCCCAAAGCCGTGGTTTGCGGGTTGATTCCGCAGTTCATCCTTCTGCCCGTCGGCACCTGGCTGGCCACCCTGGCGCTGGACCTGCCGCCCAATGTCGAAGCCGCCATGATCCTGGTGGCAGCCTGCCCCGGCGGTAGCCTGAGCAATGTCATCACCCACTTGGGGCGCGGCAACGCCGCGCTGTCGGTCAGTGTCTCGGCAGTCGCCAGCCTGATCGCGCTGGTGGCCACGCCCTTCAACTTCAGCTGGATGGTCGCCGCCAATCCGGCTACCGCGAGCTGGCTCAAGAAGCTGGACATCGACCCCTCCGGCATCTGGATCAGCCTGTTTGTGCTGCTGGCCCTGCCGATGGCGCTGGGCCTGCTGGTCTCGCACAAGCTGCCTGCGCTGACGGCGCGCATCCAGAAACCATTGGGCAATTTTTCGCTGGTGGCGCTGCTGGCCTTCATCGTGATCGGGCTGATCAAGGAGCGCCAGTTGCTCACGCTGGGCCTGTTGCCCATGCTGGGCATCGTGATTGCGCACAACGCGAGTGGTCTGTTCTTCGGCTGGGCCACGAGCAAGGCGATGGGCGTGAGCGAACGCGATCGGCGCGCCGTGATGATTGAAGGCGGCATGCAGAACTCGGGCCTGGCGCTGGGCATCATTGCCGTGCAGTTCAATTCAGACTTGGGCATGGTCATCATTGCCAGCCTGTGGGGCATCTGGCATATCGTGAGCGGCCTGTCGCTGGTCTGGTTTTGGAGGAGAAAAGATGCTCGACTTGCTCATTAAGGGCGGCACCGTTGTCGATGGCAGCGGCGCTGCACCTTTCGCGGCCGATGTCGGCGTACGCAATGGCCTCATCGTGGAGATCGGCCACATCACGGCCGCGGCGCGCGAAACCGTGGACGCCAGCGGCGCCTGGGTCACACCGGGCTTTGTGGACATTCACACCCATTACGACGGCCAGGCCAGCTGGGATGAAACCTTCAGCCCCAGCATTCACCACGGCGTGACGACGCTGGTCATGGGCAATTGCGGCGTCGGCTTTGCACCGCTGCGGCCGGGCAGCGAAGACCGGTTGATCAAACTGATGGAAGGCGTGGAAGACATTCCCGGAGTGGCGCTGAAAGAAGGCGTGAAATTTTCATGGGAGAGTTTTGGCGACTACCTGAACGCGTTGGACGCCATGCCGCACAGCCTGGACTTTCTGGCCATGGTGCCGCACGACCCGCTGCGCATGCTGGTGATGGGCGAACGCGCCGAAACGCGCGAAGTGGCGACCGCACAAGACATTGCGGCCATGCGCAGCCATCTGCGCGCGGCGCTGGAGGCCGGGGCCGCAGGCTTTTCCACCGGCCGATCGGACAACCACCGCACGGCCGAAGGGCATGACACGCCGGCCTCGATTGCCAGCGCGGCCGAGCTGACCGGCATTGCGCAGGCTTTTGCCGGGCTGAAACACGGCGTAGTGCAGGTGGTCAGCGACTTCGACCTGATGCAGGGTCCGCAGAACTTTGACGCCGAGTTTGACCTGGTGGAGCAGCTCGCAACCGCCAGCGGGCGGCCACTCTCGATGAGCTGGCTGCAGCGCGACCCCGGGGGCGAGCAGTACCTGGCCATGCAGGCCCGGGTGGAGGCCGCAGTGGCGCGCGGCCTGCCTCTTTACTTGCAGACGGCGGCGCGCGGCATAGGCGTCATCAACGGGCTGGATGCGAGTTTTCATCCCTTCATGGGGTTTCCGGGCTACAAGGAAATTGCTATGCTTTCAGTAGCTGCTCGCGCAGCCGCCATGCGGGAACCAGCACGAAAAGCCCGCATATTGAGTGAGAAGTCAGAACGCCTGGCGGGCGACGGCACGCCGATTCCGCCGCTGGTGGACATGCTGCTGGCGCGTATTGAAATGATTGCCGGGCGCATGTTCCCGCTGGACGCCATGCTCAACTACGAGCCCAACGTGATGCAAAGCTTTCTGGTGCGCGCCAAACAGCGCGGCACCACCGCGCTGGAGGCGCTGTACGACCACTTCAGCGAGGGCGACGGCAGCAACCTGGTGTACTTCCCGATCTTCAACTACAACCAGGGCTCGCTGGATGCGGTGCGCCAAATGCTGGGCCACCCGCGCGCCCTGTTCGGGCTGGGCGATGCCGGCGCGCATGTGGGTACGGTGTGCGACGCCAGTTTTTCAACCTTCATGCTCACCCACTGGGTGCAGCACCGCGCGCAAGACCGACTGGCACTGGAGCAAGCGGTGGAGATGATGACCTCGCGCAATGCACGTTACCTGGGCCTGGCAGACCGCGGGCTGCTGGCGCCCGGTCTGCGTGCCGATATCAACGTCATCGACCCGGCGCGTCTGAGCGTGGGTGTGCCCAAACTCGTGCGTGACCTGCCCGGCGGCGGCAAACGCTTTCTGCAAAAAGCACAGGGCTACATCGGCACCTGGGTTGCAGGACAGTGTGTGGCGCGCGAGGGTGAAGTCACCGCGGCACGGCCAGGGCGGCTGGTGCGCGCGGGCAAATAGGGCCAACAAACGGAAAAAGGGCTGAAGTCACAAGCAAATGTGACGTCAGCCCTTGTTCCACCTGCGCAAGCAGCTATTATTTACATAGCAAGCCTGGCGCGTGGTGCGGGATCAATACTCCCAGAAAATCCGCTGCAACTGCTTGCTGTCGATATTTTTGGTGAGCGCCACTGCAGCCAGAATGCGGGCCTTCTGCGGGTTCAGGTCATGCGCAACCACCCAGTCGTACTTGTCATCAGGTTGCTCGGCATTGCGCAGCACAAAGCCGTCAGCCACGCGTGAAGAGCGAATCACCTGCACGCCTTTGGCGCGCACTTCCTGCAGGGCTGGAACCACACGGTTGGCCACCGAGCCATTGCCGGTGCCGGCGTGGATAAGGGCTTTCACGCCCGACTTGCCCGTGGTGTCCACCAGGGTGCGCGGCACGTTGCCGTAGCTGTACACGATGTCAACCGGCGCCAGCGCCTCGAACTCGTCAATGTTGAACTCGGACTGCGCGGTGTGGCGTTTCACCGGTGCGCGGAACCAGTAGTTCTTGCCTTCCACGACCATGCCCAGCGGACCCCACTGGCTCTTGAATGCCTCGGTCTTGATGTTGATGGTCTTGGCGACATCGCGGCCGCTCTGAATTTCGTCGTTCATGGTGACCAGCACGCCTTTGCCTGCGGCGTCCTTGCTGCCCGCCACGCTGACGGCGTTGAACAGGTTCAGCGCACCGTCGGCCGACAATGCCGTACCTGGGCGCATGGAGCCCACCACCACGATGGGCTTGCTGGTGCGGATCACAAGGCTCAGGAAGTAAGCGGTTTCTTCCAGCGTGTCGGTGCCGTGGGTCACGACAATGCCGTCCACGTCGGCCTGTTTGACGAGTGCCGAGACGCGTTTGCCCAGCTTCATCAGGGTTTCGTTGTCAAAACTTTCCGAGGCGATCTGCGCCACCTGCTCGCCGCGCACATTGGCCACATTGGCCAGCTCGGGCAAGCCTGCCAGCAGCTTGTCGACCGGCACCTTGGCCGCAGCATAGGTGGCACTGTTCAGCGCCGATGCGCCAGCGCCGGCGATGGTGCCGCCAGTGGCCAGGATCACCACGTTGGGTTTGGTTTGCGCGGCAACCGGAGCGGACATCGTGCCCAGCGCCACAAAGGACGCCAGCCCGAAGCCGGCGGCCAGTTTTCCAAGTTTCAGTTTGATTTGCATGTCATGTCTTCCAGGGATTAATAGTTCTAGTTCACACGCAAAGAACAGGCCATTGGGAACGCCCTGTTTCATTGCCTCACAGTTTTTTGGTACCCGGGTTGCTTGCTCAAAATGCTGTCTGCCGCCGGCTCGTGGCCGGCACCTTGCTGCCAGAGGGCTCCCGGGTGGCTCATGGTAGTCAGGCCAAAAAGGAGCAGCGATGCATAATGCGCCGCAGGGTGTGACTAAAATTCACACCCCTCTCAAAACACCTGCTCCCACGCCGTTTCCCCCCGAACAGCACGCCCCGCACAAACTCCGGCGCCATGAATCTCAGGCAACTTGAAGTTTTCCAGGCGGTCATGCAGACCGGCAACATGAGTGCGGCTGCGCGCCTGATCTGCATCACCCCCTCAGCGGTGAGCAAAACCATCTCACACACCGAGCTGCAACTTGGCTACAAGCTCTTCACCCGGGCCAAGGGCACGCTGGCCCCAACGCCCGAGGCCAGGGTTCTGTTTGAAGAGTCCACGCTGATTCACCGCAAGCTTGACGAGCTCAAGCGCATTGCGGTCAACCTGCGCCAGGCCGATGGGGGCCAGATCCGGCTGGCGGCCATTCCGTCCATCAGCCATGAATTTTTGCCGCTGGTGCTGGAAAAGCACATGGCCCGCCATCCCCGCGTCAGCGTGGAAGTGCGCACCCTGCATCAGGACCAGATGGTGCAGGCCCTGCTGACACGGAGCGTGGACTTTGCGCTGGGGTTTTACGAGCACCCGCATCCGCTGCTGACCAGCACCATGCAGGTGACCGGCCCGCTTTATCTGTGCGTCACGCGCGACATCTGGCAACGCGCCGTGCGGGCGCGGCGCCAGAACCCGATGACTTTTCTCTCAAGCATGCCGCTGGTGCGGCTGGTGGGCGAAGACCCGATGTGCCAGTCGATTGACGAGTTGGCCCGCAACCTTGGCTTGACGGCGTCAGCCAATCTGCAGGTACATACCTCGCGGCTTGCGCTGGAACTGGTCAAGCGCGGCATGGGCTGGACGGTGGTCGACTTTCTGACGGCCAGCAATCTGGATACCTCGACACTCACGGCGGTGCCGCTGCATGACTTCGCACCGATTGCGCTGTATCTCTATTTTGCGAGCAGCACCCCACCCGGCCAGGACGCCCTGCGCATGCTGGACATGCTGCCTGGCTTGTTGCACCAGGTGATGGGTGCGGGCATCACTGCGGATTAAGCGCGGACTAACCGCAGACCAGGCCAGCCTAGCGGCGGCGCAGCGCGGCAGCCAGCAGCACCAGCGCAAGGCCCAGGGCCCACAGAGGCCACAGGCCGTAACGCGAGATCCACCATGCGTACGGCGTGATGCCGTTGCGGCCTTCAACCTCGCCCGTCAACGCACCGCGCGTGTGGCGCGGCAACTCGTGGGTGACCTTGCCGTGGTGGTCGATGATGGCCGTGGCGCCGGTGTTGGTGGCACGCAGCATGGGGCGTTCAAACTCCAGCGTGCGCATGCGCGAGATGGCCAGGTGCTGGTCAATGGCAATGGTGTTGCCGAACCAGCCGATGTTACTGAAGTTCACAAGGACGGTCGGCGCGGTGGCCGCATCGCCAAAGCTGGCGCCCAGCTCTTCACCAAACAAGTCTTCGTAGCAGATATTGGGCGCCAGGCGCTGGCCCTGCCAGTCAAAGGCGGGCTGCCCGAGCGGGCCGCGCGAAAAATCACCCAAGGGAATATTCATCAGGTTGGTGAACCAGCGAAAGCCCGGCGGCACAAACTCGCCAAAAGGCACCAGATGGTGTTTGTCAAAACGAAAGGCCTGCGCCTGACCCGGCTTGAGCCCCACCACCGAGTTGGCGTACCCCGCGCTGGAGCTGCCCAGCGGAATACCTATCAGGGCTGCCTGCTGGCCAGTGGAAAACCGCTTCTGCACGGCGCTCCAGTAACCTTCCGGCAATTGCTGCGGCAGCAAGGGAAGCGCGGTCTCGGGCGCCACCACCAGCGCCGTTTTGGCGCCCTGCAACTGCTCGCCATACCAGCGCAGTGCCGTCGGCAGGCCGGAGCCCGGCTGGAATTTCTCGTCCTGGGGAATGTTCCCCTGCAGCAGCGTGACCTGCAGGGTACCGGCCGAGGTGGAGCCAGGGCTTTCCACGAGAACGGGGGAAACCGCAATCAACAACACCAACGCCGGAAACAACAAAAGATGGCGCCGCGAGCGTCCCAGGCCTGCAAAGCCAGCGGCCAGAAAAGCAGCCAGGAAAGTGATGCCGTGAACGCCGACCCAGCGCGCATAGTCATCGAGCCAGCCGCTCAGGTGCGCATAACCGGCTTCGCCCCAGGGGAAGCCGGTGAAAAACTCCACCCGGGCCAATTCGGCCAGCAGCCAGAGTGCCGCAAAAACAATAGCACGCCGTGTCGGCCCGATGGGGGCGAGGACCACAAATGCCGCACAGGCCACGGCATAGTAGATAGCCAGAAGCATCGCCAGCCCAACAACAGCCACCACCGCGAGCGGCGCGGCCAGGCCACCATAGACGTGCATCGAGATATACAACCACCAGAAAATCCCGCACAGCCAGGCGGTGGCAAACACCCAGCCTAGCAACAGGCCTTGCCCCAAGCGCCTGCGGCTGTTCAGCTGGCGCACAAGAATGGCCATGGCCAGCAACTGCAGCCACCAGACAGGCTGCCCCTGCACGAGGCCGAAAGAAAAAGGCCAGGCGATGCTGAGGGCATGCGCGCAACCGGCCAGCAGAACAATCACAAGCTCCATCCACGAGAAACGCTTGCGCGGCTGGGGGTAGCCGATATGCTCCAGCAACGCCGGCATGGTGGGCAACTGGGACATCATGCTGTGGATCGAATGCTTGCCCATCTGTTGTTATTCCCGCAAAGCGTCAGACACTCGCCGCCACCGGCGAAACCTTGAACCAGCGTACCGCCCCACCCTTGGTATGCAGCACCGTGAACTGCAGGCCGGCCAGCACGTACAGCTCGCCGCGTTTGGGCACATGGCCCATTTCATGGGCCACCAGTCCGCCTATGGTTTCAAAGTCGGTCTCGGGCAGCTCCACACCGAAGGCCTCGTTGACACGCTCGATGTCGGTGTCGCCGCTGACGCGGTAGGTGTGGTCCGTCAGGCCGAAGATGTCGCCATCGTCCTCGGCGATATCAAACTCGTCTTCGATCTCACCGACGATCTGCTCGAGCACGTCTTCAATCGTGATGAGCCCGGCGACGCGGCCGAACTCGTCAATAACGATGGCCAGGTGGTTTCGGTTGCCGCGAAACTCGCGCAGCAGGTCGTTCAGCCCCTTGCTCTCGGGCACAAACACCGCCGGCCGCAGCAGCGCGCGGATGTTGAGCTCGGGTGCGCGCTGCAGCTTGAGCAGATCCTTGGCCATCAGGATGCCAATGATGTTTTCTTTTTCGTTCTCGTAGACGGGAAAACGCGAGTGGGCGGTGTCGATCACCAGGTGCAGCAGCTCGTCAAAGGGTGCCTCGATGTTGATGGCATCCATGCGGGGAGCAGCCACCATCACGTCCCCGGCCGTCATGTCGGCCATGCGGATCACGCCTTCGAGCATCTCGCGGCTTTGCGCGCCTATGACCTCGTTGTCCTGCGCCTCAACCAAGGTTTCAATCAGCTCGGCTTTGGAATCGGGCCCGGGGTGAAGCATCTCGGCAAGCTTCTGGAGAAAGCCGCGTTTGTCTTCGGGCTTGGGCGGTCTACTGGGGGGGGCGTCGGACACGGGCGGTGTTCGGTAGTTGCGAAGCTGCCAAGGATAACGTATTCGCCCGCGCCCCCTCGGAGAGCATCCTTCGACAGGCTCAGGACGAACGGGTCAAGAAGTGGCCGCCCGTGAAGGCATCTCTTTCCAAGCAGGGGCCGCGGAACCGGCTTAGCCGGGCCGCAGGCGCAGCGGCCCCCTCGGGGGGCAGGGAGCTACACGCAGTGAGCGACCGTGGGGGTCAACATATCTAGCGCTGCGGCATGTCCTTGACCGAATAGCCCAGGCTCACGGTGGCATCGGCGGGAATCGGCGGCATGCTTTCGTTCCAGCGTGTCCATTCATCGCGCATGGCCGCCAGCCGTTCGGGTTCGTGGCCGGCCAGGTTGGCGCGCTCGCGCTCGTCGGCGGGGATGTTGAAGAGGTATTCGTTGCCGTCCACCTGCAGGTACTTCCAGTCGCCGTCGCGCAGCGCGCGTTGGCCCCGGTGGTTCATGCGCCAGTGCAGCGGCCGGTGAAAGTGGTGGCCGGGCTGCTGCAACACCGGCAGCAACGAGACGCCGTCCAGCGGATAGCCGGGAGCGGCCTGCACGCCGGCCGCATCCAGCATGGTGGCTGACCAGTCCATGCTCATGCAGTGCTGCTCGCTGACAAGTCCGGCTGCGATCTGCGCGGGCCAGTGCGCAATCCACGGCACGCGGATACCGCCTTCGGTGAGGTCCATCTTGCCGCCGACCAGCGGCCAGTTGTCGGAAAAGCGTTCACCACCGTTGTCGCTGGTGAACACCACCAGCGTGTTGTCGGCCAGCCCATGCCGGCGCAGGGCTTCCATCATCTGGCCGATGCCTTCGTCCATGTGGTGGATCATGCGGCGGTAGCTGTGAATGTTGCCGCCGTGCAGGTGAAACAGGTTGCTTTTGATTTCCTGCGCCAGCGCCTCGTCGTCACGCGTCTCCCAGGGCCAGTGCGGCGCGGTGTAGTGCATGCTCAGGAAGAAGGGCGTGCCTGCCTTTGCGCCACCCGCCATGCGGCCTATGTAGTCCACCGAGCGCTGCGAGATCAGGTCGGTCAGGTAGCCGTCTTCCTTTTTTTCTTCCTCGCCGAACCACAGGTCGTGGCTGCCCCCCGAGCTGCAATGCGTGAAGTAGTCCACCCCGCCGGACATGGGGCCGAAAAATTCTTCATACCCCGAGCGCAAGGGGCCAAACGACGGCGGGTAGCCCAGATGCCATTTGCCCATCAAGGCCGTGCGGTAACCACTCGCCTTCAGCAGCGAGGGCAGCGTCGGGTGGTCGGGCGGCAGGCCCAGCGTGGTGCTGCCGCGGCTTTTATTGTTGATCGGTTCTTCGGCGGCGCCGCGCAGACGGTATTGGTAGCGCGCCGTCATCAGAGCAAAACGGGTGGGCGAACACACCGGGGAGTTGGAATACCCTTGGGTGAACTTCATGCCTGCAGCGGCCAAGCCGTCGAGTACCGGCGACACCGGCGCCCGGCCGCCGTAGCAGCCGAGGTCGGCGTAGCCGAGGTCATCCGCGACGATGAAGACGATGTTGGGGCGTGGCGAGGCGGTCAAGGCAGCGTTCACCCGCTCAGGACTCGGGCTTGAAGCCCGAACGCCGGATCACCGGCGCCCACTGCACGTTGAAGGCCTTGAACGACGCCTCTGTCTGCGCCTGGGTCATTGCCACGGGCACCATTTTGGCGGCCGTGAACTTGGCACGTGTGTCGGGCTCCGACATGATCTGGAACACTGTCTTGCTGAGCAACTCCACGGTGGCCTTGGGCGTGGTGGACGGCGCGAAGAACGTGTTCCAGCCGATGGCACTCAGCGGCAACCCCTGCTCTTTAAAGGTGGGCACCGTGGGTGAAAACGGCGAGCGCTTCACGCCCGACGTGGCCAGAATGCGCAGCTTGCCGCCTTCGTGATGCGGCAGCAAGGAGTCCAGCGTGTCAAAAGCGAACGGAATCTGCCCACCAATCAGCTCGGTGACCAGAGGAGCCGAGCCCCGGTAACCCACGACCTCGATGTTTACCTGTGCCATGTAGCTGAGCATCAATGCGAAAAAATGCGGCAGGCTGCCGGTGCCGGGCACACCGGCATTGGCCTTGTTCGGGTTGGCGCGAATCCATGCCAGCATGTGCTGCACCTCTTTCACCGGCAGGGCGGCCCCCACCGCCACGCCAAAATCGTAATCAGTGACAGCGGCTACCGGTACGAAGTCCTTTTGCACGTCATATTTGAGGTCTTTATAAATGAGGGGTGACACGCTCATCACGGCCGGATTACCGATCATCAGCACCGTCTGGTCTGGCGGTGTATTGACCAGTTGCTGCGCAGCCAGCCGGCCACCCGCACCCACGCGGTTCTCCACGACGACTGTGCGTTTGAGCAACTGCTGCAAACGCTCAGCCACGAGACGGGCCGCGCGGTCTGTGCCACCACCCGGCGGATAACCCACCACGATGCGTATCGGACTGCTTTGAGCACTTGCCCAGCGCGGCAGCGCAACGCTGGCGGCCAGCGCCCCTGCGGCCGCATGAACCAGAACTTTCCGGCGGTTAGAGGCAAACTGTGGGGACACGATGGGCAGTGACATGATGATTCTCCGGTTGGGAGCCGCGATTGTCCCGGCCACCCTATTGATTGCGGAAATCAACCATCACAGGTACAAACCCTTATGCCGAACGCCTCTCCCGCCTTGCCGCGCCTGACGCAGCCCGAGACACTCGACGACCTCCTGCTGTACCGGCTGAGCCGCCTGCAGGCGGCCGCCGGTGGCGTCGTAGTGCGCTACTGCGAAGGCAAGTTCGGCATCACCCGGCGCGAGTGGCGCATCCTGGCCGTGCTCGCTGCGCGCGGGCCCATGGGCTCATCCGCGCTGGCGGAGCAGGCGCACCTGGATCGTCCACGCACCTCCAAAGCCGTGACGGCACTGGCCGGCAAAAAGCTCGTCAGCCGCACCAGTCGTGCGGGAGACGCACGGCACATCCTGCTGACGCTCACGCCTGCGGGTGTTGCGCTGCACAGCGAGCTGTTTCCGCTGGTCAGCCAGATCAACGGCGATGTGCTTGCAGCCCTGACGACCCAGGAAACCGCATTGCTCGGAGACATGCTGGAGCGCCTGCAGCAGCGCGCCAACGTCATGGCGGAGCAGAGCGGCCTTCCTTTGGCCGACCGGCGCCATGGCAGTAGCGCGCGACGCTACAAACCTGCTGCAGATTGACTGTTGGCCTGGGGTCATCCCCATTCAAGCAGGGGCCGCGGATCTGGCTTTGCCAGACCGCAGGCGCAGCGGCCCCCGAGGGGCTGGAGCCTGCGGCTCCAAACCTGCTTGAGCAGGTTTGGACAGGCGACAGAGGCGGAGCGTCTCGCGAGCCGCAGCCTGCAAGGCCTCGGGAGCTACACGCAGTGAGCGACCGTGGGGGCTTTATATGGGCATGCGGTCGCGCCCGTCGCGCACGCCCTGCCGCACTTCCTGAACCATCGCCAGAATGTCCCAGAACTGCTTGGCCTGCACTTTCAGTCGGTAGTCGGTCTGGGCGATCTGCTCTTCGACGATTTCCGTGACGCGCGAATCCAAATCGGCCGGCGGAAGCTTGAGATAGGCCTCGCTCTCGGAGCCGTCGCGCTCGATCACTGCGCCGGCTTTGCGGGCAATGTTCAGCATGGCGGTGTTTTCGCTGAGCGCGTGGATGAACATCATGCTCACGCCGTCATTGCGCGCATGCATCACGGCGCGGTCGAACAGGCGCGCGCCGTAGCCGCGCCCGCGTGCGTGCTTGAGCACCGACACACCAAATTCGGCGCAGCTCTTGAGTTCGGGGTCGATCGAAAACGCCAGATGCGCCATGGCGATGAGTTCGAGCTTACGGTTGTAAATGCCAAAAATCTCGTCCCGCTCGAAGTTCAGGCCCGCAACGTAACGGTGAATCTGCTCATCGCTGGCGGCATAGCCAAAACGCAGGTAACGGTCCTGCGCATCGAGCGCCAGCAGGTGTTTTTCAATGCGCTCACCATGGCTGGGGCCGAGGGAACGAATGGGCACCATCACAGGCGCCTTGTGTGGGACGCGCTCCGGGGCTTCCACAGGCGCGCGGAAGAATTCCTTGCCTGCGGAAAAGGATGCCTTGATCAGGGTGCTTGGGGTAACCATGGGTTCAATATAAGGGTTTTCCCTAGAATGTCCAGTCCAACGGTCATCTGCGTACTGCAAACTAGGGCAGACGCTCCAATTTCTATATCAAATTGGCATTTTCCCCTTGCGGTACGGGCGCCAGCAGCTATCAAAAAGATAGTATTTTTGGGCCTTGAGCTGCCCCGGTGTTGGCATTAGTCGACACCCAAACGGGCACCACCCCCTAATTCAGCACCCATCAGGCGCTCCCGAAGTGCCAAAAACAAGGGGATCAACCCCCTTTCGGTCTCGTCACACCGGCACCGCCGTGGTCGTCTTGACGCGGTCCAGCACAAAACTGGTCTTGCAGTCCTGCACGCTGGGGTGCTTGAGCAGGGTGTCCATGATGAAGCGGCTGTAGTGGCCCATGTCTGCCACCACCACACGCAGCAGGTAATCCATCTCGCCGGTAAGGGCCGCGCATTCCACCACCTCGGGCCAGGTCTGCACACTGGCACGAAACAAGTCCATCGGGTTGCGCTTGTGCGATTCGGTGTGTTTTTCAAGCCGCACATTGATATAGGCGGTGAGCCCCAAACCCACCGACTCAGGTTTGACCAATGCCACGTAGCGGTCAATCACGCCGCTTTCCTCCAGCCGCTTCACCCGGCGCAACACGGCACTGGGCGAGAGGCTAACCTGCTCCGCAATCTGATCGTAAGTGGCGCGCCCGTCTACCTGAAGGCTGCGCAATATGAGCTTATCCAGCTTGTCTAGTGCTTCCATCTTTCATATTTTGCAGGTTTACTGCGCATTTCTCAATAGCAGCGCCTCAACTTGCATAAAAAGTGACGTTGACCGCATTTAAAGTGGTCGTATCCGAATTTTTTGAATCCTGGAGACACCCATGAATGCTGCCGTCACCAAATCTGCCCCTTCCGCCACACGGCCAGCCGCTGCCACCACTTGGGACAACCCCATGGGTACAGACGGCTTTGAGTTCATTGAATACGCCGCACCCGACCCGGCCGCCATGGGCGCCCTGTTCGAGCGGATGGGCTTCAAGCCGATTGCCAAACACCGCCACAAGAACGTGACGCTGTACCGCCAGGGCGGCATCAACTTCATCATCAATGCCGAGCCAGACTCTTTTGCCCAACGCTTCGCGCGCCAGCACGGGCCCAGCGTTTGCGCCATCGCGTTTCGCGTGCAGGACGCCAAGGCCGCTTATGAGCGCGCCATTGCGCTGGGCGCCTGGGGTTATGCGCACACTGCCGGCCCCGGCGAGCTGAACATCCCCGCCATCAAGGGCATTGGCGACTCCATCATTTACTTCATCGACCGGTGGCGCGGCAAGAACGGCGCGAAAGACGGTGATATCGGCAACATCGGCTTCTTCGACGTGGACTTCGAGCCCCTGCCTGGCGCCGAATTGAACCCCGTAGGCCACGGCCTGACTTATATCGATCACCTGACACACAACGTGCACCGCGGCCGCATGGCCGAGTGGTCGGGTTTTTACGAGCGCCTGTTCAATTTCCGCGAAGTGCGTTACTTCGACATCGAAGGCCAGGCCACCGGCGTCAAGAGCAAGGCCATGACCAGCCCCTGCGGGAAGATCCGCATCCCCATCAACGAAGAAGGCAACGAGAAAGCCGGCCAGATCCAGGAGTACCTGGACAGGTACCAGGGCGAAGGCATCCAGCACATTGCGATGGGTTCGGACGACCTGTATGCCACGGTAGATGCCCTGCAACTCAGCGGCATGAAGCTGCTGACGACAGGCGACACCTATTACGAGCTGCTGGACAAGCGCATCCCTGGCCACGGCGAGAACGTGGGCGAGCTGCAGGCGCGCAATATCCTGGTGGACGGCACACCGGGCGAACTGCTGCTGCAGATCTTCAGCGAGAACCAGCTCGGCCCGATCTTCTTCGAGTTCATTCAGCGCAAGGGCAATCAGGGCTTTGGCGAAGGCAATTTCAAGGCCTTGTTTGAAAGCATAGAGCTGGACCAGATGCGCCGCGGCGTGCTGCAAACAGCATGACAACCACCATGCCACTCGAAGATGAACAGGCCATTCGCGCCGCGAAGGGCCGCCCCGAGCAAGCGACGGCCCCCTCGGGGGGCAGCGAACCACACGCAGTGGGGAGCGTGGGGGTCACATCCTACGGCGCCAGCGACCGCCCACCACGCGGCGACTACACACGCGCCGGCGCAGACTACACCTGCCCGCAAAACTACGCGGCTTACACGGAGGCCGACCACGACACCTACCGCCGACTGTATGAGCGCCAAGCCGCGCTGCTGCCCGGCTTGGCCTGCGACGAGTTCATCGCCGCCCTGCCCTCACTGGGCGCCAGCGACCACATTCCGCGCTTTGAAGATATCAACCAGCGCCTTCGCAAGGCCACCGGTTGGGAAATCGTCACGGTGCCCGGACTGATTCCCGAGGTGCCCTTCTTCACGCTGCTGGCCAACCGCAAGTTTCCGGTGACCGACTGGATCCGCAAGCCGGAAGAGTTCGATTACATCGTCGAGCCCGATGTTTTTCACGACCTGTTCGGCCATGTGCCGCTGCTGTTCAACCCCATCTTTGCCGACCACATGCAGGAGTACGGCAAAGGCGGGCTAAAGGCCCACGGGCTGGGCGCCTGCGAGCAGCTAAGCAGACTCTACTGGTACACCATCGAGTTCGGGCTGATCCGCCAAAAAGATGGTTTGCGCGCTTACGGTGCCGGTATTTTGAGTTCCTCGGGCGAGTTGCAGTATTCAGTACAAAGCCCCGAACCCCAGCGGCTGCCGCTAGACATCGAACGCGTCATGCGCACCCGCTACAAGATCGACAGCTACCAGCAGACCTACTTTGTCATCGAGAGTTTTCAGGAACTGTTTGACAAGACGGCGCCGGACTTCACGCCGATTTACCAGCGCCTTCGCGGCCTGCCCGAAATAGCAGCGAATGAAAGGCTCGCGGAAGAAGAGGCACTTCCATACTGAACATCGGCGAAAAGTGGAACAGCTCTGGCGCAAGCTGCCTTTCGTAAAACCTTACGAAGGTTTAGCCAGCACAATCTGAGCGCGCAGATATACCCAGGCAACGGGAATCAATGCAGAAAGGCAGGCATAGGCCGCAAAAACAAGCGGCACTTGCGCCTGGATGGCCATTCCGTGCAGCAAAGGCCCTGTCGCCGCACCCAGGAACACAGCGCCGGTCAACCATGGGCCCGCAGTTGCAGGGTTGTCCTGCACCACTGCCGCCTGCAGCCTTGCGGAAAGCACATTGAGACTAAGTTCCCATAGCAGCAAGCTCAACATGAAGCTGGCGGTATCGTTAGCTGTCGCTATGCCGACCACACTCAGCGCCACCACCAAACCAGGAAAGAGCAGACCGTCTTTTGTCTTGCTTGGCGGGCGAATGGCACCTAACAGCAGCACAAACCCTGCCGCAGCTTTGCAAAAAGCAATGGCGTACGCCAGATGATCAAGCACCACGCCGCGCTGCTGAACGTTTTGCACAGCGTAGGCCCAAAATCCGGGTTGCCCGACGAAGAGGAGAAAAATGACGGCAAGACCCAGCAGCCGGTCAGGCCGGGCTGCTGATTTGGCTGGGTTGTTTAATGCAAGGGTCGCGGCAGGGGCGCGATAAAGCACAAGACCAGTGCCGGTGATTATCAAAAAGACAATGCCCAACTGCACCATCAGGAACGCATAACCTCCAAAGCCGCCCGTCAACTGCACCGCCACAATGACAAAGCCGCTGATGATCAAAGTAACGGCGAGTCGCAGCGCAAAAGCCGATTGCCGATTGGCCGCAGCTGCGGCAGTGGTGACCCCCAGAAATTGCAATGCGCCACAAGCTGCGCCCACAACAAACCAGCAAGCAATCATGGCCTGGGAAGACAACCGGGCCGATACCAACACACTTGTCAGCAGAATACCCACCGCAGCCATTGCATGTTGGCGCTTCAAGCGTGCAAACTTCAGCGCAGGCAGCCCTAAAGTGGCCACCATCTGCCCCACCATATAGGCACTGGCAATCAATCCCGCTTGTGCAAACGGAAGGCGCGACTCAGCGACCAAAGCCACCACAAGCAGGGGCATGAGATGCAAGGGCAAGGAAGCCGCCGCAGACAGGAGGCTCGCGCCGAGAACGGGGAAAACCACCGGCTACTCTTCGTGCTTGGTGCGTTTACGCGTTGCAGCTGTGTACTGCCCGGATTCCGGCGCTTCATTGGGGACTTCCACCCGAATGGTCTTGCGATAACCCACCCAGTCTTCAGCTGTCATTGCCGGTTCGCCATTGACCATGAGTCCCAAACCATCCCGCTCCGCAAACTTATGGGCAGTTTCGCCGTAAGTACCGCGCATCAGAGGTTGCACCTGAAACAGCGGTGTGACTTTGGAAATATTGATCGGCACGTCAGTTGCGAGCAACTGGATGTTGATGAACAGGGGAAAGGGCTGGAATCGATCGGACTCGAGCAGCCCCTCGAAACACGAATACTGGTGACTCGCGCGGATGTTCGCCAGCGGACGAATCAGTACGCTCCAGTCCGTCCGCGTGGCACACAACAAGCCCGACCATATTTGCACAAAGCCCCGCATGGGCAGGACGGACAGATAGGGAGGCGCCAGGCCCTTGATGTCTTCGGGCGCATGTTCATCCCAGTAGTCGGAAAAACCGGGCAGATAGGCCTGGGAAAGCGGCGTCCACTCTTGCGTCTCAAGGTCGAGATAGGAAACGTCGGCGCCATTCCATTTGAGCGATATGTCCTCGGGGGGAAAGATGTACCAGCCGAATGACGAGGCTGTTCGCATGGGCTCGCAATGGCGGAAGGCCATTGTGGGCATGGTGCCCAGCGCTGCCTTGTCCGCACGCATGGGCGGGATGGCAGCCGGATAAACAGTGTGAAAAGTAACGGTAGGTCCGTCCTCGGAATTATTGTTATCCGGCTGCATCGACTTGTTTCTTCCCTGTGCTAACTAGATCTTCTTAAGCGGCTTGTTTGGCAAAATGCGCAGCGAGCGTCGGCGTGATGATGCCGCCGCCCATCAGGACTACCGGCTTCCTGGCTACATGTGCTTTGACGGTGGGAGAGATCAGTCCGGCGCCAGACACCACCCGTTTCTGGACGTGAGCCTTAACGGTTGGGTTGATGGCGCCAGCGCCCATTTGCACAGTTCTTTTTTGCAGGTGTGCTTTAACCGCAGGACTGATCAAACCGTTGCCCATCTGAACCGTTTTTTTCTGCAAATGTGTCTTCACGATTGGGCTGATTAAGCCGGTTCCCATTTCCACTCTTTTCTTGGCCAAATGCATGGCCAAAGTCGGTGTGACATATCCGCCACCCATCAACACAGTTTTCTTCTGCAAATGTGTCTTGATAGTCGGAGAAATCGTTCCCGCCCCGGACAAAACCCGCCGCTGAACATGTGCTTTGATCACAGGGGAAATCCATCCCGCGCCCATCTGTACGGTCCGTTTTTGCAAGTGAGTTTTGATGGCTGGACTGATAATGCCATTGCCCATTTGCACAGTTTTTTTCTGCAGATGTGATTTCACGACAGGACTGATCCAGCCCGTTCCCATCTCCACTCTTTTCTTCGCCAGATGAACTGCCAGAGTTGGAGTGATCAAGCCCCCGCCCATCAAGACTACTTTTTTCTGCAGGTGCGCTTTGACCGCAGGACTGATCAAACCGTTGCCCATCTGCACGGTCTTCTTCTGCAAATGTGACTTCACGACGGGGCTGATCAAGCCGGTACCCATCTCCACTCTTTTCTTTGCCAGATGAGTGGCTAAAGCGGGCGCTATAAAACCTCCGCCCATCAAGACTCCCGGCTTTTTCTGCACATGCGCCTTGACGGCAGGGGAAATAAAACCCGCACCAAACTGCACTTTCTTCATCTGACTCTCCTGAATAAAGATTGATAGCCACCCGGACGAGTGGCCGAATGCAATCTAACATGCACTTTTGCCAGCTTACAAAATATCGTTGGCGACTTGGTCAGACAGTCGTTAATCAACGACAGGCGCGCCGCGGGCGGTGCTCCCATGCAGACTTTTCAGTTACCTCGTTGATCCGGGTATTCCCGCAACAGGTCGACCGTTACCGCCGCATGCTCGACGAATCTGCGCACGACAAGGGAACCGGTTTCTGTTGCTCTTCTGTCCCTAACCGCCACCCGCGACCGTGTCGCTTGCACCCATGAACTTCTCTCCTGTAGCAGTCGGTGAGATTCTTGCGCGGCTTCCCAGCCATAGCCACTCATGACTTCTGCGTTGCCGCGGCGGGAGAGTCTCCCCCACGGCAGTAATAATTCAGCACTAAAGCAACGCCACCAAGTTTTAAGCGACTCTTTCATCATCTGCCTCCCCCAGACCACTCCTCCTACAAAAGGAGGAGGTAAAATTTTGTTACACCATCTACGATGAGGCTCCCGTGATCGAACTCCCTGTTGCCGTGACAAGAAGCACGAAAGTGTTGTTGGTCATGGACGTGGTGGAGTCGGTCAGGTTAATGGAGCAAGACCAAGATGACTTTGTGCGGCGGTGGCAGCAACTGGTGCAACATGCAGAGCAGCAAGTGCTGCCATTGCACGGTGGCCGCATTGTCAAAAGCCTGGGTGACGGCCTGATGCTTGAATTTGCCACGGCTCAAGGCAGCGTTCGGGCAAGCTTCGCTATTCAGCATTTCAGTCAGCAGGCCAATGTCGGGCTGCGCTCCGAGCAGCAAATGCATTTGCGCATAGGCGGTCATTTGGCCAGCTTTGTAACTGACCAGCACGACATTTATGGAACCGACGTCAACCTGACTGCGCGCTTCTGCACACTGGCCCAGCCCAGCGAAATCGTGGTGTCTGCAGAGCTACGGGATCAACTCACGGCAGCATTGGACGCGGAAATAGAAGATCTAGGCGAATGCTATCTTAAGCATGTTGACAAACCCATTCGCGTCTATCGCGTCACCCCACCAGGGTATGCGTCAATAGTGGAGCCTAGTCGCACACCTCACAAGGATCTGCTTCCCACAATTGCCGTTATCCCTTTTGAGGCTCGCAGCAATGAGCCAGAACACTTTGCGATTGGTGAGCTTATCGCAGACGGCATCATTGCTCAGCTCTCGCGTACGTCGGGTTTGCGAGTGATCTCCCGCCTTTCGACAACCGTATTCCGTGGCCGGGACGCCAGTCTTAGTGAGGTGAATAGCCACCTTAATGCCACTTTTGTTCTCTCTGGAAGCTATGTCGCTAGTGGCACAAAACTTCTCTTAATGGCAGAGCTAGCGGATGTCCGCAACAGTCGAATAGTTTGGGCGGATCGTTTCTCAGGTGAAACTGGTGATCTATTGCAGGCGCAAAGCGAGCTTATAACCCGCATAGCGAACGTTGCGCACAAAACCCTGGTTGAGTCGGAAGTTCAACAAGCGCTTGCTCAACCACTTCCCAGATTGGACAGTAGCTCCCTGCTTCTCAGCGGCATCTCGCTAATGCACCGATCCACACTGCAAGACTTTGATCGCAGCAGGGAGGCGCTGGAAGCGGTAGTTGAGCGTCACAGCCGGGCCGCAACAGCAAGAGCCTGGCTTGCCAAATGGCATGTACTTAGAGTTATGCGCGGGATCAGTGCCTCGCCTGAGCGCGAGGGGAAGTTGGCCCTACAGCAGACTCAGAGAGCTCTCGATGCAGAGCCCGAGAACGCCCTTGCCCTTGCAGTTGAGGGGTACGCTCACTGTCAGTTGGTGGGGGATGCTGCAGTAGCGGAGAAAAGATTGTCGCGGGCTGTAGCAGTGAATCCGAATGAGCCTCTGGCTTGGTTGTTTAAAAGTGTCTTGTCTACCATGTGGGGCGCCGCGGCTGAGTCAGTCTCCGAAGTGGAGTTTGCTGCCGCCCTGTCCCCAGTAGATCCATTGACCTATTTCTTCGAGTTGCATCGGTCGGCGGCGCTGTTGGCCAACAACAACCATGAAGGGGCGATCGCCTCAGCGGGTCGGTCGCTCAGGGCCAACAGACACCATTCGCCTACGCTTCGAGTGCTGTTGACAGCGCAAGTTGAATTCGGTCTGCTAGAAGATGCAAAAAAAACGCTGGCGCTTTTACTGGCAGAAGAACCGGGGCTGACCATCTCATCGTATCTAGGTGTCGGTAGCGGTGCCAGCGTTACTCGGAAGCGTTGCGCAGCAGCGTTGAGAGCATTAGGTGTTCCAGAGGTTTAGAGTGTCAATTGCTTAAAAGGGAGTGATGAATATGGGCGCAGGTTTTGGAGCCGGTTTCGGTGCCGGTTTTGGTGCAGGTTTTGGAGCCGGTTTCGGTGCCGGCTTTGGTCAGGGCCCCGCGGACAACCAAGGAGTACTCGCGAACGCAATTACTCTGAGTCGAGCTGCTTTGGTGGGTCCCTTTCAGGGAGCAACCCTTCCTATCAATTTGCCGACGCCACTGGATAAGCCCGACCGCCTGGCAGACTGGGCTGTGGGTCCACGCATGCAAATCTGCGAATTGGATCTTTTGGCTGGATTGCACTTTGACGTGAATCAATCGAAGGAGTTGGTGTCGGTCGATTTTGTCGACTTGAACAAAAAACCGCTCAAGAGTCGCACCTTGATCCGCTTAGTTCGCCCCACAGCCAAAGTATTCAAGCAGCAACTGGAGCTGGTTGCCAACTACAGTGAGTTACGCGAAGACCGAGGCAGTGAAATTCTCACTCAAGCCAACGGATTTCTCGCCTTTACGGCTGCGATCATTGGCTTGCATGCACATCGCCACAAGTGGACGCTTGAACTGCTTGATCTCAGCCTCTCTCTTGCATCGCACGTGGAGATGCGCTTTAAGCATGCTTTCGCCTGCCCTCGGCCTGTGGAGCTATCGCCACAAATCCAACCGCCGATCCCGACCCCAGGCCACGCTAGTTGGCCAAGCGGACACGCAACCGAAGCCTACGTGGTGTCCACGGTCGTGCAAGCACTACTGCCTCACGGGGCCAAATACAAAGAACAGCTGGAGCGCCAGGCAGCGCGCATAGCCGTCAACCGTACAGTGGCCGGACTGCATTACCCGGTGGACAGTGCGGTGGGCCGTCTTCTAGGCACGGGACTCGCCGATTTTTTCGTGGCGCGATGCATCGGTAACAACAAGCTGCATGAGCGAGGTTTTAACGGCAGGAAGTTTCACGACGCTCAAGGCCACACGATTGACTTTGATCCACGTGTTTCGATGGCCAACAACCAAAGTGGTTACTACGAATATCTCTCCGCAGTAGGCAGCATTGCCGCCTCGCCATTGATGGCGTTCATGTGGGCCAAAGCCGCCAAAGAGTGGCAACCAATTCAATAGTCAGGTAAGCCACCATGTCCTGGACCAAATTGCCAAAAGGCAGCTTCACTGGCATAGACTGGGCGAAGCCCGGAGCTACTACTGGAGCTGACCCCTATCTTGTGTGGGCCGAGGCTGATAAATTTGCCGGCTATGGCGGCAAACCACCTCGGTGGTTGCCCGTCACCATAGAGCTCAACCCCGGCGTCAGCATCGCTCAATTCATTGCTGCAGGTTCGCCCCTGTGGCTGCATGTGCCGCCCGTATATACGAGCAGCGCAGCGCCTGCGGGCCTACGGTTCTGCACGGCCCGCGTAAAACCGGCGTTTTTTAAACACATTCGTCTCGGCGGCAGCTTACATGCATTGGTGCAGCGATTAGAGATGGGGCTGCCAGCGGGGCACCAGACGGATGACCCCACGGCACCTTCAGCCGCCCCTCCGGGTGCGGCCCCGGTCCTACTCCAGGGCAAAGTGATTGGCCAAATTGATGGCGGGCTTGCGTTTGCGAATAACCGCTTCCTGAAGAACGGCAAGGCACGCACGCAATACTTCTGGCGACAGGACGGCGAAGGTGTCGGTAGTACACCTGCTGGATTGGGATACGGCCATGAACTCACGGCGGCCCAAATCAACCAGGCCATGCAACAAAACACCTTTGGCGGAATGGTCGATGAAGGTGCTGTGTATCAGCAGTTCAAGCTAACGGCCCTGCAAAGGCTATTGAACCACGGCACGCAGGTGCTGGATCTGGCCTGCGGGCCTCGCACACTGCTAGCGCAGGTGGCCAATTTGCCGCCCTCGTTTGACGCACCACCCAGTTGGGATCTCGCCAATGACGATGCCAGCCGCGCTAACATCGTGTCGGTTCAGTTGGACTGGGACACCATCCGAGACACGTCAGGCGGTGCAATGAACGTGCACATACTTGATGGACTGATGTACATCATGTCTAGATGCGCATTGACCGCCAAAATTGCCGTCAATCTCAGTTGGGGCACGTTGGCAGGGCCGCACGACGGCAGCTCAATCCTGGAAGCCGCTATGGATCAATTGATCGCCTTGAGCGGCAAACGATTGCAGATAATCTTGCCGGTGAGTAACAGCTACCAGTGGCGCACACACGCAAATGCAGCGCTATCAAAAAATGAGCGCGTGACATTCCATTGGCGTGGGCAACCAGCCGATTTATCTCAAAACTTCCTGGAACTATGGCTACCCGAAGGAGCGACCGGCATCGAAATTGAAATCACACCGCCAGGTCGCACAGCACTACCCGCACTTTCCTTTGGCGAATCACGTATGTGGCTGGACGGTGGCACGCAGCCGCTGTGCGCACTGATCTACCCCGAAGCAGTAGCGACGGGGCGCAACGGGACTTGCGCGCTTATCGCTGTAGCTCCCACGTTCAGTTTTGATGACGGCACGGCCACTGCACCCAGCGGGGCTTGGCAAATAAAGCTAACCAATGTCGGTACGGGTGCAGTTACGATTGACGCCTATGTAGAGCGGGATGACGAGGTTCTTGCGCATCACACGGGCATACGCCAATCGCATTTGGAAGATGCGCTCTACGACATGCAGGCCTTGGTAGACGACCCAACCAACCCCACGCCCATTCGGCGAAGCGGCAATTTCAATAGCATTGCCACGGGTAACAAGACAGTGTCGGTCGGTGGCACACGTATTGCAGGCCCAAAGTGGGCGAACTACTCGCCGCAAAACCCGGACCCCGACCATGCACGTCCCACACGCCCCGGCGTAGTAAAGATACCTCACACTCAAGCATTTAGTGATGAAAATGCGGCGTTGATAGGCGTGCGTGGTGCGAGCACTCGCAGCGGGTCCGCGGTCCGTCTGGTTGGCACCAGTGACGCTGCGCCCCAAGTTACCCGGAAAGTATTTAACGCGATGTAGCGCAATGGCGCCATTGCCTGCTTGCCGCCACACCCTTCACGACGGAGGCGATGTAGCTTTTCGATTTACATTGGCGGTTTGGCATTGATGCAACACGCTGCATCTACGCGTTGCCAAACAAAGAGGTAATTCTCTTAGGTGAGTCCATGCCCCTTTTCAAACAAAAAACTTCGGCCTAAACTCCGATAGGCCTTTAACAGTAGGTTGCAACTTTTACCAAAACGCCGAGATTCCATTAACCGTCAGCATTAGGAGAGTCACATGGGTTATTTCATGAAAGAGCACGACATCTACATCGGTAGCATGTTGGATGAACTGAATTTGCGTTTTGCGCCGCCCCAAGGCAAGGACACGCACCACGGCGGAATTGAGGAAATGGTGGCGTTGCAAAAAGAGTTCAAGATCTTCAAAAAGGGACGTTCCTTCAAAACCAGTGTGACAGCACTCAATCTTGGCGCCTGGAACAATGAAGTTAAAAACCGTTGGTACGACCTGGTAGGAGCACTCAGCAAGCACGACTCCAATCGTCCCAAACAGAACGGTGATGTTGCAATCGTCAATGCCTTGATTAAAAATTTGGCTTCGAAAACGCCTTTGCCTGTTTTTTTTACCTCCCACGATATGCGCGGTGAAAAACAAAATGCGCAAGTAAAGATCACAGACAAGAGCCGCCCCGTACATTACCTGGAGCAGGACTACCTCACGATTTCATTGCCGATGCAGTCAGTGCAAGCGGCAAGCGCGGCGCGCCAGAGCAAGGCTGCGACTAAAGCCAGCAAACCCGGCGCAAAGAAATAAAGCGTTTTCGGGGGCGCTCCCCGAAAATCCGTTCACCCGGGTATTGTTTAGTGGCCGGGACCTTTTCGCAAAACCCCATGGACGTATTGCTTGCCGAAGTCGAGCAGTACTACACCCGAAAAATCGACACCTACGGGGCTACCCCGCTTGGGGTCGATTGGGCATGTGTGCCTACCCAGCAAATGCGTTTCGTGCAGTTGCTCAAGTTCTGTAATTTTGATTCGCCAGTGACGCTTAACGACTTGGGATGCGGCTATGGCGCCTTGCTCGCTTTTTTGTCCAAACGCTTTCGCGGCAAGGCAATTAACTATTTGGGCATAGACCTCTCACCAGCCATGATCGCTCAGGCACAAAAACTATGGGGCAAGCGGCGCGAAACGAAATTCGTAGTAGCAAGCAACAGTCCCCGCATCGCGGACTACTCGATTGCCAGCGGAATTTTCAATGTGAAACTAACCCAAACTGACGACTTGTGGACACAGTTTGTCGCAACAACATTGGCGAACATGCACGCCACCAGTCGTCGTGGTTTTGCGGTCAATTTTCTTACTCCGCTGCCCGAAGGAGTAATTGGCATAACGGAGCTCTACAGGCCGCCTTCTGAATTGTGGAGCAACTATTGCCAGAAGAGGTTTGGCGCCACCGTGGAAATACTGAACAGCTATGGAATGCGTGAATACACCTTGCTGATACGAAAGACTACTTAAGCAGTCGCGCCCGGCTTTGGTCAGATCCCCACTACGCGACTCCGCTCATTCCGCAAAAGCGGCTCGTAAATCTTGGCGCCGGTCAGCTGAATCAGCTGTTCCGCCTGGTTGAAATGGATCAATGCTTCCTGCCGGGATTTGACATCAGCCTTTTGACCCAGCACGCCACCAAGAACAATCAACGCCCGGCATTCGGCCAAGCGATTGTTTCTCGGCTTCGATATATCAATGTTTGTTTGGGCAACTGCCAGCGCGAGATCAAGGTTGCCCTGCTTGTGATGGCACTCGGCCAAGCAAGCCTGTATTTCGGCTTCAAACTCAAGAGCCACTTTCGAACTCGCGATAAGTTCGAGTGCTTGAGAAAAACAATGTTGCGCAGCTGTCAGTTTTCCAACGCTTACTTCAGCCAAGCCGGAGCACCAAAGAGCAAAGATTTTTGAGTATGGGCTGGCATACCGCTGCCCAAGGTCAACGACGATTTCAACATGCCGCTGGGCGAGTTCAGCGTTCTGGGTAACCGCCGCAAGCTCCACGTGCAAATGATGAGTGATCTGCTGAATCACGGGGTCATCCAGCCTTTCGTCAACAGACAACATTTGCAGCAAGCAGGCCTCTGCCTCATCCAATCGGTTCATGCGTATCAACAACCGGGCGCGAATCCCCAGCGCCCACTGTTCAATGCTGAAATCAATAAATTCCCGGTCGAATTTGTCGATGTTTTCTACCCCCAGCAAGGCGGCGTCATTTGCCGCAAGCCCCTGCTCCAGCAGACCGGCCCAGGCATAGGCCTGGCTGAGCGCCACGTTGAGCATCGCAACACGCCCGACATCCTGACCCGGTGGAGTCAGCGAAAGCGCCTTGAGAACGCTCGCCACATAGTCATCTGCCGGGCCACCGCCCGACTGCAGGATGCGTCCCTGCGCAAAAAGCAACAATTGCTCCAGCCGGTTGTCCACATCTCTCGCAAGCCCTATGGCTTCCTGGCAGATCTCTTGAACTTCCTGCGGACTGAGCCCCTCCCGCCAGCCGAGGTAAACGATTCGGCCACCCGCCAGAGCCCGCAGGCTGTTGACCTGCTGCGACCGTTCCTGCCCCTCCAGCAGCGTCCACACCTTGCGCCAATGCTTGATGGCCTGTGCAGAGTTGGTGGAGCCGGCCCACTTTGCCGCCCGTGCCTCATGTTGCGCAGCATTGACGAATTGCCCGGCGGCTGCGTAGTGGTAGGCAATCAGCGCGGCGAACTCTCCCGGCTGTGCGCTGTAGTGCACTTCCATCGCGGCAGCCACTGCCGCGTGCAGATTGGCCCGCCGGGCCTTGAGCTGGGTACTGTAGGCCACCTCCTGAATGAGTGGATGACGGAAAGCAAAGCGGCGCCCGCCGGCGATTTCACGCAGCAGCTGCAGCAACTCGGCCTCACAGAGCCCGTCCAGGCCGCTCTCCATCTGGCTCACCAGATAGACGGCCACCTCTTGAAGAACAGCCAGCGGAATTTCTTTTCCGATCACTGCACAGATATGCAACAGTGTTTTTTGGGTGGCGACCAACCTGTCAAGGCGCTCACCGATCACAGCCTGCACGGTAGCAGGGAGTGCTTCCTGGCCCAGGGCCGCAAGATCACGGTCCGTATACCCCGAGGCGGTCAGCAATGCGCGCTTTTCGATCAGTGAGTGAGTCAATTCTTCGGCAAAAAAAGGATTGCCTGCGGAACGTTCCACGATGAGCGAGAAGAAGCGCTGCAATTCCGGATAGCGCTCAAGCTGCTCGCGTACAAGAGCCTCGGTATCGGTAGCGCTCAGGTCTGCCAGCACCAGCGGCTGGAAATGAGAGACATCCTTCCATGGCGCTTGATAGCCAGGGCGGTAGTTGAGAAGAAGCAGGGTGTGCGTACCGCCAACCGCGTCCACCAGCGCCGAAAGAAAGACCGCACTGGCTTCGTCAAGCCAATGCAGGTCTTCAAAAATAATGACTGAGGTACTGCGGCCGGCATGGCGCACCAGTTCACCCAGCAAGCCCAAAAGCCTTGCGAGGCGCGCCTTGGGGTTCAGTGAACATGGCTGGCTGCTGATGTCTGCAACGCCCAGAAACTCATGGAGCAGTGCCAGGTCATCTGCCGAGACTGCGCCAAGCCTGGCAAGCCCCTGTTCGATACGCCGCCTTGCTGTGGCTGCATCGTCTACAGGAGATATCTCAAAAAAGCAGGTCCGCAGCAACATCAACACCGGTTGCAACGGCGTGGCATGCCCATAAAGCTGGGTGCGTACTTCAAAGACAGGCACAGGGCGCTCACGACACCACTGGGCGAATTCGTGGCAAAGCCGGCTTTTTCCGGTACCGGGAGCGCCCGACAATCCGACCACCGAACCACGGCCTTCCTGCGCACTGTCGAAGGCTTCTTTCAGGATGCCAAGCTCCAGATCGCGGCCACGGAAGACAGACACGGCTGCCTCGTGAAACTGGTGATGCCGCACATCACTCTTGATGCCCAGCAATGCATGCAATTCGACGGGCTCCGCGATGCCTTTGAGCAAATGCGGACCCATCCGCCTGACGTCGGGGGCTGGACGAACCAAAGCAAGGCAGTCGGCCGTGATGCAGATCCCACCAGGCTCTGCCTGGCCGACCACACGGCTGGCGAGATGGATGGCGTGCCCATGCACGCCTCCGCCCTTGGTTGCGTCAACCGCCCCCGTATCCAACGCAACCTGGCCCGAGTGCAGGCCGACCCGGATGCGCAGGCGCTCCCCGGGATTTTCGAATGCTGCCTGCATGGCGAGGGCAGCTTCACATGCCAGACTGGCATGGCCTTCCAGCGCTCGGGGCACTCCGAACAAGGCCATGACACCGTCGCCCAAAGTGCGTACCACTGTTCCGCCAAAACGCTCCACCGCGTCACACATGCGCTGAACAGCAGGCCGCAGCTGCTCCATGGCCTGCTCGGGGTCAAGATCAGCTACGTGCTCGGTGGAACTGACGATATCGGCGAACAGAATGGTCGCGTGCTTGAGGGCGCCCCATTGGACTTCCGGCCTCAGGGGTTCCATGACCGGGACCGGATCCAGCACGCCGTGCCCCAATGCGGCACCGCAGTTTCCGCAAAAGCGGTTTGTGTCAGGGTTGACCGTCAAGCAGGATAAGCAGCGCAACGACATGTTTTTCTTTGAATCCTCAACAACAGGCCGATTTTCCGGCCGACCCTGTGAATGCTTGCATGCAGCCGCCGGTGATGCAAGGCATTAGTATCCCGGTCTAGGTGATGACCTTCACAGCTTGCCAGGCCGAGTGGACTGCCAGGTATTCTTTTGACTTACTGCCAAAGCGGGATTCTGCCGCTGCACAGGTGGCTCGAGCGGCATCCAGAAAGCTGGCCCGGGGTTTCAGTTTGGCAAATGCCCCATACCAGATCAACCCGGCCTTCTCCCAGGAAAATCCGCCCATTTTTTTGGCTGCGAGGTAGAAAGCGTGGTTGGGTATGCCTGAACTGTCGTGAACATCGGCACCGTCGAGATACTGTTCCATGGTCTTGATCTGGTCATCGTCGTACCAGGTCAGCTTGCGATTGCCGGGGTCTTTGAGGGAGCGGATGGCCAACCCATGCTGCGGTGCCAGCATGTTCTCGCCGAGCAGCCAGTTGGCCTGGGTCACGGTCTGGCGCGCATGCCACTGCTTGACCATGCTGCCCATGACATCGGCGAAGGATTCGTTAAGGGCGCCGGCCTGGCCCTGGAGTGCATGTGTCTGTTCCTCGAACTCGCGATCCTTGCGCGCCAGCTTGACCACGCCCAGCCCACCCGGAATCATGTGCTGGATGACACCGTGGGTCAGTTCGTGGGCGATGATGTCCAGCGCCTCGGTGAATCCGCCGACGTTTTCGTCGCCATCGCCGTAGACCATTTGCTCGCCGGTCCACATGGCATTGGCGAAGTTCTTGCCGAAATGCACGGCCGACTCCACACGCATGCTGCGGTCGTCGAGGGATTCCCGCCCGAACACCTGGTGGTAGAAATTCAGGGCGATGCCGGTGTTGTCGTACACCCGGTTGACAGCGCGGTCCCTGATCGGTTTGTCGCCCTCATGCCGCACCGGCTTGCCCGGCAGGTCGGTGTCGGTGCCTGCATTAAAAATACTGCGGCGATAGGCCTGAGCCGGCATGAAAGACTGGGGGGACTGGACCGTGCGGGGGACAACTCCCTGCTTGGAACAGACATGGCGCTGTGTACGCAGTCGCGTGCTGTGCTCTATGTGGCTGTTGAGCCGCTTGCCCTCATCTTCCCCGGCTTTTTCGGCGAGCTTGCGAAAGAGTTTGGACGGAACGGCAAAACAGAAGCAGTTGTACGCGGGTTTCATCTGTGCGGCCCTTCAACGCGAAGGACGCCTGCGCACACCGGCACGCTCGGCTGAGCGCCCCTTGCATGCCAGGGACCCGAAGGAATAACACTTACCGGCACGGCTACCAGCGGCTGGGCAACTTCTTGAGCAGTGTGATTCGCCGGATGCCCAGCTCGATATAGCCGCCCTTTTCAAGGTCCTTGAGGAGGCGGCTTACCATTTCACGCGACGCACCCACGCGGTTGGCAATATCTTGGTGAGTGATGGATTCCAGCGTGGTGCTGCCGCTCGCCTCTTCACCTGTTTCATCCCTGCGCTCTTCAAGCAGAGCTACCAGCCGGCCATACACATCAAGCAGCGCCATGTTTCGCGCCGTTTCGGTTGCAGAACGAGCCCGGCGTATCACCTGCACCACGAGATTGATGGCAAATTCGGGCTCTTCCACCAGATGCTCGCTAACATCCGTTCGGCCCAACACGGCGCAGGTGCAGGGTTCGAGTGTCATGACCGAAGCCGAGCGTGGCCCACCATCGAGCGACATTTCACCAAAATAGTCACCCGCTTCGACGGTTCCATAGGTAATTTCACGCCCGCTTTCGTCCATGGCGAAGATCTTGACGCTGCCTTTGAGCAGTACGAACAAGCTGTCCCCGGACTCGCCCTCGTTGATCAGAACCGCATTTTTCCGGTAAGTACGCAGGACGCCACGGCGTGCCAGTGACCGCAGTTCGGGCACCAGTGGCGTATAAAGATCTTCGCTGGGAGGTATTGACGTGCTCATGATGAGCCGTAATCTAGCACGCGGCGGGCTGCCGGTGTGGGCAGCATGAGGGCTAATGGCTCTTTTCAGTGAATTTGGGCCAGATGCAAAGGCGCCACCGGCGGCAATACGGCCACACGGTTGACAAGTTCACGGACCCCGCTGGAGCCGGTTTTTGCGCAGAGGCTGCGTACATGGCTACGTACAGTGGACACCGCCACCTTCATCTGAACGGCAATTTCCGGCGTACTCAAGCCCCTACACAGAATCGTCAACACCTGCTCTTCCGTCTGTGTCAGGCCGTAGCTGCGGGCGAAAAATCCGAACATGCCTGATTCACAGACTTCGGCACGCGCAAAAAACAGTGCGATCCGGGTTTCCCATGCCTCAGCGTCCAGCTTGAGCGGGACCACAGCCAGCGCCAGGCTCAGCCCATCGGCCGATACATTGATAAGGCTGCGTTTGCCCGCGATCGCCTTGCTCAAGGCATTTTGGAGGACACGACTGTCTACAGGCGAAACCGCATGAACCTCTCCAGCCACTTTGTCGATGACACGGCGACGGTTCAATTCTGTACGGGCAGCCCTGTTGGTATGAAGGATCCGCCCCCGCTCATCGACCACAATGACGCCATGCCCAAGCACATCGATCAACAGGGAAAGCACGTCCGGGCCAGAGTCCAAACGGCCAACGTCCTTGGTGAGGGGGGACTCCAGAAAACCGGCTTTCAACAAGGTGTTCATCTTCATTCTCGGGTGTTACAGCTTGTTAAGCGTATGAAGACCCGCAAGAAGTGGATAGGAACTAAGTAGCCCGTTCTTTGTGAAAAAATTCACACCCCAAAGACCTCAACCAGACAAGAGATGCGGCAAAAATGTAAGTACTCACTATGATTGTTGCTTGTGAGATTGAAGTGGGTCAAAATCTTTGACGAGCCCTCCAGCGTCGCCAGTCAGACCCAAGAGTCAAGAACCACCTTGGTTTGTACCCAATAAGCGCGGAGTTTCTCCAGCTGCTCAAGTCCATCGGCCGGCACAACACCCCTTTTCGCGGCCCGCTCGAGTGCACTGCAAACAGAATGCATTGCCACAGCACCCACGTTGCTCGTGGAGCCGATCAGGGCATGAGTTGCCCACGCCAGGGCGACAGCATCGTTCGCACGAATGCCCTCCTCAATAGCCTTCAGACGTTGTGCGGCGTCGGCCATAAACAGCCCTATCACCTCGCGCGTCATGCTGAGTTCTTCATCATCGAACTCCTTGAACTGCGCCAGACGTTCCAAATCCATCAGCGGGGGCTCCGGATGACTCACCCCGAGCGGAACCTCATGGGTCGTGCCGGGGCCGGGTCGGTCGGTTGGGAATCCTGGGGAGCCTTCGGATGCCTTCTGCATCTTGGGCAACCAACGCTCCAGCGCCTGTGCCAGTGCAGCCACATGCAGTGGTTTGGTCAAATAGTCGTCCATGCCCGCTGCCATGCAACGGGCGCGGTCTTCGGGCGATGCCGCGGCGGTCAACGCAATGACGGGGGGCGCTTTCTTGCCCATCATGGCCTGTATCTGCTGGGTGGCCTGAAAACCATTCATGCGCGGCATGTTGATATCCATCAGCACCGCACCAAAGCGTAATCCCGCGCCATGAGCGCTTGCTACAGCCTGCACAGCTTCTCGCCCATCGAGTGCGGTCGCCGTTCGATACCCCAGCTTGGCAAGCATGGCGCAAGCGACCTTCAAATTGACGGCATTGTCGTCCACCACCAGCAAGGTCAGGTTCTTGTTCGCTACGGCCTCTGCATTAGCCACAGCATCAGGTAGTGTGTTCTGTGGCTTATAGCTGCCAGGCAGCGACAGGCAGCGCGCCAGCGCATCGAACAATTGCCTCTGCCGGGCCGGCTTAAGCAACCGGGCCTCGAACAGCCGGGTCGCTTCATTGCCGGGAGGCATGAAACCGGAGGTCAGCAGCACCAGTGGCAAACCGGCCATGGCGGGGGTGGCTTTGACGACTTTTGCCAACGCCATCCCGTCCATCTCGGGCATATGCATGTCGGTGATAACGATGTCAGGCAATACACCACCGCTTTGCGCCAAGGTCAGCGCCTGTAGCGCCTGCGCGCCCGACTCGGCCGTGCTGACTTGCATGCCCCACAACTGAAGTTGGCGAGACAACACACGGACATTGGTCAGATGGTCGTCCACTACCATCGCGTGTTTTCCGGCCAACGCAGCTGCATCCACGGTCGCAGTCGCCGGAGGAAGTTCGGCAGGCAGCGCCTGCACAGTGAACCAAAAGGCAGAACCCTGGCCCTGAACACTGTCCACGCCGATATCTCCACCCATGAGTTCGACCAGGCGCTTGCATATCGCCAGCCCGAGGCCCGTACCGCCGTACTTGCGGGTGGTGGAGGCGTCCACCTGGGTAAATGCCTGGAACAGTGCACTGACGCGCTCTGGTGGTATGCCGATGCCGGTATCCGTGACACGAAATTCAACAAGTGCCCGGTCCGCATCGAGACTGGGTAGTGCCCGCAGACTCACGGTAACTTCGCCTCGTTCAGTGAACTTGACTGCGTTGTTTATCAGGTTGATCAAAACCTGGCGAATGCGGGTCACGTCTCCCAGAATGGCCACCGGCAGTTGCGGGACGCCGCTTCCCGAAGTTTCCGGTATGTCGACAATCAACTCCAGATTTTTCTCGCGAGCTCGCGAAGCGGCTATGTCACAGGCCTCCTCGATGGTGCTGCGCAAACTCAGAGGCTCTGCCTCAAGGTCGAGCTTACCGGACTCAATTTTTGAAAAATCCAGGATATCGTTGATGACTGCCAGCAATTGATCGCTCGACAACCGGATGGTCTGCAGGTAGTCGGTTTGCTCCTCATCAAGTGCCGTCTCAGCCAGCAGGGTGCTCATGCCGACAACACCATTGAGCGGCGTTCGGATCTCGTGACTCATCGTTGCAAGAAACGCAGCCTTGGCACGGGCCGCCTGCAGGGCGTCTTCACGCGAGGCCAACAACTCTACCGTGCGCTGCGCCACGCGCTCTTCCAGCAACTCATTGGCCTCTTCGATGCTCCGCGTTTTGGCTTGCACTTCGGCGCGATAACTCTTGAGCTGCTCGGCGCTGGCGTGCATCACACGCGACAGCTCCATCACCTCATGCAAATGCGTGCCTCTGTCGATGCGGGGAATCTCGCCCTTCCCAAGCTTTTGCGCCGCCACACTCAGTCGCCTGAGCCGCTTGCCAATGCGGTTGGCCACATAGAACGCCAGCCCGCCCCCGAGAAGAATCACTGCGACGATGAGCGACAGCGACACCTGCCAGGCGCGGGTGATTTCTGCGGTGAAATCACTTTCTGGAGCCGCAACCACCAGGGTCCACCGCAGCCCGAGCGACTCTCCAAACGGTCGCTGCACCATCATCAGGGTGCTCTCACCCATAGGCAGCCTCTGCAAGGCCGTGTTGCTGGCGACGGTGTCGTCGCGTTTGCGGGCCTGCTCGGACAGCAGCGCCGCAAAACTTGCCCGAATAACCGGGTTGGCGCTGTTTTGTGGGCTTCTGCGCACTGACTGCCCCTGCACGTCGTGGAACAGGGCGTCACCCGCAGATCCGGCAACCAGCGCCCCCGCCTCGTCCACAATAAAAGCGGCACCGTGCGCGCTCAGACGCTGGGTTTGCAGCAGCGCAGACAAGCGCTGCAGGTACAGGTCAACGCCGGCCACGCCGGCCGCACCTCCGTCGTTGTCATAGACGGGCTGGGAAAGCGTAACAAGCAGCTGCGGTTCGCCCGGACCAACCTGGATTGCAGAGAAAACACGACCCTTGGCGGCCAGCGCCCCTTGATACCAGCTCCGGGTTCGCGGTTCAAAGCTGGCTTGCGAAACGGCCAACGGCCGACTGCGATCGCCGGGGCGTCGTGCCATAAAAGCCTGCAGTCCCGTATCCGTAGGACCGCGGAGCAGTACCGTGGCGCCTCCCGTCGCACTTTCAACTGAGAAGTACTCGCCGCGGTTGTTACCAAAATACAGACTGGGAACGTCTGGTGATTGCCTGCTAAGCGCAAACGCCATTGGCTCAAACAATGCGCTCTGCCGTAGCCAGTCCCTGGCTTGTTCGGTCTGGACCGCACTCAGCCTCTCGGGGAAGAGCCCATTGAGCGCCGTATGCGCCTGGCTCAGATGCGCTTCTGTGCCTGCCTGAATTCGCGCTGCGACATTGAAGAGAATTCCCCCGGCCAGGTCCTGAACGGCCCGTTCACTGCCGCGGGCCATCAGCCATACCACCAGGGCGGACGGCACGATGGCAAATGCCAGCAGGCTGGTCACCAGAACGCGGCGGAGTGAAACCGTTCTTTTTCCCATGACGCTCCGTCGAGGCGTTGGTCAGGCCAAGGCGAGACCGAGCAACTCGGCAGCATCGATCGCTGCCGAGCGGCCGGGCAGGGGAAGAAGCGCCCGCCCGCCTGTATTGACTGCCCCGGTGACGCCCCGCAGCATTGTGATACTGGCCGCAATCTGCCACCCCGCCTTGCAAGCCTGTTTTTGCAGCAACAGGGTGGCACTCACGGTGTCGCCTACCGGCAGAATATGCACCCCGCCACGAAGAGGGTCCTCCAGCTTGGCCAGCGCCACAGGTCCGCTGTTAAGGGCGACACTGACGTCGAAGCGCGGCAGGTCATGGCCGGGGAAACGGGAGTTGAGAAATTGCTGCACACGTTTGGCGGAGTCGATCAGGCCCAGGGCGGCGCGTGCAGCGCGCAGCCCATGGTTGACAGAGGTAGTGTCGGTGGCATCCACAAAGACCACCAGCAACCCTTCGCCGACAAACTGCATGTGACGCGCACCGAAGAGATGCACGGTGTCACCCGCATTGGTATAGAACTGCCTGACGACGTCGCTCAAATCGCTGCTGGACAGCTTTTCCGCCAGCCCCGCATAGTTCAGCACGTCCACAAACAATACCGTGGCATTGGAGAATTTTTCGTCCTGACTTGTCGCGTCAGCGGCTGGCCATTTTTCGCTCAACTCCGCAGCGAGCTTTTTCTCGTACAACCGGGCCAGTTGCTGCTTCTGGTCCTCCAGCGCAGCCTGAACTGCCGCCTCGACGGCCATGTCCTGCACGGCTGCCTGCATATGCCGCTTGTTCAGTTGCGCCGCGGCGGCCTCCCGCAGTTCTCCGGGTCTGAAGGGTTTTGTGATGTAGTCGTCTGCGCCACTGGTCATACCAATGCGCATGTGGGCACGTTCCTGGAGGGAAGTCAGCAACACAACCGGCGTGGCCAGTATCGCGGGGTCGGCACGCAGGGCCTGCAGCATGGAGAACCCGTCCATCACAGGCATCTGCACGTCGCTGATGACCAGGTCTGGCTTGTTTTGGCGCACCAGCTCAAGGCCAGCAAGTCCATTGTCTGCCGACAACACGTCATATCCGTCTTTTCGGAGGACGGAGGCCACCAAAGTACGTGTAGCGGCGTCGTCTTCCATGACAACTATCAGAGGCATCTTGATCCCAAGCGTTAACCCAAGCGGGAAATAGCCCCAGCTTACACAATTTGTTACCGATTGGTGGAACTTGTTACTACTTTTGAGTACTTTTCCACAGAGGCCCCTCAGTCATTGCCAAAGTGTCTCTCATCAGCATCGGCAAAAAAGCCATTTGCACATGCGCCGCACCGCGTACCAGGCGATTGTCGGCGCCGGGCAATGTTGCGGTGGAATTCGGAAAGACAATATTGTCGCAGTTGGAGTACCAACAGGTAAACAAGGCATGCCGGTTCGACGGCATGCCCAGATCCAGTTCACGGTGCCATTGGCCGGACAGCTGCATCTGCCGGCCGTTGGCGACGAAGCTAAAACGTGCCAGCCAGGTTCCGCGATGCGGCGTGCCTATCGTCACTACATGGCAGACGCGCGCTTCAGCCTTCATGACCTTGAGCCAGGCGCGGGCAGCAAGCCCGCCCATGCTGTGACACACCAGCAGTGGAGGTACCCCGGTAGCCGCGGTGATTCGTGCAACAGCGTCTTCAATTTGCGGCACGTAATCGTCGATGGATCCAAAGGGCGGCTCGAGATCGAGGGCTATAAACGCCTGCCCCGTTCCTGCGAGTTGTTTCAACCAAGGCGTCCAGAAACCGCGGTTGCAGAAAAACCCATGGATAAAGACAATTCCGCAGCGACCCGGCACAACGGACTCGACAGACAGTTGGTCGGGAACAGCGTTGGAACGAAACGGTTGGCGCCAGCAAAACACCCGCGGTGCGGTTAGGGTCTCGCTCCACCACGCACCAACCAGTTCCTTCCACGATGGCCGCGGAACAGAATCGCTCCGGCCGACGAAGCGCAAGGCCACAAACTCCACCGCCAGAAAGCCAGAGTAGCCCAAGACCAGGATCGCAAAACCTGCAAAGGCAAGAGCCACAGAGCGCTCCCAGAAGAAGCCCAGCCAGGTCAACGCTGCAGTTAGCAGCGTGATGGTGATGAGTTGTTGGAGCCGAGCCAGCATGAAGAACGGAGTGCCGGCTACGCTTCAGGCTAGTGCGACAGCGCGTCCAGTAAGTTTTCTCGCCAGCTCCTGTGCCAACCGATTCACGACACCGTAGATGGACAGCTGCGGATTTGCACCAATGCTGGTCGGGAAAATGGAGCCGTCGTGAATGGACAGGTTTTCAAGTTGCCAGTGCACGCCATCGGGCCGTATCACACCGAGCTTTTCGTCACCGCCCAAACCACAGCCGCCCATGACGTGCGCACTCACAACCTTGGTCAGCAACGGCTTCATGGGCAATGCCTTGACCGCCTCACGCGCCTGCTCCCAGCTCGTGTAGGGCTCGGCCATTTCATGCAGAGGCAACACCTGGCGAGCGCCTGCGGCAAACTGGATTTCCAGCATCGACAGCAAGGCCCGGCGGGCTCCGTCCATCACATAGTCTGTCAGCGGATAGTCCAGTACAGCGGAACCGTCGTCGCGCAATTTGACCTTGCCACCACGTGACTGGTCGTGAAAACCATCGCGCAGAAGTGCCAGCAGGGTGTGGTTGTTCGCGAAGGTTTTGAGCAATGCCTGCTGACTTTGACCAAACCCAGGCACGGTCGAAGCAAAAATAATCGGATGCAGCGGGGGTGCTTCCAGCTTGTAGCCAATGGGGCCATCGATAGCCTGCGTGTCGAGAAAATGATCGGTGTAGATGGTTTGCGGCGCCCCATTCCAGGCTTCGATCTTCTGGTCGAATACCGCCGAGCTCATCACGACCGGGTGCAGAAAAGTACGGGCTCCCAGCAATCCGTGCGGATCTGGCGCATTGGAGCGCAACAACACTGCAGGGGAGTTGATGGCTCCGGCTGCGAGCACATAATGTTTTGCTACTATTTTTGTAGCTGCTTGCGCAGATACCGAAAGGGCTAGAGCCCCATTTGGCATGACAGGCCGGCAATAGAGCGCCGTCACCTTGCCGTTGACCAGCTCAAATCTTTCCACCCTCGTTTCCGTCAACAGCTGCGCTCCGCGCTCCAGTGCCGCTGGAATGGTCGTGACAAGCATTGACTGCTTTGCATTGGTCGGACAGCCCAGGCCGCAGGAGCCGAGGTTCCAGCATCCTTTGACGTTGCGGGAAATTACCGCTGAATCAATTCCCAACTTGCTGGCACCGCGGCGCAGCAGATCGTTGTTTTCATTCGGGGGCGTAAGCCAAGGCGAAATGTTCAGGCGCTGTTCGGCCTGCGCGAAGTAGGGCGCCAGCGCTTCGACGGTGTAGTCCGGTAGGCGAAACTTTTCCTGCCAGAAATTCAACGTAGGCTTGGGCGTCCTGAATGAACTTGTCCAGTTGACGGTGGTGGAGCCTCCAACGCAACGGCCCTGGAGAATGTTGATGGCCTTGTCTTCAGTTTTTCGTGCAGCGCTTTCCTGGTAGAGCTGAGGATAAGCTTCCGACTCTTTCTGGTTGAAGTCAGCGCTGCTTTTAAGCGGCCCCTCTTCAATGATCACCACCTGCAGTCCTGCCTTTGACAATAGCTCGGCGGTAATGCCGGCCCCTGCACCGCTACCGACAATGGCGACATCGCAAACGATCGATTCCGGAATCTCGCCCAGGGCGCCTCCCCGCACTTTCCAGCCGCGCTTCAAACCTTCGCGAATCGGATCTTGAACCTGGCTCATGTATTCCTGTCTTTCAAATCCGGACTGGGCCCGGATAACCAAGTTGGGGCCAAGTGGCCGCGTCAGAAAAATAAGCGGCGGCCGTGATGTCGTGCAATGCCGCATAGGCTTGGCGACGCAGCATCAGGTTGGACAAGCGCATTTCTTGCAACGCCTGCTGTATTTGCGCTTCTGTCGCCGATGACCACGGTTCGCTCAGGCCAGCCAGCCCGTGTCGGCCCGCCGCACTGGCGAGTAGCGACAGCAATTGCGACAACTCGGCTTGCGCATGCGGCGCCAGCGCAATGGACAACTCGTCGATACGATTCAGCAGACCGTCCAGCGCGGTCTGTCTTGATATCTCGTCTCGTGGTAGGGTTTCATCGAGAATAGCGCGGCCGATAGACCTGAACACCTCGCGCCCAACCGGGCTGAGTCGGCCGTCAGTCAACCCGGGAGACAGCAACGCAGCAGCCCCACCGGCAATTGCGAGAACGGCTGCCGACGCCACGCCAAGCTTGAGTAAGGTCCTTCTTTGCATCGAGTGAGTTTCTCACGAGGCCTATCGGTTTCAATAGGGCGCCGTACCTAGATAGACTCGGTGTTTATATGGACCCTTCTGCTACCCGTATTCGTGAAGCCATGGAGACAGTTTCCGAGCTGAGGCAAGAACGTGCAGCCGACCGGGTACACCACGCCGCCAGCCTGGAGATCAAGCGTCTGCAAGCGCAGCGGTTCAAGGCAAGTTATGCGGATTTACTCCAAAGTCCTCGCTATCAGCGAGCGGCCAACTTCTTCTTGAACGAGTTGTACAGCGACAGGGACTATGCTCATAGGGATCAACAGTTTTCCCGCATCGCCAACACCATTGCGCGCCTCTTTCCCGCCGCGGTGGTTGAAACCGCTGTCTCAATGGCGGAGGTGCATGCGCTCACTGAGCAGCTGGATGAAAGGATGGCCAAACAGTGGCTGCAACACCCCGACGGCACTTTAGCGGCCCGGTACATCCAGTGTTGGCGCGCCGTTGCCGACATTCCGACACGGCAACATCAGTTGCAGGTGATCCTGCATTTGGGTACGGAGCTGGATCAGCTAACGCGCATGCGCGGTCTACGCAGCTTGTTGAAAGTGATGCGAACGCCTGCCGGAGCCGCTGGATTGAGTTCACTGCAGCGATTTTTGGAGTCAGGATTTGATGCCTTTGCCGATATGAAGGGGGCCACCGAGTTTTTGGATGTAGTGGAAGAGCGCGAATCAAACTGGATAAGGTCCTTGTTTGAGGCTGACCCTGTCGCCTGTGAGACCCGTTTGAGCCAACTTCTTGCTGGTACGCCTCTGGACTAGGACAAGCCCCATACAACTGCAGCCTCGGTGCTTACACAATAAGGCACAAGGAGTTTGTCAATGGATAAGTTTTGGCTGAAAAGTTACCCTGAAGGTGTTCCTCACGATGTTCATCCTGAACAGTTTCGCTCACTGAATCAGCTGCTTGAGGACTCCTTCAAGAAAAATGCCGCCAAGCCGTTCTCAGTGTGCATGGAGCGCTGGATGTCTTACGGAGAACTTGATGAACTCTCCTCCGCACTCGGCGCATGGTTGCAGCACTTGGGGCTGGAGCCCGATGCGCGCGTGGCCATCATGCTGCCCAATATTCCACAATTCGCGGTAACCATGGCCGGCATCTTGCGGGCGGGCTATACCTGCGTGAATGTCAACCCCCTGTATACCGCCCGCGAACTGGAGCACCAGCTCAAGGACTCAGGAGCGACAACCATTGTCATTCTCGAAAACTTCGTCACTACCCTCGAAGAGGTCATCGACAAGACACCGATCAAGCATGTGGTGGTTGCGTCAATGGGTGATTTGCTGGGGTTCTGGTACGGGCGATGGATCACTTTTGCGGTGCGTCACCTGGCCAAGGTGGTTCCGGCTTATAAGCTGCCGCTAACGAACGGGCGCACCGTGACGCCCTTCGAGCGTGTGATGGCCGAGGGGATGGGAATGGCGCTCAAACCATCTCAAACCAGCCTCGATTCCATTGCTTTTTTGCAATACACCGGCGGCACCACGGGTCTATCGAAAGGCGCAGTGCTGACCCACAGGAATATCGTCGCCGCCGTCCTGCAGGCAGAAGCCTGGTTTACACCAGCCTTGCGCCGTATCGGTGATGTCAGCAAGACCAACGGCATTGCCGCGTTGCCGCTGTATCACATCTTCGCATTGACGCTGTGTCTGCTGGCAATTCGCTGGGGCTCTCACCTCACCCTGATCCCGAATCCGCGCGACTTCGGTCAGTTCATCGAGGTTCTGAAAAAGCGTCCATTTCACATGCTTCCGGCTGTGAATACCCTCTTCAATGCCTTGTTGCAACACCCCCAGATCAAGTCGGTGGATTTTTCCAACTTATGCGTGTCGCAGGCAGGCGGCATGGCGGCATCCGAAGGCACTGCAAGACATTGGCTGGAGGTGACAGGCAGCCCGATGATCGAGGGGTGGGGCATGAGCGAAACCTGCGCGATCGGCACCAACAATCCAGTGCTCAACCGGGAGTTCACAGGCACGATTGGGCTGCCTTTGCCGGGAATAGACATCTCGATCAAGGACGATAACGGGCATTCGCTTCCCATCGGTGAATCCGGTGAAATCTGTATCCGCGGACCACAGGTCATGACGGGCTACTATCAACAGCCCGCAGAAAATGAAAAAGCATTCACATCCGACGGCTTCATGCGTACCGGAGACATCGGAATCATGGGCGCGAACGGATACACCAAAATCGTGGACCGGAAGAAGGACATGATCATCGTTTCCGGCTTCAACGTATTTCCCAATGAGCTTGAGAATGTGATTTCATCGTGCCCCGGCGTGGTTGAATGCGCAGCCATCGGCATCGCGGACGAAAAGCAGGGAGAGGCCATCAAGGTCTTTGTGGTGAAAAACGATCCAACACTCACAGAAGAAGCCGTGAGTGAGTATTGCAAGCAGAATTTGACGGGGTACAAGCGCCCGAAGTACATCGAATTCCGCGAAGATTTACCGAAAACCAATGTGGGCAAAATTCTCAGGCGCGAACTGCGTGCTACCGCCTGACCCGACGGATCGGTGACAGACAGCCATGCCTGACGCGAACCTGCCAGCCGGCTTGCTGGTTTTTGAACGTGGATGGTTGTCATCCAACAACATTCTTTTTCGTGGGGCGCAATCCACCGCCATGATTGATAGCGGATATGCGACGCATGCTGAACAGACAGTCGACCTTGTGGTGGGCGCTTTGCAAGGGCGCACTCTTGATGTCCTTCTCAATACCCATTTGCACAGCGACCACTGCGGTGGAAATTCAGCCCTTCAGGCCATTTATCCGGAGTTGCAGACGCTTATTCCGCCCGGGCAAGCGCATTTTGTTTCGACCTGGGATCCTGTAGCCTTGACGTACGCTCCTACTGGCCAGTTGTGCCCGCGGTTTGAGTTCACCGATTTGCTGCAACCAGGTAGTGAGATCCAGCTAGCAGACAAAGCTTGGCAGATTCATGCGGCGCCAGGCCACGATCCTCATTCGGTGATTTTCTTTGAATCCCAGTCACGCACCCTGATTTCGGCTGACGCTTTATGGGAGAGTGGTTTCGGGGTCGTCTTTCCCGAGCTGCAGGGAGGCAGCGCTTTTGCCGAGGTGGCGGCCACATTGGACCTTATCGAAAGCCTGGACCCGCGTACTGTCATACCCGGCCACGGTCCGGTGTTTAGTTACCGTCCCGAAGTGCTGGCATCCGCACGTCAACGATTAGATGTCTTTGTCTCCAATCCCAGCCGGCATGCGCATCACGCGGCAAAGGTACTGCTTAAATTCAAACTCCTGGAACAGCAGCAACTTCCATTTGTGGATCTTCTCGAGTGGGCTAGGCATACCAACTACTTCGCGCGAATACGCGAAATGTTTTTCGCATCAATTTCATTTGAGGACTGGCTGGATCAGCTGACTGCCGAACTTGTACGTTCTGTTGTAGCCCATCGAAACGGAGCATTGATCTTTAACGCCTGAAGGCAGACAACCCTGGCCGTGTTCTGCAGCAAACTCTCACTTTTGAAACGATGGCTGAAAGGCGCCGGCCTGCTGCACGCTAAATTTTGTATTTTCTTTCGCCCAAAAGAAAACGCCCAGTTGACTGAATCAACTGGGCGTTTCTTGCTGTAAGAGCCTGACAATGTCCTACTTTCACACGGGAATCCGCACTATCATCGGCGCTAAGTCGTTTCACTGTCCTGTTCGGGATGGGAAGGAGTGGTACCAACTTGCTATGGTCATCAGGCATAACTTGTTGACAGACTGTTCAAAGAACAATCCATCGAATTCATAGAGCAAATCAGCTTTTATTTAATGTCTTGCACTCTTGCGAGCACAGTTTTTGAATGCGTCACTTGGGCATAACAACTTTGAAATCAATCAAAGTTATAGGGTCAAGTCGCACGAGCAATTAGTATCAGTTAGCTTAACGCATTACTGCGCTTCCACACCTGACCTATCAACGTCCTGGTCTTGAACGACTCTTTAGGGGGCTCAAGGCCCCGGCAGATCTAATCTTGAAACGAGTTTCCCGCTTAGATGCTTTCAGCGGTTATCTCTTCCGAACTTAGCTACCCGGCAATGCCACTGGCGTGACAACCGGTACACCAGAGGTTCGTCCACTCCGGTCCTCTCGTACTAGGAGCAGGCTTCCTCAAATCTGCAGCGCCCACGGAAGATAGGGACCAAACTGTCTCACGACGTTTTAAACCCAGCTCACGTACCTCTTTAAATGGCGAACAGCCATACCCTTGGGACCGGCTACAGCCCCAGGATGAGATGAGCCGACATCGAGGTGCCAAACACCGCCGTCGATATGAACTCTTGGGCGGTATCAGCCTGTTATCCCCAGAGTACCTTTTATCCGTTGAGCGATGGCCCTTCCATACAGAACCACCGGATCACTATGTCCTGCTTTCGCATCTGCTCGACTTGTCAGTCTCGCAGTTAAGCACGCTTATGCCATTGCACTATTATCACGATGTCCGACCGTAACTAGCGTACCTTCGAACTCCTCCGTTACACTTTGGGAGGAGACCGCCCCAGTCAAACTGCCTACCATGCACTGTCCCCGATCCAGATAATGGACCTAGGTTAGAACCTCAAACACACCAGGGTGGTATTTCAACGTTGGCTCCACCGAGACTAGCGTCCCGGCTTCAAAGCCTCCCACCTATCCTACACAGATCTGTTCAAAGTCCAATACAAAGCTACAGTAAAGGTTCATGGGGTCTTTCCGTCTTTCCGCGGGGAGATTGCATCATCACAAACATTTCAACTTCGCTGAGTCTCAGGAGGAGACAGTGTGGCCATCGTTACGCCATTCGTGCAGGTCGGAACTTACCCGACAAGGAATTTCGCTACCTTAGGACCGTTATAGTTACGGCCGCCGTTTACTGGGACTTCAATCAAGAGCTTGCACCCCATCATTTAATCTTCCAGCACCGGGCAGGCGTCACACCCTATACGTCGACTTTCGTCTTAGCAGAGTGCTGTGTTTTTAATAAACAGTCGCAGCCACCGATTTTTTGCAACCTCATTGGGCTCCCCAAGTAAATGGTTCACCTACTAAAGGCACACCTTCTTCCGAAGTTACGGTGTCAATTTGCCGAGTTCCTTCTCCTGAGTTCTCTCAAGCGCCTTAGAATACTCATCTCGCGCACCAGTGTCGGTTTGCGGTACGGTCGTGTGTAGCTGAAGCTTAGTGGCTTTTCCTGGAAGCAGGGTATCACTCACTTCGTCTGCAAGCAGACTCGTTATCACCCCTCATCTAAGCCCGGCGGATTTACCTACCAGGCACGACTACAGGCTTGAACCAACATATCCAACAGTTGGCTGAGCTAACCTTCTCCGTCCCCACATCGCACTACACATCGGTACAGGAATATTGACCTGTTTCCCATCAGCTACGCATCTCTGCCTCGCCTTAGGGGCCGACTCACTCTACGCCGATGAACGTTGCGTAGAAAACCTTGCGCTTACGGCGAGGGGGCTTTTCACCCCCTTTAACGCTACTCATGTCAGCATTCGCACTTCTGATACCTCCAGCAGGGTTTACACCACCACCTTCACAGGCTTACAGAACGCTCTCCTACCACTTGCAATAAATTGCAAATCCGCAGCTTCGGTAACTGGCTTAGCCCCGTTACATCTTCCGCGCAGGACGACTCGATCAGTGAGCTATTACGCTTTCTTTAAATGATGGCTGCTTCTAAGCCAACATCCTGACTGTTATAGCCTTCCCACTTCGTTTCCCACTTAGCCAATTTTAGGGACCTTAGCTGGCGGTCTGGGTTGTTTCCCTCTTGAGTCCGGACGTTAGCACCCGGTGCTCTGTCTCCCAAGCTGTACTCGTCGGTATTCGGAGTTTGCATTGGTTTGGTAAGTCGCCATGACCCCCTAGCCAAAACAGTGCTCTACCCCCGACGGTAATACTTGAGGCACTACCTAAATAGTTTTCGGAGAGAACCAGCTATTTCCAAGTTTGTTTAGCCTTTCACCCCTATCCACAGCTCATCCGCTAGTTTTGCAACACTAGTCGGTTCGGACCTCCAGTGCGTGTTACCGCACCTTCATCCTGGCCATGGATAGATCACTTGGTTTCGGGTCTACACCCAGCGACTGAATCGCCCTATTCGGACTCGGTTTCCCTACGCCTTCCCTATTCGGTTAAGCTTGCCACTGAATGTAAGTCGCTGACCCATTATACAAAAGGTACGCAGTCACCCCTTGCGAGGCTCCTACTTTTTGTAAGCACACGGTTTCAGGATCTATTTCACTCCCCTCCCGGGGTTCTTTTCGCCTTTCCCTCACGGTACTAGTTCACTATCGGTCAATGATGAGTATTTAGCCTTGGAGGATGGTCCCCCCATATTCAGACAGGATTTCTCGTGTCCCGCCCTACTTTTCGTTAGCTTAGTATCACAAGTCTCTTTTTACATACGGGGCTATCACCCGCTATGGCCAACCTTTCCAGGCTGTTCTGCTAAGAGTCTTGCTATCACTAACAGGCTTCTCCGATTTCGCTCGCCACTACTTTCGGAATCTCGGTTGATGTCTTTTCCTCGAGCTACTGAGATGTTTCAGTTCACCCGGTTCGCCTCGCATACCTATGTATTCAGTATGCGATACCTTTCGGTGGGTTTCCCCATTCAGAAATCTCCGGATCAAAGCTAATTTGCCAGCTCCCCGAAGCTTATCGCAGGCTATCACGTCTTTCGTCGCCTATCATTGCCAAGGCATCCACCATGTGCTCTTATTCACTTGACCCTATAACTTTGATTTCTCAAAGCCACATCAAGGAATGTGTCTGGTCTTTCACCAAACGCGTTATGCCGTAATCTTCAAACGTGAAGTCTGAAGTTCATTTTGACGCAATCAAAAATCTATTAAATGTCGCTAGCGGCACGGTCTGCACTAAACCTTTACGAATGTGCAGTTTCCGCTAGCAACGCTGATTTAACT